>NZ_FMKA01000096.1 GCF_900096945.1 Anaerobium acetethylicum | reverse complement strand
CTGTTGATTGAAAAACAGTCTAAACTGATCGAAAAACAGCGTATCCAGATAGATAACATGATACAGGCGCTGCTTCATGCCAAAAAAAAGATCTTTGGTTCTTCTTCTGAAAAGAGTCAGATGGACGGCCAGATGAATCTGTTTGATTCTGTACAGGAGCTGGCACAGGAGCTCTTCAAAGAACAGGAAAAGATAACAGTCAAGAGTCACACAAAGTCTCCTCGTAAACCGGGTGTCCGGGAAGAAATGCTTTCCTCTCTTCCAAAAGATATCGAAGAATATGTCATCAATCCGCAGGATTCTTGTCCGAAATGTGGAGGGAACTTAAAGGTCATTGGAAAAGAAATCATCCGAACGGAAGTGGAATATATTCCAGCAAAGCTGAAAGTAAAACAGATTGTACGTCAGGTTGCAAAATGCGAGGACTGCGGTGGGAAGAACAGCCAGAATAAAACACCGGTCTTTGTAAAAGCAGCGATTCCTTCTCCTGTTCTGCCCCATTCTATTTCCACCCCATCCCTTGTTGCGCAGATCATGTACCAGAAGTTTGTTATGGGTCTTCCTCTGAACCGACAGGAAAAAGACTGGTTCCGATTAGGACTGGTACTGCCAAGAGCAGAAATGGCACACTGGGTCATCCGCTGCAGCCAGGAATGGCTGACTCCGATTTATGACCGGATACACAGACAGCTTCTGGAATGTGAAGTATTGCATATGGATGAAACCAGAATTCAGTGTAATAAGGAAGAAGGAAGAAAAGCCAGCAGCGATTCTTTTATGTGGGTTATGCGGAGTGCAGCCAGCGAACCGGTACAGGCGGCATATTTTCATTACTCCAGCTCAAGAAGTACTGAAATGGCAAGAAGTCTGATTGGAGAATATACCGGTTATTTAATTACAGATGCGTATGCCGGGTATAATAAGGCCGGAGACTATCACCGCTGCCTCTGCTTTGCCCATTGTCGTCGTTATTATATAGAAAGTATTCCGTTAGACAGCAGAGGCAGGGAAATTAAAGGTTCAAAAGGAGCTGAAGGCAGGGCATATATTGATCTGCTTTTTAAAATAGAAAAAGAAATCGAAAATCTGTCTTTTGAAGAAAAAAAGAAAAAGCGTCAGGAAGCGTCAAGACCGGTTCTTGATGCCTTTTGGTCGTGGGTTGAAGAAACATCGGCCCTGCATACAACAAATGAGTTGTTGACGAAAGCCCTGACTTACTCCACAAATCAGAAAAAATATCTGGAGACCTTTCTGGAGGACGGAAGGATACCGCTCTCCAATAATTTATGCGAAGCAAATATCAAACCATTTGCCACTGCCAGAAGGGCCTGGCTGTTCGCAGATACTCCCAAGGGAGCCACTGCAAATGCCGTCCTCTATACGCTTGTTGAAACTGCTAAGGCTAATGGGCTGGATGCGTATGAATATCTGAAGTATCTTTTAGAAGAGTTGCCAAACAACGATTACCTACAGAATCCTGAAATACTAGATCGATACCTGCCCTGGTCACCGGATATTCCGGATCACTGCAGGCTTCAGCAAAAGCATAAAAGGAGCTTCAAAAAGTGATGCCATCAGCATAGCATAAAATGGCACTCCTGAATACGACGCCGAGTTTTGAATCACTTAC
>NZ_FMKA01000095.1 GCF_900096945.1 Anaerobium acetethylicum | reverse complement strand
CCTAAATTGAATTTTTAAATTCCACCCCTTTTATACAAGGTATGGAATTTAATCTTGCAATCTCTTGTGTGGAATTTAGTCTTACAAGCTTTTCTTATGCTATCATTATCTTAACCTTATCCTAGGATGCCGGTATATATGGAGGATACCACTATGGCTAAGAATAAACATTTATCTTTGGATGAACGATTACAGATTCAGCAGGCCCTGTCAAAACAAGAGTCCTTTAAGGCAATCAGCAGAATCCTTGCAAAGGACTGCACTACAATTTCGAAGGAAATAAAAAGCCACATCCTGTTTCGGAAAAGCGGCGCTTTTGGACATGCATTTAATGACTGTCTTCATAAAGGCAGCTGCTCCCATACAAATCTCTGTAACAGTGCTAAATGCCAGGTACTATTCTGCAAGAATTGTTCCGGATGTCACCTGCACTGTAAGGATTATGAAAAGCGATACTGCGAGTTATTAAAGAAGCCGCCGTATGTATGCAACGGATGCCAAAAGCGAAGTGCATGCACATTAGAAAAGCACCTTTATGATGCGCGGTATGCCCAGCAGGAATATGAAGCAATCCGCTCTGAATGCCGCACAGGCATTACAATTACCGAGTTAGAAGTTACAAGGCTGGATATATTTCTGACTCCGCTTGTACGAAAAGGGCAGTCCATACACCATATCTGCACTCATAACCAGGACGAAATCATGCTCAGCGAAAAAAGCATCTATAACTACATCGAGTCGGGTGTCCTATCCGTTCGCAATATTGATCTTCCGAGAAAAGTCAGGTATCGTCATCGAAAAAGCCGGCATGATTCCTTTAAGGTGGATAAAGCCTGCCGCATCGGCCGTACATATGCTGATTTCAAAATCTATATGCTCGAACATTCAGATACGCCTATTGTAGAAATCGACTCTGTTGAGGGAACAAAAGGCGGCAAGGTACTGCTGACCATACACTTCGTGGAATCACAATTTATGCTCGCTTATCTTCGGAACAGCAATACTTCGCAGTCAGTTATAGACATCTTTGAAAAACTCTACTGGGAGCTCTGTCCTGATTCCTTTATACGGCTTTTTCCTCTTTGCTTGGGCGATAATGGAAGTGAATTTTCTAATCCTACGGCTATTGAATTTGATAGAGAAGGCAACCGTCGCACCATTCTATTCTACTGCGATCCTTTAGCCTCTTATCAGAAAGGTGCAGCTGAAAACAACCACGAATTTATCAGAAGAATCATTCCGAAAGGAACCTCCCTTGATAACCTGACCCAGGAGAAAGTAGACCTTATGATGAACCACATCAACTCTTATGGCAGAAAGAAGCTTGGTGATTTGACTCCTTATGAAATGTTTGGCACATTCCACGGGATTGAGATATTAGAAAAACTGGGTGCAGAACTCATCCCACCAAATAAGATAACACTGCACCCAGATCTCCTGAAATAACACTACCAAACCGGCATCACTTGATTGATAAGTATAGCATTCAATAAAACCAAGGGTGGAATTTACCTTTTCTAAAAAGCGGCTATTTTTCACTCACGGTAAGCTATGCCCAAAAATCAAGTGAACATACGATTTTGTACCTTTAATTATAACAATCACACCGAAAAATGGTAGTAAAAAAGCAAATATTTTTTTCTATCATCAAAACAACAGTCTATCAGTAGAATTTACTTTTTCAAAGTGGAATTTACTTTTTCATTTCACC
>NZ_FMKA01000094.1 GCF_900096945.1 Anaerobium acetethylicum | reverse complement strand
TAGGTAATTGATAAATGTTTTTCTCCTTTTGTGTGGATAACTATCCCGTATATAAGGAGAGAAAAAGGGTCATTATTCAGAATAGTTTCTGGATTGCCACAGAACATCGGATTTTAGACGTATTTTAATAAGCCTAAATAAGAATTATGACAATTGAATATTTTTTCAGGCAACTAATGGTTTCAGACTTCGAATGTATTGTGGACAATTCATGTCATGGGCGACGATGACTGTCAGCTGGCTGGCAATGCCTGCCAGAAATACATCTGCTTTTGTGGTGGTATGATTCCTTGTTTTTCTTCCAGCGATGCACATATTGATTTTGAAATGATTGATGGCACGTTCAACAATAGTTCTGATTTTGTAAGTGCCATTCCATTCTTCTGAATCTCGCTGAATGCCGGGAAACATACGTAAATCCATGTTTTCATAAGTATAAGTTGTTCTGCCTCTTGAAGCTGTACTACAGGGATTTTGGCAGTTACAGATCCAGCCCTTATGGTACGACATCATTGGGCATCCCCATTTGATTCGGTCTGCACGACCCTTCTCATTTGTGATTCCATGATATTTCATAGCAAGAGAGGAATCGTTTGGACAGGTAGGATACCCATATTCATTGTACCCGACTTTCTTTAAAGAACCTTCATTCCGAGGATTGTATGGAATCAGTGCCTTAGAGAAATGGAAATCCTTGAATAGGGAACCATAAAGTTCTGCAGAGTCAAAAGAAGAATCGCCAAGAAAAATATCCGGATGAAAATCCGGGTGAAGGCCGAAAAAATCGGAAAGAACAGGGACTAAAGAGGAAGCATCTCCCACAGATTTATCTTCGTCAGGAGAATCACTTTTTTTCTCTACAACCAGTTCCGGGTGCGAAGATTTAAAATCGGCATCATCAAGAAAAGCGATATGACGGACAATGCCAAGACCATTCGTAAGAATAGCGAACTTGTCGGCATAGCAAAAGTGCCCGTTAATGTACATCTGCTTTGCATCTGAAGAGGCTGCAGCCTGTGAAGGCATGAGGCCATAAGCCATCTTGTAAGGATCGACATCAGGTTTGTCTTTATAAAAGGCTTTCAACTTCTTGATCAGGGCATTCAGTGTCTTGGGATTATTCTCAGTGACATAAAGTTCGATTCCAGAGGTGTCAAAAGTAAGCATCTGAGCCAGAGAAGAATCTATCAGCTGACAGATGGGTTCGGTATAATCGACCATCTGTTGAAACATAAGTTCAATGTAAGGCTCAAAGTCATGTTTGAATCTGGACATCAGGGAGGCATCCGGCACTTTGGAAAATCCGCAGAAAACTCTTAGCTCCTCGCAGATATTTAGAAACAGAAGAAGCAGGGAATCGGTCGGAATGGAAAAAATCTTTTGAAGAATAAAGGCTGAAAGAAATCCATGCAGTGGATAAATGCGATTGCGTCCTACGGAAAGATAAAAAGCCGATTGAAATTCAAACGGAATGAAATCAGAAAGGTCAAAATGATCCGAAAGAATTTGAAAAAAGGAAGGCGATTCATCGATGAACATGTTTTGGCAGTCTGAAAAAGTTTCAGTTAAAGAAATCTGATGATATTTAGTAGCCATAAATTTTCTCCTTCGCATTTGGAAAATGGATTGGTGTTGTTACCTCTATTTTACCACTTGCGGAGAGAAAATTTATATAAATGAAGCAATAAAACCCAGTAAAATCAATGGGTTGCGGCGTTTATCAAACGCCTA
>NZ_FMKA01000060.1 GCF_900096945.1 Anaerobium acetethylicum | reverse complement strand
CAGCAAAAGCATAAAAGGAGCTTCAAAAAGTGATGCCATCAGCATAGCATAAAATGGCACTCCTGAATACGACGCCGAGTTTTGAATCACTTACCTATAATGAAGTAAACATGCCTAAAGATGGCAAAGTAATTGTAAACGTTCAGGGACAGTCCCTTTATGCCGAAATAGGTAGGAGAGACTGATACATCAAGATATAAGTTAGTGTGCTGACACATTGACACTTAAGCTAATGACGCTGAATTAGTTTTCATTCTGCAAGGCGGAGGAATGAGGCGTAGCGGTGGCTACGCTGATTGACAACAACGCCGCAGATGGAAACTAAGACAAGACATTTGTCAAGATGTCAACGTGTCAGTGCACTAGTTTGACAGAAACAATACGGAGATTTTGCAGTTTGATTTAGCAAAAACAGGAGAGGGGACTTCTATGAAAACAGTAATCAGGACAAAATTGAAACACATTTTTGTGGTGGCAGCATTTGTGGGCATTCTAAGCGCAGGCATATATATATTCAATACCGTAAGTGAGGCGTACACGGAACAAAGCGGCACGGTGACGTCGATTTCCGGAGGAGCAGTGAATGTCAGATCCGGGGCGGGAACCACTTTTGAGAAGGTGGCAGCAGCTCCCTTCGGGCAGGCTGTAACAGTTATAGACGAGACGACAGCTTCAGATGGATACAAGTGGTATAACATCAAGTACAATTCTGTAACCGGCACGATTACTGGCTGGATGAGATCGGACTATATTCTGATTACTCCTGTTTCAGGCGATCCGTCGACCGATGCCGATTTCGAAGCATATCTGAATGCGCAGGGATTCCCTGAAAGCTATCGGGTCTATCTCAGGGACCTGCATGCGAAACACCCGAACTGGGTGTTCAGGGCGCAAAATACAGGGCTGGACTGGAATACAGTAATTAATGAGGAAAGTAAGCTTGGAACAAATCTTGTGTCATCATCAAGCCCATCATCGTGGAAATCAACACAAGATGGAGCATATAATTGGGATACGGGAAAATGGATCGGGATGGATACCTCGAACTGGGTAGCTGCTTCAGAAGGAATTGTCAAATATTTTATGGATCCTAGAAATTTTTTAGTAGATGGAAGTTCAATACTTCAGTTTGAATCATTAAGTTTTGCGAATACTCAAAACAAAACGGGGATTGCTAATATTTTATCGGGATCTTTTATGGCTACGGATAATTATTATCGGATTTTTTATGAAGCTGGTTTTGATAATAACATTAGTCCTTATCATCTGGCGTCAAGATCATTACAGGAAGTCGGATATAATGGAAGTGGAAGCAGTAGTGGCACATATTCAGGGTATGAAGGATTCTATAATTTCTTTAATATTGGATCAACACCTAATGCCGACGGAAGTGGAGCTCTTGTCAATGGTTTGATTCGAGCGAAGAAAGAAGGATGGACGAGCCCTGAGTTATCGATTAAAGGTGGAGCGAAATTTGTTGGTAACAACTATATTTACAAAGGACAAAACACCCTTTATTACCAAAAGTTTAATGTGGTTTATTCTGGAGGGTATGGTCTCTATAGGCATCAATATATGACGAATATACAGGCACCAACTTCAGAATCTACTAAAATGAAAAAAGCTTATACTGATTTTAATGCATCAGCTATAACATTTATTATTCCTGTATATAAAAATATGCCAGATATTGCAGCAGAAAAACCAACAAAAGATGGAAGTCCTAACAATGTATTAGCTTCCTTAGTGGTAGATGGATATTCATTAACTCCGTATTTTGAAAAATTCACAGAGGATTATTCATTGATTGTACCTAGTGATGTGAATTCTGTTCAGATTGGTGCAACAGCAGTAGCTACTAGTGGAGCGAGTATTAAAGGTGTAGGGGTAAAAGAACTTCAACCGGGAGAGAATAAAATTGATATTCAATGTACGGCTGAAAATGGAGATGTTAGAAATTATACAATTACAATAATCAGAACAGTTGAAGAAATAAATCCAGGAGCTGAGGGTGAGAATGATCCGGACGGTGAAGATGATACAGCAGATAATTTTGTGATTGAAAGTAATTATAAAATTGATGAATTTATCAGTGGAATTGAGCCGGGCACTTCAAGCGAACAACTAATTTTGAATATTAAGGTTGCGGGATATAATGTAAAGGTTACAGATTCAAGTAATGCTATTAAAACTGGTAAGATTATGACAGGCGATAGTGTTCAGATATACAAAGATAATGTTTTGGTAAAAGAATATCCGGTTGTAATTTATGGCGATGTGACAGGGGACGGCAATATTGATAGCCTGGATTTGCTATATATTAAACGACACACTTTGAATATAAAAGCATTAAGTGGGATTTATGTAAATGCAGCGGATACCAATAAATCAAACGATGGTATAATAAATGGTTTGGATTTGTTATATATTAAAAGACATGTTTTAGATATTAAAAAAATAGTGCAGTAGAAAGGTGTAGTTATGAATACAATAAAAAAAATTATTAGTGTAATGGCGTTCTTTGTATTAGTGTTTGCTTTTAATATGAGTCAAGTAAATGCGTCTGCTGCTACAATAACAGTATCAGGTGGTGGGGAATATAAAGTTGGTGATACGGTTACAATTTCTGTAAAAATAAATGGTGGATCAGAAGCAATCGGATATGTACAAATGGAATTGTCAGGGTATTCTCCGGTTTTGAGTAATGCAAGCGGAAATAAGATTATAATTACTGATACTGAAATAACTTCGGCAATAGGAACATATACATATACTTTTGAAGCAAAAGAGGCAGGGACTGTAAAAATATCTGTTGTTCCTCGCGAAGTATACAGATTAAATCCTGTTGAAGGTGAAAGCGATGCGATGTCTGTCTCGGCTTCATCTACAACCGTAACGGTAGCCGCACCAAAAACAGCATCGGCTAACAACAGCCTGAAATCCCTACAGATCAATCCAGGTACATTATCTCCTGCTTTTTCGGGGGCTACATTGAAATACAGTGCAACGGTACCAAACAGCGCCACAAAAATCACGGTATCGGCAACTCCTACTGACAGTACAGCAAAAGTCACATCGGTGAGCGGAAATACCAATCTGGCGGTAGGCGCGAATACTGTCAAAGTAGTGGTAACTGCGGAAAACGGTGCGACAGCAACCTATACAGTTGTCGTCACAAGAGAAGCTGCCGCTCCTGCGAAAGAAGAAACAGAGGAAGTGAAAGAACCGGAGAAGACTGAAGAAGAAACAGAAGAGCCCGCTGTAACCGAGGAGGTTCTTGAGGTTGCATTCGGCACCCAGCTTTTCCATGTATACAATGAATTTTCGGACAGCAGGATACCTGAAGGATTTGAAAAAACAACAGCGACATACAGTGGCCAGGAAATTTCAGCGGTCAAGAGCACTGTGGGAGATTTGGTGTTGGTATATCTGGTTGACGAGAATGATGAAAACGGAGCTTTCTACGTATATAATCCAGAAACTAATGAATTTAGTGAATTTGTAAAGGCCACAGGAACAGCCAACAGCTATTACATCCTCTCTCCGGGAACTTCGGTTGCAATTCCGGAAGGCTATACCGAGACAACGGTCAAGCTTGGCGAAAAGACTGTCAAGGCATGGCAGACGGATGCAGAAGAGAAAAAGGACTTCTTTCTCGTTTATGCAATGAATGCGGAAGGCGAAAAAGGATTTTACATGTATGACTCTGCGGAGGGAACATTCCAGAGATTTATCGTTTCTGCGTCAGAAGAAGCTGCCAGTGAAGAGGTATCTGTGCCTGAGGATACGAAAATTTTAGAAAAGCAGCTGGGCGAACTGAATAATAAATATGCCGACGAGGTCAATATGCGTCTGAAGGGATTCTCAGTCCTGGCAATCGTTGCATTTTTACTGTTTCTTGCAAATGTCAATCTTCTGATCAAGATGAAAGGCATGAAGGATGATTATGAGAATCCTGAGCAAGAAGAGCAAGAGGAAGAATCGGAAAAAATCGAATTAGAGGCCTATGGGGCTCTTGATGAGATGGAGAATCCTGATGAGGATAGCGAAGACGAAGATAGCGATTTCTTCAAGGCTGACCTGGAAGCAGATGACGAAAACAGTGAATTTCCTGAGGATCGATTTGAGGAAGAGCTGAACGAAGACCAGCAGGAAAACATGTTTGCTGAAGAAACGGATGAACTTGAAGGGCAGACCGAAATTTTTACGGATGCTGATGCAGATATTGATTCGGGTGAAGAGCTTGAGGAAGCCTATAAAAAAGGCGGAATGCCTGACATTGAAGCGGCTTTGAACAAATTCATCGTTGAGGAAATAGCAAAGGATGAACCGTTGATTGAGGAACCGGCAATGGAAAGGTCTGCAAGTGAAGCAGCTTCAAGCGAAAAGTTTGTAAGTGAAGAACCTGTAAGTGAAGAACCTGTGAGAAATATGTCTGTGGAGGAATACGCAAAAGAGGAAACTTCAAAGACAGAGAAGAGCATGGGATTTAAAGATAAAATTAAAGGCAGCATCATGCATAAAAAAGCGGCAAAGAATAAAAATGTTCAGAATGAAGATGATGATTTCAGTTTTGAATTTGTAGATCTCGATGAAGACAATTAAGGTTGAACTGAATATTTTTTAAACAGAAGGGGATTCCGGCGGCGAAAGGCTGCCGGAATCTTTTTGATATATAAGAGTGGAGTGTCAAAAGCCCATTTACAAAATGGTATTCGTCAATTTACACAAGGTTTTGCAATGAGGACGTCATACAAAACATGTTGATTCGCAGCGCGCTCTCGCTTAGATGAAGACGTAGTGGTACGTAAGGCCGCAAAATACGCGGCCTAAGTGCCAACGTCTTCATAAAGCTGCTCATCAATTCATGTTTTGTATGACTGTGCTACAGTTGGGGATTGTGCAAATTGACGAAGCCGAGGTTTACGATGGGCTTTTGACACTTTAACCTATATAGAAAATTCCTCGAATTTCCTATATATCAAAAACGCTCCGCGAGGAGGCGCATGACGCGCAAGAAGAAAATGTCGCAGAAGCGACTGCGTGTCAGCGCGAGAGTTTCGCAAGATGAATGCTTCGTGAAGTGAGCAGAGTTGGATTAGCCAAAAGTAGCCGGATACTTTGGGGATTGACATATAAAACCATGTGTTATAACATGAGTATAACAGTTGTACGGTCTTCCACTGCCGTTCCGGCGGCGGATTCAGACTGCAGTCATCAGATAAATATTCTGACAGGAACAGAAGGTGATTTTATGGTTATAAAAATAGATATTGACTTCAACAGCGAAGAAGCAATCTATATCCAGTTGAGAAATCAGATTATAGTCGGAATAGCGACTTCCCAGATCCAGGAAGGTGATGCACTTCCTTCGGTGAGGCAGCTGGCAGAAAATATCGGTATCAACATGCATACTGTCAATAAGGCATACCTTGTTTTGAAACACGAGGGTTTTTTAAAACTGGACAGGCGGAAAGGTGCTATCATTTCGTTGGAAAACGGAAAGGAAGAGGCGCTCCTGGAAATGCGGAAGGACATGTCGGTTCTTCTGGCAAAAGGAAGGTGCAAGAACATCAGCTGCCAGGAAGTACACAGGATGGTTGATGAGATATTCAGTGAATTTGGACAAGATCCCAGGTAAACAGGAAAAGATAAATTGACGCCGCGGGATATATTCCGGGCAGGATTTTTTTACAACATTCCCGTATTTTACGGAATCAGGAGGGAAATAATATGTATAACCAATATACGGAAAAAGCTGTCAAAGCATTGGAAATGGCCAGAGCAGCAGCGAAAGAACTGAAACACAGCTATATAGGAACGGAGCATCTGCTGATTGGCCTTATAAGGGAAAAGACAGGGGTTGCGGCGGCAGTTTTAAGCAACGGCGGCATAGAGGAAAAGGCGCTGATTGAATTGATCAACCAGCTTATTGCCCCTGCCGGATCCTTGAAAATATCTGAAAAGGAAGGCTATACGCCAAGGACGGAAAAGATCCTTGAGGAAAGTGCAAAGGAAGCTGCCCACTTCAAGGCGCAGAAAATAGGTACAGAGCATATACTGATGGCGATCATCAAGGACACGGACTGTATCGCAGCGCGCCTTCTGACTACTTTGGATGTCAATATACAGAAACTTTATGTCGAGACTCTGGTTGCAATCGGCGAGGATGGAAACCGCTATAAGGAAGAGTTTCAGAATGGAAAGCCTGTCAAAAAGCAGGCGGATGAAATGACGCCGACATTGAACCAGTACAGCCGCGATCTCACTGAACTGGCTAAAAACAACAAACTGGATGTGGTCATAGGCCGAGAAAATGAAATTTCCAGGGTGATCCAGATTTTGAGCAGAAGGACAAAGAATAATCCATGTCTGATCGGCGAGCCGGGAGTTGGCAAGACGGCCATCGCGGAAGGGCTCGCAAACAGAATCGTGATGGGAAGCGTTCCTGAAACAGTGAAAAATAAAAGAGTTGTGACTCTCGATCTGTCCGGAATCGTGGCAGGATCAAAGTACCGCGGCGAATTTGAAGAGAGAATTAAAAAAGTGCTGAAGGAAGTCACAGAAGCGGGAAATATACTTCTTTTTATCGATGAGCTGCACACGATTATTGGCGCAGGCGGCGCGGAAGGAGCGATTGATGCTTCGAATATTTTAAAACCGTCTCTTGCCAGAGGGGAAATCCAGCTGATCGGCGCAACAACAATTGAAGAATACAGAAAATATATCGAGAAAGATGCGGCACTGGAAAGAAGGTTCCAGCCGGTGATTGTCGAGGAGCCGACGGAAGCTGAAGCCATCGAGATTTTGAAAGGTCTCAGGGCAACATATGAAACCCATCACCGCGTGAAGATAACAGATGATGCGCTTGCGGCGGCAGTTACGATGTCGGCACGGTATATTAGCGACAGATTTCTGCCGGATAAGGCAATCGATCTGATTGATGAAGCTTCGGCAAAAGTACGCCTTGGAAGCTACAAAGTGCCGGACAGCATCAAGAAGCTGGAAGAAGAGATAAACAGCCTGGAATTGTCAAAGGAAGACGCCATCAAAAATGAAGCATATGATGAAGCGGCAGCCCTTAAAAAAGAGCAGCAGCAGAAAGTTAAAAAATTAGAGAAACTTAAGATAAAATTCGAAAGGGATGCGGTTCTCAAAGATACGATAGTCGATGAGAACAGCATTGCAGACGTCGTGTCCAACTGGACCAAGATACCGGTGAGCAAGCTTGCAGAAGGAGAGACGGAAAGGCTCAGGAAACTGGAGACAATTCTTCATAAACGTGTAATTGGACAGGAAGAGCCGGTACTTGCAGTTGCAAGGGCAATCAAGCGGGGCAGGGTCGGCCTTAAGAGCCCTAATCGTCCGATCGGATCATTCCTTTTCCTGGGACCGACAGGCGTGGGAAAAACCGAGCTGTCAAAAGCACTTGCGGAAGCCATGTTCGGTACGGAGCAGGCCCTGATCCGTGTTGATATGTCTGAGTATATGGAGAAACACAGCGTTTCCAAGATGATCGGGTCACCTCCGGGATACGTGGGATACGATGAAGGCGGACAGCTCAGCGAAAATATAAGACGTCACCCGTATTCGGTTGTTCTCTTTGATGAAATCGAGAAGGCACATCCGGATGTGTTCAACATCCTTCTTCAGGTTCTGGACGACGGCCATATTACAGACGCCCAGGGAAGAAAGATCAATTTCAAAAATACGGTTATCATCATGACTTCAAATATCGGGGCGCAGGCTATAGTAGAACCGAAGAAATTAGGATTTGCGGCAGTTGACGATGAGAAAAGCAATTACGAGTCGATGAAGAAGAATGTAATGGATGAAGTGAAAAGGATGCTGAAGCCGGAATTCCTGAATCGTATCGATGAGGTAATGGTATTCCATTCACTTGGCAAGGAGCATATCAAGAAAATCGTTACTATTATGCTTAAGGAATTGGAAACACGATGTAAGGCACAGATGAACATCACCCTCAATATCAGAGACTCTGTAAAGAACTATATCTTCGAGGAGGGATACGACCCGAAATACGGAGCAAGGCCTTTAAGGCGCGCAATCCAGAGCAAAATCGAGGATAAAATAGCGGAGGAAATCCTGAACGGCAATATACAATCCGGAGACGAGGTTACCCTTGGAGTTCGAAACAAGGAGCTGAAATTTTCTGTGAAGGACCGGATAAATGACTAGCAAAAATCAGTTATATACTATATAATAAATGGATAAAGACACAGTTGCATTGACAGCAGGTAAAGATTGGCCGGAATGACTGAATAGTTGCGATCGTAGATATAAGTCAAATGTTATGTAATGGTTTCGCATGAAACAGAATGTTGTCAAAATTAGGAGGGTAAATAGAATGGCAGTAGTTGAAGAGTTAATACGCACTGAAGAAGATGGAACGATCAGTTTCGGAAATTATTTATTAAATACCAAATCAAAGGTGCAGGATTTTGAACATAACGGTGATTTATATAAGGTAAAAACATTCAAAGAGATTACAAAACTGGAGAAAAACGGGATGTTCGTTTACGAGTCAGTTCCGGGAACAGCTGTTACCAATTTTATGGCAACTGCAACTGGCGTTGATTTCTTTGTAGAAGGAACAGAAGATGCTCAGATAACGCTGGAATTGAAAGACGACACCGAATACAGGATTTTCATCAACGATTCGAATGTCGGCCAGGTGAAGACTAATATGAGCGGGAAGCTGATGTTAAGCGTTGAACTTGGGATTTCAAAAGAAGTACATGTAAAGATTGCAACACTGTAATTTCACCTTAGATAATTGAGGCTTTTGGTCGAGGGATTGCCGGGAAGTTCCGCAGAGCTGTAATGCAGCCGGAGGAAACCTGAATATAAGAATGCAGGTTATGATAGGGAATAAATAAAATAATGAATAGACAATCCGGATGGTTTTGGGGCGTTGTCCTGTTTTTATAGAACAACGCCTTCAAATCCGGGAATAAAGTGAAATACATGGCTGGGGTGATTCTGCTTCCGACATGTATTTTTTTTGCGTTTTTTACTATATGAAAAGATGGCGGTATCCCAAAGGGCTTAGGGCAATGGCCGGAGATATTATAATCACCGGGATTAGAAGGGAAAGGCATTGCATGAGCCTGTGTTTGCTCCTATGATATAAAGAAAGAGTATCAATTTGCATATAGACAAAAACAGGCTGATATGGCATAATGAACGTATGTTCGATAAAAGTACAAGCAGTGATGGCTGTAGAAAATGGTATGTCGAACATAGTATATTTGATACAACCGATGGTTAGCTGTTGTTAACAGCAGATCGGCAAATGCTTTATAGAATAATCGGCCTCAGGTAAAAATTCGGACAGCTATTCCGTATCTATAATAAAAAGGGCATATGTGCAGAATATGTAAGCGGGCTATCTAAGAGAAATATACAAGAAAAAGATATAAAAAAGATATAAAAAAATATAAAAAGGATGTAAAAAGATATATGAGAGAGATATGTAAGAATGAATATAGAAGTAAGTCATAGAAGTAAGTCATAGAAGTAAGTCATGTAAGTAAGTCATGTAAGTAAGACATATAAGTAAGATGTATAGGAATGATATGGAAACAAAAATAGAAACAAGAAATAGAAGTAAGAAATGAAGCAAGAAATAGAAGAAGACGTATAAGCTGAGTATAAAAAAAGGGAGAATACACATGGCTAAAGGTAAAGATATGATTTTTTTCTGCCAAAGCTGCGGTTTTGAATCGGCAAAATGGCTTGGGCAGTGTCCGGGATGCAGAGAATGGAATACTTTTGTGGAGGAACCGAAAGCGCCGAAAACGGCAGGAAAAAAGAACATGCCAGGAAGAATGTCAGTAGCGTCCGAGCCGACAAGGATAAGTGATATAGAAACGAATGACGATGAGAGAATTCTGACTGAGATCGGAGAATTGGACCGGGTTCTGGGGGGCGGCGTTGTTCCAGGATCTCTGATTCTGGTTGGCGGTGATCCGGGGATAGGAAAATCGACTCTTCTTCTTCAGGTATGCAAGAGGCTGACAGATAAGAAGAAATCGGTGCTTTATATTTCTGGTGAGGAATCCCTGAAACAGATAAAACTCCGTGCAAAAAGAATCGGGGAATTTTCCGGAGATCTTCTGCTATTGTGTGAGACCAATCTTGATACAATAGAAGATGTAATAAACAAGACCAAACCTGATATTGTTGTGATTGATTCTATACAGACCATGTACAAAGAAACGGTATCATCTGCCCCGGGAAGCGTATCTCAGGTAAGGGAATCAACAGGAATCCTTATGCAGATTGCAAAAGGCCTTGGTATTGCCATATTTATTGTCGGCCACGTAACAAAAGAGGGCGTGGTGGCTGGCCCAAGAGTTCTGGAACATATGGTTGATACGGTGCTTTACTTTGAAGGGGACAGACATGCTGCATACAGGATTTTAAGAGGTGTCAAGAACCGTTTCGGGTCGACGAATGAAATTGGTGTTTTCGAAATGAGGGATAAAGGCCTCGAGGAGGTGGCAAATCCTTCGGAATTTATGCTAAATGGAAAACCAGAAGGGGCTTCGGGATCGATTGTGGCCTGTTCGTTGGAGGGAACAAGACCTATACTTGTTGAGGTTCAGGCTCTGGTCTGCCATAGCAGTTTTGGGATCCCGAGAAGAACAGCGGTAGGAACTGATTTTAACAGGGTGAATCTTCTGATGGCAGTCATAGAAAAACGTATGGGTCTGCAGTTATCAAACAGCGATGCATACATAAATATTGCTGGAGGAATAAAAATGACTGAACCGGCAATAGACCTGGCAATCGTAATGGCAATTGTGTCGAGCTATAAAGAGAGGCCGATCGATGAAAAGACAATTGCATTCGGGGAGGTAGGGCTCAGTGGTGAAGTCCGTGCTGTGAGCATGGCAGAGCAAAGGGTACTGGAAGCTAAAAAACTTGGGTTTACGACCTGTATTCTTCCAGAAGCATCTGCGGCTGCGTTAAAATCAATCAAGGGTATTAAGATCCTGGGGGTCAGTGGGATAAGGGACATAGGTACTCTTTCGTTTTAACAGATAGGGTATTCTTGCTTATAGGAAAGAACTTTGAGAGGGCGGCTGTTTTAGCTGCCCTGTTGGAAAGGGTAGAAAATGCCGCCGAGATGCAGCAGGCTGAAAATAAGCAGCTGACAGTTGGGTTTCGGGTGAGTAGCAGGAATATGTATGAATGAACTATTTTATATGACTGACATAGATACGGCTGCAAACAGCGGACGGAAACAATTGTATAAAATGTTGTGAAAAAATACACAATTTATGCATAAAAGCTGTAAAAACTTTCTTTTTTCAAAGTGTTGACATATCATCCCCCGTCTGTTAAGATAGTCCTTGTCGCTGAAACGCCTAGAAATAAGCCTTGCAGCACAAATTGTCGAATTTTTTTAAAAAATATATAAAAAATAAAAAAATAAAAAAACTTGTTGACAAACAAAAGCAGACATGGTAAACTGACTAAGTCGCTTGAGTGAGCAACACGAAAACGACAACACAGAACATTGATAACTGAACAGTGAAACAACCTTGAAAATTCAAAACCAGACAAAGTCTGGAAAAGAGATTTCATGATCGGCCTGGACTTAGTATCCGGCCAATCAAAGAACAGTGTCGAGAGACACGACCTAAAAAACAGTAAAATATGACCGAGTAGCATCGGCATATACGGAAA
>NZ_FMKA01000093.1 GCF_900096945.1 Anaerobium acetethylicum | reverse complement strand
CCTACATTCCCGTGAGAATTATAACGTGGAAACCTTATAAGCACTGATTTTACTGTATTATTTGATATTTTTTGTTGAAATCATCCGCAAAACACGTTATAATTATAACGTGTATCGGAGGTGTATTATGGGTTTAATTTATGTACCAAACAAGAAAAATGGCATTACATATGTTTATGAGTCAACCAACTATTGGGATAAAGATAAGAAACAATCACGCAGCAAGCGTATATGTATCGGCAAGTTAGATGAAAATGGGAATTTGATTCCTTCCAAGCGATTAACTGCTACGATGGCATCGCAACCAGCCAAACAGGGGCCGGTACCTTCGACAAATATTAAGCATAGCTACTACGGAGCAACATATCTGTTTGATGCCATCGGTGAGTCCCTTGGTATTACAGATGATTTGAAAACCTGCTTCCCTGAAAATCATAAGCAGATTCTGTCCGTTGCATACTTTTTGATACTAGAAGACCGTAACTCGCTGATCCGATTCCCAAAGTGGGATAGAACGCATTACCACCCTTATGGCGGTTGCATCTCTTCACAACGAAGCAGTGACCTTTTTGCTTCCATTACGGAAGAAGCAAAAGCACGCTTTTTCCGCCTGCAGGGTAATCGACGCATGGAGAACGAATACTGGGCTTATGATACGACAAGTATTTCGTCTTATTCCGAATCGTTAAAGCAGGTCAAATATGGCATTAATAAAGACAATGACCCACTTCCCCAGATTAACCTTGCATTGCTGTTTGGTGAAGAATCCGGTTTGCCGTTCTACTACCGTAAACTGGCGGGCAACATCAGTGATGTCAAGACAGTAAAGAATCTGCTCGCCGATATAGATTGGCTAGGTCTTCGCAAGGTAAAGCTAGTCATGGACAGAGGTTTTTACAGCGAGGATAACATCAACGCCTTGTATCAGAATCATTTGAAATTCCTGATGGCCTCAAAAGTATCCCTTAAATTTGTGCAGCAGGAGTTAAATAAGGTGAGGGACAACATACGTACTCGCAGGAATTACAACTCAACCTATCAACTCCACAGCCATACGACAATGACAGAATGGCACTATTCGCAGGAAAGACCCTATAAAGGAGATGTCATAAAAGACAAGCGCCGCATATATCTGCATATCTATTTCAGCGGTGAAAAGGCACTTGAGCATGAAACCCGTTTCAATGCCATGCTTGACATGTTAGAAGCAGAGTTGATTTCAGGCAATCGTAATCCGGAACACGAAAAACAATATGTCAAATATTTTGATATTATTTCAACACCTATCCGTGGTATAAAAGTAACACCAAAACAGGATGCGATTGCTAAAGCCGAAAAAGATTACGGTTTTTTTGTCCTAATCAGCAATGAGATTAAGGATCCAATCCTGGCATTAGAGACTTACCGCAACAAAGACTTAGTTGAAAAAGCGTTCGGCAATCTCAAGGAAAGACTTAATCTGAGGCGTACAGCAGTATCTTCGGAAAGTTCGCTTGAAGGAAAATTATTTGTTCAGTTTGTGGCGTTGATCTATCTTTCATACTTAAAAAAGCAGATGTCAGAAAAGGGATTGTACAAAAGTTATACGATGCAGGAATTATTAGATGAACTGGATGTCATTGAAGCATACGAAAATCCGGGCAGCGCACTGCGAGTTGGTGAGGTTACAAAGAAACAGTCAGAATTATATAAGGCAATGGGTGTTACACCGCCGAACACGTTATAATTTCTTGGGTATTTAGGAT
>NZ_FMKA01000048.1 GCF_900096945.1 Anaerobium acetethylicum | reverse complement strand
AATCCAGAAACTATTCTGAATAATGACCCTTTTTCTCTCCTTATATACGGGATAGTTATCCACACAAAAGGAGAAAAACATTTATCAATTACCTACTAAAAGATCATTATAATATGTCATTCCTTCAGGTTCGGCTGTACGGCTGAGAACTTTATTGTAAAGCCTCTGTATGAATTTCTCTATATCAGTCAGTTCCGAGTCATCATTACCTGGATCTGGTGAAGAATCAGACAATCCCCAGATACCGTCTGACAGGCTTCTTGGTCGGCTGGCTGCCAGGTTCTCGTCGCTTATGTCTAAATAGCTTATGGCCACAAAATCTGTCACATTATTGTCCTTGTCTGAAAAAGCATTTCGTCTTGCAGTAAACTGTTTGCTTATAAACCCGTCTGCAAGAGCAGGACCTTCCACCGGAGCTTCATTTACCGACACCCCGTCTATGAACTGTGTACCCTTTAAGAGAGAAATTGAATACTGCTTGTTATCAATGGTCTGGTTCCATTCCTGGTCAAATGCTGAAACCATATAACGGAAGCTGGTCGTGGTGGTCTCCTCCTTACATCTGATCAGGAATGAGGTATGGGAAGGAATGGTTCCTGTAAGTTCCAGCATGACAGGCAGCCCGCCTGTAGATCCGGCTTTTCCCGCACGGTTTGAAAGATAGGAAATCTTATAACCTTTCAGATCAACAGGGCTTAATGAAGGGTTATAAATCTCAATAAAATCATGTGAAACAGGGTTGCTGCCTGCATTCCCGCCTCCGTAGATCTGGTGGATAATCAAATCTGCATATTGGACATCAGCTGCTGTTACCGGATTTGTAGAAACGCTGTTTACGGAACCAGATTCAATAGTACTGCTTACGCTCACATACAACGTCTTTCCAAGGTCTTCTGCACGAACCTGGTAAGTGCTTCCGTTAGCCCCGGAAATTTCCTGTCTGTCAGCAAACCACTGGTATGCAGGAATGCCTGTTATGTTTGAGGCACTTAATACAGCTGTCAGTGTATTTCCTGCTTTTGCTGTTCCGTTTAAGGTCAGGCTGCCTGTAAGAGGGATTGGTGCAGCGGCATTTTTAAAAATCTCGTACTCTGTTGCATAAACATTGACATCTTCACTAATCTGGTAGGAGCCGCCGTAAGGCAGGGTTACTGTCCTGATCACAGGAACAATCGCTTTTACTGGCTGATCTGAAGAGTCAAGGATATAGACCGTTACAATGTTATCCTTAGTTGTATCGTTAATCAGCATTTCTGAAGGAATTGAGGCAGTTGCCGTATCTGCTGCAAGAGCTTCTGTTGACACCTTTTTGCCATTTACATAAAAAGCCGCTTTTGCTGCATCTTTCATGGAGTCAACTGTTACAGTGGCTGTTGTGCCAGAAGCAGTGCTGTCAGCTGATAAAGATATTTGAGATGCCAGAGTATTTTCATCAGAACCCTGAAGAGAAGTATAAAGGGTATCGACGCTGGAAAACTGGGCATCTAACCACGCAAGACGCTTCGTCAGGAATGTCCTCAGGGTTGAGACCTGTCCTGCGAAGTCTTTTTTTGTACTTCTGACGCCATCGGTTCCAAGTGCATAATTCGCATTGGCTGCAGTCTGGATGTATGCGTATAGCTGGTCCATATCTTTGCCGGGAGCAGTCAGATCCTGAATCTGTGTACTGAATTCCTGATACGCTTCTCTCGCTTTTAATGCAAAATACGGATCTTTGATCATGTACTTATACCATGATTCAGCCTGGGCAGACGAAGATCGTTCAATCGTCATCCACTTTGTCGGGAAGTTGGTTTCTGAAGAGCTTATATCACTGTTTGCCGACCAGTCCATATCCCAGACAGGACCAAAAGACAAAGGCCTGTTAATATCCTTATACATATAAAAACTCTTCTTACAGGTTTCTGTATTGAAGAAAATCTCGTTGACCAGCCAAGTCTTGATGACAGAATCCATATCAGCGAGTTCGGTATAGGACTTGTTGACGGATGGCGAATAAAAATCATAAGCTCTTACACCGTCTTCAAAATCCTGGATATAATCGCTGAGATTGGTAAAGGCTTCAGAATCTGTAGCCAGGTATTCAGGCTCGCTTATCTGAATGGGCTGTCCTGAACTGGTCTTGAATTTTGAAACTTCGTCCCAGTACTCATCCAGTTCGATGAGGAAACCTCCGTCTGCATCAGGAAGGTCCTTATAATAATCCGCTACATTGTAGGACACGCCTTTATATTCCAGTGTTTTAGAGGTCATCCAGCTCATTTCTGTATTCATCTGGTCTTCGATGGCAGTCTGGTCATTTGTCGTCAGGGCAGCTGGGTTTGCAGCAACGATCTTTTTTGCGACAGATTCTGAAACCTTGCTCCAGTCAAATGTATTTACCCTGGTATCTGAAATACGTACCTGCTCACACAGCTGGTAAAGGCCTACATATTCTCCATTTAGCACCAGTTCAACATATGCTGACTGCATCGAAGGCATCCCCATGTCCTGAGACAGGTCATAGGCAAGTTTATTTCTCATATGGCTTTCGTCCATGTAGTTTGCGATAAGCACCCAATGCTTGCTCTTTCCAAAACCAAGAAGATCAGTAGATTTCTCAAGTTTAATTTTATAAGGATTTTTATTCAGTCCCCAGGTGGAATTTCCACGTCCCCTGATTTCCATTGCTCCATTATAAAGAGTAGTATTCGTGGTATTATAGAATGAATTCCCCTGTAATTGGAAAGAGCCGTTTATATAGGTTTCTTTGCTTGTAATAGAAGCATTGTTTTCAGTATCTATATAAACTACCATAACATTGCTGATCAATACAGATTTTGATCCCAGCTCCAAACCATTCATGCTGACAGTTACTGTGAGCATTTTTTCAAGATCCTGGGCAATAGGCGTGTAAGAGTCAGTAGTGGAAACAGTTTTTCCGTCTATGGTCCAGTCATAGGTAACGTCATCTGTCAGGGTGCCATCACCGACCATTACCGGGAAAGCCTCTCCGACTTTTGGATATTCTTTTTCAAAGCTCAGACTGGCAGTTCCAAGCACAATATCAGGAATAGTAATTCCCTGTGTGGCATCAGTTACATCAATGGCCGCATTGCTGCTCCCGACAGGTGTCCAGGAAGCAAGGGATGTGTTTGCTGATGTACTGAGTGGAGCAACACTGCTGATTGCCAATGCCAGTGCCAGTGTAAAGCTTAGTGCTTTTTTTAACTGTTTCATTTTTGACCTCCGTACGCTTTCATTAGTTGTTAGATTAATTCGTTATAATTAACCATTTTAAACCAATTTTCCGGAAAAATCTTTGCATTATAAGTTTTATTTATTATATTATGATACCAGGGTCAAAAGCCCTCTTGTAACGATCGGCTTCGTCAATTTGCACATTCGCCACCTGACACGCAGTGATGTAAAACATGATTCAATGAGCAGCTTTATGAAGACGTTGGTACTTGGGCCGCGTACTTTGCGGCCCTACGTGGCTTTTGACACTCCACTCCTATATATCAAAAAACAGGACAGCCGGCGGAATATGCCGGCTGTCCTGTTTTTATAATTTTACCGTGAAACATATGGATTTCCCATCCACGCTCTTTGCCGAAATCTTCCCGTGATGCGCCTCCACGATCGACCTTGCTATAGAAAGGCCTATCCCGTATCCGCCAGTATCCCTGGACCGTGAGGAATCAGCCCTGTAGAATCTGTCAAAAAGCTTCTCGAGGTTCTCTGGGTCTATTTTCTCTACAGTATTGAACACCTCAAGCTGTACGCCTTTTTTTGAAGCATGAAGGGAAACTTTTATGGCCCCCTCCTCATCCGAATACTTCATGGCATTGTCGACCAGGGTCGATACAAGCTGGCTGATGCTTGACTCATCCCCGCGAAACATGAGCCCCGGCTGTATGTCCATGATGAACTTCTTGTTCTGGGTCTCTGCAACTGCCCTGAAGGGGCTGGCCGTTTCATCCACTGTTCTGCTGAGATCAAAATCGGTGAATATCCTTTTAATCTCATCCTCATCCATTTTTGAAAGCATCAGAAGGTTTCTTACAAGCTTATCCAGGCGCAGTACCTGGTTCCTGATGCTGGCTATCCACTCGCTCTCCCCTCCCGTAAGCTCAAGTACGTCCGTATTGGCCGATATGATGGCAAGAGGCGTTTTGATTTCATGTCCGGCATCTGTAATAAACTGCTTCTGCTTTTCCATGCTTTCTATGATCGGCTTAATTGCCTTCCTGGAAAATACGGATACGAGTACGAACACAAGGAAAAGAGTAGCTATGGCAACCCCGCCGGAGCTCAGAAGAAACAGGGTTGCCGTCTCTATCTCGTTCTTGCAGTTTAGGAATATGATCATGGCTCCGTCAGCCTGATCGACGATTTCAAATTTGTATATTCCGACATAACCGCTGTCGCGGCTTCCGCCCAGCACCTTTATTGCATATTCTGCTGCTTCGTCGGAAGATACTGCTGCTATATGGCTTGTATCGATCTCGCTGATGTCGCCATCCGCATCGATATCGACAGTGAAATACCTTATGGCAAACTGCGTCTCCTCGTCCATCTCGAATCCGAACCTCTTGTCGTCCTGTCTGGGAATCTCTTTTTCGAATTTCGGGAAACGTCCCTGGTTTTCCGAAAGAATCGTAATGGCGCCGTTTAGCTTGCTGTTCATCTGGTATAGATTAATGGCATTGATCGAACCAACAAGGATCACCATGACAATGGCAAGAGATCCCATGGCAATCATGATAAATTTACGCTGCAGTTTTTTAATCATTCACATTCCTCCAACGTATACCCCACGCCTCGAACTGCCTTGATTTTGACGTTCGCATCCAGGGAGGCAAGCTTCTTGCGCAGATAGGAAATATATACCCAGACAACATTGATTTCCGCTTCGGAATCATATCCCCATATCCTTTCCATAAACTGTTCTGTCGAAATCAGGCGTTTTGGATTGCTTATCAGCATCTCGAGCATCTGAAATTCCTTGTTCCCAAGCCTTAGGGAAGATTTCCCGTTGGAAAGTTCAAAATTCTCCTTATTGAGCGTAATGTTTCCCGATTCTATGAGATTAGATGTGAATTCGGATTTCCTTCTGGTCATGGCACGGACCCTTGCCAGCAGTTCCCCCATGGCAAAGGGTTTGCCCAGGTAATCGTCTGCCCCCATATCAAGCCCTGCTATCCTGTCTTCAATCTCAGTTTTTGCCGTCAGCATAAGTACCGGCGTCTGGACGCCCTGTTTCCTGAGCTTTTCAAGTGCTTCCAGACCGCTCATCTTCGGCATCATAATGTCCAGAATCAGTACATCATAATTTTCCGACAAGCCATAGTCCAGGGCGTCTGCACCGTCATAGACTGCATCTACCGAATAATTGTTGTGTTTCAGTATCGCCACCAGGGCATTCGACAGTTCCTTTTCATCCTCAGCAAGTAAAATCCTCATTTTATCTATCTCCATCCTTCTGTTATATATGCAGTGTAACTATTCAGGACTACGTCCTTCATAGTCACATATGAGGCACACAAATTGCAAAATCAGCAATTTGGCACACGAATGTCTCGGGTTTTATGCAAAATCAGCATAAAAACACCTCGCGAGACAGAGGTTCTGAACAGTTACTATGCAGTTACTTTAATTAGCCTTACAGCCTTAAGTATATAACAGCATCCTTAAATGAACCTTAAAGAGCCTGCCTGAAAGTTTAGCTGATCAGGGCGGTCAGGAGCGGTATGGTTATCATGGATCCAAGTGTTGATATGAAAATCCCCTTGCTTACGAATTTGGCTCCTGATCCGCATTCATTGCAGGCCATCACCACGCTGGCAGCAGTCGGCATTCCCGTAAGGATTACGGCGATACCGGTCAGCGACTGGTTTTCGACGAAATTTCTGACCAGAAGCCAGACAATTACCGGATAAATGATCAGCTTGATGACTGCAAAAATATAGATTCTCTTTTCCGTAAATACTTCCCTGACCGATACATCAGCAATGGTCGATCCGATAACGATCATTGCCAGAGGAGTCGTGGCTCCTCCGAGCATATCAAGGCCTTCAGCTATCGGGACCGGAAACCTGATGTCAAAAAAGAAGATGACCATCGAAAACAGAGAAGCTACAACACCAGGATTCAGCATGCTGCGAAAGTTTATCTTTCCCGCCTCAGTATTTTTACTTAAAATAATAAGCCCATATGAAAAAAACACGAGATTGAACACCAGCATGAAGATTGACACGTAAAATATCGCTTCTTCACCATACAGTCCGCTTATTACAGGCACGCCCATAAATCCCAGATTTGGAAATATCAGCATCGCTTCAAAAGCCGCCCTCTTGTCCCCGGGCGTCTTCATGATCCTGATCAGTACCTTTGAAATGATCGGAAAAATAATAAATGGTATTGCAGCCAACGCAAATACCACAACAAGCTCCGATTTATCTTCAATCTGGATGCCTGCCACGGAATCCAGTATAGTCGCAACCATCGTCACATTCATAATCAGTTTTGAAACGATCATGTTGCCCTTTTCATCCAGTATGCCCGCTTTATTTGCTGCGTATCCGACTGCCATAAGGATAAACAGAAGCGCCATCCGGTTTATTACATCATTCATTCAATTCTTTCTCTCTTTCTTTTATTTCATATAAGCATCCCTATATTCCATTCCGGTAAATCATATAGGAATAGAACACGGGAACCAGCACAAGGATTCCGATTATTACAGGTATTGCCTGACCCGTCCAGACCCCCAGCAGGCTGACCACGATTATGCATACTCCCCCGGCAATCCACAGATATCCCGCCATCCGGTGGGTCCTGTTCCAGTTCTCCTCGCTGTCAAGGGTCCATGGAAGCTTGATGCCGACTGTATAGTTCTGTCTGCATTTCGGCAGATAGATCCCGCAGGCTATCACCATGATACCGACAGCTGCCGGGACAGTCCTGGCAATTGGCGCATCCACGCCCATAGATGTAAAAAGGGACAGCGGAATCATAATAACAGATACAACGGGAACTATCCATTTTCCCATCAGCTTCAATGCAACCGGAGAATTAGCCCTTTTGGGATCATTATTGAGCATAAAATGTGTAAACATGTTAATTGCAGCCAAAATGAAAGGCAGACCAAAAGCAGCAAACGCTTTTGATGCATAGTCGTCAGGTTCTCCCGCAGCATTCCAGTGTATTACCACCTGGTCAGGAAGCCTGTCATATATAATTAATGAAAGAAGTATCGGAAGCAGGCACACTGCAGTCGATATCATCATCATTTTATCCATCTTTTTCTTCATATTACTACCTCCCGATATCGTCCGATCAAAAAAGCGAAGAGCCTTTGTGATTAGGTACAAATAACTCTAGGAATAATGTAACATGCACAGGCCGCTTAGTCAAATCTGAAACACTGGATGTTATTTGTCCACGAAGTGACTAGCAAACCCGGATTCTTCTCTCATAAATTTACGAGCTGTCTGAGCTATTTCTGTATTGTAATCCATATATTAATATGCTAATATATTAGTATATTAATATATGGATTACAATATGAATTGGAGGATTATATCAATGGCCTATAAAATTTTGAACTATCCCAGGGTACGGGATTACTGCAATGACATTTTTCAGAACTACGGTTTCAGCGAAGAAGAAAGCAGAACCATCACAAATGTCCTGCTGATGGCAGACCTGTACGGCATCGAATCCCATGGAATACAGCGCCTGATCCGCTATCACAACGCCATGAAGGACGGCGAGGTTTCCGTTGACGTAAGACCTGCAATCACATTCGAAACCCCGATTTCAGCTGTAGTCAATGCAAAAAAAGCAATGGGACAGCTTGCAGGCCACGATGCGATGATGCTTGCCATTGATAAGGCAAAAAAGACAGGTATCGGAATGGTGGCCGTAAGCCATTCAAACCATTATGGTATTGCCGGATATTATACAAAGCTTGCAGCTGACAATGATCTGATCGGTATTTGCATGACTAACACGGAAGCCATTATGGTACCGACTTTCGGACGCCAGGCAATGCTTGGAACCAATCCCATATCGGTTTCCATGCCAGCCGATCCGACGCCATTCCTGTTTGATGCTGCGACCACCGTTGTGCCGCGCGGAAAGGTCGAAGTATATAATAAGAAGGAACAGGCACTTCCAACAGGCTGGGCACTTGATGAAAAAGGTCTCGACTGCAACAATCCCGGTCTGGTACTCAATAATATCATCAACAAACTTGGAGGCGGTATCCTCCCTCTCGGAGGCTCCAATGAGACCACTTCCGGATACAAAGGCTATGGGTTCGGCCTCATCTGCGAGCTGTTTACCTCAATAATGGCTGGTGGTGCAACATCTAATCATGCAGTTGAAAATGGTCACAACGAAATCTCCCACTGCTTCTGGGCTATCGATTATGGAATATTCGGCAATAAGGAAGCTATTAAAAAGAACTTTTCCGTTTTCCTCGATGAACTCCGCAATTCCAAAAAAGCCGAAGGTCAGGAACGAATCTACATCCACGGTGAGAAAGAACTGGAATCCTATGAACGGAAGACAAAAGAAGGAATTCCTGTCAATGAAAAAACCTTTCAGGAAATGCAGGAAATCGGAAGAAGCCTCGGTGTTGACTATGCCGGATATATCGGCGAAGATTTTTAATTCTGGCAGTGACGTGCATACTTCGCTTATGTTATGATTGATTCCAGAAGAAGCTTCAGCTGATATTCATAAATCACATAAACATGCCGTCAAAGAAAGGATATACCAATCATTATGATAGAACTGTTAGAACGCAACCACGGAGAACCAGCAAGGCAGTTTGCCTACAGAGTACTGCTTTTCAATATCGTAAACCTGAACCTCAAGCCAGGGCAGGAAATCCAGGAAACCGAATTATGTAAGCTGATGGGGGTGAGCCGCACCCCCGTCCACGAGGCTCTGCTTACGCTGTCCATGAAAAAGCTCATAGACATTTATCCCCAAAGAGGGACTTTTGTTGCTTTGATTGATATGGAATATGTTGAAGCGGTCCGCTTTAACCGCTACGTCCTGGAAAGTGCCGTCGTGAAGCTGGCATGTGATTACGATTCCGCAAATCCGCATCTTGAAAACCTCGAGGAGAATGTCATTCTGCAGCAGCTCTACCTGAAAAGCAAAAATTTCAACAAGCTTCTTGAACTGGATGCCGGATTTCACAGAAATATCTTTGCCTTATGTAATAAGGAAACAGCATATACGCTGCTTGATGACATGATGCCTCATTTTGACAGGGAGCGGAAGCTTAGTTTTGAAGCCCTCTCTCCAGCACAGATTGTGGATGACCATATCCTGATTTTAGATGCTATAAAAGAAAAAAACAAAGATGAGGCCGTAAGGCTTATGGAACTCCACCTTTCAAGAGCCCTGGCTGACCAGCAGAGGCTTTGCGAGGAATATCCGCATTATTTTAAAATTACGGATTAATACAAAAAAAGGAAGCATCATCTGACACTTCCCTTTCTATAACTTACTTTTTCTGTTCAAAGAGCCACTCAAGCATCTTTTTATTCTGATATACCATCAGCCTCCAAGATATGCTTTTTTGATTTCAGGTGAATCCATTAATTCCTTACTTGCTCCGCTGCCCTTCATATGGCCGTTTTCAAGAATATAGGTTCTGTCAGATATTGACATTGCCATAAAAGCATTCTGTTCAACGATAACAACGGGAATCTTCATTGTCTGTTTAACCTTAACGATTGTTTCGAACATTTCGTCTACGATAAGAGGTGATAATCCCAAGGAAGGTTCATCATACATAACCATCTTAGGCTCGCTCATAAGTCCCCTTGCGATTGCCAGCATCTGCTGCTCGCCGCCTGACATGCTTCCAGCCAGCTGGCTCTGTCTCTCTTTTAATCTGGGATAGATTTCAAACATCTCTTCTAGTTTTCTATTCATCTCGGCAGAAGAATATTTACGGCTGTATGCACCCATGACCAGATTGTCCTTTACAGACATTTTAGGGAATACTTCACGTCCCTCCGGTATGTATACTAATCTTTTTCCAACTATAAGATTGGTCTTTACGCTGCCGATCTGTTCTCCATTAAATTCAATTGTACCCTTTGCAGGTTTATTAACGCCCATGATGGTCTTCATCAATGTGGATTTTCCGGCGCCATTTGAACCGATGATTGATACGATTTCATTCTCGCCCACTTCGAAACATACATCATACAAGGCCTGAACCTTACCATAGTAAACATCTATATTTTCTACTTTTAGCATTCTCTCACCCCGCTATTTCTTTTTAAACTGGCTGCCAAGGTACGCCGCGATAACTTCATCATTATTCTGAATTTCTTTTGGTGTTCCTTCGGCAATCTTTGAACCAAAGTTGATTACTGTAATATAGTTGGATATATTCATTACAACATCCATGTTGTGTTCGATCAGGAACAGGTCGATTCCATCATCGAACACCTTTAATAATATTTTAACGAACTCAACTCTTTCACTAGGATTCAATCCTGCTGCCGGTTCATCCAGGAATAGCAGCTTAGGCGCTGTCATAATAGACCTTCCAAGCTCTGTCAGCTTCTGCTGTCCATAAGCCAGATTCGCTACTGTTTCGTTGCGGTATTTGTACATTCCTATATAATCAAGAACCTCCATGGCTCTTTCATTTGCCCGTTTTTCTTCAGCTTTTGCACTCGCAGGGCTTACAAGGAATTTTAAAATCCCATCTTTCATCTGTGCCTGCATACCCACCATAAGATTTTCTTCCACTGTCATCGAACCGAATAATTTAAGGTTCTGGAAAGTTCTTCCTATATTTCTGCTCGCAACCTCATGCAGAACCCTACCGCTGATGATTTCATCACGGTACTTTACTGTGCCTGAAGTGATAGGCAGGGAGCCGGTGCACATATTAATGGTAGTACTTTTACCTGAACCGTTAGGTCCGATCAGAGAATGTATAGTGCGTTCCTTCATTGTAAAAGAAAGATCGTTGACAGCAGTCAAACCCGCAAATTTTTTCGTTAAATGTTCAACTGTTAATACGTTAGCCATCTATTTTACTCCTTCCTTTACTGACTTTTTCCTGGTTTTTAGAAAACTGATAATACCATTTGGCCTGAATAAGATAACCAGGAGCACAAGTATACTGAAAATGATCCAGTACCAGTTTCCAAAATCACGTAACAATTCAGGTAATATTGTACATACGACAGCACCGAGAATACATCCTGGAACTGATCCGATTCCGCCTAACATCATCATTACGATAAAAGTAGTCGACAGATCGAACGTGTATACAGAAGGTGTAATGAACTCCATATGCACCGCATATAAAGAACCTGCAACACATCCGTAAATAGCTGCTAACGTAAATGCCAGCACCTTCGGCTTTGCAATGTCAACACCGACAGCCTGAACTGCTTCATAGTTGTCACGGATCGCTTTGAAAAGCCTTCCCCATTTCGAGTTTGTGATACGGTATGCAACCACGCCCATGATCACAACAAATACCAAATACAGGTAATATCTGGCAAGCTTGTCGTCAAAGCTGAAGCTCCCTATGGTAAATGCTGGAATGTCACGGATACCCATGATACCGTTCGTGAATTTGAAGTTACTAATAAGGATTCTTACGATTTCACCAAAACCGATAGTAGTGAGCGCAAGGTATACACCCTGTACACGAAGGGAAGGATATCCCAATCCGACACCGATAATAAGTCCCATGATAATTGAGCCTATAATTGTAAGCCATGGTGAAATACCTAATTTAGTCGACAGAAGTGCAGTCGTATAGGAACCCATTGCAAAAATACCTGCTGTTCCAAGATTCATCTGTCCTGTAAGACCTGTAATGAAATTCAATCCTAATACTACAATGATGTAGATCAGAGTCATTATAAAGATACCCCTGAAATAATTATCTGTTACGATAAGAGGCATCGCAATTGCGATCATCAACGGTATAAGCACCATTAATATTTTTTTATACTTATCAGACATGTCACACCTCCCTAAGCTTTATGTCCAAGAATACCACTTGGTCTGACTAACAAGAATACAATCAACAAGATAAAGGAAACTATATCCTTGTAAATTCCCGGAACCACTAATGTACTTAAAGATTCCAGAACGCCGATCAGGATACCTCCAACGATACCGCCAGGGATATAACCGAATCCACCGACTACACCAGCTGCGAAACCTTTTATACCGATCATACCGGTCATATCGCCCTTTAACTGGAATAACGGGATAATCAAAATACCAATAATACCGCAAATTACCGCGGAGATACCCATTGTAATTGCAGATGATCTATCAACATCAATTCCCATAAAAGCTGCTGCTTTTTTGTTCTGGGACACACATCTCATAGCTGTTCCGACTTTCGTCTTGTTCAGGAAAATCTGAAGTGCTGCAACTAATACTGCTGCAACGATAATGATAATGATATATGTTCTGTTTATAACAAGTTCGCCTGCTTTGATCGTACCTTCCAGCCAGCCAACGAGCGGAATAGGGTTGTTGCCCCAGATAAGGCGGACGCCTTCAGTAATAATACGGCCTAACATAATCGTTCCTGTAACCGAGAAAACAAGCGGCAGATTTCTCAATGGTCTCATCAGGACATAAGAAATTAAAACGCCGATAAAAAATGTACATATTAACATCAAAACAACCGCTATAGGATTGCTTATTCCATTACGAACTACAAATTGTGCTCCGAAAAGGTACGCACCGAGAAGAATCAATCTTTCATGCGAAAAATTAAGAAGTCCGGATGCATTCCAGATAATTGTATATTCAATACTAACTAAAGCGTAGATAAAGCCCATTGCCAATCCACCGATAATCAGCTGTAATACTGTTTGCGCCATAGTCAACCTCCATTTATTCATTCAAACGGGAGCTTTCGCTCCCATTGAATGATCTGACAATAATAGTTCCAGATTTTAGTATCCGCTTTCTTTGATTTTTTCAACTAAATCAAAGATAGCTTTTCCGTCATCCTGTACAACTGCCTGGATCACTGATGTTTCATGTACAAGGCATCCATTTTCATCTGTTGTTAACGCTCCTAATGGTGCTGCGAAATCTTTCACATTGTACATAGCATCTTTGATTGACTCTCTGTCAGTTTTTCCTGCTGCTTCGATTGCAGATGCCAATGCCTTAAGTCCGCCATAGTAGCTTGCTGACCAGTCGCCAAGTGGTTTCTTTCCGTATGCATCTGAAAATGCTTTTACGAATGCTGCCGCTTCTTCTGTAGGATCTTCTGCTGTGAAGTCACATGCTGCATATTTTCCTTCTGTATATTCAGTTGAAAGCGAATCAAGAACGTCCTGTCCGCCAAAGCCTGAGTTCATAAGTACAGGTTTGTCAAATCCAAGTTCTGTTGTCTGTCTTGCAACGATCGGGCATACATTTGATGACCATGCAACTAATACGTCTACGTTTTCCTGTTTCATTTTCATGATCTGTGAAGTCAGATCCTGATCTGTTGCATTGTGGTTTGCTTCCACGAATTCAAGGTTGTTGTCTTCGCAATACTTAACCATGATATCTCTTCCGCCAACACCGAATTCATCATTGATATAAAGGATACCGATTTTTTTAGCGTCTAATGACTCGCTGACGAACTTCATAGCAGAGTTCACTACGACTGTATCGTTACATCTTACTTTGAACATGTACTCATTTCCGAGTGATTTTAATTTAGCTGAAGTACCGCCAGTGAAATATGGGATTCCATAATCTTCTACTGTGTTTGATACTGCAATTGCGTTAGTTGAAGTATGAGGTCCGAAAACGGCAACGATTTCTTCATCTGAACCCATCTTATTCATCATGTTGATAGCTGTTGTCTGGTCGCTCTGGTCGTCTTCGTATACAAGCTCGATGTCCTTGTCAAGAACGCCGCCTGCTTCATTGATTTCTTCAGCTGCAAGTTCGATTGCATTCTTCATGTACTCGCCTCTGCCTGCCATTGTTCCTGTTGCTGAGTAGATGACACCGACTTTGATGGTCTCACCTGAAGCTTCTTTTCCATCTGTGCCCTTGCTGTCAGTCGAAGCGCTGTTTGAACATCCTGCCATTCCGACTACCATCATACCTGCCAATAATACTGCTACGATTCTTTTTTTCATAATTTTCTCTCCTTTACTCTTATACACCTTTTATTAGAGTTTTGGTACGCGGCTGTTTCAGCTGCGTCCATTTATGTTATTGTAAATCGGTTATAGCACTTCAGAACCTCGGGGATGCATAGTCCTGAATAGTGAAAACCAATACAATAAAATCATTTTCCTGTCCGTTCCAACCAACGGATTCTTGCTGTTTTTATTCTTTCAGTTGTTAATCTTCGAATTTGAGGACGATCTTCAGTACATCCTGCGGATGTTCTTTGATCATAGTAAGCGCATCCATGACATCTTTGTAATTGAACGCTTTTGTCATAAGTTCCTGAGGCGTAAGGCTTCCGTCTTCGAATCCCGCTATTACCTCATCAAAAGCATTGCAGCTTAATCTTGATCCGACGATTGTCAGTTCCTTTTTTGTAATGTCGGCCATCGTTATCCCGGAAGGCTGATTCTTAAGACCGAGTACTACCACTCTTCCTGCAGGACATGCAAGCTGCACGCTCTGTTCAAAAGAAGCCGGAACACACACTGTATCTATCACGACCGGGATTCCTTCACCATCGGTAAAGGCAGCGATTCTGTCTTCAAGGTTCTCTTCCGAAACCAGGACAGTTTCATCAGCGCCCATTGATTTTGCTTTCTCAAGACGTTCTTTCACAAGATCTGTCATCATTACTTCGGCGCCGTTTCTCTTGGCAACCTGCATAGCCGCAATACCGATCGGACCTGAACCCATGATCAGCACTTTATCTCCTTTATGGATCTGAGCGCGGTTGTTGATTTCAACACCGATTGTATAAGGTTCTACGAGTCCCAGTAGGGAATCTTCAAAATCAACGTTGAATTTATGAATATTCTTTTCATCTGCTATTACATATTCTGTAAATCCACCATCTCTGTGTACGCCCATGACCTCCAGCGTCGTGCAAACATTGTGGCGTCCGATCGAACATGCATAACAGTGTCCGCAGCTTACTACAGGGTCAACAGCAACCTTATCGCCAACCTTGACCTTTGTAACGTCATTTCCAACTTCTGTTACAATGCCTCCAAATTCATGTCCGATAATTCTCGGGTAAGTTGCCAATGAATTTGTGCCATTCCAAATCCCGATATCTGAACCGCAGATTCCGCCTGAGGTTATTCTGACGATCACATCATCGCCCTTTTCAATTTCAGGTTTCGGAATATCTACGATTTCCACCTTGAATGGTTCGATTACTTTAATTGCTTTCACTTTTCATTACTCCCTTTCCTTGGATACCAGAATATCAAATCCTGTCAAGTAATACATCACTGCTTATTCAGATGCTTCTGCAAATAGAAATATATTAGTTTTAGCCTTTATTTTAAGCCAAAAACATCATTTTATCGGCTATTACTTCTGAATATTTCTCAACTGATATATTAATCGTAGGACAAATATATCATGCCCAGCTGCGAGTGGTCAATGTACAAAATGTTCAATATATTTCGTTCTATTTTGTGTATTTTTCCTTGATTTCATATTTTCAAAACTTCAAACCGCTCACTTTCGAACATTCACCCCTGTTCTTACCGGTACTTTATATTGAATTTTACACTCTGATATGTTATTATAATATCAGTCATAACAGCAACGTTTACAAATACTGATATATCACCTGCACAAAGGAGCAAATAGATGGAACTACGAATTCACGAAAAAAAGGACAAAGAAAAGAATAGCGATTACGCTTACCGCATACTTCACGGCAATATTATGACTCTTCAGCTTCCGCCAGGGAGCGTATTGAACGAAAACGAACTGTCAGATCTGCTCCAGGTCAGCAGGACTCCTATTCACGAAGCAATCATAAGACTGAAGTCAGAATACCTTGTTGATGTCTATCCTCAGAGCGCTTCCATGGTGTCCCTGATCAGTATTGACATACTGAAAGAAGGGCTTTTTCTGCGTTCGACCGTCGAGCCTGCCATCATCAAACAGATAGCAGGAAATGTAAGCTCCGAAAACTTAAAGTTGCTCAAGAATAACCTTGACAGGCAGCAGAACCTTTTGGATGTCGAAAATAATGTTCATGCATTTATGAAACTGGACGATGAATTTCACCAGATCATGTACCAGTTAGCCGGAAAACCCAGGACATGGGCTTCCGTAAAAAGCATCAATTCCCATTACGACCGCGCAAGACACTTTGATTCGATTCATTACAAAACAGATCCCACCATCATTTATAACGAACATAAGACAATCTACCACCTGATTATGATGGGCATATCTTCCGATTACGACGTGGAACAGTTTTATAGCAAGCATCTGCGTAAATTCTATAAGAATTTTGAAAATCTGATGGCGCAGTATCCTGATTATTTTATAGTTTAGAATACATTTTTTTGCATCAAAAAAAAGGAGATGTTCCCTGGGAACACTCTCCTTTTTATTGTGTGCCAGGCATGGCACTAATCTAGCTGGTGAAAGTCCAGCCACGGGTATTTACCGCCAAGTGTAGTGAACCACAAGTTGGTATCAGTAAT
>NZ_FMKA01000089.1 GCF_900096945.1 Anaerobium acetethylicum | reverse complement strand
AATAGAGTAGAGAAATAATAGCTAGTATTATTTCCCTCTCATTGAACCGTACGTACGGGTCTCGTATACGGCTCTACAATTTATATTCCAACGCTTCTTAGATAATATTGTAAGGGATTGAGCAAACCAGCTCCGTCCTTTACTTTTGTCTCAAGTAATTCTGGACTTAATATAAAATTTACTACGTTCATTCCACATCTTCTATACCAACCTAGTCTTGAATTTGCTACTTTATATATAGCTTCGTTATTAAATCCATTCTTATATTTCCTATTGTAGTAAGACAGATTTTTATAAATAGTCATAGGTTTCTTCCATTGCTTTATCACAATTACCCTTATTTTGTGTCTTAACCATGCTCCAAACTCTTCCATGAATCCTTTCATCATTCCAATTCTAAAGTAATTAATCCAACCAACAACCATTTGATTTACCCGCTTTATTGTTACTACTAAGGAACGTGATGTTGCTTTCCCTCTTTTAAGGTATTCGCTCATCTTTTTATATAAAGCTTTCTTCTTTTCTGTTGTGGGTTTTATTTTCCATTGTCCACCATGTTTAAGAAACGTGAACCCTAGATATTTACTCCTTGTTGGTCTGACTACTTTTGATTTTATTGCATTTACTTTAAGAAATAATTTTCTTTCAATCCAATCACTAATTGACTTCATAACACGATTAGCAGCCATTTCGCTTTTTGTAAAAATAAGCACATCGTCAGCGTATCTTACGAAACGCAGACCTCGTTGCTCCAATTCTTTATCCAACTTATCTAAATAGATATTTGATAATACAACCGATAATGGTCCACCCTGTGGAACTCCTGTCTTTGTTGCTTTTACTAGTCCTTGCTCCATTACACCTGCTTTCAGGTATTTACGAATTAGGTTTAATGTTGCACTGTCATTTACTTGTTCTCTAAGAATTTGAATTAATTTATCATGATTTACTTTATCAAAGAACTGTTCAATATCAATATCAATGACCCATTCATAATCATCATTTAAATAGACTAATGCTTGTTTGATTGCATCATGACAACTTCTATTTGGTCGAAATCCATAGCTATAATCACTAAATATTTCTTCATAAATATCGGATATTGGCTGTGCGATTGCTTGTTGAATTGTTCTATCAAGGGCAGTTGGAATTCCTAATGGTCTCGTCTTTCCATTGCTTTTTGGTATATATACCCTACGCACTGGCTTTGGAAAATAGGTCTTATCTCTGATAGAATTAACAATCTCGTCCTTATTTGATTTAATATAATCACCTAATTCCTCTACCGTCACTCCATCAATTCCACTAGCACCCTTGTTTTCAACCACTTTCTTGTACGCTCGGTTTAAGTTCTCTTTTGTTATAATCACTTCAATTAAATTCATTGCTGTTACTCCTCTGTTTATTACAAAATTTATACACATCACTCCTCTAGATATAGACAATATCCCTCGGTTACGTTCCTACTTTTCTTGTCCATCCGATTTCTAGCTAATGTATTATTTTAAGAATAACGATTTGTACTATAAATCGTTTCAGTCCTTCAGCTATTCCGCCTACTATGACTTCATCTGACTCCCTCCCTAAACCTTTTTCGACCATATCTTTTGATATGTGGGTAGGGTCTCCCAGGGTAAGACACTAATCTTTCATTCCACAACCTCTTGATTTACAACTTCGGTTTACGTTTACCATTTGGGCTTTAGTTTGTATTGCAACCTCACCCACCTAATCGCCTTATCAAGTTTCTGTTCGTAGGCTCAAGAATTTCGCTACACCACTTCCTTCATCCATACCATTACTGATACCAACTTGTGGTTCACTACACTTGGCGGTAAATACCCGTGGCTGGACTTTCACCAGCTAGATTAGTGCCATGCCTGGCACACAA
>NZ_FMKA01000090.1 GCF_900096945.1 Anaerobium acetethylicum | reverse complement strand
ACCTGGATTCCCGCCACACATCACTAGGCAGGTGGCAGGACATCCATTGCTTCATATAGTTTTTTCTGTTTCTCGAGAACTTCGCCTATGCGTAGTTCATAACCAGGATTTTCGAAGCACTCGATTACATCCAATTTATCGAGGAACGACTGAAGAGTGTAATCAGAAAAGAGTTTTTTTTGCTGCATATGCAGTTTGATATAGGATAAAATCTCCAATCCGACAAACGCAGTAAACAGTTTTCCATCCAGACTCTTTTCAGATGAGACTAAGGTTCGTCGCATGTTAAGGCGCTCCTTAAGATTGCCAAAAGCCTTTTCAATCACATCTTTGTTGCGGTAAAGCTCGAGTGCTGTAATGGAATCCATCTTCTCGTTTGATAAGAATGCGAAGTATCCATAGTAACGTTTCGCCTGATTGATGGCATCCTGCTTTACCTCAACCTGTATCCCACGCTTTGGTGTTTCCTTCACTTCAAAGTATTTCTTGTAGAAGGATTCATGTTCTTTGATGCGTTGTCCGCTCAACAGTTCCCGCTTACAGGTCAGTAGTTTTCTGTCAAAGTTTCGCTGATCCTCAGCGGATTTATCGATATTATAGTACAAATGGATGTAAACCCGGCGCTTGTCCCGGAGGACATCACCTTTATATGGACGTTCCTGGACGTAATCCCATTCCGTCGTGACAGTCTGTGAATATACATCATACTGCTCATTGAGATTTGGGAATGTGGCCAGTTCATCATATATCTTATCAAGTTCCACTCTTACAATGGAAAGGGATACCTTGGTAGCAACAATAAATTTGAGGTGTTCTTTAAGCAGTGCATTTATGTTTGCTTCGCTATAGAAGCCCCTGTCCATGACAAGCTTTACTTTGTCGAAGCCTAACGTAGATAGATCACATAAAAGATTCTGTACGGTTTTCACATCAGGTATATTTCCAGCGAGCTTACGATAGTAGAATGGCAGTCCGCTTTTCTCGCCAAAGACTAGTGCCAGATTGATTTGTGGCAGTCGGTCATCTTCCTTGTTCTTGCCATACTGTGCCTGTTTTAGGACTTCTGAGTAGCTGGAGATGCTAGTAGTATCGTAAGCCCAATATTCATCTTCGGCATGACGCCTGCCTTGAAAGGAGAAGTATTTATTCTTTTGTTCCTCCGTGATAGAGGCAAAGAGTTCACTGCTCCTTTGGGAGGAAATATTCTTTCCGTAAGGATGTTTGTGTATATCATCCCAGCGTTCAAAACGAGATAATGGAGAATGATCTTCTAGAATCATGTAATATGCTACTGAAAGGATCTGTTTATATGTATCAGGAAAACAGCTCTTTAAATCCGTTGTAATACCAAGCTTATCGCTTATTTCATCAAACAGATAGGTTGCACCGCAGAACCTGCGTTTTACTGATTCTATAGGAACAGGTCCCTGCTTAGACTTTATGTCAGAAGCGACTTGGTTACGCTTTTTTCCACGGCCATCTGTCGGAACTACCTTTCCGGTTTCCTTGTCTATCTTGCCGATGAGAGTCCTATTGGAACGTGGCTGCTGCTTTTCCTTGTCCCAATAGGAGATGGATTCATAAACATAAGTGTTCCCGCTTCTTTTATCAAAGTGGTTTATAATAGCCATTTCACACACCTCCTAGTGATGTAATTATAACACATCACTAGCTTGAAATCAATACGCAATGGGTTGAAAGCACTGATTTCATGCGGTTTTTAAGTGTTTTCTAGTGGCAACCTAGTGAGGAGTTGCGGGAATCCAGGTTG
>NZ_FMKA01000058.1 GCF_900096945.1 Anaerobium acetethylicum | reverse complement strand
ATGTTTGATTAGTACCTCCTTGAAAAACTCTATTGATTTTTTTAAGTATGCACTAAAAAAGAATTTTTGCCTAGGCGAGTGGTTTGACGTTTACGATGCAATGGCATAGTCGTTCCCGTCTTCCTTCAAAAACACGCAGTCAGCATATTTCTTCTGCTCCTCCACTTTTCCAAAGGAGTTGGTCAGATTGCTGATTACGGATTTCTCTTCCCCTGCCGACAAGTCGATGTTGTAGTTTTCCTTGAGGGAGTTTCTGAGTATCCTTAAGATGCCGGTTCTGTAAACAAGCAGGCGGTCCAGCATTTCCAGCTCATGGATGCGCTTCCCCTTTGCCACTTTCTGCGACAAAAAGGCGACTATCCCTTCCTCTTCTGCAGATAGCTTAATCTTGTAATCATCACTATCGTATTTTGACAAAAACGCATGGTAGGAACCGAATTTATCAAAAATTTTGATCATATCGAGAGCTCCGAACTTTTCAAAATCCTCAATCCTTGGTATCCTGCCCAGTTTGTACTTCAAATTATTATATTCTTCCTTTATGAATTTCAGCTCGCTCAGGTTCGCATTGTCGATTGCTGCATAAATTCGCTTTTTGGATATTTCATCAAAGTTGATCGTCGAACATCCCGGGATCACCCGGTTCCCTTCAGCCACATACTTCCGGATCGTATCCTTGTTATAAGAACGATCCCCCGACAGCGCAATGGGAATCAGGAAATTCTTCTGATAGTTGCCAATGAAATCGATGACCACCACATATTCCTTATCTTCCTGCTTACGGAGCCCACGGCCCAGCTGCTGAATGAAGATAATGGAGGACTGGGTAGGGCGCAGCATCACGACCTGGTTCACGCACGGTATGTCCACACCTTCATTAAAAATATCCACTGTAAAAATATAGTCCAGGCCGTTTTCACGATCTTCCTGCTCAAGCATCTCTATCGACTTTTCCCTTATGCCTTGAGAATCATCCCCGGATAATGCAGCCGTCTGGTACCCTCTTTCATTAAAGGCTCTGGATAACTCCCTTGCCTCCTCTTTTCTGCTACAGAAAATCAGCCCCTTCACCCGATTGCCGCTGTATCCATAAAAATTGATTTTCTCGATGATATTATCTACGCGGATATCCGAAGTCAGATAACGGAATTCCGTTGAATCATCGATTTCCACACCGTCGATCGTCAACTCGGATATTCCGAAATAATGAAACGGACACAGCATATCTTCTTCCATTGCCTGCTGCAGCCTGATTTCATAGGCAATATTATGGTCGAAGAGCTGATAGATATCGAATCCATCAGTCCTTTCCGGTGTCGCCGTCATGCCGAGCAAAAATCTTGGTTTGAAATACTCCAGGATTTTCTGGTAACCACCGGCGCCGGCCCTGTGGGTTTCATCGATGATGATATAGTCGAAGTGCTCCGGACTGAACCGAGTGCGGACGTCATCCTTTGCCAGCATGTGGACCGTTGAAAACAGATAGTCTGCGTCGATCTGCTTTGATGTTCCGGTCAGAAATCCGGTATTGATCCCCTCTCCAAGAACATCTTTAAATGATTCTTCTGCCTGGAGGAGGATCTGTTCCCGATGGACCAGGAACAGCATCTTCTTTGGGTTGACGTTTCTGACGTCGAAGGCGCTGAGGTAGGTTTTACCGGTACCCGCTCGTGTCAAGGGTGTGACGAGTAAAAAATGATTTTTTCTTTGGGAAAGCCGCAAGGCTTGTGACCAGGGAACAGTGTTCCGAGTTCGCACAGCTTGTTGCTGTTCCTTAGGTATCCATCTCTGGATAGGTTACCTTATTAAATTATCTCGATTCCAGGTAACCTGAAATCAAATACGGTAGCGGGGTGTGATTCCCACTTTGCAATCGCCTTGGCTACACCGCTAATTCATAAATCATTATGACCTTGTTCTAACACATTCTTAAATCCATGAGTATTTTATTCAAGATTAAATATTTCATCCAATTTCGATAACGTTGTCTCATCATCAGCATACAAGAAAGTTCCATCTCCATCTATAGTATAGATAATTGAAAAATCTTCTCCATCAATTTTACATTTATATAAATCACAATCAGGACCCATAAATGGTTTTTCAATTATACATCTAGCACTTGTCAATATTTTCAGTATTTCGTCTCTTTCTTCTTCATCTGGTCTGTGTGAAAAATTCTGAAAATATAATCTTTTGTTATCTCCATCCATATGAAAAACCTTCACTTCTTATTCTCCCCTTCCAATGTCATGACTTTATATAATTTCTAACTTCTTCCTCTGATTTCTTTATCTTAGAATTTTCTACACCTAAGGAAATAGCCAAATCAATTGAACCTGCGAATGCAATATTTGTATTTTGATCAAACGCTAATTCTTGCATACTATGGAACTGATTAATTTTTTCTTCTATTAACATCACGATTTCAGAATTAATCGACTCATTATTTTGTCTTATAGAACAAAGTTCCTCGTAATATTTTGATATCATTTTATATTCTTTCTGATTACAATTATCTTTAATAATGTTGAATACAAATTTTCCAACGATACTTCCTATTGTTGATCCTAATACTGGAATTGGTATTAATGCCTGTCCCGCCAAGGCTGCAATAGCACTTATCGACACATCAAAACAAACCTCTTCGCAATTAATAATTAATTCTTCATCTGTAAGCTCATTATTCCTATATATTTCAATCTGACTAATTATACCAAATACTGCTGAAACATATGCGGCTGCAAGATTCGCTGGTGTCGTTGTATAATTTGTTAATAAATAAATGTTACCTCCTCGAATTGCGCCTTTTACAACACCTTGTCCAGTCTTAATACCGACATCTTTCCAATCCTTCTCTGTAAATTCGGTAATCTTTATTCCTTGTTTTCGTTTTTCTCTCATAGACGATAAAAAGTCAAATCCACCTTCGATTGCGGCACTTACACCTACAACCTTAGCACCTTCCTTAAGAGATGGGGCGGTTTTTTCCTTTGCAACTTCTCTATTGTTTTTATCTTTTTTATTGATACAATCCTCTTCTCTTTGAATTGTATCAGATACGTTATATAGCTGAACATCTTTGAAAGTCACAACAGCTGGATTTAAGTTCTCCTCAATTTTCAATCCTGATTGTGACTCAAATAATTTAATCGCATTAAGCAAATGCAATTCTTGACGCCTTATAGCTGATGGCGCTTCTTTACTTAGTCTAATAACATTTATCATTTCCTCAAATTGATCTTTGGGGACATCATACGAGCCTCCATTCTTAACAAAATCTGGATAGGTATCTAAATGCTTTGATATTGCCTTTAGCGTAGCTCTAGCACCGTTATAAAATTTTGATTGAATTGGCATTCCTGCGTATAAATAATCATCTGGAGCTAAACGTCCCACTCCTTCAAATGTATATTTAGGTGATAAACCTTCTATTATATTTTGTGCATTTGAAATATTAACTTGGCAATGTTCAGCTATTTCTCCATGTTTTGAAAGAACATTTCCCAAAATATGAGAAGGGTCTGAAATAAATTGTTTCAACTCGTCTAGTTCAGCAAACACTCCTTCTTTTCTCAAATCCAATTGTTTGTAATGCTCTAAAAGATCTTTAGCTCTTTGCCATTTTAAGAATGCACTCCAGGACGCTATTGCCTGTGTTTGAGTGTCATCTCTTACTTCTATTGCCGATAAAATATCTATACCATCAGTGTCTGGGACAGATATTAATTGCTCTATGTTTTCAAATTCAGGAAGTGGATCATGTGATGAAAGTCTTACTTGATTCAGTTCACAAAGTCCAAGCATGTTATTTATAATTGCCCCCAGAAATAAAATATCTTCTTTATCAAGTTCTTCATAATTTTTACCTTCAAGATTTATTAGTTGGTCTGAGAATTGCCGAAATCCATTGCAAATACTCATTATCTTCATAGAAATTTCTTTTATTCTGGCATTTAAATACCTCAGGCTCTTTGTATCAGCTAAAATTGTTTTTGTTTCGTCCTGAGCTTCTTGTGCTATTTTTTTATTGTTTTTGTTATAAGTAAATGTTGACTTAATTAACACACCACAACCAGATATTACCAATACAACTCCAGTATAAGTTTTAGTCTTATTATTTTCAGAATCATTTGTCCTTTCAAAATCTTCAATCGTATCGTCTTCTAATGTATCACTTGAATCACGAGTTACACTAATTCCTATTCCAGTCAATATTAAACTTAATCCCAAACCAAACCCTGAAACTTCTTGAATTATGTTTTTGAATGAACGTTTATCATATTCTTCTTGACTATATTCTGTAATCGCATGATAAATCTTACCTAGTTCAACAGAATAACTATCTGGAGTATTTTTTATACTATTAATTATATTTTCTGTAGATCTTAGTATTTCAAGTGCACTCTCTCTTTTTTCATTCAATTGTGAAGTACTTTTTTGAAATTCTTGTATTTCTTTTTCATAATCCTTGATGGCTTGCTCATGACTTTTTAATGCCTCTTTTTTGACCTTACCGTTAAACATTCTTCACCACCTTTACAACTTTCATTAAACACCTCTAAATTGTTAATGGTATTACTGAATTAGCCACTCTTTGCTCTTTGGTTACTGGCGTCGTATAATACCTCTGTTCGATTCCCCATAATAAAAATTTCATATCATCTTCCGTCCCAACCGAAAATGTACTGTCTTTATATTGCAAATGAGGATAATATTCGTGTGTGTAATCCAATACATCTTTTCTCTGTTTCTTATTAAAGTTTTTAAGTGTTTCCATTGCCATAGCAATTCTTTTTCTGTTCATTGTTTTTATTCTATCAACACCATAACCATCAATTGTTTCAATGAAATCATTTTGCAAAAAACTTTCTGTTTCTTCTTTAGTGGCTTCCTTATACAGAATATCAATCCCTTTAAAAATTGGAGCTACAGTTTGAAGTTTTCTAAAATACAAAGTGTCATGATTTTTATCATACATTGCATCTGGACAATCATTAATAACAATACTTTTTTCACCTTTATCAAGACATACATTATCACCAAGGGTTATTCTCTTTTGCTTAAAAATGCTATGTTTTAGTATTCTTTGAAAATAATATTTTCCACTTTGATATGAACAAATATATTCGATAATATCTGTATGTGTTTTATCGATTTCTTGATATTCCGTTGAATTAAATTTAGTACACAAGAAATCTAAACAATATTCTTTAGTTGAAAATGCCGACAACTTAAACCATTCATCTTCTTCAAGAATTGTCGAAGGGATGTATTCATTTGCACCAGATAGTCCATTTAGATCTTCAAATATTGCTTCTCCAGTATAAAGTTTCCTAAATCCTTCTTCATTCTTAACCTTCACTTTAGCCAATACGTAATTCATCTTATCCTCTCCAATCTATAAATGTATAATTATTGATTCTTCTTAAATTTGTAAATTGTAATCCCTTCAAGCTTCTAATATTTTTTCTTGAAATAACAAAGATTTTTAATCCAGAGTCTGTTGTGACATAATAAAATTTAAAACCAAACAATAAAAACATTGGATTGAAAAATAATGTTTGTGAATTAAACGTAAAAATAAATATCAGTACAAATACCCAAGCTAATGTAAATTTATTGTTCACACTCAAGGCGATAAAAAAATATCCCAAATAGCTAGGTAAATATGAATTATTGGCAGGCTCAATGTCAACGATACCTCCCTCTATGATATCTTCACCCAAGAAATTAGATATCAATAAACATATTCCTGAAAACAACACTGTTGATAAAACATATATCCCATACGAGCAATTCTCATTAAGGTTTGGAATTGGCAAAACAACCTGTTCTTTAATTAAGTATACAACTATAAGTAATATTGTCGAATTTAACGTCAAAATACATCTATAAAACCATTTCACCAAAAATCACCGCCTTTCTTATCTATTATACTTCTCGAATTCAGTTAAATCCATCAGTTTTCTTTCTAAAATTCGTTTATTTAGGTACTCAAACTTCGCACATAGATTTTAGCTATGCACCTTGAAAATTCAATACCTGGCAGTTATTAAGTTGTCAAATTTCAGTCCCTATGCCACCTGCAGCTGTAATTTTAACGAAAATGGAATTGCATTCATAAATGCATCCACTAATTCACAGATTTTTTCTTCGGATAATTCCGAATGATTTGTGAGCATAGTTCTGAACATTTGAAGCATCAATTGAAAAGCCTGAATGAGTATTACGGTGTAAAAGTGCATCCTTTTCGGTAGAACAGTGCAGCTTCTTCCGGTAAACCAGTGCGTTGCTTTCCGATATATTGGTGCAGTTTCTATATTTACTCCTATAATGAAGATGGCACGTGAATAAACGTGACTAAAAATTATAGGAGGTCGATAATCATGATTGATTACCGAGAAATAATCCGTTTGAAATCAGCGGATTACAGCAACACAAGTGTTGCGTCCAGTACAGGCAGTTCCCGTAACAAAGTAGCTGATATCTGGAAGAAAGCACAGGAGAAGCAGATTGAATGGCCAATCCCTGACAAGCTCACAAATGAGGACTTAAAAGCAATTCTCTATCCTCAGGAAGCGACAGAACAGAGCCGGCTTCTTCCTAACTATGAATACGTTTACAATGAGCTTGCAAAGCCCGGAGTAACCTTATCCCTTTTGTGGGCCGAGTACTGTATTAAGTGTCAGGATACAGGCAAAATTGCTTATCAGCATACCCAGTTCAATGAGAAGTATCATGCTTATGCATCTTCAAAAAAGGCAACTCTTAGATTAAGACATAAACCTGGGGATGAACTAGAAGTTGACTGGGTTGGAGATACCCTTCCAGTAACAGACCCGTTAACCGGTCTTAAAGATCCAGCCTATGTATTTGTTGCCTGTCTTCCATGCAGTATGTATGGCTATGCGGAAGCATTTCCAGATATGAAAGCTCCTCACTGGATTGAAGCACATATTCATGCTTATGAATTCTTTGGTGGTGTAACCAGAATTCTTATTCCAGATAATCTAAAAGTTGGAGTTATTAAAAACACAAGAACTGAACTGGTTCTGAACCGTTCCTATCATGAAATGGCGGAACACTATGACACTGCAATTATTCCTGCAAGACCTCTCAAGCCAAAAGACAAACCTAATGCGGAAGGATCTGTAAAAGTTATGGAAACATGGATTCTGGCTGCTCTCCGAAACCGGGCATTCTTCACTTACGATGAATTAAATCTGGCAATAAGGGAAAAGCTTAACGAATACAATGAGCGCCCTTTTCAGAAAAAGAAAGGTAGCAGGAAATCAGTCTTTGAGGAAGAAGAAAAAGAATTCCTCATGCCATTGCCTGCCACCCCGTATGAGACGGCCGTCTGGTCAACTGCCACCATACAACCCGATTATCTCATATCCGTCGGAGAAAGCAAGTATTCGGTTCCTAATGAATTCATTGGCAAAAAGGTAGATATTCGTGCCACCGAAAAAGTAATTGAAGTTTTTTACCATAATAATCGAATTGCATCACACATTCGAAAGGATCATTGTCCTGAACCGATTTATATTCCGGAACATATGCCAGAAAAACATCGGATCTACATGCAGTACAATTCAGAGTTTTTCCTGAAATGGGCATCACAAAACGGACCATCAACATTGACCGTTGTAAAAAGTTTTCTTTATTCACATAAGGTCGAACAACAAGGTTATAAGACCTGTACTTCTCTCATGCGGCTTGCAGACAGATATACACCGCAAAGTCTGGAGCAGGCTTGCGAGCGTGCATTGTCATTCACTCCGGCACCGAGTCTTAAAAACATTTCCATTATTCTAAAAAATAAGTTGGAAAAAGCAAAAGATGAAAAGGTGCAGTACAGCAAAGGCAGCCAATACGGAATTACCCGCGGCTCAGCTTATTATGGAGGTGAACGCTAATGATTAAACAAGCAACAATAAATAAGATGCATGATTTAAGGCTTGCATGCATGGCATCAGCCTTTGAAGACCAGTGTAACAGCCATGCCTATGATTCAATCCCTTTTGAAGACAGAGTCGGAATGCTCGTAGACCGGCAGTGGGAAAACATGAAGAATAATACGCTTCTTAAGCTTATGAAGCAGGCTGGATTTCGATATCCGAACGCATGCATGGAAGATATTGAATACCTACCAGACCGAAATCTTGATAAATCATTACTTTATGAATTATCAACATGCAGATATATCACAGACAGTCATCACATCATTTTAAAAGGTGCATCTGGAAGTGGAAAAACATATATTTCGAATGCTCTGGGAGTAGCTGCCTGTAGAAGCTACATAAAAGTAAGTTATGTGCGTCTGCCAGACTTACTGAACGAACTGGCGATTGCACACGCAGAAGGAACCTTTGCCAGAACAATAAAGGCTTATCAGAAAGTAAGACTTCTGATACTTGATGAATTTCTTCTTTCGCCACTTACAAGCGAACAATGCCACGATTTATTAGAAATCATTGAATCCAGAAGTATCCGCGGTTCTGTGATTTTTTGCACCCAGTTCGAAACAGATGGATGGTTATCCAGAATCGGGACCGATGCAGACGCTACTGTCGCTGAAGCAATCATTGACCGCATCCGACCAAACTCATACGATATCATGATCAATGGAAATGTCTCCATGCGTGAGCGTCACGGTCTTAAATCCTGTCAGAAAGCAGGTGGTAACCATGAATAATTATTGTGCATTTAGCAAAGATCACAAATGCCTGAAATGGACAGACTATGAACTTACAAGATCCGAACTGGAGGAAGCTGATGAACTATGTCATGGCAACTGGATTGAGATACAGCACTTGCAGGATAGAGTTGATCAGCTAGAACAACTGCTCCGAGATGCTGGAATTAAAATACCATCAGAATACTAAACACTAAGAATCAATCAGTAACTGCACCTACTATCCGGTATCTATTGCACTTTTTTACCGGATAGGGGTGCACTAAAATACCGAAAAGAGTGCACTTTTTAAACGGTATATCCAGCCTGAATCCATGTGATATCAGACTGTTCATCAGAAAAGTATAAGAAAAGTTCTCCAAGCGAGCGTTCGTCATTTGCCTCCCGGTTTTCTACGGAGAGCATCATATATCTTGTAAAGACAACTGCCACATGAGCGGCTATTGCATCAAAAGACAGAGAATTGCATTCTTTGCTCAGCCGAAGATAGCTTTTGCAGACTTTTAAAAAAACTTCGATATCCTATCTTTTTCCATAAATACGGATAATTTCATCTTCATCAAGGGTTATGTCAGTAGAGATAATGCAGAGATATTCATTCCGTTTGTTTTTGTTGCGGACATACACTACCTTCGCTGGAATTGACTCTTCATCTTTGATTACTTCCACAATAACAGAGAGAAGATATCTTGATCTTCCGCGTCGTTTTTTGCTCTGTTTGTAAATCGAAGGCAAGGACATGTCGGTTCCGTTGTATCTAAAGAACATTTTTGGTGTTTTCTTAACCATTCCGATCACATCATAGCCGATTTTTTTTACTGCATGAAGTGTACTTGGGGAAGAAAACCAACTATCAAAAAGGACATGTTTTGCAGGAATACTTACTGATTTTGCGGTTTTCAAGAGTTCGAGCATTGCCTGGGTTCCTTTGGTCATAGAAAGCTGACGACGCTTATATCCAACCGTTCTTTTGTCTAGATGAGCCGCTTCATTGATACGGTTCTTTTCATTCTCAGACGAAAGAAGGATGCTATTGACTGGAAGAAAAGTACTTCCATCGGACCATCCAAGTGTCAGCATGCGAAAACCAAAGCGGTAAGAATGTTTTGCATGATCATAGACCTTTGCCAAAAGCTCTACTTTCTTGGAGCGGTTACGTTAAAACAGGGAATCATCGATAATCAGAACATTTACCCGTTCTTTATCATCCAAAGGAACTACCGCATCATTGATGATTCTGGAAGCGAGAATGGATGTAAAACGGATCCCGTTGATTTGAATCATTTTTGTAAATCTATAAACAATATCTTTTGCAAAAGAAGACGTATTTCTTCCTGTAAGCAGATTCATGTACATGCTTCTGTTGGAGAAAATCAGCAAAAACAGATACTGAAAGATTTCAATTACCGGAGTCCCTTTCTTATGCATTTGATGCTTTCAAAGCAGATGAAACATGAAATCTAGAGAAAAATTTTCTGATAGATTTTGAAACCTGGTTATCATTTTGGTTGTCTTGTGTTATACTTTTATTCATAGCATGAGCCCTCCGGTTTGTAATTTTGTGTGGTAACTTAATTATAACAAAACCAATGGTTTCATGCTATTTTTATGCCAGTTATTATTGAATTTTCAAGGTGCATAGACATTTATTCAAGTGCGAAGTTTGAGTAATTTACTTATTTTCATTGATACACCCCCCTCATACAATTAAAAACCGCATCTTTCTGTTTTACAAATACACTTCTCCTATTAACTCCATTATCTTATCTGTCAACTTGTCCAAACTTTTTCCTTCCGCCATTGAATTGATATCATCCAAACCTTCAAAACAGTTTTTCAGAACCACTCTAAAGACGGCCTCATCTCTTAGTTCCTGCTCTGACAATTCCTTAATCATACTTTCTATTTTCAAAGCGACATCTGCTATCTGATCACATTTAGAATAAGAATTGCCCACGTCCTCAGCTACCATATTTCCATTCACTTTTTCATATGGATCGAATCCATAGAAGACTGCGCTTGCTACAGGACAAATTGCATCATAAATAATTTTTGCACCCAATTCTCTTTTTATCTGTTTTGGATAGATAAGTTTGCCGCGTTCTTCTTTCATTTCAAGTTTTTCCTCTGCCACACGGCTGAATTGATTTATTCGTTTTAAATATGTCATCATTCTATTTGCAAAATTCTGGCTTAAAACCCTCTTTTGACCTACTTGCGGAATGTATTTTGATATATTTTCAATCTTCCGATTCGCAAGATAAATATCATACATTTCATCGGCAGATAACTTTACAACCGCAATATTTTCAAGATTTTTTTCACCCAAAGTATGGAGCATTTTCATTTCTACGTACCCATAATCTGATTCAGCTTCTTCCTGTGGACAGAAGAACATGTTCTGAACATACTTGTATCCCTGCTTCGTAATAAAATCATCGTATGCTAGCTGATATAGATATTGTTTTGTAACATCTCCAACACCTGGCTGTCCAGTCACTTTCCAACTATCTGTCTGTTTCATAAAATCTATTCTATAATATTTAGCATCGTAAATTCCAAAACAATAATCCATTTGATCGTTACACGGATATATGCAGATAAGATCCGGTCTTAATGTATCTACATTACGGTCAGATACTAGCGGATTTTTCCTATGCCATACAGGCCTGTCTATAATACTTCTTAAAGTATCATTCTTTTTTGTTTCGTATTCCGGTGAAACTCCTAACGGAAGTTTCCGAACTTTCTCATCCAAAACACTTCCAAAATTATCGGCACATACTTTTTCCCATACCAAATTAAAATTGTTTGTTCCATATAGGCTAAAGCTTATGTCATCTCGATCCCTTTTATCATTGGCAATGTATGTATATAATGTCTTTAATAAATTTTGCTTTCGGGTAACGTATTGAACCTGAATCTCTCGTTGTAATCGGTATAAAATATAATCTATATCACCAAAATCCACCAACGGACAATCTGTAAGTTCCACTCCTACAATATCAAAAAGCTGTAGTAACCCTATATTTCTAAGTTCTGCGCTACACTGTGTTAACACGCACTCATGAAGCTGTTTAAAAAAATCCATATCATTATCAACTACATTCTGTGTCTGAAGTTCAACATAATACGGCCTATTATTCTGTATCACAGCAAAAGTTTCACCGATTGTCCTATTCCAGAGTATTTCGCCTTCTCCATTAGTGCTAACTTCCCAAGGTTTACCCACTCAATGCCATCTGACCTATTAGAAATCGATGACATTGGGATATAGATTACTTGCTCTCTAAGAAAGCAAT
>NZ_FMKA01000087.1 GCF_900096945.1 Anaerobium acetethylicum | reverse complement strand
TGCTAACTTCCCAAAACCGTCATACTCATAGCACTCCAAAAAGTGTCTAAAACACGCATAAATACTGGATTTTACCACGATTTCCACTTGCCAAATCGTGGTATTTTTGTTATAATTATTGAGTAGGATATCATGCTCAATGGAGGTGCGAAATGTATTACAACTTTCTTGTTAAAATCCCTGAAAATACCGGAAAGATTTCAAAAAACAAACGCGGAAATACAACATATATTGAATACACTTATGGGAGAAAATATAATCCTGATAAGAAGTATAATGTTCCTCAGAGAACAACTATTGGAAAGATGTCATCCAGCGATGATACCAAGATGTATCCAAATCCAAATTTCGAAAAATACTTTCCCGATGTAGCACTTCCGGAAGAAAATGATGAGTCATCAAGAAGTTCCTGTGTTAGAGTTGGGTCTTATCTTGTTATCAAGAAAATCGCAGAAGATTACCAACTCTTTGACCATCTGGACAATTGGGATGATCGAGGCAAAGGTCTTTTACTTGATCTTGCTGCATACTCCATTATTTCAGAAAATAATGCGGCTCAACATTACCCTGAGTATGCATATAATCATCCACTTATGACACCGGAACATAAGATTTATAGTGATTCAACGATATCAAGATTCCTAACAGAAATCTCAGCGGATGATCGAGTGAATTTCTTAAATAGCTGGAATGAACATAGAAATCATGATGAAAGAATTTATATTTCTTATGACTCCACCAATAAAAATTGTAAAGCCGGTGACATCGAAAAAGCAGAATATGGTCACCCCAAGAATGATGTCGGTGCACCTGTTTTCAATTACTCTGTTGCTTATGATATGAATAATCAGATTCCATTACTGTATGAAAGTTATCCGGGAAGCATTGTTGATGTATCACAGTTGCACTACGTGATAGAAAAATTTCAAGGATATGGCTATAAGAATATTGGATTTGTGCTAGATAGAGGGTATTTCAGCAAGGACAATATAAAATATATGGAATCCTGCAACTATGATTATGTCATAATGGTTAAGGGGAAAGCATCTTTTGTGCACCAATTGATAACGGATCACAAGGGAGAGTTTGAACTAAAAAGATCCTGCTTTATAAAGGAATATCTTACCTATGGCACAACAATTCGAGCAAAACTCTATATTGACGATGAACAAGATAGTTATTTTCATCTGTATCACAAAACAAGCAAGGAAAATGCAGAACTTATGCAGTTAGAAACTATGCTACAGCGTATGGAAAACACAATGGAGAAATATAAAGGAAAAGAAATCACTTTTGGAAGTCCCTACGAACATTACTTTGACCTAACTTATCATGAAAAGGCGGGTGTACGTAAATTTTATGGCTATAAAGAGCGAGCAGATATCATTGAGAAAGAAATGCAACTCTGTGGATACTTTACGATCGTGACTTCAAAAAAGATGTCTGCCCAGGAAGCGCTTGCGCTATATAAAAGCAGAGATGCATCAGAGAAGCTGTTTTGCAGTGATAAGTCATTTTTAGGAAATCATTCACTCAGAGTGTCCGGAAATGATGCCCTCGAATCAAAGATTTTTATCGAATTTATAGCATTAATCATTCGAAGCAAAATATACACTCTGTTACGAAAACGAATGGCAGAAATGTCAAAGAAACCAAACTATATGACGGTTCCGGCTGCGTTACGCGAACTTGAAAAAATAGAATTGATCAAACAGCCCAAAGGCCATTATAAGCTTGATCATGCCATTACAGCTACTCAGAAAACGATACTAGGAGCATTTGGACTTGATGAAGATACCATACGCGCAAAAGCAATCGCTGTCGGAATGGAACTTGCGAAGTCTGCAAAACCGGAAAAGGAGGAAAAGGAAGAAGATGGCTCGGACCAAAACTACTAAATCGATAGAAGCAAAAATAGCTGAGACTGAGGAAAAATTCAGAAAACTCAAAGAAAGATGTGACAAGGTTGCATCTGAACTCGATGAGCTTTATGTAGAGAAGCAGAAACACGAAAACGAGGAACTCATAGCGGCGATACAAAATAGTTGTAGGAGCCGCGCTGAGATTATTGCTTTCTTAGAGAGCAAGTAATCTATATCCCAATG
>NZ_FMKA01000091.1 GCF_900096945.1 Anaerobium acetethylicum | reverse complement strand
GGTTCTTCCTCACATCTTCGTATATACGTATGCAAATAACTGGTAGATTGTGTTATACTAATAATAAATATCCGTGAGGTGATCAAAATGCAGAGTATTGCCAATGCTATTAGTTTACAGTCATTTTATCCAGAAAATTTAAATATTATGTCCATAGAGCAAGATAAAAGTGTTATTACAATTCATATCAAATCCAAAACAAAGGAATGCAAATGTCCTTCCTGTAATTCGGTATCGGGAGAACTATATGCAACTCATCATAAAAAAGTTCAAGACCTTCCAATACTTGGAAAACGTGTTATATTGGATCTTACCCTTTATGAATTCAAATGCAATAATCCTGATTGTAATTCTGTAAGCTTTACAGAATCCTGTAGTGACTTTTTGAACGATTACTGTTACATGACTAATCGCCTGGTAGATTTGGTCTGCACCCTGGCTCTTGAAACAAGTTGTGAAAGCTGTGCAAGAATTCTTCAGTCAATGAATGTTAAAATCAGTGGGGATACCGTTATACGAACACTAATTAAACGATACGATCGTCAACCAACTACCAAATGCGGTTCAGTTATTGGTGTTGATGATTTTGCTTTTAAGAAGCGTCATAAATACGGCACAATAATTGTAGATGCAGAAACCCATAAACCGGTTGCAATTCTGGATGGGCGTGACGGCGCCACATTAAAAGAATGGCTAAAAAATAACAAACAAGTAAAAACTGTAACTCGTGATCGAGCCAGTGCATATGCAAAGGCTGTTGAGGAAATCCTTCCCGACTGTATGCAGATTGCAGACCGTTTCCATCTGCATCAGAATCTGATGGATGCTGTCAATAAAATACTGGGCAGAGAAATTCCTGCAACTACAGCAATCATGAATGAAACGTCTAGCGATTCTCACTCAGATAAAACGCCAACTGAAGATAATGAGCCTTGTAAAAAAAATCGTATCCATTGTGGATAACCTAACGGATGCAGAGAAGAAACGTTTAAAACTCATTCACCAGATTCAGAAAATGGCAAAGGTGTGTAAAAACAAATCGGAAATTTGTAGGAAATTCAATCTGAATAAAGCTACCATCAAGAAATATCTTCATGGAGATCCAGAAGTATTATGCCGTTCAAACAAAAGGAGCTCCTTAGATCAATACAAAGATTTCATAATCAGATGTATTTCTGATGGAATGACTCAAACTGATACCGCCAAACGGGTAAAAGACCTTGGTGTATCATGCAGTCTTGGGAATATTCGCATATATGTCATTTCAGTGGCCAAACAATATCAATTAGAAGTTACGAAATATGTATCTTCCAGTGGCGGATACGCTGCTTCGGAAAAAGTCAGAGCAGAATATATCACGCGCAAAGGAATCTTTAATTATCTATGGATGAATGGAGAACTTACCCAAAGTCACCATGAGTTTCTTTGGAATAAATACAATCCACTTCCGGAATTGGAAAAATGTATTCTGGAATTCCGTGAAATATTCACTGCAAAAAATATGTCTTTGCTATATCTTTTTATAGAACGATATAAAGAATCGATGTTAAAAGAAATAGCTTCATTTGCCAATGGTTTGGAAAGGGATATTTCAGCTGTTGAAAATGCAGTTGCAAGTCCCTTAAGCAATGGATTTGTGGAAGGTACTAATAGTAAAGTAAAAATGGTAAAACGCACAATGTATGGTCGATGCAGTCAAAAGCTTTTAGCTGCAAAACTTATGTACGAGCCTGATTAGGTTTGTACGAAGATGTGAGGAAGAACC
>NZ_FMKA01000083.1 GCF_900096945.1 Anaerobium acetethylicum | reverse complement strand
GTAAACGTCAAACCATCCGCCTGACGATAAAGTTAACGCCGCTTGATTTATAAACGGCGTGGTTTCCTGCATTCCTCTGGAAGCTGGTCTGACCAAGGCATTAAGTAGTCCAGTTTAGCAGGTTCGATGTTTCCTTTTTCATCACAATGTTTTGGTAATTCTGTGAGTATATATTTGAAGTAGTTGTATGGGCGGAGATTGTTCAGCTTTGCAGTCTCGGAAATGCTGTACACCAATGCACTAGCGTTCGCTCCTTTCGCTGTGTTATGAAACATCCAATTTTTCTTGCCCAGGCAAAAAGTTCGAATTGCTCGTTCGCTGGCTGAGTTGTCGATTGGAATGTCTCCATCTTTAAGAAATGCTTTTAGGTACACTTCCTGATTGATGATATAATTCAATCCCTGCGCTGTTTTGCTCTTCGGTGGAACCGCACATTCGGCGACTTGCTTTTTTACCCACACGAAAAAGTCCTCAACTAGCGGCTTGATTTCCTTTTGCCGTATTTGAAGTCGTTCAGCTGATTCTAGTTCCTTCAGCTCTGTATCCGCATTGTAGAACACAGCAATCTTTTGCAGTGCCTGATATGCGACCGATTGTCTTACCGATTCAGGATTCTTCTTGTCTGCAGCCTTTACTGCATCAGAAAAATCACGTCTTGCGTGCGCCCAGCAATTCACATTCGTTACATTTGGAAGAAGTTTAGCAACCAAATGATACTGCTGGAGACCATCGGTTACGAGCACCCCTTTATAATCCTTGTAGAACTCTAAAGGAATCTTGTGGTCTCGACCCTTATGATATTCATAGACCACAACAGGGCGTTCCTTATATAGCTCGCCCGAACGATGCACCCACATCCAGCATTTACTGTTCGGATGATCACTATCACCAATCACTTGGGTTGGTGTTTCATCTGCTTGTGTTACATGCAGTTTTAAAAGTTCCTGCTTCATTCGTTCAACGAAAGCTGTAAAGTACTTGTTAGCACAAAGGACAATCCAGTTTGACATCGTCTGCTTGGATATATTCACACTGTTACGCTCAAACTCCTGCTCAATTCTGTTTAGTGCAGATGAATTAACATACTTTACATTCAGAATAGATGCCAGTAGTGATGGTGTAACAATACTGTTCTTAAGGAGATCCTTTGGTCGATTTCCACGCATGAATTCATCCTGATGATCACCATCTTTTCCGACATAGACTTCAACTGTGTGCAATTCTACAGTCCATGATTCTGGCTCATGACGAAGTCTCTTATATGTTTCATCCGGAAGACGACGCCAGTTGTTTTTACCATAGAAAGCATCCAGTTCTTCTTCTGATACAGTGTAAGGTGGAATGATTTCTTCAGGAAAATTTTTCAGATCAAGTTCACGCTGTCCTTTTTTCTTTGTACTTTTCTTGGCTGGCAGAACCTCATCTTCAGTTGGTTCCTCTGCAGTTTCATCGAAAGCTGCATCTGCTTCATCGAAGAAGGATAACTGACCATCAATGGAACTAAGTTTTTCAGTGTGTTTACCAAATCGGTAATTATTAGCAATACGAACCTGTTCAATAAGCATTTCGATGTTCTCATTCAAAGAATCGAGCTGTCCCTGCATCATAAGAATAAAAGTAATCAATTCTTCTCGACTGCATTTATTCAATTCTTCAAGTGTATGCTTATTAGCCATGATTCCTGCTCCTTATTTTTTACTACTCTTATTATAACTAATATCGCAAAAAATAGCGAATCAAAGCACCATAAGAATTCGTCATTTTGCCACTTTGCCAGGCAACGCAGCAGCGGAATTAAGATACTTGGAAATATAGAGCTTTCAATGTTCAAAAGATGACAGCAAAGCCATTAGAATCACTCTGGCAGTCATCTGTTAATACCGCATTTAAGCTGATGTATGGCATTGGATTTGCGAAAAAACGAGCCATTGTTTTCTCTGTTTTGCACAAATGTTAATAGATATTTTTAGGATCAACATCTTTGATTTTCGGATCCAAGGGATTTAAACCCAGCATTAAATAGTTATATTGCTCTTCGGTAAGTTCAGCCGCCTCCTGTGTTGTTCTTGGCCAGGATAGCCGACCATCTTCGAAACGCTTATATAATAATAAAAAACCTGTTCCCATCCAGAGCAAACCTTTACATCGATCAGAACGCTTTCCGCAAAAGAGAAATAGTGTTCCTTTTTCAAATGGATTCTGACCGTATTTGTCGCCAATGATCATTGCAAGACCATCGATTCCTTTGCGAAGATCTACCGTGCCACATGCAAGCATGACCCGACGAATACCAGCTGCATCTTCAAGCATGCGTTACCTCCTGAAGAATCCTTGACAGAAGTTGATCAGAGATGTCATTCGATATCGCAATAGACACCGTCGCTGTCTTGATCACAGCTGCGGGTTTGATAGTTTCTGAGTTGCATTCCATAGGAACTTCCTGATGAACAGGTGCTGATATCTCAACGAATGAGACCGCGTTATTAGTGTCCTGAACGGACGGTAGACAAGAATTCTCCATCTGGTCATAGGCTTCTTTTCGAAACTTACGTTGCCAGTAGTAATAGCTTTGTTCCAATATATCATTCTCTTCAAGCCATTGTTTTACACTTTTGTCAGCAGGTCTCTGCTGGCAGTTTAGAATGATCTGTTTCCATCGAGTAGAGCGGACGTTATGCGTACATCGGTCCATGTTTGATTAGTACCTCCTTGAAAAACTCTATTGATTTTTTTAAGTATGCACTAAAAAAGAATTTTTGCCTAGGCGAGTGGTTTGACGTTTAC
>NZ_FMKA01000082.1 GCF_900096945.1 Anaerobium acetethylicum | reverse complement strand
TGTGCATCGCGAAGCGTGTTACTGGTCACGGAGTGAACAGTAACCCCTTCTGCTGTAAGATCAAAATAGTTCCTGTCATCCTTGATTGATTTTACCAGCTTCTGAAACTGGGCTGCCCTCGTCTCATAGGATTTCTTCTGTTCTTCAAGCTGGGTGACCTGAAGGTTCAAATCCGTACTCTGCACCTGAAAGAGCACATCCCCTTTTTCCACCACTGTCCCCTCACTGGCTTTCATCTCTGAAATTTTTCCAGAATAAGGTGACATGACGTAATTCTTGGTGTCACTCTGAATGACCCCGGTAGATTTGATCACATAGGTCTTCGGTGTATGAATCCCCCATACTGTTACTGCAACCAAAAGAAGTGCCACCGTAAGGGATATGATATATCCAAACCGTGGCAGCTTTTTCTCATATAAAAGGCGGCTGTCTTTTAGCTGTTCAAGTGTCTTTATCTGTTTCCCCATTAGCTATACTGCTCCCCATTCCTCTAACTATCAGCACGTGGCATAAAGACATCGGCAATAATCGTATTTTCTTCCTCATTTTGGTCTACAAATATGGTATAATTCTCGCCTTTCAGCTGGATGTCATTTTCGAAAGCCTCCAGATTGAGTTTGTCATAGGCGAATTTCAATTTGTCTTCCGGGCCAATGTAACGGCAGTACATGCAGTCCGCCACACGGAGAACCGACTCCATGGAATATGGGGCTTCTACCGAGTGGATATAATTGCTGCACTGCAGCATCATAATTATTTCCATATCCATCTCGCTGTTTTCATTTATGCAGGCTCTTGTATATTGGATCAATGGACCGCTTTGGGCAGCCGCTTTGACTTTAATATATGACTGCATCTTTTCAATTGCTATGTTGAGATCAAAATCTTCTTCATTTAATAAGCATTTGTATTTCAATGTATTTGTCAGTTTTATTGTCTTTGACTGGTTTGTTGTGATTTTATTCATTATTAATCTCCATCTAATTTATTTTCATTTGCCAAGATTTCTTTGCTAAATTTGGCGTATTAAGTATATACGCCAAATTTATCATTATTCAAATAATGGATGCTGCTAGATATATTCCGTGTTTTTTTTCACACTCTTCAATGACTAAATAGTGTCTGCTGATTAAATCGCTTCCGATTGAAAATCAGCAGGTCTTTTCCATAAATTTTGTACCAGCAAAAAAAGTGCAAAAAGCATTTCAATAAATCAAAAACCCTTGCATTTGTTTTATCATAAAATGCCGAGTAAATCAGTGAAAACAATGATTTTAAGGCTGCTCAGAAGACACTAAATATTTGATACAATACATTTATTATAATCATCTAAATTCCAGAAAGTAAAATTCGTATCTATTTTCCCCTTATTATTACCATTCATACTAATAATATTATATGGAACCCTAGATTTTTCATCAGCAGGGACTTTTTCATCCGGCTATATGATATCTAAAACATACTGTGAAGTTTATTTCATGCCAATTGATATAATTCATGAGTTACCGAAACGCTCTCTAATTGTGTAAATATTTTCTTATCAAATATTTTTAATCCTCACTACTATAGCTGCATTATGTTTTTAAGATTATTATTTAATTGTTCCTTTAACAGATAACTCTCATTTATATATGGACTCCAAAAAATTATTCCTAACATCCAAATCGAAATATTAATATAATTATTAGAGTTGTGCTGTATAACTGTACCCATATAGATAATTGCACAACCAAGAATTGCGCTTGCACATGCAAAAAACACATTGTTTTTGCTTAAATATTCAGAATATATAGCGTGTAACTGCAATTTGACAAATATATAAAATATAATCAATTCTATAATGATTAATATTATTTCTACCATCTGATTCTTTGATGCCAAAATAAAGTTAATGTAAAAACTTGCCCAAATCGTAATTACTATACCTTTCCTTTTTTCTATATACTGCATCATGCTTTGCATTTCTTCTATTTCTTTTCTATGTTCATTACTGGTACTACATACTTCTTTAAATTGAGTAACAATTTGACTGTATGACAAAATAAACCTGGTCGGAATCGATTTTTTCTTAATAACATTATATATCCTCACCTGCAGATAACTATTAATACAAAAGCATACCACAATGCCACACCAAGAAATATACCTTATCATGTCACTGTACACCCCTGTCAAATAAAGTAGCATTGCTCCTACTCTTACTATAACATCTGCAAATGATAATTTTTTCAATAAAATAATATTATCTCTTAAAGCCCTCTCTAATAGAAAAGTCGAGCTTGCTAAGAAAATATAAATTCCAACTAAAACAATATAGTCTTCTCCCCATTTATATGTTACTATTGCATCCAACAGCAACAACAAATAGAAGATGATATTTATTACAATCAAACTCCATTTTTTCACTTTGCTTTCTCCCGTATTTTTCTTTTGGAGGTTACACACTATGTAACCCCCAATCATCACTAATTTTACAATAAGCAATTTAAATTAAATCTCAAATTATTTTACATCTAGTGTAGGTCTCCAAGTAAATCCTAATTCAATCCCTTTTCCACACCATAGCGCATCAATCAATGTAGTCGCAATAGCCGCTGCCGTAAATGCCCCCAAGAGAAATCCTATCACACATCCAATAGCCCCACCCAATTTTCCAAGGTTAGCACAAACAGCTGTCCATGCTCGTTTAACCATGCTCACAGCTTTGTAAATTCCAAGAGAAATCAATGTTGTCGCAATCGGATTTAAAGCACACGCAATCATTACAGCCTTAATTGCTTTGTTCGATAAATATGCCTCTCCTGCCTCCAAATAAGTCATTTCCTCTTCACCCATCACAGCATAGCTGCTTGGCATCACTAACGCCCCATCGTAACACATTTCCATTTCTAAATTCCTTCCTATTCTGTCAAGCCTAAATCTATTGATTTTACTGGCTTTGACGTTTTTTATTTACCTCTAAAACAGAGCCGATCGTGATGGATGTCG
>NZ_FMKA01000105.1 GCF_900096945.1 Anaerobium acetethylicum | reverse complement strand
AAAACATAACAGCGGAAAAGCATGAACTACTGCCGATTTAGGGAACTGGACACCAAGGGTGGACTGTGCAACACGGTATGATATTCATCGCTTACTTTTTTTTTATATTACTCAAACCATGTAACAGATAATACCGGTTCTTTTCTAGGTGTTTCGGAAAATGCTTTGACAGGATATCCAATGGAAAAAGCATCAAAACAAAATTCACCTTGTTGAAGTCCTAATAACTCACTAAATTGTGAATTATAATTTAAATCACTAATGGCGGACACTAATTGAATCCCTAAACCCAGTGATGTAGCTTTTAACCACATATTTTCCATACAATATGCAATCGCTTGCTCCTCTCTGGATGGGAATCCCCGCCTTTCTGCTGCAATTATTAGCCAAGGTGCCTTACCGATTGGGGGACCATTTTTGATTAACATACGCATTCCATTTAACATGGGTTCATGCTTGGGATTATTTTCTTTTTCTAATTCAACCATTTTACTTCTAACTGTAGAGAGTGACAAAAAGAAGGATGATTTTATTGTTGAGTATATTGAAAAGCATCATGATGAAAGCGGTATAATATATTGTGCAACCCGTAAAAATGTTGATGCACTTCAGAATTATTATTTAAAAGAGGGGTTCCTGTAACAAAATGTCATGCTGGAATTGATAATGGCTCTAGAAAGAAAAATCAAGATGATTTTATTTATGACCGTGCTCCTATAATTGTTGCAACTAATGCATTCGGAATGGGTATTGATAAATCGAATGTCAAATATGTAATTCATTATAATATGCCACAGAGTATGGAAAATTATTATCAGGAAGCCGGTCGTGCAGGACGTGATGGTGAAGTATCTCAGTGTGTACTTCTTTTCTCAGCCCAGGATATTAACTAATTGCTAACTTCCCAAGGTTTACCCACTCAATGCCATCTGACCTATTAGAAATCGATGGCATTGGGATATAGATTACTTGCTCTCTAAGAAAGCAATAATCTCAGCGCGGCTCCTACAACTATTTTGTATCGCCGCTATGAGTTCCTCGTTTTC
>NZ_FMKA01000081.1 GCF_900096945.1 Anaerobium acetethylicum | reverse complement strand
TTTTTCCGTATATGCCGATGCTACTCGGTCATATTTTACTGTTTTTTAGGTCGTGTCTCTCGACACTGTTCTTTGATTGGCCGGATACTAAGTCCTGGCCGATCATGAAATCTCTTTTCCAGACTTTGTCTGGTTTTGAATTTTCAAGGTTGTTTCACTGTTCAGTTATCAATGTTCTGTGTTGTCGTTTTCGTGTTGCTCACTCAAGCGACTTAGTCAGTTTAACATGTCTGCTTTTGTTTGTCAACAAGTTTTTTCATTTTTTTATTTTTTATATATTTTTTAAAAAAATTCGACAATTTGTGCCGTAAGGCTTATTTCAAGCCGTTTCAGCGACAAGGACTATCTTAACAGACGGGGGATGATATGTCAACACTTTGAAAAAAGAAAGTTTTTACAGCTTTTATGCATAAATTGTGTATTTTTTCACAACATTTTATACAATTGTTTCCAGCAATCATATTTTCCGCTGCTCTGTCAGTCACAAATATTTCTTAAGCACCTGTCTGTTTGCTATTGTTACACCCATTTGTCAACGCTTCGCCAACTCTAAGCTGAAGCTCTGCACTACCAAACCGCACTCGATACTTTCAACATCGAGACTTTCAACCGTCAGATTGCACCACTGCCAGGCGCACAAAAAGAGGCATCCAGACAGGACGCCTCCCCTTACCGAAATAGCCTTCCGGGTAAATATTCATTTCTTCAAACCGTGCATTCCTCTCATTTCCTATCCCTTGATTGCGCCACCTGTTACGCCAGCAATAATCTTTTCCGACAGGAAGATGTATAAGACAAATGTAGGTGAAAATACGATAAAAAGCGCGGCGAACATCTGCCAATAGCTGCTGCTTCTTCAAATGTCCCCGGCAGATTGCTGAAAAACGCCAAAAGAAATATCGTCGTATAAGGAATATTAAGTCCGACATACATAAATATCAGTGCAACCTTGTTAGCAAGGATGTTATTCAGGCGATTCCAATTTGCAACAATCCCAAACAATGGATGAATAATCATGATTGCCGGCACTCCCATTGCAGATACAAAGCCTTTCTGTATCGCCTTATTTGCAATGAAATCAAACCGGGATAATACATTGCTGCAGGTGCACAGATCAAACTTAGAGATGCACCGGAAATCAAAGCATACATCAGCGAGTTTATAAAAAATGTTGATACATTTGATGATGTACATGCTTTCACATAATTCTCAAAATGCAATCCAGTTCCAAATTCCAGAACCTTTCCGGTAAATATCTCTTTCGAGGCAGAAAGACTTGCCGCTCCCACCCAACCAAGCAGCACGAACGTAAATAATATCAACATCCTCTTCCATATAGAACTCCACGTCATCTTCTTTGAGCACTAAATTGCAGATCCAGAAATTCAAAACAATACAAAGGCTTAAAATAGAACCTATTTCAGCTCCTTATCCTTTTTTGATTTTTCATATGCTACAGGCAGTTCATCCCATGTAGCAGGAACTTCATTTACTCCTGCTGCTTTGAAGATATCTGCATTATAGAAAAAAGCGAAACTATTGGACTGATATGGCACTGCCTTTTAGTTGATTTATCCTTTTGATTACTATATAATTCGTATTGATTGTACATTGTGGATATAACATTGTCACTTATCCGTTTTTTCAAAGATATATGATTGGCCGACCAACTGATGCATCCACTTCTTTTATCATCATTCCTACACCTGTGTTTTTTGCTTTTCACTGCAGTCATTGGAACCAGGAAAACAGCAAGTTGTCGCATACATAAACTCACACCCAGGAGGTAACATTATGAAATACCTGATAAAATCATTAGAAAGTTCTGACCAGATATCAGAATGTCCTGCTTTTCATGTTGACCATTTTAACTGGGGCGGTTCTTATCGTCCCGCTTCATCCGGACAGCTGGGATTCATCCGCGACCAGGGATTCTTCCTGCATATGTCCTGTCAGGAAAATGATCCTGTCTGTATCTATCACCATGATTCAGATCCTGTCTATCTTGATAGCGCAATGGAATTCTTTTTTTCGTTTGAATCCGAAAATTCCAGTTATATGAATCTGGAGTTCAATTCAGCAGGCGCCTTGCTTGGCCAGTTCGGTTCCAGTCGTTCGGATCGTGTCTCATTAAAGTCAGATGAACTGAAGATGATTACCCGAACATGTTTTCAAAATGCAGACCACTGGTCTGTTGATTTATTCATACCCGTTTCTCTGCTTCAGATTTATTATCCTTCTGTAACAATATCTGAAGGAACCCGTCTCAAGCTGAATTTCTATAAGATTGCAGAGGGAGAAAAAAACACGCATTTTGCAAGTTATTCTCCCATACAGTCTGATGCTCCAAATTTTCATCTTCCGGAATTTTTTGCTGATGCTGCAATTACCGGGTGATAGAGTATCTCACGATTTCAAACGAGCCATTTACATACAAAGCGCCCCCAAATGCAGTTATAAAAACCGTCATTTGGAGGCGCTTTACGTTTTATTGATTTTTGATTCTGCTTTCTTGAAAGGACAAGGAGTCTGCCAAGGCAGACTCTCGCGCCAAGTACGGTCGCTTTTGCGACACAATTCCCATCGTGCGAGTACACCTCCACGCGGAGCGTTTTTATCTCATGGGATGAACTTTCCTATGAAATAAAAAAAAAGCAGCCACAAGCTGCTTCAGATTTTATAATCCATTTATTCAATCCATGTATCTTCAAAACTACACACTCAAACTATTCAATCATCCATTTTTGTTCTATCCTATGAACCATTTACTTAACAATTATACTGTCAAGTGTTTATGGTCAAGCCCTCGACCTATTAGTAACAGTCAGCTACACATGTTGCCATGCTTCCACCTCTGTCCTATCCACCTCGTCGTCTTCAAGGGGTCTTACTAGCTTTTGCTATGAGATATCTCATCTTGAGGGGGGCTTCACGCTTAGATGCCTTCAGCGTTTATCCCTGCCGAACTTGGCTACTCTGCCATGCCATTGGTA
>NZ_FMKA01000062.1 GCF_900096945.1 Anaerobium acetethylicum | reverse complement strand
CATTACTGATACCAACTTGTGGTTCACTACACTTGGCGGTAAATACCCGTGGCTGGACTTTCACCAGCTAGATTAGTGCCATGCCTGGCACACAACAAAAAACTCCTATCCTATAAACCTATAGGACAGGAGATATACTCTTCTGCGGTACCACCTAAATTCATTCTTCCGAATGCTCTCATTATGTACAAACATACATTAGCTGCTATAACGTCCAGCACCCGTCGCCCCTACTTTTTATCATTTCAGTTTGCCCTCGCAAGCCCATTCGCCATTCTTCCCAATACTGCAATCCCACCACCTGCAGCTCTCTGTAAATGTTTCAAAAGGTTACTTCTCTTGCTCATCGGTTTTATTTATATAACTATTTGAAATTATATTAACCTTATTCCTGCATTTTGTCAATGTTTTTCTGGCGCAAATTTATTTGTAAAAAAAGTGCATTTGCTTCTCAGTATGATGCGGTTTTCATTGTTCAGGACAACATAAACGACAGCGTGCCAGCAAAATATACAACTTTTTGTAAGGAGTCTGAAATTCCATTCTTCTTTATAAACATGGAACATTCGAGTGAGGACCTGACATATGCCATGGGATTCCTATATAAGGATGATTCATTTAATTCCTGGGGATATGGCTTATATAAAAATATTGAAAATGAAGCGAATATTAAGATTGTTTACTCTCAAATCTTTGGGACTATTTATCAAAACACGTTGCCAAAAAAATAACAAATCAGAAACCCCCATCTAATGGATAAAATTAGTTTTCTATTCATTAGACGGGGGTTTTTTAAAAACACAGGTGTGGCTCACCTATTTCAGACTATTCAAGTTAAATATGAGCAAATGACAAACAGAGCGAACTTTAAAAAATCATCTGCTCCCAAAGTATTCGTCAACCCCGTCAGCCATTCCCTGCACCAGCCTGTTCTGGTAGTCGTCGGAAGCCATCTTCCTGTCCTCATCGGGATTGCTCATGAAGCCCATCTCCACGATTGCAACCGGAATCGTGCACCAGTTTATGCCGCTCATGGTGTCGCTGGCAACGGTTCCCCTGAACTTTGCTCCTGCTGCCTGACACATTCGTGTACCAACCGCACTGGATAGTGCCTTGCTGGAAGCGCTCAGACTGGCCACATAGGGATTTGACGGGGAAGGGTATAGAACGCTTGCCCCGGTGACGCTGCTGTCCGTAGAGGAATCGGCATGGATCCTCAGGAAGATTTCCGCTCCCGAGCGGTTTGCAATATCCGCCCTTTCCTTATTGCTCAGATTGACGTCGTTGGTCTCCCTGATCATGACAACCGTGTATCCCCTCTGGGTAAGGGCTGCCTTCAGTTTCAGCGAGACATTAAGGTTCAGCTGATATTCGGCAAGGCCTGTCACGCATCCGCTTGTACCGGAAGACACCTTCGGTTTCGTCTGGGTGGCTCCAGGACCTATTGGCTCCTGCTCGTTATTACCCTTCGCCTGGTGCCCTGCGTCAATTGCAACGATATGGCCTCCTGTTGTGCCTCCTGACGGCGGTACATACGCATTCTGCGCTGCTTCTGCGGCCTTTTTATCCGCTGCGGCTTTCGCCTCGGCTGCTGTCTTTTCCTCAGCCGCTTTTGCCTCAGCTGCCGCCTTTTCCGCTGCAGCTTTTGCTTCGGTCTCCGCCCTGGCCTTCTGCTCTGCCAGCTCAGCCAGATGACGTTCTTCTTTTATTCCCTCTTCAACCGTCCTGTTTCCTGTATCTTCTTTAGCCGCCAAAAACAGCGAACTGTCGATGGCTGCATATTTTTCAGCGTGGTTTTCTTCCTTGTCATTGGAATCCGTGATTCCTTCTCCCGTGACACTGCCGGAATTTTTCGAACCCTTTCCTCCATTATTCCCATTCCCTCCATTGTCACCATCGCCTTTGTGGCTTCCCGTCTTTCCAAATCCACCGGTAACGCCATACACGGCCAGAACGACTGCCGCAAGGACAACTGCCGCTGCTATGATCAGCAGCAGCGGCTTTTTGCCCTTGATTTTTATGTCTGCAATTCTCATTTTTCTATATCCTCTCGTTCATCTAGATAAATTTACCATTGGCTTCACAGACATCATTCATCCCCATAGATCTGTGCAGCCCGCAATTCAACTTTTCCTTTTGCTCTTCTCTTCTTTTAACTATTCTTTTTCTTTTGCTCTTCTTTTCAACTCTTCTCTTCTGTTTCGGAATTTAATAATCGGCAAATCCCCCTGGATCAGATTCTCTCCCATGACAAGTTCGCTTTTCTTTGGCAACTGGGTGATTACCACTCTCCTGTCCTGATGCAGAATGATTTTATTCGAAACATTGCTTATGCGGTTTACCAGCTGGCTTATAACGGGAATTTTGACAAACCGCTGATAGAACCTGATATATATCATCGTATTTTCTTCATCAATTGGTGCAAAGGCCGCAACGATCCTGACCTGCTCGGAAATCCTGTTCTGCCACAGATTAGGCATCTGAAGCTGCAGGCTGAATAGTTTTTCATAATCTTCTATTGTATCCGGATCCTGGGGCGTCTGCCCCCGGTCTTCCTCATTCATCACATAGAAGGTCATCAGATTATCCTTCCATTTCACCACCGGTCCATTGACCAGTTTCCGGTTCCCTCTTCCAATGGTTGTCTTGTGCACAAATGGTAAATGCACCACATCCAGCTGGTTTTCAATTGCCCTGGTATAATGCACTCCCCATTGTTCCTGAAATCCGCCATAGGAAAATCCCGTTTTCAGTTCTTCAAAAAATGGAATCTCTGGGACATCCGATTTCCGCTCGCTGTACCAGACCCAGATAAAGCCATATGCCTCTTTTGCCAGATAGGATTTTACCTTGAAATTCCCCGGTACTTTCTTATTCTTGCCGTTAGCCGGTATCGTGGTGACTTTTCCTGTCGAATCATACTGGAAGCCATGGAACGGACACTCCACATGATGATTACTTATTCTGCCGGCGCTCAGACTTGCACCTCTGTGGCAGCACTGATCATGGATACAGCTTATTTTATCATTTTCGTCCCGCCAGAATACAAGCTTCTCGGAAAATCTTGTAACTCCGGCCGGCTTATTCTTCTTTAGTTCTTTGGCGTCCAAAACCGCATACCACTGATTTTTTATCACAGGTATCCCCCTTATAAAGCGAATGCCGCATATCTTTCCTGTTGAAAGAATGCGGCCTCGTTTTCATGTATTACATTCTGTCAGGAGCTTTGAATCCTAACACATCTATGCACACTTCAAGAACTTCTTTTGTAAGCTGGAGAAGGTTGATCCAGCTCTTCTGCTGGTTTTTGTCTTCTTCTGAAATGATTTTTGTTTCATGGTAGAACTTATTGAATGCATTTGCCAGGCTGTAGATGAATGCGCATACCTTGTGAGGCGCGATGTCCTCGAAGCTTGATTCCATCATGGAATTGAATTTTGTAAGCTCAAGCATGAGGCTCTTTTCACTTTCGCTGGCTGCAGGCATTACTGTTTTATCTTCCGCCAGTGCTTGCCCGCCATTCTGTTCTGCATATTTTGCAAGAATTGATTTGATCCTGACGATCGTATATAAAATATACGGACCTGTATCTCCTTCGAAGGAGGTAAACCTGTCAACGTCGAACACATAATCCTTGGATGCCTGGTTTGACAGATCTCCGTATTTTACAGCTGAAAGGCCGACGATTTTGGCCGTAGCCCTTGCTTCTTCATCTGAAACAGTACGGTTTTCGTTGATTTTCTTGTACATTTCCTCGTTGATGTCTGAAATGAGGTTTTCAAGACGCATAACGCCGCCCTGTCTTGTCTTGAACGGCTTTCCGTCTTTTCCATTCATGGTTCCAAACCCTAAGAATTTCAGTTTTGTGTCATCCCTGATGATTTTCGTTTTCCTTGCGCAGCGGAATACCTGTTCAAAATAAAGTTCCTGGCGTTTGTCAACGACATAGATAATCTCGTCCGGGTTGAAGAGCTTCATTCTCTCTACGATCGTTGCAAGGTCAGTAGTGTTGTATAAGGATGCGCCGTCTGATTTTAAAATCATGCACGGAGGAATTTCTCTCGTGTCAGTCTCTTCCTTAACATCAACTACCAGCGCTCCCTCGCTGATGTGGGCATATCCGCCCTCTTTCATATATGCTACCATTTCAGGAATGTATGCCTGGGCATCGCTTTCCTTCTTCCACAATTCAAAGGATACGTCCAGATTTTCATAGTTTTTCTTAAGGTCGTTCACGGAAACATTCAGAATATGGTTCCACAATGCCATGTAGCCCCTGGTGCCGTTCTGAAGAAGGAAAGTCGCCTGCATGGCTTCTTCTTTGAATTCAGGATCCTCTTTCGAGCGTCCGCTGGCTGCAGGGTAGATTTCCTCAAGCTCGGAAATTGTAAACGGAGCTTCTTCCGGGTATTCTCCCTCAAAGCTGTCATCAAAATAAACCAGATCCGGCTGGCGTTTTTTTAGTTCCGTTATAATAAGTCCCATCTGGAGACCCCAGTCGCCGAGGTGGACGTCACCGATCATGTTATGTCCTAAAAACCTGCCGATCCTCTTGATGCTTTCGCCGATGATTGCTGAACGAAGATGCCCAACGTGGAGAGGCTTAGCGACATTCGGTCCGCCGTAATCGATTATGATTGTCTTGGGATTTTCTGTTTTTTCGCATCCCAGAAATTCTTCGCTTCCCATGCCCGAAATATAATCTGCAAGGAAATCTGTATTTAATTTTATATTTATGAATCCAGGCATTACTGCTGCTGTTTCGGAGAACATGCTGCTTCCTTCAAGTTTTGCAACGATTTCATTTGCAATCATGATTGGCGCTTTCTTGTACTCCTTTGCAGCCGGAAGGGCTCCGTTGCACTGGTATTCGCATAAGTCTGGTCTGTTTGATAAAGTAACCTTTGCATAGTTTTCATCATATCCACATTCTTTGAACGCGGCTGCTATTTCGATCGCTATTAAATCAAGTATTTTTTTCATCCTGTTCCTCCTGAGTATCTTTTCGTTTCATGCATATTCAAAATTATAATACTTTTCCATATAAAATGCCACTCTTAAAGATTATAGGTCGTCTTCCGTTATATCTTCAAATTCATCCTGCACAAGATCTGCGGAATCGAATTCATCATGTCCATCCTGATTGCCCGGTTCAAGGTAGGCGATGTCTTCTGCTTTGCTTTCTCCCGCTTTCATGGATTTCAAAATCAGGGATACCTCATCGATGTATGTTTCCTCGCCCGAAAGGATTCCGTCCCTGCCTCTGGTTTCTAAAACTGTGTCCCCGAATATCGTCTCAATCTTTATTTCCCTTGAATCAGCTTCATTCTTAAGGATAAACGATGCAATGTTCTTTGCTGTGTTTTCAAAATAAAAACTGCTCTGTTCTCCATTTGCCTCATTGACAAACCCTCTTAAAATTTTATTCATAATTCCGTACCCCCTGTTTTTATTTTTCCGCAGCTGCTCAGGAACACGTCACTCACAGCTACCTGTTTTAATAACATTGTAGCACTTTTCATAAGAAAACGGGTGCAAAATATGCATGATATTTTGCACCCGCTTTATTCTAAGGCTTTTGTGCCTCTTTATGATTCCAGAGTTTAGAATCTTTTAGATTCCCGCAATATTCACCAGTGTAAGTCCCCGGTCATTTGCGCTCTCAAGGCTTGTAAGAAGGGCATTTGCCGTATCCAGTGATGTCAGCACGCTAACGCCTGTTTCAATGGCATTACGTCTGATCAGGAAGCCGTCTTTGCTCTTATCAACGCCCTGGGTCGGAGTATCGATTACGAGGTCGATTTCATGTGAGTAGATGAGATCCATAAGGTTTGGCGATTCCTGCTCGATCTTATTGATCTTCTCTGCATTTATGCCATGTTCATTCAGAACCCGTGCAGTGCTTCTTGTTGCGTAAATCTTGTAACCAAGAGCTTCGAATCTTCTTCCTACTTCAATCGCTTCAAGCTTGTCCGAATCTTTTACAGTCATGATGATTTTCTTGTATTTTGGAAGTACGATTCCGGCACCGATAAATGCTTTGTAAAGAGCTTCATTGAAGGTCTTCGCTATTCCGAGAACCTCACCTGTCGACTTCATTTCAGGTCCTAAGCTGATTTCAGCACCGCGGAGCTTTTCGAAAGAGAATACAGGCATTTTGATTGCGAAGTAGTCCGCTTCAGGCTGAAGTCCCGGAGTGTATCCCAGGTCTTTGATCTTATGTCCGATGATTACCTTTGTTGCAAGTTCTACGATCGGAATTCCGGTCACCTTGCTGATGTATGGAACTGTACGGCTTGAACGTGGATTTACTTCGATTACATAAACCTCTTCATCGCATACGATGAACTGGATGTTAATGAGACCGATTACGTGAAGGGAGCGTGCAAGCTTTCTTGTATAGTCTTCGATTACCTTCTTAGTCTTAACTGTAAGGCTCTGTGAAGGATATACCGAAATACTGTCTCCCGAGTGGATTCCGGCACGTTCAATGTGTTCCATGATGCCTGGGATCAGGATTTCGTCGCCATCGCATACTGCATCGACTTCGATTTCTTTACCTACAAGGTATTTATCAACCAGGATTGGATGTTCCTGAACCGTACGATTAATGATTTCCATGAATTCAACGATATCCTGGTCAGAGATTGCAATCTGCATGCCGGCGCCGCCGAGTACGTAAGAAGGTCTTACAAGTACAGGGTATCCCAGTTCGTTTGCTGCCTTAAGGGCTTCTTCAGTTGTGAATACTGTAGTTCCTGCAGGTCTTGGAATGCAGCATTCTTCAAGGATTGCATCGAACAGCTCCCTGTCTTCCGCAGCATCTACATTTTCTGCAGAAGTTCCTAAGATTGGAACGCCCATTTTCATGAGTGCTTCTGTCAGTTTGATTGCCGTCTGTCCGCCGAACTGTACGACTGCTCCGTCCGGTTTCTCTATGTCTACAATGCTTTCAACATCTTCCGGAGTAAGCGGTTCGAAGTAGAGCTTGTCAGCGATATCAAAGTCCGTACTTACTGTTTCAGGGTTGTTGTTAATGATGATTGTTTCATATCCTTCTTCTCTGAATGCCCATGTACAGTGAACTGAGCAGTAGTCGAATTCGATACCCTGTCCGATTCTGATTGGGCCTGAACCAAGTACAAGCACTTTCTTCTTAGGATGGGTTTCAAGAACTTCATTTTCGCTTCCGAAGCATGAGTAGTAATAAGGAGTTGCCGCCTCAAATTCCGCCGCGCATGTATCAACCATCTTGTAGGCTGCCACGATGCCGTTTTCTTTTCTCATTGCCTTGATTTCCACAGCATCTTTTCCTGTAAGTTTTGCAATCACCTTATCAGGATATTCGATCCTCTTTGCTTCAGCCAGAAGTTCAGCTGTAAGAGGCTGTGTCTTCAGGGCGTCTTCCATCTCTACAAGGATTGCGATTTTATCGATGAACCAGAAATCGATTTTTGTGATTTCGTGGATTTGTTCGTATGTGATTCCTCTTCTTAAAGCTTCTGCAATAACGAAGATCCTTCTGTCGTCCACGCGGCATAACATCTCCACGATGGCTTCCGTTGTCTGTTCTGCAAGGTCGCCGTAGATCATGCTGTCGATGTTCTGTTCAAGTGAACGGATGGCTTTCATAAGCGCGCCTTCGAAATTTGTACAGATGCTCATTACTTCGCCTGTCGCCTTCATCTGTGTTCCGAGTGTTCTCTTTGCATGGATGAATTTATCAAATGGAAGCCTTGGTATCTTAACTACACAGTAGTCAAGCATCGGTTCGAAGCTTGCGTAGGTCTTTCCTGTGATTGCATTCATGATTTCGTCAAGGTTATAGCCTAAAGCTATTTTAGCTGCAACCTTCGCGATCGGGTATCCTGTTGCTTTTGATGCAAGTGCAGAAGAACGGCTAACCCTCGGGTTAACTTCGATTACACAGTATTCGAAGCTTGTCGGATGGAGTGCGTACTGCACGTTACATCCGCCTGTGATGTTCAGCTCGCTGATGATGTTCAGGGCTGAAGTTCTCAGCATCTGGTATTCCTTGTCTCCGAGCGTCTGGGAAGGTGCAACAACGATACTGTCGCCTGTATGAACGCCTACAGGGTCAAGGTTTTCCATGTTACATACTGTGATACATGTTCCGTTGGCATCACGCATTACTTCATATTCTACTTCCTTCCAGCCTGAGATGCAGCGTTCTACAAGAACCTGGCCAACACGGCTTAAACGGAGACCGTTTGAAAGGATGTCGATCAGCTGCTCTTCTGTTTCAGCGATACCTCCGCCGCTGCCGCCTAATGTATAGGCAGGTCTTAAAACTACAGGATAGCCGATTTCGTTTGCAAATGCCATACCGTCAGGTACATTCGTTACAACCGTTGAAGGTGCGCATGGTTCGCCAATCTTTTCCATTGTAGCCTTGAACTCATGCCTGTCTTCTGCCTTTTTGATTGTCTCAGGAGTCGTACCGATCAGGTTAACATTGTTTGCTTTCAGGAAACCTGACTCGTCAAGTTCCATTGCAAGGTTGAGGGCTGCCTGTCCGCCAAGAGTCGGAAGGACGCTGTCTGGACGTTCCTCAAGAATAAGCTGTTCTAAAACTTTTACAGTAAGCGGTTCGATATAAACCTTGTCAGCTATATTTTTATCCGTCATGATTGTTGCCGGATTTGAGTTTACAAGAACTACCTGGATGCCTTCTTCTTTAAGAGAACGGCATGCCTGTGTTCCGGCATAATCGAATTCTGCTGCCTGTCCGATTACGATAGGGCCTGAACCGATTACTAATACTTTTTTAATATTTGGATTCTTTGGCATTATTTAGACACCTCCATCATCTTTATGAACTCGTCGAATAGGAACTCTGAATCCTGTGGTCCAGGACTTGCTTCTGGATGGAACTGCACTGTGAAGATGTTCTTTCCTAAATAATGCAGGCCTTCTACTGTTCCATCGTTTACATTCACAAAGCTTACTTCTGCAATCGAAGGATCCATTTTATCAGTATCAACTACATATCCGTGATTCTGTGAGGAAATGTATACTTTGTTTGTGCTTAAATCTTTTACCGGATGATTTCCACCGCGGTGTCCGTATTTCATCTTGTGGGTATCTCCGCCGGTTGCGAGGGCCATGAGCTGATGTCCAAGGCAGATTGCGAAGATCGGAATATTCGAATCATACAGTTTCTTGATTTCCTTGATTATTTCTGTACATTCCTGCGGATCCCCAGGGCCGTTTGAAAGCATAATTCCATCCGGATTTGTTGCGATGATCTCTTCTGCTGTTGTTGCTGCAGGGTAAATTGTTACTTCACATCCTCTATCATTTAAGGATTTAGCGATATTTTTCTTAGCTCCAAAGTCCATTAATGCAACTTTTTTCCCATTTCCAGCTAATACTCTCTTTTCACTGCAGGTAACTTTTTCTACAACTTTGCCTGTAGTATATGTTTTGATTTTTGCAATTGTTTCTTCCAGGTTGAAGTTTTCATTTGTTGTAACCATACCATTCAAGGTACCTTTTTCCCTTAAAATCTTAGTAAGGGCTCTTGTATCGATTCCGCTGATTCCGGGAATATCGTTTTCTGCTAAAAAGTCCTGAATGCTTCCTTCGCTTCTGAAGTTGCTGTGAAGTCTTGAAAGTTCCCTGACTATATATGCGTCCGGCCATGGTTTTGATGATTCCATGTCTTCCTTGCAAATTCCGTAATTTCCTATTAAAGGATAAGTCATTACAACTGCCTGTCCTGCATAGGACGGATCTGTAAGAACCTCCAGATATCCTGTCATCGATGTGTTAAATACTATTTCGCTTATTACTTCCCTGGTTGAACCAATGCTGGTTCCTGTAAATACGGTACCATCTTCGAGTATTAGAAAAGCCTTCATCATACCACCTTAATTCCTTTCATATTTTGTAAAAAAAGCTTCTTTTTCTGCCGGCTTGCTGCCTTTGTGCAAAAAAAAAGCTGACGCTAAGGTATAAAATCTTATTGTTGTTTTTTACTTTTTCTCAAAAAAAAAGACACTATAAACCCAAAAATTTTAGGGGGGTGGTCTTTGTTCTCAAATTGTAAAGATTTTATCATAGAACAAAACAAATTACAACCCTTTTTTTCGCTCCTGTTCAATCTTTTTTATGTACACCGGATTTGAATATATCTGACCGGCTCTTTTTTCGCTTACCTCAAGCATATTTTAATTATACACATAAATGTCCTGAAAGTCAACATTTATTGTATATTTATGCAAATTATAGACATTATTATGCATCCATACCAAACTTCTGTAAAATAGGACGAACTTATTTATTTCCTTTAAAGATTAGCGTGTCAAGAGCCCTCTTGTAACGTTCGGCTTCGTCAATTTGCACATTCTCCCTCTATCAAACAGTGATACAAAACATGAATTGATGAGCAGCTTTATGAAGACGTTGGTACTTTGGCCGCGTATTTTGCGGCCTTACGTACCACTACGTCTTCATCTAAGCGAGAGCGCGCTGCGAATCAACATGTTTTGCATAACGTCCTCATTATAAAAACTTGTGCAAATTGACGAATATTATTTTGTAAATGGGCTTTTGACACTTCACTCCTATAATAGAGTAGAGAAATAATAGCTAGTATTATTTCCCTCTCATTGAACCGTACGTACGGGTCTCGTATACGGCTCTACAATTTATATTCCAACGCT
>NZ_FMKA01000080.1 GCF_900096945.1 Anaerobium acetethylicum | reverse complement strand
CTGATAATGTTGAGTTACCAGATGAAAAAATCGATGAATTGGTGGATGCATTTATGAATGCAATACCAACATTGCTGAAATCGAAACTTCTAGCAACATAAACTCTGAGCTTTGATAACTGAATAACTGCCAGGTATTGAATTTTCACGGTGCATAGTCAAAATCTATGTGCGAAGTTTGAGTTATTTATAGTTTGACTGAATATTCTCGTTGATTTTATCTGATAGACTCTGTAATGCCGTATCCGGATCTATATGATTATAATCAGCCTCTAAGATTGCATTAGTGATCATTTCATCAACGGATTTTTCATTAATAACAGCTGGTCTTGCCTTTGTATATGGGAATTCTTCGGTAAATACTTTGAGCTTGTCTTTTCCTTCCAACGCCTTGTCATAGTCGAAATCTTTTCTTGCCGAAATTTTTCCTTCTACTGCCAGTATTGGATCGCTGTCTTCGGAATTCAAGTACTGAATCAGTTGATACGCAAGCTCAGGATTTTTGCAGTTTACATTGATGTTCCATGTCCATCCCCCCAGTACCGTTGCCTGCGTCTTTTCTTTTACCATTGGTGCAATACCATAGTTCAGATCCGGATTGATTCCCTCAACACCGCTTGAACACCAGTCACCACCTAATAAGAATGTAGCCTCTCCATTTGCAAAACTCTCGTATACTTTGTCCCATGTAGTTGCTTCCTTGAAGGATTCCACCAGTCCGTCGTTTTCAATCAGCTCGCAAATATAATTCCACGCTTCTTTTCCTGCCTCACTGTCAATTACAACCTCCGGAGTTTCACCGCTTGTATCAATCACAGGGCATTCATTTTGATAAAAGAAGGAGTAAAATGCATATGCGCTCTGGTAAGTTGTGATTCCGCCATAGCCAGCTTCCTTTGCAACCTTTACTGCATTAAGTAGTTCATCCCATGTCGTCGGAACTTCCAGATTAAGTTCTTTCAAACGATCTGCATTGTAATATAACCCACAGGAATCCATGTACCACGGTATAGAATAATATTTACCTTCAAATTTACCAGAATTCAGTGGTCCTGGCTGGTACTGGCTTTCTAATTCCTCAGCAGTTGTGATCTTACTCAATGAATAAAGAAGTCCCATGGCAGCCATATCGATTGCATGACCCGAGTTGTCCATCATAACCACATCAGCACCGCCCCCTGCTAATGCTGCTGTTTGGAAATTTTCTTTAATATCCTGCTGGGAAGCTCCCTGTAATGTAATCTTAACTCCAGGATTATTCTCTTCGAACTGTTTGACTGTCTTCACAAATTCGGCACCCTTTCCGGTAGACTCATCAATCCAGTCATTCACCATCATAACAGTTATTTCACTGCTTGATGGATCAGCATTGTTTGAGGTATCGGGTTTCTCTGATTCTCCTGAACTGCTGCATGCCGTTAAACTGGCAAGCATCGCTACGCATAATACAACTGCTAATAATCTTTTTCTCATCATATACCCATTTCCTTTCTTATCTCACTCGTCATGTCCTTTTCCAGATGATTCTTCCTACCGGCCGGCTCTTCGAATCTCATAAACGTATTTAACCATAATACATTTAGTTTTTGAACAAAAGATTTTCATCTCTTTTTTTTGAATTTCCAAAAGATTTTTCTATATTTTATACACTTTCAAATTTTTAACAAATACCTGTTTTATTTAAAATAATTTTACACCTTCTCTTAGAAAGGCTCTACAATTTTTTAATAATTTTTCACAAACTGATAAAACATCTTTATTCAATATCCATCAATTTCAGCATACAATGAGACCTGCAAACACGAAATCAATACAATATTTTTTAAGAAAAGGTAAAAAGGAGGATTTCTAAATGGAAAAGAAAAAATTAAACGTAGCTCTTGTAGGATTGAGCTTCGGACTTGAGTTTGTAGCAATCTACTGCAAGCATCCGGATGTTGATAAGGTATATGTGGTAGATAAGAACCAAAAACTTCTTGACATTGCAAGGGAGCGTTACAGTATCCCAAAAGAACAGTGCTTTACCGATCTTCAGCAGGTTCTAGATATTGAGGAAATTGAAGCTGTCCATCTTGTAACACCGCCTGCAACACATGCTCCGTTTTCTGTAAGAGTATTAAATGCAGGAAAGCATTGTGGGTGTACCATCCCAATGGGCATGAGCATCCAGGAATTGGAAGATGTCATTCATGCTAGAAAACAATCTGGAAAGAACTATATGTTCATGGAAACAACCATCTTCCAGAGAGAATTTCTATATATGAAAGAACTCTACGAAAAAGGTGCATTGGGGCGCCTTCAGTATATGTCTTGTGCACATTATCAGGATATGGAAGGCTGGCCTGATTACTGGAATGGATTTCCACCACTGATGCATCCAACACATGCTGTTGCACCTTGTCTAATGTTGGCAGGACATCTACCAGACAAAGTATACGCAAAGGGATCTGGCAAGGTAAGAAAGGAACTGGAGGAACAATACGGTTGTCCGTTTGCATTTGAATCTGCTTTCATTTCCCTGAAAGACAGCGATATTACAATTGAAATGGAAAGATTCTTATATGGTGTTGCAAGAAGCTATTCCGAATGCTTCCGTGTATATGGAGAAAACAAGAGCTTTGAATGGCAGCAATTAGCTGATGAAGATCCTGTACTGTATACCAGAACAGGAGTCCTTGAAAAGGTAGATATTATTTCAGATTCCAATGAAAAATCCAATCGTGGAAGCGAAATCAAAGAAGAAAGAATCAAAATTCCAGATTACGCTTATCTTCTGCCAAAGGAAATCTCTGGATTCACAACAAATACTGTTTACGATAATGAAAATACCCACTTATCATTTGCACAGGGTGGCGGACATGGTGGATCGCATCCACATCTTGTTCACGAATTCGTCCGTTCCATTTTAGAAGACCGTCCTTGCTGCATTGATGATATTATGGGTGCTTATTGGACAGGTACAGGAATCTGTGCTCACGAATCCGCAATGAAGGGTGGAGAAGTGATTCATATTCCTCATTTTGAAAACGTTGAGTAAGTAAGAATCTAATGTAGTTGCTAACTTCCCAAGGTTTACCCACTCAATGCCATCTGACCTATTAGAAATCGATGGCATTGGGATATAGATTACTTGCTCTCTAAGAAAGCAATAATCTCAGCGCGGCTCCTACAACTATTTTGTATCGCCGCTATGAGTTCCTCGTTTTC
>NZ_FMKA01000078.1 GCF_900096945.1 Anaerobium acetethylicum | reverse complement strand
AAGATATAAAGAGCATTTGCGTAAGGATCCATTTCGTAGGTGTCCCGGATGATTGCCATGAGGCCATCAATGCTGCGTCTCATATCAGTTTTATTCGAGAACTAAAATAAAACTGATTATCCGAGAAGTATTAATATTCGAGAAGATTGCTGTAATCATTCATAATTACAGCATCTTAATGAATCTTCTCGAATAATATTTTATCTCTTTTTTAGGAATCCTGGCATACTGTCTGTTGTTTTCTTTATCTCGATTTTTTGATTGTCGCCAAACCAACTTTCATTCCATTCTTTTAATTTTTTATCTACTGTGTCCTGAGACATTTCAGCGTATATTTGTGTGGTTTGGACTGAAACATGACCTAATATATTTTTTATTGTAACTATATCAACTCCTGCTTCAAGCAAATGACATGCTGTGCTATGTCTCATTGAATGTGGGGGATAACTATCAGCATGAAACAATGTTGAATACTGTTCCTTAGCCATAGAAACATACTTTTTATAAATTCCTTCAACACATGAAATAGTCATTTGCTCATGCGTCTGACTAGAAAAAATGTGTCTCTCAGGATATTTTTCAATATGTCTATGTCTGATATACTTTTGCAGAGATTCAACTAGTTTCCTTGAAATTCCTACCTGGCGAACCTTCGAGCCTTTACCTGTTAGCGTGACGGCTGCAGATGATATGCTTATTCGAATGTCCCCCACTTTTAAGTCGCATATTTCTTGTGCTCTAGCACCAGTTGCATACATAAATGAAAGCATTACTTTGTCACGTAATCCTGTCTCATAGTTTTCATCAGGAAGATTTAATAATATCTTTATTTCATCTCTGGTAAATACAGCTCTTTGTTTTGCTTTGGCCTTCTTAACTGGAATTTTAATAATAGCACTTCTAAAAACAGAAGCTGCATCAAAATCTCTATTTTGTGCGTATTCAGAAAATGCTGATAATACTGATAATCTCTGATTTCTTGTTGATGGTTTGCACAGTCTATCAGTCTCCAACCAGTTCAAGAAGTCTAAAAGCGTCTCATATGTTAAATCCGAAAAATTAATTTTACTAGCAGATATATTTTTCACATCTAACATATATCGCATTAACAATAGAAAAGTTTGTTTATAGGAATTAATTGTATTTCCACTCAATCCTCTGCTATAGGGCAAATATGTTTCAAAGTAATCTTCTAAAAGAGACATAAAACTTATTTTTCGTCTACTCATAAAAGCTCACCTCCGGAAATAAATCCTCAGTGAATGCTTCAAACTTTGTAAGAGTATCCTCAAAATAATCTCCACTATATTTTAAGTATTTCTCAGTCTCATATAGGCTGTCATGGCCCAAATATGTTGATAAAAATGGAACTGATTCCCTATGACTAATTCCTCTTCGTTTGTTTTTATCAAAAGATCTTACAGCAAAGGTATGTCTAAAGCAATGAAGGCAAGCTCCACGAACATTTCTATTCTGCTGATATTTTACAATTCCTGCTTTTCTTCGAATGATTCGATAATAATTTCCAACAGAATTAGCTGATAGTGGGGTATATTTATCATTTGAGGGAAACAGGTATGCCTCTGAATCATTTAGAATGCCCATAGCAACGCAATATAGATAAATAATTTCAGCCAACTTTTCATCAAAAGGAACTAACCTCTGCTTGTATTTTTTTGTAACTCGCAGAAGGAAAAGATTTTTTTCAAAGTCTATATCTCCGACCTTGATGTTTATAGTTTCCCCTACACGCAAACCACAGCAGAAAAACAAACGTATTAACAGTGGCATTTCATTTTCAATGTATATATTTTTAACTGCATGTGGAGCTGTAAGTGAATCAGTAGTCTTAAAAATATTTTCAATATCCTGATCCGTGTATAAGTATGGAATATAGGTATCTCTTGTCATAATTGTTTTGGGTACAAAGCAGTGGTAGCCATTATCTATCAAAAATAAAAACAACTTCCTAATATAATGTATATGCTGACCAGCAGTATTTACAGAAATACCACAACTTACTTCCTTAATCCATTCTTCAACAACTGTTTCATCGATTGATTTTTCTGTATAATCGATGCTGTAAAGATAGTCATCAAAAAGTTTCACAGTATGTTTGTAGTGTCTATATGCCTCTGAACTTAATTCTTCTTTTCGAAGTATTAGATGTAATTCTATTTCATCACCAAAAACCGATTTGAACTCACTTGACATTTATAGCACCTCCCCTTGCAAAAAAGCCTTAAATTTTCCAGACACCTCGGGAGGTTCCAAACAATACTGTCTTAATTTTTCTACATCGATCCTGGCATAATGTTTTATAGCATTATTAGAACTATGACCTAGTACTTTTCTTACTGTTTCATAGGGTATGTCATCATTGACCATAGAGCTTGCTAAAGATGACCGTAAAGTATGGGGACCTTTCTTTCGATTTCCAATATCAATACCAGCTACAGCTATATACTTTTTCAAAGCATTCCTGATTGTCCCTGTTGTTATTGGTTTATACGGCGCATATACGTTTATAAAGATTTCATTAGCTACTGACAAAGGCCTAACTGATAAATAATCTTCTATGGCTAACTGAACTTCGTCGATAAGTGGGAGATGAAGGATATTTCCGGTTTTTTCTTGGATAATATTTATCTCATTCCGGTTTATTACATCTCCCATTTTTAATCTTATAATATCGCCTGAACGCATTCCCATTCTTGAAGCAAGAAGTATAATTGCGTAGTCTCGTTTCCCTTGAACAGTACCAGTATCAATGGAATTTTCAATTCGTTTAATTTCATCAATCGAATATACGCTTGGCACTACATATGGTTTACTGTAATGTGGAATAAGCGTTGAATAATCTGCGTTAATTTCACCTGCTTCAACTAAATATCTTAAAAATACTCTTATTTCACCCCAAAGATTATGATCTGATATCCTTGTACATGCAAGTGTAATTATTTGGGGAGATAATAGGTCTAATGAATTACACTGTAACTTACCTACTTCATGTAAAAACCAGGATATAACGTATTTCTTATTGTATATAGTTCCAACAGCGCGACCTATATCAGTTGCATTATCACAATAGTTAGCAATAATTGAACTGAATTCATCAGAAAGAATGAAATGCTTTCCTTTATCCGAATGCACCTCTTTCCATTCATTATTCACAATATCATTTAAGCGATATACAACTGTTCTCAGATTTGTATAGTACTGATTTTTTCCATGTTTTGTTAAATAATCTTGTAAAAATGAATTGCCACCATCTTCACTGTAATGCTCAAATCCGTTATTTTTCAACCATAAAATAATACTGTTACACAAATATCTATATCCAGTAACGGTTATAGAAGTACATCCTCGAGCTTCGAGTTTGACTAGAAGATTTCTCTCCAGAGTATCAAATGATTTGAATTGTTCCTGCATAATTGCAAATCCTCCTTATTGTAAAATGTTTTACAATAAGGATAAACTAGATACTATTATTCGAGAAGATTCTTTCAAAATACTTTAAACAAAAAGGCTTTAAGTAATCTTCTCGAATATTAATACTTCTCGGATAATCAGTT
>NZ_FMKA01000074.1 GCF_900096945.1 Anaerobium acetethylicum | reverse complement strand
CAGAGCGCTTTCCAGAAAAGACTATGCCACTAAGCTACTGAAATTCCGAGAAAACAACGTGCAGTTTGACCGGAACAGAGAGCGCCGCTCAACATCAGTCGGATTACAAAATGACAAATCAAAGCAATGAAAATTGCATGTCACCTTGAAATTTAATTCCGCTGTTACGGTTGATGTTAATTAATAAACAAAAAAATCAAGGCACTCTACACAAATTGGCATAGAGTGCCTGATTAGTTCAGTTCAAGTTCCAAAGATTGAATTTTAAAATAACATTTAGACTATTTCTTGTATCCGCATTTAGGGCATACGCCATTTTCATTTAACGCAATGCCGCATAACGGGCAACGGTCTATACTATCCTTTTGGGGCTCATATTCTTCTGTAGCGCCATTTACTCCGCTTGTAAATGTGATTTTAGCTATATTTAGTTTATCTTTTAGTAAATCATAAACTATTTTAATCATACCTTCAACGGTCATTGTTTCTTTCGTAACAACCAAACGACATTCCGGATACGCTGTTGCAAGTTCCGTCTTGAAAGCTGGACCTTTTTGCTTATTGGTTGGTGCACCGTCCTTAATGCCTTGTGCTTCGTAAACTCCGAGAATAGCGGGAAGCAATGGATCGTCTTCCCTCAAAATCAGCGCGTGGTCAAAGTTTTGCAATACTTCCCAAGCGGTTTTCTGAATTTCATTACAAGGAAATACCATATTGACTCCCATGTTGACAGTATCTTCAACTTCAATCGTCAGTATTCCTGTATGTCCATGTAAATACTGTGCTTCGCCTTTGAACCCAAAAAATCTGTGTGCATATTGTAGATCAAACGTAGTGAAACTTCTCATAATTATTCTCCTATTATTATTATATATTTACGGGTGTTTTTATGCTCCCGTATGCGCACATACTTGGTTTACCCGTACTCATAATATCATGCCACAGAGTCGTGAAGGCAAACGCTTTTAAATTAATCATGTATTACATTCAAGACAGATGCCCTTGAAAATCAAATCATGTTCGATAAACTCGAACCCATGAGTGTTCTTTATGTTCTTTTCCAAATCCGTGATAACTTCCATTTCCACATCAAAGACTCGGCCACACTTTATGCATCTTGCGTGATAATGTTTGTGGCATTGATGGTCGAAACGATCGGCTCCGCTTGGCATTTCCATTTTTCGGATTTGGCCGATATCCGACAGCAGGTTCAAATTCCTATATACCGTCCCTCTGCTGATATTGGCGTGTTTCTTCACGATTGTATCGTAGATCTCTTCAGCAGTGGCATGACACTGCAACTCTTGTACTGTTTCAAGAACTAAAGAACGTTGAATGGTTTTGCGTTTATTCATAATATAATCAATCCTTATTGATACTAGATTATTTAATAGTATTATATCTCAATAAGAATATAATGTCAATAACAATATGTGTTAGACCCTAAATACTAAAATTAGACCTAAAATTAGAACAAAGATAGCGCACATCGGTTAGAATTAAGTTACCGCACCCTAATTCAACCGCAAGGAAGTGCCTATCTCTTCTTGAACAGCATAACTCAAGACATGAAGTCTTTACATTAATAGAGAATTTTATAGTTGATGAGTTTGAGTACATAATCCTGATGAGCACAATGAGGTATCGGGTATAACAGAAGTCGAAACCAATCATCCATAATTAACCCGCAACTCAGGTAAAGCGCTGCGGGTGGTTTTGCATTACTAAGTATTCGTTGACATGTATTTCGATACCTGATTTGAATTCAACAATGATGTTGTCGTCGTAAACTGTTATCTTTTCCATGAGAGTCCTAACATAATCTTCTTCGTATTCAGTCTGTTCGCAAGGAAGGTCATTAAGGAAACGAATCATCTGTTTTTGCAGTTTATTGAAATACTGCACAAACCTGCGGTTCTTTAAATATTCCTTAAATCCAGCTACTAGCATAAGCTTCACCTCCTTACGCTGTTCCTACCCTTACAAATGCAAGAAATACTCTCATGACAAGACCAAATAACAAAAGTGTAACTTTGAGGAATTCCAATGAAAGCTTAAGTACTGCAAGCACACTCCATACAATTCCCTTTAATATCATTAATAAAACACATCCAATTTTGATTATTATGTTCTTTATCATAATGCACCTCCATCTAATCAACCCAATTTGTTGCTAAGCCGACAACAGCATCATTTACTTCACCAAAGTTATCTTCTTTAACCTTAGTTGTTTCTTCTGTTACATTTACTGACTGTTTTGCAGCTAAAGCAGTTCCTAACATAGATATTACTTCCTGTTGCACTTCTTTAACAACTCTACTGCAAATATCTCTTTTAATTTCATCTAAATCTTTCCTCGTAACATAGCCTTCTTTTCTAGCCCGCTCAATTGTTGCATTTACTGTAAGATCATCTTGATTTAGCATTTTGCAATATGCCTCAACTGCATCAATAATAAACTGATTCTTAGATTTATAGATATCCATATTTAAATCGCTCAATATCTTATTCACATACACATGCTGAGGATTATTCCTGCTACACCTTACGTTGTGATAATCTCCTTCGTCCTTACGATTTGCCATTTAATCCGCCTCCTCGCTTCGAATTCAAAAATACTTTAGCGAGAAATTCATAGCCTTTTGCATTCGCCTTAATATCTTCCAGGTAATTAATATTACTCTGCTTCCTACTTCCAAAAAGCTTCATGACTGTTGCTCCACCACCAACAAAAGTAATCGGTGTTGTATTCAGATTGTAACCATGAGCAATCAATTTCTTATAGATACCTTCAGCAAATTCTTCAATTTCTTTCGTAACAATTTTCTGATATGCCATATCTAAATCACTCTTTCCATCCATCATAATCTGGATAATATCACTTTCATCAATCTTGCCACTTAACTGTCTGACACACTGATTATTAATGTTACCTATGCAGGTAATTAGACCTTCATCTATCGTGTCGCACAACGATTCATCTGGTAAGCAATTTTTAATTGGCATAATATCGATTGTCCAACTTCCAATATCTACAACAATCTGCTTACGGTTTGTTTTTGGCATTTTATCTGCCATAGCTGCATAGCACTGAGGGAATACTGCTACCTTAACAATCGTAATACGGTAGGTTTCCTTCTCAAACCGAAAAGTAGCTTGCTTATTCTTAAACAGATAATTAATAAAATCTGGTTTCTCCTTACCAAATTTAGTAAGCGGAAGTCCTGCGGCCAAAAATATATTGGCATTTCTCATTCCCCTTCGATTTAGTTCTTTTGCAATAGCTGCCAGTGTTAGCAGATAATAATTTTCATCTGTAACTTTTGTTTCCTTAACTTCTAATCTCTCACCGCCGATTTTATAATACTTATCTTCATATTCCAAGACATTATCATACAATGCCGGCTCTGTTGAAATCTCTTTCACGCCCGAAATAAAGACACTTCCAATCGTTTTGCAATTGGCCCAACCATGATCTACTCCTATTACTTCAATATGATTATCTTCCATAATACGCTTCCTCCTTCTAAATATCATTGAACTACCTCTTCTGTATACGTAGGTCATGCCAACTCTTCACTAGTTTTTCGATTAATTCAACCTTTTGCCTGTCTGTATAATTACTTGGGAAATATTGATCCAACCGCTCAGCTTGTATCTTGATTTGTACCTTCTGGTTTGGTTTTTCCTCTCCTAGAACATCATACATGGCATCCATATCTAAATTGCCTGCTTGGCTCATTCGCTTTAAACGATTTGCCTGTGATAAGGATGGCGTGCATTGTTCTAAATCTATAACTGCATGAAGTTCGTACTGCTCTTCTTCTTTTAAATAAGAAAGTTCCACAGCAATAGTAAATGCTATCTTTCCTTCATCTACCATATCAAGAATTTTAGGAACCAGATTTGTCAGGCAAATATAGCGTTTGATCTGAGTAGTGCTTTCTCCGATTTGTTTTGCTAATAATTCATTACTCCTTCTATTAATAATTTCATCGCCTTCTGTTATGTTCCATATGCCATCCTTGTCATAACCAGCTTCAAGCTTCTTAACCATAAGTGTTGGATTATCTTCTAACTTCGGTCCAACTTGGTCCGAAGTTAAATCCGTCCTCTGTCCCTGCCTTTTCATTGCCTCTAATCTCATCTTATAGGCATAAGCTTTCTCACTCGGTTTGATATTCTCTCGTTGAAGATTACTATCAACCATTGCGATAATTGCCTGCTCATCATCAAAATTACGAATAACAACAGGTACATCTGTTATACCAGCCCACTCACATGCAGCCTTTCTTCTATGACCAGCTACAATCTCATAACCTTCTCCCTCAGGGTTAGGTCTTGCCAGCAACGGAACCAATACTCCTTCCTTTTCAATACTCTGCATCAGTTCAAACAACTCAGTATTTAGTTCCACTTTGAAAGGATGATTTTTGAAATCTTTCAGCTGATTTAGTGGAATAACAGCTATTTTCTCATGTTTATTATCCTTATCACTCTCTATTCCCTGGTCTCCTTGCCAATTGGAACACATTGAATTTTTTTCTTCCATTTAAGTCACCACCTCTCCTAATTACTAAATATCAGTTTCTTTTGTTTCCAATAGAGTAGAGAAATAATAGCTAGTATTATTTCCCTCTCATTGAACCGTACGTACGGGTCTCGTATACGGCTCTACAATTTATATTCCAACGCT
>NZ_FMKA01000073.1:4150-5377 GCF_900096945.1 Anaerobium acetethylicum | reverse complement strand
TGCTATGAGATATCTCATCTTGAGGGGGGCTTCACGCTTAGATGCCTTCAGCGTTTATCCCTGCCGAACTTGGCTACTCTGCCATGCCATTGGTATGACAACAGATACACCAGCGGTTCGTCCAACCCGGTCCTCTCGTACTAAGGTCAGCTCCTCTCAAATATCTTACGCCCACGCCGGATAGGGACCGAACTGTCTCACGACGTTCTGAACCCAGCTCGCGTACCGCTTTAATGGGCGAACAGCCCAACCCTTGGGACCTACTACAGCCCCAGGATGCGATGAGCCGACATCGAGGTGCCAAACCACTCCGTCGATGTGAACTCTTGGGAGTGATAAGCCTGTTATCCCCAGGGTAGCTTTTATCCGTTGAGCGATGGCAATCCCACTTTATACCACCGGATCACTAAGTCCTAGTTTCCTACCTGCTCCACCCGTCGGTGTCACAGTCAAGCCTTCTTATGCCTTTGCACTCTGCGAATGGTTTCCAACCATTCTGAGAAGACCTTTGAGCGCCTCCGATACTCTTTCGGAGGCGACCGCCCCAGTCAAACTCCCCACCTGACATTGTCCACTGCCCGGATCACGGGCACATGTTAGAAATCCAATACTACAAGGGTGGTATCCCAACAGCGACTCCGGCATGACTGGCGTCATGCCTTCTCCGTCTCCCACCTATCCTGTACATGCAATACCGAATCCCAGTATCAAGCTAGAGTAAAGCTCCATGGGGTCTTTCCGTCCTGGCGCAGGTAACCAGCATCTTCACTGGTATTTCAATTTCACCGGGTGCATTGTCGAGACAGTGCTCAAATCATTACGCCTTTCGTGCGGGTCGGAACTTACCCGACAAGGAATTTCGCTACCTTAGGACCGTTATAGTTACGGCCGCCGTTTACTGGGGCTTAAGTTCATACCTTCGCTTGCGCTAAGTACTCCCCTTAACCTTCCAGCACCGGGCAGGCGTCAGCCCATATACTTCACCTTGCGGTTTTGCATAGACCTGTGTTTTTGCTAAACAGTTGCTTGAGCCTATTCTCTGCGGCCACATTTCTGTGGCACCCCTTCTCCCGAAGTTACGGGGTCATTTTGCCGAGTTCCTTAACAATGCTTCTCCCGTCGGCCTTAGGATTCTCTCCTCATCCACCTGTGTCGGTTTACGGTACGGGTACAATACAAACAATAGCGGCTTTTCTTGACAGTGAGCCCGCCAGCTTCCCTACTTGA
>NZ_FMKA01000073.1:2298-3965 GCF_900096945.1 Anaerobium acetethylicum | reverse complement strand
GACTTTCTCCCTGTGTCCCCACAGTTCTGTTATATTGCAGTACAGGAATATCAACCTGTTGTCCATCGACTACGTCTTTCGACCTCGCCTTAGGCCCCGACTTACCCAGAGCAGATCAGCTTTACTCTGGAAACCTTAGATATTCGGCCGGAAAGATTCTCACTTTCCTCTCGCTACTCATTCCGGCATTCTCTCTTCTTAACGCTCCACAGCTCCTTACGGTACTGCTTCGTCGCTTTAAGAATGCTCCTCTACCAATGCACATTCGTGCATTCCACGGCTTCGGTGTTGTGTTTTAGCCCCGGACATTTTCGGCGCAGGACCTCTCGACTAGTGAGCTATTACGCACTCTTTTAATGTATGGCTGCTTCTGAGCCAACATCCTAGTTGTCTTCGAAATCCCACATCCTTTTCCACTTAACACACACTTTGGGACCTTAGCCGGTGGTCTGGGCTCTTTCCCTTTTGACTACCCAACTTATCTCGTGTAGTCTGACTCCCGATAAGCATCTGTACGGCATTCGGAGTTTGATATTCTTCGGTAAGCTTTGACGCCCCCTAGGAAATTCAGTGCTCTACCTCCGCAAGACTCTATCGAGGCTAGCCCTAAAGCTATTTCGAGGAGAACCAGCTATCTCCGGGTTCGATTGGAATTTCTCCCCTATCCACACCTCATCACCACCCTTTTCAACGGATGTGTGTTCGGTCCTCCATTGCCTTTTACGGCAACTTCAACCTGGACATGGATAGATCACCCGGTTTCGGGTCTACTCTGACTGACTCTGCGCCCTATTAAGACTTGGTTTCCCTTCGGCTCCTTACCTTAAGTAATTAACCTTGCCAGCCAGCGTAACTCGCCGGACCGTTCTACAAAAAGTACGCGGTTCAACTTTAAATAGTTGTTCCACAGCTTGTAAACATAAGGTTTCAGGTTCTCTTTCACTCCCCTCCCGGGGTTCTTTTCACCTTTCCTTCACAGTACTATGCGCTATCGGTCACTAAGTAGTATTTAGCCTTGGGGGGTGGTCCCCCCGAATTCCCACAAGGTTTCTCGTGTCTCGTGGTACTTTGGATCCCGCTCGCTCACTTCTGATTTCGCATACGAGGCTTTCACTCTCTCTGGCGGGCTTTCCCAAAACCCTTCTGCTATCATACGTGTCACTTGTTGCGGTCCATAACCCCGGAATGCACGCATTCCGGTTTAGGCTCCTTCCATTTCGCTCGCCGCTACTTTGGAAATCGAGTTTTCTTTCTTTTCCTCCGGGTACTTAGATGTTTCAGTTCCCCGGGTTCCCTCTGCATGGCTATGTATTCACCATGCAGTAACTGGAGTCTTTCCAGCTGGGTTTCCCCATTCAGATATCTCCGGATCAAAGGATATTTGCTCCTCCCCGAAGCTTTTCGCAGCTTATCACGTCTTTCATCGGCTCTTAGTGCCAAGGCATCCACCCTATGCTCTTATTAGCTTGACCATTTTTAAGGCTCGTACATAGCGTTGTACTCACCAAGGCCATAGGTTATAACCAGCAGTCTCCTGCTGTCTGCTTTGATGTTATCTCTGCGTTTTTGCTTTGCTTTCGCAAAGCCCTCGGATGTCTCTCGATAATCTTTCGATTATTTTCGATTTTTGAATATTTCAATGTGTAGTTTTCAAGGTACATGTTTGT
>NZ_FMKA01000072.1 GCF_900096945.1 Anaerobium acetethylicum | reverse complement strand
ATGATTTTCCCATTTCCATTGTATGCAAGTGTTGTCACATTTCCATTTGCATCTGTATGGGTGGCTGCTTCACCACGGCAGTTATAGGTGTTTGTGATACAAACTTATTAGTGTAGAGTCCATTGCTTGTCCAGTTGAAGAAGTTTAAAAATGGTTCACTTAATCTAATAAGGAACAGTGAATCTTTTTCCACATTCCAAGCATATTTTATCTTGGAGTGTATTTTCTTTTAATTTATTAACCGTATCCGTCTCTTTGTATGATGTTATTAATATTTTTGAATCACTTTCATCATTATCATTTCTGTGACTAAATCCATAATATGTCTTATTACTTCCACAATAAAGACAATAATCACTTCCCCTAAATTTTCTTTCATTATCACAAATAATACTTGAAATCACACTACCATACTTTTCAGAATTAGGTTTAGGTCCTAGCATTACTGCATCTATAAACTCATTTGGTGGTAAGTAATTATGATTAACAATATAATGCATGATAAGATTTGGTGATGCATAAATCTTATCATTTTTTGAATCCACCACTCTTATTTCTGCATTTCCTAAACGTATGGTGTAGCCTTGACAGTTGACAATTATTCGGGTTTTTTCTCCGTCTAATTCAATATTTTTATGAAATCCTCGTGTCATAAATACAGGATACTTAACATACTCCCAAAGATTTTTAATAAATCCATCCGGCACTATACCTCTTGGAAACCCCTCCCCCTCTAACCAACCGACATTAAAAGTGTTTATTTCTTTTTCCCACATATATTTATATTTTGAAAGTTCGCTAAAATATGTCATTATAAACCTCCTGGTCTAAGCTAGTTTTTTGGTTTTACCGTTCGAGCCAACGAATAATTTTCACTCCAACACCATCCTAATATAGTTGTATCACCCGAATTGATCATTTCATAAATGGAAGCCCCCTCCATTTTACTCATATCATAGACATTGACATTAGACATATTTTTAAATCTATTTACATCCTGATTGAAAAATTCTATTGCATCATCATCAAAATGAAGATTTCCAAATTCATCTCCATGCACACCAGAAAGTATATTCACATTCCCATCTTCAAAATATGGGATATCCTCAAAGTGTGACTGATCTATTGGATCATTTGAAACATATACTTTACCACCATTAGCATTTTCTACTGAGTAAAACTTACCATTATTGCTATATTCTGGTACTCCTAAGTAATCTGATAGTTTTCCCCTGCTTACAGTTCCTATTGTTCCCTCAACAACCTCATCACCATTCTTAATCACAAACTCCGCAACCTCCGCTGCTTCATCTGCATGCCTGGCTGTCATGCTTATGGCTTTTGATGTGGCTCTTACGGTTAATTTCCCTCCGGTGGCAAATTCACCTACCACAGGGATGCAGGCCGCTCCCGACAGGCCGGCATTTAAGGTATCGCCTGCTGCCAGGTACCAGATTCCGTTTGCGCCGTCGAATACAATTCCAAATACCGGAATCATTCCTGCCGCATCTAAGGTTGTGTGACCCTAGTCTGCCGCGCTCCAGCTCCCAAAGTAGTCCTTTACGCCTCCCCAGGCATTCTCGAAGCCCTTCTGTACGCTTGCCCATGAGAAGCCCGAGCTACTGGATGATGAGCCTGGTTCTGCACAGAGTCCAAATGGATCTATCATGGATACAGGATTGCCCTGCACGAAGGCATAGCGGTTCATGGTATCGGAGTTCTCTATGCTTCCCTGAAGGATATCGGCATTTATCGGTATCCTTCAAAAATTTTCTGGCTGATCAGGGCACGACACCACAAATGTATTTTACTATCTTTCCATCCTGGCCTGGGTTAATTAACAGCTTGCTCCTGCTTGCCATCAGGTCTTATGGTTTTCTTGATATTTCCGATGGCATCATATTCGTAGGAAGTCTTATTTCCATTCCAGTCCGTGGCACTGATCATCCTGTTTTCTGAGTCATAGCTGTATCTTACAGAAGTTCCGTCCGGATATGTAAGGACAATCAGGTTGCATGCCGCATCATAGGTGTATCTTATTGTCTTGTTATTTACATCAGTTTTTTCAGATACCCTGTTAAGTTTATCATAGGCCGTTCTGATAGTTCCTTTGGAATCTGTCTTTTCAGTCACATTTCCATTTGCATCATATTTAAATGTTGTGATGCCTTCTGCATCAGTTATGCCTGTTACACGTCCGGCCTTGTCATAGGCATAGCCTGTCTGCTGTCCTCTTGCATTTGTTGAAACAGAAAGAAGTCCGGATTCATTATATCCATATGTTTTCTGTATGTGATTAAAAATTAATCAGCTGTAATTTTATCCAAAAAGTAACCTATCACTTTTTCAAAATCTTTCCTTTCTTCTTCATCCAGCCATTCATATGTTTTATTTTTAATCAATGCAACTCCTAAAACTTCCCTAAGCTCTTGTATATATTGTTTCAAAGCGCCTCTTTCCAACGTGGACATCTTTTCTAATAACTCTCCTTCATACATTTCACCTGCAAAAGGATTTTCCTTTAAAAACTTCACTGCTCTTTGTATCGCAATATCTATAAATTCGTTTTGTCTAATCATCCGAAGTACATCCGAAACTTCTATTTCCGAAACCTTCTTATCTATCAATTGGTTATACCACTTTTGCAATGGATACAATTCTACTTCGCTTTCTATATAGCTACATCCCCAAATATCTTTTATCTTCTGTTCATCTCCCATTAATTAATACCTCCAAATGGTTTAAACATGTCTTGAATTCTTGAAATATAGGAATTTGCATTATCTAGTCCTTCTTGCAATAGTGTTCTATCGATATCTGATAAATTGGGGTTTTTCAATGAACCTTCCAATCCCTTTCTGACTTTATTAAGACCTACATATGAATCTTTCATCTCTGCCAAATGGTCAAAATACCCACCTTTTCCATTAGGAACTGGATTGCCTTGTAAATCCCTTAAAGTTCCACTAAAATCTCCTTCTGTAAGATGGTCATTGATTGTATTTTCCAATGAATTTAGTCTACTCTTCTGTGCATCAGTAAGAGTACTTATAGTTTTGCTCCCACCATTTTGCATCCTCAAATCCAAGGAATTAGCGAATTCAATCTCTTCATCACTTAAGCTTGTTGGAATACCTCGTGCTTTCAATAAATCATAAACACTGCTTCCACCCTCAACAACCTCATCACTATTCTTTATCACAAACTCCGCAACCTCTGCTGCTTCATCTGCATGCCTGGCTGTCATGCTTATGGCTTTTGATGTGGCCCTTACCGTTAATTTTCCTCCGGTGGCAAATTCACCTACCACAGGGATACAGGCTGCTCCCGACAGTTCGGCATTTAAGATATCACCTGCTGCCAGGTACCAGATTCCGTTTGCGCCGTCGAATATTATCCCGAATCCGGGAATCATTCCTGCTGCATCCAGAGTGGTGTGGCCCCAGTCTACGGCGCTCCAGCTTCCAAAGTAGTCCTTTACTCCTCCCCAGGCGTTCTCGAAGCCCTTCTGTACACTTGTCCAGGAGAAGCCCGAGCTACTGGATGAGGAGCCTGGTTCTGCACAGAGTCCAAATGGGTCTATCATGGATACAGGATTGCCCTGCACGAAGGCATAGCGGTTCATTGTATCGGAATTCTCTATGCTTCCCTGGAGGATATCGGCATTTGTGAACCTCATAAGATCAGGGCTGTAGTAACGGGCCCTCATGTAATAGAGGCCGTTGCCTTCTGTCATCACGCCGTCACGGCCATTGTAGAGGAATGGCGTGACATCATCCCCAAGGACCCTGGCAACTTTTCCATAAGTGCTGTACTGGTATCTGTTCGTTACCGTTCCAGTCTTATCCGTAAGTGCTGCCGTGCTTCCCCTCAGGTCATAGTGGAAGACACGGTATCCTGCAGAAGATTCCTGGCTGATCAGGGCGCCGGCTCCATAAACGTATTTCGTGGCACTGCCGTCCTGGCCTGTGCTCATCAGCAGCTGGCTTCTGCCTGATGCTGTATCATATGCATATGTTGTCCTATATCCGTCCTTTGTACCCGACACCCTCACATTATCTGCATCATAGGAATAAGTGCAATTACCAGCTGATGTCAGTCTGTTCCTGGAGTCATACTGCAGGTTCATCGTATTTCCGCCAAACTGCCCGCTGGTCATGTTTCCGTCAGGATCGTAGGTATATGCCGATGCATCTGCTGATGTATTTGCCGCAGTCAGACGGTTGTTCGTGTTGTCATATGCCATGGAAGTGGCTGTTCCATCGTCCTCTGACATTATGATATTACATGCCGCATCATATGTAAAGTTCTCTTCATAGAGCGGTATGCTGCTGTCTTCCACAAAGGAAACGGTTTTCCCAAGCAGGTCATAGGTCCTGAAGAACATCCTTGTATTGCTGGCTTTTTTTGCGTCTGCCACCTTGTCATAAGGCATGATCTTTCTGGATGTCACTCTTGAAAGACTGTCATAAGTCATCTGATATTTTACATTGTCAGTCTTTGATATTTCCTCGGTCAGTCTTCCTGCTGCATCATATCTGTATTCATAGCTGTTTATCAGTTCCTGTGATGCGCTCTTATCTACTGCTGAGGTAAGACGCCCCATAGCATCATATTCTTTTGTCAGTATGCTTCCATCAAGTCTTATGGTTTTTTTGATATTTCCGATGGCATCATATTCGTAGAAAGTCTTATTCCCATTCCAGTCCGTAGCACTGATCATCCTGTTTTCCGAGTCATAGCTGTATGTTACAGAAGTCTGGTCCGGATATGTAAGGACTGTCAGGTTGCCTGCCGCATCATAGGTGTATCTTATTGTCTTATTATTTACATCAGTTTTTTCAGATACCCTGTTCAGTTTATCATAGGCCGTTCTGATCGTTCCTTTGGAATCTGTCTTTTCAGTCACATTGCCATTTGCATCATATTTAAATGTCGTGGTGCCTTCTGCATCAGTTATGCTTGTTACACGGCCAGCCTTGTCATAGGCATAGCCTGTCTGCTGTCCTCTTGCATTTGTTGAAACAGAAAGAAGCCCGGATTCATTATATCCATATGTTTTCTGTACGTTAGAGCCACTCTTTTCTATTGAAAGCCTTCCTGCGCTGTCATATTCATAGGCAGTTGCCCCTCCAAGTGGTCCTGTCATACTTGACATGTTGCCATCCTGGTTATATCCGACTGAACTTGCAGCATTAAGCGGGTTGACGGCAGTGGTCATTCTGTTCAGGCCATCATATCCATAACTTGTTTTATTGCCAAGCGCATCCGTTTTTGACAGTACATTTCCTGACTGGTCATATGACAGATCCATTCCATTGCCCAGGGAATCCTCTGTCCTGACTGCCTGATTTAATGAATTGTATGTTGTTTTTGCCACTATGTTTCCAAGTGCATTTATTGTCTTTACAACATTTCCGTTTGCGTCATATTCTGTCCTGGTTCTGTTTCCCTGTGAATCTATGACTGCTGTACAC
>NZ_FMKA01000069.1 GCF_900096945.1 Anaerobium acetethylicum | reverse complement strand
TAATGAAGAATAAAGCTTGCAATGATAACTCACTGCAACTGAACCATCATATAATAGGAATATAATTCATCCTATTACTTAGGCTTCATGTTTTCACCATTTTCATCCATTAGTTCCCCTCGTATTAAACACAATTTTATCCTATCATAAACTCAGTATAGGTACAACCATTTTTTTACATATAAAGGTGCATGTTCCTTAAATACATATTACATGCATTTTCTTTACTGCTTTCAGCATATTTTACTTCCTTGATTGATATTGTATGTTCACAGGTCGCTCAAAAGCCTGTTCACACTTATATCGTTTCTGAATTTACATTTCCTTTCTCTCCCTTGCCTTAAACACCGGATGAAGTAATTCATATCTGTGCAGATCTTAAGATAATTTCAGAAACCCTCCGAAACATAAGGGTTTCGAGGGTTTGGTACCCTCGCTGAGGGAGCGCTAGTAACCGGAGCGACATTTGGAGCGACATTAAGGGGTAGAATTCAATGAATTCTACCCCCAATCACTTATTTTTTATTTCTTAGATATTTAATAAGACAAATTATTGCAAGTATGTAAAAAATAAATTTACAAACATTAAGAAGAACTCCCAAATAATAAACATATGTTACCATCTTATATCTCCTATTCACTTATTATATGTGCACCTTTTCTTATTATATCACTTCCCATAAATTTTATGGTGTCAGGTACCGCAATAGGCACCGAACTTATTTTCCAATTCCTTCCTTGAAATCCTTGAATTTTACAACAAACTTCGTAAAAATCATCAAGTATATAATCAATATTGTTATTTGCATAATGGTAAAAGGTGAGGTGACTCCGTTTAAAGAATATTGATGAATAGTCGGAGGAATGGAACAGAAGAAGAATATTATAAGCGGTAGCATACGTCCTTTAAATACCCGTTTCATCATCTCAAGTCTCGATTCGTCATCACAAAAAATCTCCTCTTTCCCCTTCATTTCTGAGACTGGTTTTCGAAAGTAACTGTACCCAACAAAATCCAGAAGGTATTCCCATCCACAGTCTTCAAACATCTGCACATATTCTGATTTATGAGAGATTCCGTCCTGGTTATAGTCAAGCTGATAAATTACATCCTCTGCGTTACATTTCACAAAATGGTATATTCCCAGAAAACTTACTTTTGTAAATTTCCAACCCTGTTTATGCTGTTCCCGAAGAAATTCCCCTTCATTCTCATAGTCCATAATAGTAAAATACCGAAATACCCTCTTCTTATTCCTCATCGGCCTATCTCCTTTACATTACGATATAATCGTTCAATTCTTTTTAATTCCAGTTGCAATACTTCGATTCCCAAATCTGTAATCTGATAGATCTTACGTTTTTCTTCTTCACGAATAAATACTATTAATCCATCTTTTTCCATTTTTGAGAGACTCCCATACATAGTTCCGGGGCTCAATGAGATTTCTTCATTCGTCATTTCCTTTACTCTTTGTACAATTCCATATCCATGATTTGGTTCCCGTAAGCAAAGCAGAATATAGAATCCGGTCTCTGTCATTGGCACATAGACCTTTTTAATGTGCGCATCCATAAATCCACCTCCAATTATTTTTCTGCTGTATATTTCTCTACGACATAGTTCACTGTTATGAATTACACTGCTATGCATTACACCTCAATGTATCGCACTGCTATATAAATATATCGCACTGCTATGTATTTGTCAATAAAAATAGTCTACACCAACAAAGAAGGGAAATGGGTGCCCTGATTTAAATGAAATAAAAGCGTTTAAAAAAAGCTAAGGTGCCTGCCCCTATGAACATGTTCATAGGATCAGGCACCTTAACGGAGGAAGCGCTAGTAACCGGAGCGACATTCTAAATATTGAAGCAATCAGTTTATAATACTAATCAAATCATAGAAATAATACTTTCTATTACGTGCTGCCCCATTTGAATAGATAATATTACTTTCACACAGCTTATTTAAATAATTATTCAATGTAGATACTGATATCTCAATATGTTCACGAATGTTTGCAGTTGTAAAAATCGGATACATAAAGATAATATCTATTACATCTATTATCGTTGTTGTATTGGATATGTTTTTTGCCTTTGCTATAGTAGCGTCATATAACATATTTACCGAATCAATCTTATTAATGTTTTTATCTGCCTGTATGACACAAGCATTCAGGAAAAACTCCACCCATTCAGTCATACTCTTTTTGGCTTCCTTCTTTTTCAGTTCGTATTCTTTAGGATAATACTCTTTATCTGGAATTACCACCCTTGTACTATTCAGCAATGCATAATATTTATATTTGTCTTTCTCCAAACTTTCACTCACCAAGAAATTGGGTTCATCAATTACCTTTTCACTAAACAAATATAATGGAACTAAGATTCTGCCTGTTCTTCCGTTCCCATCTGTAAATGGATGTATTGTTTCAAATTGTGAATGCAGCAATGCTACTTTAATCAGTGGCAAGTCATCTTCATTGTTATTTATATATTTTTCCAGATTGCTCATATACTCTGGAACCAGCTGTGGTTCCGGTGGGATATAAGTAGCATTCTCTATTGTTGCACCTTTTGGTCCCAGAAAGTTTTGTATTGTTCTAAACTCTCCTTCTGCCACACTTGAACTACCTCTTGCATCGCCTTGCATAAGAACCTGATGAAGCTTTTTAATCAAATTACTGCTTATTGGGTATCTGGCTAATAGATTTGTGCCTTCTCGTAATGCTTTCATATAATTTATTACTTCCAGGATATCATTCGTGGCTTTTTTCTCCACGGCACGATAATTCAACATCTCATCCATTGTAACCTGGGTACCTTCTATTTTGGTAGATTCAACTGCCTCTTTTAAGGAAAAAAGTTCTAATAAATTTGTATGATTAATTTTCGTTGATTTTAATTTTTCATTATATACTGCAATTTTCGTTCCTGCATTCATCAGCGGAAACATCAGACGTTGCATATCTAACAATTCTGGCATAGGAAGTTGATTGGGTACAAACGGTCTTTTTTTCATAACGCACCTCCATTTCGATGATATGGAACAAATTTTATTCGTTTTTTGTTCTATGTCACTATATTATATGCTGTTATAACAATAATGGCAACATTTTCTTTAGTTTATCCTTTTTAATAGGGTCTGGCACACTCAGCGAGGGTGCGCTATCGACCGAGCGGCCTCCTTTTTTTACCGCATTAACTGCTTTTTTTGCCGTACTGGCTACTTTTTTAGCAGTTTTTTTGACCGCTTTCTTTGCCTTGGCAACCCATTTTTGAACTATATTTTTCCGTTTATGTCCCGTAGGATCATCGTACGATACAGGATCATTATGGCAGTAGGTATAAAGGTTCAGGCTCAGCGGATCGTTCGGGTTCCCGGTGTAGGTGTCTTCCTGAAGGAACCTTGCCGTCAGCGGGTCATACATCCTTGCATTGATATAATAGAGCCCGGTCTCCACGTCATACTAGTATCCGGCGTAGCGGATGCTGTTGTCCACATTTCCCGTACTTTCGATGATATTTCCAAAGGCATCGTAGCGGTAGGTGGCTGCGACATATCCTGCATCTGTTATAAGGGCGGTTACGTCTCCGTGGCCGTTGTAGATATAGCTGTAGGTTGTTCCGCTGTTCTTATTTCCGACTGTGCGGAACAGCAGGTTTGTGCCGTATACGTTCCTTCCAGTCTGGTTGTGGTTACTGTCGAGTTCAAGAAAAAGCTAAGGTGCACCATGAAAAAGAACTGTCTTCCTGATTTATCAAAGACAGTTCTTCTCTATTTTTCTGGTAACAGGGATCAGGTACTCTTTTTTTGGCTTACTCGCTATTTTTCTTTATCATCACTTTTTACCAAATGTAATTTTTTGTAACCCATTCCAACCAAAATGTTACCAAGAATTTCCATCATGTTATCTTGTGCCATCGGTATGCATTGTTCCTCTGCGACAACTGTGTAATCAATCGGAACTTCACTAAATTTAAATACATATTCTGCACCAATAGCTATTTGAAAATCTTCTCTATCCGGAATCATGATAATTGTTTCTATTTTTAATAATGCCGTCGTTTCTTTTCTTTCCTTTGGGGTCCTGATTTGTACTTTACTTTCTGACTTCAGGTTAAGGTCTCCGGATAAATCTTGTGGAATATCAATATGAAGTTTCTGTATTTGTTTATTTTGAATTTCCACATTAATTTTCGACATAAATCAGTTCCTCCTTTTTCCTGAAATTAATAATATTTGTGTATTGGCTTTCGTTTGGGATTATTTGCTCGTTATTCCACAATAGCTGATTTGTGGTATACGGCACATAAATCACAGTCTCTTTAACCTCTGGAGCATCAAACGATTCTTCAAGTGCTTTTGCAACATATTGATTAAGTGTTATTTTCTGTTTTGTAGCTTCAAAAGCTATTTTTCTATGTAATTCGGGCGTGATTCTTACGTTAAATGTTCCTTTAAATTCTCTGTTTGGTTCTTTCCCATATTTTTTACATATTTCCAAATAATTATCAATACTTTGATGAAACATATTTACTAATTCAACAACAGATGATCCATGAAAATTCAGCGAATCCACAATTCCAAAAACCTCTCCAACAAAAATTCCATCTTCAGCATCATACTCAACAGTTGCATGATATCCTTTATATTCCATCATTGAATTCATCTCTACACATCCTCTTTAAAATTATTTTGATTTTAAATTCATAGTTCTTAATAACACATTATCCAAAAATAGCTAAATCTATTCAATTTCGCCGATATCCTTTAAAAATTGCACCACTTTCTTAATTTGATATCTGTATAATTCGTTACCTGGATGGGGTTCATCAAATTGTATCATTCTTTGCGTTTCTTCATGACAATATCCAATTCCAGAACCTCTGCCCCCGGTGTATTTGGTGCAATTGCATTTCCTCATTAAGACATCTAATTCTCTTGTTGTGAAATTCTTGGGCATCGGGTTTCTCTTTATTTTATCTAAAAGATCTTCCTTTTTGGGCATTTACAATTGTCACCTCTTTTATTTTTATTGCAACTACTATTTAGTTGCATTTTACCTTCTTTTGTTTATTCTGTCAAGAAGTATAATGAAAACATCAAGGGCTATGCAAAGGACTTCCAAAACTTTGGATTGCAATCTTGATTTCTTGCCTTTTTAAATGCCCATTACCAGTAGCGACACTCTCCTGACATCTCACTTAATCCCAGTATAAGGTGATGGTATTCTCGAGATATTTCAAATTGGGCGACAGGGATAAATCAATCATTTCTTCATCGGATTGCAAATATAGGATTGGTGATTGATTTAAATCTTCCATATCGCAAAGTAATTCAATACTACTTGGCTCAATATTCAAATTATATTGAAACCCATCACTTACCATTTCCTTTGTTAAAGACCCATTGATCCATATTGAATCGGCGTACAAGAACTTTTCTCCACGGCTGTCTTCTAATTCATTACCATATGCACAAACATAAACCATGATATTTGGATCTTTCAACCGAATTGTCCTTAAAATCTCCTTCAATTGTTCAATTTCAGAAGGATTATCAATGGCGAATCTAGTGTACTTTCCAAGGTTTTCAGCATTGAAAAACAGTGCATAATCAATCATATCAAGCAGCCCTTGATTGTACTTCGTGCCAAAATTCTTTCTTACATTCGCTAAGGTGCCTGACTTATTGATTTTTAATTTTCTTATAAAGCTCGTAAAGTTTTAGTAATTCAATTCCAAGTGTATCACTGAAATCCCATGAATCAACTATAAACCTCGGATAGCTTGGTACAAATAGTTTTGAATCCCTGGTATCATTCATTTTATTTAAGTCATACATTATAGTTTTGAGTTGTTGTTTTGATCTTTTTGTTAGACCTTTTTCCACCAATTCCATTTCACTTTCAACAGTTACAATTAATCCGTTATACATATCTTCAAAGTCATTCGTATTTATCATTTCGATAACGCCTCCAAACTGTTAATATACCCTTGCTTGGCTCCTCCAACATACTGTGAACCGTATTGAAGTTGAGAAGCCGCATTACCTGTAATCATTGATGTTTCACTTTTTACCTGAAACTGTTGTAATCCGGTCATGGAATTCCACTCATTTGGCAATGCTAAATTATTCCTATTAGTAGTAGGCGAGAAAGTCTCAAAAAGATATCTACCTTTTTCCTGAGCATCCCCACCATAGAATCTAATACCATATGTTGAATCACCTGCCGTTTCCATTTTTATTGTTCGTACATCAAATGACTCAAGTATTTGTTTTCTATACTCTCTAGGAACGTTTTGTGATTTAAGGTACTCAGAAGCTTCTTTGACACCTGCATATACGTCTTTTTCGGCTCCTGTGGCATCAGCAACCTTAGCCGCCGCCTTTACAACATCATATACATCATCAACCTTAGCACCCTTATTTATAAATTTTCCTACGGTTGCTAACTGCCCACCAATCGGTAAACATGCTGCTGCTGACCAAGCTGCATTTACTTTATCGCCTTTTGCAAGATAAATCGCTCCATTAATAGCATCACAAGGCTCTCCAATTGCTGGCACAAGACCTACAGCATCAAGCAATGTCTGTATTCCATCTACTAATGTTGTTTTCTCTAATTTCGCTAGAACAGTTTTTGTCTTTTGAGGTCCGCTTCCACCTTCCAGATAATTATTGGGCTTGGCATCGACCTTTCCTACGACGACTTTCACTGTTGCCGCCTTTTTCTCATATTGTTTTGCGGCTTCTTTTGATCTTGCTTTTTCCTTTGCTACTGTTTTCTTAATCTCTTTTTTTACCGCACTGACTGCTTTTTTAGCAGTTTTTTTGACCGCTTTCTTTGCCTTGGCAACCCATTTTTGAACTATATTTTTCCGTTTATGTCCCGTAGGATCATCGTACGATACAGGATCA
>NZ_FMKA01000067.1 GCF_900096945.1 Anaerobium acetethylicum | reverse complement strand
TAAGCGGCAGGAATTAATCAGGTATTAAGAGGAAGAACAGAAAATAATTCGACGTGAAAGAGCGGGAGTAAGAGATTATATTTCGCAAGTCTACAACTGATTGATAAAGCCTTCTATATGTGACTGGTTCTGTTTTGCACAGATAGCAGTTCCAGCAATATTTGCAACACTGATTAAGATTCTGTATAGCAGGAATCATTTCAATATTAATCTGAGTTTTGTTATTTGGTCTTGTCATGAGAGTATTTCTTGCATTTGTAAGGGTAGGAACAGCGTAAGGAGGTGAAGCTTATGCTAGTAGCTGGATTTAAGGAATATTTAAAGAACCGCAGATTTGTGCAGTATTTCTATAAACTGCAAAAACAGATGATTCGTTAGGAGGATGAAGATGCATTTTATACGGGACAAACCATAGGTTGTCTCCGTGTAACCGAATAGAAAGTCTAAGGACTTCCAACTGTATAGTGGATAGGTTTGAAACGGAAAACAACCAAGCCTATCCCTTATAGAAGGAGTGGATAGGCGTCGTAAACAGCTTGAAATATAGCTGTTTTTTTATTACCCATAATTATAACAAATTAGAAAGAATGAGGATTAGAAAATGAAAGAGATTTTTGAACAGTATGGATCAGTAATTATTGCAGCAGTAGCAATCAGCGCATTAGTGGCTATCATCGTAATGATTTTAGCAACAGATGGAGTAGTAGCAAACTCCTTTAAGAACTTGATCGACAGCTTCTTTAACAGAGCAGCAAGCACGATTACTGGTTAATTAAGTGCGTTAGTAAGTACATGATATTTATTACACCAAGAGGATATAACATCCCCTCTTGGTGTAGATAAGAATCAAAAGATGAGTGTATCAGATAATAGATAAAATTTGACGAAATGTTAAAAAACATGTACAATGATGTTGACAACGTGCTTAATGTCGTTGAAGCAAAGGAGAAATTTTATGTTTGATGTAAATGAATTATTAGAAGAAGCTATCAAAGAAACTGATAATTTGGAAGATGAAGAGATTTTCTTAGTGAAAGATTTGTTTAAAGGGTATGTTTGGAACCGAATTGAGGTAAAAGACAGACTCCTATTAGGCACCTTATTCATAAACTATGTTCATAAAGGAAAAAGTAATTTATGTGCAATTGAAAAAACATCATCTCATCAGCAGCAATACAGAAAAAATATCGATTTACAGACTAAAATACAATAAGAAAGGAAGCAAAATATTTGAGTGTATTCGTTACGAAATTAAAAGAAGTTTTATCTTCAGTTCTCCCTATCACAATCATTGTACTAATACTGAATTTTACGTTAACACCTCTTGAGACACCATTAATAATTAGGTTTCTAATTGGTGCAACATTCATTATCTTTGGATTAACAATATTTTTAATCGGAGTAGATATTGGAATTACTCCCATTGGTAATAACATGGGGGCAACAGTTGTAAGGACGAACAAGTTATGGTTCGTAGCCATTGCTGGATTAATACTTGGGTTCTTCATATCTGTTGCTGAACCTGATCTTCATATCTTGGCAGGACAGGTTGATTCTGTTACCTCAGGTCTGATATCTAAAGGAAGCATTGTGGTTGTAGTTTCAATAGGTATTGCTATTATGCTTGCGATAGGCCTTATAAGAATTGTCTTTAATTTTCCATTGTACAAGTTATTAACAATTATATATGGTTTTATTTTTATTCTTGCTTTTTTATGCTCACCAGAGTTCTTGGCAATCTCATTTGATGCATCTGGTGCTACAACTGGAGCTTTAACAGTTCCATTTATTCTGGCACTTGCAATGGGTGTATCAAAAATGAAAAAAGACAGTAAAGCATCCGAAAAGGATAGTTTTGGATTAGTTGCTGTTGCATCAACTGGAGCAATCTTATCTGTTATGTTGATGAGTATTTTATCATCGACAGATGAAATAACAGGTAGTCTTGAACAAGAAAATGTGTCAGATTTGATAATTTACCCGTTTATTCATGAAATACCAAAGATAGCTGGAGAAATAATTATTGCAATATTTCCTATTTTAATACTATTTTTAATATTTCAAAAAATCTCTTTCAAGTTATCAAAGAGGGAAGTAAGAAAAATATTGTTTGGAATATTGTTTACATTTATTGGATTGGTGTTGTTTTTAGTGGGTGTCAATGCTGGTTTTATGGATGTTGGGGCAGCTGTTGGATATAGTGTTGCTTCATTGGATAATAAATTATATGTTGTACTTGTAGGATTCGTATTGGGTGTAGTTACTATACTTGCAGAACCGGCAGTATATGTATTGACACATCAGATAGAGGATGTAACTAGCGGATATGTAAGGAGAAAAGTCGTAATGTTTACGTTGGCAATCGGAGTTGGTATTGCTGTCGCATTATCGATGATTAGAATTCTTATTCCCGAGTTACAGTTATGGCAGTATATTTTACCAGGATATATTATTTCTATAGCAATGAGTTACTTTGTACCAAAGCTTTTCGTAGGTATTGCATTTGATTCTGGAGGGGTTGCATCTGGACCTATGACTGCTACCTTTATTTTGGCCTATGCGCAAGGTGCAGCAGAATCAATTGAAGGTGCAAATGTTTTGGTAGATGGATTTGGAATGATTGCAATGGTTGCTATGACACCTTTAATTGCGTTACAGATATTAGGCTTTATATTTAAGTTGAAATCTAAGAAAGGAGGACTTGAAAGCAATGGAGAATAATAGGGATATTGTAGAGATTGAGTTGATTTGCGTAATTGTTAATTTTGGACTGGGGAGTAAGATTCTGAAAACAGCCAAACATCATGGAATACATGGTGGAACAATAACAATAGCAAAAGGAACTGTGCAAAACAAAATTTGGGATTATATAGGTCTTTCTGATATAAGAAAAGAAATATTATATATGGTTGCAGATAAAGAAACAGCATATCAAGCGTTAGAATTAATAAATCATGAATACAAATTTGACAAACCAAACCATGGCATAGCATTTACAACTTCAATTTGTGCTGCGTTAGGAACAAGGAGCTATAAATGCGAGTATATGAAAAGTGAAAGGGGTGAAGATATAACAATGTATCAAGTGATTACAAGTATCGTTGATAAAGGGAAAGCAGAAGATGTTATTGAAGCAGCAAGCAAAGCAGGCTCAAAAGGTGGTACGGTTGTAAACGGAAGAGGTTCGGGTATACATGAAACAAGTAAACTATTTTCTATGGATATAGAACCAGAAAAAGAAATTGTAATTATTCTTTCGGAAATAAGTATGACAGAAGCAATTGTAGCATCAATTAGAGAAACATTGAATGTTGATGTACCGGGAAAGGGTATTATTTATATTCAGGATACAAATAAAACCTATGGTATCTATAAATAGTATTAAAGGGAGTTTCTATATATTGAATGGAATTAAAGAAGAAATAAGCGGGATAGAGCTGAAAACTAGAGATATCCCGTGAAAACTGAATAAGTAGATTTGAAAAAGTGGAGGGTAAGCGAACAGTCTGCTAATCCACTTTTGTATGGATTGAAAAAATGAACTCATTGAATAGTAACTTAAAAATAGACAGGCCAGTTTGGTACTGTCTATTTTGTTGCTCAAAATATATGTATTTGGAGGATATTTTTATGAAAGAGATTTTTGAACAGTATGGATCTGTAATTATTGCGGCAGTGGCAATCAGCGCATTAGTAGCCATCATCGTGATGCTTTTGTTGATTTATAATTAAAACTGACCCAGGATTTACGAGGAAAATTGACCCACCCTAGAGGGGCAATGAGTAAGTAATCCTGTTTCTGATATACACTGTACTTTGAAAATTTAACACTTAGAATTGACCCACCTCTTTAGGATATATAAAATACCTTCTGTATGCAGCTCATACAGAAAGGAGAAAAAAGAGGTGAAAGATTTGGAAGATTGGGCAGCTGTACAAAAAGTGTACAAGCAGACAAAATCCAAAAGGGCTACTGCAAAAATCCTGGACATTTCCCGAAATACAGTGAAACGTCTTCTTGAGATGACAGAACCACCGGTCTACCACCGGACATCTTATCCGTCAAAGCTTTACGAATACAAGGAACTGATTATTGAATGGCGCCTTGACCCTTATAACTTTAATGGAACGCGTATCTTTCGGGAGTTAAAGGAAAAAGGATACACAGGAAGCATTGGACCCATCTATCGTTTTTTAGGAAAGGTAGATGAAGATGTTGGAAATCACATCAGTAAAAAAGCGACTGTAAGACATGAAAGTCCACCAGGAGATCAGGCACAGTTCGACTGGACCGAATACGAAGTCCTTGTAGGAAACCGTTACCAGAAAGTTTATTGTTTTGCCATGATTCTGGCGGCCTCCCGAAAGAAAGCTGTGTGTTTTTCGTTAAAAGTCGACGCAGAAGCTATTTATGAGGCAATTCAAGAACTATACAAAGATTTAGGGGGCATCACACTGGAACTCCTGATTGATAATCCCAAAGCTCTTGTTATAGAGAACAACCCAAAATCAGAGGATGAAGTAAGATATAATCCGCATGCACTGATGCTGGCAAAACATCTTGGTACTGAATTGAATGCATGCCCCTGCTACTGGCCCCGCAAAAAAGGGAAGATTGAATCCCCATTTAAATACATTGAGGAGCAGTTCATAAAGGGAAAGAACTTTGCAAACATGGAGGATTTAAACCGCAGGGTAAAGCAACAGGTTGATGGCTGGTGTGACCAAAAGCACACCACAACAAAACGGATTCCCAACCAGCATTATCTGCTGGAAGAACAAGCTGTTCTACTGCCATTGCCGAAAAGCAGATATCGGATAAAAAAGATGCAGAACAGAAAAATCAGTCCTGACAGTTTTGTTAGCATTAACAGCAACAAATACAGCGTCCCTGTTAAGTACGTAGGAAAGACCGTGTTATTCCGCATTGTTTATGGCTTTCGGATTGAGCTTTACGATTCGAAAGAAAACTTCATCATGAGTTTTGAGCAGGTGGATAAAAAATATCAGACATTCTCTAATCCAGAGCATTATGAGGCAATCGCACCAAGAGTCAGCACTTCCATTCCACAGATCCGTCGCGACTTCACGCAGAGATACAGCAATGGAGTAAGATATCTGGATGCCGCAGGCCATAAGTTTGACCAGCCGACGCATTATGCCAGAAAGATCATGGAACTGCAGGAACTATACAGTCTGGAAGTCATGGATGTACTGATCGGCATTGCTGTGGATGAAGACCGAATGGATATCAAAGGTTTTAAGGCTCTTCTGAAGGAATACAATGATGGAAAACGGATCCTTGAGCCGATCCAGCAGAAAGATCCTGCTTCTCGTTCAGAGCCGGACCTGGAACTCACACGGGACTGTAGTTATTATGAGGATTATGCGAAGGAGATGTGTTATGCAGACAGCAACAACTGAGGATGCGAAAACTTATGCAGATGAAATGATGAAGCGATTCAAACTGGTAGACATGCGTGAACAGTATTCTGATATCATCGCAGAAGCTGAAGCGAATTCCATTGGATATATGGATTTTTTGATCAGACTTCTGTCTGTTGAGGAAGAAGGAAAAAATGCAAGACGCCAGGAAATGCTGCTTGAAAAAGCGAACTTTGATTCCATCTCATCATTGAAGGATATTGATTATAGTTTTAATCATGCCCTGGACAGAGAAAAAATCGAAGAACTCGGAAAACTGCACTTCCTTACAGCACATGAAAACATCATTATCATCGGACCTCCTGGTGTTGGTAAGAGTATGATTGCAACAGGAATCGGAATGAATGCATGTAATGCAGGTAAACGGGTGCTTTTTGTAAATGCAAAGGAATTGGTAGATAAACTATACGAAAAAATGACAGCGGGCTATCTGGCGGAAACCCTTGAGAAGCTTCGAAAAATAGATCTGCTGATTATTGATGAACTGTCTTATATAAAAATGGACAGAGAAAGAGAGAGCCTGTTTTTCCAGATCATCCGCCAACGATACGAAAAAAGCTCCCTCATTATAACGACCAACCTGCCAATGGGCAGATGGGACGAACTATTTACCGGACAGCTTGCAGCAACTGCCATTCTGGACCGACTGTTGCATCACTGCCATGTGCTTAGTATAACTGGTGACAGCTATCGTGTCAAAGGGTCAAAATTAAGTGTTAAAAATGGAAAGGATATATAAATGGGTACAGTAAGCAAAGAAAAGGCAGCTTATCTTTGGAATGAGCTGACTGAATATGAAAAACATACAAAAATGACAGCAACGGAGCGGGCTGCATTACACGAATGGGTTTTAGAGGGATACAGCGTACATGAGAATGGTTCCATGGCTAGTACGGAATCCGGTGAGCCATGTGATTTCCTTGATGTTTACCGTTATGAAGAAGCGCTCCGGCAGGATCTGAAGAAACTATCAACCAGGGAACAGGAAAACTATCTGGCAAGACTTCGAAACGAAGATACCATTGATAACCTTAGGGAAGATTTTAACGAACTGTTTTTTAAAGCAGAAATATACGAGCAGGTACTTCAGATTTATGGGCTTCTTGAAGAAGCAAAGATTAAAATAAAAAATGCCAAAGAAGGATCTCGTGAACGTGCGAAGCAGTTCGATGAATGGCTGGCTGCACATCCAGATGCAGAGCTGCCATTTAACTGAAGGAGGTGTATACGATGGCAAGATATAAAGTAAAAGATGAGAATTTAAAAGAACTTGCAGAAATTTATAATTTCAAGGGCCGACAGGCTGTTTACGAAATACTGAATTCCCAGTATAGCGTAAAGAATCCATACTTCGTATTCAGAAGAATGTGTGAACATCCTGATTTATCATACGATCCAGAAAGAGATTGTTTTAGAATTGATGAAACACAAAGTGAAGAGAACGTATTCATGAGTATGGAAGAACTCTGCTCACCGATTATTCCGCAACATATCAGCAACAAAGAGCAACAGGAAATTGACAGCCGTCCGGCTGCAATGGACAAGTTGATTCGAGAGTTAATTGGTGATCGTTTGCTTGAACTGAGCAAATATGTCACGATTGATTCGTTAACCAAAAGAATCATCGTAGACAAAACCACACTGACCATGGATGGCTATCAGTTGATTACTCATTAGCAGGGTGGGTCAATTCACAGTGTAAAAAAACAGAAATAACAAAAAAATCTGATCCACCAAAATCAAAACTAAGGTGGGTCAGATTTAAACGAAAAAGTGGGTCAATTTTCCGGTTCTTCCTCACATCTTCGTACAAACCTAATCAGGCTCGTACATAAGTTTTGCAGCTAAAAGCTTTTGACTGCATCGACCATACATTGTGCGTT
>NZ_FMKA01000086.1 GCF_900096945.1 Anaerobium acetethylicum | reverse complement strand
GTCTTCTGGCTGTTTGTCAGAAAGCCGCTGAAACGTACACGGTTGAATCCTTTGGGGAGTATATGCCGCAGGAACAGGCGGAGGAATTCCGTTCCAGAAACGGTCTTCACTTTTTTCTGGTTCCCGTCTGCATAATCCGTATACTGGAATGACACAGTCTCATCATCGACGGCACTGATTCTACTGTTGCTGATGGCTGTCCGGTAGGCATAGCGTGCAAGATACTCGATGGCATTTCCGTTCCCGTTGAAGGTTTCCTTCACAAAAGGCAGCCATTGTTGGTGATACATCCGATCAACGAATTCCTTCCAGGAATAACGGTTGCGAAGATGTTCACAGCCATTGCGGCAAGAAAGCTTATCCGTATCATGGAGCTGCTTTAAGGCAGCCATATATTTTCCACGGAACATTTTCCCGATGGCTTGGACAGGAATAATAAATCCTTTGTGTTTTGTTTCTATAAACTGCCCGGCTCTGTCCAGTCCGCCACCGGAGACCATGGTATGGAGGTGCGGGTGCAGATTCAACTGCTGGCCCCACGTATGAAGTACTGAAATGATGCCGGGTGTGGCGCCCATATAAGCAGAATCTCTGCATAACGTCAGGATAGTATCGCTGGCACATTTAAAGAGCAGGTCATAAAGGAGCTTCTGGTTCTGAAACATGAGATTATTCAACTCATGAGGGACCGTAAAGATGAGATGGTAGTAGGCAACCCCTTCAATCAGCTCGGAATTCCTTGCCATGACCCATTTCTTCTCCAGGGGAGCCTGACAGTTGGGGCAGCTGCGGTTGTTGCAGGCACAGGCATGGATCTTCAGATGGCCGCATTCCTCGCAATAGCTGACGTTATAGCCAAAACCGCCGGTCTTGCAGTTGGCGATGCAGTTGGCAGTTCTGTGCTGGACATCCGACACAGAATGTAAGTCCAGATAATCGGGATAGAACCGCTGGAAGATATCCCGGATGGGATAAGTACCCGATACCTGCCCGTCCCCCAGAAGAGACTGATAGAACTTCACAGCATCAGACATCATAGGGACTTGTCACACTCCTTCCGTTGCCGATACCAAGTGTCAAGTAGACGGAAGTGCTGGAAAGAGATTTGTGTCCCATGGCTTCCTTGATGGACATGAGGTCTGCACCGTCTTCATACAGATGCAGTCCGAATCCATGTCTCAGGCTGTGGAGGGTGTAGCCGGAATCGCTCCATCCCAATGCAGTCAGCTTGTTTTTAAAGGTGGTGTAGACAGACTGCTCACAGATGTGCGAGCCGGGCTTCTGTCCTGGAAAGAGCCAGTCTTCCTTTTTCGCGTCGGGATAGAATTCACGGATATATGCCGGAAGAAGATCGTAGGCCTTTTCGGCAAGGACGGCATACCGATCGGAACGGTTCTTGCTTTTCGAAATGTAGATACAGTGCTTCGAGTGGTAAATGTCGCCACAACGCAGACGACAGAGCTCGCTGACCCGGATACCAGAAGAATACAAAAGAGCCAGCTCGGCTTTATGTTTCGGATTATAAACAGAATCGATGATGGTATTCACTTCTGCTTTTGAGGGAACACGTGGAAGAAGTTCGTCATAGCGGAGATAGGGAATCTGGTAGCGGTCCCAGTCGCGATGCAGGACATAGTGATAAAAATCGCGGAGCTGTGCGATATGTACATTAACCGTGCGTGGATTCAGTTCTCGGATTTCCTTCAGATATCGGATATAAGAACGGAGTTCCACCCAGGAAATGGCTGAGAGAGGCTTGCCAGACAGAAAGGCTTCCGTCCAGTCGATAAACTGGGTCATATAGGATGTATAGGTAGAGACGGTGCCAGGGGCAAGGTCGCGAAAAGAAAGGATGTCAATATGCTGTTTCAGATAGTTTGTATTTGCTTCATTCATGAAATGAGCCCTCCTGTAAAAGATGGTTGTTAAGTAACAAAAATCTTTACAGGCGGAGCACGAATAGACTTGAAAAAAGCTGAAAAAGACGATATACTCATACACGTAGAAGCCCTACAGTATGAGACGCGACGTCGGCAAACAAAGCACTCATCTGTGGGGCTATTCCTTTATCTAAGATGAGTTAATTGTAAAAGAAAAGCTGCTCCAAGGCAATATGGAACAGCAAAAAATAGAGAGGGCTATCACGCAGCATGCGTGATTTGGTTCAA
>NZ_FMKA01000064.1 GCF_900096945.1 Anaerobium acetethylicum | reverse complement strand
CGAATACTTTTTGCACTTTTTTTGCTGGTACAAAATTTGTGGAAAAGACCTGCTGATTTTCAATCGGAAGCGATTTAATCAGCAGACACTAAGTACCAATCAGAAAATTGCATATGTAGCGGTTACTTATATCTGCTTCGGTATGTTATATACGGTCTTAACAATGCCTCACATGGCTGTTTTGCCAGCGGTTACAAAGGATAATGGACAACGTAATAAGGTCATTGCAACTGGTGCAGGTGTTTGTGCTCTGGCATTTACAATAGCAGCCACATTCACAACACAGATGACAGGTTTCTTTGGAGGAAGCTACGTGCCCCTTATGGCAATCTACGGAGTAATAGGTATTGTTTCATTCTGGGGACTGTTTGCAACATCAAAAGAAAGATATCTGGCAAAAGTTGAAAAACGGCCAGTCGCACAGGATTTGAAGAGGCTGTTCAGGCATACTGAATTATATCCGATCATGCTGGTATGGTGTCTTGCATCTATGGGATACGGATTGATGTTCGCATCATCTGTATATTATGTAATGTATTATCTGGCAAGACCGGATCTCATTCCGCTTTATATGGGAATTGTTTCCATTGGTGCTTTGGTTTCAATGGTCGTGCTTATGCCAATTGCACTTAAAATTTTCAAAACAGGACAGAAGGCATTGATTGTGACCCAGTTAATTACGTTCGTGTTTTATGTGATAGCATTTATTTTTGGTAAAAACCTGATTATTCTGTATGTGGCATCATTCATGGCTACAGCAATCGGTTCAATGTCAAATGCTTTGGTAAACGTACTGGTGAATGATACGATCGACTTCATCCAGCTCGAAGAAGGCGTATCTTTGAATGGAACGATTTCGGCAATTAAGGGATTCGCCCAAAAATGTGGTTCGACTGTTACAAACTCTGGAATTCTGGCAATTCTTGCAGCGACCGGATACATTGCGGGGGCAGTCGGACATCAGCCATCATCGGCAATGGCCGGTCTGAATATCCTGAGGTTCGGGGCTCCGGCTGTCATATGCCTGATTATCGTTTTATGCCTGAAATTCTATCCCCTTGAAAAATATTATCCTGCAATCGAAGAAATGAAATCAAAAATGGAAGCAGATGACGAAGAGTAAGAAACAAATAAGAAATGAAGAAGTTTCATAAGAGAAAAAACAGGGCGGTCTTGAGACCTGCCCTGTTTTTTGCTGATATGCAATTCGTCTTTAATCATATGTAAATGGCAGAAAAGCGGGTTCGGTATTTTTGTTGTTTTTGCGGTATTCCTGGGGTGACATCTTGTAAGTGGAGCGGAATACTCTTGAAAAATGATCGGCTGAATGATATCCGATTTTTTCTGCTATTTCTCCAACTTTTAAGTCTGTATTAGCCAGATAGTCGACGGCATCTGCCAGACGGAGCCGCTTGATCAGGTCAGTAAAAGTATGGCCTGTATTCTGTTTGATCAATGTACACAAATGGGGCTCGCTGTAGTGAAAAAGTCCTGCTAATGCAGACAGGGTAAGTGTCTGGTAGTTATGCTGAATGTATTGAAGTACCAATGAGAAGTCTGCCCCCATCTGGTAATTATAGAACTGTATGGTCTGGCTGTAGTTTCGCAGGAGTGTTGAAAAAAGCAGGTTCACCCAGTTGACACAGCAGAAATTGCTGTAGGAATCCGATTGGTTGCATTCTCCCATCAAGTTTCTGATAATGCTCTTGATCCATTGGTTATCGGCAGCAAAGAACAGCAGATAATTGGCATGGGAATCATCCTGTAAAATGGTCCGGAAAAAGTAGGACAGCAGATCTTTTCGCGATAATAAGGAAAAGAATGTAGTATCAAAAGTGCTTTTTCTTAACATGATATCAAATACTGTAGAATCATCCTCGATGACGATGTCGTGTTTGGAAGAGGGGGCAATGATGCAAAGCTCACCTTCGTGCATGACACGTGTCTCGTTTTCGAAGATAAAAGTACACTGACCCTGTGCCACATAATTGATCTCAAAATAATTGTGCATGTGATTCAGCGGTCGGGTATATCTGGGATGGCGGATGACAAATACATCGCGTGCGGTGGGAATGATATCGGACTCGCGGACATTTGCAGTTAAAGGTGCCCCTGATGCCGGATACAGCGTCACGGGCATAGAGTCGATTACGCGATTGAACTCTTCGTCCGTCATATCGTGAAAAAAAACATCGGGATCCGAAGGTGGACAGGTTTCCAGCAGTAACCCTTTTTTATATAGATAATCTGTCATCTCCGGAAACTGCAGACGACTTCCGTTTCTCAGATAATAATCCTTCATATTTTTTTGGAATTCCCCGTATGTAAGGTAGTAAGGCATGGTAAGCTCCCTTTCATTTATCATTAATAGATGTTCTGTGACTATGAAGGACAAGGTCCTGAATAGTCACGATGCCTTCAGTATAACAGATTTACATAACTGTTTCTACTGGAATTGATATAGCGGATTATAACATTCTTGTGACTTCCCTGATAAGATTAAAATACGTCGGATTGTAGCAAAAATACTACATGGTTATGTGGTCTGCTTTTAGATAAAATGAATATGATACTGGATGAATCAATGATTGCGGTACTATAAAAGAAAAGCAGGGGGAAATGAAATAGATGATTAAATTTAGAGAAAATCCGTTTTTTTTATCTGAGGAACAAGTGGAATGGGTGAATCGTACGTACGAGGCAATGGAACTGGATGAGCGCATCGGCCAGCTGTTTTGTCCAATCGTATTCACAAAAGACGAAAATGAATTGAAGGAATTAGTGAAAAAAAGACATATTGGCGGAATGCTTTACAGAGAAGGCAATGCCGAAGAAATTCGACGAAGCCACAAGATTTTACAGGAGGCATCAAAGATTCCGCTTCTGATTGCATCTAATCTTGAAAGCGGCGGAAATGGATCAGCTGTGGAAGGGACATATTTTGGGCGTGAAATGCTTGTAGCGGCGACCCAGGATGTGGAGAAAGCCTATCAGTTAGGAAAAGTGAGCTGCAAAGAAGGAGCGGCATTAGGCGTAAACTGGTCTTTTGCACCGGTCGTAGACCTGGATAAGAATTATCACAATCCGATAACAAATGTCCGGACCTTCGGGGATGACCTGGAGACTGTGATCAGTATGGGAAAAGCTTATGTGAAAGCAGCGAAAGAAGCAGGAGTTGCCACATCCGTAAAACACTTTCCAGGTGACGGAATTGATGAAAGAGATCAGCATCTTGTAACAAGTGTGAATTCCTTATCCTGTGAAGAATGGGATGCCAGTTACGGAAAAATCTATAAGGAAATGATTGAGGCGGGAACACTTACTGTTATGGCAGGTCATATTGCAATGCCGGCTTATGAAGTTTTCTTTAACAGGGAAGAATGCAGGAAGAGTATTCCGGCAACCTTATCAAAAAATCTGTTGATCAGCCTGCTGCGGAATAAGCTTGGATTCAATGGTCTGATTACAACAGACGCGACGCCGATGGTCGGGTTCAGCAGTGCGATGGACAGAGCAACAGCAGTGCCGCTGAGTATTGAAAACGGCTGTGATGTATTCCTGTTTAACCGGAATATAGACGAAGACTATGCATATATGCATGAGGGTTATAAAAATAAGATTCTGTCAGAAGAACGATTAGAAGAAGCGGTAAAACGTATTCTGGCAACGAAAGCTGCAATGGGGTTGCCGGAGAAACAGAAAGCAGGAACCCTTGTGCCGGAAGTCGATGCATTAAAGGTGCTCAAGTGCGAGGAACATGATAACTGGGCAAGGGAATGTGCGGACCAGGGCGTCACGCTGGTGAAAGATACGCAGGATCTGCTGCCCCTCCAGGCATCGAAGCACAAGAGGGTTCTGCTGGAAATGATGGGAGAGTTTGCTTCAACAGACAGGGTCTTCGAAGTGTTTGATAAGAAGCTGACTGCCGAGGGATTTGAAGTGACAAGGTATATTCCGGAAGGATTTGAAGTTATGAGGGAGACGGTTGCCGGATTCAAGGATAAGTATGATCTGATCATGTATGTAGGCAATGTCGAAACAGCTTCCAACAAGACGGTATCAAGGCTTAACTGGCACACCATGTTTGGTTTGGGAAATAACATGCCATGGATGGTAAATGAAATGCCGGTCCTGTTTGTCAGTGTGGGAAATCCCTATCACCTGCTGGATGCTTCTATGATAAAAACGTATATCAATGGATACTGCAATTCTGAGTATGTCATCGATGCAGTTGTTGAAAAAATCCTGGGCCGCAGTGAATTTAAGGGCGTGTCGCCAATCGATCCCTTCTGCGGAAGAGAAGATCTGAACTATTAGGAAGAGAGACTGTTCAGCTGTCATTCCACGAAGTGTGCAGGACTGAACGGATGCAAAGAGGTGAAAATATGCGAATTACAGATGTAAGAATCAATGGAATCAAGAATCCGGTCGGATTTATATATGACCAGCTGCTCTGCTCCTGGTGCGTAAAAGAGACACCGGACAGGAAACAGGCAATGGCAGTTATTGAAGTAAGCGACAGTGAGACATTTGAGACAATCCTTTACAAAAAGGAAGGAAAAGATTTAAAACAGAGCGGAGAAAGACTGGAATTCAATTTAAGACCGAGAACCACCTACTACTATCGGATTTCGGTGACAGGTGATGCCGGAGACAGGGCGGATAGCGGCACTTACCAGTTTGAAACAGGTAAGATGGATGAAGAATGGAATGCCGAATGGATCAGCACAGCCCGGGAAGACACTTTTCATCCGGTATTCGTGAAAAAATTCACGGTTTCAAATCAGGTAAAGCGTGCCAGATTGTATATCACGGGCGTAGGGCTTTTTGAAGCCTTCCTGAATGGAAAGAAAATCGGACAGGAATATCTTGCACCGTATGTGAACAACTATGAGCAGGGTATTCAGGTAATTACCTTTTTGCTGGATGAATTTGCTGAGAAAGAAAATGCCCTGGAAATCATGCTGGGAAAAGGCTGGTATATGGGGCTGTTCGGTCTGGAACTCCGGAAAGAGAATTTCGGAAACCGAATGGCGGCCATTGCTGAACTGCACCTGGAATATGCGGATGGAAGCCGGGACTGCATCTGCACAGACGGAAGCTGGACTTACCGCGGTTCTGATGTGGAAGATTCAGGGATCTATGACGGGGAAATCTGCAATAAACTTCTGTGGGAGGGAAAAGATCATCGGGAAAAGGCGGCAGAGGTGCTTTTACAGCCGGAACTCGAGGAAGGAACCAGGAATCTGAATAAAAATCATTTGATGGACAGAATCAGTCTTCCGGTTATTGTGAAAGAGGAGCTGAAGGTAAAAGAAATCATCCATACTCCTGCCGGTGAGACGATACTGGATATGGGACAGAACTTCACCGGATATATGGAATTTGAGGCAGATCTGCCAAAAGGAACAAAAGTAGTGCTGGATTTCGGAGAAATACTGCAGGAGGGAAATTTCTATAACAAAAATTACAGAGATGCAAAATCCCAGTTTGTCTATATCTCTGATGGAATGAAAGAAACAGTCAGACCGCACTTTACCTTTTTCGGCTTTCGTTATGTCCGTGTAACGGGATGGCCGGGAGAATTATCCGCCACAGATTTTACTGGCAAAGTTGTCTATACGGACATTGAAAGAACCGGATATCTGGAGACGTCGGATGAGAAGGTGAACCGCCTGTACGAAAATACTGTATGGGGGCTGAAGTCTAATTTTCTGGATATGCCTACCGACTGCCCGCAGCGCAGCGAACGCCTCGGGTGGACGGGGGATGCACAGGTCTTTGCACCAACTGCATGCTATCATATGGATACGAGGGCATTCTTCCACAAATTTGTAAAAGACTTAAGGGATGAACAAAAGGTTTTGGATGGAGGGGTTCCTAATTATATCCCTAATCTGGGACATAAAAATGATGTGGGCAGCGTCTGGGGGGATGTTGCAACCCTGCTCCCAAATACGCTGTTTCAATATTACGGCGATCCGGGAGAGATGGAGTACAGTTATCCGCTGATGAAAGAATGGGTCGATTATATTGACAGAAAAGACGGCGAGAGGGGACGCCGGTATCTGTTTGATTTTGGATTTACATTTGGAGACTGGCTGGCATTAGACGGACCGACACCAACAAGTTTTAAAGGTAACACAGATGACGGTTACATTTCTTCTGTCTATTATTACCGCTCCGTGCAGATTGTGAAGGAAATGTCCGAAAGACTTGGGAAAGAGGAAGAGGCATTCCGCTATAGACAGCTGGAAGAACAGATCGGTCAGGCAATTTTTCGGGAATTCTTTACCCCGAGCGGCAGGCTGGCCATCGATACCCAGGCGGCTTATGTGATTGCTTTGAAATTCGGCGTATATATCGACAGAGATCGTACGATTGAACAGTTCAGGAATCGTCTGCAAAAAGACTGCAATCAGATCAAATGCGGATTCGTAGGAGCCCCGATGCTGTGCACGGTTCTGGCAGAGGCCGGATTATATGAACTTGCCTATGATTTTCTTCTGAAGGAAGGGTATCCAAGCTGGCTCTACAGTGTAAATCTGGGAGCGACTACAATCTGGGAACGCTGGAATTCCGTGATGCCGGATGGAACTATCAGTGATACTGGAATGAATTCCCTGAATCATTATGCATACGGTTCTGTTATGGAATTCGTATACGGCTATGTGGCCGGTATCAGGCCTCTGGAGCCGGGATTCAAGAAAGCTGTCATAGCACCGCATCCTGATGTGCGGCTGCATTTTGTGAACTGTGTCTATCGTTCGGTAAATGGGACATATGCATGCAGCTGGAAGATTGAAAAAGACGGAGAATTCAAGGTACACATAGAGATCCCTTTTGACTGCGAAGCGGAAGTTGAATTACCGGAATATGAAGGCGGAAAAATGACTCTGTCGGCTGGAACTTATGACTTTGCATATGAACCGGAAAAAGATTTCCGCAAGCCATATCACAAAGGTACGACGCTGGCGAGAATCGCCGCTGATGATCGCGCTATGGGCATTCTGGGCAGATACGCACCTGCGATTGCAGGAATCGCGGCCTTCGGCGATGCGGAAATGGGAGCCAATACTTTGGAACAGATATCGTTTAAAGAATATCTGCCATTTGAACCGGAACAGCTAAAGACCGCCATTGACCAGATCAGCGGAATAAATGTAATGGAAGGATAAGAATAACATGAATATAAAGGCTCTAATTTTTGATTTGGACGGAGTAATCGTATTTACAGATAAGTTTCATTATCAGGCCTGGAAAAAAGTATCCGACAAAATGGGAATCTATTTTGATGAGACGATTAACAACCGCCTGCGCGGGGTGAGCAGAGCAGAAAGTCTTGAAATCATCCTGGAAAAATACAACGGAGAATTATCGGATCAGGAAAAGGCAGAGATGATGGAAGAGAAGAATATAATCTACCGTGAACTGCTGGAAACTATGACCGCTGACGATGTAACGGATGATGTTCGCGACACATTAAAGAAGCTGAGAGAGGGCGGATACAAACTTGCGATCGGTTCATCCAGTAAAAATGCTGTATTCATTCTGGAAAAAGTTGATCTGCTGGATGCATTTGATGGGATTTCTGATGGAAATAATATTACACATTCAAAACCGGATCCGGAAGTGTTTCTGAAGGCTGCCGATTTTATTCGGGAAGCAGCCGAAAACTGCCTTGTAGTAGAAGATGCATGCGCCGGGATTGACGCAGCAAAGGCAGCGGGCATGACTGCTGTCGGAATCGGCGATGCTTCTGATTATGGGAAAACGGATATACAGATATCATCGTTCAAAGAATTACCTGATGTAATAAACAGGTTGTTGGCTCAGGCCTAAGGAAAGGGGTACAGGACATGCAGGTAGAGAAAATCAAGTTGTATGAGGATAGGGAAGACGTAACACTGACCGCTTATGTGATAGCGGATTCGCCAGAACTATTAAACGGGGCAAAAAGGCCTGGAATTATCATCTGCCCGGGAGGCGGTTATATAAGCTGTTCTGACAGGGAAGCGGAGCCGGTTGCATTGCGGTTTGCAGCAATGGGATATCATGCTTTTGTCTTGAGGTATTCGACCTATAATGAAGGAAGCAATGCATTTCCGGATTTGTCAAAACCGATTTCACCTAAAAAACACTGTCAGCATCCGGCACCGATGCGCGAGATTGGAAAAGCGATGCTGATTGTGAGGAAGCATGCTGATGAATGGCTTGTTGATACGGATAAAATCGCAGTCTGCGGATTTTCAGCAGGAGCCCATAATACAGCAATGTTCGGAACGTATTGGCATACGCCGGTTTTAAGCGAATACTTCCACGAAAAGCCGGAAGCATTCAAACCGGGAGCTCTGATTCTGGGTTACACACTGAGCGATTATATATTCATGAAGAACATATCAAAGAACATGATGGACGAAGCATTTTTTGAAGCATCCAATACCGCCTTTTTGGGAGAAGCAAAGCCTGGTGAGGAGCGGCTGGATGAGGTGAGCCCGGCAAGACATGTAACTGAGCATACGCCGCCGACATTTCTTTGGGCTACTGCGGAAGATACGCTGGTGCCTGTTCAGCATACCCTTCGCATGGCACATGCACTGGCAGACATGCATATCCCCTTCGAAATGCATGTGTTTGAAGAAGGTCCCCATGGACTGGCATTGGCTACGCAGGCTACTGCCGGAGCAAAATCCCAGATTTCTGCTGATGCTGCGAAATGGACGGAACTTGCGGATAAGTGGCTTGAAAAGAGATTCGCTCTGAATATGCCGGAAATGACAGAATTTGAAGAAATGCTGAACAATGGCAATTTTATGTGAGACAGTTGAAAAACGAATCCTTTTAAAATTGCCATAATCCGCCGCTCTGATTTTTGTGCATTATATATGTATCGGACAAAAGCGAACAAAACATTAGAAAAAATGGTGGAAATGTTTTATAATTGTTTAAAACTTTAGAAAACTGTGATAAAATACTCTGGACAACAATTTATGGGAATAAATTGCCTGAGATTTTTTGATGAAATCTTCGGGATGGTATAACGGAAAATGCACAGCGGGAGAGAATGTTTTAAATAAGAGTTAGAGACACGGATTTCCACAAATCAAGAAGTGGCTATAGCTCTCATTGCAGACTTTGCGTTATTACTGTCGGAAAATTAGTTTTGACGAAGGGATGAGGGAGAGAATGAGTAAGATAAGTATTTTGTCATTCAGTGAAAGGAAGAAGGGGAATTGTGCTTCACTGGCGCATTATATCAGCAGCAGACACAGGCAGGAAGAGGTGGATTACATTTCGGTAGGCGATCTGAAAATCAAGGAATGTATAAACTGCAATTATGCATGTACAAACGGGAAATGCATGCATTATGATGACGGGAAAGCATATTTTGAATCTACAAAATCAGCAGAAAAGGTCCTGTGGCTGGTGCCTTTGTATGGGGGAAGCCCGACTTCACTTCTGGATAAGATGAATGAAAGAAGCAAGGATTTCTGGACGAAAAATGACGTGTATTATAATGAATTCATAAAAAAATTATTTATCATTGGGATTGGAAGTCCGGAGGAAGAAGATCCTTTTGGACATATTTTTGAACCTGTATACAGCAAGCCGCCATTGGATAAGCACATACTCATGTTTGATGCATGGAAATCTGATCTGAATTCAAAATGGTATCAATTTAATGATGCGAACAAGGTCAGAAAGAGGGTTGGTAAATTTCTGGGGATATAGACGTGATATTGGAAACAGATGAATTGGTACAGCATTTGTGATTGTGAAAGGTACAGTCCTGAATAGTTGCTTTATAATAATAGAGTAGAGAAATAATAGCTAGTATTATTTCCCTCTCATTGAACCGTACGTACGGGTCTCGTATACGGCTCTACAATTTATATTCCAACGC
>NZ_FMKA01000057.1 GCF_900096945.1 Anaerobium acetethylicum | reverse complement strand
AAATATTCGAAAAACTGCAAGAAAAACATTTCAGCAAATCAAAAACCCTTGCATATATTTTATCATAAAACGTCGAGAAAATCAGTAAAATCAATAGTTTCAGGTCTGCTCAGCAGACACTACTTAAAGCTGTACTCTATATTATACCTGGATACGTGTCAGAATTTTGTACATCCACATAGTTGCAGTAGATTTCTCTAGACAACTTAAAAATGTAAAATTATAGAGCAAAAAGAAAAAAAACTTTACCATTCCCTCTATAATCATTAAATTTTCTTATTATGGATCACCAATTCCAGTTTTAACAAAAAATTCCTTTTTACAGTAATATATTATTACATTTTTTGTCAACTATAATTAACATTTGAATACTATTCATTATTTTACATTTTAGGACACAATCAACCTTTCTCCCCTTCCATTACCACTCTTGATTTTGCTGGTTTTATTTACCCAGACTTTTCATCGTCGGGATGCCACAGGTACAATACCTTTTTTGTTACTATTACTTCGGATTTGTTCGTATTTTCACTTTACATAAATTAACATATCCTCACTATATTTTCAGTAGGGATTTAGATTCCAGATTGATTTTTAGGGTTTTTTATTAACAACCAAGATAAAACAAAATATAACACCGTAATAAATAAAATATAGAACATGCCGCTCCATCAACTTTCTCTGTTCTTTTCTTGATTTTTTACAATCATATCATATATACTATTTCTATGTATTTATTTTACAATTGTTTGCAACAAGATTTCAGTCTTTAAATTATAAAACAAATAGGGGGGCGGAATATAATGAATGGCTTTATGGGTTTTTGGTCTTTTGTGGCTATATTTATTTATGGCATTATGATGGTTTTAGCTATCGAATTAATCTACGTACTGTTTTTAGCAATTAAAGCATTAAAAATGTATATCCAAAAGAATTCATAATCTTCTACAATGGCGAACACGAAAAAAGGTACCTGACACCATAAACTCCAGTTTATGGTGTCAGGTACCTTTCATTTCACGTGAGCATTCTTCTAAAGAATTGAATTAGCGGTCCATTCAGGCATGCATTCATAATGGTTCCAATTCCCAAAATATCCCAAATACTATTCCCTGCCATTGCACAAAAGACAACTCCGATCAAAGCCACAACTACATCGCTAAGAATCCTTGCATATTGGAATTTCAGTTTTCCTTTTGTCCACTTCTCAATAATCACTGCAACACTGTCATAGGGTGCAATCCCCATTTCCGCAGTCATATACAGGGCAACTCCCAGTCCTGCGAAAAATATACCCAGCAGCAATGCCACGATCCGGAGCGGCAGCGTCATCTCTACCCGCAGAATATCCTTTACCATCCAGTATATAAAATCTGCACCATATCCTACGCAGACCATGTTGACTACTGTTCCGGCTCCGATACAATGACGCGCAGCAAAAAAAACAGCAATTAGTATCAAAGCATTGACAATCATCTGCCAGGTTCCAAACTGCATCTTTAAAAACCCGCTGATTCCAAGGTTCATACAAGTGAACGGATCTACGCCGAAGCCGCTTAACCGATAGCTACCCACACAGATTCCGATGCACAGGATTCCCAAAACCATTATCGCCGTTCTGTAAACACGCCTCTTATAAAGGACGTTCATATCCGTTTTCCTCTCTTTCGCCTTCCGTATAGAAAAAATGCTACACCGGTTCAACTGCTGTTATTACATAAATTCTCGAATCAAAGTCACAGCCTGGCTTCATGCCTGCACCGACTTCTCCGGCAGTTGCATCTGTCGTGATCAACCCCAGATTCATAAGCTCATCCCCATAACAGACCCGGTCCTGCCCGGAAATCCCATAGCAATAGTCTTCGTTTAAACCCTTTAAAGGAATTCGTGAAAACGGAAGATTGACGCCATTCAGCACGCGATACCATCCTACGACTGCCTGTTTTTGGTCTTCGCTGACTGCCATCCACGCAGTGACATTTCCTTCGAAAGGACTGCGCAACCGGTAAAATGTCCCGAACTGAAGCAATCTCCTGTACTGCTTCACGAACGCAATCTGTTCCCCGACCTGCCTCTGTTCCTCTTCTGTCAGCTTATTGAGATCCAGCTCATATCCAAATGTCCCGAACATCGCCACATTGGCGCGCGTGTGGAGCGGAGTATTTCGGTATACCTGATGATTCGGAATAACGGACACATGGCTTCCCATGCTGCTAACCGGATAGCAGAGCGATGTTCCGTACTGAATTTTAAGACGCTCGATGGCATCCGAATCATCGCTCGCCCAGCCCTGAGGCGCATAATACAGGATTCCGGGGTCGAAACGCCCACCGCCGCTGGCACAGGATTCAAACAGGATCTCGGGGAATTTTGCAGTCAGCCTTTCATAAAGATCATAAACGCCCAGTATATAGCGGTGGAACACTTCACCCTGGCGGTCTGCCGGCAATGCCTTCGAATAGCATTCCGTGATGCTGCGGTTCATATCCCATTTGATATAGGAGACCTTTGCCTCGCTAAGAATTTTATCCATCATATTAAAAATGGCGTCCACCACCTCTTTACGGGAAAAATCCAGTACATACTGATATCTTCCATGGGAAGCATGGCGATTTGGCGTTTCGATCATCCAGTCCGGATGCGTGCGGTAAAGCCCGGAATCTTTGTTGACCATTTCCGGTTCAAACCACAGGCCGAATTTCAGGCCCAGATCCTCTATCCGCTGCGCAAGCCCGGTGATGCCGTTTGCCAGGCGCTTCGGATTCGCAACCCAGTCTCCCAGGCCGGCATGGTCGTCGTTTCGCTCGCCAAACCATCCGTCATCCAGGACAAACAGTTCAACACCGCTTTCTTTCGCTTTTTTGGCGATTTCTACCAGACGGTCTTCCGTAAAATCAAAATAGGTTGCCTCCCAGTTATTGTTGAGAATCGGCCTTTCCCTGTCTCTCCAATATCCTCTTGCAAGACGCTTCTGGTATAATCTGTGGAAAGTCTGGCTCATGCCGTTTAATCCTTCTGCAGAATACACCATGACCGCCTCCGGCGTCTGGAAATCTTCTCCTGCATCCAGCTTCCAGTCGAAGCAGGCAGGATTGATTCCCATTAAAATTCTTGTCGTGTCATGAGTATCCACCTCTGCCTGCGCCAGGAAATTCCCGCTGTAGACAAAGCTGAAGCCAAGCGCCTCGCCCTGAAATTCATCTGTGGAGGGACGTTTCAGCACAACAAAAGGATTGTGTTCATGGGAAGAATTTCCTCTCATGCTGTCCACCGCCTGGATTCCCTGCTCCAGCCTTCTTGTCTTTATGTGCCTTTCTCTGGACCATGCGCCTGAAAGTTGCACCCACTCGTAGCTGCAGTCCGGAAGATCCATGCACAGGCTCATGGCGCTTGTCAGGTGAACAGCCTTCTGTCCATTGTTGATCATCTGCGTACTCCTGGCAATGACGCCGCCCATTTCAAAAATCGTATACATAAGCTTCAGCCGGATATCTGTAACGCAATCCTCCAATGTGATGACCAGTGTCATTGCCTCTTCCGGGCTTTCCACATAGGTAGCCGGCAATCCCGCCAGAGATGGTTTTCCATTTTCAACCATATGCTTTTTATATCGAAAATCAGAAATCCTGCTTCCGTTCTCCTGCACGATTTCCAATGCCGGATGCCGGTAATCCGTGGTCCCATACACGGCATACTCCTGCTTCACATGTTCCAGCGAAAACAGCCTGTCCTCATCAAAAATGTAAGACGTCATAGGACGTGGAGCCATCTCAAGGAGATAAGAGTAATCCTTATTTTCATTGATCCGTTTTCCAAAATAAAGCTGCCCCATGTGCCCATTTGGAAGAATCATCATTATATAGCTTATATAGTCATTATATAGATGAAATGTTTTTGTATTTTCCTGAAATAAAATATTCATGTTTTCTTCTCCACTTCCTCAAACCTGATTCCAACTTGTATCCTGGCTGTTTACTATAATTTCCCGCCAGATGTCGCGATCCCTTCCACAAATTGCTTTTGAAAAATCAAATACAGGATCGTCATTGGCAATATTGCGAATAATGCCGCAGCCATAAGCTGTGGATAGTTTGTGCTGAATTGTCCCTGCATCTTTGCAAGCGCTGCCGAAAGGGATGTGGATGTCGTATTTGTACATGCGATCATCGGCCACATCAATTCCTTAAAGGCAATAACCGCCGTAAAAATGCCCAGGGAGACCATTCCGGAACGGGCAAGCGGCGCCATGACAAACAGAAAACGCTGTCCTATATTGCATCCGTCGATGGCCGCCGCTTCCTCCAGATCCTTTGGAAGAGACTGATAAGATACTTTCAGCAAATAGGTGCCAAAAGCCGTTACTATCCCTGGGAAAACCAGAGCAAACTGCGTATTCAGCATTTCCATATTGGATACCATAAGGTACTGGGGAAGCAGGAAAATCTGTGGCGGAACCATCATCTGCACCAGCACAAGTCCAAACAGAAGGTTCTTGCCTGGAAACCTCAATCGTCCAAATGCATAGCCTGCAAGCGTTGCAGTCAAAACCGCACAGATTACCCGAAACAGGATCATTAATAACGTATTTATATATAAAGTCAAAAAATTGTAATTATCCCAAACATATGTAAAATTATCTAATTTCCAGCTGGAAGGGAGAATAACAAACGGATTAACAGACGTCGATTCCGTGACCGTTTTAAAAGCGGTAAGTGCCATCCATACAAAGGGCACGACCATAACAACCGCGATTAAAATCAGAAAAACATGAATCCCCACACGTGTTAACGTATCTTTACGTTTTGCGCTTTCCATCACAATACCCCTTCCTTAGTTGTAAAATACAATCTTCTTATCCAGTTTCTGCAATACGACTGTAATCAGCATAATGAAGATCAGCAGAAACACAATCATCGTAGCTCCATAACCCTTGTTGTCATAAGTGAATACATACTGATAGAATACATAAACCACTGACTGCGTATTTTTTAATGCTGCATTCGTCTTGTCAATCATCATGTATATCAGATCAAATACCTGCAGAGCCGCAATAATTCTTGTCTGCACAATGAAAAAAGTTGTCGGACTAACTAAGGGAACCGTTATGTTGAAAAACTGATGCAGCTCGGAAGCTCCGTCAATCTGTGCCGCTTCATAATAGTCACGCGGAATATCCTGCAGGCCGCCCAGAAACAGCACCATGTTATATCCAATGATAGACCACACGCCAACAGCGCCCAATGCGATCCATGCATGTTTCGGATCAGAGATCCACGAAACATCCGTGTGGAACAATTGGTTCAGCAATCCGTATTGCTGATTATACAGCCACTTCCACACCATGGCCACAGCTGCAGGTGCCGCAACCATAGGAAGAAAAAAGATGGTGCGGTATCCGGATCTGAATCTCATCTTCCTGTTGAGAAGCACTGCGAGGACCAGCGCAATTGCTATTGAAAGCGGAACCTCAATAATTGCGTATTTTACAGTATTGAATAGCGATCCCCAGAACTCCCCGCTTGTGATTACATTTTTATAATTCTGCAATCCAACAAAGGTATTTCCTCTTCCGAAGTCTCCTGTTTTAAAGAATGACATGTAGATTGTTTTCACAATCGGATAAAAATTCAGTGTCAACAATCCTATGATTGTCGGTGTAACAAATGCAAGCCCCCATTTGGCTTCCGTTTTTTCACCTTTCGTCATCTTTGACCATTTCATATGCCCACGCCTTTCGTTTATTTTAGGAACTGCCATCTGCATAACAGTTCCCAAAATAATATACCTGCTATTTTATTTATGATTACTGTGCAAGGGATGCATTCATGCTGTCAGCAATGCTCCTGCATACATCCGCCATTGTCGATGTATCATTCCATGCCGCTACAAATGATTGTTTTGCTTCCTCTGCCCACACTGCATTTCTGGAGCTCGGCATAATCACCAGGGTTGCCGCACCTTCTGCTTCATCTAAATATGCACTCAGATCAATCACATCCGTGCTGTTCTTCCATGCTTTTGATGTTCCGACGTAAGCACTCATGGTAACACCTAATTCTGCCTGTCTGAGCTGCCCCTCCTTCGATCCTAGGAAAGAAATCAAATCATATACCGCATCCGGATCTTCTGTGCCTGCAGATGCCGACCAGCCAAGTCCGTTATAGATAGAGACGCGTTCTCCTTCATCGCACTGTCCATTGCCATTTGCATCATGGTAGGGAAGCACACTCACGCCCCAGTTGGAAGCGCCTTCATTTTCCTTAAAGGATGGCACGTACCAGGAACCGAACATGCCCATAGCTGCCGTATTGGAAGTAAACAGGTCTGCGTTGCCTGTTTCTGCCATTACAGACTGTGGCGCCATGCAGTCTTCGATCATTTTCCCATACATTTCCATCGCTTCTAATGTTTTTGGATCATCATATCCTGATTTATCCTTTGCATCATTGATCACATATCCGCCATAGCTGTATATAATATTGTAGTAGCCTTCCTGGTTCGCATCTGTATTTCCAACCATTCCATACTGGGAACTATCTGCCTTATTCAGCTTTGCCCCTGCCTCATACATCGTTTCCCATGTCCAGGTCTCATCCGGATAAGCAATCCCCGCTTCATCGAACATCGATTTATTGTACCAAAGAGCAATTGTATCGTAATCCTTTGGAACCGCATATTGTGATCCGTCTGAACTCTTATAAATATTTACAATATCCTGATAATAATTGTTCAAGTCGATCGCATCATCCTCTGCAATATAATCATCGAGTTTTAATAACAATCCTGCATCCATGTATTTCTGCACATACTGGGAATGCATCCAGAATAAATCAGGCATTTCTCCACCTGAAGCACCTGCTTCTAAAAGTGTCCAGTAATTATCCCAGTCAACCACTTCAACTTTTACATCAACTCCTGATGTTTCCGTCCATTCATCACAAATTGTCTGGATGCCATCCTTTTGCTTGGAATCCCAGACTTTCAGATCGATGACCTCCGCCTTCTCTCCAGCGCTGTTTCCCTCTGCAGTCTCACTTGCTGAATTGCTTCCGCATCCAGTCACCATTCCTGCTGCCATAATTGCTGTTAATATGAGTGCAACCACTTTTCTTTTCATAAATACCTCCACAATCTTGAACAACTTTTTCGTCTGACAGTTTCTTTCCCTTGCATGCTTGGAATTTTCTAACATAATGTACTTCCTGTACTTTATATGACAAATATATCACATGGCAGCCTTCGCAACTATAGGCTCATGTGTATAGCATATAGCAAAATGTGTCCTGTTTTTTCTGATATACTTTACTTTCCAAAACACATAGTATATATTTGTACTGTGCTCACGATTATGCTTTGTGCATTTTGCACAATCACCAACAAAACCAAGGTGCTGTTACATACATTTTTCACCATACCGTTTTTAAAGGAGTTTCTATGGAAATCAGGGTAACAAAAGAAATCACAAAAGAACATGACAGCATGGTCATGAAAGTTTTTCCTCCCGAAAATCTAAATCGCGAGATGCATTTTCCGGAAAACAACATTGCCGATCTTCAAACCATATACCAGGGTCCTTCTCCCTATCACCTGGATTATTGCGGCTATGAGCATTGCAGGTCCGGCTATTCCTTCGGTCCGTATATCCGTTCTTCCTATCTGCTGCATATCGTTATTCACGGAAAGGGAACCTACTGCGTTGACGGAAAAACATACAGCATTTCCAAAGGACAGCTATTCCTAATCTCTCCCGGCATCACCACTACCTACCAGGCCGATATTGAAGAACCATGGGGCTATTACTGGATTGGATTCAGCGGATATCAGGCAACTTATATACTGAAGCAGATGGGCTTTACCGAAGCCATGCCCGTTATTTCCATGAACGACCTGTCCCCGCTTATCGAGTGTATTGAGCGAATGTTTCTTTCCGACAAGATCACATTTGCAAATGAACTGCAGCGAACATCTGAGCTTCTCACCTTTTTTACCCACGTGATTAACAGCAGGCCCCAGAACCAGCTGACCGCCAGGCATTCCAAATCAGAATATGCCGAAATGGCCATGCGCTATATTTCCAATAATTTTTCCCGGAAAATCCAGATTTCAGAACTGGCTGACCATATCGGCGTCGACAGAAGCTATTTATCCAAAAGCTTCCATACCGAATATCAGATGTCTCCTCAGGAATATCTGGTGCGTCTCCGCATGCAGCAGGCAGCAACGCTGTTGGAGAATCCCGACCATCCCATTTCTTATATTGCCATGAAATGCGGATATCCGAACGCCCTTGCCTTTACCAAGATATTCCGGCAGCGTATGGGATGCAGTCCTTCCCAATACCGGCTGAATATGAATAGCGTCGAATCACCATCTGCTCCATGACAGACACCTGGGAATAAAAAAGGTACCTGACACCATAAACTGCAGTTTATGGTGTCAGGTACCTCATATTCTATCTCTTATTTTTTCACATATCTCTGATTCCTGCTATTGGGTTTATCCGGTATTGTCCGAACTACCAATCCAAGTTCTAGCGCAGGATCCAAATAATTCTTTCGGAATGTCTCTCTTGATTTTAATCCTAATAACTCCATAATACTTACCGCACTGTATGGAACTTCAAAATCCATTAGGTCAAGCATCTTTTTCACGTAATCAGTAAGTCCATCATCCGATCTACGAATCTGATTGATTACTTTATCTAAAATACTGTCAATCTGCTTCAACAAAAATTCGACAAATACGTTGGAATTACCATTTACATGACACTGTGCAATTGCTTCATAATATCCATCCTGAAATTTTTCTATCTGACTCTCAATAGGAATATACTCAAAAGCAGAATTCCATTTTGATAAAATTACCGTGTGCCACAATCTTGCAGTTCTTCCATTCCCATCAGAAAACGGATGGATAAAAACAAATTCATAATGAAATACTGCACTCATAATTAATGGATGTACTTTCTTGTTATTCTTTTCCATCCACGTAAAAAGATCCGTCATAAGACCAGGAACAAGATGCGGTGGTGGTGCCATAAAAATACACTGGTCACCATTAAAAACTCCTTCATCACCACGTCTGAAACTGCCTGCCTCCAGCTCCAGGTTTTTTTCCATGACCCCATGAACTTTCAGCAAATCCTCTATTTTATACGGATTCATTGAACGAATCAGCTCATATGCTTCGTATGCATTCTTCACTTCCTGTATTTCGCGCTCTGGTCCAAGGACAATTCTTCCATCAATGACATCTTTAACTGCACCAATGGACAGAGAGTTTGCTTCAATCTTCAATGAGGAATGAATGGACTTTATTCTGTTATTTCTTCTTAAGTGTGGTTTGGAATCTAAATTGTGATATACATCAATCTTTCCCATTTTCTCAGATATTGAAGACACAAGATTCATCATCTCTTCTGTTAAGGAATAGGGTGGTTTATATCCCTCCATATCGTCACCTCGACTTACTTATTATCTTGCTTATTATCTTACCACATTTTTTGAAAATTATCACGATTCTTTTCTATAAGAGTTTTGCATACGTTTTTCAGACTCCATTTTTGCGCTCTTTTTCATTTGTATTTCTGTTTTGTGCTCCGGAATGGAGAGGAAATATGACTACGAAAATGGATAATGCAACAATTGGTGGAAGCATTAGGGGAAGAAGAAACAATCTTGGGTTATCACAAGAGGATCTGGCTGAGATATTATTTACATCAAAGCAAATGATATCAGCAAATGAAAAAAATAAGACTGAGCTTAAGGTTCAGCATTTTCACCCTTTTGAGGGGCTTGCTCCATATACTCTTCTATATTTTCTTTTCCCCATTCATATGCAAGTTGTAACAGAGGCATTAAGGAACGACCTTTTTCCGTCAATGAGTATTCCACTCTTGGCGGAACCGTTTGATAATCCTCTCTTTTAATCAGTCCATCTGCTGCTAATTCTTTTAATTGTTGGCTTAACATCTTATGCGAAATCCCACTCAATTGCTTTTTTATTTCACCATATCGCTTTACATTATCGTTTAAAAGCCTCCACAGTATAACCATCTTCCATTTACCACCAACAATGCTCAAGGTGAATTCAAGTGGACACTTGATTTTTTTCGATTCATTCACAGTATTCCCCCCTAATTCATATTTGTAGCTTACTAAAAGGTGCGTACTTCCAATTCATTTTATTTTACCATATAATATGTTTGCATTGATAAAATCAATTACCCAAAATCAAATTAGTAAAAGGAGAATTAGAATGGGCGAAAATCTAATAATAACAGAAAATCTACCTGTCTCAATATCAGTTATAGGAATTACGTTTCCCACTGCAATCACCTCCATACGGTGGAGATTGTACCTGATATTTCCGTAAAAAAACAGACTTATAATTTTCCAGCATTTAAACTATACTCGGGGTTCTTTACCCTTTTTTCAGACTTATCGGTTCCTTAAGATTATTGATGAATTTCAAGTTAATTTTCCTCCCAAAATAAAAATTTCGCCAATGTAATGGCGAATATTTGAATTGTTATTAAGTTTCAAATCCAAAGATTCCTCGTTGAGGTGGACCCTTCTGGCGTAATCGTATGTTTTTCATACAGCCTCCTTTTCCCAATTAACGCATTTTTGAAATTGTCTAGGTAATGCAAAAGTTATAACCCTCTTGTGTCAAGAAGTTGCAACAACATTTTAATATCTTTTTTCTTTCATAATGACCTCAAACCCATATAATTTCGTTGGGCTTTTGTTAAATCGTTGCTACAAAACCTCAATTCTAGCGGCGTTAAAGGATTGCTACTTACTATGAAGAAATGTAAAAATGCCATTGCAAAACTTTCAAGTTATGCAATGGCATTCAATATCTTTTTGCTAAAATATCCCTGTTATCAGTAACGGAGTATCCCACTCTTACTTATGACCACCAAAAGTCAATACACAAACAGCTACTTCCTGCTTTCTATATATGCCTTAATCTCATCCAGTATAGATGGCAATCCCAATAATTGCAAACAGATTTCATAGAGATCCCATAGGGATGTTGTGTTACTGTCTTCCAATCCCATTGGTACACCCCTAGCATCCTTTTTAATGATAGCCATTGCTTTTTCGAGTGTTTCCGGATTATTTCCATCCAATATTGCACTGGATATGATTGCAGCAATCGGCTTTTGCCCTTTATACAATTCACAGATATCAATGCTGTTTTGATAATTACCAAGGTGTAATTCTACCGCTGCAATCTCCCACAAAATATTGCGAAAACTATCCGGATCATTACGATAATCTTCTGGCAATGCCTGTTTATATAGCCTTAAAGCCTCTTGAAATACATTCCTTGACTCTTCTTCCCTGAAAAGTAACCTAAGAAAGTTGGCTTTCATATGAATCGCTGATGCGATACGATATGTACTATTTTTCTCTTTAGCCTTAGTAATTCGTCCTTCTTGCATCTCCAACGCTTTTTCCATTGCTTCGTAGTATTTCGGGAAATCTTTCAAATACATATATGTCCTAGCCAAGGATTCATAATTTACAGATAACAGCTTTGTTTCATATCTGCTTAACTGGCTTTCAACATTTTCCATTAATTTCTTTTTATTTGGTTTTACTAAATTCAATAGTCTCACTCCCTAATAATTGATTTTAACCATGTCTAGCGCCTTTATATTTTCCCCAGAACTAAATAACTCTTCTGCATACTTTGAAATATTTCTGCCCCAATTTATGTCTGACCCATTAACACCTACATAAACCACTGCAGCTTTATATTCTTTCTCATCCTCAATAATATCCTTCATAGCAGCAAGAGCCTCATCATATTGCATAATTCCACTACCAGTACATCATCGCCCTTTTTCATAATGATATCCGGACCGTGGCACCGTTTTTCAGGAGACTCCTTTGTGCATATAACAATTAATTTAAAACCTACATTCCCGTGAGAATTATAACGTGGAAACCTTATAAGCACTGATTTTACTGTATTATTTGATATTTTTTGTTGAAATCATCCGCAAAACAC
>NZ_FMKA01000032.1 GCF_900096945.1 Anaerobium acetethylicum | reverse complement strand
ACGCACAATGTATGGTCGATGCAGTCAAAAGCTTTTAGCTGCAAAACTTATGTACGAGCCTGATTAGGTTTGTACGAAGATGTGAGGAAGAACCATTTTCATTTTACAATAAACACATAAGGACCTGTTGGCGGAGTTAATATTTGAACCAGTCTCCACCCTTCCGTTGCATATCCCTCTACTATAGTGTGATAGTCTTGTTTTGTTTTTGTCTCAAAAAATCCCTTTAATTCTAATCTGACAAATTTGTATTCATACATTTAAATCTACCCCCATTCATTTATTTGGTTTTTAATACGCAACATGTAGCGGTTACGAAAATACTTCCCTTGGATTAGCAATGTGAATTTTCACCTTTTTAATCTTGTTCAACGTCTTCAGAAATCCCGCAGTATTTATATAGGCAGGTAATAACTACATACCCTGCTATAATTTGAAAAACGGGTACGAAATTCATTCCGAGTTTTGTATATCTCAAAAGTATACTTTGCACATACGGGATATTGATGCATGCAATATGATAGGTCAGAGAAAAGAACAGTGATGGCAATCCTACCAATACGATTTTAGGAAAGTTGATTTTCCACTTCCCATTTTTTTTGATTTCCCCAATGAAATGGCCTAACCCTAGAAATATGCCTATAACCAAATTAAATGCAAACAGAACAGTAGTTAAAAGAAGGTAGCTGCCATCAGCCCCCCATGTACTTTTGTAATAAAATTCAAGTTTACCAGTTACATACTCCTTCGAAAATACCACTATATTTAGTGCAAGGATGTATAAGCAATACTTTAACCATAAGTTTTTTCTCATCATTGACCTCCTCCGGGTTTTATGAATGGCAATATTTTTCAGCGAAAAAACCACGTTGAATTCCCTTATATTGAACAGAACTGTTCACATCTTATCACCTTCGCAAATCCCAATGTTATGTTTTGTCTTTTATTCCATTTTTGTTAAAACCTTACTATTATGTTACCAGTTTCTTACATGTTTCGTCAATCTCTATTTGAACCGAATTATTAGTTATTTCCCGGATTGCTTCCTTTATCTATCCGACTGACTGAATGGTTACGTTAAGCAACAATTCCTAGATAAAAAGTATGCTTTATAATAGACAACAGAATTAAACTAATTTATAATGATATTTAAAATGTAACTGTTCAGAACCCTCGTCTCGCGAGGCGTTTTTATGCTGAATTTGCATAAAAACCCGAGACATGCCTGCGCGAAATTGCTGATTTTGCAATTTGTGCAGTTCATCTGTGACTATGAAGAACGTAGTCCTGAATAGTTGCTTTATAACAAATATGGAGGATAATATTATGTACGAGATGAAACCTGAATTCTTTACCGGAATCGAATTAGTTGATACTGAGCATGCTCGTCTATTTGAATTGGCAAACGAAGCCTATGAATTAATGCAGGATGATTTTACGCCAGATAAGTATGATTACATTTTAAGTATCTTAAATAGTCTGAATGATTATGCGAAACAGCATTTTAAAGACGAAGAAGCTTATATGGAATCCATCCAATACAAGCGTTTATTTACTCAGAAGATTGAACATCAGGCTTTTATTAGTAAATTAGAAGAATTTGACCTTGAGTCAATCGATGAAAATCAGGAACAGGCTATCCTTAGTATACTCACCTTTTTAAATGACTGGTTAGTCCAGCACATCCTTGAAAAAGATTTGTTGATTGGTAAATAGGCGCGCAACTGTTCAGACCCCCTGTCTCGCGAACGTTTTAATGCTGAGTTTGCATAAAAACCTGAGACATGCGCGCACCAAATTGCTGATTTTGCAATTTGTGTGCATCATTTGTGTCATAGGATTCACTTTTCTATAACATAAAAACTGCTGGCAAATGATCTGCCAGCAGTTTTTTTATTACCGGAACCATACTTTATTCTCACATGCCGCCGAGGCAGCCTTGCGGATCCGATTACGCCTGGTCTCCGGGCGCTTTGCTTCCTTTATCCATACAACTACCTGCAGCTGGTCGCTGTTCCTCCAATTCTGAAAATTTTTCATCGCTTCGGGCACCGCCTTCAGTGCCGCTTCAATATCTTCCGGCATCTCCGGTTTTTCCTTTGAGGTATAAGCCGTCTGCCAGCGTCCGTTCGCCTGGGCTTCGCGGACCGCCTTCATACCGGCCTCCGTCATCCTGCCTGCCGCAATCAGCTCCTCGGCCCGCTTCCGATTGATCTGCGACCAGATGCTATGAGGCCTCCGCTGCGTAAACCGCACGATGTAGCCTTCCTCTCCGAGGCTGCGCATCTGACCGTCGATCCACCCAAAGCAGATGGCTTCCTTTACCGCATCAGACAGCAGAACCCCGTCGCCGCTGGATCCGGCCCTTTTTATCTTCAGCCAGACAGGCTTATTGCTGGCGTGGTTTTCTGCCAGCCAGTCATGCCACTCCTGCAGGCTGTGGCAGACAAGCCAGTCTAGTGGGATTTTTAAATCTGTCATGACAGCCTCCTTCTTGTTACCTCGGTACCTGGTACCGTATCGGGTACGGTAGCGCCTTGAATCTGTCACGATAATTTCGCACGTTGTTCACATAATATTCACAATTTATTCACGATTCATTCACAGTACCTGGTACCACCGCAGGTACAGAGCTCTTCTTCTCCTCATGAATCCTGATATTCTCCGCCACCCTGAACCTGACGATCCTTTCAATCAGTTCATAGGGAATCGGCTGTTCCATGGGAAACTGCACCGAGCCTTTGGCCCATTTGTATTTTGCGATTTCCTCGTTGAATGCTTCGATTCCGCTTGGAGCCGGATAGAATCCGATATGGGTTTTGAAGGCCGCGAAATGCACTAGGTTCCCATACAGATAGAAAGTAGGCATCTGGTAGCTGATCTTCTCCACCGCATCCGGGGCTGCCTCTTTGATTACGGCACGGAGCCTTTCAAGTTTTTCCCTGACTTCAGGTTCGAACTGCCGGATATATTCATCGATTGTCGTGTATTCCGCATTGCTATTTCCCATGATTTCCCTCCGGTTTCTAACGCCCGAACCATTGTCAGGCACCATAAAATTTCGCAGCTAATTCTGCAACTATTTCCACAATTATCTTCTACAGCTATTTCCGCAATTATTTTCTATAGCTATTTCTGCAACTATTCCTGTAACTTTTTCTGTAACATTTCTATGACTGTTCAGCTCCCCTGTCCTGGGAAAGTTTCCTAAGTGCCTCATCCGCTGCCAGCTTTCCAGTCAGTATGGATACAGGAAGTCCCGATGGACTGAAGGACCACTGGCCGGCCTGTAAGACATCCGGTATCGGGGTATATACGGAACGCCTGATTTTCTTAAATCTGCTTTCTGCCGGAATGCTGTCTGTAAAGGCCCACCCCGTAATAGCGCCGTCTGCATTTCCGGTGATCCGCTCGATGGTCATGGGCGTTGAAGAAAATGTATCGATTACCTTGTCCCGCATTCCCGGCATAATCGTCCTGTCCATAAGGGCCGTTATATGGTCCTCGCTGAAGGCCTTGAATTCCTCATACCAGCCATTTTCCTTTATGATTTTAGCCAGCCCGTAGTCCATGAGCGTGCTCAGGATCAGGCCGGTTTTCCCTGGTGGGGCCAGGCTGCCATCCCTTACCGCAGGGCAGGAAATTTCGTATGTCGTTAGGTCGTAGTATCTGCCGAGCCATGATTTGATCTCATCCTTGTCCGCCGATAAAGGATCCAGCAAATCAAGTTTCGACATCCCCTCTGCCGACGGCGTGAAAAACATATGCGCCCCGAACACGTCCTCGAACAGGCTTCTGTCCATATCGACCGTCATATAGACGGTATAAATGGAGTCCCCCCCCGACCTTTCCCTGACAAGCTTCCTCTGGGCATCCACTTTCGTTTTCGCTTCCCTGTTTTTTATGGAATTCAGGTCTATGGCTGTATAGAGCTTTTTCATGTCGGCAGCCCATATGAGCTGTTTGTATCGGAACTCACGGCCGCCAGCCGTCATGACCGACCCAGCCTCTGCATCGACGCTGGATATTTCCGTATTTTTCAGGATGGTTCCGCCCTTCGCCTGGATAAATTCTTCCATCTTCCGGATAAAGGTTCCGGTTCCGCCCTTCGGATAGCTATAATCCAGATAGAGGCTGAAGTAGCCCAGGGCGAAAAAAGACGGCGTGTTTTTGAAGAAATGCTGGGTTATGATGTCAATCAAAGCCTGATTATCCGTAAAGCCGGCCAGATATTCGCCGATGGGAGCTTTCAGCTTCATCGCCTTATGGATATTGACCTGGTACCTGGCCAGCCAGGGCAGCAGCGTCTTGACAAGGTATTCCCTGTCTTCCTTCAGGTCCCTGAAAAGGGGATTGTCGACGCCATAAAGCACGTCCATATATCCCATCACCTTTTCTATCTCATCGGTTATCTTCCTGATATCCCGAACATTGCCCGGAAATTTCCGTTCAAGGAGCGCGCGGTAATCATCGAGGCTTTCTTTAGATGAGAGCCTCACGGAATCCTCCTCTATCCTTATTAAAATAGGGTTTTCCAAAAATTCCATGTCTATTCCCAGCTGCTCCAGCATGGGCTTTACGATTCCAGAATTTTCTATGGCCCTGATCCCCCGATCGAAGGTATATCCCTTGTAATCAAAGGAACCTACAAGTCCACCAACACTTGTTCCTCTTTCGCACAGCAATACCCTGGCTCCGGCATTGCTGAGGTACGCTGCGCTCGTTAATCCGGCAATCCCTGCCCCCACAACTATGACATCATAATATCTCGCACCCGCCATATTCAGTCCTCCTTACCCGAAAGAAATTTTATTACCGCTCTGATTTCTACCGGTTTCCCAAGCCTGATATTTTCTACACATCTTTTCTCGCATTCCGCAAGAATTTTATCCTTTTCCCTGTCATCATCCGTCTTCAATTCCGCCTTGCGCCAAGCCTCGAACTCCTCCGCCAGCCTCCGCGCCCCGACGAAATTCCCGACAGTGACTCTCCTCATGATCCCCCGTACATCAAGCTCCACGCCCTCGTTACAGGTCGGATGCTCGCAGTACTGGCATCTCGATGCCTTCAGCATGATCTCACGGACTGCCTCAGGATATCCGGCATACAGCCTGTCTTTTGTAAAAGGCCTGTCAATCATGTTCACGAAATTTTTCATGCCATGCCTGTATATATAGGGCTCGCGTCCCAGCTTCTTCAGCACTGCATTGGCAGCTGACAGCCCGGAAACGGTGACAGCCGGGGTTCCGGTTCCCATGACCGTGGACTCGCCGCAACAGAACAGGGTATCCCATCCGCTTTTCGTATGCATACGCTTGAACATATGCTGGCCAAGCATCTGCTTCGGGCCTGCAACAGCGCCACCGTTTTTGTTGGTGTAGCGCTCTATGGTCGCAGGAGTGGCAACCTCCGCATACCTGACTCCATTGGTGATCCCGGGAAATCTCTTTTCCAAGACTCCCAGAAGCCTTATTTTTTCTTTTTCTTTTTTCTGGCTATATTCCAGTGTGTTTTCCGGATCCCACTTCTCAAAGCTGGGCCCAATAGCCGCCACTACATGGCCGTCCTCTTCGCACAGCGTGCGGTCGTCGATGCTCAGTATATAGGCCGTGACCTCGCTTTCATCAAGCTGGTCCGGATTTCCCACAAGCATTTCCACAGGCATGGTGTCCTCAGGGATGACCCCTTTATCCACATAGGCATAGAGCACGACACTGGGATAGGTCGGGACCATATTGCGGGCCCACTCCATCTTCTCTTTTGACAGATACTCTTCCCCGATCAGCTTTCCATAAAGGTTCCATACCGTTCCCGAATATATGATATTGTCGGCATAGAGGGTCTCGCCGTCTTTCAGCTCCACCCCTGACGGATTCCCGGACTCAAACAGAATACTGACCGCTTCCCTGCCCAAAAGCATGGTACCGCCATTCTCCTCTATGACCTTCTCCAGCTTGCCTGGCAGAAACACCGTCGAACCTGCAGGATAAAAGCTGCCGCCCACATGGTTGTCCACAAACATGATTGCTGCCATGATTGCCGGCGTCTCTTCCACCGTCGTGTAGCAGTAGGTCGAGGTCAGCTTGTCAAAGAACTTGAATATTTCAGGGTCGCCGAAATATTTTTCCAGCAGGCTTTTTGCGCTCTTGTTCATAAAGCCCAGAAATCTGGCATAGGAGAAAGGATGTCTCACTACCCCCTTCAGGGAATTCCTTCCATCGTTTTCATCAGGGGTTGAAAATACCGGATTTTCAACCATGACATGCTGGTACATCCGGGTAAGGTCACTGTAGAACCGCTTGATATTTTCTTTCTCTGATGGAAAAAACTCGCCCAGTTCCTCAGCAAACTTCTCAGCATCAGGCCAGAATGTAATTTTCCTGCCCCTGTAGTTGACCCGGTACAGGCAGTCATGTTTGATCATATCGATCTGCTCTTCCAGGCAGTTGAACACGAATCTGTGGGGATTGAACCCCTTTTCGCCAAAGCCGTACAGCATGGCCGCACCCTGGTCGAATGTGATGCCGTCCCTTTTGAAAGTCCCGCAGGATCCTCCCGGATTATAGCTTTTCTCTATTACAGCGGTTTTTATGCCCCTTTTCGAAAGCAGTGCCGCCGCCGTCAGGCCGGATAGTCCCGCCCCAATCACGATCACGTCGTATTTCATGTCTGTCACCCTCCCTGCATCGATTTCAGTTTGGCAGTGTTCCACACGCTTTTGTGGAATACTTGTGAATGCTTCTCGTTGCTGTTTATTTTGTTATTGTCAGACTATATAATTATATAATATACTGTTAACATTAATCAATCAACATCATATTCAAATACCTGCAATCTTAGCAAGATAATCCGTTAGAGAATGATACCCCGCTAAATATAGCACGTAACAAACCCCAGATTTTGCAAATTCAAAATCTGGGGTTTCCTTTTTCAGATCCAGCCCTTTTAAAGAGATATCCAAGGTTAAATCCTATAAAAACGAAAGGCAGGAGCATGACCAGGATGACTGCAAAGGCCGGCCATTCATTAAGTACCAGGTTCATGGAAAACAATCCATTTAATGTAAAATAGTCTGCTATGTCAATTCCCAGTACATGAATGAACAGTGGCAGGGTCAGAATACCTAAAGTCAGGGTTGCTGCCTGAATGGTGTTTTTTCTCATTACGGCCAGTACGAAGATCAGAAGTGCTGTTAATACAGCCATTATAAAACGATAGCCGTAAATCATCAAAAGAAAGGAAACTATTGACAGGGAAGCCAGCTTATTTGAAGCCATGGCAGGGATTGATCTTACCGGAGCAAAAATCTGCGATAACCCATAAACCTTTCCAACATGCCATAATTCTGGCAGATAACTGATCAAATAAACTAAAAGAGTAATGAAAAAACATAGTACAAGTTTTACCCTGAGAAGCTTTCTTCGCCCAAATGGGAGCGTAGTAATAAGTTTTATCATACCTGTGGAATATTCTTTCGAAAAATATTCCGCAAATATAAATACCATAAAAAGAATCATGATAATTGCCTGTACAAAATCAGTACTATATGAATCATACCCAAGACCAAAAAGGTTCAGATAACCGGTATCATAAACAAGGGGTAAATTATTCTCTTTTGTATAGTTATATTGTGCTACCACCCTTTGAAAACCATCCCTGCTCTCAAGATTATTAGATACCAGTAAATTAACAGCTGAAAATTCCTCCATTGAAATCTGATTGTTTTGATATTTTATCTGTGCTTCTGTAAGCATCTTTTCATATTTTTCTATCCTGTTCTGCTCAGATATAATGAACCCGTCTGTTTGATCTGTGATATCCCCCTGAATGCCCTGCATATAATTTCTATAATAATATTCATTTGTTCCCAGGTAGACAGGCTTTTGCGAAAAGATCCAGCCTTCAGTTAAGATCAGCAGCAGAATAAGAAGAAGGCCTTTTTGCCCAATCAGAAGTCTGTAATTTTCATGGACAAACAGGTTCACGACAGGGGTCCTTGCCTTTTTCTTATTTGTTTTCCTTAAGTATCTTACAGTGCTGTCCCATTTGTCAGATGAAAAAGTAACTATATTTAAAGTGAAAATCAAAATGGTCAGGATAATCAAAAACAAGAATGATACCGGAATAATGTTTACCGGAATTTGGAAAATATTCAGATTGAAATAAAACCGAAAAATGGAGTTAACATCTGCGAGTGGAATTATATTGATATAATGAAGAAGCTGTAAGCCTGAGTTTCCATCAATAAAGAAATACAAGGCAAATTCTGTAGCGAAAAGGATAAAACTATATACATAAATACCTATCGTATATTTTGATTTTAAGGCTGTCAGTAAGATAAAGAATCCTGTCACCATATATACCATGAATTTGCACAGATAAAAGAGAATCAAATACTGTTTTACATTTAATAATAAGGCTGAACCGTCAAAGCCCCTTATGGACTGTATAGGAGCCTCAAGATTTATGCTTCCGTTTTTTAAGCAGGCAGCTATGTAATCAGAACCCCAGAATATGATTGTCAAAAAGAAAGATGACAGTATGATTAGTCCCAGTTTTGTCAGGATCAGCTGGAAACGGCCTTTTTTTGTGCTTCTTAAAAGTTTATAAAGCCCTTTTTCCTTTTCATATATGGTCATCCATGCAATTATAAAAAATAAATTCAGGATTATAAATACATCTGTAATATGAAAGCTCGTCATATCATAAAAAGCCTGGCTGTTGTTAAAAGTCAGGGTGACCTCCTTAAAAGGAGCAAACGCCCTGGCTGCCTTCGCAAAATTTTTTCTGGAAAAATCAGAACTATCCTGAAAAATCGAGATTTCCGACTGTTCTGCCTGTGCCTCTATTTCTTCAATATATGCAGGATAATTTTTTATCTGCAAAGCCTCTGTTTCCAGTTTAGTCGCCAGCAGCTGTTCATAGACAGAATTATCCGTAAAACTATGAGTCTTAACAGGAGCTTCTGTCTTTACCTGATTCGAATATTCCATAATAAAGTCAATGCGTTTATCTTCCGGCAAGGAAAATATATACTCACAGGCTTTATTACAGACAGAAGAAGGTAGTCCATAATCCGCTTCTTTTGTCATGAGCATAGCTGAATTCAAAAATACAGTAAGTGCCAGTACAACAAAAAAAGACCAGCGTAAAAATGTTTTTTGGGATTCCTTAAAAAATAATCTCACCTTAGCCCTCCACCTGCAAGTATGAATTGCTATCACCAGGATCACAACTGCTTTCACCAGAACTATAATTATTTTCAAAGTAATACAGGTATACATCTTCAAGGTTTGGCGTTACCCTTCTGTAAGAATAACCTGCCGGCTCTATATCCGATATTATCCTTACATTTAAATATTTTCCTTCCTGACTTATATTGCTTACTATAAATGTATCTTTTACTTCATTCAGATTATTTTCTGTAATCTTAAGATCATAAACTTTACCGTTTAACTCAGCCACCAGAAGAGATGGTTCAAGTTGTTTTAAAATATTCCCGTCTTTTATAAGAATTACCTGTCTGGCAATATGCTCTATATCAGAAACCACATGTGTCGCAAATATTACGATCTTTTCATTGGCGATTTCAGATACAATATTCCGGACCCTGATCCTTTCTTTGGGGTCGAGTCCTGCAGTAGGCTCATCCAGGATTAAAATTTCCGGATCATTCATGATTGCCTGTGCTATCAGAAGTCTCTGTTTCATCCCACCTGAAAATGAACTTACTTTATCCGATTCTTTATCCGAAAGATTAACAAGGGCCAGAACTCTTTGTATTTCTGATGCAGCCGTCTTTTTATCCATCCCTTTCAGTGCAGCTATATAAGACAAAAATCCATAGGCAGTAAAATTATCATAAAGCCCCTGCTGCTGTGGCATAAATCCCAGAATTGAACGATAGTTCTTCCCCATGGAATGAATTTCTTTTTTGTCATAATAGATACTGCCTTTATCAGGAATGAGATTTTCTGTGATCAGGTTCATCAGGGTGCTTTTTCCTGCACCATTAGGTCCAAGAAGTGCATGAATACCAGGTGTAAGCGTTAAATTCACATTATTTAACGCTGTTTTCCTCCCATAATTCTTTTTAATATCTTTTATTTCTAAAACCATTGTCTGCCTCCAGTCCATTAAGTAAACTTGAAAAATCAAGTTAATGTATGGCTATTTCCTTTTTCCTTCCTGCGTAAAAATCATCTTTTGACATCATGGAATAAGTCATGTCATTATTATGCTGAATATAAACATAATCCCCGGCATCAACGATGAAATCAGCATTTAGATCCAGATTCTTTAATTCCCGGCTCTTTTGATTTTCATACTTCATATAGGAATAATTATCCTTACCTTTTTCTTTGTATATGGCACTGTCTGAAAGCAGAAAAGCGCCCTCACTGCATTCCTTAAGTTTCTCCAGCCTGTCCTCATCAGAATCATATTTAGCCAGAATACATGTTGGTTCTTCTCCCGCATTATCTTTTTGTGATGATCTTAACATCATAAAAATATTATTATTGTATGATATCGTATCATATATATAATAATCATCGAAATCCTCAAAAACCCTGTCATAACTTCCGGTTTCTATATTATATCTGTAAAATTCATTATGATGTATAGCCTCTTTAAAATTAGTACCATCAAATTCCTTTTCAAAAAAATTATAATTAAGGTAGATATCATTTTCCCTTGCAGATAATACCTCCATACCCCCATTGTAATTTAGTTGATCTTTTAATAAAGCTGTTGTTTCACCTGTTTTTAAATTCACCTTATACAGGTTTGAAGCAGTTTCTCTCCCGGTTGTGATAATGCCATCCTTTTCTTCCTTTATTCCACAGTTTCCTGTTACATAAAGACATTCACCCTTAACAGCATAACTTTGTATAAATTGTGCTTTTATTTTTGCAACAGTCTGTTTTTCCTCCCTGTGCAGATTGGATCTGACCAGAAGGATGCTCTGTCCGGTATCCGTCAGATCAGGTTCAAATATGTATAGTTCCTTATTAATAACAAAGCCAGTCAGATAAGCTGCTGAAGGAATATAGGCATTGCATTTTTCTTCAGCTGGGGTATTTTCATTCCATGAACTGTGTTTACAATTTGCTTTATTACAAACAATTACATCCTTTTCAGAGGCAGTGTCAAAAAAATAAAGAAAGCCTTCCGGATTGCGGTGGTAGGTACCAGACTGGCTTTTAATAACAGATTCAAGATTTGAAACAAAGAAATCATCTTTTCCAGTCTCTATGGTTTTTGCAGCCTGGTTTGTCTTGCCACAACCTGATAAAAGGGTCATAAATAAACTGATGCAGACTAAAGAGATGAGCTTATGCCCTATATGTTTTTTCATACTGCCTCCTTACTTAGAATCAGCTACAGAACTTATGTCTTTTGCTGCCTTCCAGTCATCCAGTTGTTTGTTCGCAGCCTCTATTATCTTATCGATACCCGCTGAATGTAACTGACGGTTCAGCTCATCAATAGTCTGCTCCACGTTTTCACAGTTCAGGGAAAAGAGCTGATTAGCTGTAGGATTAGGAATACCTCCCGTTTTTTCTGTAGTGTAAGGCTTGTATACATTATTACAATCCTGTATTTCCTTTGCCAGTGAAATGAAATCAAAACGGAACCCCTTTGGAAGTGAGCCATAGAATTTCTCCTGAAATCCACTGGCATAGGCCAGTTTATCCCTGGACATTGCTTCAGTTGGCAGGGTAATTAGGGGATTGGTATACTGATAACCAAAATGACGGGTTATCACATTAGAAGACTGTTTATTCAACTTGACCTGGTTATTCCCATTCAGACTATAATCATTTCCTTCTTCTCCAAACTGAAGGAAGTTGGCAAGTTCTTTATTAGTAAGCAGTTCTTCCATAAAGTCAAAAGCATACTCTTTATTTTTAGTCCAGGAAGAAATCCCCACTTTGTTATCACCAAAATAAGGTGCCATATATGGCAAGCCTGTATCAGGAATAATATAAAAAGTTTCCTCTTTACTTCCAGTAGGAATTGTTATCTCATATGGCTCTGTTCGATAATTATCTAATCCATACATATTTAAAGAAGTTGCAAAGGCGGTTCCTTCGATACCGTTTTCCTTATCACAGATGGTATCAAGGAGTCCGCTTTTCTTCCAGTTGAACAACTTATTGATATATTGCTTATATTCTTCTGTTTCAGTAACATTAATAAACTTATGATCAGGTCCATATCCTAAGGTCTGACACGGCTGTTGTATCCAGTAACCCAGAACCTCTGGAACAAAATAGGCTGAGTAGATTCTATAAGGCGCAATGCCTGTTATGGTCTTTACTTTTTTTAAGATTTCTTCATTTTCAAATATATTCTGGGACAGTTCTTCTTTTTGTATATTACATTGATCCAGGATATCCTTTGAATATGCAGTTCCCATATACGTGGGCTGCGTAGCTGAAAGCCCATATATAATATTATTTATTTTGGAATAATCAAGATCTGTTTTAGGGATTACAGCTCTTATCTTATCCCCCTTTGTTGAACTAAGAATCTCATCCAGTGGAAGAAAAATATCATTTTCAGCACAGGTAGAATACATGCTTATACTGTTTTTAATATCTGCCATATTAGTGCGACCTGAAAGGACAGTTATAACATCTGTTTTTGAGCCCTTATCCCTGCATTCCTTTAAAAATTTTAACGGAAGGTCAGCAGGCTCCCCATCATCTGGATCATAAAAAAAAGCCACCTCAACCTTATAATTCTTATTTTCCTTTTCAAGGATCTTATCGATCTGCTTACTCCAGCTTTCTTTATCTGGAATAATTTCTTTGTCTTTTTCAGAGATTGGAAGGTGTACCCTCCAGACAATTTCAGTTTTGCTTTCTTTCTTTCTATCTGTTTTTGCTGCTTCCTTTCCCCTGGTACATCCTGTTGTTCCTGATATCAAAAGTATCATACACCATAACAATGCTGTAGTTTTTTTCAATTTCAATTTTACCCCTCCGTTTGATTAAAATATTCTATTCAGGGTGCGCTATTATTAATTAAATTGTAACTATTCAGGACCATGTCCCTCACAGTCACATATGATGCACACAAATTGCAAAATCAGCAATTTGGCGCACCCATGTCTCTGGTTTTTATGCAAATTAAGCATAAAAGCACCTCGTATGACAGGAGAGCTGAATAGTTACATTAAATTTTACTTTAAAACGATTTTTAATAGTATGCTGTAGCCTGTCCACCATAATTACTGGATGTAGTAGCTGAAAAAAAGTGGCAATTATTGTTATCAAGATAAATACTTCCATTCCAATAAGACTGATAAGATGTTCCGCCAGTATATAAGGTCCTGACAATTCCCCCCACAGTATAATTGCCGCTGCCTTTACCAATTGGAAAAGCCTGGCCACGCTGTGGTACTACAGAGTGACTTGTTGAATTATTATTACAAGTTACCAAAATATTATACCCATTTACAGAATTCGAACCACTTCCTGCAAATACCGTTCCCAAAGTACAACTTGCAAATAATGCTATCGCACAAAAGCCCATTAAAATTTTCTTTTTCATTTTATATCCCCCTTTTATACATTATATGTTTATACCGCACCCCGAATACCCAGAATTATAAGTTTACAAATGTCAAATGTCAAATTTTTATGCATTTTTTATATATAAAACTATTTTGTAATTATTTTTATTAAATTACAAAAACAAGTATGAGCAATTCCACTCAAAACAAACCATTGCATTATCTAAACTTGCACAAAAAAGCAGCCAGGAAACCAATTCAAGTTTCTCAGCTGCTTCTATATAATCCCTTAACAATCAGGATACATCATTTTCTCTTCCAACTCATTTCCCGCCGCTGTATCTATCCACGTGGAATCAAAAAAGTCAAATTCCGCCATACCGTTTTGTGCGAAAATACCAATATAGGTGCCTGTAAATGTCATGACCTCTGTAATCTCAGTAGCCAGGCCAGCCGTCCGCCCTTCCCCGATTGCAGTGAACTCCCCTCCGTCCAGACTGTACGAGAACAGATATTTATCCTTCGTCGACTGAATCCTTAAATCAATCATTTTCCCCTGGATTGCATGGGATGCAGCCACGCCTTCCAGGTCATATATGCATTTATTCAATTCGACCATTAATCCGCTTTCTCCTGACACGACACGGATTTCATAGTGATGGGTATCCATATAATAGGCAGTCAGTCCCGCTATGGTTCCTGCCGCCAGCTCCAGATTCAGGCGGACGGTCGTTTCTGTCCAGAATTCTTTCTGACGGATACCAAGGAATGTCGGTGAATGGGTTCCCCCGCTCAGTCCCTTCTTTTCCCCTTTCAGAATCATCCGGCTGTTCTTCCAGTCCAAGACATAGTCCTCCGGTTTCGGATTCCGAATATAATTGAATTCATGCGGAAGTCTGTCTTCTTCAAAGTCAGTATGGAAATTCGAACTCCTTTCGAAAGCTTCTGAAGGCAGCGGGCCCTGCATTTCAAGAGTCACCTTCGGGGTAGCCGGATAAGGCCAGTTGTCTTTCCATTCAACCGGTACCAGGTACGTATCCCTTCCCAGGTGATGCAGATGCGGTCCGATGGGCCTGACCCCGAGGCAGACCATCCACCAGTTTCCGTTATGGTCTTCCAGCAAATCAGCATGGCCGACGCATTGGACCAGTGCGTCATTATAATCACGATGGCTCAGAACAGGATTGTCCGGGCAGGGTTCGTAAGGTCCCCAGATGTTCCCCGAACGCTGTATCGTCACCATATGTCCGTACTCCGTACCGCCCTCTGCAAGAAGCAGATAGTAAAAACCGTTGATTTTGTATATGTGAGGCGCTTCCGGACACTTCCCTCCGCATCCGTAACTGATGGTCTTCTTTTTAGAAAGGATTTCCCCCGTATCAGGATTGATTTCAAACAGCACGATTCCCTGTCCCTTTTCATCAAATCCTGTCCCGCAATAATATGCTTTGTCTCCCTCAAAATAAAGCGAAGGATCAATTCCTCCATGTTCTATCCATACAGGCTCCGACCACTCTCCTGCCGGATCTGCAGCCTGAACAATGAAATTCCCCTTTCCTGTTTTTATCAGCTGGGTCATGTTGGTCGTGATCATATAGAACTTTCCATTATGATAGCGCAGGGTTGGGGCGAAAATGCCTGTAGACGGAAATGCGCCTTCCAGCGGCAATTGGGATTCCCTGGTCAGGCAATGTCCGATCTGTTCCCAGTTTGCCAGGTTCCTGCTGTGAAATAACGGCACGCCTGGAAAAAACTCAAATGTGGAGGTGCATAAATAATAGTCTTCCCCCGCACGGGCGATACTCGGATCCGGATAGAATCCCGGCAGGATCGGATTGTAATATGTGCTGTTATTAATCATCTGATATCTCCTCTGTTTTTTGTTCCTATTTATTGGCTGTTTGCTTTCTGCCTTTATTCTATCCATATTTTCATATAAATACTATGTTTTATCTTTTTCAAAATACGACTTTTGATAAGATGATGAGGCGGATAATTACAACGTTTTAACATCATCTCCCATCGCGCAAATGCGCTTCCATACGGAGCATTTTTTATCTCATAGAACGAACTTTGCTATAAGATAAAAAAAGCACGTCCAGCCTTTCGGCTGTCCGTGCTTTTTTCCTGCATATGCAGTTGGATCTCTATAAATTATTTATAAAGCTCTACTAATCTTAACAGATGTTCATAACGTTCGTTTGCAGCTTTTTCAGATTCGCTGAAAAGTTTTTCTGCACGTTCCGGGAATGAACGAGCTAAACGAGTGTAACGTGTTTCATTGTTCAGGAATGCCTGGTATGATCCGTCACCTGGTTTAGATGTCAATGTGAACGGATTCTTTCCTTCTGCTTTAAGAGCAGGGTTGAAGGAGAAGAGGTTCCAGTATCCAGCTTTAACAGCTGCTTTCATTTCATCCTGGCAGTGGTTCATTCCACCTTTAACTCCGTGGAGTTCACAAGGTGCATATCCGATGATCAATGATGGTCCTGGATAAGCTTCTGCTTCTGCAATGACCTTAACAGTCTGTGCAGGGTTAGCGCCAAGAGCGATCTGTGCTACATATACGTAACCATAGCTCATAGCGATTTCAGCAAGGCTCTTCTTGCCAATTTCTTTACCTGCAGCAGCAAACTGGCAAACTTCACCGATGTTTGAAGCTTTAGATGCCTGTCCACCTGTATTTGAGTACATTTCTGTATCGAATACAAATACGTTTACGTTTTCTCCTGAAGCAAGTACATGGTCAAGTCCACCGAATCCGATATCGTATGCCCATCCGTCGCCACCGAATACCCATACGGATTTCTTAGCGAGGTACTGTTTCTTTTCAAGAACTTCTGCACAAACTTCACATCCTGCAGCTTCGCCTTTTTCAAGTTCAGCTACTACTGCATCTGCAGCTGCGGCATTTTCTCTTGTGATGTCTTTTGTTTCCATGAACTTAGCAATAGCAGCTTTAAGTTCTGCAGGTGCTTCTTCAGAAGCAGCCATTTTTTCAAGTTTAGCAATAGCCTGGTCACGAAGAGTCTTCTGTCCAAGGTACATACCAAATCCATGTTCTGCATTGTCTTCAAATAAGGAGTTCGCCCAAGCTGGTCCTTTTTTGGAGTCTTTGTTTACTGTATATGGACAAGTTGCAGCAGGACCGCCCCAGATTGAAGAACATCCTGTTGCATTTGAAATATACATCTGTTCGCCGAAAAGCTGAGTGATTAGACGAGCGTAAGAAGTTTCCGCACATCCTGCACAACTTCCTGAGAACTCAAGGAGCGGCTGGTTGAACTGTGATCCTTTAACAGTTGTATCAGCTGGCATTCCAGGTTTTTTGCCTACGTTAGCAACTAAGTAGTCAAATACTGGCTGTTCATGCAGCTGTGATTCCTGAGGAACCATCTTGATAGCAGCTGCAGGACAAACTGTGATACATTCTCCACATCCCATACAGTCAAGAGGAGTTACGCTCATTGTAAATTTGTATTCGCCAGCTTTTGGTTTCATGTCTGCAAGTTTGATGTTTGAAGGAGCTGCCTTCACTTCATCTTCGCTGAGCATGAATGGACGAATTGTAGCATGTGAACATACGAATGCACACTGGTTACACTGGATACATTTTGTAGCATCCCATTCTGGAACGTTTACAGCAGTACCACGTTTTTCGTATGCAGCAGCACCGAGTTCGAACTGTCCGTCAGCAATGTCTGCGAATGCAGATACAGGAAGGCTGTCACCATCCATCAATGCGATAGGATTCATAAGTTCTTTAACCATCTTAACTGTTTCAGGACGTCCTGCAAGATCTGCTTCTGGAGCATCTGCTTCTGGGTTTGCCCATGATGCTGGAACTTCTACTTTATGAAGAGCGTCCACACCAGCGTCGATTGCTTTGTAGTTCATTTCAACGATAGCATCGCCTTTTTTGCCGTAAGATTTCTTAGCAGCATATTTCATGAAGTCGATTGCATCTGCGATTGGCATAACGTTTGCTAATTTGAAGAATGCTGACTGAAGGATAGTGTTGGTACGTTTACCCATACCGATTTCAGTTGCTTTATCAATAGCGTTGATTGTGTATAACTGAATGTTGTTATCTGCAATGTATTTCTTTGCAGCAGCATTTAATTTTGAATCAAGTTCTTCGTCTGTCCACTGGCAGTTGATCATGAAGATTCCGCCTGGCTTAACATCCTGAACCATCTTGAATCCTTTAAGGACATATGAAGGCTCGTGGCATGCTACGAAGTCAGCCTGGTTGATGTAGTATGGGCTCTTGATTGGTTTGTCGCCAAAACGAAGATGGGAAATAGTGATACCGCCTGTCTTCTTTGAGTCATACTGGAAGTATGCCTGGATGTATTTATCTGTGTGATCACCGATGATCTTAGTAGAGTTCTTGTTAGCACCAACAGTTCCGTCACCGCCAAGACCCCAGAATTTACATTCTACAGTACCTGCAGCAGATGTGATAGGAGCTGGTTTCACTTCTGGTAAGCTTAAGTGCGTAACATCATCTACGATACCAACTGTGAAACGTGATTTAGGAGCATCGTTGTTTAATTCTGTAAATACAGCGAATACTGATGAAGGAGGAGTATCTTTTGATCCAAGTCCGTAACGGCCGTTTGTAACGATTACATCGTTCATTCCTGCTTCACGAAGTGTTGTAGCAACATCAAGGTAAAGAGGTTCTCCTAATGCGCCTGGTTCTTTAGTACGGTCAAGAACAGCGATTTTCTTAGCTGTTGCAGGAATTACTTTAAGAAGGGCTTTAGGTGACCATGGACGGTATAAACGAACTTTAACAAGACCGACTTTTTCGCCTGCTGCTGTTAAATAATCGATAACTTCTTCAGCTACGTCACAGATAGATCCCATAGCGATGATAACGCGTTCTGCATCTGGAGCTCCGTAGTAGTTGAATAAATCATAGTTTGTTCCTAATTTTTCATTTACTTTTGCCATGTATTTTTCAACAACAGCTGGTAATTCATCGTAAACTGAGTTACATGCTTCACGATGCTGGAAGAAAACGTCACCATTTTCATGAGAACCACGCATTGCTGGTTTTTCCGGATTTAATGCATGTGCACGGAAAGCTTTAACGGCATCCATGTTGCACATTTCTTTAAGATCAGCATAATCCCATGTTTCAATTTTCTGAACTTCGTGGGATGTACGGAATCCGTCGAAGAAGTTGATGAATGGAACTTTACCTTCAAGTGCAGCAAGATGTGCAACTGGGCTTAAGTCCATAACTTCCTGTGGATTTGTTTCAGCTAACATAGCAAAACCTGTCTGACGACAAGCATAAACGTCACTGTGATCACCGAAGATATTGAGTGAGTGGGATGCTACTGTACGAGCAGATACGTCGAATACGCAAGGAAGCTGTTCACCAGCGATTTTGTACATATTGGGGATCATCAGAAGAAGACCCTGTGAAGCTGTAAATGTTGTAGTAAGAGCTCCGGCAGCAAGAGAACCGTGGACTGTTCCTGCAGCACCTGCTTCAGACTGCATTTCAACAACCTTAACCTGGTTGCCAAAAATGTTTTCACGTCCTTCAGCAGACCACTGGTCAACAAAATCGGCCATTGGGCTTGAAGGTGTGATTGGATAGATACCGGCAACTTCAGTATACGCATACGCTACATGAGCAGCCGCCGTATTGCCGTCCATTGATTGTTTAGATCTAGACATTTCAAATTTCCTCCTATTTTATAACGGTCGTAATTTCCTTTTTATCATCGTTAATTCTATCACTAAATTCAGGGTTTGTAAAGGTTTAAGCCCGTTTTGAAGGTTGTTTCACTGGCCGTCAAATTCCGTCCCTGTTTCCGTGAAAGCCCATAAACACGGGGGTTAGAGGGTTTTATCCGGAAATGCCGGTTGCTCCCGGCAGGCTTTCAGACTGTACTTTTTCGCGTACAACGCAGATTTCCGGATAATCAGGCTTCCTGGTACAGCTCTTTCAACACCTTTATTTCCCGGGCATATCCATCGATTTCATTAGGCGTTTCCAGAAAAAACGGCAGCCCGCTCAGCTTGGGATGGTTGATAATTCTCGCCATCGCCTCAATTCCAATGGAGCCTTCTCCTATCTTTTCATGCCTGTCTTTGTGGCTGCTGAAAGGATTTTTGGAATCGTTCATGTGGATGGCCTTCAGCTTGTCAAGCCCTATGACCCGGTCGAATTCTTCCAGCACTCCGTCCAGGTCATTCACGATGTCATACCCGGCATCATAGACATGGCAGGTATCCAGGCAGACTCCCATTTTCTCCTGTCTTTCGACCTGATCAAGGATTGCCTTCAATTCCTGAAACCTGCTGCCGACTTCACTGCCTTTTCCCGCCATGGTTTCAAGCAGAACGACCGTCGTCTGCTCCGGCTTCAGCAGCTGGTTCAGCATCCCCGAAATATAGTCGATGCCGGTTTCAACGCCTTGTCCCACATGGCTTCCCGGATGGAAATTATAAAAATTCCCCGGTGTGAACTCCATGCGCTTCAGGTCGTCCTCCATTGTCTGAACTGCAAATTCCCTGATCTTTTCGTCAGCGGAGCATGCGTTCAGTGTATAGGGCGCATGGGCAAGTATGACGTCGATTCCATTCGTTCCTGCCAGCTCAAGAAACTGCGTTACATCCTTTTCGTCAATGTCCTTTGCCCTGCCGCCTCTTGGATTTCGTGTAAAAAACTGAAAGGTGTTGGCTCCGATTTCCAGGGCCTGCCTTCCCATTGCTGTGTATCCTTTTGATGATGATAAGTGACAACCTATTGTTAACATAACTTTCTCCTTAATTAGTCCTATATTGCGGGAATCCGCTGCCGCCTGTATTACCTGCCTGCTGCCTGCTTACGGCTGCCGGACCGGTTACAGCCTGGTTACAGCCCGGTTATAGCCTGGTTACAGCCTGGTTACGGCCTGGTTGCGGCCTCCTTCAGATACCCTTCCACCACATTCAGCATCTCTGCGATATCCTCTTTCGTGTGCGCATTCGAAAGGAACACTGCCTCGAACTGGGACGGCGCAAGATAGATTCCGTGTTCTATCATGTACCTGAAATATCTGCTGAATTCCTCCGTGTCGGAGGTTTTTGCAGTTCCGTATCCGGTCACCCGGGTTCCGGTAAAAAATACGCAGCACAGGGATCCGGTCCCCGTCACCTGGTAATTCTTTCCATACTTTTCAAAGAGATCCCTGAGTGATCTGCGCAACAAGTCGCCGAGGCTGTTGATGTGCCCGTAAATGGACGGGTTGTCCCTCAGAATCCTCAGTTCCGCGAGGCCGGCTGCCATTGCCATGGGGTTTCCGCTCAGGGTTCCTGCCTGGTAGACATTCCCCACAGGGGATACGCATTCCATGATTTCCCTTTTTCCTCCATAGGCGCCCACCGGCATTCCGCCGCCGATGATCTTTCCGAAGGTGGTCAGGTCCGGCCTGATTCCGTAATAGCCCTGGGCTCCGTCTGTCTGCAGCCTGAATCCCGTGATGACTTCGTCGAAAATCAGGACCGTGCCGTTGTCGGTACAGAGTTCCCTGAGTTTCTGTAAAAATCCTTCCTCCGGCTCAATGACGCCCATGTTTGCAGCGACCGGCTCGATGATCAGGGCTGCGATTTTTCCGTCATTTTCCCTGAACAGATTTTCCACGCTTTCAAGATCATTGAAGACCGCGCTGAGGGTGTCTTTCGTGCAGCCGGCCGTCACTCCCGCGCTGTCCGGAACGCCTGCTGTCATGACTCCCGATCCGGCCTTCACAAGAAGGGCATCGCTGTGGCCATGGTAGCAGCCTTCAAATTTGATGATCTTATCCCTTCCCGTATATCCTCGTGCCGCACGGATCGCGCTCATGACTGCCTCTGTTCCGGAATTGACCATGCGGACCATCTCTATGGAAGGCACCAGGCTGCAGATCAGCTCCGCCATCTCCACCTCAGCTTCCGTTGCGGCCCCGAAACTCAGGCCGTTTTCCGCCGCCCTGATAACGGCTTCCCGGACCTCCTGATTGTTGTGTCCGAGAATCATGGGCCCCCAGGAGCCAACGTAGTCCGTATAACGGTTTCCGTCGACATCATATATATATGCCCCGTCGGCCCTGCTGATGAACTTTGGATTCAGGCCTACGGATCTGAATGCACGTACCGGGCTGTTGACGCCGCCCGGTATGCAGGTTACCGCTCTTTCAAAAAGCTGCTCCGATCTTGACATCATCCGATTCTCCCTTCATCCATGAATTTTGCAAGTTCCTTTGCATAGTAGGTCAGCAGGATATTTGCTCCCGCCCTGTAGATGCAGGCGGCCGTTTCGCATATCATGGCTTCTTCCCCGATATAGCCCATCTTTGCGGCAGCCTTGATCATGGCATATTCGCCGCTGACGCTGTAGGCCGCTACGGGGATGTTGACCATGTCCGCCGCTTCCCTGACAATGTCGAGATAAGCAAGAGCCGGCTTCACCATGACGATATCGGCACCTTCGCTGACATCCGCAAGGATCTCCTTCATGGCTTCCTTCCTGTTGTGATAATCCATCTGATAGCTCTTCCTGTCTCCGAAGGAAGGCGCCGAACCTGCCGCCTCCCTAAATGGTCCGTAAAAGGAAGAGGCGTATTTCGCCGAGTAGGCCATGACCGGCAGGTCCATGTAGCCGTTTGTATCCAGGGTTTCCCGGATGGCACGCACCCTTCCATCCATCATGTCAGAAGGCGCCACCATGTCGGCACCGGCCTGGGCGTGGGACAGGGCAATTTTCGCCAGGTAGGGAAGGGTCTTGTCGTTGTCCACCTTTTCCCCGTCCAGGATCCCGCAGTGTCCGTGGGACGTGTATTCGCACATGCACACGTCGGTGATATAGCAGAGCTCCGGGCATTCCTGCTTTGCCCTGCGCAGTGCCTTCTGGATGATTCCGTCCTCCAGGAATGCGCCGCTTCCACACTCGTCCTTTTCATCCGGAATCCCAAAAAGCATGACGCTGCCGACGCCCGACCGGGCAATCTCCTCAAGGGCATAGGGAAGCATATCCACGCTATACCGGAACTGCCCCTCCATCGACATGATCTCCTCCCTGATTCCAACTCCTTCCCTAACAAAAACAGGGTAGATCAGGGATGATTTGTCCATCCTGGTCTCCCTCGCCATATTTCTGATTGTGGCACTGCCTCTCAATCGCCTCGGTCTGTTCAGCATATCCATATTCCAAGTCCCTCTTTCCTCTCTATTTTGATCCGCCTGTCAAATCTCCCATACGCCCATCGCTACACTATGAACGAAAACTGCTTATTGACACCATATAATTTATTGGTTTCTTTGTATTTGTTATAACAAACACCATAAAGTAGCGAGATCGAGACTTTATCGAGATACGACCTCGTCTGTCAAAATCTCTCTCACAAGGTTCAGCTTCATCAATTTGCACCTTCGCCAGCTATCACGCAGTGATGCAAAACATGATTCAATGAGCAGCTTTAAAACAAAGTGATTTCGCCGCTTGAACTCCACTAACCAAAAACTTGAAGGCGAAAACACTTTGCAGTGCGGAGGGCTGATTGACGATAGTCAATCAAATACCACAAGCCCGACTGCACATCCCCCGAAGGGTTTTCATATCATAGGACTCTCCTATGATATGAAGACGTTGGTACTTAGGCCGCGTACTTTGCGGCCTTACGTACCACTACGTCTTAATCTAAGCGAGAGCGCGCTGCGAATGAACATGTATTGCATCACGTCACGTCCTCCTGTAACGCTCGCTTCGTCAATTTGCACCTTCGCCAGCTGCAGCACAGTCATACAAAACATGATTCAATGAGCAGCTTTATGAAGACGTTGGTACTTAGGCCGCGTATTGTGCGGCCTTACGTACCACTACGTCTTCATCTAAGCGAGAGCGCGTTGCGAATGAACATGTTTTGTATGACGTCCTCATTCCCGAAAACCCTGCAAATTGACTTCAATAACCTTGTCCACCAGGCTGTCTATGGTGGCCTCCTTTGAAACAGCGATCTCCATCCCGTGTGCTTCTGCTTCCCTTCCGGTCTGCTCTCCGATGCATACGGCTTTCATCCCGGCAATATCCCGGCCTTCCATGGCCATTGCAAATCCCCTTACCGTAGAAGCGCTGGTAAATACCACCAGGTCATCCGGTTCCGGCTCTATGCCTTCACCTTTCACATAAAGGGTTTCGTAGGCTTCGATGATATCGCAGGGGATTCCCTTTTCCTCAAGCACGCTGACTGCATCGCTTCTGGTTCCCTTCGGGGCAAAGGCAAGGACTCTCCTGCCCTTTTGGACAAGTCCCGATAGCCCCTCGCCCAGTGCCTTTCCATTGTAGCTTTCGGGCATGTATTCCACCAGTACTCCATGGCTCTCCACTGCTTTTCTGGTTGCGTTTCCGATGGCCGCGAAGCGGATTCCACCCAGGGTTCTGATGTCCTGCCTGATTCTGGACAGATGGCTGAAAAAGCTGTCAACGGCTGCGTCGCTGGTGAACACGATCCAGTCGTAGTCTCCGATTCTCTTCTCTGCCATTTCCCATGCATCTCCAAAATCCACGGGAGCGGTCTGTATGGCCGGCAGCTTGATCACTTCCGCTCCCAGTTCACAGAGGCGCTCCGCCAGCTCCGAATTCTTCGCCTTTGGCCTGGTGATGATGACTCTTGCGCCTCCCAGAATCCGGTCCTCGGCCCAGTGGAACTTCTCCGCCAGGCTGCATACCTTTCCGACTATGATGATTCCAGGGGTTCCTGCTGCCGCAAGCCTGGCTTTTTCAGGAAGGGTAAGCAGGTCTGCCACCACCCTCCGCTGCCTCGGGGACGTTCCTTTTTCAAGTACGGCCGCGGGGGTTTCCGGGGGCATGCCGGCTTCCATCAGCCCGCTGCAGATATTCTCAAGCTCGCCGATTCCCATGAGGAAGACCAGGGTGGCATCCCCCAGGGCGGCAAGGCTTCTGAAATCTACGGGCTCGCTGCTGCCCTTTTTTTTATGAGCGGTAATAATATGAAGCGAAGAGGTGAAATCCCGGTGGGTTACCGGAATCCCGGCATAAGCGGCTACGGCTATGGCCGAAGTGACGCCCGGCACCACCTCGAAGGGAATTCCATTTTCCTGCAGGAGCTCCAACTCTTCCCCTCCGCGCCCGAAGAGGAAAGGGTCGCCGCCCTTCAGACGCACGATCCGGCCTCCCTTTTTTGCCTCCTCCAGGAGGATCCTGTTGATTTCCTCCTGGACCACCTTATGGTTCCCGGCCTTTTTTCCAACATCTATCTTTTTCGCATGTTCGGGCATCATCTGCAGGATTCCCGTTCCCACAAGGCTGTCATATACCACCACATCCGCCTTTTTCAGAACATCGGCTCCCTTTAACGTCATCAGCCCTTCGTCATAGGGCCCTGCCCCGACAAGCCAGACTTTCCCAGTGTTCATCATGAAAGTCCTCCCTTCATCCTTACTGCCAGGACCTGCCCCAGCTGTTTCGCCTCTGTCCTGTCTCCTGTGATGGAATCCACCAAATGCTCCTTCGTATCCTCGTTAAAATAAAGCCCTGTGAGCTTCAGCTTTTCTCCGTCGACCGTTGCATAGGCGGCAATCGGCGACGAACATCCTCCGTCCAGGGCCGCCACAAAGCTTCTCTCCGCCTCAGCCGCAAAGGCCGTATTCCTGTCATTGACCGCTTCCAGGAAGCTTACGTCAAGGTCCCGCCTTGCCTGCACCGCAAGGATGCCCTGCCCGGCAGCAGGCACCATCTCCTCCGGAGAAAAATACCTGCTGATCCTGTCCTCCAGTCCTGCCCGCATCAGCCCAGAGGCCGCCAGCACAAGGGCCGAATATTCCCCCCTGTCCAGCTTGTCGAGGCGGGTTATGATATTCCCCCTGATGCTTTTCAGGCCTGCTTCCGGGTACATGTCCCGGATCTGCAGCTGGCGCCTTGCACTTGAAGTGCCGATTGCATCCATCCCGTCCAGGGTTCCTGGATCCTTCTGTCCCGCCGGCATCACCAGCACATCCCTTGGGTCTCCCCGCATAAAGAACGCGGCTATGGGCAGTTCGGGATTTTCCTCCATGGGCATATCCTTCAGGCTGTGCACGGCGATGTCGATTTCCCCTGCCAGGAGGCCCTGGTCAAGTTCCTTTACAAAAAGGCCTTTCCCGCCGATCTTGTCAAGGGTCTTGTCAAGAATCATATCCCCCGTCGTTTTCCTGGTCACCAGCTCCAGCTCAATGCCCGGATTCGCCCTTCTTATGGCTTCCATGACAAGTTTGGTCTGCGCCACAGCCAGCACGCTGTCGCGGCTCCCTACGATTATTTTCCTCTTTTCCATCCGAACCTCCTCAGGCAGACGGCATATGCTTGCCGGAATGCCTTTCAAACTATTACAGAAGTGAAAGCACTTCTTCTATTTTTTCCCTGATTTTTTTCGCGAGCCTGTGGTCGCTGCCGCTGCTCGTCACCCCGATCACCACGTCGTCCTGCACGATGGTCCCGGGAAAATAGAAATCGCATTCTTCCTTTTTGTCGCACACGTTTACCGTGATGCCTCTCTTTTTTGCATCCAGGTATACCCGGTGGTTTACCTCCCTGCTTCCGGTGGCTGCAAGGATGAAGAAAGCATCCCGGCAGTCCTCCGCTTCATACTCTGCGGGCTTCCACTCCAGGATCCCCTTGTCAGCACAGGATCGCAGCACGTCGGATATCTCCGGCGCCACCAGGGTGATCCGGCACCTGAATTTCAAAAGGGCTTCCACCCTCCGCGTTGCGATGGTGCCTCCGCCGACCACCACAATCTTCTTATCCTCTAAATCCACAAACATTGGAAAATAGTCCATTTCCTCTCCTGTCTGCCCGGCTTCCCGGGCCCTGTCCCGTATCATCTGCTCCGCCTGCCCTTTGACGGGCCGGATGATGTCACTCCATCTCTTCTGAAACCTTGTGAAAAGCCTTTATGCACTGGTGCCACTGGGCTTCGTCCATATGGTCCTTCGCCGCAAACATAAGCTTCTCTACGGATTTTTGGGTCGCGGCCTGTATGCTCTTCCTCAGCTCGGTTTCATCCTCCCTGGAGATCTGGATCTTCCTGTACTCCCTGGTCAGCTTCGCATCCGCAAGCTTTCCGGTCCTGGTTCCGATATGGTGGACTGCCTTCCTGTAGTCCCTGTCCCTGTACCAGGAAAAAAATTCCTCTCTGTACGTTTCCAGTATCTCTGCCGATTTCTGCAGCTCTGCTTCTCCGCAGCCGGTGTCCGTACCCAGGTCGTCCATATCGTAGACCTTTGCATAGGGCAGGCTCCCGATTTCCGGATCAATGTCCCTCGGGACCGCCAGATCCATGAACCTGTAGGTCCTGCTTTCCTCCATCCCGCAAAGATCTTCCTTCCGCACCGTCAGATGGGGACTCAGGGTTCCGCTGAAGATGAAATCCATTTCCCCGATGACGCTGTACCTTCTGTCGTAAGCAATGGGAGTGACCCCATCCGGTATCCTGACCTCTGCTTTTCTGTACTGCCTCAGGGTCATTGTGACGCTGCATCGGCTGGCCACGAGCTTTTCCGCCATCAGCTGGCCAATCTCACCGTTTCCGATTACCAGGCATCTTTTTCCTGCCAGCTCCCCTGTTTCCTGTTCCAGCAGTTCCAGGGCTTTGTCGGGAACCGAGGAATTCCTGTTTGTCAGCCTTACCTCTGACTTCACCCTCTTTGCACCGGTTATGGCAAGACGGAACAGGGTTTCAAGGACCTGGTCCGTATGCCCGGCTTCCCTGGCGTTCTGCAGGGCTGCCTTTACCTGGGTGAGGATCTGGTCTTCCCCAAAAATCTGGGAATGCATCCCGCAGGCAAGCTCGAAGAGATAGCCTGCGGCTTCCTTCCCGGAACGTTCCGCAAACATTCCGCCGTATGATTCCCTGTTGGAACCCATTTCTCCAATCAGCACCTCCCATGGCGATGCTTCCAGCCCGGAAAACCAGAGTTCCGTCCTGTTGCAGGTGGACAGGATCACACAGCCGGAGGCTCCGTACTCCTCCACGATTCTTTTTCCCAGCTTCGCGCCCTGGGACACCGTCAGGGAAAATTTCTCCCTTTCCTGTATGGACGCTTTGCCGCAATCTATTCCAATCATTAATATATTCATCATTTTCTCCATAACTCATTATTCTCATTGCCAGATCTGGGCAGTTACAAAAACAATATCATTTTCATTCAAAATCATCAAGTGCTATTGCACTGTACAAATAGTCTGCCATTATGAATTATGATATACTGAAGGAAACTTAGCTATTGAATGGAGGAACCATTATGGACGAGAAGAACAAAGCCATCATCATTGCCGGCCACGGCACAGCCCATGCTGAGAGCCCGGCGTACAGACCTGACATGCTGAAAAGCCTCATTTCTGAACGTTACCCTGACTATTTGGTAATCGAAACCCATACAAGCCCGAAAATCATCAGTTCCCTGTCCGCCTCAGGTACCCCTCTTTCCACTGTCACGGAAATCCTTTCTTCCCTGGAATCCAGACATTTTGAGGAAGTCATCCTGCTGTCTGCCCATCTGATTCCCGGCCTTACTTACGAGGAATTCAGGGCCCTGATTTTGCCCTTCAGGGACAGGTTCCCCCGTTTTGCATACACCCTGCCGCTGCTGTCCTCAAAGGAGGACATGGATGACATGGTTACCGGAATCCTCAGCGAATTTTCCGCCCTGCCCGCCGATACTGCCCTGCTCTTCATGGGACACGGCTCCGGTTCATCTGGAAACGGCGCATATCGCTATACAAGCGAAAGGTTCCGGTCATTACCAGGCTGCAGGATTTTCCTGGAAACCATGAATTCCCATTCTCTGGAACCTGTTATGGAGGAGCTGGAAATTCGGGGCATACGCAGGATCATCCTTGCGCCCTTCATGATGGTCTCCGGTGTCCATGCCCGGCGGGATATGGCCGGGGATGGCCCCGGATCCTGGAAATCCATTCTGGAAGCACATGGATATTCCGTTTCTGTTCTTCAGAAAGGGCTGGGGGACTATGGATTTGTCCAGCGAATGCTGCTGGACCGCCTTTTTACCGTCCAGTTCACCGCTCCGGCTTCAGAACTTTTTGACAGCGAGCAGAAGGGCTGCTGATCTGGGACCCAGTTCCAGCACTCCTCCTGCCTCCGGCATTTCCGTTTCAATTTCCTTTTCAGATTCCAGCTCCCGGTCCTGCCCTTCGGCTCCGCTTTCCGCCTGATATGTATCGACGGCGACCCGCCACCCGAGAACTGCCGGCAGTTCCGGCAGAACCATCTCCTGTTTTTCCCAATAGGTATTGATTGCGATATAGACGATGTCATCCTCCGTATCATCCAGGTTCCTGCCTGCAAACATGACGCCCAGCACCCTCGTCTCCTCCCAGTTATCCAGATGCCATGGCTGCACGCCGTGCCTGCTGAAATGGGGAAAGCCGCAGTGGGCAGGCCCGGTCTTCCTGCTCATGACCGGATGCATCCGCCGCAGCCTGATCATCCTTCTGAAGAACTCGAAAAGGTCCCTGTTGTCCTCTGGCATGTTCCAGTCGAGCCATGAGATCCTGTTGTCCTGGCAGTAGGCGTTGTTATTTCCATACTGGGTATTCCCAAACTCGTCCCCGGCCAGGATCATGGGTGTCCCGTGACTGGAAAAAAGCACCAGGACCGCATTTTTCACCATCCTCCGGCGCAGCTCCAGAATTTCCCTATCCTCCGTGGGCCCCTCCACGCCGCAGTTCCAGCTGTTGTTGCTGTTCTCCCCGTCCGTATTGTCCCAGCCGTTGGCCTCGTTGTGCTTCCTGTTATATGTATACAGGTCGTTCAGGGTAAATCCGTCATGGCAGGTGATAAAATTCACGGAAGCGCCGCATCCTGTATGGTCATCCTCATACATATCCCGGGATCCCGCAATCCTCTCGGCGGCTGTATGAGCCAGGCCAGCATCGCCCTTCAGGAATCGCCTGATATCATCCCTGTATTTTCCGTTCCATTCCGACCACCTGTTCCAGGAAGGGAATGTCCCCACCTGATACATCCCTCCCGCATCCCAGGCTTCGGCGATCAGCTTCACCCTGGCCAGGATCGGATCAAAAGCCAGATTCTTCAGCAGGGGCGGATTGCTCAAAGGGGAACCGTCCTCGTTACGGCCGAGAATGGACGCAAGATCGAAGCGGAAGCCGTCGACCCTGTATTCCACCACCCAGTAGCGGAGACATTCCAGTATCATCCGCTTTACAATGGGGTGGTTGCAGTTCAGGGTGTTTCCGCACCCGCTGAAGTTGTAGTATTTTCCTTCAGGATCCAGCATATAGTACACATTATTGTCAAATCCCTTCAGGGAAATATAGGGACCCAGCTCATTCCCCTCGGCCGTATGGTTGAATACCACATCCAGGATTACCTCTATTCCATTTTCATGAAGCTTCTTAATCAGGGTCTTCAGTTCCCTGCCTTCCCGGTTATACTCCGGTCTTGCAACGTAGCTGGTATTCGGCGCGAAAAAACAGACCGGATTATACCCCCAGTAGTCGAAAAGCTCCCGCCCCTCCACCGCCATGATATCCCGCATCTCGTCGAATTCAAAAATAGGCATCAGCTCCACAGCATTGACGCCCAGCTCGAGCAGGTATGGGATTTTTTCCGTTAGTCCGTCAAAAGTTCCCGGATTTTTCACGCCCGAGGATGGATCGATGGTGAAGCCTCTCGTATGCAGTTCATAGATGACCAGGTCTTCTGCCGGAATGCAGGGCTGCATTGAGTCGCCCCAGTCGAAGTCGCTGGCAACTACCCTTGCCCTGTACTGCATGCCATACTGCGGCTTCCTGCCCCATCTGTGCTGACCTGCCACTGCCTTTGCATAGGGATCCAGAAGGTATTTCGTGCTGTCGAATATCAGCCCTTTTTCAGGATCGTAGGGCCCGTCTGCAAGATAGGCATACTCGAATTCTTCGATATCAAGCCCGAATACAATCATGGACCAGACATTCCCGATCCTGTAGTTCTCCGGAAATGGAAGCACCGCATAAGGCTCCGTCTCCTCTCTCCTGAACAGCACCAGTTTAAAGGAATATGCATTCTGGGAATGGACAGTAAAGCTCACCCCTCCCGGAATCACGAATGCACCATCTTCATTATAGAATCCCGGCCTTACCTGAAAGCCGCCAATCTCCCCGACAGGCTTCAGATTTTCCACATATATGTTATGAAGGTCATCCTCATTGATCTGATTCTCAAACATCCTCTTCCTATTGTCCATCCAACCCTTTCCTTTCCGTTCTTTCCGCACATGTCCCATGCCTGAACTCTGCCCGTCCGCCTGGCGTTTTCATTCCAAAGCTCCCTTATACATAGCAAGATTATCCACAAGTCACAGAATAACAAACTTCAAAAATATTAGTTTCTGTATTCTCTATCTGTTTTATCCACATTTTATCAACAATTTCCACATTCATCAATATTTAATAGACAATTATCCACATTCAAAGAGTATTGACTTGTTTTTTCCACATATTCAATTGCCTGCATTCTGCCATAATGATAAAATAAAAAAAAGAGGCTTTGCAGCTTCCATTCCCATTTTTAAGAGGAGGAAAACGCCATGAAACTCAACTATAAAAAAACCTTCCTGATCGGCCTGGCTTTCTTCTCAACCTGTGCCTTCTGGCAGCTGTATGATACCGTTATCCCCCTGATCCTTTCAAAAACCTTCGGGCTGAAGGAAACCATAACAGGTGCAGTCATGGCTCTGGACAATGTCCTCGGCATATTTTTGCTGCCGCTTTTTGGCGCTTTATCGGACAGGACCCATACAAAACTGGGAAGACGCATGCCCTTCATTATACTGGGCAGCGCAGTTTCCATCACCTTTCTGCAGCTGATTCCTGCTGCTGACAACTCCAGGAATTTCATACTGTTCTTCTTTGCCCTCGGCACGATACTTGTCGCGATGGGAACATACCGTTCACCGGCAGTTGCCCTGATGCCCGATGTGACGCCGAAACCACTGAGGAGCAAGGGAAATGCCATCATAAACCTGATGGGGACAATGGGCGGATTCTGCACCCTTATCATGATCAGCCTCCTGGTTCCGAAAACCGGAAAGCCGGATTATACGGCTCTGTTCGCCTGCGTCGGTGCGCTTATGGCTCTTGCGGTAGCCGTCCTTGCCATCACCACCCGGGAAAATGCTTTGGCTGAGGAAAATGAAAAGATCAACACTGCCCTGGATATGGAAAACGGGGTAACAAATACTAGTGCGGGAAGTCCGGGTGCCGCTATGCCGCGGGAGGTCCGGAAAAGCCTTGCTATGATTCTGCTGTCCATCTTTTTGTGGTTCACCGCTTACAATGCGATTACAACCGCCTACTCAAGATATGCAGTCAACATATGGGGGCTCCAGGGCGGGAGCTATGCAAATGCCCTGCTGATTGCAATCGCCGTATCGACTATATGCTTCATCCCCATCGGCTATGTCTCCACCCTGATCGGCAGAAGAAAGACTATTCTCATCGGCATTGTGCTCATCACCATTTCCTATCTTTTGGGAGTCCTGATCAGAGCCTATTCGCCCCTTATTTATATCATCTTTGCCTTTACCGGCGTAGGATGGGCTTCCATCAACGTCAACTCTTATCCCATGGTCGTGGAGATGAGCCGGGGCTGCGACGTGGGGAAATATACAGGTCTGTACTATACCTTTTCCATGCTGGCGCAAATTGTCACACCGATCCTGTCAGGCTTTCTGCTGGAAAGGTTCTCCTACAGGACACTTTTCCCTTATGCCGCGACATTCTCGATCCTCTCTTTTATCACGATGCTGCAGGTGAAGCACGGGGATTCGAAGCCGCCGAAGAAGATGGGAGTCCTGGACCATTTTGATGACGGGGAATAGTTACGATACCAGAATAAAATCAAATTTTTTAAGGAGAAAAAAAATGTATACCATAAAGCAAGTTGCCCAACAAACAGGGCTCACAGCCCACACGATCCGGTACTATGACAGGGAAGGCCTGATTCCGCTTCTGACGCGTTCCGAAAACGGGATCAGGCAGTTTTCCCAGGATGACATCGACTGGATCAATCTTATCTGCTGCCTGAAAAACTCCGGCATGTCCATCCAGACGATCAAAGAATTCATGCAGCTCTGCCTTGACGGCGAAGCTACCGGCGAGGAACGGAAAGCCCTCCTCATGGAACACAGGAAGCATATACTGGAGCAGATGGACGTCTTACGTGACAGTCTTTCGATTGTGGACTACAAGATCAGCCATTATCAGGAGATCGGCATTTTCCATCTCCACAGGTAGCACGCAGCTCCCTCGAACGTTTAGAGTGTCAAAAGCACATCGTAAACCTCGGCTTCGTCAATTTGCACATTCGCCAGCTATCACTCAGTGATGCAAAACATGGTCTCCAGCACTCCACCAGCTTCTCCAGTGAATATGCCGCATTCGCAGGGCTTGTTGAGGGAAGTCTGACGATTTCTTTTCCCGTCCTGTCATAGCAGTATCTGACGTACAATTCATATGCCTTGCCGCCATTTGCATAAATGGTTCTGATATTTGTTTTCTCCAGCAGCCCCGCAATATCATTCGGCACCACGTTCTGGATGGAGCTGTCGCTGGAGCCCTTGATGTCGCATGAATAGATCACGTCCCAGATGGCCACACGATGACGGAGCAGCATGTCCTTCTTTTCTTCAATGGTACCAGGTACCGGCTCCCCGAGCAGGATCGCCATAACCTGCCAGAAACGGTTTTTGGGGTGATGGTAGTAGAAGTTCCCCTCCCTCGATTTTACTGACGGAAAGGTGCCCAGTATCAATATTTCTGACTCCTGATTATAGACAGGTTCGAATGTATGTATCATATCAGTTTTCTTCCTCCAACAAAAAAAGTGGCTTCGCTGCTTTACAGCAGTTCCCTTTTGACATCCACGATCTCAGCCTCCGTGATTTCCTCAATAAAGTTCAGAACATGGTCGATGACTCTGTCCGCAAAGGCAGCATCACCGGTGACGCAGGCCAGCCCCAGGACGATGCTCTGGTGGGTGTCCTGTTCCTCCACCTCTGAAATGGAAACGTTGAATTTGTTTCGCACCTTTGCGCATACGCTTTTTACGATCATGCGCTTTTCCTTTAGCGAGTGCACCCATGGCGCATACATTGTGATTTTTGCAGTACCTGTAACCATAAAAATCATCCTCTCTGAATCACTGCTCAGGGCTTCGGCCTTCCCAGTCCTGCTACTGAACAGCATCCTCTCTAAATTCTGATCCGCTCCCTGTCCGGGTGCTCTCCTGACCATCCGATCTGAGGCAGCGTCAGAATGCGGTACATGTCCTCTTCGCTTATTTCAAAATCATACACATCAAGATTTGCCTTCATCCTTTCGGCAGAGGATGCTTTTGGCAGCGGAAGTATCCCGTTCTGAAGGGCAAAGCCCAGACAGATCTGAGCCACGCTTTTTCCGTACTTTTCCGACATCTCAATCAGAAGCGGCTCGTTCATGACCCTTGTCCTCCCAAGGGGGCTCCATGCCTCCACCAGAATTCCGTTGGCCTGGCAGTAATCCACTGCGGCCTGCTGGGTATAGCCCGGATGGTATTCCAGCTGGTCCACCATGGGCTTATGATTCGCTTTCGCCGCAATGTTCATCAGATGGTGGGGCAGGAAATTGCTCACGCCGATTGCCTTTATGCTGCCTTCCTCATAGAGGCGCTCCATGGCTTTCCAGGTCTCCCTGTCAAGTTCTCTCCATGAGTCGGAGGTCAGGTCGAAAATCGGCCAGTGTATGAGATAAAGGTCCAGATAGTCGGTCCCCAGGTTGTCCAGTGACTTTTCAAATGCCCTTAAGGTATTGTCGTACCCCAGCTCCTCCTTCCATACCTTCGATGTCAGAAACAGCTCCTGCCTGGAGATTCCCGCTTCCCCGACTGCCTGTGCGATTTCCCTTTCATTGAAATAAAAGGCTGCCGTATCTAGATGCCTGTACCCCTGCCTGAGTGCCTCGATAATAACCTCCCTGCCGTTCACGTCCGTTGACCGGAAGGTTCCAAACCCGATCTGCGGTATCCGTACCCCGTTATATAATGTGAAATATTTGTCCATTTTGGTTCCTCCTGCTCTTTTCTATTTCATACATTATAACATAAGACAGCACCGATTAGCCAAAGCTATCCGATGCTGTCTTTATTCGTTTATACCTGGGTCCTGTAACTATTCAGGACTACGTCCTTCATAGTCACATATGAGGCACGCAAATTGCAAAATCAGCAATTTGACGCACGAATGTCTCGGGTTTTTATGCAAAATCAGCGTAAAAACACCTCGCGAGACAGGGGTTCTGAACAGTTACAAGCTCCTTTACTGTCTGCCTCCGCAGCTTTTCCGCTGCTGCGCCGAGCAGCCTCCTGAACAGCCGGGGCATGAATTATTCCTCATGCTCTTTATGGATTTGTATGCTCCGAATCCTATTGCTGCAAAAAACAGGACTCCTACTATAATCGTCGGCATCATAATGCTCTCTCCTCTCCTGCTAAGACTCCGGCTCTTCCGGATTCCCTTCCGCCCCTCCTGATCAAATAAAGGACAAGGCCTGCTATCACAACTGTTACGATGACAGCCGGTACGAAACCAACTGCAAATTTTCCATACACCACCAGGGTCCCAATCTGGGTCACCAGCATGGCAAGGGTATAACCCACGCCCAGCTGGAACAGCACTGCCCTTTTGAGCCATTTTTTACCGCCAAGCTCTGAATTCATCGCCCCGATTGCGGCAAAACACGGCGGCGTAAACAGGTTGAATACAAGGAAGGACAGGGCTGTCACTGGCGTGAACAGTTCCGAAAGGGGACCTCCTGCCATATGGAGCGCATCATCCGATGCTGCAAGGATGATGGCGAAAGTGGCAACCACGTTTTCCTTTGCGATAAATCCTGTAAGGATGGGCGCTGCCATCTGCCATCCCACGAATCCCAGGGGCAGCAGCAGCGGTGCCAGAATTCCTCCCACTGACGCCAGGATGCTTGCACTCTGGTCCTCCACGACTTTCAGGTTCCAGCTGTAGGTCTGCATGAACCACACGAGGGTGTTCATCACAAGAATAATCGTGGATGCTTTGATAATGAAAGCTTTTGCCTGGCGGAACATCTGTCTGAAGGCATGCTTCAGACTTGGAATTTTGTATTCCGGAAGCTCAAAAATAAAGGTCGAAGTACCTTCAAATCCAAATATCCTCTTCAGGAGCAGTCCGCCAATGATAATCAGCACTCCTGCAATGACATACATGCCCGGGAACACCCAGGCTGCACCCGGGAAAAATACCGCCGCCATCAATGCGATGACCGGCAGCTTTGCGCCACAGGGCACAAAGGGCGTAAGCATGGTGGTTACTTTCCTCTCATTTTCATCCTCTATTGTCCTTGCGGCCATGACGCCGGGAATCGAGCAGCCTGTGCCTACGATCATGGGAATGACCGACTTTCCAGACAGCCCGATGCGTTTGAAATAACGGTCCATGATTACCGCGACCCTCGCCATGTAGCCGCTGTCTTCAAGCAGTGCAAGGCAGAAGAACAGCACCATAATCAGGGGAATGAATCCCAGCACCGCTCCCACGCCTCCGATGGCACCGTCTACGATCAGAGCTTGCATAAGCGGATGGACACCGATGCCTTCCAGAAATCCGTTTACGGCATCAGGGACAATGGCTCCAAACAGGGTGTCGTTGATATATCCTGAAACCAAGCCTCCGAATCCGCTGATGGAAAATGCATATACCGCCCACATGATCAGGGCAAAAATAGGAAGCCCCAGATAGGTATTGGCGACGATGCGGTCGACCTTGTCGGAAAAAGTGATCCTGTTTGTTTTTGCATTCTTTACATAACATTTTGCAACAATCTTTTTGATGTATTCCTGTCTTGCCCTGTCTTCGCTTTCAGCGCTGTTTTCCGCCGCTTCTCTCCCTGATGACTTTGTTCCCTTCTTTATTCCCGCCTCTGCATTTTCACGTCTTCCTGCAAATTCAGGCGCCTCCTGTTTTCCGAATTCCGAAGCCCTGACCGCTTTTGAAACCAGCTCTTTCAGGCCTTTTCCATCGTTGGCTGTAATTTCTGCAACTTCACATTTCAGCATCCCGGAAAGGGCCTCTGCATCAATGCTGTCGCCGCGCTTTCTCACGATGTCCTGCTTGTTAAGGGCGACCACCACCGGTATGCCGAGCTCCAGCAGCTGGGTCGTGAAGAAAAGGCTTCTTTCAAGGCTTCCGGAGTCTACGATATTGATAATGACATCCGGATTCTCTTCCATGACGAAATCCCTGGTGATGGCTTCCTCTCCCGTATACGGGGATATGGAGTATGCGCCGGGAAGGTCGGTTACGGTTATTCTGCTGCCGCCACGGGAAGATCTTCCCACTCCCTGTCCGCATTCAGACCCTGTTCCTCCGCCCTGCTTCAGACGGGTGAATGCCCGCTTCAGGGCTGCTTCCTTCTTCTCGACCGTTACTCCGGCCCAGTTTCCTACATATTCTGTCTTTCCCGTCATTGCATTAAATAAAGTGGTCTTCCCCGAGTTTGGGTTTCCCGCCAGTGCTATCTTCATGAACTTTCCTCCTGTTTATGATGTTCTATATTTTGAAATCAATAGTCATTCTCAATAAGTGTGTTAACAAAAAGTCTGCTTTTGCAGACTCAAGCCGAGTTCAGCCGCTTTAGCGGACTCGCCACTTCCATTCCTTTTAAGCTATTTCGATTGCCTTAGCCATCTTCCCGTCAATTGCATATCTGCTTTCTTTTACGCTTATGATGTAGTTGTTCGCGAGAATTGAAATAAGGGTAATCTCCTCTCCCTCGGAACAGCCTAATGTGAATAAGAATTTTCTGATCTTCTCATTTCCTGAAACAGCCTTTATATGGCCGGTATATCCTGGTTTTGCTTTAAACAGCGGCATACGATTTCTCCTCTCCTTGTTGCTTGTTTTGTTTTGCAAATGATAATCATTTTCATTTATATGTATCATACCTTACTTTTTTCCTGGTGTCAATCTCATTTTTCAAAAACCCAGGCAGCTTCTTTTTCAACTTCCATAATCTGGACTGCACATCCAGCACGGCGTTATTCCTCCTGGGACGCAAGTCTCTTTAAAACGCGAAGCAGCACCGGATAGCTTTGGCTAATCGGTGCTGCTTCGCGTCAGGCACATGCCCGTTTCTTTTCTCTTTAATCAAACACGATTCTCTCTTCTTCCGGTTCGAAATCCTTCCTTCCGGGCTCACCGCCGTCTATCCAGCATTTCAGTATCCTACGAAAACACCTTCATATTCTTGAGATTGACCTCGTAAGTGCCTGTATCTATATATCTTTCTACCGTTTTGCCTTCGAAAACATCCATCAGCTTTTCGATGGAAATTCCGCCCCAGGCAAAAGGCCTCTGGGAAATGGCCGACTGGATATATCCTTTTGAAATATATTCTGCGATTTCTTCCGTATAATCCACCGTAACGACCTCAAGACCGGCATTATGCTTTTTCATGTATTTTGCGAAGCTGAGCCCCCAGCCGACGTTTGTTGCAAACAGCAGTTTTGTTTTCGGATATTTTTCCAGCAACTGTCTGATGTAGTTCTCGGCTTCCGCTGAATCCGGTTCTCCCGGCGCAAGATATTCATGGATCCGGATATCTGAGTCTTTCAGTTCCTGGATGCAGCCCGATGCCCTGTCCTCTATGGCATCGATTTTACCGTTTTCCCATCGGATCACGGCCATCTCGCCTGTTCCTCCCAGGATTTTTTTAATCACTTTTCCTGCGTGATGGCCACAGGCTATGGAATCAGTACCAATCAGGAATTCATAATCAATATTGTCGAATTTAGACTGGATAAATACGATTTTCACACCTTTTCTGCTGATTCTTGCAATCCGCTCGGCAACTCTCTTATCATTGATCGGGGAGATACATAGCCCATCATAGGTACCTGACTCTATCTTATCCAGAATCCCCAGCATCTGCCGTATCCCTTCTTCTCCCCTTTTCTTCGGTGCATGAATTTCGATGTCTAATTCGAATACCTTGCCCATCTTATAGGCTTCCTTTTCGGCAGGTTTCCAGAACGGGTCATCAAGATCCCACACCATGGCAATCCTCTTCTTCTTTTCTTCTACGATATCCACCTGCACGCTTCCGGTCATCTTGTCCATAGCATATACTCTGTCTGACAGATTTCTGATCGTCCTGACCATCAGGTTCAGCTTATTGACCTGGTCCATGGTCAGCGTCGCCACTTCCTCTGTGGAAGCAGTGGACTCTGCAATTACAGAAGCGATTCCGCCAATTGAGGTGACCATCAAATCCTTCCTTTTCAGAATTTCTTCCACATTGCTGCTGTAGCTGACCTGGCTCTCAACAAAGCTTCCGACGCTGGAACTGATGGTTTCGAAGGACTTCACAACTTCCTCTCCCGCTTCCTTCTGCACCAGAAAGGTTTCCTTCGACTTGCTGATCAGTTTCTGAAGCGCTTCAAGTTCTCCCGCAATCGTCTGGACCGTTACGTTAATATTTTCGCTTGCCTTGCGGCTTTCTTCGGAAAGCTTTCTGACCTCCTCGGCAACAACGGCAAATCCCCTTCCGGCTTCTCCCGCTCGGGCCGCCTCAATGGAAGCATTCAGGGAAAGAAGATTCGTCTGTTTTGAAATGCCGTGGAGCACATCGGTTATCTCGTTGATTTTCTTGCTTTTGTCCATCAGGGAACTGACCTCTTCGCTGATATTCCTTACGACATCCTTGAACACATCCTGGCTCTGGACCAGATTCTCTATGGATTTCCTGCCATGGTCCCCCTGGCGTTCGATCTCCCTTGCATTCTCCAGGGTCTGCTTCGAATCGTCATCCATAAGCATGATGCGCTTCACGAAATCATCCAGAACACTCATGCAGAGGATTACCTCTTCTTCCTGCGCCACTGCGCCATCTGCAATATATTCTGCCGCTTTGTTCACATGGCCGGATATCTGCGTGATATCCGAAGTGATGCCGTCGAGTTTTCCCGTTACCGATACGGCATCCTGCAGTTCCCTGACAAAACTTGTAAAATAATTCCTGTACTTCTGGTACACTTCATAACTCATATTCTGCTGATTGAAATCCTGCAGTTCCTCCTTGAAATCCCAGGCCTTCATTTTTCCAGCAATATACGCATCCTCTTTTTTTATTTTCTTCCCAAATACCATAAAATTCATAACCTCCCTGTTTTCATCTGCTGCACAAGAATCTGATCCATGTGCGTGAATTTTATTTACGGTGTCGTGTCGCTTCTCTATCTCGCCATCAGGTAAACCGTCTCCATATCTTCCCTGTCCAGCTTTTTGAATCCGCCGATTGTCCTGGTATCCCTGTAGCTGCATTTATATGCCAGTTCCCTGATCTGCTCTTCCGTGGCTTCAATGCCAAGCTCTCTGAGCGATACAGGCATGCCGATATTGCGGAAATAGTCCTCCATCGCCTCGATGCCGGCGACTGCTGTCTTTTCAGGATGGGCAAAATCATTGGTGCATCCCATGACATTTACAGCAAACTGGACGAATCTGCTGACGTCCTCCTGATACACGTACCTAGCCCAGCTGCCCCATACGGCCGCCAGGCCTGCTCCATGGGCAACGTCGAACATGCCGCCCAGCTCATGCTCAAGCTGGTGGCATGCCCAGTCTCCCTCTGTGCCGCATCCTGTAAGACCGTTATGAGAAAGGCTGCCGGCCCACATGATCTGGGCTCTTGCATTATAGTCCATGGGATTTTTCAAAGCATCCTTACCGCTGTACATGACCGTCCGAAGCAGCCCTTCCGCAAGGGAATCTGTCAGCATGGTATCTTTTTCATGGGTAAAATACCGTTCCATGGTGTGCATCATAATATCCGTCACGCCGCTTGCTGTCTGATAGGCCGGCAGGGTATAGGTCAATTCCGGATTCATGATGGCAAACCTGCATCTGCTCAGATCCGAACTATATCCTCTTTTCAGCCAGCCGTCTTCGTTTGTCAGAACCGAAGAATCGCTCATTTCGCTTCCCGCAGCAGACAATGTCAACACAGCTCCCAGGGGATAGCATGCACTTGCCTGGGCTTTTTTTGCATAGAAGTCCCACACGTCACCGTCATAAGCCAGGCCGTATGCGATGGCTTTCGCCGAATCGATAACGCTGCCACCTCCCACTGCCAGGATAAAGTCCACGCCTTCTTGCCTGCAGAGGGCAATCCCCTCGTAAACCTTGGAGATACGCGGGTTTGGCACCACGCCTCCAAGCGTCGTGTAGGCGATTCCTGCCGCATCAAGAGATCCGCATATGCTCTTTAAAAGACCTGACTTTTCGGCACTCTGGCTTCCGTAGTGTACAAGTACTTTTTTACATCCCTGCTGTTTTACCAGTTCTCCTGTCTGATTTTGTGCATCCTTCCCAAAAACCACCCTGGTGGGTGCATAATAACTGAAATTCTTCATCGCTTGCCTCCGTCGTCACTATTTTTTCTTCTAAGCTGATTATAGCATCTTGCGTTGCTTATGTTCAATCTTGTTCGTTTATTTTTATATTAGCCAAAAGCATCTATTATTTTTTGTACACAGTATGAAACGGATGACTGGTACGCCAGAATCAATCCTGAAATAGACCATGAAAAAGGAAGTGCTATCTTAGAAGCTATCATGGACAGAATCATTCACAACTCTTATGAGGTGAGAATCGATGGTAAGATATCCATGAGGGAGAGGTCATTCTAATCAGCAATCCATAGAGCAGATCGAGTTACTGGATAGCCAAGTTGATAAAATCGAATCCGAAATGAACGCGATTATGCTTTCTCTGGATTCTGTAATCATGACCATTCCTGGTATTTGCTATATAAATGGCGGCATGATTCCGGGTAAAATCGGAGATATTACTAGATTTCCAACACCTTGCAAGCTGCTTGCGTTCTCCGGGCTAGATCCTGCTGTTTATCAGTCAGGAAACTTTAATGCCAGTCACACAAAGATGTCGAAGCGGGGGTCGGGACCTCCACGCTATACATTGGTTAATGCAGCTCTTAATGCTGTTAGAAACAATCAGACATTTCATTTGTATTATGATAAGAATATGTCTGAAAGACGTACTCACTATAATGCTCTTGGACATTGTGCAGGTAAGTTAGTTCGCATTATCTATAAGATTCTGACTGACAACGTCCCTTTGAACTTAGACTAACAATCTGACCGATAATATAGATTTTCAAAAGCACCTTTGAGGAGCTTTATTAAAGTCAGCCATTTTCAGGTCAGAAAGAAAATATAAATATTTTGCTAATTTAGGGTTGACTTTTCATAGCTAGTCTCCTTTCCATATTAGTAGGTTTGTTTCCTCCCCTCTAATATGTACTTGGAGCCTAAAAATGTTGATTGCAAAAATGTAATTCCTTATTTAGTTTTTTAACGATATTTTTTTATCGTCATGTTAAGTTTGTTTACAGAGCGCCCTTAAAGCTGCTCTGTAACTCTTCATCAACAGATGCAAATGCCTGTGCTGAAGATACTGTAGCTTCACCAATAGAATTTACTAATTCCGGGAATTTATCCAAACTTTCCTTCATAGATGTATACATGTCGAAGTATGCATCCTGAGCAAGTCCATCCCATCCTTCAATAATTTCGTTAATCTTAGTATCAATACTGCTGAGGATATCTGCCAAATCTCCGCCGTATCCTATAAGATCATTTCCCTCGGATTCAAGTGTTTCTGGTGTGACTCTAATACTAGCCATTTTGTTGTCTCCTTTCAAAATAGAAAATTTTATTTAGTTTCGCATCATGCCAGATATTTCTTAAACCTTCTGCTCCAAGCGTTATGATATCTGCTGGAATTGGTGACACCTTCAGTACTTCCAAAGTA
>NZ_FMKA01000053.1 GCF_900096945.1 Anaerobium acetethylicum | reverse complement strand
CTTAGGACGCGTACTTTGCGTCCTTACGTACCACTACGTCTTCATCTAAGCGAGAGCGCGCTGCGAATGAACATGTTTTGCATCACGTCCTATTTATTCTTCTGCTGCGTCAAGCATGTTCTGGAACAATACATAGTCGCCTACAGGAACTTCTTCCGTAACCGCACCGCCCTTGATGAAATTATCCTGCTGAACTTTATAGTAGGATTCCATTGAGCCATCTTTGATGCTTGCTACAACATCATCTGCCGTGATCCAGTCTCCGTCATGGATCTGATTTAAAACTGCTGCTTCGTCGAGTGCTGTGGTTTTTGCGACCCATTTTGCAACTTCTTCTAAGTTATCTGTTCTGTAGTCCATTGCTTTATAAAGGCCTTTTGTAAATCTCAGGATGATGTCCGCTTTTTCATCATAGTAGGATGGAACGCAGATCCAGGAAGCGATAGAAGGAGAGATGTCAACATATGTCATGTTGTTTGAAAGCATCACTGCCGCATTACCGAGTTCCTCTTTGATTGCAAATGTATTTGGTGACCATGTTGCTGCTGCATCAACGCTGCCTGAAATCATAGCAGTCACGATTGCGGAAGCATCCATGTCCATGATTGTAACGTCATCTCTTGTCAGGCCTGCATCAGCAAGTGTCAGATCAAGAATTGTTTCGCTTGACGTTCCTGAAGCCATTGCGATTGTCTTTCCTTTCAGGTCAGCCATTGTTGCTACGCCTTTGTCTTTGTTTCCAATCACTTCATCTGCATTGCCGTAATGGGAGATTGCAAAAACATCAGCTTTTCCCTGGATTGCAAGTTTATGTGCGCCAGGTCCGATATAACCGATATCGATGCTGCCTGATTCCATGGCTGCAATAATCGTAGGACCATCTGCAAATTCTACCAGATTGACATCGATTCCCTGCTCTTCGAAATAGCCTTTTTCCATTCCGGCTACAACCGTACATAAGCTTGCATAATTAGGCATGTAACCGATATTCAGCGTTACCTCTTCTACTGCAGGTTCTTCTGTTCCTGCTGCTTCTTCTGTTGTCTCCTCTTTCACAGCTGTCGTGTCAGCTGCCTCATCTTTGCTTCCACAACCGATCAACATAGATGCGGACATTGCAAGTGCTAAAACTACGCTTAAAGCTTTTTTCATAAAATACATCCTCCTTTAATTTTTTAAATCTGATCAAGCATGACAACCTTTTTTTGTCAGCTTTATAATTATGATCACTGCCCACTGTGTGAACAGCAACTAATTATTTTCTTACTTCCAGGTATTCCTGGTAAACCTGTCCCCAGATATGGTTCTTTAAATCCAGGAATTCTTTTGTCATCTTTGTCTCCTGGTTACGTGGATAAGGGATGTCGATATCTACGATTTCCTTGATTCGTCCTGGTCTTGCGCTCATGATGATGACCTTCTGTGCAAGAATGATCGCCTCATCCACATCATGGGTAATAAAGAAGCAGGTCTTGCGCTCCTTCTGCCATGTTTCAAGAAGCTCTGACTGGAGCTGTGTCCTGGTCTGCGCATCAAGGGCTCCGAAAGGTTCGTCCATAAGCAGTACTGATGGATTTACTGCATAGGCCCTTGCTATGGCAACCCTCTGCTTCATTCCTCCTGAAAGTTCCTTTGGATAGTGGTTTGCAAAATCCTGAAGATCTACCATTTTGAGGTACTTCATTGCAATTTCCGAAGCTTCCTCCCTGCCCTTCCCCTGAAGCTTGAGTCCGAATTCTACGTTCTTCTTGACCGTCATCCACGGGAACAGTGCATACTGCTGGAATACTACGCCTCGCTCCGTCCCTGTCCCTGTCACTTCTTTCCCGTCACAGTATACAGTTCCTGAAGTGGCCTCCGAAAGGCCTGCTATGATATTAAGAAGTGTGGATTTTCCGCATCCTGAAGGTCCTACCACACAGATAAACTCATTTTCCATAATGTCAAGGCTGACGCCGTTCAGCGCTACCATCTCGCCATTTCGGGTATTGAATACTTTCCTGACATTGTCTATCTTAACCTTTATATTTCTCTCTTCTCTTGCCATCCTGTCAACCTTCTTTCCATAATCTTGATCAGTTTCTCAATTGTAATGCCTATTATACCTATTACGATGATATAAAGAAGCATTGGCGGCGAATCAAAAGAGTTGTTCAATGCCCTGATCCTCATGCCGAGCCCTGCGGTCGCTCCTGTGGATTCCGCAGCGATCAGCGTTGTGAGCGCTACAGAAGCGCCAAGCCTGATTGCTGTCAATATGAACGGAAGCGTTGCCGGCGCAATTACCTTGAGGAAAATGTCCCTGTCCTTAGCACCAAGTACCCTTGCTGCCTTGATCAGCGTCTCGTCGATGTTGACTACACCCTGGTAGATTGTGATTGCCATTGTCAGGAATGTGGCTATTGTGATTACGATAATCTGGGGTTTACGTCCTACGCCTGCTGAAATTACTACCAGTGGAACATATGCCAGCGGCGGGATGTTACGGACAAACTGTATCCATGGCTCTATGATGTTTCGTACAGGTCTGTACCATGCCATCATGATTGCCACAGGAAGTGCGATTACGAATCCCAGTGCAAACCCTGCCAGAACTGAAATCATACTGCTTATGATATCCGTGAAGAACACTCCCCTGTCTATCATTGTCTTGATCGACTCCACTACAATAACTGTATTCGGAAAACTACGTGATGTCTTTGGAGTGATTGATAAAACCCACCATAGAAGCATTGCTGCTGATAACGAAATGAGCAGCCAGACCTTCGCCGGAATCCTATCAATAAAACTGCCTGATTTTTTATTTGCCTTCACCGGAACGACCGGATTGGCTGTTGTATCTGCCTTCATATTAACATTCCTTTCGTGTAAATTGTGTTTTTCTGTATCTTTATGACTCAATATTATCACCAGCGAATGGTTTCCATAAGTATGAACTTTTATCATACTTTTTTTTATGATCTATCAAAAAAAATCACGAACTGCGGCGCCGCTTCCCGGGCGCATTGCTGCTCGTGATTCCTGATTTGCCTGATCTCTATTTACCAAGCCTGCTGAACATATACCCTTTATAATTCTCTACCCCTGGCTGGTCAAAAGGGTTGATTCCGAGTATGCTTCCCGAAAGATAGCATGCGAATTCGAACATGTAAAACATCTGCCCGAAATAGTATTCACTGATTTCCGGAACGGTCAGTTTCAAACAGGGGATTCCGCTGTCGCTATGGGCACCTATGGTCGCTTCGAATGCCGCCCTGTTGATTTCCCAGAAATCCTTTCCATCCAGATAGCCGAAACCGTCGTCCACATGGTCCGCCTCCAGCACGATGCTTGCGTTCTGCTTTTCCACATCAAGGAAGGTTTCAAAAATGATCGGCTGCCCCTCCTGCACATACTGTCCGACAGAGTGCAGATCCTCCGAATAGCTCACAGAGACAGGATATATTCCTTTCCCCTGCTTTCCTTCGCTTTCGGCAAACAGCTGAATCCACCATTTCGAAAAATAATGGAGCTGCGGTTCAAAAAACGCCATCATCTCTATTGCGTAGCCCTTTTCAAGCAGGAGTTTCCTGTAAGTGGCGTATTTCAGCGCAATGTTGTCTTCAGATTCCCTGTCAGACAGCTCAGCCTTCATATCCCTGGCGCCCTGCACCAGCGCTCTGACGTCAATGCCTGCAACAGCCATCGGATAGAGGCCTACATCACTGAGGACGGAATATCTTCCGCCTATATTGTCAGGAAATACGAAAAAGTCATATCCGTTTTCCCGGGCGATTTCATGGAGCCTGCTGCCCGTTGTTCCGGTCACTGCAATCCTGCTGTTCGCCTCTTTGCCATACCGGCCTTCCTGCCAGCTCCTGAGCACCCTGAATCCGATTCCCGGCTCCAGGGTCTCAAAATTCTTTGCTATGACATTGATATATACAGATTTTCCCTCCAGGGAGCTCAGCATTTTATTTACATAATGTGCTGAAATATTGTTGCCTGCATAAAGGATCTCCGGACCGTCTTCCATCTGCAGAGCCTTGATCACAGCCCGAGCCGCCTGGTTCGAACCGCCTACCCCCACAAGAACGAATACATCTGCATCCCGGCGTACCTGCTCCGCTTTCTTCACAATCCTGTCCAGGGCTTCTTCGCCTACCCATTCCTCCGGTTCCAGCCAGCCCAGGCTATCCTTGTAGCGTTCGCTGTCTGTATACGCTTCCTCCAGGAATTTCCGGTTTTCGGCATATGCCTGTTCGTACTCCTCAGCAGTGATATGGCGTCCGGCATCCATATATGCAAAATCCATTTTACTCATCCACTCAACCTCTTTCATCCGAAATATATGCCCACTCATTTCCGCTTATACAAGCATCCCTGAACAGCTGCCCTTTTATAGCTTTATGTTAACATAATTTATGGCCGGCCAGGTCATTTTTAGACGCAAACGATTGGGTATCATATCATCGGATGCTACTGTTCATCCTGTGAACAGCAACCATCAGATTTCAGATTTACAGTTAAAAATTACACTATATCCTGGCTTCCCTGATTCTGAATATTTTCCCAGGTCCAGTTGACCCCGCTCTTCACTGCTCTGGCTGGATTTCCGGCTATGATGATATTCTCCTCACTGAATTTTTTTGTCACAAGAGAGCTTGCGCCTACGATGGAATTGTCCGGCACAACAGCGCCCTTCAGCACGCTGGTTCCCGTTCCTATCCAGACATGGTTCCCGATGGTGACGTCTTCCGAAGGATTGATCCTCCTGCCTTCCGTATTCAGGATCGCATGATAGTCACCGGTCCAGAACTGGGTATTCCTCGAAATCATGCAGTCTTCACCGATCAGCAGCTTAGTTCCATCCATAATGCCAAACTCCACATTTGCATTTGTCGAAGAATACCGGTCCATACGGAACTCATTTTTATCGCCCGCAATATTAATGATTGTTTTGTTTATATTGACCTTGTCTCCAAGATGGATGACATTGTCATTCCCTGTAATTTCAATCCTGCAGTCAACCACCCTGGAAAGGTCCCCGATTACGATCCTGTTGTTTTTTCCCTTGATTTTCAGGCTCGAATTCTTCAGCAGCGCTGCGCCGACGTCCAGGTAATTGTCTTTTCCCGCCTTGAACTTATAGGATGCAAAAGAATTGTACTGATGCATGCAGAACTTCAGCAGACCTCTGTTATTTTTCAAATACGCTCTTAATTTCTGACCAGCCATTAAAGAACCTCCTTTTCAGGACCAGATTATCGTTTCATGCAAATAGTTTAACATGTTTTTATTTTTTATTCAATATTCAGATTATTCAGCTAATTTCAGATAACTTGTCACCGCATAGACGGTCTGACCGTTATAATCCAGCCTGGACCAGCCGTTATCCGAAATTCCTGTCCTGGTAACAATATCTCCGTTGCCAAGCTGTGCCACGATTGTATCCTCCCGCTCTGCTCCGGGAAGGGATCTCAGGTTCGCCATACTCTTTGCCGTCACCCGCTCATTGACATCCGTGAATTTGGTCTTCATCTCCTCGTTCCCCGTTTCCGGGCTGCCTGGCGTCGGTTCCGTCTCTGCTGGCTGGCTCTGGACGCTGAGGTCTGTTGTCAGGTAGCTTGTCAAGGCATACAGGGTCTGGCCGTTGTATTCCAGCATCGACCATCCGTTAGAACCGATCCCCGTTCTGACTGCCATTTCTCCATTGTGCAGCACCGTTACAATCGTATCTGTATACTCGCTCCCGGCTTTGCTGCGCAGATTCGTTTCGATTTTTGCAGTCACCTGTTCGTTGACCGGCTCATAGGTCACGCTTGCGGTGCCGGATGCCGCCGGCGTCTTATAGGATAAATCCGCAGTCAGATAACTGCTTACGGCATACAGGGTCTTCCCGTTACAGATCACTCTCGACCATCCGTTGCTGCCGATTCCCGTGCGCTCAGCCGTATCTCCATTGTTCAATATCATCACTACGGTATTTGGATCTGCACTGTCCGGCACGCTGCGGAGGTTCGTCTGGCTTTTCGCTGTTACCGTCTCGCTGACCTCTTTAAAGTTGATGCCAACTTCGGGATTTGCCTCCACAGACTCCGGTGCCGAGCTGTCCTTTGCCTCCGCCTCCTGGCTGTAGCCAAAATAGGCCACATTTACGTCAACCGTTTTGCTGATGCCGGAAACCGTGCCTTTATTTGTATACTGCCACATGGAATGTGTCCCTGAATAGGAGGACTTGTCCGTGGGCTCATATGCCGTTCCAGGATACTGGGAGACCCAGACCTTAAACCGGCTTTCCAAAACATCCGTATCCCAGTCGGCATTCCCTTCAAGCTCGCTTTTTGCCGCATAGAACATGCCCGTATATCCTTTCTTCTGAACGTAGTCCAGAAATACAACCGCCAGATTTGTTCTCTCCTCCCTGGTCAGGGTGTACTGCCTGCTTGTTTCAGACCGGAACCCTTCGCAGTTATAGGCGACCGGATATGTGATCTTATACCGGGCAATAAAGTTTGCAGTCCACGCCGCTTCTTCCCTGGCTTCCTTTTCATTCACGGCAGTGGAAAAGAAATAGACGCCTGTCTTGATCCCATTTTTCTGCGCCTCCTGCAGGTTGTACTTAGCACACGGATCTTCATAGATCACTCCGGTGCTCTGTGTGCGGTAGCCTGCGCGGATCATGGCAAACTCCACCCCCGAAGAGGCCACTGCCGCCCAGTCTATGGTTCCCTGGTATTTGGAAACATCGATGCCGTAAGTCCTGCCGCTTGTCTCATACGCATTCCTGACCACAAGGTCTACGGCAGCGCCGTCCGTTTCGGCAGCCTGGCTCTGCGGATCGTCCGCATCTTCCATAGCGCCCATTTCCGCCGCAATGGATATCTCTTCTTCGGCCTCCTTTGTCTCTTCGGACTCAGCTGCCTGCTCAGTCTGTTCCGGCTCAGCCGCCTTTTTTCCGTCATTGTTTTCAAAAAAGTTATGGCGGACAAGCATAATCACCGCTATCAGCGCAGCAATTCCGATTACCGCCCTGACTAAATTGAAAATCACTACCCGCTTGTTCCTCAAAACATATTTCTTAATTTCATTTATTCGTTTCCTTAATTTCCCCATTTCTCCTGCCTCTTTCCCCAATACTTTTCATGCTGCTAGTGCATATTTCACCGCCCACATTATACGCTTATCTCCAGTTAATGTAAATACAAAATTCGCAATTCAGGCAGCCCATTCCTCTGACACCATAAAAAGATGCACGCAAAGAGACAGCCGCTCAACGAACTGCTTTCGCTGAGCGGCTGTCTCTTTATTATTTATTTGTCACTTTTTCTTCTAAATGTCAGATATCCTCCACTAATCAGCATTCCCGCCAGGGATACCAGTATTCCTGATGCATCTCCAGTATTCGGACTGCTCTTAACAGCTGAAACATTCTTTCCTGCTGTCGTTACGGAAGTTGTTACGGATGGTGTGCTACCTGTTACCGGTGCTGGTGCTATTACTGTCACCACTATGGTGATATCAGTAGTACCCCCTTTTCCATCAGATACGGTCACTATAAAACTGTCCGTTCCTGTAAATCCTGCGTTAGGTGTATAACTCCAGTTTCCACTGGCATCCACTGCTGCAGTTCCATTGGCCGGGTTGGTCTTCACCGCATAATTTAAAGGATCGCCCTCCGGATCTGTGGCAACTATTTTACCGGTTGTCTGCGTGCCGCCAGTTGTCGTACCCGCGACGCCCCCAACATCCGGCGCCTTGTTTTCCGCTTTCGTCACCGTAATGGTTATGGTAACATCTGTCGTGCCGCCCTTTCCATCGGATACAGTCACCACGAAACTGTCTGTTCCTGTGTATCCTGCTACCGGCGTGTAGCTCCAGCTTCCGCTGGCGTCCACTGATGCTGTTCCGTGTGCTGCATCTGTTTTCATCACGTAGCTTAATGTATCTCCATCCGCATCTGTTGCTGCTATGCTTCCTGTTACCTTCGTATCTTCTGGCGTCGTCACCGAAGCATTGCTGGCCATTGGCGCTTTGTTTTCTGCTGGCGGCGCTTCCGTCACCGTGATGGTTATGGTAACATCTGTCGTTCCGCCCTTTCCATCGGATACGGTCACTACGAAACTGTCTGATCCTGTGTATCCTGCATCCGGCGTGTAGCTCCAGTTTCCGCTGGCATCCACGGATGCCGCTCCATTGGCGGCGTCTGTTTTCAGCACATAGCTCAGGGAATCACCGTCCGCATCTGTTGCTGTGATGCTTCCCGTTACCTGGGTATCTTCAGGCGTCGTCGCCGAGCCGTCGCTGGCTGACGGTGCACGGTTTTCTGCCGGCGGCGCTTCCGTTACCGTAATGGTTATGGTAACATCTGTCGTGCCTCCCTTTCCATCAGATACAGTCACCACGAAACTGTCTGTTCCTGCGTACCCCGCATCCGGCGTGTAGCTCCAGTTTCCGCCGGCATCCACGGATGCCGTTCCATTAGCGGCGTCTGTTTTCAGCACATAACTGAGAGTATCCCCATCCGCATCTGTTGCTGTGATGCTTCCCGTTACCTGAGTATCTTCAGGCGTCGTCGCCGAACCGTTGCTGGCTGACGGTGCTGTATTCTCTGCCGGCGGCGCTTCCGTCACCGTAATGGTTATGGTCACATCCGTCGTGCCGCCCTTTCCATCAGATACGGTCACCACGAAACTGTCTGTTCCTGCGTATCCCGCATCCGGCGTGTAGCTCCAGTTTCCGCTGGCATCCACTGATGCCGTTCCATGGGCTGCATCTTCTTTAATAACATAGCTTAAGGCATCCCCATCTGCATCTGTAGCCACGATGCTTCCCGTTACCTGGGTATCTTCAGGCGTTGTCGCCGAGCCGTCGCTGGCTGATGGTGCTGTATTCTCTGCCGGCGGCGCTTCCGTCACCGTGATGGTTATGGTAACATCCGTCGTTCCGCCCTTTCCATCGGATACGGTCACCACGAAGCTGTCTGTTCCTGCATATCCCGCATCCGGCGTGTAGCTCCAGTTTCCGCTGGCATCCACGGATGCCGTTCCATTGGAAGCGTCTGTTTTGACCATATAGCTTAAGGCATCCCCATTGGCATCGGTAGCACCGATGTTGCCGGCAGCAAGAGTATCTTCAGGCGTCGTCGCCGAAATATCAGCCGCCGAAGGCGCCACATTGCCGCTCAATGTCATAGGCGGAGAAAATACCCCCAGATCTTCCCATGTCGTCGTGTCTTTTGTATCAATCCCCTGAATTCCTCCAATGTCCTGATTAAAAGCATTATCCTGGGCTGCTGTTCCAATCATATAACGGATCGGAGTCGAAGCCGTGATTGTTATGCTCTTTCCCGCAGCTGCAAGGGCTGCGTTGATATCTGCTACTGAAACCTTAAATGTAATGAAATAGTCTGCATCTCCTCCAAAATTGCTTCCGTCATTTGTCTGCATCAGCGAATAATTCTGATTTGCAGCCGGCAGATATTCTTTCAATACATCCCCTATACCCGTAGTGCTTGGCGATACATTCAGTTTTGAAGGGTTCGAATTGTAGATTGCAACCCTTCCATTATTGCCCGTGGGATTGTAAACTCCGATAAAGCAATCAATTCCGCCATTCAAATCGGCATCCACACCAACAAAGGCAAAGTTTTTAAACTGATCCTTCTGATTTCCATCCGCATCGTTGATACGCATACGGAAACCAATCTCATTCACATCAGAATCGTACTTCACATAAAAGACACCATACCCGGTGCTTCCTACCAGATCCTGCGATACTGTGCCGCTGCCCGTCTGCTGATCTTCCTGGTAATCAAATGAATTCGTAGCCGGCATGACATTTACCCAGTCATCATAACCATTTACCGCAACCTGTTTCGCTGCAGAAACGGAATAAACCTGACTCATTGCAATAACAGAAATTAATCCCAAAGTTAAAATGCTCTTCCTTGTTTTTTTCATACTATCCCTCCCAGCAATTTTCTCCAAAGTTTACAATTGTGTGATTATAAGTCTCTGTCTGTAATATTGTAAACTAATTATACCATATACAAAATATTTTTGTATCTTTTTTGTTTTTATATGTAATGTTTTTTGCTTTTTTGTCCGATAAACGTTATTTGAATGTTTTTTCACACATCATGCGCCTCCTCACGGAGCGTTTTATATGTATAGGATATTCAAAGAATTTCCTATACATATAAAAAAAACAGGAAAGCTTCATCATACAAGCTTTCCTGTTCTAATCGGCAATCCGCGGAATCCGCACATTCCCAGTATGTTATTGTAAAGTTTCGAAAATCCGGGCTCCCCTTGTCATCAGCCAGCGATACAGTATCAAGCAGGCCGCAGCCAGCAATACCCCATAACCGATCATATACACCTCAGCCAAAACCTTGTCTGACAAAAGCTTCAGATACACCATTCCCGGAGCCAGGACTGCCGCAGCCGATCCAAACATGGCGATCAGGGTGCTGATTCCCTGCTTGACCGCCTGGGTTTCCGACACCCAGTCGAACTTCGGAAATTTCAGGTTTAGGGCTACGCCCAGGAGGGCACAGAACACCGTAAAGAAAGCAGGAACCAGCAGCATACAGATCATCATGATAAATCCGGGTCTGAGGACACAGGAAAACACCACAGAAGCAGCAACAACAGCCGGTAAGGAAATCGCGAGATGAAGCTTCACCTTGGCAAGCAGAATATCGCCGGCAGGTACAGGAATCGACTGTGCAATCCACAGGCTGCTGCCTTCCAGTGAAATAGAAGGCGCGGAAATAATGACCATGGAATTGATCAGGCACAACGCAAAGATGGCGGCCGGCCCAATGTAGGGAGCGATATCCGGCATCCCCGCCGTCACCAGCGATATCAGATCCTGCTTTACAACCAGTGCCCCCGCTGCAACCAGAATAAATACGACTCCCAACGCCGCATTCATCATATATCCCGGGCAGGAAATGAAAAGCTGCAATTCTTTTCTGAACAAAGCAGAAGCTGCCGTTCCGGCTTTCATGCTTTTTTCTTCATATCTGACTTTCGTGAATCCGCGCTTTGTCGTGATCACCTTGATAAAGGTTGCTGATAATACCGCATATACAGCAGTAAAAGGAACAATCATGCAGAGCACGCTGAACAGGAGATGGAGGGCATTCTGTGTGGCTATGGCATTTCCCAGCCAGTAGACCGGAAGCGCGACTCCCTTGATCTGTTCCGCAATCACGCTGCCGTTGGCAACCAGGCTCTGAATATAAGTATTCAGCTTGCTGTAGCCATAGAAATAGGCCGCCAAAAAAGCCAGGGACAATATCATGGTAACCAGCGACTTGTTTCGAACCTTTGAAGAAACCAGCGCAAGCCCCCAGCCGAACAGCCCTGCCACAGCAAACGCCAGCAGCGGCAAAAACAGGAATTCGATCCCGAAGAAGATCACACTCCCTGCCCTGACCGGCACATGCATTACATAAACCACCCCTGCCGGCAGGATCACCAGAAGCTCAAAGATATAATTAAATACCAGCAGCATTGCCATACGGCTGGCAAGAATATATTTTGGCGGTATCGGCATTGACAAGAGCAGCTCATTGTCTTTCGCATCATAAAGCTGCGTCTGCGTGGCAAATATGCTGCCGAGAAACATCAGGGCAAATGCAATCATCCCTGTAAAGGAAAAATACATCCAGTCTATATTCATCATATGAAACGGTTCAGCAAGCTGGTCAAACAGCATACCAAACGACATCGCAAAACTGGCACCGACATAAATCATCAGAACTCCGAATCCTACCATTTTGGCTTTTGAGGCACCTTTTTTTGTTCTTGCCGATCCGAGCATAAAACTGCCCAGCGCCCCCATACGGTTCCTAATTAGTGTTTTTAACATGTGCTTCCTCCAATTCCAGGAAAACATTTTCCAAAGATTCCGTACCTCGTACCTCCTCCATGTTTCCGGATACGATCAGCTTTCCTTTTTTGATAATCGCAACCTTGTCGCAGAGCTTTTCGGCAACCTCCAGTATATGGGTCGAAAAGAAAATCGCTCCTCCGCGGTCGCAATGCTCATGCATCAGCTCCTTGAGCAGATAAGAAGACTTCGGGTCAAGACCGACAAATGGCTCATCCATAATGATGAGCTCCGGCGCATGAATCAGTCCCGAGATAATCGCCAGCTTCTGCTTCATTCCGTGGGAATATGCCGAAACCGGCTGGGCGAGATCGCTCGTCAGTTCAAACAGATCCGCATATTTTTTGATTCTTTCTTCGCGTTCCTTTTGCGGCACGCCGTAGATATCCGCTATGAAATTCAGATACTTGATTCCTGACAGAAATTCATACAGATTCGGATTGTCCGGAATATATGCAATCTTCTTTTTGCATTCCAGAGGATTTTCCCTGACGGATACGCCATCCACAAAAATTTCGCCCTCGTCGAACCCTAAAATGCCGCAGCAGCATTTGATCGCCGTTGTTTTACCTGCTCCATTGTGACCGATAAAAGCATAGATTTCACCCCGCCCGATATGCAGGGTCAGACTGTCCACCGCCTTGTTATCCCCGTAGGTTTTCGTTAGATTTTCAATTCTCAGCATTTCAACCACTCCTTATTCAAATAGTTCTTCCTGCCGTAATAATATTCCTTTTTTTAAAAAAATGCAATTGGGAAATCTTACTAAGTTGAACCATGTTTTCATATATTGAATATAACGATGCCGTAACGGGTAATTCAGTGTAGCATTTTATGAAAACATTACCCAAATCGATTAACCAGAACAATGCAAGGACTTTTCTTCCAAAATCCAGGCGCAAAAAAACCAGCTGAAAATCAGCTGGTTTTCAAATGTTTCATGTAAGCACGAGACGGGATTCGAACCCAGAACAACGATAACAAAACCGCATAGGAAGGAGGTTCGCACATCATCCTTTCTGAATGTAATCAGGAGTGTAATCATTTATACTGCTTTTTCGTGCACATTACAATTAATTGTAGCCTATCCTCTCCTTACCTTTCAAACCTCAGGAGCATACTCACCCAAACGGCCTATGCCACTCTGCCGTTTGAGTGGTGAAATCAAGAAGTTAAGGTTACTATCACTTCTCTTGTCTATACAAAATACATCACCATTTGGAAATGAAATTACTGGTATCCAATGCAACCAATCCTTAACTAAAAACAAAACTCCTTTATTTGACTCAGGTTCTTCTTTGTCTTGTATGATGTCTTTGCCAATTCCCAATATCTTTGTAAGCTTCCAATAACATTAACATATCGTCAACATTAATAAATGCCTATCAATCACTGAATCATAATACACTTTTGTTTTACAATGATTTTTTTCATTCTGTAGGATTAATTCCAATCTTTCTTATTTTCTCATTAACATCAAAATCATTATTAAAAACAAGACTCACTTCTACATACATATCCATCTTAAATTTCCACCCATTTTTTCTTGACAATATGCTTTCACAATCCTAACGCATTGGGATGTTTCGAAATGATATAACACACATTTGCATATATATTGTTTTGCTCCATAATAGAAAAGTAACTCTCAAGCGTATAAGAACCTAAAACGATTTCTTTATCTGGAGATTGATAACGAGCCAAAACATATATCATTCCTACTGGTGAAAAGTTCAAAAGGTGTTTTGCTATAGATTTAAAACTATCCATATAATCTTTTTTTATTTTGTATGGAGTTAAATTTTCAGAAATCTCCATACTAATTCCAGGTAAAACGAGTGTGGAATCGTATCCTATATGCTCACAAATATCTGTTCCACCTATTTCATTTTCATCTGTCAACAAATTATACCAAATTCCCTGAGTCAAAGTAATACATTTCCAAATATCGTAATATCTTTCCTCTGATTCAATAAAAATATTATTATTGGGAAAGTTGTTGCTTGGCTCTGTTTGTCCAATGCAATAGAGTATCAAATCAAACATTATATCACCTCCATCAATACCATTTAATGTTAAGTTCTGTAACAATACTGACACCTTTTTTTATTGTCGATACCAACTGAATAGTTCCATCTTTGGCTAATGCTATATCTGGATTTCTTCCAACTTGTTTAAGAATATTAGCTGGTACATCTTTTAGAATTGCATTCTTAACACCATTAACACCATGGAAATTTCCCTTTACCATTTTTGATAATTGCTTGGCAGAATATTTTGTGAAACCACAGCCCTTATTATGAACAAGTATTAAACTATCGCCAACATAATAAGTATGGAAATCCTCAACCTCTAAATTATAAACTTTAACAGGTTCGTCTAGATGTTCAAGGGCAACTTTTTCAACTTCCACTTGTTTCTCATTATAAAGAACAAGTAAGTCTCCAATCTCAAGTTTATCAGCACCTACCCAACCTTTATCAAATACATAAAACGGATGTCCGGGCGTAGTAACTATTTCTTCGCCATTAGCTGATACATGAACTAATTCTGAAATCTCATTTTCAAAAGTTTTAAGAACACGTTTTAATCCCTTTTCACCTGTCTCAGGATTTTCTGCGTATACATAATCTCCTGCCTTTATCTTTTCAATAGGGACATTCCCTTTATCTGTTTTTACTGGCGTTCCTGCAACAAAGCATAACTCTGTTCCAATCTTAGTAGCAGTTTTTATGGCAGAACCCATCGGTTTTGCAAGTCTTGCAATATACGGGCCTAAAATCGCTCCAAGAACAGCCCCGCCTACGGTTGCCGCCGAAACTAATGCCCATTGCTTCCAACCTGTTAGTCCGAGTTGTTTTGCGATTACTATCCCTAATGCTGCTCCAGATACACCACCTATTATACCTCCAATAATGTTTGCAGCGGCATGTCCATTAGTGTCTCCCATGTTAACAGGATTGTTTCCTAAATTGAATTTTTAAATTCCACCCCTTTTATACAAGGTATGGAATTTAATCTTGCAATCTCTTGTGTGGAATTTAGTCTTACAAGCTTTT
>NZ_FMKA01000079.1 GCF_900096945.1 Anaerobium acetethylicum | reverse complement strand
TGTTGAGCGGCGCTCTCTGTTCCGGTCAAACTGCACGTTGTTTTCTCGGAATTTCAGTAGCTTAGTGGCATAGTCTTTTCTGGAAAGCGCTCTGTTATCCAGCGAAAAGCGAATTGTATTCCTGTCACTAATCAGAAACACCCTGCCGAAGCAGGGTGCCACGAGTTTCATATGTAGTTGTTTTTCTTCAGTGTCCTTAAGGCTTCGGCTACAGTGGAAGCATCAACCCGGTTCATCCGGCTTGACAGCTGCTCGTTATTCCAGAAGTAATCTTCGTATCCGGCAAGATCACAGCCGACGCCAAATGCGGGAATGCTAATAAAAGCGCCACAGGTATATTTCCCGACTATGAAGATGAAGCCGCTTCGACTTTCGAGTTGAATTTCATAATGGCTTCCGAAGTCAGTAATCCGGTTAACAAAGCCGTGCCATTCTTCGTATTTACGGCCGTTTTTTTCACGGCAATGGAAAACCATGGGCAGAGAAACAATCGCATTTGTTTTGTCCATAAGGCGCCTCCTATCCGAGCGTGATGCTGTTGCTGGCAGCAAGAATGGTTTCGGAGTCAATACACTGCTTTTTCAGCTGGGCACCGAGAATCAATGCATTCGACATCACGGAATTAATCATACGTGGAGTGCCCTGGCAGTAGCCGGATACGGCACGGATGGCAGCATCGTCAATGATAGTTCTCGACCCTCCGGCAGCATCAATCCTGGAATAGATGTATTCGGCCGTTTCGTCTGCTGATAATCCGCTATAGTTATAATGAACCACAATTCGCTGCTTCAGGGCTTCGTGGACAGGTTTTTCAAGGACTGCATTCATATGCGGAAGCCCGATCATGACCAACGCGAAACAATCGAGGGAATCATAATCCTGGTTCATGAGGAGCTTGAAGTCCCTTAGGATGTCCGTGCCAAGATACTGACATTCATCCACAACAACGAAGATAGTCCTATGCTTCTCCTTGAGGAGATAGCGGAGCCTCTCCTGGATGGAGTTAAACATGATGGATTTCCTTGTTCCGATATCCAGACCCAGCTGGGTGCATAACTGACGGTAGAATTCAGTCACACTGATTGTGGACAGACAGGTATAGAACATCTGGCAAAGGTTCGGATTCAAACTCTCAGCAAAGCAACGCAACGCAAAAGTTTTTCCCATTCCCGGAGGAGCGGTTACAAGACCGATGCCACGTGTGTTCTTCAGGAACGCAAGACGGTTCTGCACCTCAAGGTGATCCCTGGACTGGAAGGCATCCTTTACAGGAGCCGACTTGTCAAACGGATTGAAGGTAATCCCATAAAAATGCTTATACACTGTCAACACCTCCAGTTCTGGAGTAATCAATGGAAGGGGTATTGTTCCGCTTGGTTCTGAAATTCTCTACCTTGTTTGTTTTGCGAATGGGATAACGCTTCCCTTCATAAAGGATATAGGCGTTCTTCATATCATCTGGGAGGAAGCGTACTTCCACCTTCATGCGTATGAACTGCTGGGGACAGTCATAAGAAATCGAGTTAATAGAAACAGTGGAGTCATTATTCACCTTCCGTATCATCCGGTTCATGAAGCACTCATCGAGCCATTCCCTGCTTTTCGGGAAACGGATGCGGTCGAGATGTCGGGAATAGCGCTCCATGGGCGTGCCGCTGATATCGCGGTTGAAAGAGTTGTTCCGTTTATGGACGTAGTCCGCAAGAAGGCGGTTCAACGCATCCAGGGAGTCCACGCCAGAGATATCAAGACCGTGCAGCCAAGTGTCTTTGATGGTGCGGAATGACCGCTCAACCTTTGCTTTGGCGGCCCCGTCCCTTACTGGAGTATGGATTTCGATGATGCCCAGGGAGCCGAGGATAAGAGAAAGCTGCTCATTGGAATAAGAACCGCCATTGTCGAGGTAGATTTTTGAACAGATACCAGATCTTGCGATAGCATCTTTGAGCACCTGCTGGAAGTTATAGGCGTTATCCTGATAGAAGAAACGGGCTCCGACAATCATACGGGAATGGTCATCGACGATATGAAACAAGTAAGTGCGTCTGGAAACACCGTTTTCCGTGATAAAAACAGAATAGCAGGTATCCGCCTGATACATGTCACAGGGGAATTCCGCTTCAAAGGCCTTGCGGTCTTTGATGTTTGGGTTTCGTGCAGATTTCAGATCATTGCGCTTGATGAAGCGCTGCACTGCCGAGACGGAAGTGCCTGACGGCGTAATGAAGCCGTCCTCGATCAGCTTCTGATAAATCAAGGTAGCATTGATCCGGGGAAAAGTCTCCTTCAGACGATAGATTTCCGCAATGGCGGCATCCGAAAGGGCTCTTGGTACACCGATGTCCGAGCGGCGTTTTGGTATAAGACCGTCTATACCGTGTCTCAGATAAAGCTTCTCCCACTTTTCAAAAGTATTGTAGTTGTACATTACCTCACTGCCATCCGGCATTTTTAAGGGTTTTTCAGCAACCCGCTTATAATAGGCTGTTTTCGTAGGCTCAGCAAACAGCTCCTGAATGACAGGAGCAACTACTGCGAAGCGTACTCTGGCAATAGCGGCTGCTTCACTGAAAGATTTGTCATTAAATGTATTGTTCATAATGTAACACACCTCCTGGAAACACCATATCAGAACCGGGTGGAGGATGCCATTGCGGTGTTATGTGGAAGCGGATAATGGAAAAATCAAAGGAATCAAGGCGGGTAGGAGCGTGCCGCCCGAAAGGAATGATGGCCGGCCTGAAGGAAGGAATGTCGCATGGCCGAAAAGAATCCGGACAAGAACGGATGGGAAGGAAAAGGATAGAGCGATCCAAGGAAGTGAACCGTTCCAGAGAGATAATCCTCCAGAAGCCCAAGCCAGATTTTTTTGTGGGTCAGAAAAAGGGAATGCCAGGCATAGAGGGTTGATACAGAGATGTCATACTTTGAGCAGACAGATTCCACGGAAACAGGACGTGTGTAATAATCCCTGAGCACCGTGAGGATGAAGGGAAGGCTATAGGAGCTGTAAGGGATCAGATGCTCTGGCAGAATCGCGTGGGTATGGCCACAGGAAGTGCATTTATAACGGATGACCATGATAGTGTAAGTAACCGTAAGACCGTGCTCAAACGAAATAAGAAAGCGTTCATAGGAAGCATGCTTCTGCCAGTCCGGATGTGCGCAGGAACAGAAGGGGCAGGCGTAATCGTGGATGCTGACAGCAGACATGGCTTGAAGGAATGCTTCATACGCAGTAAGATTTATTAAATTCAGCTTGCAGAAAAGACCAAATGCTCTTATCATGAATATATACCTCGTGGAAGGTATGTCATGTACCCGTTGCTTTAATAATTAGGGACATGGCGATTGAGAAAGAGTGAAACTTTGGTCGGTGGCACTCTTTCTTTTTTTTGTGTCAAGAATAACTATACATTTCATGGGCAGCGTGGTCAAGGAAGAACAGAACAAAAAGAGCCGCATTAAGCGGCAGGAATTAATCAGGTATTAAGAGGAAGAACAGAAAATAATTCGACGTGAAAGAGCGGGAGTAAGAGATTATATTTCGCAAGTCTACA
>NZ_FMKA01000052.1 GCF_900096945.1 Anaerobium acetethylicum | reverse complement strand
ATCAGGACGTGATGCAAAACATGTTCATTCGCAGCGCGCTCTCGCTTAGATGAAGACGTAGTGGTACGTAAGGCCGCAAAGTACGCGGCCTAAGTACCAACGTCTTCATAAAGCTGCTCATTGAATCATGTTTTGCATCACTGCGTGTTGGATGGCCAATGTGCAAATTGACGAAGCCGGACGTTGCGAGAGGGTTTTATCATGAAATAGTGCCTTTATACACGAGTGTTTTAATCAGTTTAAGGGAACGGGACAATTTGTGGTGCAAACATAGGAATCTAAATCAATTTGACACTCTAAACACAATAAAATATCAATATCATTCAAAAAGAGCGGGCAGAGTGCCCGCTCTTTTTGAAGCAGCGAAGCTGCTCTGCTACCAGTTTCGTCTAAAATTGGATTTTCGAAACTGAGCCGGCGTCACTCCGGCGTATTTTCTAAAGACCGCAGTAAAGTGGCTCTGCGAACAGAAGCCCAGATACTGGCTTATCTCTGAGATGCTGTATTCAGAGTGGCGGAGCAGGCTTTCGGCCTCGGAAATCCGTTGTTTCTGGATGAATTCCGTTATCGTATACCCGGTTTCGTTTTTAAAGACATGGCTGAGATAAGAGCTTGTAAATCCGGCCTGATCTGCAAGCTCCTCTAAGGTTATCCTGAAGTGCAGATGATTGAAGATGTAGTCGATCACCAGCTGGACAGGGGCTGATACGGCGGGAGACTGCTTTGCCAGGCGTACTCTCTGGGCAAAATCCAGATCCATCTGATGCTCTAATTCCCATATCTCCCCGGAAGTGAGGCATGCATCTGCTTTTTGGATATAGATGTCGCTGAGGTGATAAGCGTCTTCTTCCCCAAGGCCGCCTTCTATTGCAAACCGGGTCGCCAGGGTTATGCCTGCTACAAACGCATACATCTGTTGGCGTAAAGGATTGCGGGACATGCGCCCAATGTTCTCGGTAGTATGTATCTTTATCATTTCTTTTAGATTTTCAATGTCTCCGTTCTTGATCAAATTCATAAAACGAAGCTCCTCTGCATACTTGCCGTGTGCTTTTATATTTTCCCGGTTTTCGAAAATTTCTGAGCCTAAAGCTGATTCGATGTCGGGGTTGGGCGGACTGCTGCGGTCGGGCTGCCTGTGCATTGGAATTTCCTCCTATATGAAAAATATTGAATGTCTGTGACATAGTACTGAATAGCAATCTGTGGTTACTCTCTTGTAACCATTGTAATCCGTCCAAGGTGCATGGTCAATCAGAAAAACATAAAAGAATGATAAAAGTCTAAAAATAATGATAAACTTTGCGTTTTCGAAATGATATCTTTTACTTAAGGGAACAAGTTGATTCTATCAGAATACTGCAACTTGGCAGAGGTAAAAGAAAGGAAAGAAATCATGAATATAAAAGAAATCGTATCACAGATGACACTGGAAGAAAAAGCGGGGATGTGCTCAGGACTGGACTTCTGGCATACAAAACCGGTAGAGAGGCTCGGGGTTCCAGCAGTAATGGTAAGCGACGGCCCTCACGGATTAAGGAAACAGTCAGACGAAGCGGACCATTTGGGGATCAATGACAGTATCACGGCAGTATGCTTTCCGGCAGCCTGTGCGACTGCCTGTACCTTCGACAGGGAACTGATGCATGAAATGGGTGTGACTCTCGGCAAAGAATGCCAGGCGGAAAATGTATCGGTACTGCTTGGGCCGGCAGTAAACATCAAGCGTTCACCGTTATGTGGCCGTAACTTTGAATATTTGTCAGAAGATCCGTTTCTTGCAGGGGAACTGTCTGCAAGTTATATTAACGGCGTGCAGTCTCAGAATGTCGGAACATCGATCAAACATTTTGCTGCTAACAATCAGGAGCATGAAAGGATGGCAGGCTCATCTGAAATGGATGAGAGGACATTGAGGGAAATCTATCTGCCGAGCTTCGAAACAGCGGTAAAAAAAGCTCAGCCTTGGACAGTGATGTGCTCCTACAACCGTATCAACGGCATCTTCGCATCCGAGAACAAGAAGCTGCTCAATGATATCCTGAAAGAGGAATGGGGTTTTGAAGGGTTCGTAATGTCCGACTGGGGCGCTGTCAGCGACAGGGTTGCAGGAGTCATCGCAGGTCTCGAACTTGAGATGCCGGGAAGCAACGGAGTCAATGACAAGGAAATCGTAAAGGCTGTTCAAACCGGTATCATGGAAGAAGGAGTTTTGGACAAGGCAGTAGAGAGAATCCTGAATATCGTATTCAGGTTTGTGGAAAACAGGAAAATGGAAGTATTCGACAGAGAGGCAGATCATAAAAAGGCCGTCGAGATTGCAAAACAGTGCATCGTTCTTCTGAAAAATGACGGCATCCTGCCACTGAAGGAACAGGAGGAGAACGTGGCGTTTATCGGCGGATTTGCCGCAAAACCGCGCTATCAAGGAGGCGGAAGCTCCCATATCAATTCATACAAAGTCCCTTCAACAGTCGAAATGGCCGCAAAATACGGAACCATCAAATATGCGGAAGGCTTTTCGGCAGTAGAGGATAAGGTTGACGAAGCGTTATTAGCCGAGGCCGTTGAAACAGCAAAACATGCAACGAAGGTCGTTGTATTTGCCGGCCTGCCAGATCTTTTCGAATCGGAAGGCTATGACAGGACCCATATGAACCTTCCGGAATGCCAGAACAGGCTTATAGAAGAAATCCTGAAAGTCCAGAAGAACGTCATCGTTGTCCTTCACAATGGTTCACCGGTAGCGCTTCCCTGGGCAGACAGGGTAACAGCGATCGTTGAGGCATATCTTGGCGGAGAAGGAATTGCGGAAGCCATTGCAGATACCCTTTACGGCAAGGCAAACCCATCCGGAAAGCTGGCGGAATCCTTCCCGTTAAGGATCGAAGACACCCCTTCATACCTGAACTTCCCTGGAACAGGGAAAAAAGTATTCTACAGGGAAGGTGTATTTGTGGGATACCGCTACTACGACACGAAAAAAATGGATGTGCTGTTCCCATTCGGTTACGGATTGAGCTACACAAGCTTTGAACTTTCGAACTTTGCAGTAAGCAAAAAGAATATCCGGGAATCCGAAACCCTTACTGTATCCGCAGATGTTACTAATACAGGGGCTATGGCAGGAAAGGAAGTCGTGCAGCTTTATGTAAGGGATAATACCGGTGCGGCTGTACGTCCTGAAAAAGAACTCAAAGGCTTTGAGGCTGTATCGCTGCAGCCGGGAGAAACCAAGACTGTTTCCATGGAATTGGATAAGCGCGCATTTGCCTGGTACAATGAAGAAATCAATGACTGGTATGCCGCAACCGGCGACTATACGATCCTGGTCGGAAATTCTTCCAGGAACATCCTGTTTGAGGAAACCATAAGATTCGAAAGCGAGACGGAATTGCCTTTTGAAGTGACCAAAGACACAATGATCGGCGAAATCGTGAACCACCCGAAACTTGAGGAATATGTGAAGAAGAATCTGCTTCCCCTCGCAGCGTCCCTGACACAGAATACAGATGAAAGCTGGGCGGCCATGATGGAAGCGATGTTGAAATATCTGCCGATCCGTTCACTCAGAAGCTTCGATAATGTTTCGAATGAGCTTATGAATAAGGCAGTAGAAGAAATGAACGAATTGCTGAAATAGAAAAAATATGGTGACTGTTCAGTAGTCCTGAATAGTTATAAAATATGATTAACAATGAGGGCACCGAGTCTGAAAAGACCCGGTGCCCTCATTGTGTTCTGTTATTTCATTCACGGAAGAATTATCTGAAAATTAGTGGTGCAACATCTGTATAATCTGTTACAATTAAATTGGAAAACTTAACAAAACCCAAAATCAATTTTCAGCATGTTTAAAATGGATAAGTTGTAATCAGGATATTACCAGAACAGTGGGAAAAGCCATAAATCAAGCGCCCAGTCAGAAGGGAGTGTTAATAATGCAGCATGAAATCACAAAACCGGCAGTCCTTTTGGATAATAGCGGGAATCTGAGGGAGCCGGGATATGCTAAAAAGAATTTATTCGCTTATGACCGTTCGGATATTAAAGCCAGCAGATGGAGGATTAAAGAGTGGGATTATTATCTGATTGGCAATAACAGATTTGCGGTGGCATTGACCATTGCGGATAATTCCTATATGGGGCTTGATTCGGTCTCCTTTCTGCAGTTTGACGAACCTTGCGAGAAGACTGTAAGCTTTATGAAGCCGCTAAGCCGAGGGAGGAAGAATCTCCCACCGTCATCTGCAAAGGGCGATGCTGCCGCCAGAGGAAGGAATTACAGTATCAGCTTCCGTCATGAAAACACGGACCGGATTTTGGAATTTCATGTTGAAAATTTCGATGGAGAAAAACCATTTTATGGAAGACTTGTATTGAGCGATGAACCGACGGAAAGCATGGTGATAGCAACTCCGTTTGGTAAGAAGGCACATTTCTATTTCAACCAGAAGATAAACTGTATGCGTGCTGAAGGTAGAGTGAATTATAAAGGCAATGACTATGTTTTTGCGAAGGAGGACTCCTTTGGTGTGCTTGACTGGGGGCGGGGTGTCTGGACTTATAAGAATACATGGTACTGGGGAAGCGGATCTCGGCAGGCGGACGGCGTGCCTTTTGGCTTTAATATTGGATATGGTTTTGGAGATACCCAGGCTGCAACAGAGAATATGCTGTTTTATGACGGAAAGGCCCACAAACTTGGCAATGTAGCTTTTAATATTCCAGTCGACGAAAATGGAAAAGAAGAATATATGAAGCCATGGACGTTTACGAGCGATGACGGCCGTTTTGAAATGGAGTTTGTTCCGGTACTCGACAGGGCTTCCCGCACGAGCCTGTATGTCATAAAATCTGACCAGCATCAGGTGTTCGGACGGTTCACGGGAAAAGCGGTTTTGGATGACGGAACTGTGATTCGGATAAAAGACTTTCTTGGGTTTGCCGAAAAGGTTATGAATATGTGGTAGTGAGGGAATGCTTCTTATGATAGAAAAGTTGATTTTCTGACCAAATACAAAGGAGGGCTTTCATAATGGAAGAATATTTAATTAAGAATACCACAAGAGAACAGCGGGAAAAGATAGTCCGGGATGCGCTCGGCTGCGGCGGTGGCGGCTGTGAAAACTGTTCTGCCTGCGGAATCTACGGAGCAATAGATCCATATGAGATGTACCAGCCATATATAGATGGTGAAAAAGAACTTTCGGAGATTACAAAAGAGTTCCAGGCAAAATATATCAGGTAGAATACAGTTCATACAGAAGAAGGCTGAACAAGCAGATGGATAAACGGATAATACAGGATATATATAGGATATAAATGGTAAAAAGTGCGGATAGGAATTGAAAAATCATCATAAAGCGATTATACTTATATTCGGGTTTTATGCAGAATCAGCATAAAAACACTTTAAGGCACCAGATAGCTGAAACGTTGTCTGTAAATATCAATAAGCAGACCTCGGTTTGGAAACACCTGGTGACAAGAAACAGAATAGAAGGAATATGACATGGAATTTTTAAAACAGAAAAGACTGCTAGGGCAGGTCCGCAAGGCGGCTGCCGACTATAACATGATAGAAGAGGGAGATAGGATTGCGGTCGGCATTTCCGGTAAGGACAGCATAACCCTGCTGATCGCTTTGTGCCAGCTTCAGAAATTCTATCCGGTAAAATTTGGGCTTGAGGCAATCACCCTGACGCTTGGAATCGGAGAGACCGACCTTGCCTATACAAAGGATCTGTGCAGGGAGCTGGGGGTAAATTATACGGTCGTGGAAACACAGATCGGGAAAATCGTATTCGAGGAGCGGAAAGAAAAGAATCCCTGTTCCTTATGTGCGAACATGCGGCGGGGCGCCCTGAATAATACTGCTGCGGCTTTAGGCTGCAATAAGGTGGCCCTGGGGCATCACAGAGATGATGCGATTGAAACCTTTCTGCTCAGTACCCTCTACGAAGGCAGGTTTCATACGTTTTCTCCCGTTACCCATCTGGAGGATAAGGACCTTTACACCATAAGGCCTTTGGTTTATCTTCATGAAAAGGAAATCAAGGGTTTTGTGAATGCAAACGGGATACAGGCAATCAAAAATCCCTGCACGGCCAATGGAACCACAAAAAGGCAGTATATAAAGGAATTTCTGCATCAGATGCAGCAGGAGAACAGCCAGGCGAAGGACAACCTGTTTGGAGCTCTGCAGAAATCCGGGATTGACGGATGGTAAACGGGAGTTGAGAGGGCAGTGGAAGATGAAAGGGCACAGAAATTGAAAGTGGCGAAGCAGCTTTGCACTGTTGAATTTGCATATACAATAAAATGACTGAAATGAATGGAGCAGATTATGAAAATAGCAAAAGAAATAGCGATTATAATGGGGATCACCCTGATCAGCGAATACCTGAATAAGGCAGTGCCGCTGCCGATTCCCGCAGGTGTCTACGGCATGGTGATTCTTCTTGTCTGCCTTGTCGCAGGAGCGGTCAAACTTGAAAGCATTGAAACTAGCGGCAATAAGCTTGTAGAGCTGATGCCGATCATGTTCATTCCGGCCGGAGTAGGGTTGATCAACTACGTCGCTGAAATCAGGCAGTATCTTGTTCCGCTGGTCGCTGTGACGGTTGTTTCGACGGTAGTTGTTATGGGTGTTACCGGAAGAACTGCAGAATTTATTTTAAAGAAACGGAAAAGGGAGAAATAATCATGTTAGAAATTTTGTCGGGATCCGCTTATTTCGGATTTTTTATTAGTTTGTTCTGCTTTTTTACAGGAGTTTTCATACAGAAAAAGACTGGGCTGCGCATTATGAATCCGCTGATGCTGTCTATTATTATGGTCATTGCGATATTGCAGCTTTCTGGTATTGATTATAAAGCTTACAATCAGGGAGCGCAGATTATCAGCTATTTTCTGACCCCAGCTACCATATGCCTTGCAATTCCACTGTATAAGCAACTTCGCCTTCTGAAGGATAATGCGCTGGCGATACTGGTTTCGATTGTGTTTGGAACTGTTACGAGTATCGGATCCATATTTTTGATGTCAAAGCTGTTCGGGATGGACCATACTTTTTATGCAAGCCTTCTGCCTAAATCCATTACGACTGCAATCGGAATGGGAATCAGTGAGGAGCTGGGCGGAATCGTGACGATTACGGTTGCGGTGATTATTATCACGGGCATATTGGGAAATGTTATTTCCGATCTGGTATTCAAATTGTTCAGGATCAGTAATCCCATTGCGAAGGGGCTTGCTCTCGGTACTTCCGCGCATGCCATCGGGACTGCCAGAGCGATGGAGTTAGGGGAAATTGAAGGCGCAATGAGCGGCCTCTCCATAGCAGTAGCGGGTATTGTCACTGTTATTCTGGCGCCCATGGCTGCAAACTGGATAGGGTGATAATTGGTCAGTAGTCTGGTGCCATGAGGTGTTTTTATGCTGATTTCGCATGAAAAACCGAGCTCTGCATGATTTGCTGCCCTTAAAATGAAACGGCCGCCTGGAACTGGAATGTTCCGGCGGCCGTTTTCTGGTTATTCTGGTTTGAAAATCCGTTTCTGATTTAGTTATGGTAACTGTTCAGAACCCCTGTCTCGCGAGGTGTTTTTATGCTGATTTTGCATAAAAACCCGAGATATGCGTGCGTCAAATTGCTGGTTTTGCAATTTGTGTGCATCATCTGTGACTATGAAGGACGTAGTCCTGAATAGTTACTAGTTATGATACATATCCATATACGTTCCGTGTACCGCAATCAGTTCGTCGCACATTGCCTTGATATCCCTGATTGAAAGTTCTGCGGCAGTATGAGGATCGAGCATCGCTGCACGGTAGATGTCTTCTATGCGCCTGGTTCTTGCAGCTTCGATTGTCATAAGCTGGGCATTGACATTGGTCATATTCATGGATGCAAGCTGAACGGGCAGGCGTCCCACGTGGCATGGATGTATTCCGCTGCCGTCTACCAGGCATGGTACTTCAACGCAGGCGTCTGCTACCAGGTTGTCGATCAGGCTGTGGTTCAGTACGTTGCCACCGATTTTGTAAGGCGTATTGGTAACCATGGCTTCCATGATGAAGGATGCATATTCCTTGCTTCTTTCATGAGTGATTCTTCCATCTTTCAGAATGCTGTCGCGTTCTTTTTCCCATCCGGCAATCTGGTTCACGCATCTTTTTGGATATTCATCAAGAGGAATGTTGTATTCTTCTATGAGTTCGGGGTATTTTGATTTGATGTAGAAAGGGTTGTATTCGGCGTTGTGCTCGCTGGATTCTGTGCAGTAGTATCCGAAATTCTGTATATAGTCAAAGCGGACCATATCCTTATGCTTCTCGGAAGCGTTTTTCGCTGCAGCCCGTTTACGGATTTCAGGGTAAAGATCTTTTCCGTCTCTGTTTTTGATTTCCAGCAGCCATCCCATGTGATTGATGCCTGCAATCAATTCCTTGCGGTTCTCTATTTCGTGTTCCATCCCCAGAGATTTGAGCAGCTCTTCGGAGCATACCTGAACGCTGTGGCACAGGCCGATTGTCTTGACTTTGGTATAACGCTGCATATAGCCGGTCAGCATGGCCATCGGATTCGTATAGTTCAGGAACCATGCATCAGGGCACACTTCCTCCATATCATCGGCAAAATCCTGAAGGACAGGAATTGTGCGCAATGCCCTCATGATGCCGCCGATGCCCATTGTATCTGCGATAGTCTGCCGTAAGCCGTATTTTTTTGGTATTTCGAAATCGGCGATCGTGCAGGGATCATAAAGCCCGACCTGGATGGCATTCACTACAAAATCGGCATTGCGCAGGGCCTCTTTCCTGTTTTCGGCTCCAAGGTAAGTGGCTATTACAGCGCGGCCTTCGTTTACGTTTTGATTAATGGCCTCCAGAATGATTTTGGATTCCTGCAATCTGATCTGGTCGATGTCATACAGGGCGATTTCGCATCTGCATAATGCAGGCGTACACATGACATCTCCTAAAACATTCCGTGCAAACACGGTGCTTCCTGCCCCCATAAAAGTGATTTTGATCATAAAAAAACTCCTCTCTGATAGACTGCTATCAATCGATTTATACTTGTTACAGCACTTGCTACTGTAACTATCATATCATTAAAGGAGAAAAATCAAATGGACTGCTGTTGCATTTACTTGTCTTGATGTTGTAAAATTAAAAATATATTATTGATATTGTTGTTTCGGTGTTGTAAGAAGGAGGAGTTATATGATGCAGACAGCCAGGATTTACGATACGGATCTGGATTTTTTTCGAGCGCTGTATATCCATCAGGCGGGAGAAGAAACATGCGAAAAGGGTCATAGTTTCGGGCCGGCGGTCAGAGACCATTTTCTGGTACATATAGTTTTGGAAGGAAAGGGAATATTCCAATGTAATGGGAAAAGTTATGAGATTGGAAAAGGACAGGGATTTTTGATATTTCCAGATTTGGTCACCTATTATGCCGCTGATTGGACAGATCCATGGCATTACTGCTGGATCGGATTCAACGGCCTTGAGGCGGATCAGATTGTCAGGCACTGCAGAATCAGCAGGGAGCAGCCTGTATTTGAGATTGAGGATTATCAACGGGGAGCAGACTGCATCCGGTCTGTTCAGGAATTTGTACAGCCGGAGTCGAATCTTCTCTATCGTCAGTCCCGGCTGTATGAATTTTTTTCGCTGATTGAAGGACATGATGCTGTCCGGTATTCCGAAAAGCGCCTGGCCAGGATGACAGCTGCATATATCTCCAAAAATTTTTCCTACCCTGTTTCGGTTTCGCAGATAGCGGATTCCATGATGACTGACCGAAGCCATCTTTTCCGTGTGTTTAAAGCCCAATATGGAAAGTCCGTTCAGGAATATCTGCAGGAATACCGGCTGACCCAGGCTGTAGAACTTATGAAGGACCATGACATGACCATAACGGAAATCATGTATTCCTGCGGATTTCAGGATCTCCCCAATTTTTCGAGGCAGTTTAAAAAGCGCTATGGAGAATCACCCAGAGGCTTCTATAAGAAGTTGCAGCAGGAACAGCAGTAACGGGTCAGTCGTGCTTTACCATTCCGTTGTTATCCAGTCTTCTGGAGCGTCCGGTGACGTCGATTTTCTGATTACCAGCTTGTGTGGCACAATGACTTCCTTTGCATTTACATCTGCTGAATCTTTGGTCTCCATCTGCTCGAGCAGGACTGCGGCTGCCTTCTGGCCGATTGCGATTTTGTCGACGTCTACCGTAGACAGAGAAGGTTCCAGAATACTTGAAATGAAAGCATTATCATACCCGATGACTTTAATGTCGCCGGGTACTTTTTTTCCTGCCTCGGAAAGGGCCTTCAGTACGCCGACCGCCATCTGGTCGTTGGCGGCAAAAATTCCGTCTATGGAAGGATTGGCTTTCAACAACAATTTTGTATTCATGTATCCGCTCTGGTGGGTAAAGTCCCCGAAGGCAACCATTGTTTTTTCATTATAAGGAATCCCGCGTGATGTGACGACTGTTTTGAATGCATGCAGTCTGTCGGAGGAAACCTTGAGATAATCAGGGCCGGTTATGTGCCCGATATTTTTGCAGCCTTCGGAAAAAAGGTGTTCCACAGCGGCGGAAGATGCTGAAAAAGTATCTGTGAACACCGAGGTGACGTCATGCTTTGTGAAGTTACGCAAGATGCTGACAAGTTCGATCTTTTTGCTGGAAGCTGCGATCAGCTTTCTGATGCTTTTGAAATAGGCGTTTTCTAAATTTTCTGGAACCGAAGAGGTGAAGATGATCCCGTCCACTTTGTTTGCGATGAGTTTTTTGAAGCCCCGCTTTTCGTTGTGGATTGTGGAAAAAATATCGCCATTGCTGTGGCTGTCAAAAATGATGATATTATATCCGTGGCTGCTTAAGACTTCGTCGATAGCCCTTACGATATAAGGATAAAACAGGTCGCACATATTGGCAGTGATAATTCCTATGGTTTTGCTCTTTTTATTCTTCATGCTGTGTGCAATGGGATTTGCTTCGTAGTTCAATTCTTTTGCGGCAAAGAGTACCTTCGCCCTTAATTCTTCGCTTACAAATTTTGTGCTGTTCAGTACATTTGATACTGTCGATATCGATACGCCGGCAAGTCTGGCGACATCCTTTATATTACTCATAACATCCCCCTTGTTATCAGAAAAACAAAAAAACGTTTTTCTTTTAGAATAGTACAAATATAGCATAAGATATAAGAAAATGCAATGATATATATAGTATTTGCTCAAAAACATGTTTGAAAAATCAGATTATAAAGTGTGAAGATAACAAATATTTTGATAATAAAGAGCAAAATGCATAATAAAAGTACAAAAAGGGAAAAATATAACAAATAATAAAATGTGGAAAAAGAAAACAAAACAAGAAAAATTTTTCTGGATTTTGAGATTCGAAAAGCAGGAAATAAAGAAAAAATATACAATATAAATAAAAAAACAAGGGAAAATAGCCAGAAACAATGGTTGGATTATAAGAAAGTAACAAAATGGACGAAGTCAAAGAATGATGTTGACGGAAAAACGTTTTTTTGCTATCATTGGTTGTAGATATTGACAAAATAATTTGAGACTAAAATAATTACGAAATGAAAATGCCGGATATAAACATTCCTGGCAATAATTGAGGAGGAATACTATGAAAAAGAGCAAAAAACTGATTGCGCTGGCTCTTACGCTGACCCTTGCTTTCAGCATGCTGACCGGATGCGCTGGCGGAAATGCAGAAGGGGAAAAAATTATTGTAAGAGTAGGCCATAACCAGTCGACAGAACATCCAATCCACATTTCTCTGGTTGCGTTTGAGGAATATGTAGAGTCTGAACTTGGAGACAAATATGATGTACAGGTATATCCAAGCGAGCTTCTGGGTTCCCAGACAAACATGGTCCAGCTTACCCAGACAGGTGCGATCAACTTTTGTGTAGCAAGTAACTCGATCCTGGAAACCTTCGATGATGTATTCGAAATTTTCAACCTTCCATATCTGTTCGCAAGTCCTGAAGCATACCATGCAGTAATGGACGATGAGGAACTTACAGAACCAATCTATACTTCAACTGGTGAAGCCGGATTTGAAGTTGTGACCTGGTTCGATGCAGGTACACGTAACTTCTATACGAAAAACACACCTGTAAACAGCCCGGCAGATTTGAGAGGGTTGAAGATCAGGGTTCAGCAGTCTCCAACAAACGTAAAAATGATGGAACTCCTTGGTGGATCGGCAGCTCCAATGGGATTTGGTGAGGTTTATACATCGCTTCAGGCTGGAATCATAGATGGTGCCGAAAATAATGAACTTGCCCTGACCAACAACGGACATGGCGAAGTCTGCAAATACTACTCCTACGATATGCATCAGATGATACCTGACATGCTGATCGGAAATATAGAATTCCTTGAAGAGCTGTCAGACGAAGACAGGGCTGTTTTCGAAAAAGGATTTGAAATTGCAAACACGGTGGAACGCGAAAATTGGGAAACTGCCGTAGCGGAAGCGAAAGAGAAAGCAGAAACGGAAATGGGCGTAAACTTCCTTTATCCTGATCAGGAACCATTTAAAGAAGCAGTACTTCCAATTCATGAATCCACATTGAGCAGGAATGAAAAGCTGCAGGAATATTATGATATGATCCAGGAATACAATGTAGAGTATCCGGCACAGACAAACGGAGAGGAGGCTAAATAATGGCTGCATTAAGAAAAGTATTAAATTCGATTATGGCCGTTTTAAGCGGCGTCAGCTTTGCTGCCATGGTTATCCTGGTAGTATGGCAGGTAGTTACTCGCTATATCCTGAAGAACCCATCACCTTGGACAGAGGAACTCGTTTCCTACCTGTTTGCATGGATGGCCCTTTTCGGCGCATCATTGACAGTAAGCGAAAGAGGACATATGAACATTCCTGTCGTTGTTGATAAAATGAGCCCAGGTATGCAGAAGACAGCAGCGCTTTTTGCAGAAGCGGTCATATTTGCTTTCTCAGCAGTCGTACTGGTATGGGGCGGATTCTCCATCTCAAAACTTGCCATGGGACAGATGACATCGGCTTTGGGTGTTCCTATCGGCGTATTCTATTTTGCCCTTCCGGTCAGCGGGATCTTAAACATGATTTTCGCAGTTGTCAATATTTACGATATCTCAAAAGGCAATATTTCAGTACTGCCTCCTGATGAGAATGCAGCTGTTTTTGAAAATCTGGAGCAGTTCGAAGAACTCGGCAAAAAGAAGAAGGGGGAATAACAATATGGCAATGCAGGCATTAGCAATTATCTTAGTAGTATTGGCCGTACTGATGGTACTTGGCGTACCAATCGCATATTCCATCGGTATTGCTTCCTTAGTAGCAGTTTTACAGACTGTTCCGTTTGATGTATCTGTTGTTACAGGTGCCCAGAGAACGTTCGTTGGTATGTCAAGCTTCACATTAACGGCGATACCTTTCTTTATCCTTGCGGGTAACCTGATGAATCAGGGCGGTATCGCAAAGAAACTTGTAGACTTCGTTATGGCTATCCTTGGAAAACTTCCAGGAGCCCTTCTTGTAACAAATGTTGGAACAAACGCCCTTTTCGGCGCAATCTCCGGATCGGCTTCAGCAGCAGCAGCAGCAGTAGGAAGCATGGTAAAACCGGGAGAAGAAGAACTTGGATATGATAAGGAAATCAGTGCGGCAACAAATGCGGCATCTGCACCAAGCGGTCTTCTGATTCCACCAAGTAATGCCCTGATCACCTATTCGTTGGTATCAGGAGGTACCTCTGTAGCGGCATTATTCCTTGCAGGATATCTTCCAGGAATCATCTGGGCAGCATGCTGTCTCGCAGTAGCCCTGCTTATCGCTAAGAAAAAAGGATATAAAGGAACCCCGGGAAAATTTAGCTGGATGAATCTGTTAAAGGCAACAATCGCTGCAATCCCTTCGTTAGGATTGATCGTAGTCGTAATCGGCGGTATCATTGCCGGCGTATTTACTGCAACCGAAGGCTCGGCAATCGCTGTCGTCTATTCCCTGATTCTCGGTATTCTCTACAAGAACATCAACCTTAAGAATCTGTGGCAGATTCTTGTAGACAGTGCAAAGATGAGCGGTATGGTCGTATTCCTGATCGGTGTTTCCAATATCCTCAGCTGGGTTATGGCCTTCACGGGAATACCTCAGGCTATCGCTGCGGCACTGTTAGGAGTAACTGATAACTTTATCGTAATCCTGCTGATCATGAACGTAATCCTCCTGATCGCAGGTACTTTCATGGATGTTACACCGGCAATCCTAATCTTTACGCCATTATTCCTTCCTATCGTAAAGCAGTTCGGAATGCACCCGGTACATTTCGGTCTTATACTGGTGTACAACCTCTGTATCGGAAATATCACCCCTCCTGTTGGTAATACGTTGTTTGTAGGTATCAAGGTTGGTGATACATCACTTGCAAAAGTTATGCCGTATATGGTCAGGTACTATATAGCGATCCTGATCGGTCTGCTGCTGGTAACCTATATTCCGGCAATCAGCACTTATCTGCCAATGGCTGCAGGACTGATTAAATAACAGGTAACTATTCAGGACTACGTCCTTCATAGTCACACAGAGTGAAAGAAAAACACTTTCACTCTTAGCGTTTGTGATTTCACCTTTGCAAGCAAGTGAAACCACGGCACTTAATGATGCACACAAATTGCAAAATCAGCAATTTGGCGCACGCATGTCTCAGGTTTTTATGCAAAATCAGCATAAAAACACCTCGCGAGACAGGGGCTCTGAACAGTTACCATAATAGAACATATAAGATGCCCGTCCCAGATGATTACAGTCACCTGGAACGGGCATTTTTTCAATGTGTAAGATCAGTATGTCAAAAACCCTCTTGCAACGTTCGCCTTCGTCAATTTGCCCATTCGCCAACTATAAAACAGTGATACAAAACATGATTCAATGAGCAGCTTTATGAAGACGTTGGTACTTAGGCCGCGTACTTTGCGGCCTTACGTACCACTACGTCTTCATCTAAGCGAGAGCGCGCTGCGAATGAACATGTTTTGCA
>NZ_FMKA01000020.1 GCF_900096945.1 Anaerobium acetethylicum | reverse complement strand
ATCCAGAAACTATTCTGAATAATGACCCTTTTTCTCTCCTTATATACGGGATAGTTATCCACACAAAAGGAGAAAAACATTTATCAATTACCTAATTTGTTTAAAATAACACTTCTTGCAAATACTTGACGTTATCTGCTTTCTGTTTCTTTTGCATTGAATAATAGTACTTTACCTTCTTTATCAAATATTTTCCATTTGCTAAACCACTAATCTTGTTTTGATTTTTTTATAAAACACTCATGTTTTATAGGTATGTTTTTGACACTTTTTTCATAGACATTGATTGTCCCTAAGATAAATCATGTGAAATCAGTGAAACAAGTGCGGCATTTAATATTTTTTTTAGTTAATCTGTATATTTTTTATCGCTATTCACAACTAATTTTGTCTATACATAAAAAGAGTTTCCAAACCGGTAGTTTGGGAACTCTTTTTATGTATATTCTTTTTTATATCTATTCTACTTTCTAGTAAATCTTAATCACACTATCGCGCACAATCAATTTAGGCTTATAAGTAATCGTTCTTTCTTCTGTTGCATCGCCTGCAATCCTGGACAGCAATACTTTTGTAGCCATACTACCCATCTTCAATGGTTCCGCACTTACAGTAGTTAAACTAACCTTTGCTTTTCTAGCGATTGGAGTATCATCATAACATACAATACTAAGTTGTTCTGGAACCTTAACTCCATAATCCTCTAAAGCTTCTAACAGACCGACAGCCATTAAGTCATTTCCGCAAAACATTGCTGTATAATCTAAACCTTTTTTTACTAAATCTTCACCGCAGCGATATCCACTTTCCCTATCCAATTCTCCAAAATATATACTGTTGCCTGTCACTGGCAAGCCATTTTCACGCATAGCATCTTCATATCCTCGTTTTCTTTCTAATGCGGTCAACGAATGAGTACTCCCCATTAAGTGTCCTATTTTACGGTGCCCCATTTGTATTAAGTATGTTGTAGCTAGATATCCTCCTTGATGGTTATCACTGCAAACCGTATCAAAAGATGCAAATTTAATGCTCCTGTTTAGAAAAATTACAGGAAGGTAATTTTGTTCAAGTAATTGCTGCAACTCTTTTCCACCTCTCACATTAATAAAAATAATACCAGCATACTGATTCTGATATGACATCATAACGTACGCTCTTTCCTCACATTCCTGATTATTGCTAAAACCAATAATAATTGTGTATCCTTCTTCTGTCATTGCCGTCTTTATTACACGAATCAATTCCATATAATACCAATTGTCTAGATCTCCAACAATAATCATAATTGTACGATTATTTTCTTCCAACTTCCTTAATTCCATAATATTGGTTCTATAATTATATTCAGTTAACAATTTTTCAATGGCATCTTTCGTTTCTTTTTTTACATTCCCCTTCTTTGTTATAACCCTGGATATTGTAGCACAGGAATAACCGCTTATCTCTGATAATTCTTTGATTGTAATGCCCATAAATTCATCACCTTTCTAAATTATGATACTTTATCGTAATGATATATATTTTCATTTTTCTTTTTTTTTATGAAATTTTAGCTCATCTATATTTGGATTTTCAACAGTAAACCTGACAACTTTTTAAGGGTAGTAATCCTGTAATCTGCCGGTGCTTTAACTAATAATCTCACATTTAAAGAGGTCGACGGTAATCACCACATGTAATTCCAGCTATTATCGACTCTTACATATGTCAAATTACTTACAACCACGTTTTATGATTCTTCCTATATGGTCAGATAGTGCAGTGCAAGCCAAAAACAAAAAATTCCTGTATCTTCTCCATATCATATACACAAATTCTTTTTCCTACTTTTATCTCTGTTGTAATAGCAACAAATTTAGTGGTATCCATTTCAAGAGTGAGATAATGAAAATTTCCTGCATCGTAATCATGTAATATCCATAGGATGCCGCTGCTGAACCGCCAATTGTATCTACCAAGGCCAATAAACAGCCTCCAACCAATATTCCAAATAAATATACCTGATTTTTCTTATTAAGCCTATGTTTCTATTTCATGAATTTAGCTAACCCTCCACATCAACCGCACAAGATAAATAGGTGTTTCGTACATTTATACTGTTTATTTTTAGTAATATTGTGAATTGTTTCATATTTACATTTGATTTTAATTGAATATTCCCGTCAATATTATCAACTTCTTAACATTCTACCATAAGAAATCCTATATTAATAGAATTTCTATAAAACATTCTAGCAAAGACATTATCAGCAATCGCTTCAATACTGAATTCCATATACTGTGATGGGGAAATTATATCCGTATTGATGTTGTCACCATATTTTACTACTTTTCCTTCTATATAATTCATACAAATTCTTCTCCGGACATATTTCAATGCATGAATTCTTTCGTATTCTCATACAGCATTTTAAACGTTATATAATTCCCTTTATAAGTCTCTACATTTTTCCTGATGGGTTTATACACTTCTTCCTCAAATTCGACGAACCGGCTGCAAGCATCTTCTATGCTTTTGAAGTATCCGGCTCCCACTCCCCCTAAGATGCAGGCTCCAAGACAAGCCTGCTCTTTCACTTTGCAGACCTGAACCTCTTTGTCAAAAATATCAGCCTGTATCTGAAGCCATACCTCGCTGACAGCCGCACCGCCCGAAGCCAATACCCGTTCACTCGTTATCCCCATTGATTCGATGATTTCAAGGGAATCCTTTAATGCAAATGTAACGCCTTCCATTACAGCTCTGGACATATATCTCGAATCGTGGCCTAACTGAAGTCCAAAGAACACTCCTTTTGCATGCGGATTCATATGTGGCGTCCTTTCACCCGATAAATAAGGCAGGAATAAAAGATTTCCGCTTCCGGGCTCTATTTCGGCCGCCTGCCTGCTGATTTCCTCAAAACTGTCAACATGCAGAATATTATTTTTCAGCCATTTCAAAGACATTCCTCCGCAAAGAATTGCTCCGAATATCGTATAGGCCTTATTGATGCAGTGACAGAATGTGTGGGTTCGCATTTCGCTGTCATAAATGTCCTTTTCCGAATAAGTAGAAATCTGTCCTCCGGTTCCAATGTTGCAAATGACAAGCCCTTCTCTAACAGCCCCATTCCCGATGCTCTGTGCCTGCTGGTCTCCAGCCCCGTATACTGCTGGAGTTCCTTTCCGGAGGCCTGTTTTTTCTGCCGCTTCTTCCGTCACATATCCTGCTATATCGCTAGACTCCAGACATTTCGGGAATATCGATGCCGGAATTCCCAATTCCCGAACCAGCTCCTCTGCCCATCTTCTCTTCCTCACGTCAAATAGCAGCGTAGCCGATGCATCGCTTACTTCCGTTCCGATTTCACCAGTGATTTTATAGCGTATATAGTCTTTTGGCTGCATGACATAAGCTATCTTCTTGAAATTATCCGGCTCGTTATTTTTCATCCACAATAGGGAAGACAGTGCAAATCCGTTAAATACGCGATTATGCAAAATATCTGCTATCTGTTTTTCTGACAGTGTCTTATTTATCTCTTCCAATTCCGCTTCTGCTCTTTGATCCAACCATAAAATTGCCGGTCTGACAGGATTGCCTTCAGAATCGAGCGGAACCAGCCCGTGCATCTGTCCTGAGAATCCGATACTTTTGATTTGCGAGAATTCCGCACTGTGCTTGTCCCTCAGATTCCCAAGAATATTAACCACAGCATCCCACCATATCCGCGGGTCCTGTTCCGCACAATCTGGTTCCGGAATGCTTACATCATATCCTTCCGAAACAGTATCAATAACGCCTTTCTCAATATCTAACAGCATCGCTTTTGCACTTGATGTCCCTATATCAATTCCTAATATTGTTGCCATAGTCTTCTCCTATCATTCGGTTTCTATGATTTTTTATTGAACTTTTCTCTTATCTGAAGTAAAAATCTGAGTAAAAATTGAAATAATAACGATGAATCTTTTTATGACATCCTGCGGATATGATGGAACTGACAAGAAGTTCATAATATTTCCAATCAAGGCAAGGATCAGTACGGGACGCCGCCATTATTCCACCTAGCGTCGCACATACTGCTGATATAACATATACAGCTATTATATACAATTCTACACGAATTCCGGATAATCGTACACAGTTTTCGTTGCTTCCGATGGCCATTACCAGCCTGCTCTGGAAACCACATAGAAAGGGGGCTTGCACATTATCTGGCCAGAGTGTAACCATTAGTGTAGCCACATTGTTTGTTTTTTTCGTTACACAACTAATACACTGTTTTTTAGTTCATACATTTAAAAGCGAATGAACCCAGTAGCTGATTGTTTATATTCTACAGGTTATTTTCGATGCAAAAGTCCAACTATACCTAACGCTTTTTATTGCGATAAAAAAAGCTCCTTCAGTTTTCACCAAAAGAGCTCCTTCGTTTTCAATTCTTTCTTCTAACAGCAATACTGCTCAATATTCTTCATTAACTTATCCGGTTTATCAGCATGTATGATTAATTCTACATTGGAAGAACCTTGTAGGGTAACTACGCCTAACAGCGATTTTGCATCAACAAAGTAACTCCCGCAACATAAGTCACAATTATATTCAAATCTATTGATTAAATCAACAAACTGCTGTACTTCTTTCATCCCAGACAAATACACTGGTATCTTCTGCATCTATATCTCCTTCGGCTCACTCAATCAACCTTTTTCTTATAGCTGGACTCTCCAACCATGAAAGTGAAAAGTTACTATTATCCCATAACCACATGACCCTCGTCATCTAAAAATGATCTTCAAAATCGGAAAGTACACCCAAAAAGAAACGGTACAGTTAATAATCATTGTAATCAGATCCGCTATGGTTTCTCCCGTACTTCCCAATGCAAGCTGATTCATAAAGAAGTCATACACTGGAGCCTTATACAAGCCCTGAAGTGCTGCTGCACCGATGGTAATCAGGATGTATGCCACAACATACCATCCGGCTGCTTTCCATACATTTCCTTTGGACCGAAAGGTAATCCTTCTCTGGGCAAAGAAATTGATTACCTGGGCAATCCCCAGCGTCAGCTGAACTGCCATGAAATATGCCAGCCCGCCTCCGCCTCCGGATGCAATTGTCCCTGCCGGATAGTTGAAAATATAGTAAGCTGAACCATCAAGGTTGTGGCCAACCGGAAAGATCTGAAAATCCGTCTGTATGAATCCGGTGCCGTTAAACACCGTCTTCAGTATCGGCATCAGTATCATCTGAAATACCGTGATGCCATTGCTCAGCATGAAAAACACAAGGAACTGTGCGATATCAGAATGCTTTTCTTCAAAGTTTCCCCATATTGTCCTTGCTCTTGTCCTGAGTTCTATCTTTTTTCCTGTATTAGCGCCTGCTTTGAATTCAATACTGTTTCCTGTTTTAATTTCTGTCTCCATATCAATTCCCCTTTTTGCCTGTCACAATAAAGTTCAACTGCACCTCTTTTGTCTGCTCTGTGCGGATTGTCAGTATTCCTTCCCCCGCTTGTCCGGTGGTTCTGATATAGGTCCCGCACATTCCGCCTTCCGCACAGATACAGTCCGGCCCAACCAGTTCTATGGTTCCCTCTGCCTTCAGAAATACCGGCATCTGAGCATAAGATGCATTGTTTCCGTTCTGGTCCGTAACCCGTATGCGCACAGCTGCCACATCATACGTTTCCGCTTCCTTTAATTTTGTGCTGTTTACCTTTGCCTCCAGGCAGAGATCTGCATTGGAAGACTTCACCACCTGGGCAACAACCTTTCCGCCTTTTACTGCTTCAAAACGGTATACCGGTGCGGAAGCTCCCCAGTTTTCTATATACCGGAAGAACAGACGGTAAAATGCCATCGGCGAAACCAGATGTCTGATCATAACCCAGAGCGCTTTTCCAATATACTTGACCGGAAGTCCGGTTCCGAACCGCTGCACCGCCAGAAGACAGTCTTTTACTGCTTCCGCCTTTTTATGGGAATATCCTTCCCCTTCCTCAATGGCGTTTCCCACAGTATCATAAAATGCAATCGGCGGATGGGGCAGATAGCGGTATTTTTTATTGACCGGCTGGAATTCCCGGATCATTTTTTCATTCTTATACAGGCGCACCTGATCTGCATTGGTAAAAATATAGTTGTCTCCAACTGCTCCGCCCGGATAATCTCCAATGTGCATATCGGATCCGACTTCCAGTACCGGAGTTCCTTCCGAAAAGCTTGCATAGACGCTGGCCGCCAGCTTTGGATTACGAAACATATCCATGACGCCGTGATAACAGATTCTGTCTCCGGAGCCGAAATCCCCATGTGTCTGATAGTCAAACATACACCAGCCAAAGGATCCTGAGATATCTTCTTTTTTATACACTTCGTTCAAAACGTTTGCATAGCGCATTGCATGGGAAAGCCTGTGCATAGGGTCGTCCATGGATTTTGTCGGATACATGTGCCCGTTGAACTCGGAAATCAGATATGCCTTTTTCTTGTCCGGAGCAATCAGCCATCTCGGAAGCAATCCTCCGTTCTTTCCCGTATGGGAAAAGTCATTGAAGGCATAGACGTCCTCCAGCAGGCTGCTTCTCCACAGAAAACGCACACCGCTTGTCTGCCTGCTTTGGTCCAGACTGTGTGCAATCTCATTGGTTTTCTGATACAGCAGGTCATCATCCTGTGACTCATTGACACGCACGCCCCAGAGAATGATGGACGGATGATTCCTGTACTGAAGAACCATTTCTTCTACATTTTCACAGACTGTCTGTTTCCACTCATCGTCATCCTTAATGTGCTGCCATCCCGGCGTCTCCGTGAACACCAGCAGTCCAAGCCTGTCGCAATGGTCCAGAAAATACTGGGACTGGGGATAATGGGAAGTACGCACGGCATTGACATGCAACTCTTCCTTTAATATCCTGGCGTCCTCTTCCTGCATGGATTTTGGCATGGCATAACCCACATAAGGATAGCTCTGATGCCTGTTCAGTCCCCGGATTTTGTATTTTCCGCCGTTCAGGTAAAATCCGTCTGCTTTAAACTCTGCCTGGCGGAACCCGAAGTGCACGCTGTTTTTATCCAGTATGTTTCCGGCTTTATCTTTCAGGACGGTTACCAGTTCATACAGATATGGATGTTCCGGACTCCATTCCCGGATACCGGACACGGAAATTCTGTAATCTTGAATGTTATACTCTTTCATTTTGTGATTTCTGATGTTTTCCACGAAAACCACAATACTTTCTTCTTTAATCGTTTTTTTATCCTGGTCCAGAATAAAAAACTGTACTTCCTGCGCTTTTTCCGGTCTGTTTATTTTCAGGTCTACGATCGCCTGGCTCATGTCCGGCGTCCGGACAAAAACATCCTCCACATAGCTTTGCTCTGCAGCCAGCAGCCACACTTCACGGTATAATCCGCCGTAGGTCATGTAATCAATCACATGGCCGAAAGGAGGGACATTTGCATCTTCCCTGGTATTGAGGCGGACAACGATTTTGTTTTCTTCAATTGTTCTCACCAGCTCCGTAATCTCTAAATGGAAGGCAGTATACCCGCCTTTATGGGTATACTGCTCCTTTCCGTTTATAAATATTGTCGCTTCATGGGCTGCGCCGTCAAACTGAAGAAATAATCTCTTCGTTCTCAATTCTTCTGGGATTTTTAGCACTCTGCCGTAACCGCAGATCATCTGGTAGTCTTTTTCGTCTGCGTAATGTACTGGAACCTCTTTACAGGTATGTGGCAGCCGGACCTGAATCCCGGTTTCCGGATGTTCTAAAAATTCTTCAGAAAAGTTTTTTGTAAAACTCCAATCATTGCATAAACTTATTTTCTCCATCTATTTTTTCTCCAATATATCTATTCAGCCTCTTTCGACTATTGCCCAAAATCGGATACGGCCACTTTCGACTGTTCCATAAAGCTGGAAACTATCGCGGCAATGGTTCCGACAAAGAAACATGCGCCGAATACAACAACCGCTGTAGGATTTCCTCCGACAAAATTGACGCCATTTGCAACATCTGAAAGCGTAGGCAGCCCCAGATAAAGATGCATGGAAAGCGCCACACCAAAACATACAGGCGGCAAAACCGGTGCAAACCTGAAATCTTTGACAATGACAAGCAGTTCACATGCTACACCAGCCATAATAAACATAAATGTAACGAATGAAAATGTTCTGTCTGCACTATCTGTGATGTAAAATATGATATCCGCAATCAGCATCAGACAAGATGCCGCAAAACCAATCCAGAAACCTATCGTTCTATTTTTCAAAAATTCCATCTAATCCCGCCCCCTTTTTTCGTTTCCTATAACCACCTCTGACAAATAATGCAGCGGTCGCAATCAAACCAACACCCAGGATGCCGTTAATTCCAATTAACGCATACTGCCACCATGGGGTGAAGCCGCTCACTTCTGTTTCAGCCGAAAGTCCGTTAATCAGACTGGAATTGGCCATGGCATAATAGAAGCGCCTGTTAGCATCTCTCAGATTTTCTAAGACATACCCATCCTTATGTGCAACAAGATATTTCTGCACCTCACTTGCCCGTCCCTTATCCGCATTGAACGTATCAGATCCGGCTATCAGGGATTCAATCGTAGGTACCTCGGAAGCTCCTTTCACAGAATCTGTGATCGTCACTCCCTGGAATCCCCATTCGTTTCTCAGAACCTGCGTCAATGTTGCTTCGTCCTCATACATTAACCTGTTTCCGATTCGGCTGCAGGAAAGCATGGTAGCAAGTGCTCCACCTTCTGTGAACGCCCCTTCAAATCCCTTAAGGGCACCCTGGCGATAATTCTGTTCTGTCATAAAAATAGAAAGACCGTCTCTGTTTGTTTCCTGATCATTTGCACAGAAATGTTTGATCGATGCGTTCAAGCCTTTATCCTGCATTGCCTTTGTCTGGGCAGCGCTCATGATATAGGACAAAATACTGTCCTCAGAATAATATTCAAAGTTTCTGCCGCTGAAAGGTGTCCTGTGCAGGTTGGCACCTGGAGACCAGAGCTGGTTCGTTCCGCTGAACAGACAGTCTTCCGCTATGAAGCTTCCGCGTTCGGCAATTAAATCCTGATTCCAGGCCGATGCGGCAACAATCTCACTGATATGTAAGGTAGCAGGAGCCTTATTTCCATATCGGTAAGCTGACTGGGATCCTCCAGGACCATCCGTATTCGTATTAACCGGCTTATCAATCGAGCTGACTGCAGGCTGTCCAAAATTTTCACCAATCGTAGAACACAATTCTCCCACTGTCAGCTGGTCAAGGAACTGGCTCCATTTTTCGTCGTCATCAAAAGGTACATCTTTCATATCAATAAGTTTTAAGGTCACGTCTTCACCCTGCTTAAAACTTGTATAAGCAGGGGCATCAGTAGGCTGTACGTATTCTGTCCCTTCAAGCTGTGCCATCATCTCATCCGTAGCCGTGATATCTGTATAGGAAACAGGATAGGTGTTCCAGTCATCCCTGGTCAGATAAGTCACGGTATCTGGTGTAAAGTGATTAAGGTCAATATCCTCAAACTGGTTGCATACGATCTCATTCGTATACTGGGATTTCGCATAGGTCGTGTTATCGGTAGTATCCAGAGTTATGCCAACTGTCTTGCCAGCATCCCCTTCCACTACCGTTCCATCTGCATTGACAAGCCTGCCGCTTACGTTTCCGCCTTCTCTGGCAGCCAGTATGTTGTTGAGCGCATCATGGCTGTCATCGCCGATTGCAAAGAAATAATCACCTGCATCAAAGACATAACAGCCCTTTTTTGTTGTGTCGGCACCATTTTCCGCATTGGCATCATAGGTTGCGAACAGATAATCATCCACCGTTATTGTTACTTCCTGAGACTCCCCTGCAGCAAGAGCATCCGTTTTTTCAAAGCCGGCCAGCTGGACCGCAGCCTTTTCAGCCTGACCTGTTTCGTATGGAAGCTGTGCATAGAGCTCCACAACCGATTTGGATTTTCCCTCATAGTTCGTATTCTCAGGATATCCCTCATTGGTAACATTCACGACAGCAGTAACGGTATGTTCCGTTCTATCCCATGTAACTTCTTTCAATTCCTGGGAAAAATCCGCATAGGACATGCCATAGCCAAAAGGGTAGACCATTTCATCTGCATAATTCCAGCCAGTCCCTTCACCGGCATAGACACCGGCTGTACCATCTGCATTGTTGATGCCAAAGATACTGTCCTGGTATCTGGTCTCATAGTATTTATAGCCGACATAGATACCTTCTGCTTCGACAATATAGTTCTCCGGTTTGTTTGCATAAGTAAATGATCCGGCGTTCCTAACCGCAGGCGCAGACAGGGAATTTGCCGCATAGGTATCCACAAATCGTCCGGAAGGATCCGCCTCACCTGTCAGGACATTTGCAACACCTTCAAACCCCTTCAGGGCTGGATCTCCAATCCAGAGTGCGGCATCCACGCCATATTCCTCTTCAGCAAGCCAGCCAAGTTCCATCGCATAAGCACTGTTGATCAGAACAATCGTCTTGGTAAACCTGTCGCTTTCTTTGATCATTTTCAAGAGGTCTTTTTCTGTATCATGCAGAGCCAGAAACGATATTCCATCTCTGTCAGTAGTTGCAAGATCCTTGCCTTCACCGCCATCCCTCGAAAGCATGACAATGGCAATATCATTAAAATCATTTTCATAGGACGCTTTCAATTCGTCCGTGTAAAAGTCCTTGTCCACTTCTCCGATGAACCAGTCCGGCTCGGCTTTCGCTCTTTTGACCGTACTGTTCGCATAGGCATCAAATAACGTATCGTTTATCTTAAACCCTGCTGATTCCAATGCGCTGTACAGACTCACCTGTCTGTCCGGATCCCTGCTGGGCCCGCCTGAGTTTCCCTGGTAAACAGGATCTGCAACAGCGCGGCCAAACAGTGTAACCCCCCGTTCAGAAGAGGCAAGAGGCAAAGCCGCGTTATCATTTTTCAGCAGAACAGCTCCCTCTTCCATCGTCTGCACATCATGCGCATCCGAATCCTTTATCATGGCCGCCAGCCCTTCATCAGAAAGACCATAGTCACTTTCATAATACATGGTGCTGTCATCGGCTTTCATAGTCGGCGGGGTCACATTCAGGAAGACATTGACCTGACCGCTCCAGCTAAATAACAACGCACTTGTAAAGATGCTCACGGATAGCAGAACTGCTATTGAAGCTGTCAAACCTCGCCACACATTTGTCTTGTTTTTCATCCTTTTTTCCTCCTTAAGGAATCCCAGCCTATTCTGCCGCTACAGACAGATCTGCATAATCAAATGACGTGTTCACTACATCGACGATGATCGTTGTTTCCGGGAATGCCACTGTTGCAAGATAATCTTTTGCAGTCATCGTTCCAGCATCTCCGCCCACGGCTGCTCCCATTTCATCTGTCCATGCTTCCGTATTCAGATAACCGATCGGTTCTGATCCGGCGGATAAAGAGCTGTTAGCCATAACTGCAGTAGGTGTGGAAAGAGTAAGAGTCATAATTCCTTCTTCCTCTTCGGAAGTATAAGTGCCATCATATATCATATTGATTGAACCTCTTGGAATCTCCTCGTGGGTACCATCGTCATTGAACAGCAGCGCGCCAGAAAACACGGTGTCCGTACTAGTCAGACAGTAAGTGCCATCTGAGAATGTCTCTATCGTCTGTACGCCAAATGTTGACTGCTTATAAGTATACCCTGGATACATACTCATGAATGCAACATTCGCATTGGAAGCGTAGTATCCGGTCAGCTCTGACTCAACCGCCTTCGTAGTATCCGTTCCCCCTTCAGTCTTAGCACCAGCAGATGCCTTTCCACATGCAGCCAGACCGAAAACCATCGTCATCGCAAGAACTGCGGTCAATACTTTTTTTACCATTTTCTTTTTCATAATACATATTCTCCTTTTGTGAAATTATTTTGAGAACACTTTTGTGCTCTGTTGCCGTTATCTTATAAAAATCTCATTCCCGTTACAACAGGAACGGCATAACCTCAAAATATCCCTCACAAAGTATAACTAAGTTTTAATTTATGACGTTTTTTCTTAGTCTGGGCATGGATGTATTGACGGAAGGCTCTTTTTTTTATATAGTCATTTTAGATAACTATTAAAGGGGAAAGTGAAAAACATGATAAAAATCGCTATTGTGGAAGATGAAGAAAGCCAGGCGCGTCTCCTGGAAGAATATCTTAACAGATATGCAGAAGAAAAGAAGATTCAATTCAAGATACAGAAATTTACAAATGCAGTTTCTCTGCTGGAAAACTATTCCGCAGATTATGACATCATTTTTATGGATATCCGGATGCCCTATATGAATGGCATGGACGCTGCACACCGCCTGAGAAAACTAGACAAGACGGTCCTCCTTATCTTCATGACAAGTCTCACCCAGTATGCAATCAGCGGTTATGAAGTAGAGGCACTTGACTATATTGTCAAACCGATCGGTTATTATGATTTCGCACTGAAAATGTCACGTGCCATGCAGCGAATTCCCAAAGACTCCCCTGACGAGATCGTTGTTTCCACTGTCAACGGCATGGTCAAGCTTTCACCGAGTGATATCCGTTTTCTGGAGACAGAGGGGCACCATGTCATCTATCACACTGCCGATGCCGACTACAGACAATACGGTACTTTATCTTCCGCGGAAGCAAAGCTTCAGTCTTATAACTTTTGCAGATGCAACAACTGTTATCTCGTCAATCTGCAATATGTGGAAAGCATACAGGGCTATACTGTCACCGTAGACGGAAAAGAACTGCGAATCAGCCAGCCTAGAAAAAAGGCCTTTGTACAGCAGCTGCTTGACTATACCAAGAGGAAAACAACATGCTTGAACTAATCCAAACAATTTGTGGAGTTTACAGTTTGCAGTATCAGATCAGGCTGGCTCAGCTGATTGAATTGATCTTTTGCATCATATTTTATACCCTTCCTTTCAGACGACGCAATTCATTTTGGATCCGGCTTGCCTGCGGATTGATTTTTGCCCTGCCGTTTCTCTACCCTTTAGCCGTCCTCCGCACGCTGTTCCCGGGTATTATCTTCAATATCCTGGTTACATTCATCCTTCATCTTTATATCTTTGGAATGCTCATCCTCCTGTATCAGGAAGCACTTCACGAGCTGCTGCTCTGCCTGTGTACGGGTATCGCCACCCAGATCATTGTAGGAAGAGTATATGAAACGCTTCTCATCCTTTTTGGAAAAGACGCATATGCCGATATATCCTTATTTCATGATACCGTTGTATGGCGCGACTGGACCGTATACTTTGTCATACACCTTGTCATCAGTTTCTTCCTTTCCATTCTCTTCCGCAGAAAAGAAGTGTACAGACATGATACAGAAAGCGCCCGGCTGATTGTTATTTTTTCACTGGCTATCACGATTATCTCAGTTCCCGTCAATGCATTCAGCCGCACATTAGAGGGTGAAAATCATCCCCTCAATTTCATTATCCGAATCTTCTCTGTTCTGTATGGACTGTTCATCCTGTTCCTGCGTATGGGTATTCTGGAGCAGAGCAAGCTCCGGCAGGACTTGAAAATCATGGATGAACTTTTATATGTGGAAAAGAAACAATTCGAGGATATGCGCAGCGATATCGAAATTATTAATATCAAATGCCATGATATCCGCCATCAGCTGTCGCAATTCGAAGCCAAGCTGACGGAACAGGAACTCGATTCCCTGAAATCCGCTATCCAGATCTACGACTCCAACATCAAAACTGGCAGTGAAATTCTTGACGTCATCCTCTTTAAAAAACAGCTTCTCTGCGAGAAAAACCATATTCACCTGAGCTGTATAGCCGACGGTAAATGTCTGTCATTTATCACTCCCTCCCACCTTTATTCGCTGCTCAGCAATGCCATTGAGAATGCCTTTGAAGCGGTCCAGCAGGTGGAAAATGATGAAAAGCGCGTTGTCAGCATCTCCATAAGAAAAGAAAACGGCTTAAGTGCTATACATGTAACCAATTATTTTAATGGAACACGTGAAATAGAGGATGGACTTCTGCTGACTAGTAAGGAAGACAAAGCCCATCATGGATTTGGAGTGAAGAGCATGCGCTATATCACTGAGCTGTATCATGGCAGCATCTCTTTCAGCACGGATCAGGATATCTTTTATCTGCATATTTTCTTTCCTGGGGCGGATTGAGAAATTTTAATTGGCTCTGTGTTTTGCAGATATTTCTAATATACTGTAATTGGTTAAAAATTACAGTTAATAATATTCACATTGAATCTCATCAATGCAAATCTGGTTGCATGCTCCCTCCCACCAGATTGGAGGATTATCTTTTGTAATGCCATAGATTCAGTTCCGTAACTATACCTAGGTGGTTTCTTTCATTAATGGAAGTTCTGCAAATATCACACTCAGCCTTATTGTATGAGCTACAGTCATTCAACTTTGGTCCGAACCGGACCAAAGTTGAATCTGTTCTTTTCATATCCAATTTTGCTCTATATAATTTATTACCATATTACATTTTCATTTTGTCCCTATGTGATCTCCATAACATCGAATCAGATATTTGCATATCGTTAGGCATGCTTCTTCAACTTTTTTCAAAAATCACCTTTGTAATAACATCCTTCATTTTGCATTGACTCATCTTCTCCAAATTAGCTTGTTCATGGAATACGATCATCGCCTCAAATCCCGGTCCCTTCAGGCACAATTTCTTATCAGCAAATAATACCTGCAACTTTTCAAAGCCGGAATTACCCACCCATTCTAACAAACACATATCCCCACATACTATGCCAAAATCCTCTTTCCCTTTAAAATAAACTCGTTTAATCAGTTCTTTCTTCTTGCTTTTTTTCGCCACGTTCACTTTCATTCTCATACTCCTTATCGTCATTCTTTTTCCATCTTAGTATGCGTTTTGGTGCATTCGCACAATTTACGCGATTTTGTCTAAAAACAACAATAGGATTTAATAGTGTACATCAAAGTATAACTTTTCTATTTTAAATCTTTTTATCCTTAACATTCTAATTCACCCAGGATAAGGCACATCAAACTTCCAATACTTCACCGATACTGGGCTCCCTCTTTTCCCACCTTTAATGGATTTCGTAGTTGTAAAACTTATCATTGGGATACTTCCACATCGCCGGCATGAAACTGGATAATCGATTTCAAAAAACATTTATCAAATTATGTAATAAGTGTACATAATTTGTGTTAGCAGCTTTTACAAAAAAAATTGCAACCCTTATTTATAAAAATCAAGAATTGTGATTCCCTTCTCATGCAGGCAAAGCATCGCAAACAATGTCACTTAGATAATTGACTATGCTCCTTTCGCACCAGTAACAAAAGGTCGCTTTGAACTCTGGTACAAAATAGTACCCCCGCAATCTTGAACAGAGCAATATCTGATGACCGCTACTGCCTTAACAATTTCGAACGTTCTTTTCCTCTATGCTTCCATTCCACACCGCTGTCAACAAATGCAGACGATTAGCCCAATTAAGAAAATAAAAATGATTCTTTTATTTCCTCATTTCTTTTTCTTAACTTTTTCTTTTTTTCTTGCACTGCGGGCTACCACTAGTACTCAACATTCAACAGCTGATATTAGCGGACTCTTTTCCGAAAAAACAAAAGAGATGGGCGCGCAGACTCGCCACACTGCGATCTTTGCCCCATATGCAGATGGTATCGGAGGATTGCACCGTTCTTTGTTTATCTAATCTTTTTCGAACTTTATCGTTTTTCCCTTCATGATAAGTCTCTATTTCTATTTCATTTATCTTTCATATCCAAGCCTTCCCTTTCTGTATCCACTGGCGATTCTCGCACTTTATTCAATTTAATGGGAGTATTATACCCGCCTTAGTGATGTTTGGCCTTCTTCCTAATGCCTATGTCAATCTACAGGTACCCATTAAGATGATGATTGTAGTCTGCACCCAGCTTGATGGTGACATCCTTGCCCTCATCAATATGAGGCCTTCCATATGCCTGCCATCAAAATCGTTATATATACATGCACCCACTAACATGATGCCTTTCTCATGGCACACCCAACTTGATGGGGTCATTCCTTGCACTCATAAAGCTGATGTCATCCATACGCCTGCCGCCAAAATCGCTATGTTCACATGCACCCACTAACATGATGCCTTTCTCATGGCACACCCAACTTGATGGGGTCATCCTTTGCACTCATCAAGCTGATGTTTTCCATACGCCCGCTCGTGTCAGGGGGGTAACAATAAGTAGAATAGCACTATATTATCTATCGCTTGCAATAAATGATCCGGATAATTACAAGGATTTGAAAAACAATCAATCATTAAATAATTAAGCTTATAGAAATAATAGTAATCATATGCCATTGCTTGCAATTCAAATAATTCACCATATTCATTCCAGCCAAATTGCATCGTATTATCTTTTATAATATAATATCCCTTATGTTTAAAGCACAAAAAAAGACCCTATAAAATAACAGTTATTTTAAACTGCCCATTTTATATGGTCCATTTTCTATTTCAGCTACGGTAATTGATGCATCTTATTTACTAATGCTACCGATATACAAAACGCGGAATCCCATTTTCAAAAGGAATATTTGCCTGACCTTGAATTAAAGGAAGTGCATAGTCAACAAATTCCTCTGAAATGTTAGTGCCTTCATCCAAAATCCATGCATTCGGTATTAACTTTTCTTTATTGCACACATCATCTACATCCACAAGAGAACAGGAAAGAGTCAGATCATCATTTATCCTGTCTCTGGTAAAAGCAACCATTTTTCTCGTCTCTCCGGCTAATCCTGCTAAAACACCCTGTCGTCCTGCTTCAAGAGCCCCATTATGATCGATAAGAGATATGAGTGACGAAGAACACCGCTGGTTTATGCTTAATTCGACTGAACGGACTTTTATATTCATGCGTTCTTTTATTATTCGCTCAAGGACACTCCCGCATCCTTTAAGAGCTTTATGCCCAAATTTATCGATTGCTGCTTCAGAGGTATATTCGCATATGAATTTTCCGGAAGCGTCTTTAATCCCTTCTGATACACAAATAACAACATTGTTTTTTTTCTGCAGTGCTTTTTTCAAATGAGTGAGAAACTTCTCAAAATCAAAACTTACTTCAGGAAGATAGATAAGGACGGGATTGTCTCCCTTGTTTTTCCGTGATAAAACAGATGCGGCGGTAAGCCATCCTGCATGACGCCCCATAATTTCTACTATAGTAACAGATTGTCCATTATATACAGAAGCATCCAGAATAATCTCGCTTATTGTCGATGCCACATATTTTGCAGCACTTCCAAAACCGGGGGTTGTATCTGTTAGGACAAGGTCATTATCAATTGTTTTTGGAATTCCAATAAACCTGATATCACTTCCAATCTTTTCTGCATAGTGTGACAGCTTGCTTACCGTATCCATGGAATCATTACCACCGATATAATAAAAATAACCAATGTTTAATTCGTTAAATTTTTCAAACAAAGTCTTGAAAACAGCATCTTCAAATTTTTCCGGAAGTTTATAACGGCACGAACTAAGATAAGCGGAAGGTGTGGTTTTTAATAATTCAAGCTCTTCCATCGTCAGACTATTCCCTAAATCGATGAATTGATTTTGCAAGAAACCTTCTATACCATTAATCATTCCATATATACGCTCTATTTTACTTTTATTTTTCAGAGCTTCTATAATTACTCCATATAAGCTAGCATTTATTACGGCAGTAGGTCCTCCTGATTGCCCGACAATTGCATTTCTTTTTGATTTCATTCAGTTTCTCCTTTTTTGGATTTCCGCTACTTCTGTAATAAGTAACGGAAAATGATATCAACTATAAATGGATTTTTTGAAAATTTGTGTGTAGAAATTTCTGATATTTTTTTCATCCATACTGACAGGGGTATTATTTAGTCTTTTCATGTCTACTGATTTAACCAAAATTTCGATATCACTTTCGGCCTTAATAGTAGGAGCTTTCATATCAAGTTCTGTCATAAGTTCTTCAAACACGTCAACGGCATCTTCAGCACTCTGGCATCCCATGTACTCTGCAATTTTTATAAAAACCGATTCCAAATGTCCTGATCCTCGCGGATCGATACATTTATGCAGGTTATAAATCATGTATCTCCATATTTTAGGAAGGCACAGGGCAACTGCATGCCCATGTGGAATGGCATATCGGGTAGAAATTTTATAACTCATTGCATGTGGTGCTGTTGTCCTTGCGATATTCAGTGCACGCCCTGCAAGGTTAGCTCCCATCAACATTGCTTCGTTTCCAGATTCTGTGTTATTAAAATAGTTATCTTTATGCTTCATAATTATTCTGATTGCTTCACCGGCATATTCGTCGCTTTCATCATTCGAGTCTGTTGACCAAATACTTTCAATAGCCTGGCAAAAGGCATCAAGCAAGGTTGCCTTTTTTTGATATAGTGGCAGGGACTGAAGGACAGTTGAATCCAGAATCACATAGTCTGGGATACAGCTTTCGTAAGCCACAGATTGTTTTTTTCCATTATAGTAGATGACAGCATTTTTTGTGGATTCACTTCCGGTTCCAGCCGTAGTCGGCATAGCAAGGAGTTTAATATTATTCGGAACGATGATTTCACTTAAGTAATTCTCGGATGCGGGCATTTCAGCATATAATTTGACGCATTTCGCAATATCAATTGCACTTCCACCTCCGACTGCGATTATGAAGTCACATTTCGCAATGTTATATAGGTGGATTGCTTCGACAACGGAGTTATAAGATGGATTTGGGGTGAAGTCGCTGAACCTTACTACCGGAATATCCAGATTTTCAAAATAATCATTAATTTTCAATTTCTCTAATGAATTGCCGCATACTAACAATATTCTTTTTGTATTGTTTTCTTTTAAGATTTCATCAATGCTTTCAAAGTAATTTTTATCTTTGATAATGATCTGCTTTTTCATGGTCACCATCCCTTGCCTTAATTTATAAAGATTAATACGAATCGATTTATTAAAAATCAGAATTAACATCGTATTGATTATGGTTCTGCCGCACAAAAACATTTAGAGTATTTGTATATTAACATATGATTTTCGATACAAAAAAACCTGATAACATTTAGGGTGATCAGCCTCAAGTCTATCAGGTTTTGGGGATTTCAAAATATGTCTTATACCAGTTGCTTACTTCCTTATGCGATGAAATCGGAAATTTGTGCCAATATGAAATCGACATCGTCCTCTGATTTGATAATTCTCAATTCTAACGTGCGCTTAAAATCTATAGCCAATATTCCCAGTATAGATTTGGCATCAACCATGAAATTCCCATTAACTAAATCAAATTCACCGTTCAAAGTTGACATTATACGCACAAAATTCTTTACTTTCTCTAGTGTATCAAAAATAACATTAACCTTAGCCATAGTATCTCCAACCTTACTGTGTTTTCAGAGTGTTAAGCACAACTAAAATCAATTATGCGTTGTTAGCTATATAGTAAAATAATTTATCAATGTCTTCTCTTTCATATGCAATAAGTTCAACATCGTTAAACATTCCTTCAGAAAAGAAATTTGCCATGAATAAGTACTGTGAAAGTTTGGATTTTAGGTTTAGTCTGTCTCCTTCAGTTGTAACAAGCTCAACGTTCCCTATGCAGCTGTCGAGCACCTGAAGAAACTTGTCTATGTTTTCAATCTTCTTTAGTTTCATAATAATCCTCCTTTTGTTTTGAATATAATAGGGCATTGCACTCTGGCAATACTCCTGGATTGCTTGAATACTCTGAAATACTTTAAGCCTTAAAAGCCGCTATAAATAATTTGCACGGTTCTTTGCTTGTATTTCTTAGATAATGTCCTTGCCCATTAGCTGTAAGTGTCATATCCCCTGGATATAAAGTCAGTTCTGTGCTATCATCAATTGTTTCCGCTTCACCGGAAATGAGATAATATAATTCCGTAGTATCGACATGTTCGTGATATCCAATTGATTGACCCGGTTCCAATGTGATGAATGAACATATCTGGCATTTTTCAGGGAGATTATTTTTAGGGATAATTTCTTCATATAGAATTTCTCCATTCCCGTCATGGATATTACCAATGTAATATGCTGGCAGCTCACTTTTCTTAAAATACATTATTCTTCAACCCTTTCTGTTCTCAATTGGGATATAATCATAAAAACATATTATGATACAACTAATTACCTTCACTTTGTTTTAAAGCTTCTTCCAACCCTGATATTTCACGAATAATTCAATCTACTCTTGCAGCTTTTGCGTGCTATTAACGGCTATGCCGATATAGTGTGTTTAGCTTCGATTTCTTTGATCTTAGCGATTTTTTTTGCAGATGGACTTTCTTTGAATGTTAATCCTAACCACCTGTCAACAAGTGTAATGGCTGTTGATGGTCCTATGACTAAAGCGCCCATGCACATGATCTGAGCATTATTGCTCAATATAGATCTTTCTGTCGAATAAATATCATGGCATACCGCCGCGAACACACCAGGTACTTTGTTTGCAGTAATAGACATTCCAATACCTGTACCACAAATTAAGATTCCACGTTCAAAGTCTCCGGCAGCTACAGCATCGGCAACCTTTTCACCAATTTCCGGATAATCAACAGAATCGTTACCATTACATCCCATATCTACGAAAGTATGTCCTCTTTTGGTAAATTCTTCGATTACCTTATTTTTTAAATCCATAGCTAAATTATCACAACCAATTGCAATTTTCATTTTGTTACCTCCTTTGATATGTTAATATAATATGTATATCCTTGTATATACAAGTATATTTTAAAATAGGTGTTTTGTCAAGACACTTATATATTTTAATCTCTAATTGAATCTAGAATGCATCTTCTTTTTTCACGTAAAAATAATCCGAAGCAATGACTGCAGCTAATGCATTTTGAAGTTTTTTGTCCGTGGATTAACCGAGTAATTAAGTCAGGTTCTGCAATAAATGGCCGTCCCATCGAAACCATATCCATCCCTTCATCAATCACGTACTCCATATCTGCGAGATTCCGTATTCCGCCTACTAAAATAATTGGTATCATCGTTTTGGATTTCAATTTTTTGACTGCTTCAAGAAAATAGTTGTGTTCTTCTTTGCTTCGCGATGCAAAATCAAAGCCGCTTACTTCAACTGCATCGACTCCTAACTCTAGAAATTTCGACATAAAGTAATCCATATCTTCAACATAGGATTTATTATTTAAATAGGAATTGGAGTTAACCTTAACTATTACAGGATAATCGATTCCGCAACTTTTCTTTATGCCGTTGATAATTCTAACTACAATGCGCAGTCTGTTTTCGGCGGAACCTCCGTAATTATCTGTCCTGTTATTTGTTCCGTAACTTACAAACTGGCAGAGTAAAAATCCATGTGCCATATGTATCTGAATTCCATCAAATCCTGATTTTTTTGCTCTCAGAGCAGCATCAACAAAGTCGTTAACTACAGCGTCAATATCGGACAAACTAAGTTCTTCTGCTATTTTTCCGCCTGGCGTAACCATTTTAGATGGTGCTACAGGAAAATCTGGCACATGTACATTAGCTCCTCCATGAGAAATCTGAGCAAATATCTTACTTCCATTGTTATGCACCAATTCTGTAAGCTCAGTTAACCTTTTAATATGTTTATCGTGATACATAGAAGTTTGCTGTGGTTTTGTCTGTCCAATTGGATTCACATAGCAATGTCCAGTAATGATAAGCCCAATTTGATTTCTGGCTAATTTTTCATACATTATCATTTCTTTATCACTAATTGATCCATCAATATTTCCCATAGCGGTATTAGTTGCCGATCTTACGATTCTGTTTTTAAAAGTAATATTTTTAAGTGTAATTGGAGTAAATACTGGATTCATTTTGCATTCTCCTTGCTAATGAATTGTTCAAAACAGCTGCTGATCATTTCATGTTCTTATTGAACTACATCATACCCATTCCAGGGGTCCCGGTTGGAAGTGAAGTGGCAGATTCTTTGATATTCGCAACAACGGATTCCGTTGTGAGAAGAGTTGAAGCAACACTTGTAGCATTCTGCAGAGCGCTTCTTGTCACTTTTGCAGGATCTAGTATTCCTGATTTCACCATATTAACATATTCCTCACGAAGAGCGTCAAAGCCTATCCCAGGCTCCATTTCTCTTACCTTGTTGACGATAACGGCGCCTTCTAATCCGGCATTTGCTGAGATATGAAATAATGGAGCTTCGAGAGCTTTCATAACAATTTTGACCCCAGTCTTTTCGTCTCCCTCAAGACTATTAGCAAGATCAACAATTTTTTTTGAAGCATGAATGTATGCTGATCCTCCGCCTGAGATAATGCCTTCTTCAACAGCTGCTTTTGTAGCTGCAAGTGCATCTTCCATACGAAGTTTATTCTCTTTCATTTCGGTTTCAGTTGCAGCACCAACACGGATTACAGCTACGCCACCAGCTAATTTGGCAAGCCGTTCCTGTAATTTCTCCAAATCAAAATCTGATGTGGTTTCTTCAATTTGTGCTCTAATTTGAGTGATTCTTGCAGATATACCTGACTTATCTCCTTCACCATCAACTATTACCGTGTTTTCTTTTTGAACTTTAATCGATTTTGCACGGCCCAGTTGATTGATTGTGATTTCTTTCAAGTCTAAGCCTAATTCTTCGGAAATCACCTGGCCACCTGTTAAAATTGCTATGTCTTCTAACATAGCTTTTCTTCTGTCTCCATATCCTGGAGCCTTGACACCTACAACCGAAAATGTACCTCTTAACTTATTGACAATCAAAGTTGTAAGCGCTTCGCCTTCGATGTCTTCGGCAATTATAAGAAGTTTTGCTCCTGCCTGAACAATCTGTTCAAGAATAGGAAGAAGTTCCTGAATACTACTGATCTTTTTATCTGTGATAAGAATATATGGATTATCAAGAACCACTTCCATTTTATCCATGTCTGTAGCCATGTATGCCGAAATATAACCTCTGTCAAACTGCATGCCTTCGACTAAGTCCAATTCGGTCTTCATTGTTTTTGATTCTTCAATAGTGATAACGCCGTCGCTTGAAACTTTTTCCATAGCGTCTGCAACCAGGTTGCCAACTTCTTCGTCTCCAGCTGAAATAGCTGCTATTTTTGCAATTTGATCTTTTCCTGTAAGTGTACTGCTCATCTCTGCAATTGCTTTAACAGCAAGATCTGTCGCTTTTTTCATACCTTTTCTTAATATAATTGGATTTGCACCTGCAGCAAGGTTTTTGATTCCTTCATTAATCATTGCCTGCGCAAGTACCGTTGCAGTCGTAGTTCCATCACCGGCCACATCATTGGTCTTAGTCGCAACCTCTTTAACTAACTGAGCCCCCATATTTTCAAAGGCATCTTCTAACTCAATTGCTTTTGCAATGGTAACACCATCATTTGTAATCAATGGAACCCCATATTGTGTATCAAGAACTACATTTCTTCCCTTTGGTCCCAAAGTCACTCTTACTGTATTTGCTAATTGGTTTACGCCGGATTCAAGTGCTATTCTTGCATCTGCGCCATACTTAATTTCTTTTGCCATATTTATATTTAGCGAAATGGTTTAGGATAACCATCTCACTAAAATTCACCTCTTTCTTTATGTGATTTTATATAATAAAATTATTGAACATTAAAACTACCTAGTCAAACATTGTAAAAAAGTTATTGTTGGATTTTGCCTCAAAGCACATTCTAATTTGATTTTCCGAATTCCGTTCCAATGATAACGAAGGTAATTCTGTTAAAGCAAAGAAACAACTTTCTTCGGTTTCTATATTATTTTCAAACTCACCATCTATCAGCTCGCAAAGGACGAATATCTTGTATATTCCATAAGGAGTGATTGGTTTGTTGTGCTTGTTTTTATCTAATATTGCAATTATTTTTTGAGGAACTATATTTAATCCAGCTTCTTCCTTAACTTCTTTTACTATATTTTCTTTTACCGATAAATTATATTCTGCCCAACCTCCAGGTATTGACCAGCATCCATCAATCCTTTCCTTAACCATCAATATCTTATCTTCTTTGAAAATGGCACCTCTTATATCCACTTTGGGAGTTTGATAGCCCGTCTCATTACAAAATAAATCCTTTATTTTTTCATTGTTTATTTCCGTGTATTCATTTAATATTTCAACAGAGAGGTCTCTGATTTGCTGAAATCTCTCGATGTCGTATTTGTTCTCTGAATATGTTAACCCCGCTTGCGAAATAGCTTGCAATTTCTTCGCCCAGCTCAACCACTTTGGCTCCATCCTTACGCCTCCCTCGATACTGCTTTTTAAATCATTATCGCTAGAGATAGTAACTTATATAGTCTACGATTTTATTTTTGTTTTTTTACTTCTACCTTCAGGACTGTTTAAAATAGGTTACAGCTATTCTATATAAAATCAATACAAGACAAGCATTCTTATGAGCGGACCTCATCAATGACTGCTAAAATATCATTCTGTGTCACAAAGATATATTCTTCTTCGCCTAATTTTATTTTTGTTCCCGCATAATTTGAGCAAACAACCTTGTCTCCCAGTTTGATTTGCATAGTCACTTCTTGTCCAACGGCTACAACAACTGCCTGCTGGGAATTTTCTTTTTTTTGACCAGATAATACAATGCCTGATTTTGTTTTTTCTTCATTGACTAGTGGCTTGATAGCGACTCTGTCGCCTAATAATATTAAATTCATTGTTGAGCCTCCTACATGTCGTTCGATTTTCGACTTATATTAATTCAAAGTGTTTCAATCCATTATATATTCCGTCGTTTAGTCTATCCGTGGTAATATAGTCGGCCACTTTTTTTAGTGTTTTTGAACTATTACCCATAGCAATCCCATGTTCCACATATTGAATCATATCGAAATCATTAATGCTATCACCAAATGCAAATGTGTTCCTTTTGTTTTTCCCCAGCTTTTTGATAAGAAATTCAATTCCGGAGGCTTTGGAAAATCCGTGTGGAACGAATTCAACGGTGATTCCCTCATGCTGTATTGGATAGTAATAGGGGCTCAATTCCTTTATTGCCATTTCAAGGTTGCAATTTGGAGTCTTTTTTGCACTGATTTTATTTATGTAAAGTGTATTTTCATTTCCTGTAATCGGTTTCCTATTAATGCCCACTTTTTCTTCTATTTTATCTCGATAATAGTCGATATCTGTAGTATATTCATCTAAATCATAATACATATATTGACTTCCTTCTAATACTGGAACCAATCCATATTTTCTTAAGGTTTTTACTGCTGATTTCGCTATATGGTGTGGAACTTCATGATTGCACAATATTTCTTTTTCATATTCCACATAAGTCCCACACCCTGCCACAACTCCGCTAAATCCGATATCCATGAATATGTCGTCATAAACACGAGCACGGCTTCTTCCAGTGCATAAAACCGCATAATGTCCATTCTCAATAAGTTCCTTAATCGCCTTTTTTGTACTTTCAATCACACCGTGTTGAAAATCAAATATCGTGCCATCAATATCAAAAAAAACTATACTACTTTTCAAAACCGCACCCCTTCCCCAAAATTTTATATTTTACTAAAACCATAAATTCCCAACCATTCTATTTAGCAGGTTCATCATAAAAAGAACATACAAGCAAAACACATGGAAGTTTACCTATATTTGCAAAACGTGACTCAGATCCATTGCTTGTCTTAAGCATATCCCCTTCTTTTAAAACTACGAAAGATCCCTGATGTTCCGAAATGACTTCTCCGCTTAAAACACTGACAAATACTTGTTTTCCAAGTAATTTGTGTGTACCAATAGAACAACGCCTATTTAGTGTTACGATTGAAAACCTTTCACAATTTTCAGGTCTATGACCTTCTGGTATGATTTCTTTGATTTCTATGGTCCCGTTTCCGTTTTCTAATTTATCTGCGATAGACATGGGTAATTGTTCATATGTAGCATGCATATTTGCATCCTCCCTTATTTATCATTTAAAAAATCAACAATCTGCGATTCAATTTTAGCAGCTGACAGTCCATAATATTCTAATAGCTCTGTTGGCTTACCGGATCTGCCAAATTTATCTTCGATTCCGATCATTTTTATTTTACAGGGTTCATATTTACATAAAATCTCTGCAACAGCACTTCCTAATCCGCCATAAATGTTACTTTCTTCTACTGTGACTATCCTATTTGTTTCTTTCGCGCATTGTATAATAAGTTCTTCATCAATAGGTTTTATTGTATGCATATCCACCACTCTCACTGATATATTTTTCTTTTCAAGTGATTTTGCAACCTTCAATGATTCTTGGACCATGAGTCCGGATGTAATAATAGTTAAATCGAAGCCATTCTTTAATACAATGCCTTTGCCTAATTTGAAATTACAGTTTTCTTCTGTATATACTTCGTCTACAGCTAAACGTCCTAATCTTAAATAAAATGGTCCATCCGTTTCTAAAGCTGCCTTTACCGCTAGTCTTGTTGAAACTGCATCACATGGCTGTACAACATGCATATTGGGTATAGCCCGCATTATTGCTATATCTTCTATTGCCTGGTGAGATGCTCCGTCTTCGCCAACTGAAATTCCTGCATGGGTAGCTCCGATTTTTACATTTAGGTTTGGATAACAAATCGAATTACGAATCTGTTCACATCCACGTGCTGCAGCAAACACTGCAAATGTACTTGCGAAACACGTTTTCCCGACAGCGGCGATACCAGCGGCGACTGACATCATATTTCCTTCCGCTATTCCCATATTTATATGGCGTCTCGGATATTCGTTTTTAAAATAAGTTGTCATTGTTGACTTTGAAAGATCTGCATCTAAAACATAAAAATCATTTGTTGCACCAAATTCTACAAGTGCTCTTCCATATGCTTCTCTTGTTGCAATCTTATTTTTTGTTTCTGGCATAATCTTAACCCTCCAACTCTGCAATTACTGCATTCAATTCCTGACAAGCCTGTTCATATTGTTCTTGGTTTGGAACGCTGCCATGCCATTGGTATTTACCTTCCATAAATGAAACGCCTTTTCCTTTGGTTGTTTTTCCGATGATAATGGTTGGTCTCCCTTTATACTGATTTGCTTTACTTATGGCATTATTTAATTTTACAATATCATTACCGTTGCATTCAATAACATTCCAATTAAAGGCCTTGAATTTGTCTGCAACCTTTTCAGGATTCATAACATCTGTAATATTACCATCTATCTGGAGTCCGTTATAATCCAGAAAAGCACATAAATTATCTAACTGATAATGTGCCGCACACATTGCTGCCTCCCAAACCTGTCCTTCTTCTATCTCTCCATCGCCCAAGACTGTATATACTTTATAATTTTTCTCTTCTCGCTTTCCTACAAGCGCCATCCCTACGGCCGTAGATATCCCCTGCCCTAAAGAACCAGTCGACATATCCACTCCCGGTACCGAGTTCATATTTGGATGTCCCTGCAAATAACTATTGATTCCACGAAAAGTTTTCAGATCCTCAATCGGGAAAAAACCTTTCAATGCTAATGCCGCATACAGTGCCGGTGCACAGTGGCCTTTTGATAACACAAAACGGTCCCGATTAATGTCTTTGGGCTTTTTAGAATCAACATTCATATGGTTGTCATACAATGTTGCAATAAAATCAGCACATGATAATGAACCTCCGGGATGCCCGCTTTTTGCACTGTATACTTCTTCGATAATGTAACGTCTCATTTTTGCAGCCAATAATTTCGTTTGTTTAAGTATTTTCGCTTTCATTTTAATATTCCTCTCTGATACCGCGAATTCCAATGACTGATCCAACAACTCACAATTACTTTTAATGAAAAAATGTAATTAAATTGTTCAATAAATCATTAGAAAAAAAGTAACTTTCTGACACTCCGCACTCCCCGATATATCTCGCATCCTTAACCCCTTTTTTATGATCCGCATGATAATCCGATCCGCCAGACAAAATGGAAACTCTATCAGAATATTTTTTTATCACCTCAGCATATATCTCGCTCTTGCTTTTCGTTCCACTATAACTTGTTTTGTCATAAGTGTAGCAAGCTTCAATTCCATCAATTCCATTTTCAATCAAATAATCAATATATTCATCTCTGGTTATATTTTTCCCGGCTATTATTGGATTTTCGCAAATCAGGTATGGATGTGCTAAAATTGCAATTCCTCCACATCTGTGTACTTCTTTTATAACCATTGCAGGATCAGGCTTTTCGCGTTTAATATCATATTCAGCATGATTTTTTACCAATAGTTTTGCGTCTTTCCATTCATTTACAAACCCTCGTTTAGCCATTAATTCAAAAATCATCTTCTTCTGGATTTGCTCTTCTTTTACAGGTGTTCCATTATTATCAAGTACTTCTTCCCAGGAAATATGAATGCCATTTTCATTTAATCGATCCACAAGTTTTTTGTAACTTTCAATTTTTGATTTAACTACATCCTGCTCAAGTTTTCCAAAAAACGGATCCTTCCAATTGCATCCATAGCATACGATATGAACATCTTCAACATCTGTTTCACATGAAATTTCAATCCCTTTAAGTAAAATCAGTTCATTTTTACTTGCATACTCAATAATATCCATTTCATTTCCATTAACTGTAATTGTTTCTGGCGGCAGCACATCATGATCAGTTATTCCGACTATTTTCATTTTGGAATAAACGGCATTATCAATAAATTCTTTCGGGCTATCTGAACCGTCTGATCTTGTGGTATGTCCATGCAGATCGCATTTATAATTAGGGATATTATTACTATTCGACATACTCTTACCTCGCTCTGAAAAGTCTCATATGGTATGAAGCAATGCTTTCGATTTTTTCACTTATGTATCGATCCATTGCAAGCGGTTCTAACTTCGTTGGATTTTCTTGAATAAATTCTTTGCAGCCATCAATATATCCATGCTTGATTGCCGTTGAAACATTTACCTTGGCGCCGCCATTCTTAATTAATCGTTTAAATACATCTTCTTCTAGTCCGGTTCCTCCATGAATAACCACTGGTGCACTAATTTGGTCTTTCAATTGTGCGACCAAATCAAAATTGATAACTGGAACTCCAGTATATACGCCATGTGCTGTGCCCACTGCCGGAGCAAAGGCATCAACGCCAGATTCATTCACATACCTGATAGAGTCTTCCAAATTAGCATTTGTAGCATTATGCGCTTCTACCTGAAGTTCATCTTCTACTCCTGATATTTTCCCCAATTCACCTTCTACACATATTCCTCGTGGATGGGCGTATGCAACAACTTCTTTGCTTTTTGCAATATTTTCTTCTAAAGGAAAATGCGAACCATCAAACATTATAGAGTCCCATCCTGCATCCATGCATGCTTTTGCCATTTCAACATCTTGGCAATGATCTAAATGTATCATCACATTAACAGATGCACCCCAAGCCAACTGTCTTAACATAGCATTTAATTCTTGTGTTCCGAATTTTTTTACTGTTGCAGTAGATGTCTGCAGTATAACCGAGCATTCTAACTTCTCAGCTGCACGAATTACTGCCTGTGCCGAAAGATAATTAAAGATATTAAATGCCCCCACAGCATAATTGTTGGTTTTTGCTAGTTGCAGTTCCTGCAAAAATGTTTTTGTTTTCATTGCAATTCCTCCTTTTAAATTTGACTCTGCCACAATGGCTGACGAAAATACTTCTATTTTACGTTAGCAGCACAGAATTGTGACAGAATCATTTTCTAATAAAAGCAGGTATGTTTGAATGCCTGCTTTTATATAATTAAGTATCTTTCTATATTCTATTGCGCTCCATTTGCTGCATTCATAAATCTTCTCTGATATGTAACAACCTGGTTGGTTGTAGTAAACTGCGCTAAATAATTAGGTTCAGCTGTTAAAACAACGCGTCCAGCCATATCTCCATATTCATCGGAAGCCAACAATCTGTCAATATCCGGATAGTTATCATCACCTTCCATACTGCAGAGAATTAAACGGGTGTCTTCCATGTTTGTTTGACGTAAAAGACGTAAGTTATGTCTAACGCCATCCAGCCCATCTGAGCCTTCTTTATTATCAAAATTCCTATATTTTAACATTTGTTCTGCTTTTGCTTTCACCGCAGATAAATCAACATTTGCATTTACAGGAAGGAAATCCTTATCTACCATAAAGCTCTTTAATGCCTCCAGGTATTTTATTTCTTTAGTGACTGCATATAGATCAAGATAATTTTTCATGTCCACTGACTGCATTAATCTATGTCGAATAAAGCTATTGATAAAATATGGTCTTGCCTGTAAAGCCAAAGCAGTCTGATAAGGTTCGAACATTAATGTAAAGTTTACTCTATATCCATGTTCATGCAGCATAAGCGCCATATTATGTCCACGTAATGCATCGGCTGTTGAGACGTCATTGTATTTTTTCGAAAACTTTTTGTCTCCTGTCAGAAGCTCTTTGACATTATCTTTATTAACTGGTCCTGTATGCGGCACTTTAATTACGACCCTGTGCTCTGAAAGAAGTTCTTTAAACCTTGCTGCTTCCTCTAAAATTTCAGCATCACTCTTACCAAATGGATCATTTAATTCTACACTGATATCTGCACCCGGTCCAAGGATTTTGCCGATTTCACTCATAACCTCGTCACGTGTTTTAAACTGATTTCCAATGTTTGCTTTAGGATTATTGATAAATAAATCATAAATAATTCCTGGGTTGCAAGTTAAATTGGCCAACAAATTTTTGATTGGGGCTACTTCATATGGATTTGCACTATCTGCCGAAAACAGCAGGTTTGTCGGCCTCTTCTGGCCATTCTTGTCATATGAAATATTACGGACTAAATCAGCTCGTAATACGTTTTCGGAATCAAGTTCAAATTCAACTTTGAAACCTGCTGGTGTTTCACCTTCGGCCACATTGAAATAATCAATGACTTCTTTAAATTTTGGTGTAACGCCTACAAAGTTAGCTATACCCTTTAAATTTTTTACCAAGTCAAGTGTAATTGGGAAATCTTTTACACGGGCAAGGTATCCTTCTTCGCCGCGAACTGTTGGAAGACCTAAAGTACTAATTGTTGATCTGATTTCAGTAGTCATTTTACATTCTCCTTTTATTTTCAATTTTTATTTTTACATTTCCTTTTTTATTGATTCCTTAATTTTTTCATGCGTTAAGCCATATGCTGCTAATAACTCTCTGTAAGGACCTGTATTAACTGCACCAGGTAAAATTCCTAATTTCACTAGTCTTGGTGCTCCTTCCAGCTGTGTGATTGTAGCCGCTACGGCATCGCCCAATCCTCCAATGATACTATGCTCTTCGACTGTAAACATCAATTTCGTTTTTGAGGCATGTTTTAATATCATTTCCTGGTCTAAAGGCTGCACGGTATGTACATTTATCATTCCGCAGCTGATTCCTTCTTTATTTAATTCTTCAACTGCCCTTTTAGCCTCATTTGAGACTGTTCCTGAAGCAATAACTGTTATGCCACTTTTTCCATCACAGATTTCTTCAGCTTTTCCGATTTCAAAATCTCTTTCTTCTATCGGGAGAATATCTTCCAACGGATGTCTCGGCATTCTTATATAAACAGGGCCTTCATACTCAACTGCTTTTTTTAGTGACATTGCGATTTCATAACAATCTCCAGGATTAATCACAACCATGTTTGGTACAGTTCTCATTAATGCCATATCCTCATTTGCCTGATGGCTTGAGCCCGCTGGTGAATGGGATAATCCACTAGATGATCCAATTAATTTCACGTTGGTATTGGAATAACCCACATCATTTCTTACCTGCTCATAGGCTCTCATTGAAAGGAATGGCGCAATCGCTGAGATTACAGGAATAAATCCATTTACTGCCAATCCTACCGATATATCAACTCCAGTCTGCTCACTAATTCCAACCTCTACATATCTGTCGGGATATTTTGAAATAAACGGCGAATAACCGCTTCCACTTGCGCTATCACAGCTAACCGCGAGAACTTTGTCATTGTTATCACCAATTTCTTCAAGTGCCTTTGCAAATGCTTCTCTAGGATCCGTTATGCTCATTCTCCCCACCTCTCTTTCTGATAATCTCTTAATGCCTGAACAGCCATGTTTGCTTCTTCTTTACCAGGATGCCAATGATGATATTTCACACTGCCTTCAGCAAATGGCATTCCCTTGCTTTTAATGGTATTGCATATAACCATAGTTGGTTTGCCTTTATTAACAGGGGCAGACTGTAATGCATTTTGAATTTCTCCTACATCATGCCCATCTACAATTACTACATCCCAGCCAAATGCTTTATATCTCTCTTCCAGCGGTGCCGTATTACAAACTTCAGCATTTGTTCCATTAATCTGCAGCCCATTGCGATCAAGAATTCCAACTATATTATCCAGGCCTTTTGCAGCTGCATAAGAAGCTGATTCCCAAACAGAGCCTTCACCCTGTTCGCCGTCTCCCATAATGACAAAAACCCGATAATCTTTTTTATTCTTTTTTGCCGCTAATGCCATTCCACAAGCTAATGGCAATCCATGTCCTAATGAACCGGTCGAAAAATCAATTCCTGGTAATTTTTTCATATCTGGATGTGCTGGAACACGTGAATTTAATTTGTTATATTCATTTAGTACAGATTCATCAAAAAATCCAGCTTCTACCAAAGTTCCATATAAGCCGAGGCATTTATGTCCGCCACTTACAAGCAGCCTGTCTCTATCTTCCCATTTCGGATTTTGAGGATCATATTTCATCACCCCATTGTATAAAGTGGCTAGAATATCAGTACATGATAAAGATGGACCTGCATGGCCTTCGCCGTGTCTTATTACCGTTTCGACAATATGCCAACGCACACGATGTGCAAACTTTTCTGCTCTTTCAATGTTAAAGTTGCCTTTCATTATCTTACCTCCTTTGATTAATATTAACTTGTTCAAAATGTATTATACTTGTATATACAGGTATAATACCACCAATTTCCTATCCCGTCAATACAGAAATTTTATTTCCTTTTTTATTTACATTTCTGTGTTTTTTTCTACGAATAGTAACGATAAATCCTACAAATCGGATAACTTTTACTTCCATTTATGCAGAATAACCTCCCTTACCGGGAGGTTATTCGTTAAATGTAATTATGTAAGTTGATAAATTTGGCTATTTACCGTCTGGCATAAATCAAATCAATATCCCTGATATTTTGAAATTTTAGGAAATACATCGGTTTTAAGCGCATTATAAGAATCAGTAAATATTTCATATAATTTCTTATATATTTCCACATTCTCAGGATTTGGCTCAAACCTCTTCTTTACATGAACCATGTTATCAATTGCATCCTGTAAGGAATCAAATATACCAGCTCCTGTTGCACCAATCATTGCTGCACCTAATGCCGTAGCTTCTTCAGATTCAACTGTTTCTACTGCAATACCAAGAACATCTGCTGTCATCTGACACCACAGATCTGATCTTGCTGCACCACCAGTCAGACGCATAACCTTAAATTCAGGTAATCCTGCCTGTAAAAGATTAAAGTACATATCTTTTATATCATATAATACGCCTTCCATAACGGAACGAATAATTTCTGGTTTTCCATGCGCAAAAGTGAATCCAATAAAGGCACCACGTGCTGAAGGATCATAATGTGGGCAATTTGCTCCGGCATTCCAAGGAAGATAAATCAATCCATCACATCCTGGTTTCGCCTTTGCAGCCTGGGCTGTCATTAAGTCGTAGACGTCAATCCCGGTCTGCTTCTGAACTTCCATCTCAGTCTGCATTATTGCGTCACGCAGCCATCTGAAGCTTGAAGCTGCAGCATTTGAATGAGCCTCTATTTCCCACTCGCCATCCATTGGCGTTCCTAAAACCTGACAGGATGAATTAGGATCCCTTGGTGGTACATGAGAATGTGCAACCAATAAGCCACAAGTACCCATGGCCAGCGAGACCATTCCTTCATGATTGTTTCCAAGTCCGATTGCAGCACACTGATGGTCTCCACAACCTACAACAAGCGGTGTTCCGATTGCAAGTCCTGTTTTCTTTGCAACCTCTTTAGTTACCTCGCCTACAACTTTTCCTGATCTTTCATTTTTAGCATACTTATCTATGTCAACTTCAAACATGTCCGCTAATTTTTTTTCATATTCGAAAGTTGTTCCATTTATAATACCCCACCAGCCAATATCTTCTTTGTCATCAATAAATCCATCAGCACCGTAAGCATTCATTACTAATGCATGAATGGAATGGATAACATCCGCTGCTTCATATAATTCAGGTTCATTTTTCTTTACCCAGTATATTTTTGCCGACGGCCAAGTTGTTGCACATAAAGGGAATCCTGATAATTCATAAAACTCATCTTCTGTCATGCCATTTTTAGCAATCTGGTCTTTCATCCAAGGGAACATCTCCTGGCAACGTAAATCCTGCCACATAACAATATCTCTAACAAATGAACCATCATGTTTCCTTAAAACGAAACTTGATCTCATGAATGTAAACGATACCGAACCAATTTCTTCCGGGTCCACTCCTGATTCTTTAATTGCCCTTTTCGTAGATGCATAACAATTTTCAATAATATACTGCGGATTCAGTTCCAGCCAGCCTGGCTTTGGAAACTTTAATGGATTTGCCTCATAAGCTTCTCCTACTGTATTACCTTTCAAATCAAAAATCAATGTACGACAACCGGTTGTTCCTGCATCTATTCCTAAGGCATATTTAGCTTTTTTGTTATTCATAATTTGACCTCCTGATGTTTTTTTTAATCAATAGTTGGTTTCTTCTGATACATTTTTCATATTAACACGCCTCTTTATTGCACTTTCCTGATAGAACGCAACTACAGACAAAAAGGCTATTAATACAATTGGTATAACCCAATAGCTTGTATTATCAGGATTAAAACCATCAACTGAAGGTATAATCCATAATGGTAGAATAGAACATGTGGCAATTGCCATAGACGGTGGATCAACAAATCCTTCACCAAAACAAGTAAATGTTTTTGCTAAAAGATCTCCTGCATAAGCAGCTAAAATTCCAAAAGCAACTCCCCATAACAGGCAGGATGCCCCACCAGCCGATCCATAAAATGATGCAAAAGTTGCATACGACGCAACCAGGCAAATATGATGAAATACTGGAATAGCAAGTCCTGATACATTTAAGAAAAAGCATATGATTGCTATTGCCCATCCCGGGAGAATTGCTACTCCCGCAATGCCTGCATTTCCAGTTTTTTCAGCTGTCTGTAACATAATATAGGTTAAATAGGAGGACATGCCACCCGCAAATACGCCAATCAGTACATTTTCTAAACCTGTTGTTTGGTAGCGGATCCACACCATTTGATTATGTATACTGTAACGTCCCCCCGCTTTTTTCACTTCTTCTGGAGTTCTTCCGATAATAGAAAGCAGACCATCTGTGCCATACATAACTTTTGCAGCTAATGAAATCAAAACAACTGTAAGTGCGATACTATCTATTTTACCAGGGAGCATTTTTCCAATTCCCATATTGACAAAATATCCAGCAACAGCAAATAATCCACCCACTATCAAAACATCTGGTTTCCTTAGTGAAATCAATGGCGTTACTATATCCTTACTTGAATTCAAATATCCTTTTCTTTTTGCATATCCAGCCGCACAACATGCAGGACCAAATGATACCTGTGGTCCTAAAATCAGACCAAATGCTACACTTGATACGAAATTAAAATCAGCACCGCAAATATTGCCTATAATACCAACAAGACCTGCCATAGCTGTCATGATGACTGCTCCTAATGCGCCTAATGCCGTTCCAAATGCACCTGCACAAAATGCTATGAAAATAATAATTAGAATATCCAACATTCTACCTCCTTGAATAAATTCATCCGATAGCAACTTAAATTAAATTACAGTTACTATGATTTGCATTTTGAGACTAATTGTGTTAAAATTAATTGAATAATTTAGCAATAGATTCATTCATTTCCCCATTTTCTGTTGCCGCAGCAAATGGGGACTTTTCACAATTAACCACAATAGTTTCTTTAACATACTTTAAATTGCAAAAACATAATTCTGGTCTAAAACATTATTTCTAATTTCCTTTTACTAAAATCCCACCTTTCTTCTTAATAATATTTTTAATACTCTTATCTACATACGTAATACAGCGCGCTTTGTTTTACCTGTATATACAGGATAATACCTATGTTGCTTTTTGTCAATCTGATTTTATCATTTTTACACTAAACACAATTTAGGCACATGATTTTTGTGCATATTTACCATTTTCTTGTGGCTTTTTTTAATCCAAGCAAAGATATTTTGATTCCCTATTTTTAAATTCACTTTTTAATGAGCACTTTCTGAAACAAACTAAGGAGTTATCTGTAAAATATCTCTTGAAATAAGCTTCTAAATTGTATATACTTGTATTATAGTCTAATTAATTTAGAACATCCGTATTCGCCTCGAAATCAGTCTGTTAAGAGGCAAGACTTCACGCAGATTTTTAATTTACGAAGAAACTATAAACACAGAAACATTCCAACTATCCAACTAAAAGAAGGGGAAATTTATGATTACAGAAGCAGCTAAGCCAAGTGAATTAAAACGTGCAAATTCTACTCCTTTGTATGTTCAGTTAAAAAATATTATCCGGGAAAAAATATCAACGGGAGAATGGGAACCGAACGATGTTATCCCATCGGAGAATGAGCTAAGTCAAATATATGGCATTAGCCGTATGACAGCACGATCCGTTATTACCCAATTAGTAACAGAAGGATTGCTCTACCGCGTTCCCGGAAAAGGTACCTTTGTTAGTGAACCTAAAATTGAGATGTCTTCTTTATCGTACTCCGGTATAAGAAATCAGTTAGAAAACAAAGGATATAAAGTGGAAACGAAATTGCTCGATGTCACCAAAGTTAAATGCGATGATTTTCTTGCAAAGAAATTGGGGATAACTCCTGGAGCCGAAGTGTTCAAAATCAATCGCGTACGGTCTGCAAATGGAACTCCTATTAGCTATCACAAATCTTTTGTCCCTGCCGAATTATGTAGAGATCTGGACCAATATGATTTAGCTAACGAACAATTATGTAAAATATTAAGTGATCAGTGTTCACTTACTCCTGGTAAGGTAACAGAAACCTTAGAATCTTATTTGGCAGACGGGCCTAAAGCTGAAATATTAGGGGTAAAACCGAAGTTTCCTTTAATCCTACTGCAGGATTTAATCTCAACCAGTTCAGGTGTTATTTTCGAATACACCAGAGTATATTTTAGGGGTGACAAAATAACCTTGAAAATCGAACTTAACACCCAATAAATAGCTATGCTTTTAATAAGGAGGGATTATCATTTCAATTTTTAACATACCACAAAACCATGCTATGATTTTTAAAGATTTATTATTGGTGTCTGATCTAGATGATACTCTTCTTAACAGCGACCATTTTGTCAGTCAGGAAAATCTTGATGCCATCAATTATTTTACAAGTTTAGGGGGGCTTTTTACCGTCGCTACCGGTAGAACTGATCCATCAGTGCGATTGCTTAATCTGCCACTCAATACCCCTGCAATACTTTATAACGGAAGTGTAATTTATGATTACAAGTCCAATTCGACATTATGGCATTTTCCTCTTGATCAAAGTGCAAAGAGTCTTGTTTATGAAATACTCAATTTGTTTTCAGAAGTAGGCATTGAAATCATCACTCTTTCCTCAACTTATATTCTTGCACAAAATGAGCAAACTGCTTTCCATATGAATATCGAAAAATTAAATCCAATTATGCTATCTTCCGAATCTACCGATACAATCCATGAGGATTGGCAAAAAATAATAATTGCATGGGATCCTTCTAGTCTTGCAAAAGTCAAATCTTTTCTTGATATGAAGAGTCAAACCGAATACTTTCCGTTCAAATTTAGTTATTCCTATCCTATTTATATTGAAATCATTAACAATGAAGCAAATAAGGGGGTTGCTTTAAAGGTATTATCCGATTATCACAACATTCCTCTAAGCCAATGTATTTCCATTGGCGATAATGATAACGATTTGGAATTAATTAATAATGCAGGTATCGGAATAGCTGTTGCAAACGCGAAAGATATCATAAAACAGAATGCCGATTATATCTGTTCGGATAATGACAATCATATACTTGTAGATGTTATAAATTATTTATCATGTGTTTATTCATAGTCTAATCGGCTCTAATTCTTTGTTGTCTCAAGCTCAAAAATGGGGTGTCGTAGAATAACAATTTAAAAGACTCCCGTTTTAAGAATATTGATTAAAAAGGTATTATAATCACAACTTAATAATTATATCTTTTCTTCAAGGAGAATATGCAGTGAATTGAGCCAACAGTTTCCATAAGGTAAACTGTTGGCTCAATTATTAAATAGATATTGAAAAAGATTTTCATTTGTTTTACTAGAATGCTGCTAAATAAATGCTGCGTATTTCTTCAGGCGTAGCCTGAATTGGATTGGTTAAGCCAGTAGCGTCTTTTAATGCATTCTCAACAAGAATATCTATGTCTTCCTTTTTAACGCCAAGTTCTGCTATGCCACTCGGAATACCGACCTTTTTAGAAAGTTCAACAATGCCCTCAATAGCAGCATTCGCGGCTTCACTGTGATCTAAGCCAGTCGTTGAAATTCCCATTGACTTTGCAATTTCTGCTAATCTACCAGGTACGACTTTGGCATTAAACCTCTGTACATGTGGTAATAAAACAGCATTACATACTCCATGTGGCAAATTATAAAATCCACCTAACTGATGAGCCATTGCATGCACATATCCTAATGAAGCGCTGTTAAATGCCATTCCCGCTAAATATTCTGCATGGGCCATCATTTCTCTTGCTTCACCATCTTGACCATTCTCAACAGCTCTTGGTAAAAAATCTGAAATAAGCCGGATTGCTTTCAATGCACAAGCATCCGTAATTGGTGTTGAAATAGTTGATACATATGCTTCGACTGCATGCGTTAAAGCGTCCATACCTGTTGCAGCTGTTAAAGATTTTGGCATATTCATCATAAGCTCCGTATCATTAACTGCAATTATTGGTGTTACATTTTTATCTACGATAACCATTTTAATATGCTTATCTTCATCTGTTACAACCGCAAATCTTGTCATTTCACTTGCAGTACCAGCAGTTGTATTAATTGCAATTAAAGGTAATTGTGGTTTTTGAGATTTATTTACGCCTTCATAATCTTTGATACTGCCACCGTTGGTAGCCAATAAAGCAATACCTTTAGCACAGTCATGTGGTGAACCACCACCTATTGAAACAACAAAATCGCAAGTATTTTCTTTAAGAAGAGAAAGTCCGGCTTCTACGTTAGCTACTGTAGGATTTGGACTTGTGCCCGAATAAACCACAAAATCAATATTTGCCTTTTTAAGTTTATCTGTTACCTTGCCAACAACGCCGACATTTACAAGAACTTGATCAGTGACAACCAGTGCTTTTCTGAATTTAAGATCAAGCATACTTTGAACAGCATCGCTCACGCAGCCGGCTCCCATGAGACTTACATTCGGCATAAAAAACCGGAAAGTATTTGACATTTTTTCATTCCTCCATAAAATGTAGTTAGTATAAAATTTTATACTACTCTATTTGTTGAAACCTATATTCATCAAAGGATTACACTGTTTTTTTCACAAAAACAACATTCCCCTTTTCCCAAGTATAATGGAAGGCGCCGCAACACCAAATATCCCTCCCTCTTAGTCGCGAAGGATAGCATCTACAGATACTTCAATTCACAAAAGCTCCAGCAATTCCGACGGATTACTGATTATCAGGTCCGCATGATTTTTCTCGAGTTCTTCCCGATCCCTGAATCCCCATGTCACACCGACAGTAAGCATCTTCGAGCTTTTTCCTGTAATCATATCTGTATTTGTATCACCTACATACACACATTCGCCAGGAGCTGCCTGCGATTTTTCGGCAATCATCAACGCGCCCTGTGGGCTTGGTTTTCTTTGTATGCTGTCAGTCTCTCCCTGTACAATATCGAAATAGCCTTTTCCAAAAAGCTTCTCCACAACATCTACGGTTCTGTCATGAGGCTTGTTTGATAAAACAGCTATTTTTATACCTTGCGATTTTAGGCTATCAAGGCACTCCTGAATTCCCTCAAAGGCTGAAACTTTATACATACAATTATCTGCAAAAATTTTATTATATCTGGAATATACTTGATCATAATATCTCAAGTCGGCATCGCCTGCAGCCACTAAAGTCCTCCTAATTAATGCCTTGACTCCATCGCCTGCAAATTCCCTGTACCTACAGACTTCATGCGGAACAAATCCAGCCTCTTCTATCGAACGGTTAGCGGAATAGGCTATTGATTCAACTGTATCTGCCAGCGTACCATCCAAATCAAAAATAAACAGTTTATACATTTTATTTCCCCTTTCTGAATCCGCTCTAAATATTATCGATAGTATAAGTTGCATTTTCCTCATCTTCAAGTTATAGATATAGTCCGGTTCGCATAATAAACTTCGCGAAAAAGCAACAAACCGGACAATTTGATAAAACACGATCGAACATCTTTATCTTCTTGATCAGCTATATAAAAAACTATAATAATAGAGAGGGTTTATAAATTGTATCCAACAAGGAATCCACTTAATACGTTAGTACGAATATTACCCATTGCGATTGCATCACCTGTACGTTCTACACGCAGGCCCTTTTCTTCAAGTGCATCATAGAGTATGCTGCCTGTCGGACGCTGACCTGTAGAAGCAACAACAAAATCAGATTCCACAAACTGTAATTCACCATCTTTATCAGTAAAATAAACTCCTTGCTCGGAAACCTCTTCAACACGCGCAAGGGTATGAATCTTCACGCCACTAGTTTCCAATATTTCAAGATCCCTCATGCGATGCGAAGCTTCCTGACCATTAGAAACAGATGAAAGCATTTCAATAATAGTGATTTTGTTATTATATTCCAAAAGATGTAATGCTGTTTCACAGCCAACATTGCCACCACCAATAATAACAATATGCTTTCCTTGTGGTTTTTTATCCGAGCGTAATACATCCCAGGATTCGGTCGCTCTCTCAATTCCTTTAATTGGTGGAACAAACGGCAAAGAGCCAGACGCAAGAATAACCAATTCCGGTGACAAAGCAGAAATATTATCAACATTTGCTTCAACACCTAATTTAATATCTACATTTTTTTCAGCTAATTGCCCACTGAAATATTCAATTGATGAAAGCAAAATTTCCTTATCAGGCGGAATAGCCGCAAGATTCATTTGTCCCCCTAATACAGGACTCTTTTCAAATAAGGTTACTTTATGACCACGTTCAGCTGCTGTTATGGCTGCCTGCATTCCGCTTACACCACCACCTACTACAACTACATTACGTTTTTTTGATGACAAAGGAAGATTCCCTTCATCATAAATACTTTCGAAACCACAATAAGGGTTAATTACACAACGAACTCCGCGCATGGCTCCAATAGATGCATAGCATCCTTCTAAACAATTTAAACATTTACGCACTTCTGCTTCTTTACCAAAGCGCAACTTATTTGGCCATTCCGGATCGCAAATAAGCTGACGGCCAACCGCAACCAAATCAGTAATTCCCTCTTTGATAGCGTTATCACACATTTCACCCGTTCGCAATTTACCAACAATTGAAATCGGCGTTTTAACATATGGTTTAACCGCCTCTGCAAGAGACAGACGGTTACCGTCAGGTCTATCCTGCGTTTCAGATGCCCCAAAATGTTTGTATTTTATACCTGTAGTAATATTGATTAAGTTAATATCTTCATTGTCTATAATCTTCGCAATCTTAACGCCTTCTTCAAGCTTTAGGCCTTTAGGATCCCAGTCTTTAACTGCGAGACGCACACTAATAAGAAATTCCCTGCCGCAAGCCTCACGAATACGACGAATAGTCTCTACCAGGAAGCGCGAGCGTCCAATCGTATCACTGCCATATTCATCAGTACGGAGATTCGTCAATGGTGAAAGAAACTGGTTTATTAGATATCCATGACCAGCATGGATTTCAACACCGTCCATACCCGCCTTCTGGGCATTCTGTGCAGCCACGACGTATTTACCTATAAGATCTTTAATCTCAGCTTCTGTCAAACCATGTACTTTTCCTGCATCACACGGTCCAACAAGTTGTGTTCCAGGAACTGAAACAGAACGTGCCCCAGCATGATGTAATTGTACAAGTACTTTAGTACCATAAGCATGAAGAGTATTCGAGATATTCTGAAATTCAGGAATTCCCGCAACATCATTGATTTTTAATTGCGTGGAACTTCCAAGACCACTTGGATAATCTACAGAAGTATACTCAATTATAATCATACCAACGCCACCTCTGGCACGTTTAGCATAATAACTACACAATGCTGGGGATACAGTTCCATCTGCATTACAAAGGCTAGTGTCCATTGCGGGCATTATGATACGATTTTTTAAAACATGTGAACCTAGTCTGATTGTTGAAAATAAATTTGAATATTTAGACATACAAAAAACCCCTTTCAATTTTAAAATTTAAATACAAGATACTGAACTTTACATGTATATACAAGATATAACATGATGTTACTATATTCTTAAATATGTGTCAATAGCTTTTTTGAATGAAATACCAATTTAATTTTTCACTTGCACTATTTTGGTGCTGCTCCTGATTAAGGAATTTATCAACACTATAAGTCTTGTTAGGCCTATTTTTTGTACTTCAAGACTAATGATAATGTCATTCGTATGTACAATGATGCTGAAAACATGTTACAAAAAATCTACTTCTTACTGGCCGGATATAGATCCCATGTAGTTTGATCCTTTCAGGAGGGCGAATGTTTCAAATAACAAATTCGCAAATTTCCTCTTTCGTCAATCCAGGTACAAGCATTTTATTATCCTAACTATCTCAATGTTCAATATTAAATTCTCAAAGAACCTGGCTTCAACGCATACCGGCATTATGTAGCTGGACAAGAATTTTTGTATTTTGACATAAAATATTCTTTTCCGGATTTATAATAAAAGATCATTAGTTACTAGCCTTATTTAGAAACACAAGTATATACAGGTATCAAAACAAGTCTACATTTGTCGGTTAATGTCAACTTATTTATAAAACAAAAACCATTTGTCAACAGCACAACCCCATATTTTTTGAACCTTTCATTAAATATATCGATATTCTCATTTAAATAATTACCGGTATATACATGTATAAAATTTTTCTTGACTTGTCCTCAACGCAGTGGTATATTGAGTTCATCAACAAATATTAACTAATAATTTTATTTAAGGAGGACAAGTTTTATGACAAGCAAATTGAAAAGCACACGTCTGGCTGGTGAAGTTGCTGTAGTAACAGGTGCAGCATCCGGTTTAGACCGTGGTATAGCGCTAGAACTTGCAATGAACGGAGCAACCGTTGCTTGCGCGGATTTAAATGATGTCGAAAACGAAAAAACTGTTCAGCTGATTAAGGAAGTCGGCGGCGAAGCATTTGCCGTACATATGAACATCGGAGAAACAGAATCTGTAAAAACAGCATTTAAAGAGATCTATGATAGAACAAAAAAGGTTTCTATTTTGATTAACGGCGCTGCTGTATCAAGATTTACTCAGATGCCAGAATGCACAGATGAAGAATGGAATTTTGTCATTAATGTTAATCTTACAGGTGTATTCCGTACAATGCGTGAAGCATACCCTTATATGAAAGAATCTGGCGGTGGCAGCATCGTTAATATTTCATCAACCTCAGGCAAAAGTGGCGGAAGCTGGTCCGGAGCACATTACGTGGCTGCCAAAGCTGGTGTTATTGGACTTGCAAGATATGGTGCCGGTATGTTCTGTAAAGATAATATACGTTGCAACGCAATATGCCCAGGTGTTGCAGACACTCCTTTAACTTCCGATGCTAACAAAGATCAGACTGCTGCTATGCTTAAAAAAATCCCTATGGGAAGAATGTGTACTCCTGAAGACGTTGCTGGTGCTGTTATGTTCCTTGTTTCAGATGAAAGCAAATATGTGACTGGTATTTCAATCGATGTTACTGGCGGCCGTTACATATATAACAACTAATACTTAATATTTTACTATTATCAAATTATATAGCCCCACAAATCCAGGCTTTGTTGGAAAGCGGCTGATTTTTGTAAAGTAACGGTGGAATTAGTGCGTAGTCAGGGGGATCGCTTAAATCTACAATCTCAACTGACACAGTATGCTGATTTTACTAGTATTTTTAAAATCCCAAATTCAACTAAAATGCAAATCGAAAATCATAAAGAGTAAATTTAGATAATCCGATGTATTACATTCTTCATGAATAATATTATGCGGAACATAAAAGGAGGAAAAAATATGTATCTTAATAACGAACTCGTAACAAAAAAATGGCTGGCAGGACGACTGGAACATGTTATCTGGGATAATGATGAAAAAATCATTACTGAACAGGTTCAGAAAGGAATCGACTATGGATTCCGTGTTATCTTCTCCCCTGGCCATCATTGGCATAACTATGTACACGATCTTCTGAAGGGATCTGGTGTTATTATGTCCACACCAATTAACTTCTCTGATGGACTTATGCCAGCAGCTGCAGCTGCTAAACAGGCTGAAATTGCAGGTAAGGGTGGATGCGGATCCATTGATGTATATCCTGATATGGCAGCATGGAAAATGCGTAGATGGGATCTCATCACAGAGTATGTACATGCTGTAAGAGAGAGTTTTGATGGCGAAGTTAAAGTTCTAACTATGTGTAATGAATCTCTGGATGATATGTATCGTATGTGTGAAGCTATCAAAGAAGGTGGCGCTACCCATATCAAAGCTTACGACTACAACAAACAGGGGGCACCATTGGACAGAATTCAGTTACTCCGCAAAAAAGCTGACGAACTTGGCATGGGATTGAAGGCTTCCGGTAACGGTAAATACTGGACTACAGCCATCTTGATGGGCGCTTATGCAGCTGGAGCTGATTATGTCAGTGCCAGTAATACATTCCAGATTGTCGATGATTTACCAATTTTTGAAGAACTCTATTCTAAATATCAGTATTAATCATAAAGAAGACAAAAATTGATTATGACTTAAAATTTAGACTCATGTGTATTTATTACCATGAGTCTTTTTTGTATACCATCAGTGATTTGCACCCGAATAAGGGATTGTTCTTAAATTGGGTGATATTAATGGAGACAGCATCCATTTACAATGCATGGAGGCAAAAAAGAAAAAGAAACTCCGATGGACTGACATCCAGCTGCACTCATAATTGTTGCTCATATAAAAACTAATGCTGGAAATCGTAATGTTCACCTAAGCCTAAATGTCCTGATGATTCATGAACCCGTAAGAACTGCAAACCAAAAGCATGGATATAACGACTATGATTTTATTTTCCGTTGGTCTAAATGGTCGTATCCATGGCAGAATTATTAAAGAGAATAAAATCGCAAAAAAAGAAGGAACTATCATATATGCGCGATAGTTCCTCTTGATTTTTTTATTTCAGCCATTTAGTAAAACCTTCATCTCCAGATATAACCTCTGCAATTTTTTATAATTCCCCTGCATTGAGCAGGGCTATTTCAACTTTCCGCCTTCCCCCACAATACTATAGAATTTTCACTTTGCTTCCTTCCCTTTTAAACAAAGGAATCTTGCTTATAGGAGCCTCCACAGAAATGGTCTGTCCGCCATCTAATACTTCTTCAGTCCAGACATTCACCCATCTCGTTCCTACTGGAAGATACACATCCCTGCTTCTCATATTTTCATATAATACAGGAGCAACAAGGATATCACTGCCGAAGCAGAACTCATCTTCTACTTCCCATGCCTTCTCATCCTCAGGGAACTGGTAAAACAGGGTTTTCATAACAGGCGTCCCTTTTTTATGGGCTTCTTCCATCAAGGTCCTGGTATAGCTCCTCATGTTCTCCCTAATCTGAAGATATGTCTTACAGATTTCATAGGCCTCTTCCCCGAACGACCAGACTTCATTGTCTGCCCCTGACAGGCATGTTGCTCCTCCCGTCGTGCCATACTGGGGCTTCATCGGCTGTCTTTCTCCATGGAGCCTCATAACCGGACAGAATGTTCCATATTCAAACCACCGTACCAGCAGTTCCCTAAATTCCGGATCATCAGGATTTCCTCCATGGAACCCCCCTATATCAGTTGTAAACCAAGGTATTCCTGCCATTCCCATGTTAAGCCCTGCTGCCACCTGGTTTCGCATGCTGAAGAAGCTTGAATGTATATCTCCCGACCATACCAGTGCCCCATATTTCTGCGAGCCCGCCCATGCACAGCGAAGCAGATTCACAATATCTTCCTGTCCTTCCTGCTTCATTCCGTCAAAGAAAGTTTTTGCATACATCGCTGGATAAATATTTCCGATCTGTACATTTGGTCCCAAATGATAACGGTAATTGTCAAAGTCATAAACAGAATACTCCGGCTCCGCTTCATCAAGCCAGAACACCTTAATTCCTTTGTCGTAGTAATTCTTCTTTGCCTTATCCCACACATATTTTCTTGCATCCGGATTGGTTGCATCATAATGAATCGTATTTCCCTGGTAGTCCATTCCAATTCTGAAGCCACGGTCAGTGCGTATCAGATAACCGTTTTCTTTCATTTCCTGGAAATTTTCACTTCGATAATCTACTGTCGGCCAGATCGAAACCATAAGTTCGATTCCCATTTCTTTCAGTTCCGCAATCATGGCATCCGGATCAGGCCAGTAGGTTAGATCGAATTTCCATTCTCCCTGGGTTGGCCAATGGAAGTAGTCGATGACTATCACATCAATTGGGAGATTTCTCTTTTTGTATTCCCTTGCTACTGAAAGCAGTTCTTCCTGGGTCTGGTAGCGCAGCTTGCACTGCCAGAAGCCGAGGCCGTATTCCGGCATCATCGGTACTTTTCCTGTAACATCCGCATATGCCTCTTCAATCTCAGCCGGTGTATCTCCTGCTGTAATCCAGTAATCCAGAATTTTGGTAGATACTGCATGCCAGGTTGTAATGTTCTTGCCAAAAGTAACTCTTCCTACTGCCGGGTTATTCCATAAGAATCCATACCCTAACGATGAAACGGCAAACGGAACAGATGCCTGCGAGTTCCTGTGGGCAAGTTCAAGATCGACGCCTTTTAGATTTAAATACGGCTGCTGATATTGTCCCATTCCATAGATGCGCTCATTCGGATTGGAAACAAAGCGGAGAGATAATTCATAATCACCGCCAAGAATTGGCCTGAACTCTCTCGCCTCGATTTCCAGGGCACTGCAGTAGTCTGCCTTTAAATCCAAACGGTTCCTGATATATTCATCTAACAGCACTTCGTCTTTCTGGTTATATAATGTCATTCTTCCGTAGTTTGATATCGTTGCCTTGATTTTTCCATTTGTAATCGATGCCTGCTTGTCCGTTATCACAATGTCAGCTTTGCATTCTTTCACTGGTTCTGATAATGCCCAATTTTCCACCGGCATCTCAGCCATTTTTGTGGATCGAATACGCAAGCTATTTACTCCCCAAGGTTCAATCCATAACTTTTCTGCATCATAGCGAAATACTAAACGGTTTCCTTCCATACTGAATATCGACATATCCCATTCTCCTTTTCATTATAAAATGATTACTGCCTGATTACCATTTATCTCAACTCGGGCATCTCCATCTTCCATAAGAGCCGCTTTCCAATTCGCACTGTTTCCTCTTACGGTTATCATTATTTTGTTTCCAATTCTTTCAGCTTCAGCCTCCATAACTGTTTTTCCCAGCAAATCCGGGACCGATACTCTGGCTTTGCTTCCATCTTTCATTTTTGATACATAGAAAGTAATTCCATCGGTGTAATCATAATCAGGTCTGGTCTGACAGCTGCCTATCGGGAGGATGCTGTTTTCCCTTACCATAAGAGGAATCGTATCATATCCGTGTTTCTCCTGAATCCATCTTCCGCCTTCCAGAACTTCCCCCGTAATATAATTAATCCAGCTCCCTTCCGGTAAATAGTACTCTACCTTTCCGGATTTTTTAAATATTGGCGCAACCAAAAGGGAATCTCCAAGCATATATTCCTTATCAAGAGTTTCACATGTCCTGTCCTCTGGAAACTCTACAAACATCGGCCTTAGCATGGGTATTCCTTCTTCATGGGCCAGAACTGCCTGCCCATATAAATAAGGCATAAGCCCACATTTAATCTTGACAAATTTCCTGAGCACATCACATGCTTCATCATCATACAGCCACGGAACCCTATATGATTTTGAACCGTGAAGCCGGCTGTGTGAAGACAATAGCCCAAACGCACACCAGCGTTTATAAACGTCTGCAGGAGCCGTCTGTTCAAAGCCTCCAATATCATGGCTCCAGAATCCAAACCCTGATGCTGCAAGCGAGAGGCCGCCCCGAAGCGTCTCTGCCATAGATGGATATGTAGCCGAGCAATCTCCACCCCAATGTACTGGAAACTGCTGTCCACCGACGGTTGCAGACCTTGCAAATAAAGTCGCCTCCCCTTTTCCCCTCTTCCTTTCAAGCAGCTCAAAAACTGACTTGTTATATAAGAAAGTATAGTAGTTATGCATCTTTACCGGGTCCGAATGGTCAAAATACTCTACATCAGCCACCGGAATCCTTTCGCCAAAATCTGTCTTGAAGCAGTCAACACCCATATCCAGAAGAACTTCCAATTTGCTCTGGTACCATTCGACTGCTGCCGGATTCGTGAAATCGACCAACGCCATTCCGCCCTGCCAGAGGTTAGTCTGCCATACATCCCCATCTTTTGTCTTTAGTAAATATCCTCTCTCCATCCCCTCGTCGAAGAGCTTTGACTTCTGCCCAATATAAGGATTTATCCAGACACAGATTTTCAATCCCCTGTCATGGAACCTTTTCAGCATTCCCATCGGATCCGGAAATGTCTTTTTGTCCCATTCGAAATTGCACCATTCATAGGCTTCCATCCAGAAGCAGTCAAAATGGAATACATGAAGCGGAATATCCCGGTCTTCCATACCCTGAATGAAACTGGTAACCGTCTCCTCATCATAGCTTGTCGTAAAGGATGTGGTAAGCCACAGACCGAAGGACCATGCCGGTGGCAGTGCCGGTTTTCCTGTCAGCTCCGTGTATTTCTGAATTGTTCCCTTTGGGCTGCCTCCACTAATTATGTAATAGTCAAGTCTTTCACCTTCAACGGAAAACTGCACGCGTTCTACTTTTTCACTTGCTATTTCATATGCAGTGTCGCCTTCATTATCGACAAATACGCCGTAACCCCTGTTGGTCACATAGAATGGGATATTTTTATAAGCAATCTCGCTTGATGTCCCCCCATCTTCATTCCACATCTCCACAATCTGTCCATTCTTAACAAAAGGAGTAAAACGTTCTCCTAGACCGTACACATACTCATCTATATCCAATGCCAGCTGCTCAACCATATAGCTCTTGTTCGTCTTACTGTTATGCATGTGCGCCATATTCCTATAGCTTGTTTCTGTCAGCAGCTCATCGCCATCATAGTATTCTATTTTCCAGTTGTTCTGTTCTTTACATATAACAGCCTTCATTGTTCCCGTCTTATAAATGATGTCCTTTTCGTTTTCTATAATCTCGACATGCGGGTTTGTCTCCTTGATTGTCGCAAAGGGTCCCTTGTATGCCTTTCCTTTAAAATGAACCAGCGATACCTTTATTACATTTTCCATAGGACTCGAAAGCGTGACAGCAAACACCGCCGAGTCAAGCGTATCTCCCCTGTCTCCGACATGTTTAGACGGCGCATGAAGCACAAGTTCATTGCCATTTACTTCGTGTACCCAATACTCTACTGCATAGGAAGGCGTAATCTCTTTTCTCATAAGCCAATAACCATTTGTGAATTTCATAAGTACCTCCTGTGTTCTATTCTTTGACTGCCCCAGCGGTCAATCCGCCTACAATATACTTCTGAAGGAAAACAAAAGCCAGGATAACTGGTAATACCAGAATCGCACCATATGCCATAATCGAATTCCATTTTGTTCCGTACTTATCCATGAATTTGTAAATATTCGCTGTCAAGGGCCTCATATCCGCATTTACGTTGAATGTCATAGAATATACGAGATCATTCCATCCATGCAGGAATGATATGACCAGAACCGTTATGCTTCCCGTTTTGATTGTGGGAATCATAATTCTGATAAAGGATGAAAACGCATTGCAGCCATCAATCCTTGCGGCCTCATCAAGCGATTTCGGTATAGTCTTAAAATATGGCCTCAGCGTAATAACGATAAACGGTATAGAGCCCGACGCCACTGCCAACGCCGGTGCCAAATAGGAGTTCAATATTCCTGCCCTGCTGAAAGTCAGATATAATGGTGTCAGCAGCAGCGAAGCCGGCATCATCTGCGTGACAAGGAATACCAACAGAATAATATTCCCTCCCGGAATCCTATATTTACCCATTGCATAAGCTGCAGGGATACCAAGTACCAGTGAAATAGTCATTGAAAACAAAGCAATCAACGTACTATTCCTTAATGATGTCAGAAATGCGGCATCCGTAAACTGTTCAATCCAGGGATCCAGGGTGACTGCTCTCGGAATAAAGCTCAGGGTTTTTGAAAATATATCCGTATCCACTTTTATCGATGTAATAGCCATCCAGTAAATCGGGAAAAGAAATACAATCGCAATAAGAAAGGCAATTAGGCATAGTACAATATCTTTTCTGTTCTCTCTGGGCGTTCCAGTGAATATCTTATTTTTCCCCATTTTAATCCACCTCCTCAGCCATTGTCATTTTCAAATAGAATAATCCTACTACAAACAGACACAGGAACAACACTACTGCTACCGCAGACCCCATAGAAAACTTATATTGGCTGAATGCCAGCTGATACGCATAAGTCCCTAATACGTCTGTCGAATTCAAAGGTCCGCCGCCTGTCATGATGTATATCAGGTCAAAAGCCTTAAATGTATAAATGAATCCCAACATCAATACTGCCATTATAGCTGGCTTAAGCAGCGGAAGCGTCAGGTAGAAAAATCTCTGAAATGAATTTGCGCCATCCACCTTTCCGCTCTCATAAATCTCTGTCGATATTCCTGTTAGTCCTGTGGTCAGCAATAACATGTTAAACGGGATACCTACCCAGCAGTTCGCGATAATGACTGTCCTGATTGCCCATTTCGTATTAGTCAGCCATTCTATTGGCTGATCGATCAGATGGAAGTTCTGCAATATAACATTGATTACACCACCGTCTGTCATAAACATATTCCTTGACAATAACGCTGTGACTGACATCGGCATCATATAACTTATCAGCAGCAATCCTCTTACCGGACCTGATAGTTTGAATTTCTGATGAAATAGCAGTGCAAATAGAAAACCTATTGAAAATTGAACTATCAGACAAGCAATCGTAAACAATAGCGTATTTCTCATTACCAGCCAGAAAGTTGAGTCTGAAAACAATGTCGCATAATTGTCGAGCCCGACAAATACCGATGTATTTCCCTTAAATGTCTTGACATCATAGTTTTTAAAACTCAGTATGATATTGTAGATCAACGGGTAGCCAATCAACGCCAACATAAAGATGAATGATGGAAGTACGAAACAATACCCCTCTATTGTTGTATTTGATATAATCTTTTTCTTCTTTTTCATTAAGAAAGCCCCTTTCTTTAATAAAAACGGGTGCCTTTCTCTACAAAAAGCACCCTTTCTATTAAGTCTTACTGTTTCCATACCGAAGCTATCTTTTCTGCCGCTTCATCTAATGCTTCCTGCGGTGTTTTATCACCTATATAAGCTGCCTGATAAGCTGTATACACCGCTTCTGAAATTGTCGGCCATTCTGCATGAGGTCCTCGTGCCACTGTATAATTCATCTCTTCAGCAAAAACGCGGTATGGTGAATCTTCCGCCCAGGAAGTTTCAAGTATGTCCATAGCATCGCCTCTTGTCGGAAATTTTCCAGCGGTTTTACAGAATTCCGCACTTACATCTTTGCTCAACATGTAGGTCAGGAAATTAAAAGCTTCCTCTTTGTATTCTGTTCCGGCACAAACACCGAAGTTTTCTCCGCCCATGCATGAAGCAAATTCTTTATCTTTTGGCAGTAATGCAACGCCCCAGTTGAAAGTTGCTTTTTCAACTTCCGGAACCTGCCATGGTCCGTTGATCATCATAGCGCATTTCCCAGCCACAAAATTATCTTTTGCATCGTTCTGTGTCCAGTTGATAACTTCTTTGCTCATATATCCGTTATTAACCATATCTGTCAGGTAAGTCAAAGCACTTACGCTTTCAGTAGAATTGATGTTATCAATGCTTCCGCCTGCAGAATATAACCACGGAATGAACTGGAATGTACCTTCCTCATCCCCTCTTGCACAAATAGACAATCCATAAGTGTCGCTTGTTGTCACTTTAGCAGCTACCTCTTCTAACTCATCCCAGGTTTCTGGCACTTCGCATCCTGCTGCATCCAGCAGATCCTTATTGTAAAACAAAGAGATACTGTTTGTATTATGAGGAAGCCCGTATAAATTTCCATCAGTACCTGTACAGCTGTTTAATGGTCCTTTGTAGAAATTGTCTACTTCTCCCCATTCATCGCATAAATCTTGAATATTTTCATATACTCCCATCTGGATGTAGGATGCCATATCAGGGCTATCTATCATTCCGATGTCAGGAAGTTCTCCCGAGATAGCTCCCATCGTATATTGATTCATAAGGTCTTCACGTGCAACGTATGTGGAAACCACCTCCACATTATCCTGTGATGCATTGTAATCCGCTATCACTTTTTCAAAGTCGTCCAAATCTGCTGAAGTGAAGTAATGCCAAAGCTGCAATGTAATTTTGTCTCCTGATGCTTCTGACAAATCCTCTGTTTTCTCGGTTGTAGTCGATTCCTCTTTTGAGCCCGATGAACTGCTGCCACATCCTACGAGGGTTCCAACTGCCAAAACTGCTGCCATTGTCAAAGATAAGATTTTCTTTTTCATGTGCTTCCTCCTTGTTGAATCTGTTTTTTGTTTTCCCTTTCGGTAAATTAAGTATATAAAAAAACGCCCCAAATCATAACTTATAATTTTAAGATTCGGGGCGTTTTTTTGGATTGATTTTTTAAGATTAGAGTAATTTTTTAAGATTTCATTCTGTCATTTATTGTTTCTGATAAACTCTGCAACGCTTTCACCTGCAATTTCACGGAATATCTTATTAAAATATTTGGGATCCGAAAATCCCACACTATATGGGATATCCTCTTTAGGCACAGCCTCATTCAGAATCATTGTTTTTGCTACATCTATTCTGTATTTTTTAAGAAACTTCGAAAAATTTTCGCCTACATCCCTTCTAAAAAGATAACTGAAATACTCCTGCGTAATTCCCAGGTTCTCCGCAAGTTCTTCCTGACTGATTTTTGTCCCATAGCTTACTTCAATCATTGTAAGCGCCTTCAATACAAGCGGATGTGCATCAGGATATGACAACTGGAGATCTTTCCGTACTTCAATCTTTTTTCCGGCAGAAGACTGTAATCTCATCAGGATATCCTCAACCTCCTGGTAAGTAACTGGTTTCACAAGGTATTCCGTTACTCCCATTGAAATTGCCTGTCTCGCGATATCAAAATCTTCGTACGCACTAAGAATGACGAATTTGGTTTTGATTTCAAAGCTTTCAACAGCCTTAATCAAAGCCATACCATCCATATATGGCATGCGTATATCCGTAAATACCACATCCGGCTTTGTGGATTTTATAATCTCCAGCGCCTTCCTTCCGTCAGGTGCTTCACCGATTATCTCAAACTCATCCCCTATGGAAGTAATTAGTTTGAACAGCCCCTTTCTTGCACGTTGCTCATCTTCAACAATCAATATTCTCATTGGTTATAACTCCTCCTCATATCAAGCGTCAGAAAAACCAGTATCATAGAAAAATCTGCTATCATTTTCAACATGCGGGATTCGGAATATAAAAGGTGAATCTTGTTCCAATCCCCTTCGCCGACTCCATCTCAACTTTAAGATTATCTCCATAGTACAATTTCATTCTTGCAAGTACATTGGAAATACCAATCCCGATCTGCTCCTTTTTTATCATTATCGGATTGTCGATTACCTGTTGAATACACTCTCGAATCTCCTCATCCATTCCCGATCCGTTATCTTCGATTACCAGCCTCAGATAACCCGCTTCCTCGCTTCCGGTGATTCGAATCAGCCCCCCCGATTCGAAGCCTTCAAAGCCATGAATAATTGAATTCTCAACAAATGGCTGCAGCATCAGCTTCCTGCATGGCCAGGCTCCCAGATTATCTGGAAAATCAATTTTGTAATTGAAAGCTTCCACATATCTTGATTTCTGCAGGTACAGGTACTGTTCTATCCATGCAATTTCCTGAAACATATACACGTTCTGATGCTTCTGATCAAAGGTATACCTCAGAATATTTGACAATTTCTTTAACATAATGGAAACTGTATGATTACCAGCCTCAATGGCCTCGTAATTAATAACGCCTATCGTGTTGCAGATAAAATGTGCATTTATCTGGGATTCCAGCGCATTCCTTTCAGCATCCCGCTGCTTCTTAAGGGAGATTATTTTTTCCTCATGACTTTGTTCCAATTGCTTATTCATTCTTTCAATTGCCTTCAAAGTTGTATTATATTCCTCTGCCATTTCCCAGATTTCATGGCTCCCTTTTACATTGATATATCCTCTGTAATTTCCGATCTTTGCCTTTTTCATTGATGCCTTAATACACCGGACAGGCTTCAACATCCAATTAATAAATATCAAAAATGATATTGCGACACCAAGCAGAGCAACCGCATAGAGGAATACCCCGCTGCCATAAATTTCGTTCACTCTTTCAAGCAGCAGCCTTTCATCAATAGCAATATTCAGATACCATCCAATTCCGGAAATCGGTTCACTATAGTGGACATACTCGCCTTCTGACAAATATTGTTCCTGGCTGGTACCGATATATGCTTTATTCATGTGATAAATGATGGTTCCTTCCGAATCGCTTATATATCCGGTCGTAACCTCACCCATTTTTTCCCCTCCGATTAGATTTAGCGACTGGTTCAGAAACTCTGCATCCATGGAGATTACTAACGAATACTTTACCTTATTCGATCCAGAATGTCCTTTTAAAGGAAATCCTATATGCAGCAGATCCTTATCCAAATCATCAGGATAAGAAAGTGGATAAGTCAGCCCTACATATTGGGGTTTAATTCCATTTTTTATATTATCTTTGATAGTCCCATTCAATTCAATCAGATATTTTTCTGTAGCTTTGTTCCAAATGTGACTCCGGTATCCATCCTGTCTGTCAAATTGATTGACAACTCCCGAACCTGAGGCAATGCACACATTTTCAATCCACTTCGATCTCCTGGTATCTTTCGCAAGAATATAAAGCAGATTGTTCTGTTCAACTGCTCCGTCAGGGTTTTCTACATATCTGTTAACACAGTCATACAGCTCCTCGTCGGTAGCAAATTCGATTCCATAAGTAATAAATTCATCCAGCAGAAATTCCGTATTTTCATTTACCGATTCAAGAATTGTCTTCTGGGTTGTATATGTTTCTTCCTTCAGATAATCTACATATTCATTTTTCAAATATATCTGCATGATAATAATGATGGATCCACACAACAGAAAAAAAATAAGCAGAAGGGAACACCAGAGATGGCTGAGGACATACTGATATGCTTTTTTAATTTTATTTTTTATCAACTTTCGAACTCCTTCTTTTTTCCTGTAGTAAAACATTTCAAATTTGCAATCATCCACGTTTTTCTATATATTGTATGATGTAAACCATTAATTTTCAAGTTCCAATATCATATGCATATAAGGCCGAATCCCGAATATCTTGGCCAGGAACAATGCGGCCTACCCTCTTCCGTTTCTACCATTTATAAAATATTAGCATTCAAATCCATCAAACATAACTTATTTTGAACGCTCCTCAAATTCTCCTTATATTTTTCGTGTGTACCCTTATCTACAAAAATAGTACTGCAACTATAACATTTCTTTCCAACTGCAATTTCCTGTGTGTTGATTTTTCCCTTTTTCCCCACATTTTTAATTACAATTTTGTATTCCGTCAAGTCATTTCTACAAATCGGACAGTTTTTAAGACTTTTTACTGTACTATGTCTTTTTGAGCTATTTGTATTCTTTAAAAAGTCACTCCGCAGTTCCAGGATTAAATTAGCATCCTTGATTTTCAATCCTGAAGACGCCGTTCCTTTATGACTAATATCCGATGTTCCCTCATCATCATCAAAATTTTCCGAATAGTACCTGCAATGCGACGATCCTCCGCATTTCAATAAATAATATTGTGATTTTACAGCTCTGCAAAGCTGCGTTCCATGCTCGTAATATACGCATCGTCCCCTATGTCTTCTGGAATCGCCATCTTCCATGCGTACAAAATCCTTATGCCATGGTGTATCCGGCATCTTGTTCAGTACAGCCATAATGCTCCTCCTCTGTCCCCCAATACGCAAAGCGCATCTAAATAATTGTCAAAATGAATAATTATCGCATACTCATATACCGCTTCTTCTCCTGTGCTATTTCTCTTATTACTTTGATCCTCTCATTATATTCAGCAATCTCTTTTTTCGCTATTAGCACAAGGCGCTTTTCCATTTGTTCAAAATCCTGTTCTATACAGTATAGGGATGCCAGATTTAATTTTATGTTATCTAATATCTCCTCATCTGTTTCAAGTTTTTCTAGTTCTTCACCCATCTTTATGGCTTCTTCATTTTTCTCTAGCATTATATAAATATCCATTAAATTTGTGCGCGCATTCGTATCTGATTCATTGAGATCCATAGCACATTTGTAGTCCTCTACTGCTTCATCGTATCTGAACGAATAAAGCATCGCATCTCCCCGATTCATTACCGTTTTATAGGAATAGTCCAGTTTCATAGCTGTATTGGCGAACCTCAATGCCTTCAATGGATCTGCTGCCGTCTGAGAGATTTCAAGCAGTTTATTAATATCTGTTTCCTCTGTCTGGGCTTCTGCATGGATTTCATTTTCAGTAAAAGCAACATGAACAAATTCGCCGTCATACTGATTGATATATTCGATTACTCTTGGCACATATTCCTGCTTTGCATACTCCGAATCAGCATACCAAATATTCGCCTGCCCCATTCCTCTTCCCTGGCCTTCCTTCTGCGCTCTCGGGACTAAAAAAGTTCGTTTCTTCTCTGGTAGCAAGTAACATTCTTCAGCCTTCGCACGAAAAACATATCCCAAATCAAGACCACCCATGTTGCTATTGAAAATTTCCTGATAATAGCGGAACATACTTGCATTTTTATACCATCCCACAATCCTGTTCTTACCTATACCATCCGTCGCAACCCATACCACCAAAACATCCCTTGCTTCGTCCTGTTGTTCATATATTTTTCCAAATCTTTCTATATGATTCTCTCCGTTAGTACTGACATAACCATAACAGAACTTGTTGTAGTCGACAAAATTGTGCACCTCATGCGCATATTGATTTTGACCAACATAAGCCCCGCCATTCTTTGGCTTATCGTCTTCCGTTATCCCCTTGTATTCTTTCATCCATGCTATGTTGCAGAATATTACCTTTTTCATCGTATTTGCCTCCTGAAATTTGTTTTACTGATTCATACTATAATAATATCAGTATTGGATGAAATATTATGGACTCTCAGTCCACTATCTACATTTCAGCTGAAAACTCAAATCTTCTCCCAAAATTATAAAGGAATACTGAATGCTTTTCATATCCAGGATATTTGCGTTCTTCACATCTGAACTCGCTGTCATGGTACCATAATTTTTGATGCAATAATTCATGGTAAATGACAAATTTGACAGTTTCCCGCGGAACATCCTTTGAATTCAAAAGCTTATTCAAGACAATACTATTCGAATTGTATGTATATTTTCCCCAATAAGTATCATAGTACTTATCCGTCCATGTTATATGCGGTCTTTTATTCTTTTCAACTGGATACCTCTCATTAATGACCTCATCCATAAGCTCCTCAGTATCATATACTGGCGCCGGATTGTATTCCTTAGTTTCAGTAACAACTTCCACTATTGTACTTTCCTCTGGAATTGGATTCTTCAGGTTATAATATAAGAATACCTTATTCTTGTATGCTTGATAATTACCATAGAGCTTATCTATTATTTCCCCCTGCTTATCATAATTATCCTTTACAGCAGTCTCCATATCATACAGATTCATCCCTTTCTCCCGAAAAGAATCCGCAATAGCTTTAACATCGACAATCTCTCTCTCTAAAAAAGTGCATAATTCTATATCGTATCCTGCTGAAATAGCATTCAGAACACATTGCAAATCATACGTCGTAGGAACCGAACAGAAGTATGAAAAATATTCCTTCTCGACTTGTTCTGAGGAAATCACCCCACTGACGACCTTCTCCCTTTCCTCAAATAGTCTCTGATAGCCCCTAAGCTGGTCATCGAACACAAGCACATTCCCATATTCCTTACAATCATACCAGCCGCAGGGAATGATCGTTCGTAAATTTACCTTGCCCTTAATCTCAAACGAAAATGCATCTATAATTTCCCTAAACATTTCCCATGGAAGAAGTTTAGGTTCTGTCCTTCCACCATGCAGCTCCGGTTCTTTGTACCCGAGTTCACGATTATATACAATTTTCGGATTCAGCCACATATTAAAACGCTCCCATTTATCGCAAAAATCTACGATAATTGCATCGGCCGTTCCTCCGAAAGCCTTCCCTCTCAACGCCCTGCCTATCATCTGCATAAGCAGCACATCGCTGCTCGTAGGTCTCGTCAGCATTACTGTCTGGATATTCGGGATGTCGCTTCCTTCCGTCAGGATATTGATGTTGACAAGTACATCGATATCATCATTCTTGAACCGCTCAATCTTCTCATTATTCCCGTCGTGCATACTGTAAAGATAATCACATCGGATGCCCTTTTTCTGAAATGCCTCACACAGGCTTATGCAGTGGGCCGCATTTAATGCAAAAATTAACGTCTTGCCATATTCATCCCTGTTTTTCAAATATTCATTCACGATAATCTCGTTACGAGAGCATGTTTCCGCAAGAAACTCTATGAAATCCGGAGACAGTTCACCCCATTTTTTTATATATTTTTCTTCGTCCAGGGATATAAATTTTTCAATTTCAAATCCCGTATTGACAAACTTATATATCGGCTCAGCAAGCACACCTTCCGCTATAAGGCTGCTCATGCTGGTCGGGTTAATTATATCCCAGTCATAAAGTTTCAACAGACCGCTCGTGGCCTCATCAGTCCCTCTGACCGGCGTTGCAGTCAGTCCAAGCAGTTTTGATGCGGGCCTTAATCTGAAGATATTCTTAATCAGTTTATTATAAGTAGGGGCCAGTGTATGATGTGCTTCGTCGACGACAATAAACACCTTATCTGTCTCAGAAATCAGACTTTGAAGATATGCCTCATTTCTACTAATACTCTGTATTGTGGCAACGACAGCATTCTGCGATGTATCCGCACGCTTAATATTAGAATGTTCTCCTGAAATACAGATCATATTGAACTGATTCATACCGTCGTCATCGCACTTTATCAGATAAGAATGCTTGTACATTACAGCTGCTGTCTGCTCAATCAGCATCGACCTATGCGCTATCCAAATAACCTGATATCCCCTGGGTATAGCATATCTTAACAAAAAGTAGACTGCCGTCCTGGTCTTGCCGCTTCCGGTGGGCATCATAAGTATTGCTTTGTTCTTACTCTCATCGAAATAATGCCGGCGCATTCTATCGACTGCTTCCGTCTGGAAATCCATCAGTGTCAGATCATTACCGATAATGTTTTCCAAATCAATGCTCTTAGGTGAAGCAAAATAGGATTCAAATTCTGAAACATCAGCTTCCCTTCCGGCTTTTCTCAATTCCCTTATATACAACCGGCAAACCGATTCTGTCATATTGAGTTTTCTCAAAGCATCCAGCAAGTCTTCCGGGATTCCGCTTCTTACCTTAACCCCCCTATAATTGTTCCTTTCGAGCTCCTTGCAAATTGTCACCAAGTTCATCGATTTCGCCAGAAAATTCTCTTCAATCTCCTTACGGTATTTTTCAACAAATTTCTGATCAGGAATCTGGCAAATCCCCTCCATGTATGGTGTTATGAAATCCGAATCAGAAATCAACCGCTTAGGTTTCAGCTTCTCTGCAGTCTTATCGCTGTACACGATGCTCTGAAGAAAAGTAATATTAAATTTTGACCATGTAAAAAGCTGTTTCATAATAAAAGCCCCTTTCAACTATTTTTCTATAGTATAACTTTATTTAAACCAGCTTTTATGGACTCTCAGTCCACATTCAATATACCTTTATCATTATAAGTCCGCAGGTCCTTGTCAAATTCTAATATATCGCATCCGTGAATTAGTTCGCAGGCCAATATATAATCAAAGCGGTTTCGTTTATCAAGCGCATGTCCAATCAAAACAAAAAGTTCATCAGCTTCTTCAACTGTCAGTTTGCAGCCTACAACGAATTTTGCTAATGTCATCCTGCTAAATCCCTTTGTTCCCTTCATGAATTTTCGGAAATGGTTGATATCGATATTACAATCCGTTTCAAGTTTATAATAGTTCTCACCTAATTTTTCGTAAAAATATTGGGTCAATCATTTTTTTCGTGGGATTGCCACCACGTAATGTATTGATTTGTTACGCCCCCCTTGACCGGATGGAAAAGCAATGCTGTTCGTTTA
>NZ_FMKA01000051.1 GCF_900096945.1 Anaerobium acetethylicum | reverse complement strand
TTTCTGAAAAGGGGACGTGATGCAAAACATGTTCATTCGCAGCGCGCTCTCGCTTAGATGAAGACGTAGTGGTACGTAAGGCCGCAAAGTACGCGTCCTAAGTACCAACGTCTTCATAAAGCTGCTCATTGAATCATGTTTTGCACCACTGCGTGTTGGCTGGCTTTCTGAAAAGGGGACGTGATGCAAAACATGTTCATTCGCAGCGCGCTCTCGCTTAGATGAAGACGTAGTGGTACGTAAGGCCGCAAAGTACGCGGCCTAAGTACCAACGTCTTCATAAAGCTACTCATTGAATCATGTTTTGCATCACTGCGTGTTGGATGGCGAATGTGCAAATTGACGAAGCGAAGGTTACAAGAGGGCTTTGATATGCTTATCGAAAGAAGAAATAAAAAAAAGAACAGGGACAGCAGTCAGAGGCTAGTCCCTGTTTTTTATAAGGAGGATAAAGTGAAGATTAGATCAGAACAGCAGCCTTGTCGCTGGGGGGAGGGCTTTCCTCTGGGGAACGGGCATATGGGGGCGATGGTTTTGACAAGCCTTCCAAAGGGAAGCATAGAATTGTCGGAAAATACGTTTTATAGCGGCGAAAAGAGCATGCAGAACAACCAGCCGGGGGCGGCGGAAGCCTTTTATGAAATGCGGGAATATGCAAAAAAAGAGGATTATGAAAAGGTCCACATGGCGGCAGAGAAGTTTGTCGGGGTACGGGGCAATTACGGAACGAATCTGCCAGTGGGGCACCTGTCGATAGACTATGGGATTGATCCGGAGGAAGTGTCTCATTATGAGAGAAGCCTTGATATAACAGACGGCACGGCCGTATGTACGTTCCGTACAGGGCGGCAGGCTCTTCGAGAGGAGGTATTCATTTCACATCCGGGTCAAGTCCTTGTGTATCACTTAAACCTGGAGGGTGGCAGCAGGATCAGGATCGCATTCGCGCCCGGCAACAGTTTCGGGAGTGTGAGGTATGAGGGAGGTTCCATGGAATTTGTCTGCCATGCCTATGAGGAGATGCACTGTGATGAATTGTGCGGCGTCATGCTGGCCGGAAGCGGGGTGGTCAGGACAGACGGAGCCTGCAGCGCCGATGAAGACGGGATTTCCATCAGCGGGGCAGAGGATATCTGGCTGTATGTGCATATGAAGACGGACTTCAAGCGGCAGTTCAGAACAGCGGAAGAAGGACGCATGGAACTGAGGGAGGAAGCCAGAAAGCATGCGGCTGCCTGTGCAGATCAGGATGCGGCAGAAATCAGGAGGGCACACCAGAAGGATGTAAGAAGCCTGATGGACAGGGTGAAGCTCCGGCTGACAGGGCAGGATTTCCTTGTGGGAAGAATCCCGTCCCTTTTTCAGTACGGGCGTTACCTGCTGCTGTCAAGCTCCAGGGCAGATTCGCTGCTGCCGGCCCATCTGCAGGGAATCTGGAATGACAACGTAGCCTGCAGGATCGGGTGGACCTGCGACATGCATCTGGATATCAATACGCAGATGAACTACTGGCCGGCGGAACCAGCCAACCTGTCAGAAACAGCAGAGCCGTTGTTTGGCTGGATAAAGGAGGACCTGTCGGAATCAGGGAAAGAAACAGCAGAACGATCCTATGGCCTTGATGGATGGGTCGGCGAGCTGGTATCGAATGCATGGGGATATGCAGCACCATACTGGGCTTCGCCGATTGCGCCCTGTCCTACTGGCGGGGTATGGGTGCTGATGCAGATGTGGGAGCACTATCTTTTTTCAGAGGACGACGGATTCCTGCGCCATAGGGCGTTTCCGCTAATTGAATCTGCCGCGCGCTTCTTCAGCAGGTACGTCTTTGAGGAGGAAGATACCGGATGGCTTACAAGCGGGCCGTCCATTTCGCCGGAAAACAGCTTCCTAAGCGGAGACAAGGCCTTTCAGATCAGCAACGGATGCACCTATGAGATCCTGATGATCCGGGAGCTGTTCAGTGTCTACAGGCAGGCATGCAAAGTCCTGAAACGGGACAACACCCTGTTTTATCAGGAAATATCAGGTCAGCTGAAGCGTCTGCTGCCATACCGGATCACAAAAGAGGGTGAACTTGCGGAATGGAGCCATGATCTGCCGCCTGCGGATGCGCAGCACAGGCATACCAGCCACCTGCTGGGGCTATTTCCGTTTTCCCAGCTGAATCCAGAGGAAACGCCGGAACTGTGCGAGGCTGCAAAGGAGACTTTGAGAAGGAAGCAGATGCCGGCCGAGAACTGGGAAGATACAGGGTGGGCAAGGTCCTTGCTCATCTTATATGCAGCAAGGCTCGGGGACGGAAATGATGCCTATGGCCATATCAGGAGCATGATCGGGAACCTTCTGGAGCCCAATGACCTTGTCTACCATCCGCCGACCAGGGGTGCATTTGCGTTTGACCATGTCTATGAGCTGGACGGGAATACCGGGCTGACTGCTGCCGTTGCCGAAATGCTTCTGCAAAGCCATAAGGGAATAATCCGGCTGCTGCCGGCACTTCCGGATGCGTGGGAAGCAGGAGAGGTGGAAGGGCTTTTCGCCAGGGGAAATATCACAGTCGACATGTCGTGGGAGAAGGGGCGGCTTAAGAACGCCCGGCTTACGGCAAAGAGGGAACAGGACTGCAGTGTGGTTTATGGAAACCAGCACTGGATAGTCCATCTGAAAGCGAATGTTCCGTTTGGTTTATATCCGGATATGGATAATTTATAACTATAAAAAGCAGGTTGGTGGTTTATGTATACGTTACTGATTGTGGATGATGAAGCACTGGTAAGAAATGCAATGTCAAAAATGATAGACTGGGAATCCCTGGGGTTTTCCAGGATACTGCAGGCTGAGGACGGCAGGGATGCGTTACGTATTCTGGAAAGCGAAAAGGTAAATATGGTCATGACGGATATAGCCATGCCATTCATGGACGGGCTGGAACTGACTAAAATCATATATGAGGAATATGCAGACATCTATATTGTGATCCTGACTGGCTACGGCGAGTTTGAGTATGCCCGGAAGGCGATCAAATACGGCGTAAAGAACTATATTTTAAAACCGGTGGGGGCAGCGACCCTTTATGAAGAAATGAAAAAAATCTGCACCCACCTGAATTTTGCAGTGCAGCAGAAAAACTATATTTCAGAAATGAAAAGCCAGCTTTACCGCTCGCTTCCGGAATTACGCGAAAATGTATTATATAGCCTGATCTGCGTTCAGGAATCAGATAAGGAAAAATGTATGAAAAGGGCAAGAGGCCTCGATATCAATTTTCTGGGCGGAAATTTTATAGTAGGCATTGTGGATCCTGATTTTTCGGAAGTGAACAATGACGAGCTGGAATTATTTACGTTTGCCGTGAAGAACATTACCATGGATGTAATCGGGGACAAGCATTATATCTTTGACGATGGAAACAACAGGATTATTGTGCTGTTTCAGTTTGAAGATGAAATGGAAGATATCAGGTCCATTGTATATGCTACCATGCAGGTTATTCAGAAAATCATTTTTTCCATAACCGATATCGAGACTACCTGCTCCCTGGGAGGAATCGCAGACCGGCCGGAGGATCTGTGCAGATCATTTTCCCAGGCAGAAAAAGCGATGGAATGCAAATATTCTCTGGGAAGCAAAGAAGTATATGACATCCAGGATATAGAATACGTGGAAAAGTCATTTTACTATCCGGCTTATGAGATCACTGAACTCATCTATGCAGTGAAATTCCTTTCCAGGGAAGATATCATAAGTATTTTTGAAAAAATCAAGGTGACAATTTTCAGAGACAGGAATATAGCAATTACCAATATTAAGATGATTTACATCGAAATGATGGTTTCAATATTAAAGGAGCTGTCTGAAATAAAACAATTGTCCGATGGAATCTGGCAGCATGGAATGAACCTGTTCCAGGACATTCAGAATATGCAGGCATTTGACCAGGAACTCCAGGTCGTTCTGGACTTTGCAGTGGCGGCATCCAGAGAACTGCAGTCGATTCAGAATAAGAATACAAAAACAATGCTGAATAAAATCCAGGAGTATGTGGAAGAGAATTATGCTGACGAGGAGCTTTCGCTGATGACAGCTGCGGATCATACGGGCGTCAGCACGGGATATCTGTGCGCCTTGTTCAAGAAAGAAGCTGGTACAAATTTTGTGAAATACCTTACAACTGTCAGAATGAATAAGGCGAAGGAACTATTAATCACTACGAATAAGCTGACCTATGAAATCGCATTTGATACAGGCTTTTCAAATCCCCATTATTTCAGCACGACGTTCAAGAAATGCGTGGGCATTACGCCATCTGAGTATCGGGAAAGATATCTGAAGGAGTATATAAATGAAAATCAAGAATAGGACTTTATTGTGGACTTCTGTTGTCATCATCTGCAGCATGATTATTTTCCTGCTTTCGTTTATCTATGTCTATAACAGAATCCTGCTGAATAATAACATAACGTATTCAGAAAAAGTGGTCAAAAATGCAGTGACATATCTGGACAATTATATAGAAGAACTTGATTCCATTGCCATTGGAGCGAACTATAATTATTACCTCCAGAATTATCTGATACAGGAAATAGATCATGAAACCGGATACTCCAGCTTTTCAAATAATAAGAGCGTCCAGGATTATGAAATCAGCTCCAGATTATTTGGAAATGAACTGAATGACCGCATAGATGTTTCTTCGATTATGATTTTTGGCAGAAAAAGGCTGCTGCTATACAAGACGATGTATTCCTACCAGTATGTAGTGGATTCATTTACGGAATACCCGTGGTATCGTGATGCTATAGAAGACCCGGATCAAGTGAAAGTCACAGGACCGCAGAAGCATTCGTTTTTACTTGGAAATACGGATAATACGGTTTCAGTCAGCAGAATGATAAGGAATTACAAAGATGGCTCTTTTTTAGGGGTAATCCTGATTGATGTGAATCTGAACCGCATCAATGAGATCTGCGAGGGGATCTATCATGAATCTGAAGGGAAAATCTGCGTAATCAATGAAGATGGAACCGTCGTCTATGAGCAGGCTTCCGGTACGGAAAAGGATTTGAGCCTGGAGAATAATGAGATTTCAAAAGAACTGCTGGATGCGATACGGTCAGGGAAAAAAGAAAATCTGACTTATTCAGTAGATGGAGAAGCCTATCAGATCGTTTTCAAGAGGATGGAAAAAACAGGGTGGGATGTCATGATGATGACGCCTTTAAGCATGGTACAGAAATCTGCAGTTAATACGGCAAAGCTGATTGTCGGAGTATTTGTCGTAGTTCTGGCAATTATGTTAATGCTGCTTGAAGTTGTCATGACGAATATTGTAAAACCGATTTCCAGCCTGCAGAGGCAGGTGGACACCATTGATAAGGGAAACCTGGAACTGCTTGAGCTTCCGCCAAGAAGCGATGAAATAGGAGATCTGACCACAAGCTTCAATCATATGATTGACAGGGTGAAGAACCTGGAGGATAAAATCATTCAGGAACAGGAGGATAAACGAAAGTTTGAACTGCAGGCTCTACAAGGCCAGATTAATCCTCATTTCCTATATAATACGCTGGATTCGATTATATGGATGGCTGAAATAAAAGACGACAATGTAGTTCCTATGACAGAAGCACTGGCGAAACTGTTCCGTATTTCTTTGAACCAGGGAAAAGAGACTTTGACAATCGAAGAAGAGCTTGAGCATGCCAGAAATTATCTGACCATACAAAGCATGCGATATGTGAACAAGTTTGAGTATTCCATTGAGATACAGGATGAGGTACGGAAAATGAAAACAATCAAGCTGATCGTCCAGCCGATCGTTGAAAACAGCATCTATCACGGCATCAAGGAAAAGAAGGGGAAAGGGAAAATATCCATTCGCGCATATCGTGAAGGAGAGGACATCAAGATCGAAGTTTCGGATGACGGCATCGGGATGAACCGGGAACAGTGCGATGCTCTGCTCAATGGCAAGGTAGAATCTGATAAGAGGCGCGGGTCTGGTATTGGATTTAAAAACGTAAATGAAAGAATCAAGCTATATTTCGGAAAGGCATATTTCATTCGGATTATATCTGAAGTGGACAGAGGGACAACGGTTATGATAACGATTCCAGCATCAGAATAATAATCACGAAGAAAAGAAATCAGAGGGATATGAAGTTGAAGAACAGCAGAGTGCTTTTTTTTAGTCTATTGATTGTGGCTGTCATAATAGGGCTGATCACTTCCATGAGCTCCATTCAGGTCATTGATCAGGAAAATGTTGCGGAGAGTATAAATAAAACTGATGGAAAGCAGGATAATCAGGAACTGATCATAGGTGTATCGCTTGCTTCACCGGAATCGGAATATATGGTGCGGCTTGAGAAATACATACGGGAGGCGGCAGATGAGAGGGATGTGTCGATCGAGCTGCATTATGCCGATTGGAATGCAAAAATACAGCAGGAACAGATGAAGCAGTTTATCGAAGCCGGTGTGGATGCGATCATTCTGTGCCCGATCAATTCAAAGTCCATGCTTGGATCTGTGAAAGCTGCAAAAGAAGCCGGCATACCTGTCATCAACCTGAATATGAAGGTGGATTCGGTATCTACGGAATACATTGATACATATGTCGGGGCCAGCATGTCGGAACAAGGGGCGCTTGCCGCGGAGATTCTGATTGACACGCTGGGAGCGGAAGGCGGAAGAGTGGGCATTATTGAAGGCGCGCCAGGCAGCGACCCGGCGGTATACCGGACAGAAGCTTTTTATGAAAAAATAAAACTATGTCCGCAGATCGAAGTTGTTGGAATCATAAACGGTGGCTGGGACAGGGAAAAGGCATATCTGGCAGCATATGACCTGATCAGAATGAATGAGGATCTGGATGTGATCTACTGTCATGACAGCAATATGGCGATGGGTGCATACAGAGCTGTTGAACAGCTGGGAAAAGAGGAGCAGATCCGCCTCATCGGGATAGGGGAAGATGAGGAATATATCCAGGCTGTAAAGAACCACGAAATATATGGAATCGTCACACAATCAGCCGAGTATGAAGGAAAATACAGTATTTATTGTGCAGTAGATGCAGTAAATGGGGAGCCGGTCAGGCCGTGGTACAAAACTCCAATACAGATTCTCACAATACATAACATAGACGAATTCGAAAAGGGAAAATATTGACCTGATATGAATTTTTTAGACAAAGACATGAATTTTTTGAATTCATGTCTTTCTTCTATTATAGTATGATTTGTTTGTAATCAAGAGGACAAATTAACTATCACTACATATGGGAGGAACAAAATGAAAAAGAAAGTATTTAGTATGATGTTATGTGTTGCAATGACAGTTGCCGGCCTGAGTGGCTGCGGTGAAGCATCTTCAACAGTATCAGAAAAAGAAGCGGATTCCAACAAAGAAGCTGCAGCTGATGAGATCACAGTCGGATCTGTCATTATGAATACTTCTGGTGAATGGTTTGCAGAAGTTATGCAGGGCATGGAGGCAGCAGGAAAAGAATTAGGCGTAAAAGTGAATATTGTCAGCTCAGACAATGAAGTTTCCAAAGAATCCGATAACGTGTCAACCTTCATTGCCCAGGGTACAGATGCCATTGCCATTTGTCCGCTTTCGGCAGATGCTTCTGCTGCGGCAGTAGATGCGGCGAGAGAAGCAGGAATTCCGGTGGTTGCGTGGAACTGCACAGTCAACACAGATACAGACGGTTTTGTAGGCGTATCCAACTATGACCTTGGCAAAATGACAGGCGAATATGTAGCACAGTATGTGAAAGATAATTATCCGGATGGATGCAAGCTTGCAATCCTTGGAAACCACAGCTACGAAGTCGGCGTGGAAAGATGCAATGGATTTAAAGATGTCATTGCTGATGTAGAAGGACTGGAAATAGTTGCAGAACAGGATGCTGAAATGCAGGATGAAGGTATGGATATCACAGAGCAGATTCTTACTGCTAATCCTGATGTGAATATAATCTGGGCATGGAATCAGACTTCATTGCTTGGATGCAGTGCTTATATGCAGAATATCGGAAACAAAGATATTGTAGTCATGGGTACAGACATGAGCATTGAGATTGCAAAGACCATGCTGGGCGACGATGTTACGCTGCAGGCTGTAACGACCCAGATGCCATATGATATCGGATATAATGCGATTGCAAATGCAGTGAAAGCTGTAAAAGGCGAAACATATGAAGAGAAAATGCTGATTGATTTAAAAACATATGTGAAAGATGATGTAGCAGAAATTGAAAAATATGTAGAAGATCATAAATCCTTAGTTGAATAAGGAATGAACTGAGGAGGGATTTCAAGATTTATGAAATCCCTCCTATCATGAAAAGCAGAAAATTGAGGTGATATTATGTCAAAGACAATCTTACGTGCAGAAGGTGTTTCTAAAAGTTTTGGCGGAACACTTGCATTAGACAATGCAGAGCTGGAACTTAGAAGCGGTGAAGTGCATGCACTTGTTGGAGCCAACGGTGCGGGGAAGAGTACATTGATCAAGATTATTACAGGCGCATACTCCAAAGATGAAGGCCATATATATCTGGAAGACAAAGAAATAAATGTAAAATCCACTTTTGAGGCAAGAGAACTTGGCATCAGCGCAGTTTATCAGGAATTCAGCCTGATCAATACACTGTCAGTTGCTGAAAATATTTATCTGGGCAAATTGATCAGTAAAAAACATGGTCCTGTTGAAAAGATACAATGGCAGGAGATTATTGAAAATGCAAAAAAAATACTGGACATGCTGGAAAGCGATATCAGTCCGAATACGATCGTAGGCAGTCTGAGCGTTGCCCAGAAGCAGCTCGTCGAAATCGCAAAAGCACTGTCCAATGATATTAAGGTATTGATTATGGATGAACCTTCGGCTTCGCTGTCGGATAATGATATTGAAAACATGTTTAAACTGATCAAAGGGTTAAAAGAAAAAGGCATTGGCATCGTATATGTGTCACACAGGCTGGAAGAACTGCCGATTATTGCAGACAGGATTTCTGTATACAGAGATGGAAAATATATTAAAACATTGAATATAGATGAAGCTCCAAAAAAAGTGATAATTGAGAACATGGTCGGTCCGGGCATGGTCGAAACAAAGAGGACTCCCTGCAGTACATCTGAAGTATTGATGGAGGTTCAGAACTTCTCTTCAGGCAAGAAGTTCAAAAATATCAGCTTTCAGCTTCATAAAGGGGAAGTGCTGGGAATAGCAGGGCTTGCGGGCGCAGGAAGAACAGAACTGGTAAGAGCCATTTTTGGTGTGGATTCCAAAGATAGCGGTAAGATCTGTATTCACGGCAAGGAAACAGTGATCCGAAATCCTGCGGATGCAAAAAAGGCTGGAATCGGCTTCATTTCTGAAGACCGCAAGGAGGAAGGCCTTATTCTGAATCTGCCGCTTCATACCAATTTAGGAATGACGATACTTGATAAGCTAAAGCGGTTTATTGGCCTGGATCTGGATAAAGAAGTTCAGCTCATGGATGACTATATAAGTTCCCTGAAAATAAAATGCAGGGACAGTGCACAGAAAGCGGGCAATTTATCAGGAGGAAACCAGCAGAAAGTAGTCATAGCCAAATGGCTTGCTACAAAACCGGAAATACTGATTATGGATGAGCCTACCAGAGGCATTGACATAGGATCAAAGAATCAGATCTATGACCTGATCGATGATCTGGCAAAGCAGGGAATCGGCATCATCATGATATCTTCTGAACTTCCGGAAGTATTGCAGGTGTCGGACAGAATCATCGTATTGGCAGCGGGAAAGAAAACAGGAGAAATTGAGAACAAGGAGCTAACCCAGGATATCTTACTGGATTATGCGACAAGAAAACAGGCAGTGTAACAGATTGAAAGACCAGGGAGGAAATATGATGATCAAAGCAGATAATACTGTGGTATTAAAAGGAAAAAATGAAGTGAGCAAATTTAATGTAAAGGATTTTTTGATGAAATACATCATGTACATAGTTCTGGTGCTGATGAGCATTACATTAGCGGTGGCTAATGATAAGTTCTTAACAACAGGTAATATGATGACGATCTTAAAACAGATATCCATACAGTCTATTGTAGCGATTGGCATGACCATGATCATCATAAGTGGAAATATTGATTTGAGTGTTGGGTCAGTTGTTGCTTTCTGTTCCGTTACCGGGGCAATGATGATGACATCAGGAGTGCCCATATGGCTGGCAGTTCTATTGGTGGTTGGTATTGGCGGACTGCTCGGGTTTGTTTCAGGCGGTGTTACGGCGAAGCTGAAACTGCATTCATTCCTGGTTACCCTGGCCCTGATGCAGGCTGTACGTGGACTTGCCCAGACAATTACCGGAGGGTATCCAAAGGCAGGGCTTCCGGAAGTCTTTGGGGCTGTCGCGGCAAAGAGCATTTTTGGTATTCCGATTCTTGTCATATACATGATCATTTTCTATGCTGTTTTTATCTATATCATGAAATATACGGCATTCGGACGTTCGATTTATGCAATCGGAAGCAATGAAGAGTCGGCAAGATTATCAGGTATTAATGTTGAAAAAGTGAAAACAATGGTGTTTGTAATATCCTCCGCATTATGCGGCGTGGCCGGTTTATTATTGACCTCAAAAGTACGTTCCGGAGATCCTACCAGTGCAAATGGCTGGGAAATGGATGCCATTGCTGGTGCCATTATAGGAGGTACCAACATGGCAGGCGGAGAGGGAAAGCTGGGAGGAACAATCATCGGCCTGCTTTTTGTAGGAATACTTGCGAACGGCATGGTACTGTTAGGTGTCAACGCATATATGCAGAGCGTTGTGAAAGGCCTTGTAATCTTCCTGGCAGTTATCATCAACAGCATACAGAAACGTTCCCAGAACTAACAGACAGAGTCATACGGATTGAATGATGAATACCATATAGATTAAATGAATGACATGATATAGGAGGTTTTTTATGAATAGCATTGAACGATTTTATGCAACTGTTGAAAGGCGGCCGGTAGACAGGCCTGCGGCATGGTTAGGGATGCCAGACATTTTTGCACAGCCTGCTCTGTTTGAATGTTACGGTGTTAAAGATATGCATGAATTGAAACTGGCGGTTGGCGATGATTTCTATGCCGTTGAGGTGCCTTATAAATCTGAAACAGCAAGCGCCATTTATGCGGCATTTGACTGGTACATGGACGGAAGCGACGTGGATGCCGAGGAAAGGACCCTGACTGAGCCGGGCTGTTTTGCAGATGCGGAGGAATTGGAAGATCTGGAATTTTTTGAATGGCCCGATCCGGCTAAATACATCGATGTGGAGGAATGCAGAAGAAGGGTGGATAATGCCCCTGAAGACAAAGCGGTATTGGGGATTATGTGGTCCGCCCATTTTCAGGATACGTGCGCTGCGTTCGGTATGGAGACTGCCCTGATGAACATGGTAGCCAACCCGGAAATCTATGAAGCGGTGAATGAGAAGGTTATGGAGTTCTATCTGAAGGCAAATGAAATCTTCTATGAAGCCACCAAGGGAAGGCTGAATGTCGTTCTGATCGGAAATGACATGGGAAGCCAGAGGGGGCTGATGATATCGCCGGAGATGGTACGCAGATTCATCATCCCGGGATGCAGAAGGCTTGTTGAGCAGGCGCACTCCTACGGTCTTAAAGTCATCTATCATTCCTGCGGCTCCATTGCTGATGTTATTCCGGATCTGATCGATGCAGGGGTGGATATCATCCATCCGATCCAGGCCCTGGCAGAAGGAATGGATCCGCAGATCCTCAAAGAGAAATTTGAAGGCAGAGCATCTTTCTGCGGAGGTGTTGATACCCAGGACCTGCTTGTAAATGGCAGCGTGGAAGAAGTGAAGGAAACGGTTCGGAAATTGAGAAGCATATTCCCAAGCGGGCTTATTGTTTCGCCAAGCCATGAGGCAATCCTTCCTGATGTACCGCCTTGCAATATCAAGGCGCTCTTCGACGAAGCTCAAAAAATTTATCCGGTTTAAATTGGAGGCGATTTTATGGTAAAGAGATATGGATCCGTCATTGCGGTAAAACCGGACAAACTGGATGATTACAAATATCATCATGCAAATGCCTGGGAAAAAGTAAATGACATGATCAAAGCGTGCAAGATCCAGAACTATTCGATCTACTACCATGATGGGCTGCTGTTCAGCTATTTTGAATATACGGGCGATGATTACGATGCCGATATGAAAAAAATGGCAGACGATGAAACGACCCGGAAGTGGTGGGATTTAGTAAAACCTTTCCAGACGCCCCTGGATTCAAGAAAAGAAGGGGAATGGTGGGCTGACATGGAAGAGGTATATCATCTTGATTAAGTAACAAGCGGGGAGTATCACATATAAATACAGGAGCGCCTTAAAACTTTTCGAAGTTTTGGGGTGCTTTTTTTGCACAGTTTTCGTAATGAGGACGTGATACAAAACATGTTCATTCGCAGCGCGCTCTCGCTTAGATGAAGACGTAGTGGTACGTAAGGCCGCAAAGTACGCGGCCTAAGTACCAACGTCTTCATAAAGCTGCTCATTGAATCATGTTTTGTATCACTGCGTATCAGATGGCGGTGTGCAAAACATGTTGATTCGCAGGGCTCTCTCGCTTAGATGAAGACGTAGTGGTACGTAAGGCCGCAAAGTATGCGGCCTAAGTACCAACGTCTTCATAAAGCTGCTCATTGAATCATGTTTTGTATCACTGCGTATCAGATGGCGGTGTGCAAAACATGTTGATACGCAGCACGCTCTCGCTTAAATGAAGACGTAGTGGTACGTAAGGCCGCAAAGTACGCGGCCTAAGTACCAACGTCTTCATAAAGCTGCTCATTGAATCATGTTTTGTATCACTGCGTATCAGATGGCGGTGTGCAAAACATGTTGATTCGCAGCGCGCTCTCGCTTAGATGAAGACGTAGTGGTACGTAGGGCCGCAGAACACGCGACCCAAGTACCAACGTCTTAATATCATAGGGAAGTACGGCCTATGATATTAAAACCCTCCGGGGGATGTGCAGTCGGGCTTGTGGTATTTGATTGACTATCGTCAATCAGCCCTCCGCACTGCAAAGTGTTTTCGCCTTCAAGTTTTAGGTTAGTGGAGCTGAAGCGGCTGCGCATCAGCGCGAGAGTTTTGCAAGCGAAACTCTTTGTTTTTCTATGAAAGACTGATTTATATAATATTTTATTAAGAGAGATAAAAAAATTGTTAGTTTTCCAGAAATCCCGATAGTTATAAATTACCATTTCAGTATAATGAAATCAGATTTGAAATATTTCATGAACAGATCAAAACAAATAGTTCAAAAATAATGGAGGGTTTATTATGACATCTATGGAACGAGTGGTTGCGGCGTTACAGCATAAGGAAGCTGACAGAGTGCCAGTATATCCGATTATCAGCGGGGCTTCCCGCCGCCTTATTCATGCATCTTATAAGGAGTGGGCAACAGATGCAGATATTTGTGCAGAGGCTCTGCTAAAGGCAAGAGAGGAATTTGACCTGGATTGTATTGTTACACTGATTGATCTTTCGGTAGAATGTGATGCCTGGGGACAGGAACTTCATTATCCGGAAAATGAGGCGGCACATCCAAATTATGATAAATGTGTAATCCAGGATATTGAAGATTATGCAACAATCAGGAAAGTAGATTACAGAGCATCCAAACGTATGATGATGCATATTGAGGTATGTAAGAAATTAGTTGAAGCATCAAAGGGAGAATTTCCAGTGGTTGCTTTTGTATTTGGCCCTTTGGGTGTTCTTTCCATGTTGAGAAATCAGCAGGACCTGTATATGGACATCTACGATGAGCCGGAGGTCGTACATGCTGCCGCAAGAGAAATCAATGAAACGTTAAAAGACTATTGTAATGCTTTAATGGACACAGGAGTAAACGGCATCATGCTTGATACATTATTTGCATCAGGTTCCATCATGAGCAAGAAAATGTGGGATGACATGGAGGGGGATCTGTGCGAGGAACTTGCTAAAGTTATTGCGGACAGAGGCGGGCTTGTTATGATACATAACTGTGGAGAAAGAATATATTTTGATGTTCAGATTAAGAGAATGAAACCAGCCGCAATTTCATTCTTATATCCGCCTGATGACTGTGCTGATTTTGCAGAATGCAAAGAAAAATATGGAGACATAGTAACTCTGATCGGTTGTGTTACACCGGCAAGTGCTGCAATAGGAACGGATGAGAACTGGGATAAAGAATGCAGGGACAGTATAGATGCAATGGCAAAAGGCGGCGGATTCATGTTAGCAACCGGGTGCGAATATCCTGCGAATGCATCCTTTGACCGTGCAAGGCGAATGGTAGAAATAGCAAAAACCTATTTCCTGTAATTTTTTGGTGTCATACCTGTATACTTGCGAAAAACATTGGCAAAATAGCTATGATTTGCAAATCCTGTCGCAATGGCAATTTCTATAATCGAATAATTCGTATTTTCCAGCAGATTCTTGCTTTCTTCAATACGGATGCCCGTCAGATATTCTTTAAAAGAAGTACCGGTTGAATTTTTAAATAAAGTCGAAAAGTAAGAGGGATTCAAATGAACGGTGTCTGCAATTTCTTCCAATGTGATATTTTCGGAATAATGTTTTGCCATGTATGCAATCGATTTTTGTACTATTTTTTTATTCTGGTGAGGCACCTGATAAAACATGCTTTCAATAAAATAGTCAATGGACTGCTGCAGGCAGTAACATAGCTTATCCATTGATTCTAAAGAATGGACATCTTCCATGAAGCGGTTGTTTATTTTAAATACCAGCTCTGCCTTTGCCCCGCCCTCAATGGAAGCGCGGGATAATAATGAGATTAATTCCAAAGAACGTGATTTCGTATATTCAATGGAACTGCCTTTGGAAAAAAGGACATTGCCCAATAAGTCATTTAGTAAGGCTTTCGAAAGTTCGGTGTCCTTATTTCTAATTGCATTTACTAATTTTTTCTCTGTTTCATAAGGGTAAGAACTCGCCTCTGACAAACCATAGGACTTGAATATCTGAATGGATTCATTTATCTTTGCCTGCTGATGCATCTTGTTTTTCTTTGTTTCATAGTCCTTCCTGGAGTCCTCCACAAGACTTTCAGTAAAATAAAAAACTAATTTTGATATCTCCGTCACTTTGGACGGAAGCAGATAAGGAACTTCAGCTGCGTAATCCGCCAGTTCAAATAATCTGTCAACAGGGAGTTTTACGTGTTTAGAAACTTCCGTCATAAAAATGGAATCAGGAGTATTCATAAGGAAAGGACCAATTCGTAACGAGCCTAAGATGGTCTCTTTTATGATCAAAGGTATGATAATATTATACATTCCTGCAGGACAGGAAAATATATATGGTTCCCCCATGGAAAATGCAATTAAGCAGGCTTTGTTGTAAATTTCCTTACACTGAAAGGAGACATTCTCTTCCTGCTCAAGTACGTTACAGAATTGTGGAGGTTCCCCAGCGGTTTTAAGAACGATTCCATCTTCAGAAAGTATCTGCATTGGAAGTTCAAAACAGGTATGCAGGGATTTTATGATATCAAACAACTTATCTTTTGAAACAGCTTTATATAAATGAGGTTCCATGATGATCTCCTTATCGTAAATGATATTGATATTATAATGAAAATATATTTGGTTTTCTGAAATTTTCAATATATTTATAAGAAAAATGGCTCAATCACAAATTTTGTGGGATAAAGGATTTCTGACATAAGTCTTCCTGCTGATATCAAACAGTTTAAGGAAGAAGTATTCATCATCACGA
>NZ_FMKA01000054.1 GCF_900096945.1 Anaerobium acetethylicum | reverse complement strand
TACTTGATTCAAAGAAATGTAGTGAATGAATACAAAGTAGGCAATCGCGAACCGATCAGAATAGAGACTCTCCAGAATGTCTCCATTATTTCATGCTTAGAAAAGTTTTAGGAACGGTAAGTTATTCATCGCACACCAAAAACTCATCTTGTGGAATGTAAATATATGGTATGCTATCAGGTAAAGGGGGGATTGAGGAAATATGAATAATCTAGCACAAAACATATTAGACGCAGCAAAAACAGGTTTCATCGAAAGCAGCTTCGAATCCGCAGAAGAACTGCGTCCAAAACTACTATTCAACGATACAAAAAGGGGAAATACAGTTCTCGCAAATATTGCAAAAGAACTGAATCACTGCGAATCCTTCTGGTTCTCAGTTGCATTTATCACAAAGAGCGGTCTCGTGGTTTTAAAAGAGACATTTAAGGAATTGGAGAAGAAGGGAATCAGAGGAAAGATTCTTACTACCGATTATCTGGCCTTTAACGAACCGGATGCGCTGCGGGAATTGCTTGCGTTTTCCAACCTTGAAGTCAAAGTCTTTACGGAAGAACACTTTCATACAAAAGGATATATGTTCAAGGACTGGACAGACAGCGAAAAGCATACATTCATAGTGGGCAGCTCCAATCTGACCCAGTACGCGCTGAAATCAAATAAAGAATGGAATCTGAAGGTGACATCGCTTGAGGATGGGGAGTTAATCAAGGAAACCAACGAAGAATTCCAGTTTATGTGGAAAACTGCGGAAATTCTGACGGAAGAGTGGATAAGTGACTACGATAAAATCTATCAGGAAAATAAGAAGGTTCGTGTGAAGCAAAAATTGGCACGAATGAAAACATATACATTCAAGCCGAATAAAATGCAGGTTGAAGCGACCAGGGCGCTGGAGGAATTGAGGGATAAGAAGAAGGATAAGGCCTTGCTGATATCTGCTACAGGGGAACGTGTTATTATTGTGACAGGTCGAAAAAGTCCAGTAAACTTAAGGGCTTGGGCGGCTTAGTCCTAATCCGTTTTGGTATATGAAGTGTTTTATACCCCGTATGTATTGTTGAGAGTGTAGAAAGTGAATAGGTATTTAAATCTGGATAGGACTAGATTGACGTAGATTGAAATCAGAGGAAATGCTGACGGATATCCATAGCCAATGTAGTCCTATTTTTGTTTGCTAAAATCCGGATGGCTACCGGATAGGCTTATCGCTTGAGAGGAGATGATTCTCATATCAAATGCAATTACTGCATAGAAGTGATAGTTTCAATCCGAAATATATTCATAATGGAATTGTACAATAAAGAAACACAAAGTCCCCTAACCTCCTCATTCACGAGGTTGTTAGGGGACTTCAGTGCGGAGAAGCCACTTTATTCAAGGGAATTTCACACCTAATAACAACAACTCGAGAAAATACTTTAATATAAATGATTATGGTGCTTAAAGGAGAAGTGTCTTATATAGTATCTTGGGTTTCAATCGTAATCGGAACATCAATGTTCCTGCTAGTAGGTTCCTGCTTCTTTACTAAATATTCAAATAGTATTTTAACTAACAGGTAGCCTTGATATTCGGGACTTTGCCCTAAAGCAAAATCTACTGTCCCGTTTTGTAGTAATTCTAAAGTATCGGGTACCAGATCATGACAAATCACGGCTACTTTATGAGAAAGATTTAACAGGCTTAGAGCACTTCCGACGCCGGAGACTCCGCCACCCGTTATGTACAGTCCATTCAGTTGAGGATGCTGGTTGCAATATTCAAGAGTGATTTTGAAAGCTTCATCCTTACGGTCTTGGTTTTCCTGCACATCAAAAACATTGATGGAAGAGGAGGAGTCTTTCAATTTTTCTAGAAATCCTTGTAGACGATCCCGATGGCATGATAAATAATGGGAACTTATGATGATGCCCACATCACCTTCTGGGGGGAGCAGTTTCATTAATAAGCCGGCAGCAATTCTTCCAGCCTTGTGATGGTTTTGACCAACAAAGCAAAAATCATTAGTGCCTTCTATTTTTGAATTAAACGTAATAACTGCAATCCCCTTGTCGATAAGTTGATTGATTTTATTTCTTACCGCATCATCGTCGAGGGGAAATACAGCTATCCCCTCAACGCCCTCTGACTCCAGGCTGTTTAATATACTGATTTGTTCTGCTGGTTCTAATGAAATAGGCATTTTAACACTGGTTTCAATTCCGAAAGCAGAAAATTCGTTTTGAGCATTTTGAACGCCTACTAGCATTTTCTGTATAAATGGATTGTATTCAGGAGTTAATATAATACCTATTTTTATGGGATTTTTACTCTGAACTAATGCTTTTCCAAGAAAATTGGGTTGGTAATTTAATTCGTGTGCTATTTTTAATACTTTTTGACGCGTAGCGTCTTTTACGCCGGGGCGTTCATTCAGAACCTTATCAACTGTACCTCTCGAAACATTGGCAAGTTCTGCAATTTGTTTAATTGTAACGGCCATAGTATTTACCTCAATAATTATATTTTATGTTTAAGCTATTATAACATAGTAATTTTAAAATATCCATAAAAACGTGCACGAGCAATATAAATATTAAGCCTTTGTGCAAAATACACAAAAAATATGGCGAAAAAATAGGAATAAGTGTATATTGCAATATATAAAAAGGGATGATAGAATGAAAACACGTTAAAGAGCACGAGCACAATAAATAAAAGTGCTGAGTTGTAATAGAACTATTGGTGAGTTGTTTTTGCTAAAAATTATGCACGAGCATTTAAATGAAAGGGAGATTAAAATGAAATTTGGTACAGGATATGCATATTGGGGAACAGAATGGAAATGTGATTACATTGCTTTAACAAATAAGGTCGCAGATATTGGATTTGATATTCTTGAGATTGGAGCTGACCATTTATATCATATGTCAGATGAAGAGATCACACAGCTGAAAGAGATAGGAGCTGAAAGAAATATTGAATTTACAACCAACAGTGGACCGTCAAAAGACAATGATTTTGCTTCAGCAGACCCGGCAGTAAGAGAACATGGTCTGGAATATTTCAAAACGATACTTTATAACATGAAAAAACTTGGATCAAAATCACTAGTAGGAGCTATTTATTCTTTTTGGCCAGCGGATTTTGCTGATACAGATAAAGAAGCAGCCTGGGAAAGAAGTATAGCATGCCTAAAGGAACTAGGTAAGACAGCTGAGGAGTTAGATATCGAATGTGCACTCGAAGTGTTAAACAGAAATGAAACATATATATTAACTGACTGTGCAGAGGCAATAGAATATGTTGGAAAAGTAGGAAGTACACATATCAACATTCTGTTGGATACTTATCATATGAACATTGAAGAAGACAATATGTATGAGGCAATCAGAAAAGCCGGAAATCTTCTAGGCCATCTTCATGTAGGAGAATGCAATAGAAAATTACCGGGAATGAACAACACTATCAACTGGCCGGAAATTGGAAAAGCCCTTAGAGATATCAACTATAAAAAAGCTGTAGTTATGGAACCGTTTATGTTAAAAGGCGGTCAGGTTGGCCATGATATCCGAGTTTGGAGAGATTTAAGCAACAATGCGACGCCGGAACAAATGGATCAATATATCGCGGATTCATTAGTTTACTTGAAGAAATGCTGTTTAAGTTAAGGAGGATGTGGTCGTGGCAGATATCTTAATTATGGGTGAAATGCTTGTTGAAGTAATGAGAACGGAGGAAGATGTTCAACTATACGAGGAAGGCACATTCCGAGGTCCGTTTCCTAGTGGTGCGCCTGCTATCTTTATCGATACTGCAGCCAGGCTTGGATGCAAGACGGCAATTGTCGGAGGTGTCGGAAAAGATGATTTTGGAAAGTGCCTTTTGGAGAGGTTGAGGAAAGACGGTGTTGACTGCAGCCATGTTATTGAAAGTGAAGAAAGAGCTACAGGAGTAGCATTTGTTACATACTTTGGTGACGGATCCAGAAAATTCATTTTTCATATGGGGAATACACCAGCAGTTGAAGCTAAAGCACCGGCAGAAGGTGACTTTGCAAAGGTGAAGTTTATGCATATCATGGGGTGCTCCTTAATGGCTAACAAAGATTTCGCACAAGAAATCTTGAAAACCATGCATATGATGGTTGCAAATGGCACAAAGATATCATTTGACCCTAATATTAGAAAAGAACTCTTTACGGATGACTCAATAAATGCTGTGATAAAACAAGTGTTGGATAATACAAGCGTATTTCTCCCTGGAGTAGAAGAACTTCTGATGACCATGGGCGCATCCACAATAGAAGAAGCAGTAGAAAAATGTTTTGAAAATCCGAAGATGGAAGTGCTTGTACTAAAGAATGGATCTAAAGGCAGTAAAGTTTATACTCGGAATGGTTTGATAGAAGTTGAAGTGTATAAGGTAGAACAGAAGGATGCAACTGGTGCAGGCGATTGCTTTGATGGGGCATTCATAGCGGGACTGGTTCAGGGAAAAGATGTTGAAGAAGCCGCAAAAATGGGAGCTGCAGCTGGAGCATTGAATGCAGCAGCATTTGGTCCGATGGAAGGAAAAATCAGTCCTGAATCAGTACGAAATATGATAGAATGCAATAGGTGATGCTGTGAGTGATTTGTTGAATCGTGTTGATATTACGCTTAGTCAGTTATATCAGTACATGCAGATTCAACATATGAAATTCAGAGGCGGAAACCAGCCAAAGAGGCAAAGAATGAGGAAAGGAGCATCATGCTATGGGAGACGTATATAAACTGCAATTAGAGAATATTTCTAAGTCTTTTCCAGGTGTAAAAGCATTGGATGATGTTAATATCAGTTTAAGACCAGGTACAGTGCATGCAGTTGTCGGTGAAAATGGAGCAGGAAAATCAACATTGATGAAAATCATCAATGGTTTGTATAAACGTGATGCCGGCAGAGTTATTCTGGATGGTAAAGAAGTTTCGTTTTCCGGACCAATGGAATCGGCGGATGCTGGAATTGCTATGATATATCAGGAATTGAATTTTTTCCCTGAGCTATCTATTGCAGAAAATATTTTCATGAAACGCCAGCCAGGTAAAGCAGGTTGGGTAAAATGGCAAGATATGATGGAACGGGCTAAAAAAATTTTGGAGGAGAACGATCTGCCTTATGATCCAAGGACAAAGATCAAAGAGTTGCCCATCGCCAGCATCCAGATGTTAGAGATTGTTAAAGCAGTTGCTTTTCATGCACAGGTAATTATTATGGATGAACCAACATCTTCCATTTCTAATAAAGAAGTAAAGCTGCTGTTTGATAAAATTGCGCAACTCAAAAAACAGGGAATCAGTTTTCTTTATATTAGCCATAAAATGGAAGAGATTTTTCAAATAGCAGATGATATTACAATTATCCGCGATGGAAAAAGTATTATTTCAGGATCCGTAAGTGATTTTACAGAAGAATCCATTATAGCACATATGGTTGGCCGTTCCATCGAGAACATATATCCGAAGGAGGTTTTTCCTATTGGCGAAGTAGCCTTTGAAGCGAAGAATCTTTGTAGCGAAGGTATGTTTAAAAATGTATCCTTCAATGTTAAAAAAGGAGAAATTGTGGGTATGGCGGGTCTGGTTGGTGCTGGACGAAGTGAAGTCTGTCGCGCGATTTTTGGATTGGATCCATTGGATTCAGGAGAGATAATATTAAGTGGAAAGCAATACACGCCTAAAAATGTTACCCATGCAATAAAAAGTAAAATTTTAATGCTTACGGAAGATCGTAAGAAAGAAGGAATTGTTGGAGTTAGAAGCTGCCGAGAAAATATAACACTTGCAAGCCATCGTATCCGTAAAGGTGTCTTTATGAACCTGAAAAAAGAAATACAGGAAGCACAAGAAATGTCTGAAATGCTGAAGGTAAGGTTTGCGGGAATAGAAACACCGATACAATCTCTTAGTGGAGGTAATCAGCAAAAATTATTGTTAGCAAGGTGGTTAATGCTGGAAAGTGACTTATTAATATTGGATGAACCTACTCGCGGTATTGATGTTGGAGCCAAATTGGAAATATACAACATTATTACTGATTTGGCAAAAAAAGGATATTCGATATTAATGATTTCCTCTGAATTGCCTGAACTTATTGGTATGAGTGACAGGATTTATGTTATGAACCAGGGATATATTACTGGCTGTCTAGAGCGTCAGGACTTTGCACAGGAAAGAATCATGCAGTTAGCCACTAAGACAGAGGTATAGATTTAAGGTATAAGGAAAGGAGATTGTAATGAAAGAAAAAACGAAACCGAATTTAAGGAAATACTCATTGGTATTAATTTTGATCGGTATGATTGCTATTTGTTCAATTTTATCAGAAAACTTTTTAACCCCTACAAACTTAACGAATGTTTTAAAGCAGGTTAGTATTGTTACAATTTGTGCTTTTGCTCAGGCGATGATTATTATTAGTGGTGAGATTGATCTTTCGATTGGCTTTTTAGCAGGTATGGCAGGTACATTTGCTTGTATCATGTATATAGCGACTGGAAATCTGTTTCTTGCTTTTACATTTGGAGTGCTGCTTGGTGCAGCTGTAGGTGCGGTGAATGGGTTGTTTGTAGCATATTTCAAATTGCCTTCTTTTATCGTCACTTTGGCTATGCAAACTATATGCTTTGGTGCAATTTCGTTGTATACAGGCGGGCAGAATATCTATAAAATCGGTAATTTTAAAGTATTAGGGCAGAGTAAGTTATTTGGCTTCCTTCCGGTTACGGTATTGTTCATGATCATCATGTTGATAATCACGCACACTGTACTAAAGTATACAAAATTTGGACGTTACCTATATGCAATTGGTGGTAATTCTGATGCTGCAAATGCAGCTGGGGTACAAGTCTGTAAAGTAAAATGGGCAATATTTATAGTTTCTGGCATGTTTGCAGCAATTGCCGGTATGGTAATGATGGGTCGATTAAACGCTGGTATTCCAAGTGAAGGCGGCGGATATGAGACGGATGCAATTACAGCCGCTGTCATTGGTGGCACAAGTTTTTCCGGTGGTGCAGGTACTGCATTTGGAACATTTTTAGGATCAGTAATAATTGGTGTATTAAATAACATCATGAATCTGCTTGGGGTTGATTCTTATCTCCAGATGATAATTAAGGGATCCATCATTATCTTTGCCGTTCTTGCTGATTATTTTTCAAAGAATCAAAAGTCAGGTATTAAAATTATGGCATCAACATCTGATGTAAAAAAGAGTGAAAATAAATAATAAAACAAGGAGGATTTTTTATGAAAATGAGAAAGTTTGTTAGTATGTTTTTAATGGTGGCTATGGTGGCGAGCATGTTATTGGGCTGTGGCGCTAGCAAGGATGAGGGAACCACGAAAGAAGAAGGAACCACAAATGAGGAAGTAGCAAACGGTGGAGATACCTTTAAAGTAGCTTTTCTTCCTACAGATATGTCGATGACTTTCGCATCTTGGTTAGCTGATGAATTAACGACTGCATTTAAAGCATATGATGACATAGAGTTGACAGTTATTGACTCTAAAGGTGAACTTGAAACTCAGTTAAGTAATATGGAAACATGTGTAGCACAAGGATATGACTATGTTATCTTATTACCAATAGAACCAGCGGCAGAAGATGATATTGTAGCTGGCTATATTGAAGAGGGAACTCCTTTTATGATGATTAACCTGGATGACTTTGGCGTAGAGAATGCTTCCAGTGTTATTGCAAATCCATATGATTTAGGTATTGTTGTTTCTGAATATGCTAAGTCACAGTTGCCTGATGACGCTAATGTAGTTGTTCTTTTGGGACCATCAGGAAATACAGATTCTATTGAACGCCGTAGAGCATATGAGGAAAATCTTTTCGGAAAGACTAATATGACCATCTTAGATGAGCAGATTGGTGACTGGGAAAAAGGTAAAGGAATGGAACTCATGGAAAACTGGATTCAGGTGCATGGTGATAAGATCGATGCTGTTATATCTATGAATGATGCTATGGCAATCGGCGCTTATGAAGCGGCAAAAGAGGCAGGAATTCAGGATGATATTAAGTTCTTTGGTGTTGATGGTCTTGCAGATGCTGCTGTAGCAGTTGAGAATGGTGAAATGACAGCTACTGCATTACAGGATGCTAAGGTTATGGCAGAAGAAGGTGCTCGTATCTGTAATGAGGTTCTGACTAAAGCAAATAGTGAAGGATTCGAAAAAGTACAGATTCCTGTAACACTTATTACAGAAGAGAATGTTGCAGAATTTATCACAAGATATACAGAAAATGGAATGCTCAAATAGTAATCTATTTAACCACAGATGTTGATAAATGTATTCCCGGAAAATACCGGGAATACATTTAATAAAATGGAGGAATGAAAAATGAAGCAGGCAATTTTAACAAGCAAACAGGCAATCGAATTTAGTGAAATTGAAAAACCAGTTATCAAGTCGAATGAAATATTGATGAAAGTTAAAAAAATAGGAATTTGTGGTTCGGATATCCATGCATACTATGGGGAACATCCGTTTATGTCATTCCCAATTCGTTTGGGACATGAAATGGCAGGTGAAGTTGTAGAAGTAGGTGCGGAAGTTAAGGATATTAAAATCGGAGATCTTGTTACAACGATGCCACAGGAATTCTGTCATGAATGTGAACCATGTAAAAATGGAAGATACAATATTTGCAATTCCTTGCAAGTAATAGGATGCCAGACTCCAGGTGCCGCATGTGAATATTTCAATGTTGATGCTGCACTGATAAAGAAAATACCAGAAGGAATGAATGATGAATTAGCAGCCATGGTTGAACCAGCAGCGGTTGGTGTTCATGCGGTAAGAAGTGGTTCAAATATTAAAGGTATGAATGTTGTTGTTATGGGAGCCGGTACAATCGGTAATGTAACAGCGCAGGCAGCATTGGCAGAAGGAGCAAAAAGTGTGCTCATAACTGATTTGTCAGATTATCGTCTAGATGTTGCAAAACAATGTGGAATTACACATACAGCTAATACAGGAAAAACTTCTATGAAAGAGGCGATTGAGCAGGCTTTTGGCAATGAAGGTGCAGATATATTCTTCGAATGTGTCGGAATCGGAGCTACTGTAAATCAAGCGATTGAGTTTTCAAAGAAAGGTCACGACATTGTAATCGTAGGTGTATTTGGGTCTACTCCAGCGATCAATTTAGCTTGGGTTCAGGATCGTGAATACAGAATTATCGGTTCCTTGATGTATGTTGAAAAGGATTTCCAGGATACTATTGATTATATGGCGGCCGGTAAAATTAATATGAAGCCTTTATTATCAAAAACGTTTAAATTTGATGACTATGCAGAAGCGTTTAAATATATTGAGCAGAACAAAGATACAAGTTTAAAAGTCTTGATTGAAATGTAATTATCTCAACTAAATTAGAAATATAGACAATACTTATAAATGTATGAAAATATAAAATCAGCAAAAAAATGCAATTTCTTCTCCGGTTACTCTTACTAAGAGTGTTGAATTATGCTGAAATAAAGAAGAATGATGAGATTGTGAAAAACTTTCCAATGAATTTGGCTAAGGAGAAGAAATGCATTATATACTGATGAGACATTAGAAATGGATAAATCAATAGAGATATTGTTGAAACAATATATATATAATGCAGAAACCGTAAAAAGTATTTAAAGATACAAGGTGGAAAAATATGAGAAAAGGTGAATGAAAAATATGACAATGGTAAGCTCGAATACTATATTAAAAAAAGCACAGGAAGGAGGATATGCAGTTGGTGCATTTAATGCTGAAAATATGGAGATGGTTCAGGCAATCATAGCAGCAGCAGAAGAATTGAAATCACCTGTAATTATCCAGACAACGCCTTCCACTGTATCTTATGCAAGTCTTGAATTGTTTTGTGGTATGGTGTCTGCAGAAGCGCAAAAAGTTTCAGTACCGGTTGTTATGCATTTGGATCATGGAAATAGTTTTGAATTGTGCAAACAGGCAGTCATGGCAGGCTACACCTCCGTTATGATTGATGGATCTAAACTTCCATTTGAAGAGAATATTGCATTGAGTAAAAAGGTAGTGGCAGTTGCAGCAGAAGCAGGTGTTGCTGTGGAATCGGAGCTTGGAATCGTAGGCGGAAAAGAAGATAGTCATGAGGTTTCTGATAAAGATGCCATTTATACGAATCCACTACGGGCAAAGGAATTTGCTGAACAAGCAGAAATTCAGTCGTTGGCAGTTGCCATAGGTACTGCGCACGGATTTTACAATGGGGAACCGAAGCTTGATTTTGATAGATTAAAAGAAATTCGTTCTGCGGTAACAATACCGTTAGTTCTGCACGGAGCCTCTGGGGTACCTGATGATATGGTACGTCAATCAATAGAGCTTGGTATTTGCAAAGTGAATTTCGCAACTGAATTGAGAGTGGCATTCACAAAAGGAGTACGTCAATCATTAGAAAGTAATGCCAAAATGTTTGATCCGAAGATATATAATGCTGCCGGTCGAGAAGAAGTAAAAAAACTGGTTAAAGAAAAAATGCATGTATGTGGAAGTGTAGGAAAAGCATAAGTATTTATATTATAAAGTAATAAATAGGGCATTTGAATTGGTGGGAAATAAGGACCAGACATGCCTGAATAGTTAATCTGGTTAAATGCTAATCCCATGGCAAGGTGGAGGGAAAAGATGATAATAACAGTAACGATGAATACGGCAGTCGACAAAGCTTATGTGATTGAGGAACTGAAAAAAGGCCAGGTCATGAGGGTGAAAAAGTGTACGAACACTCCTGGAGGAAAGGGCCTGAATGTTGCCAGAGTCATAAAGTGCTGCGGTGAAGAATCCCTGGCGACAGGATTCCTTGGTGGACATACAGGTGCCTGCATAAAGGATATGCTGGATGCACAGCAGGTTCAGAATGACTTCTCTTATACTTCATCGGAAACCAGGGCATGCATCAATATTCTGGAGAGCGACGGGACATCTACTGAGCTTCTGGAGCCGGGCGAGCCTCTCGGTCAGGAGGATGTTGCAGGATTCATCAGTAAATTCGGGAAGATTATTGAAAGATGCAATGTCGTAACAATATCCGGAAGCGTGCCGGAGGGTGTGGAGATCGACATCTATGAAAAACTCATTGGAATGGCGAAGGCTAGGAATAAAAAGGTCATACTGGATACGAGTGGCATGCTTCTGAAGGAAGGCATCAAGGCAGGACCGACGATGATCAAGCCAAACCGGGATGAGATAGAAGCACTCTTGGGAATCAGGATCAACGGACGGGATGAAGTAATTGAAGGGGCCAAAAAAATTCAGAAAATGGGGATAGACTTGGTCGCAGTATCCCTTGGTGGAGATGGAGCATTAGTGGTTACGAAGGATGCAGTCTTTCATGGGAAGCCTCCAAAAATAACCACCATTAATACGGTGGGATCCGGCGATTCCATGGTTGCGGCATTCGCGGTTGGCTTCGAAAGAGGCTATGACATCACAGAGATGCTGAGATATGCAGTTGCTGTTTCGGCAGCGAATACCCTGACTATGACTACAGGGAATTTCCAGATGGAAGACATGGAAAGGATATACAGGGAAGTTGCAGTTGAGCGACTGTAAATATCTGCAACATTCGTAATCATAAAGGTTTTTGAATTGAATAGTAAAGAAAGTTATATGTTATATTAATAAAAGGGGCTATTGCAAAATGACTGATTTTTAGTCATTGAGCAGCAGCTCTATTCTTTTTTTGTTTTATGGAAACACTTTCTAAAACATTTTGCTATTAGATGTACCTTAATAAAAGCGTGCTGATTTCTTTTTATTATGAGGTCTCTTTTAAGCTGTGCAGATAGGATTTTTGCCTGTCATTTTGTATCTTGGTTTCCCAGCAGCTTGTGTTATGTTGTAGCCAAAACATAATAGCATCTGGACAGGACTAGATTGACATAGATTGAAATCAGAGGAAATTCTGATAGAAATCTATAGCCAATATGGTTCTGTTTTTTTGTACCCAAAATCCGGATGACTACCGGAAAGGTTACCGCAGGAGAAGATATAGAGGTCATGATTTTAAGGTAAATTAGAAATGGCACATTGGCATTACTTAAGTTATGTGCCTGCCGCGCTATAGTCATTCTCAAAAGTGAAATTAAATAGTGAGTGGATTTCTAAAATACCATCTGATGGTAATAATAAGTAAAATTTCACCATCCCGCGAAATGTTCCTATCCACCAGATTAAGGTATTCTATATTCAACAACGGTAGCAATACCAAAGCTTCTTGCAGAGGCTTTTATATTCAGTTACAGCATGGAGAATTCCAGTATATTTCCAAGACAGTGAATCAGCCGAGGCTTGCCACGAGAGTCGATGAATCGAGAGATGAAGATGAAGCGAGCTATGGAGCACTCTAATATGGCGGAAGGATAATAACCCACAAAGGGACTGTAGAAGTTCCTTATCCTCGAAATTGGCATCAGAGGAGATCGTATCTAGCAATAGATGCGTCGTGAACACGAAAGTGTCATGCGGCGACAAAGAGCGCCAGTAACTCCCATGTGTACCGGGCGACATAGGAGATTGAATAATCAGCGTACACTCACATAACATTTTTATGTTATGAATGAAAAGCAGGATGAGGAATATATAAAGGAAGTGAGAAGAATCAACAAAAAGGCAACGATGCATTCTTCTTGGAAGGAAGAGCTTAATGCAGAAAGTGAGAAGGCAAATGACAAGCAGGAACAGGAAATCAAGAAAATACAGCTTAATCAGCTGAAGGGTTTTAAGGATCACCCCTTTAAGATTGAAATTAATACTGAATTATTTGAGCTGATGCAGAGCATTGAAAATGACGGAATCTTAGTTCCATTGCTGGCAAGACCGAGCCCAGGTGGAAATGGATATGAACTGATATCCGGACACAGAAGAAAAGCAGCATGTGAATGGGCAGGCATAAATGAAGTTCCCGTTATGATCTGCAATTTGGATGACAATCAGGCAACCATCGCTATGGTAAATTCTAATCTTCACAGGGAGCATATAAAACCTAGTGAGAAAGCTTTTGCTTATAAGATGAGATTAGAAGCAATGAAGAGGCAGGGCGAGAGGAGTGATTTAACTTTGTCCCAACTTGGGACAAAGTTAGAAATAGATCATCCGAATCTCGAAGCTAATAAATTAGCGTTAACATATGATTGGCATGGAGGTAGTATACAAAATCAATCTAAAAATATGAAAGAAGCTAATATACGTTCAGATAATTTATTGGCCAAACAAGTTGGTGAGAGTAGAAACCAGATAGCACGTTATATCCGTCTGACGAATCTGATTCCAAAACTATTAGATATGGTAGATGAAGGGAAAATTGCTTTCACAGTTGCAGTAGAGCTTTCGTACCTGAAGGAAGAAGAGCAATATGAGCTGCATGCTGTCATGGATCTGGAACAATGCACTCCGTCCTTATCACAGGCAAATCGATTGAAACGGATGAGCCAGTCGGACAAATTGAATATGGATGCCATTTATGAAATCCTTGATGAGGAGAAACCGAATCAGAAGCTGCAGATAAAGATCAAAGCTGAAACCCTGGAACCATATTTTCCGTGTGATTTTACAGAAAGACAGAAGGTGGAACTGATAAAAGATCTTGTAAAAGAGTGGCACAGCAGGCAGACGGAGAAAAGAGCAAGATGAACATGAAATCATTGTGTTTCAGGAGGAAACCAAGAATGGATTATAACAATATTGAAATCATCGGCATTGATCATGGCTGGGCGATGATGAAGACTTTTAGCCAGGTATTCACGGCAGGCTTGGGTGAGATAAAAACAGAACCGGCAATTTATGAAAATCTTCTGGAGTATGAGGGAAGGTTTTTCAGAGTCGGTGGGGAAAGGCTTACAGTCAAGCCGACCAAGGTCACCGATGAGAATTATTATCTTCTGACTTTGGCAGCGGTTGCCATGGAATTAGAGAGGAGAGGGAAAAGGAGTGCCAACGTGTATCTTGCGGTCGGACTTCCGCTCACAAGGTTTGGCGCAGAGAAGCATGAATTTATCGATTATCTGTCGAAGCAGGAGGCTGTCCATTTCAAATACGAGCAGAAAACCTATGATATCAAGATCGTAAAGGTATCAGTATTTCCTCAATGCTATTCCGCGGTGGTGGATCGAATCCCTGCCTACACGAAGAAAGTGCTGGTCGTGGATATCGGTTCCTGGACGCTGGACATCATGCCGATCATCAATAAGTCTCCGGACGAATCACAGTGCATTACAGCGCCGCAGGGGCTGATCTCCTGCATGAGGGAGATTAATAAGCAGTGCGTGCGGATGTTTGGCGGTGAGATTGATGAAAGTGAGATCCAGCAGGTAATGAGATATGGGAACAGCGATATGGATGAAAAGTATTTGGAGGTGATCAAGAGCACCCTTGT
>NZ_FMKA01000011.1 GCF_900096945.1 Anaerobium acetethylicum | reverse complement strand
TTGAAGACGACGAGGTGGATAGGACAGAGGTGGAAGCATGGCAACATGTGGAGCTGACTGTTACTAATAGGTCGAGGGCTTGACCATAAGCACTTGACGATTGGCAAGACGAAGTCGCAGACAGAGTCTAGTGTGTTGGTCGTTCGATTGAACGAAGTGAAATCGAACTTCCTAAACAGCATAATTGTTAAGTAAATGGTTCATAGGATAGAACAAAAATGGATGATTGAATAGTTTGAGTGTGTAGTTTTGAAGATATATAATAGTTGAAAAATTACAAGCAGCTTGTTTGAGCTGCTTTTTTTGTGTGAAACATTCGGAATATAGAAAATATCAGCCTGATATCGCCCCGGAACAGTATCCTGATGCAGGTAACAGCTGAAGATGGAACCACCACAGAGCCGAATATCGATATAAGGTCTTAATAACGTGATAGGATGCCTGTTTGGGAGTATGGGAGCATATAATGCCAGTTCCAGTCACGAGTAACATATAAATTAATTTGACAGGACCCGGAAGTGTGTTTACTATAGCATTATGGAAAGCATAAGCAGCTATTCCAAAAACTTAACAGAGGGGATAAATTCATGTATAAGATAATAAAGAGACTGTTCTGGATTCTTGTAGGCCAGTTTATTGGAGCAGGAGCGTTCAGGCTTGTCCTGGTGCCAAATCAGCTTGTGGCACCAGGTTTCGGGGGTGTTGCTACCGTATTGAATAATCTGTTCGGATTTAACATGCAGATGACGCTGATCGTGCTATGCATTCCGGTCCTTTTATGGTCATTTTTCAGTTATGACAGGAAGCAGGTCTTTTATGCGGCTTTTAGCTACGGAGCCTTTACTTTTGGTATAGGAATTGTGGGAAAGATATTCGATCCGTTCATAACGGATCCGATTATTGCAACGGTAGTGGCCGGCGTTATGCTGGGCGTGGCGACGGGAATCATTTTGAGGCAGGAGGTTGCCAACGGGCCGGAAGCCATAGTAGGACTATATCTGAATGAAAAAAAGGATCTGTCGGTAGGGAATTTTTTTATGGTCCTGAATACGGTCATTATTTTTTCGTCCGTGATTTATGGAGATTTTACGTTTATCGTATATTCCCTGATCTGCAACATGATATCGAGCAGGATAACGGATTATGTGATTATAGGACTGAACAAGTATTATATTGTCAATATCATGTCTGATAATTATCTGGATATAACGGACTATATCAGGAAGGAGCTCCATCGAAGAGTTACATTCATCCAGGGAATGGATACCACGAATGTGAAAAAGAAGATGCTGATCCAGACGGTTGTCAGTAACAGGGAACTTGTAAGCCTGAAGATGTATGTGAAAGGGCTTAAGGATGACAGCTTTGTCTATGTTACGGAATCGGCGGGACTAATAGGCGGCGGCTTCGAATAGGAGAAGGCATCAAGCAATCGATGCCATAAAAAGGCAATGTACAAGATGGTGTAAAAACAAAACAATTGCAATTAAATAAAAAAAATAAAAAAATCCAAATATAGTGTTGACAAGAAGTGAATACTATAATATAATATGTCTTGCGTCACAGATAATACGAAAGGCGCAAAGCATTACGGGGTGTGGCTCAGCTTGGCTAGAGCGCCTGGTTTGGGACCAGGAGGTCGCAGGTTCGAATCCTGTCACCCCGACTATCTTTAAAAAAGAACATGTAAGTGGTCTGGTTTAAAGAGACTTGTCTTAAATAAATAGCATAATTGATTTGCGGGTGTAGTTCAATGGTAGAACACTAGCCTTCCAAGCTAGATACGTGGGTTCGATTCCCATCACCCGCTTGTGTTATGCACGGATATAAGGAAAAACCAGAATATCGTGCTGACGCTTTTAAGTATATGGAATATACAATGTGTGTTTGTAGCTCAGTTGGATAGAGCATCGGCCTTCTAAGCCGAGGGTCTAGGGTTCGAATCCCTACAAGCACAGTTTGTTAAGTGTAGCTTGATGATTGATTTTCAGCCAGGATGACTGAATAGCTGCATTAGCGATTTTTTTATGGTGGGTATAGCGCAGTTGGTTAGCGCGCCAGATTGTGGCTCTGGAGGCCGAGGGTTCGAATCCCTCTATCCACCCTACTCCGGCATTAGTCCGCATAAGTCTGTGAACAGGCATGTTGCGGCAGGCCGGTTTACATATATGGGATATTAGCTCAGTTGGTAGAGCACTAGACTTTTAATCTAGGTGTCCCGGGTTCGAGCCCCGGATGTCTCATTTTTTAAAAATCAGGAATTTGAAAAGGTCTGCTCTCTGGCAGGCTTTTTTTTGATTAACCGGCTCATTAAACCAAATTTCTTACATCTTATTCCTTTATTGGGAAAAAGATAAAAATAGTATTGAATAGGAATGTGTTTCATGATAATATGATATGCAGAAAGCCTGGGTATAATCAGACAGAAAGGCAGAATATAAAGTGAAAATGCTTTTCAGAGAATAAACAGGAACTGGATGAAAAATAGCTGATATAAACAGTTTACAAAAGGAGGAGTACTGACGATATAAGTAATGAATAACAAATGATAGTATCACTCAAACAGCATTGTGACTGATCTAAACCAGGGGGATGGCGAATGAAAAGAGGAACCACAAAGAGCAAAATTGTTAAGCGAGTACAGCCGGCTTTGATTGGACTGTGTGTTCTGTTTACACAACTTCAGGCAACAGCGGTATTTGCGGCAAATGAAAGCGTTACCGGAATGCAGGAAGTTCAGGAGACAGATGTTTTCGGGCAGGTTGAAAAGGAAAAGAAAGGCCTGGGACAAATGTCCGGGTTGGGAAAAGGATATATTGACAGCGGAGTACGGGTCGATAGTGTAAATGAGATAAGCAATGACAGCACGGAACCACATTTGCTGAAGGCCTCCTATATACCGGCCAGCTATGATTTGAGAAATGTAAATGGGAAAAGCTATGTTACGCCCGTAAGGTATCAGGGGAATTTTGGAACCTGCTGGGCATTTTCTGCAGCAGCGGCAGCAGAGTCGAATCTGATCAGACAGGGACTTGCTGACACTCTGGTAGATTTATCAGAACATCACCTGTCTTATTTCCATTACAATACAGTAACGGATCTGCTTGGAGGAACGGTGGGCGATGATGTCGCACTCACATCCACAGCAGCGGATGCCTATTTGACAACAGGGGGAGACGGTTTTACAACGACGTTTTCACTGGCAAAGTGGATTGGAATGGCGGACGAGGCTACGGCAGAGTATCCGGAAACAGACAGTATCCCACAACCACTTAACGACGGCATCGCATACGAAGATGCCGCGCATCTGAGGGATGCCTATTGGATTTCAATGTCTGACATCAGCAACGTTAAACAGGCGATTATGGACAACGGTGCAGTGGAATCTTCCTATAATCATGATGATGCTTATGTGAACTACGATACGGCGGCAATCTATTATAATGGAAACATTGGATATGCCAACCATGCGATTACGATCATTGGCTGGGATGACAATTATTCGAAAAGCAATTTTCTGAGCGGCCGGCAGCCTGCAAACAATGGGGCATGGCTGGTAAAAAACAGCTGGGGTACCTGGTGGGGAAATGCAGGATATTGCTGGATCTCCTACGAGGACTATGTGATGAAAAAAGCTACAGCATATTCTTTTGTATTTGAAGGCAGCGATAATTACGACCATAACTATCAATACGATGGAGGGGTAAGCACATCCTATTATATGTACAATAGCAGCTGCATGATATCCAATGTCTTTACAGCCCATGGAAATACGGCAGGAAAAGAAATCCTTGAGGCAGTTTCCTTTGCCCTTCAGTCTGTGAATACGAATTACAGCATCCAGATTTATAAAAACCCGACAGACCCTCGCAGACCGACAAGCGGAACAGTAATGCTGGCAGAACCCCAGACGGGAACTGCGGTATATGCCGGCTATCATACGGTTGAACTAAATGCTCCGGTAACCCTTGAGCAGGGAGAACGGTTTGCGGTGGTCATTACACTGTCAAAGCCAGACGGAACGGTAATGTTCAACTATGACTATGATTATTCGTATTCCTACATTGACTTTAATTCCAATGCTGCAGCCGGTCAGAGCCTGGTAAGCTGGAATGACGGGAAATCATGGGAAGATTTAAGCGCAGACGGGGTAACGAATCTTCGTATCAAAGCGTTTACATCAGATATAACCCAGGTGGAAATAGATGCTGCAGCTGTAAAGAGTGAGGGCTTTGTAGGAAGGCTGTATGACAAGGTTCTTGGAAGAACGGCATCAGCAGATGAAATCGACTATTACGCTTCCCTGCTTATACAAAATAAGATAACGGGAGCAGATGTAGGAAGGAGCTTTGTTTTCAGCCCTGAATTTACCGGACGGAATTTAAGCAATCCGGCTTATGTAGATGTGCTATATGAGACCTTTATGGGGCGTGCCTCCGATGCGGGCGGGAAAGCATACTGGACGAATTTCCTTGATAACGGGGTATCAAGGCAATATGTATTCAAGGGATTCGTTGAATCCCCGGAATACTCTGGAATCTGCATCGACAGCGGAATAGCCCAGGGAAACGTTTTATTAACTGAGCCGATGGATATGAATCCGAATCTTACGATGTTTGTAAACCGTCTTTATGAAAAGGCATTAGGAAGAGATGCGGAAATCGAAGGTCTCAATTATTATGCTGCGGAAATCATGGCCGGCAGGGTGACGCCTGTTCAGGCAGCGCAGAACTTCTTTTTTTCGGGTGAATTTTTGAATAAAAACCTTGGTGATGAGGATTTTGTGAAAACCCTGTATGTGACATTCATGGGCAGGGAATTCGACCAGTCCGGACTGGACTATCATCTTGCAAGGCTGAAGGACGGAACAAGCCGGGAGACAGTACTCCTGGGATTTGCAAATTCACCTGAATTTGAAGGGATCATCAGCAGTTTCGTATTATAAACGATATCATATTATTGGAGAAAGCATAAAACAGCAGGACGTTTTCATAAAACAACTGCTCAGTTTTATGCTTTTTCATGTTATAAGAGCATACCTTATAATACGACGCCGGGGGCAAAAGGTCATGAATTATGTATAATATATGGAACAAAACAAAAATATTGGAAATTTCGTTGAATATAATTCAGAAAAGTGATATCCTTAAATTAGAATTTACTAAAATCAGTAAAATTCTAATTTGCATTACAAAAAGGAAGATTTTATTAAGAATCCATGTTGGTGGGAATCTGTTTTAGGAGGTGCAGCAGGGGAGAAGCAAGTCACGGGAAAGGCAGCTGTAAGGAAGCAGCAAGCCAGCTAAAAAGGCTCTTTAGAGCTATCAAAATCAGAGAAGGAGATTACAAAATGTTGAAAAAAATATGTTCAATTATGGTGGCTGTGGTAATGATGTTGACGATCATGCCGGCAGCAGCAACAGAAAGCAATGCGGGCAATCTTGATTTTACAGTATCAGGAGGAGTCCTGACAGCATACACGGGAACGGCAGCTGAAGTCGTGATACCGGCAGATATGGGAATAACAAGTATTGGGAAAAGTGTATTTCAGGATCGTGAAGAAATAACAAGCGTTGTTGTTCCAGAAGGCGTTACAAGTATAGGAGACGGCGCATTCTGGGGATGTACTTCAATGAAGGCAATAACCCTCCCGGGCAGCCTGAAAAGTATCGGGAGAATCGCATTTGGATTCTGCGACAGCCTGACCGGAATCAACATACCGAACGGCGTTACATCTATCGGTTCAGGGGCATTCGGATCCTGCAGCTCGCTGCCGGGAATGGATCTGCCAGACAGCCTTACAAGAATAGGGACCGGTACATTTGCCTACTGCAGCGGTTTTGCGGAAATCATAATACCAGCAAGTGTAACACAAATCAGCGACTATGCATTCCAGGGCTGTACCAGCCTGTCGGCAGTTAAGTTCATGGGGAATGCACCACAAATTGGAGCAGATGTGTTTGCTGTCACGGCAGAAGACATTAAAATATACTATTTATCACGCAATACGGGATTTTCCGATACCTTTGGCGGGGTAGCTGCTCAGGCATTTTCAGGGGATTCTGATAAGGTAAATGCATTTGTAACAAGGCTTTATGAAAAGATACTCGGCAGGTCCGCTTCATCATCTGAAATCAACTACTATGCAGATTATCTGACAGCACAGCTCATAACTGGAGCAGATGCCGGAAGAGGATTTGTCTTCAGTCCTGAATTCACAGGCCGAAAGCTGAGCAATTCAGACTATGTGGAGGTTTTATATCAGACATTTATGGGCCGCGCATCAGATACAGATGGCAAAGTTTACTGGAGCAGCATGCTTGATGAAGGCGTATCAAGACTCTATGTATTCAGGGGATTTGTTGAATCAGTCGAATTTACGGATATCTGCAATGGATACGGAATCAACCGTGGAACTGTTGTGCTGACAGATGAAAGAGATAAAAACCTGAATCTTACGAAATTCGTTTACCGTTTATATGATAAGGCTTTGGGAAGAGCGGCAGATGAAGATGGATTAGAGTATTATGCAGGAGAGATACTGGCAGGAAGAGTAACGCCGGTAAATGCGGCACAGAACTTCATTTTTTCAGATGAGTTCCAGAATAGAAATCTCAGTGATGAAGATTACGTAAAAGTATTGTATACAACATTCATGGGCAGGGAATTCGATCAGGATGGATTGGATTTCCATCTTGCAAGACTTGCATCAGGAACAGGCAGGGAAGAAATATTGATGGGATTTGCATATTCGCCAGAATTCAATACCATCATGAACGGCTTCGGATTATAGGAAGCAGATATATTTTAAAATAGAAATCTCCGGCCTGCTTATGAACAGGCCGGAGATTTCTGCATGCCCGGCCCTTCGCTGTTTCGTCAAAACATATTTGTATTTACCGGCGTCTTATATTATTATAGTAAGTATAATGGTAATTGTTCAGTAGTCCGGTGCATCATCTGTGACTATGAAGGATGTAGTCCTGAATAGTTACGCATAACGCATGAAAGGGAGATTGTGAAATGGAAAAAATCAGACAACAGCTTGCAGGGCTTAAAGCGATGGTGGGAAATACTCCGCTCATGGAGATTTCTTTTGAATATAAGGGTGAGGACAGGAAACTATATGCAAAGGCGGAGCACTACAGCATAACAGGAAGCGCAAAGGACAGGGTGGCGATCAACATTCTGGAGAAAGCTTACAATAGCGGAGAACTGAAGAAGGAAAGCATAATCGTTGAAGCGACAAGCGGAAACATGGGTATTTCTTTTTCAGCAATCGGAAGGCTTCTGGGGCACAGGGTAATTATATTTATGCCCGACTGGATGAGCCAGGAACGGGTTGAGCTGATGAAAAGCTTTGGGGCGGAGATAAGGCTTGTAAGCAGGGAAGAAGGCGGATTTCTGGGCTGTATCAGAAAATCGGAGGAGTACAGGGATCAGCATGAAAATGTATTCCTGCCAAGGCAGTTTGCGAATGAAGATAATGCCGAGGCGCATTACCTGACAACTGGAAATGAGATCTGGAGGCAGATGCAGGAAAGGAATATAGTACCTGAGGCAGTAGTTGCCGGTGTCGGAACAGGCGGAAGCATTATGGGTATAGGACGTTATCTGAAGGAGCAGAATCCGAAGATGAAGATTCATCCACTTGAACCAGCAAGCTCGCCGACCCTGTCAACAGGATATAAGACCGGAAAACACAGGATTCAGGGAATATCGGACGAATTCGTACCGGCGATTTTGAAACTGGATGAAATTGATGAGGTGGTTGCTGTAGAAGATGGCGATTCAATAATCATGGCACAGATGCTGTCAAGAGAACTGGGAATGGGAGTCGGAGTCTCGTCCGGAGCAAATTTTCTGGGTGCCATAAAGGTCCAGGAAATGCTCGGGGGCAGAGGGACAGTAGTGATACTTTTTCCGGACGATAATAAGAAATATCTGAGCACAGATCTGATGGGGGAGGAACCTGAACAAGAAGGATATATTTCGAATGATGTAAAGCTAAAAGGATTCAATGCTTTCAGGTAGTGATTCCTTCGGAACGGGGAATCGGGATGCAAGGTTTCCTGCAAAAAAGGGATTGGCAAAAACGGTTACTTGTTTTTGCCAATCCCTTTTAATCTCATACAATTAGATAATAACGCTCATTTTTTGCATCAGCATCTTCTTCCGTCAGCATATTTGCAGCAGATCTGCAGCTCATCATGAAGGTAGATTGCCCGGTCAAGCCTTTCAGGCAATGAGAGAGGCTGGGGGTGATCAAGGGAACTGTCATCCAGAACAACGGCATCAAAAGCATAGCCAGGCTCGAAGCTACCGACCTTTCCAAAGAAAGCGCCGCCGCCTTTGGTTGCCATGTAAAAGGCTTCCGAAGTTGAAAGAGGGCTTGCTTCCTTGTCTACCATCCGCCAATAGAGTTTTGAGGACTGTATGGCATCGGTCATGGCACGGAATATGGGCAGAGAGGTGCCTCCGGCGATATCAGAACCCAGCCCGACATGGATTCCTCTGTCTAAGAATTTCCTTACCGGCGCGATGCCGGAAGATAAGTTTGTGTTAGACTGAGGGCAGTGGGCTACGAATACGCCGTTTTCCTTCAGAATATCCATCTCTTCGTCCGTTGAGTATACGCAGTGTGCCATGATTGTAGGGCAGCCTTTTCCCAAAAGCCCATGCTTTGCATAGGCACCTGCATAGTTGCCTGTATCAGGACATAACTGCCGTACCCATTCTATTTCATCAGGGTTCTCGGATAGATGAGACTGTACCGCAACCCCACATTTTTTCTGTATTTTGGAAAGCTCATCCATGAGCGGATCAGAACAGCTCGGTATAAATCTTGGCGTTATGATAGGAGATACATTCCTGAACCTGCCGGCTGTATCATGGAGCCATTTTCTTGTTGCTTCTGCTGATATTGCGGCATCTGCTTCACATAAATAGTTTGGAGCATTGCGATCCGTGTTTACCTTGCCGGCCATACAGCAGACCCCGGAGTCATCAAGGAGCTGCATGAGTATTTCGGTTGCCTCGACATGAATCGTACCATAGACACAGGCCCTGGTTGTTGCGCTTCTTTTTAATTCATCAGCGAATAGGGAATAGGCTTTTTCAGCATATCCGGCATCAGCGAATTTTGCTTCTTCGGCAAATACCTGTTCCTTCAGCCAGTCGAGAAGTTCGAGGTCTGTACCGAGCCCTCTGATTGCAAACTGAGGGGCGTGTGTATGGAGATCAACAAGTCCGGGTATGATCAGCCGGTCATCGAAATCATAAATGGGAAGTTCGGAATATTCGTCAGGAAGATCGGCATAAACGCCAGCAGAAATTCCCTCCAGACAGACCACATAGCCGTCGGCTACACAGGCAATCTCGTTCAAGCTCTTTGAATAAAATACATGGCCTTTTAAAACAAAGTCGGTAACGTTCATCATAAAACCACACCTTCCTTTTTTTGAGTCCCGGAGAAGAGGGTTCCTTTCAGCCGGGATGCCTGCAGATCAGAGTATTGAATATGGAGAATTGACGTCCGTGATTAGGAGGTCAGCTAAGACTACATTATAGCATTATTATAAATCTAAAATTGAATTAAGTAAACTCTATTGGTGAAATAAATAGATAAAAGTGCATCTTCGTATAAAAAAACTGAAATGTCAAAAGAAGCAAAAAAATTGTATTATAATAATATAGTAACAAAACATTTGTGAGATTTCAATGAAAATATCATTTGTCTGCATCTGCGTACCTGGAGGCAGAATATAAAAGGAAAATAAAAGCTCCGCTGCATCCTCATGTGAAAAGGAGCAGCAGAGCTGATCTGCTGTTTGCAGGAAATAATCTCTGCATTATTCGTAGAAAATATGTCCACCGATTATGATTCCTGTGATTCCGGGAATAACGGTCCGGAAATGCAGGTAATACGGGATAACGACTTCTCCGTTGAAGACATTCTGGGCAGCCTGGTAGCAGGCTGCATTTGCGCCTCTGTTGAGGACGATTTCAAAACGGCCGCTTGTAACGGGTGCAAACTGGTATTTCTGGTAAAGAACACCTATGAGCGTGTCAGGGTAGCGGCTGCTGTTCAGACGGTTCATGACCACATTGCCTACTGCTATTTTGCCTTCATAGCTTTCACCACCGGCTTCACATTCAATGATGGCTGCCATCAGATCGAGATTGCTTGAAGCCATTGCCTTTTCAGAAGGCGCGACAACATAGGAAAAACCGCCGGCACTAGCGGCCTGCTCGGCAGCAGCAGTAAACTGAAGCTTCTCAAGTTCTTTTTCCTGTTCGAGAAGCTTCGCCTCATAAGCGGCAAGTTCTTCCTGGGAACTTTCTATCTGACTTTTAAACTGGGTGATTTCATTTGAAGTCGAGGTCACAAGGGCTGTCACTGATTTTTCCTGGTCAATGATCTGAGCCTGGAGAGTGTTGAGTTCATTCTGTTCTGCTTCCAATGCGGCAGCCTTTTCAACAATCAGATTCTTCGTGTCCTGAAGCTTTACAAGCATTTTTCTGTCATAGTCGGCGAGCTGGGAGACAAAAGAAACCTTGTTCAGGAGGTCGGTTATGCTTTCGGAGGAAATGAGGAGTTCAAGATATTCAGAATCTTCTTTTTCATACAGGAATTTTATCCTTTTTTTCATGGCATCGTACTGGGACTGCTCATCGGCCTCCGCGGCTTCGAGTTCGGTACGGGTAACTGCAATTTCTGCTGATTTGGCCTGGGACTGCTCTTCGAGAACGGAAAGGCTGGCATTCAGTTCTGACAGCTGCGTATTCAGGTTTGACATATAGGATTCCAGGCTGCCTTTAGAGGATTCAAGTTCTGAAAGGCGGGATTCGGTGGTTTTCAGCTGGTTTTCGGTCTGTGCTTTTTTTTCATTCAGGTCGGAAATCTTTTCCGACGTGGTGCTGGCATGTGCTGTTATGGCAAATGCGGCAGCCATCAGAACGAGACCAGACAGTAGCAGTGATCGCTTGGTTTTTACATTCATTTTGTTTTTCACCTTCATATAATATTCAATAGAAATCTGCGGCATATGCATCCGGGGGTTATGCAGAGTCAGCAGGTATTCGTCATGGCAATGGCCATGAACAGTTATCATTGATTTTACTATATTTCCGGCAGGAATACAACAGGCGTTATGCTCTGCGGATGAGCAGTAATTTCACAGAAACATTAAAATATTTAGAAAACCTTTATAAATAGGAACGAAATTTCATAATCTTATTATTGATTTAATCCGACAGGCACCCTATAATAAAGTACATGAGTACGAGGAGGAAATTTATGGACAATAATAGCAGCAATAAAAACAATAACAAGAAGGGCGTAAACAATCCGCAGAACCGTCAGACTATAATGGTGGTACTTATCATGGCACTTTCCGTTCTTATAGCGATGAGCTTTTTGAATAACGTCATGACTTCAGCGACAACCAAAGAAATTTCCTATAATGAATTTATGACAATGGTAGATAAAGGCGAAGTTGAAAGCGTGACGATTACTGATGAACAGATCAATATCATGCCTGTAACTGAAACAGATAGTGCAGTCAAGATGACTTATTTCACAGGAAAAATAGAAGATCCTGAACTTACAGGCAAGCTTCTTGATGCCGGTGTAAAGTTGAACAAGGATATTCCGAATTCACGTTCGGCTATTCTGGAGATTCTGATAGCATACATACTTCCACTTGCAATCGTGTGGATCGTATTGAGCTATTTCATGAGAAGGATGTCCAAAGGATCAGGCGGCATGATGGGTGTTGGAAAGAGTAATGCAAAGGTCTATATCCAGCAGGAAACGGGCATTACGTTCAAAGATGTAGCAGGGCAGGATGAAGCGAAGGAATCCCTTCAGGAAGTAGTAGACTTTCTTCATAATCCTGGAAAATATTCAAAAATAGGTGCAAAGCTGCCAAAAGGCGCACTTCTTGTGGGTCCTCCGGGAACAGGAAAGACGCTCCTCGCCAAGGCAGTAGCAGGCGAAGCGAAGGTTCCTTTCTTCTCGCTTTCAGGTTCTGATTTCGTTGAAATGTTTGTAGGCGTAGGAGCATCCCGTGTAAGGGACCTCTTCAAGCAGGCACAGCAGTCGGCTCCGTGTATCATATTCATTGATGAAATCGATGCAATCGGAAAAAGCAGGGACAGCAGATTCGGAGGAGGAAACGATGAAAGGGAGCAGACTCTGAATCAGCTTCTTTCTGAAATGGACGGATTCGATACTTCAAAAGGTATCCTTATACTGGCGGCGACAAACAGGCCGGAAGTCCTTGACCATGCTCTTTTAAGACCAGGCAGGTTTGACAGAAGGATTATTGTAGACAAGCCGGATTTAAAGGGAAGGATCGAAACCCTGAAGGTACATGCAAAGAACGTTCTTATGGATGATACTGTGGATCTGGAAGCGATCGCTCTTGCGACCTCGGGAGCCGTAGGCTCGGATCTTGCAAATATGATAAATGAAGCAGCCATAAATGCGGTAAAGAACGGAAGGTCGGTAGTTACCCAGGCAGATCTATTCGAATCGGTTGAAGTAGTCATTGCAGGCAAGGAAAAGAAAGACAGGATACTCGGCAAAGAAGAGAAGAAGATCGTTGCCTACCACGAAGTCGGCCATGCTCTTGTTACAGCACTTCAGAAGAATGCAGAGCCTGTACAGAAGATAACGATAGTACCAAGGACGATGGGTTCTCTTGGATATGTAATGCAGGTTCCGGAAGAAGAGAAATACCTGATGTCCAAGGTTGAGCTTAAGGCAAGGCTTGTTACTTTATTCGGCGGAAGGGCAGCTGAAGAGCTGGTATTCGAATCTGTTACGACTGGAGCATCAAATGATATTGAAAAAGCAACCAGGATAGCAAGAACGATGATCACCCAGTATGGAATGTCAGAGAAATTTGGTCTTATGGGTCTTGAATCGGTGGAAAGCAAGTATCTTGACGGCAGATCGGTCCTGAACTGCGGCGATGCAACGGCTGCCGAAATCGACCAGGAAGTGATGCTCCTGCTGAAGGAATCTTATGAGGAAGCCAAGAGGCTCTTAAGTGGAAACCGTGACGTTATGGATAAGATAGCAGAATTCCTGATCGAAAAAGAAACGATAACAGGTAAGGAATTCATGAAAATCTACAACCAGGTGCGTGGAATCGTAACGGAAGACGACGCTGCAGAGACAGCGGAAGCAGCTGTCAAGGCTGGTGCGGATGAAAACGTGGCCGGTCAGGATACTCCTGGCATAGACGGAAACACAGCAGGTGTTTTGAGTGCTGAAGGGACAGGCGCTTTCGGATCCGGAAAAGGCGAAGAGCTTTTCGGTGAACATTAATCAGCCTGGTAAAGATGGAAACGCATAAATAGTAATGGAGGAAGAATATTTTCAGGGCGGAACCCGGAAGGTATTCTTCCTTTTTGTAAAACAGGAGAGGGGCAGCAGACGTTAATGTTTGATATTGATGAAGAATTAAAAAAACTTCCTGCAAAACCAGGCGTATATATCATGCATGATGCAAAGGATGCAATCATCTACGTGGGCAAAGCCATCAGTCTGAAGAACCGGGTACGCCAGTATTTTCAGAGCAGCAGGAACAAGTCGGCAAAAATAGAACAGATGGTCTCCAGGATAAGCCGGTTTGAATATATCATAACGGACTCTGAGCTGGAGGCGCTGGTACTGGAATGCAACCTGATCAAGGAACACCGTCCAAAGTACAATACCATGCTGAAGGACGATAAGACATATCCGTATATTAAGGTAACCGTCAATGAAGACTATCCGAGGGTCCTTTTTTCCAGGAGCATGAAGAAGGATAAGGCCAGGTACTTTGGTCCCTATACAAGTTCAGCGGCAGTGAAGGATACGATTGAAATATTAAGGAAGATTTACAGGATACGAACCTGCAACAGGATTCTTCCAAAGGACATCGGAAAAGACAGGCCCTGCCTGAACTACCACATCAGGCAGTGCAATGCCCCGTGCCAGGGATATATCAGCCGCGAGGGCTACAGAGAGTCCATTGGCGGAGCTCTGGATTTTCTGAACGGCAATTTCGCACCGGTGCTGAAGGAACTTGAGAAGAAAATGCTGGAGGCCTCTGAACAGATGGAATATGAAGCGGCCATGGAATACCGGGATCTGATGAACAGCGTAAAGCAGATAACCCAGAAACAGAAGATTACCAGCAGCGACCAGGAAGACAAGGACATCATTGCCCTTGCCATCGATGGAGAAGACGGGGTCGCACAGATATTCTTTGTAAGAGAGGGAAGGCTTATCGGGCGGGAGCATTTTTTCCTCACGATACCGGCAGGGGATACGAGACAGATGGTCCTGACCAGCTTTATCAAGCAGTTCTATTCCGGCACGCCTTTCATTCCCAGGGAACTCATGCTCCAGGAGGAGGCGGAGGACATCGGGGTGATGGAACAATGGCTTTCCGGCAAACGCGGCCAAAGAGTGTATATCAAGGTGCCCAAAAAAGGAACAAAGGAGAAGCTGGTTGAACTTGCAGCGAAAAATGCCGAACTTGTCCTGAACCAGGACAGGGAGAAGATCAAGAGAGAGGAAGGCAGGACTATAGGCGCAGTGAAAGAGATAGAAGGTCTTCTCGGTCTCGCAGGAATAGGAAGGATAGAGGCTTTCGACATCTCAAATACCAGCGGCTACGAATCGGTAGGCTCCATGATCGTCTATGAAAAGGGAAAACCCAGACGAAGCGACTATAGGAAGTTCAAGATCAAGTGGGTGAAGGGAGCCGACGACTATTCGAGCATGGCAGAAGTCCTGACAAGGCGGTTTTCCCACGGTCTGGGGGAAATGAAGCTGCTTGAGGAGAAAGGGCTTTCCGGAGACATGGGGAGCTTTACAAAATTCCCGGATCTGATCATGATGGACGGAGGAAAGGGCCAGGTGAATGTTGCCCTGAAGGTTCTCGATGAGCTGGGGCTCGATATTCCGGTATGCGGCATGGTCAAGGATGACACTCATAGCACCAGAGGCCTCTATTTCAACAATGAAGAGCTTCATATGGAAAAATCTTCGGAAGGGTTCCGGCTGATCACCAGAATACAGGATGAAGCCCACCGGTTTGCAATCGAGTACCATCGCTCGCTCCGCAGCGGAGTCCAGGTAAAATCGGTCCTGGATGATATTGACGGCATCGGACCAGCAAGAAGAAAAGCACTGATGATGCATTTCCAGTCGATAGAGGCAATCAGGGAGGCATCTGTAGAAGCCCTCAGGGAAATCCCTGCGATGAACGAAGCAGCAGCACAGAAAGTTTACGACTATTTCCATTGAAAATAAAACGTTGTTTTTCACGGAGTGAACAGCAATGATCAGAAGCAGCCCCGGTGTCTTCTGGAGAAACCAGGTTGAAGTCATAAAACATCTATGTTAAAATGAGTTAAACCTATGGGCGGAATAGTATGGATTTAAAGGTCAGTCTTTCGGGTGCTGTTCAGGGCTGTAGTCCTGAATAGCTGCGTCTTTCAAATAAAGTCAATCATATAAAGGAGAATGGATATGCCAAGTGTAGAATTAAGCAAAATAGTGGAAAAAATGAATCTCATCAATCTCACTCCGGACATCGATATGAATAAGAGGAAAGTTACCCACCCTGATATCAATCGGCCTGCGCTTCAGCTGGCAGGATTTTTCGATCATTTTGATGAAGAGCGTGTTCAGATTATAGGATATGTAGAATATACGTATCTGGAGGTTTTGGAATCTGAACGTAAAAGGGAAATGTATAAACGTCTTCTGGAAAGCAAGATTCCATGTATCGTATTCAGCAGGAATCTCCAGCCGGACGAAGAACTTCTGGAACTGGCAAATCATTATGAAGTCCCGATATTCATGACAGCGAAGACAACCTCATCATTCATGGCTGAAATCATCAGGTGGCTGAATGTGCAGCTTGCTCCGCGCATTTCAATCCACGGGGTTCTGGTCGATGTGTATGGTGAAGGTTTGCTTATTATGGGAGAAAGCGGTATCGGTAAGAGCGAGGCGGCTCTTGAACTGATCAAGCGCGGACACCGTCTTGTTACGGATGATGTTGTTGAGATCCGCAAAGTAAGCGATGACACGCTTATCGGTACGGCGCCGGATATCACAAGGCATTTCATCGAACTCAGAGGTATCGGAATCATCGATGTAAAGACCCTGTTCGGCGTTGAAAGCGTTAAGGAGACCCAGTCCATCGATCTTGTAATCAAGCTTGAAGACTGGAACAGGGACAAGGAATATGACCGTCTTGGACTTGAAGAAGAATACACGGAATTTTTGGGCAATAAAATCGTATGCCATTCCATTCCTATCAGGCCGGGCCGAAATCTTGCAATCATTGTTGAATCGGCAGCGGTTAATTACAGACAGAAAAAGATGGGCTACAATGCTGCTCAGGAGCTTTATAACAGGGTTCAGAACAACCTTGCTAAAAAAAGAGGAGAGTAGCGCAACGTGCGTAACGATCCGCGGGTAACAGGGTTCAGAACACCTGTTACCGCAACAGTATATAAAACATGAAAAATAATTACAGAACAGAATGGAAAAGGGGACAGAAACAAATGAACAAGTATTGTTTTGGAATCGATGTAGGCGGAACCACAGTGAAACTCGGACTTTTTAATGAGGCAGGAGACGTGCTCGACAAATGGGAAATCAAGACCATTGTAGACGACAACGGGAAACATATCCTCCCTGACATTGCAAAATCCGTAGAGGCGAAGCTTGCTGAAAAGAAGATAGAGAAGGATCAGGTTGTCGGAATTGGAATGGGAGTTCCAGGGCCGATCAAAGCGGATGGCGTTATCCTGAAGGCAGTTAATCTTGGATGGGGGACTTTCAATGTTGCAGAGGAGCTCGGCAGGCTTACAGGACTCTCTGTAAAGGTTGGAAATGATGCAAATGTTGCAGCACTTGGAGAAATGTGGAAAGGTGGCGGACAGGGGCATGCGAACATCGTAATGGTAACCCTTGGAACAGGTGTAGGCGGTGGAATCATCGTCGACGGCCGCATTCTTACCGGAGCGAACGGTGCAGGTGGTGAAATCGGGCATATGCATATCAATGATGAAGAAACGGAAAAATGCGGATGCGGCGGCGTTGGATGTCTCGAACAGGTTTCTTCTGCCACAGGTATTGTAAGGGTTGCAAAAAAATATCTGGCTGGTACAGACAAGGCTTCCGTATTAAGAGACCAAGCGGTTTCTGCCAAGACAATATTTGACGCTGTAAAGGCAGGGGATGAAGCTGCAGCTGAAATTGCAGACATCTTCGGAAAATACCTTGGAACAGCCCTTGCAAATGTAGCATGTGTTGCGGATCCGGAAGTTTTTGTAATAGGAGGCGGCGTTTCCAATGCTGGTCCGATACTGTTCGACTTCATTAAGAAACATTATCAGAAAGTAGTCTTTGCAGGTTGCAAGGATGCGGAATTTGCTCTTGCAATGCTTGGAAACGATGCAGGAATTTACGGAGCAGCAAAATTGATTTTAGACAAATAGGGAGATGGAATTCATGAAGTTGGGATTTATTGGATGTGGAAATATGGCGTCAGCCATGATTGGAGGCATAATCAGGAATGAGATTTTCAGCGCAGATGAGATCATAGCTTCCGATGCGTTTGCACCATCACTTGAATCTGCAAAGAACAAGCTTGGAATTCATACTACCGGCAGCAATAAAGAAGTAGCTCGGAAATCGGAAGTGATCGTTCTTTCCGTTAAACCCCAGTATTATGAAACAGTCATCAAAGAAATTGCGGATGTCGTAGATGAAAAACGCATCATTGTGACAATTGCACCCGGTAAGACTCTGGAATGGATCGGGAACATGTTCGGCAAAGCAGTGAAGGTAGTAAGGACGATGCCGAACACACCAGCCCTTGTAGGGGAGGGAATCACCGGCGTCTGCCAGAATGTCCTGGTAAACGATGCAGAGCTTGAGTATGTCTGCGGTATATTAAGGGGATTCGGAAAAGCGGAAGTGGTGCCGGAAAGCCTTATGGATGTTGTCACTTCGGTAAGCGGAAGCTCTCCGGCATACGTATTTATGTTTATTGAGGCAATGGCCGATGCTGCGGTTGCAGACGGGATGCCAAGAGACAAGGCGTATAAATTTGCAGCACAGGCAGTATACGGAAGCGCAAAGATGGTCATGGAAACCGGAATGCATCCGGGTGCCCTCAAAGATATGGTCTGCTCACCGGGCGGAACCACGATTGAGGCTGTACGGGTATTGGAGAAAGAAGGCTTCCGCAGCAGTGTGATTGAAGCTATGAAGGCCTGCACAAATAAAGCAAGGGGCCTGTAAAATAAGTGATGCCGTTAACCGGAGAAACCCATCAGGAGCGTTTCTCCGGTTATGCATTTTGTCCACGAAAAGCCGCTTTTCAGGAAAAAGAGACGGCAATTTTAGGATTGAATTAAGAACGTTATTATTGTATGATAGGAAAAGCATGTATAAGCAGCATAAAGATACCATACAGGATGGTAACTCGGAAAAGGTACCATAAATTATATTTAAATGGAGAATCAGCATGAACAAAGACCTATACGGACAGCTGTGCGAAATTGTGGGCAGTGATTGTGTAAAACTTGACGAATCCATGAAGATGCATACAACCTTCAAAGTAGGGGGAAATGCCGATTACTACGTAATGCCCAACAGCGCGGAAGAAATAAGCCGTATTATTGAATTGTGCAGAAAAACCGGGACAGATTACTACGTACTTGGAAGGGGAAGCAATCTTCTGGTAAGTGATGAAGGCTATCGCGGTGTCATCATACAGATATACAGGAACATGAGACAGATTGAATTGGATGGCGTAACGATGAGAGCACAGGCGGGAGCCCTGCTTTCGGAAATTGCAGCAAAGGCAGCAGAGAACAGCCTTACAGGGCTTGAATTTGCAGCAGGAATACCGGGAACCGTCGGCGGAGCGCTGGTCATGAATGCGGGCGCCTATGATGGTGAAATGAAGGATGTGGTCATTTCGGCAAAACTTCTGACCCTGGAAGGCGACATGATCGAACTCTCCGGTGAGGAAATGGAATTTGCATACCGGTCAAGCCTTGTTGAAAAAAAGAACTACATCGTGCTTGAAGCAACGATGAAACTCCGGCATGGGGACAGGCAGCAGATTCTTGACAGAATGAAGGAACTCAGGCAGATGAGGGAAACCAAGCAGCCGATACAGTTCCCGAGCGCAGGCAGCACCTTCAAGAGGCCTGAGGGGCATTTTGCAGGCAAGCTCATTATGGATGCCGGCCTGAGGGGATTCAGCATTGGCGGAGCGCAGGTTTCAGAAAAGCACTGTGGATTTGTCATAAACAAAGGCGGTGCGACGGCAAAAGATGTCATCCAGCTTATCAAATACATTAAAAAAGAAGTGAAATCCCAGACGGGAATAGAGTTAAAGGCAGAAGTAAAGCTGCTTGGGAATTTTCAGGAAGACAAGTAAAGTTTCAGTTTTCAAGGTGCTTGAAAGGATGTGTATCATTAAATGAGATTTGTTATCGTAACAGGAATGTCAGGAGCCGGGAAAAGTACCGCACTCAGAATGCTGGAAGATATGGGATATTTCTGCGTGGACAACCTTCCGGTACAGTTTGTAGGGAAATTTGCAGAGCTGATCAATATGCCAAGCAGCGAAGTGACGAAGGTCGCTTTGGGAATTGACATCAGAAGCGGGCACGCCCTGGAAGAAATGGGGAAAGTCCTTGATGACATGAAGGCGTCCGGATTCAAGTACGAAGTCCTTTATCTGGATGCCAGCGACGAAGTACTTGTAAAGCGATATAAAGAGACCAGAAGGAGCCATCCCCTGGCAAAGCATGGCAGGGTAGACAGCGGAATTGAGGCTGAGAGGGCAAGACTTACCTTCATGAAGAAAAGGGCGGATTACATATTGGATACAAGCCCGCTTCTTACAAGGGAACTCAAGGCAGAACTTGAAAAAATATTCGTGAATAATCAGAAGTACAGGAATCTGTTCGTAACCGTGCTCTCTTTCGGATTCAAGTATGGAATACCAAGCGATTCGGATCTGGTATTTGATGTCAGGTTTCTTCCGAATCCCTATTACATAGATGAACTCAGACCTCAGACAGGAAATGACAAGGCTGTTCAGGATTTCGTCATGGAGACGGAACAAGCCGTTCAATTCCTGGATAAGCTCGAGGATATGGTGGATTTTCTGATTCCCAACTATATAATTGAAGGAAAGAATCAGCTGGTGATCAGCATAGGATGTACAGGTGGGAAACACCGGTCCGTTACCTTAGCTAACAAATTGTATGACAGGCTTAAAAAATGTCAGGATTACGGACTTAAAGTGGAGCACAGGGACATCGAAAAGGATTCCTTAAGAAAAAGATAAGCATGAGGTGAGCATATGTCCTTTTCCGGTGATGTAAAAGATGAATTATCAAGACAGATAAGCAAAGGAAGACACTGCCAGATAGCAGAGATAGCTGCAATCATCAGCCTTTGCGGAAGAATACAGATATCGGAAGAAGAACGATATTGTATTAAAATCCATACAGAAAATGTGGCGGTGGCGAGAAAGTACTTTACATTAATTAAAAAAACATTTAATATTAATACTGAAATTTCTATCCGAAGAAACGCATATCTGAAGAAGAGCAGGTCCTATACAATCACTGTAAGGAAACATGAGGATGCAATCAGGATACTGCAGGCAGTAAAGCTGATTGATGAGAACCGGGATGTAGGAGAAAACCTTTCGCTTGTCAGTAATATGATCATACAGAATGCGTGCTGCCGCAGGGCATTTATAAGAGGGGCATTTCTTGCAACAGGTTCCATAAGCGATCCGGAAAAATTTTATCATTTTGAGATCGTATGCATGACAAGAGCCAAGGCGGAACAGCTCCAGGGAATCATAAATAGTTTTCAAATCGACTCCAAAATCGTACAGCGGAAAAAATACTTTATCGTCTACATAAAAGAAGGGGCACAGATCGTTGAGATTCTGAATGTGATGGAGGCCCATATCTCGCTCATGAAGCTGGAAAATGTAAGAATTCTTAAGGAAATGAGGAATTCGGTCAACAGAAAAGTAAACTGCGAAACGGCAAACATCAATAAGACCGTCTCAGCAGCAGTCAAGCAGATTGAGGATATCAGATACATCAGGGATACGATTGGTTTGTCCGGATTGTCGGAAGGTTTAGAGGAAATTGCAGAAATCAGGTTAGAGCATCCGGAAGCAACATTAAAAGAATTAGGAGCACTGTTGACTCCCCAGGTTGGAAAATCAGGGGTAAATCATAGATTGAGGAAATTAAGTAATTTAGCAGATAAGCTAAGGGATAACACAAGGAGGATAAGCAATGATTAAGAAACCTATTAAAATTCAGATTCCAACAGGATTAGAAGCAAGACCGGTGGCATTATTGGTACAGGTAGCAAGCCAGTATGAAAGCGATATTCACGTTGAAAGTGGAGATAAAAGAGTGAATGCAAAAAGCATCATGGGAATGATGACACTTGGACTGGCAGCAGGAGAAGAAGTTACAGTAATAGCTGCAGGTTCAGATGAAGAGGAAGCAATCTCAAACATTGAAAAATATTTAAGCAGCAAATAATCACATACATGAATTGCAGACGCCTGCGCATCTTAGGATGCGAAGGCGTTTTTTTTCATCTTATAGAAAAGTCTGCCTGTTCCTGTAATAGAAAATAGCCAGCTGGGTCCGGTCCCGCAGCTGCAGTTTTTCGAGCATGACGCTTATGTAGTTTCTGACAGTACCTTCGCTCAGAAAGCTTCTTGCGGCAATTTCCCGGTTGCTGAGCCCTTCGGCTATAAGGATTATGATTTCCATTTCCTTTTCTGTCAGGCCATATGCGGAAAGGTCCACATCAGCCGGTTTTCCCATAAGAGTTGGTATTTTCGATATGATTTCATTTCCAAAAACGCTCTGTCCCATTGAAACAGCCTTTATGGAAGGCAGTATGCATTCGAAATTCTGTTTCAGAAGATAGCCTTTTGCACCGATCTGGAGAGCCTGGATGATATACTCGTTGTCTGCAAAGGTTGTAAGATAAAGAATTCTGGCAGAAGGATCTGATTTCAGTATCTCTCTCCCGGCATCTATTCCTGTCATTTCGCCCATTCTGATATCCATCAGCAGAATGTCGGGATGGTGGATTTCATACAGGCTTAGAGCGTCGGTACCGTTATATCCCATTGCCGGAACTTCGATTTCAGGGTCGCTTTCCAGAATGGTCCTGAGTGCCTGGCAGACCAGCCTGTCGTCATCTATAATTATGATCTTCAATGTTCGGATTCTCCTTTGGAAGTGATATGAATATTTTAAAGCCGTTCTGGGTATTGATATTAACGCAGCCATCCAGGGCATCTATGCGTTTTGTGATGTTGTTGAGGCCCATGCCCTGTCCTGAATATACGGAGCCATTTATGGGGCGGCCATTGTCTGCGATGACCAGCTGATAAAAACCGGGGTGCTCCATAAGGGATATTCTCACCTCGGTAGCATCCGAGTGTTTCATGACATTGTTCAGTGCTTCTTTGACAATGAAGAGTACCGCATACCGGGCCTTCCCGTAAAGGTCGAGGCTGACATCATATTCAAGTACCGCCTTGCAGAAGATGAATTCTCCGTCCAGCCCCCTGAGGCTTGTGTACAAATCGATGGATTCGTCATGGATGTTGTGGATACTGTTCCGGATGCTGTTCATTCCTGTGGATAAGGTGTCCTTTATCTGGCAGAGACTCTCCTTCATTTCAGGGTCTTTCGTTGTAATGATCAGCGCACCGATCTGGAGTATTGAACTGGACAGGAGATGGCCGACATTGTCATGAATTTCTCCTGCTATCCTGTTTCTTTCGTTCAGTGCGGCCAGGTTTGCTTCGTAGTCCTGCTTTTCCAGAAGCTCCTTGTTTTTGTGCTCAAGGGAATTGGAGAATTCCTTGGCCTCGTCGCGGAGCCGGATGTAGTCCTTCAGGAGAAGCGAGAGCCTTATAGCCCTGTTTTTCAGAAGGAAGGATACAGCGGTAAGAAGGGCGGCAGGCAGAATGGATTTTCCAATACCGGCTATGCAGCCTCCCGCAAACGGAATGATGAGAAGAAAAGCGGCAGGCTGAAACCTCTCCATGAAGATGTCGTAGCACACAAGCGGTGCAAAATACAGGAAGGAGGGGAAGAACAGGCACAGCACAAAATAGGCAAGAAAAAATGCCAGATTCGTTCTGCTGCTGTTGAAAAATCCAGCAAGCGAGGTTATGGTCAAAGCGGTTATCAGGGGGAAAATCAGGGCAATGCCTTCTGAATTGCCCGCCGCGAACACGCTGCAGAATAAGAGCAGAATCATTTTGTCAAGAAGTCCTGTCATCGGTTGTTACCTCTTTCGTATGGTTTGGAGAAAATACTGGAACTGCAATGCGTTTTCGTTATTATATCGTAACTGTTCAGAAGCCCTGTCCCGCTTAGTCCTGAATAGTCACATTATACCATATAATAATATGCGGTATGAACAACAGAAAAAAAGATGACATTTGTCATAGTAATCAGGACGAATATCACTTCCGGTAAACGTTAGAATGGACTACAATGAAAGCATGAAAGTAAGGAGCAGGTTATCGGAAATCAAATTGCAGATAGGCAATGAAGCTGATTGAAGGCAGGAAAGAGGAGGACATTATGGTAATAAAGGTGGAAAATCTTGTTAAGAGATACGGGGAACTGATCGCGCTTGACCATTTCAATATGGAACTCAGGGAGGGTGAAATATTAGGATTGCTCGGCCCGAACGGCTCGGGAAAAACGACAGCCATAAACTGCATACTGTCCCTTTTGAAATATGACAAGGGAGAAATTCAGGTATTTGACAAAAAGATGAGCCCCGTCGCATATGACATCAAGCAGGACATTGGAATCGTGATGCAGAATGTTGCCGTATTCAATGAACTTACCGTGTATGAGAATATCGATTATTTCTGCTCGCTGTACGTGCCGGATAAAAAGAAGAGGCAGGAGATGGTGGAAGAGGCCATAGCGTTTGCCGGGCTTGGGGAATTCAGAAAATTCTATCCGCACAAGCTGAGCGGAGGCCTTCTGAGGAGGCTAAACATCGCATGCGGCATTGCCCATAAGCCAAAACTGGTAATCCTTGACGAGCCTACGGTTGCCGTGGATCCCCAGAGCAGGAACAACATCCTCGAAGGAATCGTAAAGCTCAATAAGCAGGGAGCGACCATACTGTATACGTCCCATTACATGGAGGAGGTAGACCAGATCTGCACAAGGATCGCAATCATGGACAGGGGAAAGGTGATTTCTTCGGGCACAAATGAGGAACTGAAATCCATGATCGGGCTGGGCGAGAAGATTACAGTTGATGTACCTGGCATAAGCAGGGAGGCTGTTGAAGGAATCAGGGCGCTTCCGAATATCAGCAAAGTGGAACTGTCGGGGAACACCCTCGTTGTCAAGTCGAAAAAAGGAAGGAACAACCTGGGGGCAGTGCTGCATTACCTGGAAGACCACAATATTGCATTTGGAAAGCTCTACTCAGAGCTGCCGACCCTGAATGATGTATTTCTTGAGATAACGGGAAAGGAGCTAAGGGACAATGTTTAAAACCATATTCTTTTACAGAAGCAAGGCTCTGCTGAGGTCCAAAGAGACGATGTTCTGGAGCCTCCTGTTCCCTATGTTGCTTGGAACCCTGTTCTACTTCACGTTTACGAACATATTGGAGGGGGAAGGGTTTGAGACCGTTCCTGTAGGGCTGGTCGATACGGGACAATATGAAAATGAAGAGGCCTTTTTAGGGGCCCTGGAAAGCGTCTCCGGGATGGATGATGAAAGGACGGATGAAGGCAGCGGAGATATCCTGTTTAACGTGACGAAGGCGGAAAACGAGGAGGAAGCTGAAAAACTGCTGTCGGAGGGAAAGATAAGCGGATACATCCTGCTCGGAGAGGACATAGGGCTCGTGGTCAATAAGAGCGGCTATGGTGCGACAATCATAAAATCCTTTCTGGATTATTTCAAACAGAAGATGTCGACGGTGGAAAACCTGATGGAAGCCACAGCTGGCAAAATCACGCCGGATCAGCTTGAAGAGGCGCTGCAGACAAGGGAATACGTGAAGGAAATCAAGGTATCCGAAGAATCGCCCAATATAGTGGTGAACTATTTTTATACGCTTCTGGCCATGTCCTGCATGTTTGCTTCCATGGCAGGAGTAGCCGAAATAACAGGGATACAGGCAAACCAGTCTCCGCTGGCGGCAAGGCTCAATATCGTACCGGCACCGAAGCTGAAGGTTTTCCTGGGATCTGCAGCTGCCCTGGCTGTCATACAGACGGCAATCATTGCGCTGGTATTTCTGTTTCTCGCACTGGTACTCAGGGTTGATTTTGGAAAGGACTATCTTCTGACCATGTTGACAAACATTGCCGGCGTCATAACGGGCATTTCATTTGGAACTGCAGTGGGAGCAGTGCTCAGGGCCGGCGAAAATCTGAAGACGGGCATATGTTCGGCACTGGTGATGCTTGGCTGCTATCTGGCCGGCATGATGGATGTCCAGATGAAATACAGGGTGCAGGCGAATATGCCTGTGATAGCCAAAATAAATCCTGTGAACAGGCTGACGGATGCCTATTATTCTCTATACTATTATGACACCAACGGGAGGTACTGGCAGAATATGGCAGCATTGGGAATCATGACTCTGATATTTCTGACTGTAACTTTTCTGGTAATAAGGAGGCAGCAGTATGAAAGTATTTAGTGCATATTTCAAGGTGCTCAGAAAGAATATAGTCGGAATCGCCATATATATGCTGGTATTCCTGGTAGTTGTGATATTCAGCACATTGGGAAATCAGTCAGATGAAACGACCGGATTTGAGGAAACGAAGACAGCTCTGACAATCATAAATGAGGACGGTGACCATGCCATGACCGCAGGGCTGATTGCATACCTGCAGGAACATTCCGTTTCGGCAGAGGTCAAAAACGACAGGGAAATGATTCAGGATGCGCTTTTTTTTAGGGTAACGGAATATGTGCTGAGAATTCCGGAAGGATTCAGTGAGAATTTCGGAAGGGATGGGGAACTGTCTCTTGAAAAGACAGCAATCGGACAGTCTTTCGGCAGCGTTTATGTGGACTCCATGGTCAACAGATACCTGAATACGTGGCGTGTTTACCAGGAACTTGCAGGAGACATGGCTCCGGATAAAATCCAGGAATATGTAAAAGAGGACATAGAAAAAGAGGCTGCAGTGAGTCTTGGCAGCGGGGACACATCAGAGAATCATGGCTACAGCATGTCCTACTATTTTAACATGGCTGCATATTCGACCCTTAGTGTGATCATCATAGGGGTCTGCATCGTCATGGGTTCCTTTTACCAGAAGGACCTTAAGCGCAGAATACAGTGCAGCCCTATTCGGACAACAAAAATGAATGTTATTCTGGCCGGGGCGAACCTGATCTTCGCGTTTGCTGTTTTTGCCTTGAATATTCTTGTCGGATTTGTGATATTCGGCAGGAAGATATTTTCGACGGCGGGAATTTTCATGTGCCTGAATCTGTTCATTTTTACCATTGCAACGCTGAGCATCAGCATGCTTGTGGTACTGGTCGTCAAATCAAAAGCTGCGCAGAATGCAGCAGCGAATACGATTTCCCTGGGAATGTGCTTCCTGGGAGGCGCATTTGTCCCTCAGTTTCTGCTGGGAGATTCCATAAAGCTGCTGGCCTCATTTACGCCTGCTTACTGGTACATTAAGGCCAATAATGAAATCGATCTGCTGGAGACATACACTCTTGATACGATGCAGGGAATTCTGACTTGTTACGCAGTCGAGGCGGGATTTGCAGTTGCAATATTTTCGCTTGCGCTCTTTATTTCAAAACAGAGGGCAATGGCAGGTTACTCCTCACAGGGTAAACAGTAGCAGTGGCCGCACAGCAGTAGCAGAAAGCCCATACTTGCTTATTGCCAGATTGGAGAAATAAGGTTAAAATATAGTATCAGGATTTAATTTTGGAGGGAGATGGTGTCTGTGAGCAAAAAAATGCTTTTCATTTATAACCCAAAAGCCGGCAAAGGCCAGATTAAGAACAAGCTTGCGGAGATTTTAGATATATTCACAAAGGGAGGATATGAAATAACCATATATCCGACCCAGGCGCATCTGGATGCGCTGAATGTAGTGAAAGAGAAGTCGGCATCCTATGACTTGCTGGTATGCAGCGGAGGAGATGGAACCCTTGATGAGGTGGTCAGCGGGATGATGATGTGCCAGAAGAAGATTCCGATCGGATACCTGCCGACAGGCAGCACGAATGATTTTGCAAACAGCCTGAAGATATCAAAGAATATAATCAAGGCTGCGCAGACCGTGGTGGACGGACAGCCTTTCCCCTGCGATATCGGAATGTTCAACGGCAATTCCTTTGTTTATATAGCAGCTTTCGGTATATTTACGGATGTTTCCTATCAGACGAAGCAGGAGATGAAGAATGTGCTGGGTCATCTTGCCTATGTTCTGGAAGGCATGAAGAGACTTGCGACTGTAAAATCCTACTGGATGCATGTGGAACATGACGGAGTCATTATTGAAGATGAGTTTATCTATGGCATGATAACGAATTCGATTTCAGTGGGAGGATTCAAGAACCTGACGGATCCCAACGTGCTGCTCAATGATGGACTTTTCGAGGTCACTCTGATCAAAAGACCGAAGACTGCGTTTGAACTGCAGGAAATAATTGCGGCCCTTCTCCTTGAAGAGGTGAATACCGAATATATGCTTTCGTTTAAAACCAGCAAACTGAAGATTCTGTCATCTGACTGGATCTCCTGGACCCTGGATGGGGAATTCGGAGGGGAACATAACAATCTGATAATCGAGAATAACCATGAGGCTATCAGCTTTATCATTCCGTCTAAAAAGAGAAGAAAGGTCAAAAGAATAGCGGCGGCTGCCTATACGGTAATTGGAGGCAATGCGTTCAGCGGTGAAGAGATTTTTGAGGAAGATGAGGAATACATCAGCGGCGAAGAAATGGAAGAGGGAGCCGCAGATTCAGATGCTGAGAATTACGGGGAAGATATGGACGGCGGATTTGATGCTTCCGACCTGTATGATCAGGGTGAATCAGACGGATATGTGGATGCAGATAAAACCAGGGAGACCGATGAGGACACTTATGAAGGTGAGGATGCATTCAATGAAAATGCAGCCAGATCATATGAGGGACGCAGTGCTGAATAGTCACATGAAACTAAGTAAATAAGGGGAACCTGAAGATTCCCGTCAGAGGCTGTCCAGGTATTTTGCATTGATAATCCTGAACAGCTTCTTTTTTTTTTGATATAGTGGCGAAGGAGAGGTTTATGTACACAGTTGTTATTGCAGATGATGAAGTGGAATTACGTACGGCTATTGTAAAAAAGATAGATTGGAAAGCCATCGGTTTTGAAATTGTCGGCGAAGCGGAAAATGGGATTGAGGCACTGGAGCTTGTCGAAAAGCTGGAGCCGGACCTTCTGCTGACGGATATAAAAATGCCCTTTGTATCGGGCATTGAACTTGCGAGACAGGCGCGTGAAATCAGGCCGGCGATGAATATTGCCTTTCTGAGCGGCTATGATGATTTCAAGTATGCACAGCAGGCAATACAGTATAATATCATCAGCTATCTTTTAAAGCCTATTTCGGCGGAGGAGCTGACAAAAGAGCTGACCGTCATCAGGGAGAAAATGGATGCAAAAGTCAGACAGCTGAAAGAGCAGGAAGAGCCTGCAGACCAGAATGGAAAACAGCACCCGGGAACGGCACCGTTCCTGATGTCTTTGCTGCTTGACAATGTTGAAATCAGCCCGGATGAGAATGAAGCCGATATAGAAGGCGCCCTTGAAAACCAGGCAATCCTTTACAGGCTGAAAAAATCCGAGAACGATCATTTTCATTACATGGTTCTGGTAACGCAGTTTTTTGATTCGGAAAAGGAAAACTGCACCAGACCGGAGTATGTCAATTTCATCAATACAATCCTTTCTAAATATGTGTGCTTTGGAAGCTTCTATTCAAAAGGAAAAATCGTATCCCTTGTATCTGCAAATGAGAGGGAGCTTGGGAAGTATGTCCTGATTTTCACAAAGGAAATCATACAGAATGCCCAGAGGGTCCTGAACAGCGGCTGCATAATCGGTATCAGCTGTGAGATGGAGAAGCTGCTGCAGTGCAATCCAGCCTACTATGAGGCGGTTTCTGCCTGCATATATTCCCAGGGGGAAACAAATGAAGCGTATTTCATATCAGATATAGAAAAGGTGAATGCACACGAGCATCAGTATATCAGCAGCACGACATCCGAACTGGAGCGTCTCCTGAAGACGGGAGACAGGGAGGCACTGGAGAGATTTCTGCTTCAGGTATTTGAAGAGTCCGGCAACAGAAAATCAGCAAAAGCAAACATTAATTTCCTGCTGATTCAGATGATGTCAACGGTATACGATGCAGTGTGTTCGGTGGCAGATGAGGAAGCTACAATATCAATTCTGAAAAGCTTTCCGTTTCCGGAAAATCTGTTTGTGAATTATTCCTATGAAAAAATGCGTGAAGAAATCATGAGCTTCTGTCAGCGCGCAAGAGAGGTGATTGCGAGCCAGAGGAAACTGAATTCTGAGATAATCTGCGACCAGGCAATTCAGATCATCAATGAGGAATACCATGATGAGAGTCTGACCCTGGTTTCCATAAGCGAGAGGCTTCATATCAGTTCGACCTATCTGAGTGCGCTTATGAAGAAAGTCAGGGGAGAGACCTTCAGTAATCTTCTTACTGAACGGCGGATGATCGAGGCAAAGACCTACCTGATGTGCACGGCCATGAAAATCATGGAAATCTCAAATAAATGCGGTTACAGCGACCAGCATTATTTCAGCTATTGCTTCAAGAAATATTATGGCATGTCTCCGAATAAAATGAGGGAAATGGAAAGGAAATGATGATGGGCAAAATCAAAAGAAAACAGAAGGAATCCATATCCCTGTCTCTGCTGCTGATTGTCCTGATCAGCCTCCAGGCGGTCATACTGCTGGGAATCTGCACGGTTTTTTTTGTGTCTATCTACAGCGATTCTCTTTATGAGGCGGTTACCATGAACTCGGAGCAGGCGGTTTCCCAGGCGGCGACCACCATTGAAAATTATTCGGACGGGATAAAGGAGAATCTGCAGCTGGTCAGCAACAAAGTGGAAGAATGCCAGAACTGGGAGGAGACAAGGGATTTCTTTGAAATGATGACCTCCATGAGAAGCGAGGTTGTGGCAATCATGCTGTATGACAGAGAGGGAAATATTCTCAGCTACGGTTCGAAAGGGGAAGTGTTGAAGGAGAACATCAGAAGCAATCTTTCGTTTGACGGAGGGCTGTTTGCTCAAAACGATTATTGTGTAATTGCGCCCCATGTACAGAATCTTTTCGTAAACCGCTATCCGTGGGTCGTTACGGTTGCGCAGAAGGTGAAGACAGACCTTTATGAAGGTGAAGTCTATCTTGCCATGGACATCAAATTCTCATCCATCGCTGCGTACGTAGACAATGTGGGCATAGGGCAGCAGGGCTACTGCTATGTAATAGACAGCAATGGCGATATCATATACCATCCCCAGCAGCAGCTGATCTATGCGGGCCTGAAGGAGGAGGATCTTGGCATGGTAGGCAGCCTGGAAGACGGCGTGCACAAAAGCGGCGGCATCATCTATTCCATACAGACCCTCAATGATGGTAACTGGAGAGTGATCGGAGTCAGCTATACAAGCGAACTGATACAGTCGAAGATAAATGATGTATACAGGCTGATCGGCATGAATGCCGTCATATGCCTGATTGCGGCAGCACTCATCATGATGCTGATTGCGCGCATGGTCTCGAAGCCGGTGAAGGATCTTGTGGGTGCAATGAAGGAATTCGAGCAGGATGCGGAAAATTACCGTTACAAGTCTGTAGATGGGATTTATGAAATCCACACCCTTTCCAGTTCCTTTGAGCATATGGTCATCATCATCCAGGAGCTTATGGAGAAGGTCAAACAGGAGGAGATAACCTTAAGGAAGACCGAGCTGAAAGCCCTTCAGGCTCAGATAAATCCCCATTTTCTCTACAATACACTGGATTCGATACAGTGGATGTGCGAACAGGGGGAAATGGACAAGGCTGTCAAAATGGTCAGCGCCCTTGCAAAGCTTTTCCGAATCAGCATCAGCAAAGGACGCGAACTGATTTCAATAGAGGATGAGCTCAATCATGCCAGGAACTATCTGATTATCCAGAGCTTCCGTTATAAGGACCAGTTCACCTACCGGTTTGAAGTGGATGAAAGCATACTCCAGTACCGCTGCAATAAAATCACTCTCCAGCCGATCATCGAAAACGCAATCTATCACGGAATAGACAGGATGGTCGATGAGGGAGAAATCGTCATAAGTGCAGGACAGGATGAGGAAGACATCATATTCAGGGTGTCAGACAATGGGGTAGGAATTCCGGAAGAAAAAGTGGAAAATATCCTGAAGCATGATATAGACGGGAAGAGTGGAATTGGAATCAAGAACGTAAATGACAGGATTAAAATTTATTTCGGAGATAAGTACGGGCTCCATGTGGACAGTGAACAGGACGAAGGAACGACGATCACGATCAGATTGCCGAAGATTACTGAAAATGAGGGAAAGGACAAGGTGTGGTAGCTTGAATGAAACTATGCGCGTGAAGAAGATGCAGAATAAAAAAATAAGTATCGTATTAAGTGTCATCCTGCTGCTTTCCGCAGTCCTTAGCGGATGCGAGCAGGTTACCCAGGTCCAGCAGAAACCTTATATTGCAGTAGTGGCAAAAGCGACGGAATCCAGATTCTGGAAATCAGTAGCCTCCGGTGTGAGCACAGCAGCAACGGAATATGGCGTGAAAGTGACATTTGAAGGTGCCAGAAATGAAGAAGACTATGCAACCCAGAACGATCTGATCATGAAAGCTGTGGAGAATCGTGCACAGGCTATCGTTTTTTCGGCAATCGATGCAAACAAATCGTTAGAAGCAATACAGGAAGCGAGGAAGGCCGGCATCCATGTCGTGATTATCGACAGCGGAATCAATACGGAAGATATTGATCTGGAAATCAGCACGGATAACTATGCTGCCGGAGAGATGGCTGCTGATGCAGTGCTGGCGAATAAGGCGCAGGAGCTTAAAATCGGCATCGTGAACTTTGATATCAATTCTGCCAACGGACGCCAGCGGGAAGAAGGATTCAAAAATAAGGTGCTGCAGGATAAAAGGGCGGAGATCGTCGACATCATCAATGTGGAATCCAATATAAGCTCCGGCAACAAAGGTACGAAAAGAATGATAGAGGAGCATCCTGAAATCAATGTGATCGCCACCTTCAATGAATGGACTTCCCTGGGTGTGGGATATGCTGTTGAAGAAAAGGAGATGCTTGAGGACATACAGGTTGTAGGATTTGACAGCAATGTCATTCTGGCGGATATGCTGGAACGGGGAAGCGTAGATGCCCTGATTCTGCAGAATCCCTTCTCTATTGGATATCTCGGGATTGAAAATGCATATAAGCTTATAAAAAACAACAAGCAGTCGGAAACGGTAATATTTACCGATACGACACTGATCACCAGAGAAAATATGTTTGATGAAAACAACCAGAAAATACTTTTCCCTATTGAAAACGAATAAGTTGTAACTATTACCTACGGATTGTTCCGCACCTTTTGACCCCTGGTATCATATGAATCACAAAATATCATACCTTTTTCATAAAAAATCCAATTTCTATTTTAAAACAAGAATGTTATTATTCTTGTGTCAGCAGGGATTGCGGCATAGTGCCGAAATCAGAATGGCTGAAAACAAAAAAAGAAAAGGGGGAAGTGTGGTATAGACTTTATACCATACGAAAAAAGCATTATGAAAAAATTCAGAAAAGTATTATCAGTTTTACTCGTTTCAGCAATGGCTATGTCATTAGTGGCATGTGGCAGTTCATCAGATTCTGATACATCAGACAAAACAGAATCTACAAGCGACGCAAACATCGGTGTATTCTACTACAGCTACAGCGATACTTATATTTCAAGCGTACGTACTGCATTAGATTCAGCATTAGAAGGTGCTGGAATCGAATTCCAGGATTATGACGGAAACTCAAACCAGACAACTCAGAATGAACAGATCGATACTGCAATCAGCCAGGGCGTTACTGCTCTTATTGTAAACATCGTTACTTCAGGATCTGCAGATGCTTCACAGGCAATTATCGACAAAGCAGAAACAGCAGGAATCCCGGTTATCTTCTTTAATCGTGCAGTTGCTCCAGACGGAGAAGATGGAGATGTACTTGGAAGCTATGACAAATGCGCATTCGTAGGAACAGATGCTCCTGAAGCAGGACATATGCAGGGCCAGCTGATCGGCGACTATCTTGTTAAAAATTTCGATACCGTAGACTTGAACAAAGACGGATCAATCAGCTATGCAATGTTCAAAGGCCAGGAAGGCAATGTTGAAGCAATCTACCGTACTCAGTACGCTGTAGAAGACGCTAACAAAGTCCTTACAGAAGCAGGAAAACCAGCACTTGTTTACTTTGACAGCTCAAATACAGACGGCTACCAGGTTGACCAGGATGGTAACTGGAGTGCAACAGCAGCAAACAACTACATGGTAACAAATCTTGCTCAGTACAATGAATCAAACGGAAACATGATTGAATTAGCAATCTGCAACAACGATGGTATGGCAGAAGGCGTTGTTTCAGCACTTAACGATGCTGGATACAATACAGGATCAGGAAAAATGATTCCAGTATTTGGTGTAGATGCGACTGACGCAGCTAAGAGCTTGATCAAAGCCGGCAAAATGGTTGGTACGATCAAACAGGATGCTGAAGGTATGGCAGCATGTATCGCAGCTTTAGCTAAGAATACAGTTGATAACAAAGACATCATGGACGGAACAGACAGCTACACTATTTCACCAGATATCAGCAATAAAATTTACATCCCATATGCAACATATACTGGAGAATGATTTAGATAAACTGTTCAAAATCAGAATAAAATTTAGTTGATTCATAATAGTTAGAAACAGCTGACGTCTTCAGCGCAGCTGTTTCTAATTGTATGCAGAGTTCGCAGCCGTGAAGGGTGATATCCTTCAAAGCGGCGAATTGGTTATAAAGAACTTAATCTATTGTAGTTAAAGAGCTAGGAGGACATGAATATGGAGCATGATGTTCTATTGCAAATGACAGACATCTGCAAAGAATTTCCCGGTGTTAAAGCGCTCGACCATGTTTCGCTGACTGTAAAAAGAGGCACGGTTCATGCACTTATGGGTGAAAATGGTGCAGGAAAATCAACTCTGATGAAGTGTCTGTTTGGTATGTATTCAAAAGATCAGGGTCAGATTTTATTAGAGGGAAAAGAAGTTGATTTTAAGACCTCCAAGGAAGCATTGGAAACTGGGGTTGCCATGGTGCACCAGGAATTGAACCAGGCCTTGAAGCGAAATGTAATGGATAATATCTGGCTTGGACGTTATCCGAAAACAGCAGGGATCGCTGTAGATGAAAAGAAGATGTACAAAGACACAATGGCAGTTTTCAAAGATATCGGGATCGAAGTAGATCCAAGACGTATCATGAGCACAATGCCTGTTTCACAGCGACAGATGGTGGAAATTGCGAAAGCAGTATCCTTCCATTCAAAAGTAATCGTATTTGATGAGCCTACATCATCCCTTACACAGGAAGAGGTAGAGCATCTTTTCAAAATCATCAATATGCTGCGTGACCGCGGGTGCGGTATTATCTATATTTCGCATAAAATGGAAGAAATACTTCGAATATCCGACGAAGTGACAATCATGCGTGATGGAACATGGATCGCAACAAAACCTGCAAGCGAGCTGACCATGGAAATGATAATAAAACTGATGGTTGGACGTGAACTGGGAAGCCGTTTTCCGGAGAAAACAAATGTTCCGGGTGAACTTGCGCTGGAAGTTGAACATCTTTCCGGTATGTATTCGGATCTGGAAGACGTTTCGTTTAAGGTACGTCAGGGCGAGATTATCGGGCTGGCAGGACTGGACGGATCTGGACGTACAGAAGTTTTGGAGAATATTTTTGGAATCGCTACGAAAAAGAGCGGAACAATCAAATTGCACGGAAAAGAAGTGATGAACCGAAATGCAAGGGAATCCATCAAAAATGGATTTGCGCTGCTTACGGAAGAAAGACGTGCAACAGGTATCTTTGGAATTTTAACTATTCGTGAAAATACCGTAATTTCAAGTTTGAAAAAGCATCTCAAGGGCAGCTTTTATCTTAGTAACAAGTCCATGAGGGAAGACACTGACTGGTCCGTCAAGGCCATGAGGATAAAGACTCCTTCACAGGATACACAGATCAGGAGCCTTTCCGGCGGTAACCAGCAGAAGGTAATCCTTGGACGCTGGATGCTGACTGAACCGGAGGTTCTGTTATTGGATGAACCTACAAGGGGTATTGATGTAGGTGCCAAGTATGAGATTTATCAGCTAATTATAGATTTGGCAAAAAAAGGTAAAATAGTAATTATGGTTTCTTCTGAAATGCCGGAACTTCTTGGCGTGTGCGACAGAATCCTGGTAATGTCCGGTGGACGTCTGGCAGGCGAGGTAAGTGCAAAAGAAGCGACACAGGAAGAAATTATGACACATGCCGCAAAATATGTATAAAGGAGGTCGCGTGTAGTGAAACCATTTGCAAATATTCAAAACCAGTACGCAGACTTAAAGAAAATGAACAGCAAGGAAAAACTTAATTTCTGGAAAGAGTTTTTAATCGACAATTCTCTCTATATTTTACTTTTCATTGCCATATTGTATACTTACTTTCAGAATCACCGTTTCCTGTCAACTTCATCTGTCATTAATATGATCAGCCTTTCGGCAGCCAATCTTCCGATTGCCTGCGGAATCGCCGGAACCATCGTATTGACCGGTACTGACTTGTCGGCAGGCCGTATCGTAGGTCTTACAGCCTGTATGTCGGCAGCCAGTCTTCAGGCAGTGACCTATGCCACCAAGATGTTCCCGAATCTCCCGGTTGTGCCGATTCCGCTTGTTATTCTTATGGTAATTGTAGTAGGCGGCATTATCGGTTTTCTGAATGGTTTCTGCATCTCAAGATTCAAGCTGCATCCATTCATCGTAACCCTTGCTACCCAGCTTGTTGTTTATGGCTCTCTGTTAATGTTCGTTATGGTGAACGGCAACAATGGCCAGCCACTTTCAGGTCTGGACGATTCCTACAAGAAATTCATTTCAGGAAGCATCCTGAAAATCAAAGGGGTTCCGATTCCGAACTACGTATGGTATGGAATCATTGTAGTAGCCATCATGTGGTTCATCTGGAACAAGACTACTTTTGGTAAAAACATGTTTGCCGTAGGTTCAAATGCGGAAGCTGCAAACGTTTCAGGTGTTAATGTTGCAAGAACCACCATTCTTGTGCATACCCTTGCAGGATGTATGTATGGTATTACAGGTTTTATCGAAGCTGCCCGTATCGGTTCAAACACTGCAAATACAGGTTTGAACTATGAATTGGATGCAATTGCAGCCTGCGTTATCGGTGGTGTATCCTTCGTAGGTGGTACCGGTAAAATCAGAGGCATCGTAATGGGTGTTATTCTGCTCCGTATCATTTTCGTTGCACTTAACTTCCTGTCAGTAAATGCAAACATGCAGTACATCATCAAAGGTCTGATTATTCTCGTTGCATGTGCAATCGATATGAGAAAGTACCTGGTACGTAAGTAATTTTTGATTTTTATGTAAAAGCATCCTAAAGATGATTTATGTTAAATTGTATATGACAAAGACAAAGAACTCCGTGTCCGGCAGCGGGCAGGGAGTTCTTTATTGTTAAATTATTATTAGGAAATTAAGGATTTAAGTGTTTCCATTTATAAGAATATGCGTTATAATGTCAAAGGAATAATGTTGATTTATGAAAAACAATAATAGGATTTGGAGGTATTATAATATGTTGGTTTCAGCAAAAGACATGTTACAGAAGGCAAAAGCAGGTAAATATGCAGTAGGCCAGTTTAACATCAACAACTTAGAATGGACAAAAGCAGTATTGGCAGCAGCTCAGGAAAACAATTCACCAGTTATCTTAGGTGTATCAGAAGGCGCTGGTAAATACATGACTGGTTATAAAACGATAGTAGGCATGGTAAATGGAATGCTTGAAGAAATGAACATCACTGTACCGGTTGCTCTTCACTTAGACCACGGCAGCTTTGAAGGATGTATGAAATGTATCGAAGCTGGTTTTTCTTCAGTAATGTTCGATGGTTCACACTATCCAATCGAAGAAAACATTGCAAAAACTACTGAATTAGTTAAAATCTGCAATGAAAAAGGGCTTTCCCTTGAAGCAGAAGTTGGTTCAATCGGTGGAGAAGAAGACGGCGTTGTAGGAGCTGGCGAATGTGCAGATCCAGAAGAATGCAAAATGATCGCTGACTTAGGTGTTACGATGTTAGCAGCAGGTATCGGCAACATCCATGGTAAATACCCTGACAACTGGGCAGGATTAAGCTTTGAAACACTTGATGCAATCCAGAAGTTAACTGGAGATATGCCATTAGTTCTTCACGGCGGCACTGGAATCCCGGAAGAAATGATTCAGCAGGCAATCTCACTTGGCGTTGCAAAAATCAACGTTAACACTGAATGCCAGGTAGTATTTGCAGAAGCTACACGTAAATACATTGAAGCAGGAAAAGATTTACAGGGAAAAGGTTTCGATCCTCGTAAATTATTAGCACCTGGAACAGATGCAATCAAAGCAACTGTTGTTGAAAAGATGAAATTATTCGGTTCAGTAGGAAAAGCGTAAGCTTCCGGCTGAATAAAAAGAATTTGCAGCGGGCTGCCTGGTTTTGACCAGACAGCCCGCTTCTTAAATATTCCTGCTTCTGAAGGCGGAAGCAACAGTGCATCTCTCATACGGGACATTTATGTTGTCAGGGGATTGACCTTTTTCAGGGCATAAAAAAAGCTCCCGAAAAGGGAGGATGCCAGACAGCAATAGCTGACTGGCATATATTATGAAAAAGTTTATTCAAATTAGTAAGTTAATTACTAAGAAACTGGTATTTGTGTGATCGTTTCATCCGAAAGCTGTGTGCTTTTGTCTGATTCGATAATATTATTATATATAAGAGAAATGAAGAAACAATGTTATTCAGATGAAAATTTTTTGAATGTTAAATGAACAAACCATGAACAAAAATCAGACATTAAACCAAGAAAGTTTGATTTAGTATCTGAAAATTGCATGGTAAAATATAAGTTATTCAACAACCGCTCTTGTGGCAGTTGTATTATTTGTGAAATTTGCTATAATATTTTTATGAAAGTTAGACAAAGGAGCTGGAATTATGAATGCATTCGTAGAACTGAAAGACGTCAGGAAAACTTACCATATGGGCGAGGTTGTGATACATGCTGTCGACGGGGTAGAGTTTGACATAAAAAGGGGAGAATTCGTCGTTATCGTAGGTCCTTCGGGAGCAGGAAAGACTACGGTCCTGAATATTCTCGGAGGAATGGATACCTGCGACGAGGGCAAGGTGCTGGTGGACGGCACAGATATCAGCCGTTTTAAAGGGAAAAAACTTACGGCATACAGGAGAGATGATATTGGATTCGTATTCCAGTTCTATAACCTGGTGCAGAATCTGACGGCTCTTGAAAATGTTGAACTTGCCCTTCAGATCTGCAAAGATCCCCTGGATGCAAAGCTTGTGCTTGAAGAGGTGGGGCTTGCTGAGAGGATGAGCAATTTTCCGGCCCAGCTTTCGGGCGGAGAGCAGCAAAGGGTTGCGATCGCAAGGGCTTTGGCGAAGAATCCGAAGCTGCTGCTATGCGATGAACCTACAGGAGCCCTTGATTATGGAACGGGAAAGGCTATCCTCAAGCTTCTGCAGGATACCTGCAGAGAAAAAGGGATGACAGTAATCGTGATTACGCATAACTCTGCAATAGCGCCTATGGCTGACAGGGTGATAAAAATCAAAAATGGAAAAGTCAGCAACATGACCATGAATGAGAAACCGGTGTCGGTAGATACCATTGAATGGTAAGGTGAGAGCGTAATGAGACAGTATAATAAAAAAGCATTAAGAAAAGATTTTTACATGGAAATCAAGAAGAGCTTTCACAGGTTTGCCTCTATTTTGCTCATCGTGGCTCTTGGCGTGGCCTTCTTTTCCGGCATCCGGGCAACAAAGCCTGATATGTGGCTGTCAGCGGATGAATATTATGATGATAGCAGTCTGATGGACATCAGGGTGCTTGGCGGACTTGGGATTACCCAGGAGGATGTAGAAGCCATATCGAGGGTAAAAGGGGTAAAAGCCGTAATGCCGGCATATTCAGCAGATATGCTCTGTGATACGGAGGATTCCCAGCTGGTTGTGAAACTGATGTCTGCTCCGGACGGGATCAATAAAATAGCAGTGTCTGAAGGCAGGCTTCCTGACAAACCGTCGGAGTGCCTTGCAGATACGGCATTCCTTGAACTGACAGGATACCGCGTGGGTGACAGGATCACGGTGCAATCCGGAAATGAGGATCCGGTTGGCGACACCCTCAATGTGACGGAATTCAAGATCACAGGTGCCGGAAGCACTTCTTATTATCTTTCGCGGGAAAGAGGAACGAGCGCAATAGGAAGTGGAACGGTGGACAGTTTCCTGATCGTGCAGCCTGAAGCATTCAGCCTGGAGGTATTTACCGAGGCTTATGTGTCTGTGGAAGGTACAGCAGAGCTTACATCCTATACAGAAGCCTATCAGGACAGGGTAAAAGAAACGGCAGATGCAATCGAAAAGATTGCAGATGCGAGATGTGAACTGAGATATGCAGAAGTGCTTGGCGAGGCCGATGAGAAGATTGCTGAAGGCGAGGCTGAGATTGCAAAGGGAGAGAAAGAGCTCAGCGATGCAAAAACCGAACTTGACGAGGCCGGGGTAAAGATAGTCGACGGGCGCAGGCAGCTGGCGGAGAATGAGAAGAAAGTTTCCGATGCAGAGGCTGAAATAGCGGCCAATGAGGCGAAGCTTGCAGATGGAAGGAAAAAGATAGAGGATGGGTTTGCCCAGATCAAATCCGGAAAGGCAGAAATCGAGGCACAGAGAGCAACCCTGGAAAGCGGAAAGACGGAGCTGGCATCCAGGAAAGCTGAACTGGAGACGGGCAGGGCCCAGCTCGAAGCGAACAGGACTACCCTGGCAGCGAGCAAGGCGGAACTGGAAGCATCGAAGCAGCAGCTTGCCTATCTCCAGTCCCTGTTTGACGGAGGCGATACAAGTGTAGCGGATCAGATTGCAGCACTGACGGCGGGCATCGATGCAGGAACGGCACAGATAGCGGCAGCGGAGGCCCAGATAGCCGAAGCAGAGGCGCAAATCGAAGCAGGAAGCCAGCAGGTGGCTGCGGCCGAAGCGGAACTTGGGGCAGGAGAATCCCAGATTGCCCAGGCGGAAAGGGAACTTGCGGCGTCAGAAGCCGAACTGAACAGGCAGCTGTCCGTGCTTGAGAGCGGAGAGAGCGAACTTGCCGAGGGAAAGAAGGAAGTCGAAGCCGGAAGGGCCAGCCTGGAAACGGCAAAGACGGACTTTGCCGCTTCGGAGGCTGAATATTATAAAGGAATCGTTGAATATGAAGATGCAAAAGTGAAGGCGGATGCAGAGATTGCCGATGCAAAGAGAAAAATGGAAGATGCAAAGGAGGCCCTGACAGAACTGGAGATTCCTGAGTGGTATGTCCTTGACAGGGAGACTTTGCAGACCTATGTTGAATATGGACAGGATTCTGACAGGATCGGAGCAATCGGGAAAGTATTCCCGGCCATCTTTTTCCTTGTTGCGGCACTTGTCAGCCTCACGACTATGACAAGGATGGTCGAAGAGGAAAGGGTTCAGATCGGAACCCTGAAGGCCCTTGGCTACAACAAGCTTGAAATAGCCCAGAAGTACATCTTATATGCGGTCCTTGCCAGCCTGGGAGGCAGTATCCTGGGATTTGTCACAGGCCAGCTTGTTCTTCCTAAAGTCATAATAGGCGCATACAGCATCATGTACAATAACCTGCCGAAGATACTGACTCCGATCAGCCTGTATTATTCTGCCACATCCACGATTCTTGCGGTGGTCTGTACGACACTTGCAACAGTCTATGCCTGCTACAAGGAGCTCATGTCATGTCCGGCACAGCTGATGAGGCCTGCTGCGCCGAAATCAGGCAAGAGAGTGTTTTTGGAAAAATTCGATTTTATCTGGGGAAAACTTAATTTCACCCAGAAGGCCACGATAAGAAACCTCCTGAGATATAAGAAGAGATTCTTCATGACGGTTTTTGGCATAGGCGGCTGCATGTCGCTCCTGGTAGTCGGATTCGGAATCAGGGACTCCATCATGTCCATTGGGGACATCCAGTTTGGTGAAATCAGGACATGCGATGCAACAGTAGGGCTTGATGAGAATGCCACAGAGGAAGAAAAGAAGGGTGTTTTTGAACTCCTGGAAAAAGACGGAAAAGTCAAAGACCAGATGTATGCAAGAGAAATCAACATGGATGCCGGATACGGAAAAAATGAAAGGAATGTCTATCTTTTTATACCTGAAACGGTAGAGAAATTAGGAACTTATGTATCTTTGAGAGAGCGGATTTCCCGTGAGCAGCTGGTACTTGGCGATGACGGCGTTATCATAACAGAGAAACTTGCAAAACTTCTGGAAGCTGAAGAAGGCGATACCATCTATATAAAAGACAGCGAAGAGAACCGGGTGGAAGTAAAGGTGACCGGAATAACCGAAAATTACTTTATGCATTATATTTATATGAGCCCGGCGCTGTTTGAAAACGTATATGGAGAAACACCGGTCTATAATGAGATCATGACAAACAACACGGCGGATGATGCTGCCTTTGAGAAGAAGTTTCATAAGGACTACAACGGGCTGGATGCTGTAAGCAGCGTGACCTTTACCAGTGAAACGGCAGTCAGCGTGGCGGATATGCTGACGACTATGGATACAGTCATTTATGTGCTTGTGGTTGCGGCAGGCCTGCTTGCATTTGTAGTGCTTTATAATCTGAACAACATTAACATAAGTGAAAGGCAGAGAGAGCTTGCAACGCTCAAGGTCCTGGGATTCTATGACGGAGAAGTTGCCAAATATGTTTACAGGGAAAACACCCTGCTGACGATAATCGGCGCAGCCCTTGGCATTCTTCTCGGACTCATTCTGCATCGATTCATCATCGTAACTGCTGAAGTGGATATCATGATGTTCGGAAGGAATGTTGAGGTGATGAGCTATGCGCTCAGCACTGTATTGACCTTCTTCTTTTCCACATTTGTAAACTTCACCATGTACTACAAGCTGAAGAAAATAAACATGATAGAATCGCTGAAAAGCGTGGAGTAGTCCGGACTGGAAGAGAGTCCGGATCCCCCCTTGCAGTAAGGGGGGAACAAATCATTTAAGTCAGGGAGGAATTACTATGATAATTTTTAATCATTTCAATTTTAACGTACTGGATCTTGAAAAAAGTCTGAAGTTTTATAAGGAGGCGCTGAACCTGGAGCCTGCGCGGGAACATATCGCAGAAGACGGGTCGTTCAAACTCGTTTACCTGAGCGACGGGGTCAATGGATTTACGCTTGAGCTGACATGGCTGAGGGACAGGACAGAGCCTTATAATCTTGGAGAACTGGAATATCATCTCGCCATGATGACGGATGATTATGAAGGACTTCATGAAAAGCATAAGGCGATGGGAGTCATCTGCTATGAAAATGAGGCCATGGGAATCTATTTTATTTCGGATCCTGACGGATACTGGATTGAAATCGTGCCGGCAAAGCTGTAGGCATGCTATATATTGAATCTTGAAAATTGAATAAAAAATATTGATTTTTATGTATGAGTTAATATATAATGAAATCACTCACTAAAAGGGAGTAGCAAGCGTGCGAACGCTAATTATTCGTCATTACGGAGAAATCCCGGATAATTATGAAATTGCAAGACTTTTGGCTTATACAAAATAGACCAAAGGTCTTTTTTTGGTGCTATTTAGAGAAAATAGAATTTATTCCCGGTTTTATGTGGCTTGGAAGGGGATAAAAAGCTGTTTTTGGGAGATAAACATGCTATGCGACAGTGAGAGCAGCCGGCATAAGCGTATGAAAAAGAAAGGGGAACATCATGTATTACAATCAGGAAATCAGTGAAGTTCTAAGAGAACAGCAGGTAGACCCTGAAAAGGGCCTTACTGCACAGGAAGTCGAGACAAGACGTGAAAAATACGGCTTGAACAAATTGGAGGAAGGCAAGAAAAAAAGCATAGCAGCCCTGTTTCTTGCACAGCTGAATGATCCGCTTATCTACATCCTTCTGCTGGCAGCAGCTATTTCAGGATTCATGAATGAAATCAGCGATATGGTCATCATCGGCATCGTAGTGATCCTGAATGCGGTAATTGGCGTGTCCCAGGAAGCAAAAGCTGAAAAATCCATGGAGGCTTTGAAAAAGCTTTCGACACCTAAGGCATATGCCATCCGTGGCGGTGAGGTGACGGAAGTGAATTCAGAAGAAATCGTGCCGGGAGATGTCATTGTGCTTGATGCAGGAAGATTCATCCCATGTGATCTCAGACTAATAGAGAGCGCAAACCTTCAGATCGAAGAATCTTCTCTTACAGGTGAATCAGTACCTGTAAACAAAGATGCAAGACTTGTCATACCCGACGAAAAGATTCCGCTGGGAGACAAGAAAAACATGGCTTTCTCTTCAACACTGGTAACAAACGGAAGAGGAACAGGCGTTGCCATTGCAATCGGTATGGAAACGGAAATCGGACACATTGCTAACATGTTGAAACAGCCCGAAGAAAAGACGCCGTTACAGAAGAAACTTGCTGAAATTGGAAAGCTTCTTGGTGTAGTAGCCCTGATTGTGTGTGTTGCCATGTTCGCGATTGCTGTACTTCAGAAACGTGATATGTTCGACATGTTCATGACTGCAATTTCCCTTGCTGTTGCAGCGATTCCGGAAGGTATGCCGGCTATCGTATCAATCGTTCTCGCAATGGGCGTACAGAAAATGGTCAAGAAAAATGCCATCATCCGTAAGCTCCCTTCAGTTGAAACGCTTGGAGCGGTAAATGTAATCTGTTCAGATAAGACAGGTACCCTTACTCAGAACAAGATGACTGTCCAGAAATTCTATGTGAACGGACAGGTGGTTCCTGAAAGCGAAATAGACGTGAAGGATCCTGTCCAGAAGCTCCTTGTTGAAAATATAGTGCTCTGCAGCGATGCTACTTCAAATGCAGAAGGAAGTACAGGAGACCCTACAGAAGTTGCCCTGATCAACATCGGAAACAAATACAGCATCAGAAAAGAAGATCTTAACAAAGAGCACCCGAGAGTAAATGAAGCACCTTTTGAATCTGACAGAAAACTGATGTCGACAGTCAACACATATGGCGGAAAATTCCATGTAATGACAAAGGGCGCTACAGACAACCTGCTGAAATTATCAACAAAAGCATACATCAATGGCGAAATCGTCCCTATGACGGAAGAAATAGAAAAGGACTTTATGGCTGCCGCGAACAGATTTTCCGATGATGCGCTTCGTGTTCTTGGAGCGGCATTCAAGGAAGTCGACAGCAGCGATTTAGACCAGGATGGAATGGAAAGCGAGCTCGTATTCATTGGCCTTGTGGCAATGATCGATCCTCCAAGGCTTGAAGTGCGCGACTCCATTGCAACATGCAAACAGTCGGGAATCAAGACGATCATGATTACAGGTGACCACCAGAAGACAGCCTTTGCAATCGCCAAAGAACTCGGAATCGCAAAAACTCCTGATCAGACCATATCAGGTGTTGAACTTGATGAATATTCAGATGAAGAGTTGATCGAAAAAGTGAAAAATCTGAGGGTATTCGCGAGGGTATCACCAGAACATAAAGTAAGGATCGTAAAAGCGTTTAAAGGAGATGGAAATATCGTTTCCATGACCGGTGACGGTGTTAATGATGCACCTTCCCTGAAGGCAGCGGATATCGGCGTAGCAATGGGTATTACAGGAACTGACGTTGCAAAAGGTGCAGCAGACGTTGTGCTTACAGATGACAACTTTGCAACAATCGTAGCTGCAGTTGAAGAAGGACGTAATATTTATGCGAATATCAAGAAGTCCATCATGTTCCTGCTGTCCTGTAACATTGGTGAGATTTTCTCCCTTTTCTTCGCGATCCTGTTAGGATGGGCAACGCCGTTGCTGTCAATCCATTTGTTATGGGTAAACCTTATTACAGACAGCTTCCCGGCGCTTTCCCTTGGTGTGGATCCAGGCGACAAGGATGTAATGAAGGACAAACCAAGAAATCCAAAAGACAGCATTTTCAAGGGCAGAACACCATTCCTTATCATCAATGGTGCGACGATCGGATTCCTTACCCTTGCAGCTTTTGCAATCGGCGCAATGAGATATTCAGGAACATACGACCTGTCTGTACTCCATGAAGGAAATCTTGGCGGAGATACGCTTACCCATGCAAGAACTATGGCTTTCGTTGTATTGAGCGTTTCCCAGCTGTTCCATTCCCTGAATGTCAGAAGTGAAACAAAGAGCATCTTCCAGGTTGGATTGTTTACGAATAAATGGCTCTGTATTTCGATCGCATTCGGTATATTCATCCAGTGGATCGTCATCAGCTTTGAACCATTGGCGAAAATTTTCAAAGTGTTCCATCTGAACCTGTTTGACTGGGTACTTGTAATAGGCCTTTCTCTTGTACCAGTGCTTATTAATGAAATTGTCAAGGCAATCAGAAGAGCCGGAGGCAACGTATAAACAGAAGAAACTGTGAAAAGCGCAGGACAAATCGTTAAATAATAGATACATAAGACATACCCCGTGGGAATCATATCCCGCGGGGTATGTCTTGCAATAGGGACGAAATTTGATAATGATGATCAGGAATTTAAACGGGAATCTTATTTCAGAAAAGCTATTTAAAAAAAGCAGCGGTTTGTGATATACTTGTGTGAAATGCAGGGGTGACCGGTTGAAAACAGCGAAAAAACAGCGGAGGAACAGAATGACAAAATATCTGGTAAGAAAATTTGTTAAAAACAGCGAAGAGATCGAACGGAGTGAGGTAAGAACAGCATATGGCATCCTGGCCAGTATTGTGGGAATAATCTGCAATGTCTTTCTTTTTGCAGTTAAACTAAGCATTGGAGTCATATTGAACAGTCTCTCGGTAACTGCGGATGCATTTAATAATCTTTCAGATGCGGCCTCCTCGGTGATCAGCTTTATAGGCGTGAAGATGGCGAGCAAGCCGGCAGACAAAGACCATCCTTTTGGACATGGACGAGTGGAATATATATCAGCTCTTGTCGTATCGTTTTTGATTCTGGAAGTGGGGTTCACATTTTTCAAGAGTGCAATAGGGAAAATCAGGAATCCTGAAGAGCTGGATTTTCAGCTTGTTTCAGTGATTATTCTTGTACTTTCGGTCGGTGTCAAGCTTTGGCTTTCCTTATTTAATGGAAGGCTTGGGAAGAAGATCAATTCGAGCGTTATGAAAGCCACCTCTGCAGATGCAATGGGTGATGTGGTAACGACTACGGCAACCATCATTTCAATCCTCATCACAAGATTTTCCGGAGTAAATATCGACGGATTTGTAGGCCTTATCGTATCGCTTGTTGTCATGTATGCAGGTATCAACATTGCGAAGGATACCCTGATGCCGCTCATCGGCGAGGCTGTGGATCCGCAGGTCTATGAGGAGATTACAAAAATGGTCGAAAGCTATGATGGGATAGTAGGCAGCCATGACCTGATCGTCCACAACTATGGGCCGTCCCACAGTATGGCTTCCATTCATGCCGAGGTGCCGAATGATGTGGATATCGAGATTTCACATGAAATTATAGATGGCATCGAACGTGATGTAACGAAAAAGATGGGGATAATCCTGGTAATCCATATGGATCCTGTTGAAGTGAACAACTATTCGGTTCTTGCGACCAGATCGGTTGTCGAGAAGGTGATAGGTGCCATAGATGAAAAAGTGTCTATACATGATTTCAGGTATGTGCATGGTGAAGAGCAGATCAATCTGATATTTGACGTGGTAGTTCCTTATGAGTATGACAAAGAAAGACAGGTAGAACTGAAGGAAATAATCTGTGAAAGGCTTTGTGAGGTCGATGCCAGGTATCGGTGTGTCATAACCATGGAAAAGAGCTATGTAGCAGAGCACAAAAACGGAATAGGCAAATAGCAGCATGATGAAGGGCAGGAGACAAAGAAAAGATGATCATTGATTTTCATACACATATATTCCCCGATGAAATAGCGGGGAAGACGCTGGAGAAACTGAGGAAAATGGGAGGCATAAGTCCGTTTACGGATGGGACGCTGAACGGCCTGAAAGCATCCATGAAAGCGGCGGGAGTGGATATTTCCCTGATCCTTCCGGATGTGGTGCGCTGTACGCCGGGCAGGGTTGAGAATCTTCTGAACCAGACATCGCCTGAGAAGCTCGTATTAGCCCATATGGGCGGTATAAAGTACTGGAACCAGGTAGAAGACAGGCTGATAGGGAAAAACCTGTATTTGGATACAGGTTTTGCTCTGGGAGAAATGGAAGATGAGCAGTTTCTGAGGATGACAAGGTCTCATGGAGCTGACAAGGTTCTGTTCGCAACGGATTCGCCGTGGAAGGAACAGAAGCAGATGGTTGCCCATATGAAAGAGCTGGGACTCGAAAAGGAGGAGCTGGAGCTTATCTCCTATAAGAATGCACAGGGGCTGCTGGGGCTATAGCGCCAGCAACAGAAATGAGTTTGGAAAGGGCTTTTTTGAGATACAATATGTATAATTAAAAAAAATAAAAAAATTTAAAAAAAGGGGTTGCATTTATTCTTTGGGTAGTATATAATAAATTTTGTTGAAACGCAGTAAAACAAAGCTGCTAAAAAACAAAGGGCTATCGCCAAACGGTAAGGCACTGGACTCTGACTCCAGCATCTCAAGGTTCGAATCCTTGTAGCCCTGTTACAGACTCTTGAAACTTTGGTTTCAGGAGTTTTTTTTGTTTTATAGGAGTGGAGTATCAAAAGCCAATTTACAAAATAGTATTCGTCAATTTGCACAGGTTTTCAAATGAGGACGTGATACAAAAATTCATGTTTTGTATCACTGTGTGATAGAGGGCGGCTGTGCAAATTGACTAAGCCAAACGTTATAAGAGGGCTTTTGACACGCTGGTCTGTATGGGGAATTCCTTGAATTTCTTATAAAGCAAAAACGCCCCACGAGGAGACGCATGACGCACAAGAAGACCTGTAATGGTCCTCCTGTGATATATCATATTTTGGTAATTTTGCATTGAAGTTTCATCTGGTTACTGATATAATTAAAAAATACTTGGTGATTTCGGAAGCGTAAATTGGCAACGAAGGATTTAATAAGGAGGAAAAATTATGGGAGTAAAATTTTCGGAACTGATAAATCTTGTACATGAATACCGTGAAGGTAAAACGCAATTTTCAATTGATGAAATCGAGGATAAAGCATATGAATATTATAAATGCAGATTGATAAGCATGTCGCAATATGACAATATTCTGTGCAATACTTATGTGTTGCAATAAATTTGATATATGAATGGATTGAAAAGAACTTTGGACAATTTAGGGACAAAGTTCTTTTTTTATTGGAAAAATCGGATCATGAACAAATAATATGTGGGTTATATGAACATTGTTGGTAATTATATGATTGTTTTGAAAAAAATATTGACCAAAGTAAGACGTAGTGATAACTTTGAATATGTAATTAGTTGAGGGGCTAATTTCAAAACTCCCCAAAAACACCGTGTCTCTCCCAGACAGGGTGTTTTTTTAATTCATGGGAAATTCCTCTAATTTCCTACAAATTAAAAATGCTCCGCGAGGAGGCGCATGACGCATAAGAAGAATATGTTGCAGAAGCGACTGCGCGTCAGCGCGAGAGTTTCGCAAGCGAAACTCTTTGTTTTTTGGTACATAAGACCGCAAAATACGCGGCCCAAGTAACCTCGCCTGGCTGTAAACCTGGTTCATATGATAAAAAAATAAGATGGAAATCTGGAATCAAACGGATTAGTTGTTATTCAATTTTAAAAAATAAAAATAATTAATTGTAAAATTGCTTAAAAAGCACTATAATGATGTAAAATGACATAAGGGGAGGAGATTTGATGGGTTTTATTGTTTGGCTGAAACCTTTTTCGTAGAGCAGATGGAATGCAGGATAACTGTCCAGGGTGCCTGTCCAGCGAGCGGTTTGTGCTGGATTTGCATAAAAGCCTGGGCTTAGAGTGCGTAAAATTGTCGGTTCTGCAATTTGGCGCTTTGTTTTTTTGCGTTCTGAAGGAAAGTTTAAGCAATCAAGACTAGAATAGGGGGATGTGTCATGGAGGAGTATATAAAAAATAAGTATAATGCTTTTATCGGTCAGTGGAATCCAATGCTGATTCTGTCTGGTTATACGAATGATAAGCAGTATAAAAACGATTGGAAATCTTTTAATGACGACTGGTGCACCAGGCGTTACGGAGAACTGTCGACCAAAGAAGACATTGTCGAATTGCAGAATGCAGTGGCGCAGAGTATTGAAATGTATGAGGAACAGTACAATATTTGTGACCAGGATGTATTTGACCTGTTTAAACATATGTACTGCTATTGTGAGGGACTGAGGAAAGTCGCCCAGTGTTATGGAAATGCCCATTGCAGTTTTGAGTTTGATCAGGATGAGATCAATAGGATGTTTTCGGATTTGAATCAGTATGTAGATAGAGTAGAAGAGATATATGTGAGGCTTGGTTATCAGTAGTGAAGGGAGAACTGTACTATGGTCGAGTATAAAGGTCTGTTTATTGATACGGAATTCAGCAGCAAGAGACATCCTAAGGAGTGCTGGAGGGCATCTATCGGAAGGGAGCAGTCTTATTCCGATCATGAGCTCGGAGCGGTGGAGCAATTGATGGAAAGACTGGATGGAATGGAAGATTATCAGGAATTATTTGAGGGTTAGATTGTAACTGCTCGAAATCCTGTCTCGTGAGGCAGAAGTGAAATAAGAATATACGCTTTGGCTTTAGAAAGCAGCTATGCATTGAATGGGATGTTCAATGCACAGCTGCTTTTTTGTGGTGGGAGTCATGTTGTGATTTGCAGATTGTTATGATTCTGCTGAAATGCCGTGTATAAAAAAATGCATGACTGATAGTGCGTTTGCGCCGATGGCTCCGTCGATTGTAGAACAGGGGAGTATTTCAAAAATGTTGTTGTAGCTGCTGTCGACGAAGAGCAGCTGTCTCTGTATCAGATCCATAAGCTCGCGGCGGATTTCTTTGTTGTTGAAGAGCTGGCCGTGCAGCAGGATTTTTTCGGGGCTTGTTAAAATCGCTATATTTGAAGCTGTAATCCCCAGGGCTTTGAGGGCTTCCGAGATATAACCGTGTATCGCGGCATCGCCCATTTCATAGGCTGTGGTGATGTGGTCGATGGTGATGCTGTTTTTGCTGGCTGCGAGAGTCTTGAGAAGTGAAGCGGAATCATTTTCGTACAGCATTCCGGCAATCTTGAGCAGCCAGTTTTCGCTTGCAATAGTCTGCAGGCAGCCATGCTTTCCGCATTCGCATCTGCGTCCGTCTGCATCAACGATTGTATGGCCTATTTCTCCGGAAATGTAGGTGTTGCCGGAGAATAGCTCGCCTTCGACAATGATGGCGCAGTGCATGCCAAGGCCGACGTGAAAAAATGAGAAATTGTCAGGGGTTGTGGCTGGGTTGAAAAGGTACTGAGAGAGTCCCATGCAGCGCACGTTGTTCTCCAAAACGACCGGAAGGTCAAAGGCTTCGCGGATCATATCCGGGCTGAAGGATCCCCACAATCGATTGTTGCTGATCATCATCTTCTGATCTGAATCCATGTGCCCAGGTACTGCGATGCCTATGCCGATGAACTTGTTGGTGGAAATATCTGAGGCTGCTATCAGTTGTCCGAGCCGGGTGATGATTTCAGTGGTGATATTTTTTGCCAGATCTTCAGTAAAGGGAACGATGTTCTTTGTGATGACAGTTCCTTTTAAGTTGGTTATGCAGAGCACCAGGGCCTTCTGGGTAAATTCGATTCCAATGCTGTAAGCGTAGTCGGGGATGATTTCAATCAGAATTTTTCTGCGTCCGGGAGTGCTGTCTTCCGCATTCGACTCGCCGGCTTCCTGAACGATTCCTTCAGAGATGAGCTGGGTTACGGTTGTTGTGACTGTTGCAGGGGTAATATCTGTGAGATCAGCTATCTCAGTTCTGGAAATGGTGGGATTTCTAAAAAGACACTCTAATATTCGTGTTCTGTTTGATGTTTTGTTCTTTTTTGCTTTATACAATATCAAACTCTCCTTTTTGAGGTGCATAATATTGCGTCTCCGGTTTGGACAGGGATCTGCAAACCCCCGTCTGAAACTATGCTTCAAGGCTGAAACCGGTATATTTTGTTCCGACTTCAGTGATCCGATATACATCAAGGGGAGCCTGGCATGTTTCTTCATTTGAACATATGAACGCATGGAATGTTTTCCAGAGTTCGTCAGCTTCCTCTTTTTTGGAAGCTGAGAGTGCGGATAACGCTTCTGTTAATCGTAAACTATAGTCTGCGTGGTAGTCAAGGAGTTTCCAAAAGAATTCGTGGATCCCTGCATTTGGAGAAGAAGCGGCGGCTGCTTTTGTATATCTGTCTGCAATCTCCCTGATGGTCGGTCTGAAATTTCTGATAAGTTCTGCGCAGTTTTTGTAGCGATTGTGCTGTTCTGGATTTTCCCGTTCGCCCTTGCCGTTGAAATAATCGGGACTATTAAGAGCGGAGATTTTGTCCAGATAATTCAGTGCGGTGAGATAGTCTTCCCCGTAAGCATGCATGAAGTAGTCGGCCTGAAGTTCGTTGAACGGAATTGCGCTGTCAAAAAGCGTAAGTCCCATTACATAATTCGGGAGCGAATTCGGCAGACCTGCCCGGAGCTCCTGACAGCTGATGTATCCGTTCATATTTAGGCTGTCCAGCTGCTTGATATCGGAGCTGATCACCATTGCTATTGATGTGTATCCAAGATCCCCATAGTGTGCCCTGCCCAAAGGATAATCATATACGAAGCTGTCGCCACTGAAAATCTGCTGCCATTCCCGGAGAAAAGAAAGGTTTTCCTCGAGATCAAGGGGAAGTTCGATCTGATTGCGGCAGTATTCCGGCGGCTTTCTGGTCTCTGTGTTTATAGAATAGGAATTTTCAAAAGTCCGGCTGATCGGGGCAAACATAAGCGTGAAACGGTCCGGATTGTGGAGGTGTTCTTTTTGTGGAGCCCAGAGAAGCTCCTGGTAAAGCAGAAAAACAAGACGGGTCTTTATTCCTGCCTGTGTCATTTTTCCATCAATTATATTCAACAGATTGATGTATTGGTCAGAAGGGGTGGTCTTCTGACACTGATCACATTCGCATATGTTGTTGAACTCATCAGCGATCCATATATGAAGGTAATCGATATCAGGATTTTTCTTTGCATAATCGATTACTTCGTTCGTGAAAGTTTCAATCACGTCAGGATTGGAATAGCAGAGGTTGGTGTTGATTGGAACACCGTTGAAGAAGTCCCTCTTTCCGTTTACTTCGGCAAGATAAGGACGTATATCCTCCGCTGGAGCTGTGCCTGATTCGGTCCATCCCAGTGACGGATAGCCGATGGTTTCGCATGTCCATCCATGTCCGACCCGGTGGTGGAGAAGGGAGCGTTTGTGGATCTCCCTGTCTATAATGTCGCTGTATGCGGTTGCGATATCCTCGTTGAAGTCTTCTTTCCTGATATAGGGATTTTTTTCGTGCTCGTACCAGCGCGCCAAAAAGGTATAGGGGATTCGGAACTGTACGAAGAAGCTATTGTATCCTAATTTTGGCATCCATTCTATGAAATCCAATATATTCTGCAGAGAATTGGCTCCCTCTATGCAGACGCCCCGGTGTCTGTGCAGGGCAGTCTTGCCATAAGATGCGAAGAGCTCTTTAAGGGAATGGATGTGGGGAATGTAATCGCGCTTCTTATCGGGATATAGAAAACGGAAACCGATTGCAGCAAGGTAGCTGTATACGCCCAACAGGACGCTTCGCGAATTTGTGCCTGCTATGAGGCCGCCATCTGAAGTGACGTCAATGAAAAACTGGTCATCAAGTTCAGGAATCGAAACTTCCGGCATGCAGTACCTGGACAGGCTGGAGGCCGCCTCGAGTCTGAGAGTGAAAGTATCGGCCGGATTGTTTTCGGTAAAGCTGAGATCAATATCTAATAAAGAAAGATAGGACTTCAATTCCTTTGCTGCAAAATTGAGAGTAGAGTCATTGTTTTTAAATATAATGTTTATATTCATATTGAATCTCCTGTTATTTTCGTATTTGTTGCTACATTTCAAGGGTTTGTCTCGAACTGCTGCTGAAATCAATTAATTATAATTTAAAACCATTCTACCAAACAAGAAATAATATGTACATGTGATAAATGCACAAAAAATAACGGTAAAATAGTGTAAAAATGTAGAAAGTGAAGTTTTAACGTTAAAATAGTTGCTTTCAAAGGTGATATCTAGTATAGTGATAATAGTTTCAAGGGAAAACAATTAATTACAAATTATAATTTATAAAAACAAAGAGAGGCGATAAGAAATGAAAGCAAAAGCTTCAGGAACAACAAGTGTCTTAAAAAGACAAAGGCTCAGGAAAATAAATATCTGGTGCTGGGTATTTATGATACCCGCAGTACTATTATATGTGCTGTTTTTGGGATACCCTATTTTGTCCAGTGTTTTCTATTCGACCCTGGACTGGTCGGGAATGACTTCCAATGCAGTGTTTGCAGGGCTTGATAATTTCAGGGAACTGTTCGGGGACAAATATTTCTTCAATGCAGTAGGGAACAGCTTTAAGTATATGGTGATCTGTGTTCCATTTCTCCTGACGATATCGCTTGCCCTGGCATATCTGTTCAACAGCATCATTAAGAAAGGTGCAGCTGTATTCAGGACAGTGTTTTTTATGCCGGTTGTAACTACTACATCTATAGTAGGTATTATTATGATGTTCATATTCGGAGGAACGGGTTCTGTAAACCAGATGCTTGGACTGTTCGGAATGAAACCGGTCAACTGGCTTGGTAGCGGTGATTATGCGATGATCGTGGTCGTGATCGTAGGTGTATGGAAAGACGTAGGAACCTATATGATATACTGGCTGGCAGCGCTCCAGAGCGTTTCCCAGGATCTTTATGAAGCGGCAATGATCGATGGCGCAAACAGATGGCAGACATTTTCGAAAATAGTACTGCCTATCATAATGCCGATCGGCGGAACGATTGCAATTTTGTGCATCATCAGTTCCCTGAAAGTATTCGATCTGATCCAGACCATGACAAATGGCGGGCCGTTTTTTGCGACTGACGTTGCGGCTACATTCGTCTACAGGACAGCATACTCAAGTGCAACAGGAACACCGCGGCTTGGTTATGCAAGTTCGGCGGCAGTCACCTTCGGTGCCATAATTGTTGCCATGGGAATTATTGGTAACACGATCAAAGGGATTCTCAGCAAGAGAAGAACAGTTTAGGAGGGGGACAGAATGAAAAAAATATCTGTTGGTAAAATCGTCATTTATCTGGTGCTTGCCGTAATAGCATTTATATGGGTATATCCCTTTTTGTGGATGGTCTCAGCATCATTTAAGACACAGAGTGAATTTTTTGGAAGCGGGCTCAATCTGATACCCCAGGCCTTTCATTTTGATAACTTCATCAGGGCGTGGAACAATGCCAACTTTGGCGTGTATTTTAAGAATACAATTATCGTAACAATATCAGTAGTTGCAATCGTGCTAATGTCGACATCCCTTGCGGGATATGTCATAGGAAGATATGCCTTTATAGGCAAAAAAGTGATTTTAGGCATATTCATGGCCAGCATTACCATACCGCTGGTATTTACGGTTATTCCTGTATACGAGCTGCTGAAAGAACTGGGTCTCGAACAGAGCCTGATCGGCCTTATCCTTGCGGAATCCGGGGGCGGGCATGTGATTTTCCTGATGCTCTTTTCAAGCTTCTATGCTTCAATTCCGAATGAAATGGAGGAAGCGGCTACCATAGACGGATGTGGTTTTTTTCAGACCTATGCAAAAATCATGTTTCCGCTTGCGAAGCCGATCATGGTTACAGTCGTGACCATGCAGAGCATATGGACCTGGAACTCTTTCCTGCTTCCGCTGATCGTAACCCTCAACAATCCGGAAATACGAACGCTGGCAGTGGGCCTTTATGCCCTGCGAGGTGAAAATGTCGTAGACTGGACCGGCATTGCTGCAGGAGCTTGTATCGCCATCGTACCGATTGTCATACTTTTTGTATCTCTTCAGAAGTATTTTGTAGATGGAATTGCAGGCGCAGTAAAGAGCTGATTGATAGAAACATAAAGCAGGCCCCGGAAAACGAAAAGGGCATGCAGACAGTGGTAACGAAGCGGACGGAGATCCGCTCTTACATAGACAAAAAAGGAGGATTTTATTTATGAGAAAAACAAAAAAAGCAGCAGCACTTCTGCTGGCTTTCGTTATGGGCTTATCAGTGGCAGGCTGTGGCGTTAACGTAAGCAGTAAAGAAGACAGCAAAACGGAAGAGACAGCAAAAGAAGAAACAGCAAATGAAGTGGTGGAAACTGGAAAAGATGAGAAGGTTACGTTGAAAATAGTAGACTGGAGCGACAGTACAAAAGTGAGACGTGAAGCTTTTCATCAGAAATTCATGGAAGAAAATCCGAACGTAACAATCGAGTATACTGTTTTAACAGCGGACCAGTTTACGGAAACAGTCGTATCGGCAATCAAAGCGGGAAATGCACCTGACTTATTCCCGCTTCCAGGCGGAGTGAAATTAAGCACTGCAGTCGAAGAAAACTGGTATCAGCCAATGAACAGCTACGTGACCGATGATTTCCTTGCAAGCTTTTCAGAAGGATCTTTAAATGAAGGAATCACGACTCTGAACGGAGAAGTATATACGCTTCCTGAAGCTGCAAACATCATCAATACTCTGATGTTCTATAACAAAGGCGTTTTAGAGCAGGCTGGAATTTCAGAAGATAAACTTCCAAAAACATGGAGTGAATTCAAGGAAGTATGCGAAAAGATAACAAAAGCCGGAAACGGACAGTACTTCGGTATAATCGACAGCGGCGCACAGGTAAACCGTCTTGAGCTCTTTGTGCGTTCGTTAGCAAGCCTGGCAGGCGGAAAGACAAGCGACATCTCACAGATTATGCTGGTGGATGGAAAGAATACAATGAATTCGGAAGCCATGGTAAAAGCAATGGACTTCTACAACGGTCTGGTGAAAGATGGAAGTTTCCATCCGAACTCATCTACATTAAAGGCTCCTGAAGCTCGTGCTCTTTTTGCTCAAAATCAGGCAGCGTTCATCGTGCAGGGTGCATGGTGCATATCTACCTGGAGAAATGAAAATCCGGATCTTGATTTCGGCGTAATGGCCCTTCCTACTCCGGATGACGGAGCAAAGGGAAAACTGCCATATGTGGGAGCACAGGCATGGATGGGCATCTCAGCAGACTGCGAACATCCTGATGTGGCTGCAAAATATTTAATGGCATTATATTCAGAAGACTATCAGTCAGGCCTGGTTGAAGATGGCGGATTCGTATCGGTTATCGATGCAGTGAATGCTGAATACATGACAGATGAAGTGATGTTAGATTACTATAAATTAAACAAAGAAGCAGCAGCACTTGCTCCGGATCCAATCGTTGCGAATCCGGATACAGCAAAAGTATACGCAGAAGTACAGGCGATCACTCCAAGTTTAGGACAGATCGTTCAGGGCGTGCTGGCTCAGAGCGTCGACTACAAAGCAGAGATTGCGACTCTGTCAGACAAGACCCAGGCTGAATGGGAACGAGCAGTCAAAGCCGTAGCTGATGGCGGTGCGGCAGTTTCCCTTGATGATTTTGAATTTGACAACTGGGACGCCATGAAGAATTATACGGCTGAAATGTATGAAGCCAGATAATGTAAAGGGGTTCTTATAAAGAAATAAGGTGATTATTGAAGCAGAAGCCTTCCTTTTATGGAGGGTTTCTGTTTCGTATGTTCATAAAGTCTATCCTCCAACAGAAAAATGAGCCTTCTGTTTTATTGCGAAATTTATTAAAACCAGGAAAATGCGTATGAAAAAAACAGAGCAAAAACAACGAAAATAAAGCAAACGTTTGCGCTAAAACGGGGTGGCATTTACGATCTGCCTGTGGTAGAATTCATTATAGAAAACATACAACTGTCTGGCCGCAGGGCAAGGCAGCAACTATGTCTGTTGCACTCATGAAGGGTGCAGAGTAGTTTAGGAGATCAGAATAATGGCAAAAGAAATCTGGATATCAGTCATTGACGGACAGGGTGGAGGAATAGGCAGGAGCATCGTCGGAAAGCTCAGGAAGCAGATTCCGAAAGACAGCGGTGTCGTCATCTGCGCCCTTGGAACAAATTCCACAGCGACAAATAACATGATCAAGTCAGGAGCTGACATTGGTGCGACGGGGCAGAATGCAATCGTCAGGACCACGAAACAGTCCGATATTATACTGGGGCCAATGGCGATAGTTGCTGCAAATTCGATGCTGGGGGAACTTACTCCCGCCATGGCATTTGCTGTAAGCTCATGCGATGCCCAGAAGATACTCATACCCATGAACAGGTGCGGCATAACCATCGCAGCCGACCTGGAGGGAACAGTGGACACCTATATCGATTACGGCATTAATCTGGTAATGGAATATCTCAATCAAAATCTTGACCAATAGCGTATAATTGGCAAGGATAACCACAAAAATGAATCAATCATTCAAAGCCATGAATCAACCGCCATCATGAAGTTGGCAGACGAAGGAACGGCAGCGGATATACCCCCTGGATAAGGATATTGCCTTTCAGGCACTTGCAGGGGCGCACAAATCAAAGTATCACTTTGCATATCGAAAGAACTGGAATCACGAAGATTCATGCCCTCTAATATCGGAAGGGCTGTTTCTTGGTGATTTTTTTGATTAAAAGCTGCTCATCAATTCATGTTTTTAATCACTGCGTGATAGAGGGCGAATGTGCAAATTGACTAAGCCGAACGTTACAAGCTGGCTTTTGGCACAATAATGTGCAGCCTGTCTTGTGGAAGCGGAAAAATGAAAGAAATCAGGAGGAAAACCATGGACGTATACAAACTTTTAAATCAGGTAAAGAACAATGAAATAGGAATCGATCATGCAGCCGAAATACTGAAGAAACTCCCATACGAAGATCTGGGATTTGCGAAACTGGACCATCACAGGACACTGCGCTCAGGATTCGGAGAAGTGGTCTACTGTTCCGGAAAATCCGACGAACACCTGAAGGGGATCTTTCAGAATTTTTACGACCACGGCACTGATGTCCTGGGTACAAGAGCCAGCTGGGACCAGTACACGAAGGTGAAGGAAATCCTTCCAATGGTGAAATATGATCCGCTTTCCCGCATTCTTTCGGTTCACCGGAATGAACAGGAAAAAGAGAGGAGCAGGGAAGGATGCGTGGCTGTATGTACAGGCGGAACTTCAGATATCCCGGTTGCCGAGGAAGCAGCACAGACTGCTGAATTTTTCGGAAGCAACGTGGTGAGGATTTATGATGTAGGCGTAGCAGGCATCCATAGGCTGCTCTCAAAGGTTGAGGAAATCAGGAAAGCGAACTGCGTGGTTGCAGTCGCAGGCATGGAGGGCGCCCTTGGAGGAGTCATCGCCGGGTTGGTGGATAAGCCGGTAATTGCGGTGCCCACATCGATCGGATACGGAGCTAATTTCCAGGGCGTATCGGCTCTGCTGACCATGCTGAACTCCTGTGCAGAGGGCCTTGCCGTGGTCAATATCGACAACGGTTTCGGGGCTGGATATATGGCTACCCAGATCAACAGGCTTGCTGCCGGAGGCGAAAAGGCCGAAGCTGGTCAGAACGAACCAGACAGGGCTGAAGGAAGGGAAACGGGCATCAGGGAAGTGCGGATACAGATAGAACCGGCCCGCAGAATCGGGAAGGCCGGCGGCCTTTAAATTATAGAATCAGGAGGAAGACAGATTATGCATATGTCAGACGCTTTGTTATCAGCAACAGTGGGTGTTACCATGACTGCCGCTTCGGCAGGCGCTATTGGGCACAGCATCAGAAAAATAACGAAATTTGAAATGGATGAAAAGAAGATCCCCATGATGGGGGTTATGGGCGCATTCGTGTTCGCGGCCCAGATGATCAACTTCACGATCCCTGTCACGGGATCCAGTGGACATATTGGGGGAGGAATACTGCTTGCGGCCCTGTTGGGACCGTACCATGCCCTGATTACGATTGCTTCGGTGCTCCTGATCCAGTGCCTCTTCTTTGCGGACGGGGGGCTCCTGGCTCTTGGATGTAATATTTTCAATATGGGGGTTCTCCCGTGCCTGGTCGCATATCCCCTCATCTTCAGGCCGATTGTAAGGAAGGCAATGACGAAAAAAAGGATTACAGCAGCTTCAGTTTTGGCAGTCGTGATCGGACTGCAGGTGGGATCCCTGGCTGTAGTGCTGCAGACCCAGGCTTCCGGAATCACGGAACTGCCCTTCCTGTCTTTTGTGGCGCTTATGCAGCCGATACATCTTGCAATTGGAGCAGTTGAGGGGCTTGTGACCGCGGCGGTACTGTGCTTCATCTATCAGATGCGCAGTGAAATTCTGGAAAGCGCCATGAGGGACTCTTCAGTGAACGGCATTCCGGTTAAAAAAGTGCTCGTGATCCTGTCGCTGGCAGCGGTTCTGACAGGTGGATTCCTTTCAGCGTATGCATCCGCAAATCCGGATGGTCTGGAATGGTCCATTGCAGGCGTGACGGGAGAAGCAGAGCTTGAAGGGGATTCAGGCCTCCATGCTATGATTGCAGGGATACAGGAAAAGGCGGCCCTTTTGCCTGATTATGCATTCAAAGCAGAGAGCGCTGAAAACAGCATGTTCGGAGATGCTGCAGAAACAGTCGGAACGAGCGTATCAGGAATTGCCGGAGGGCTGGTGACGATGGCTGCGGCGGTGCTGACGGGAGCTTTGATTTCCAGATTGAAAAAAAGACGGAACACAGAGGCTGCGGCATAAGAAAAACGTCATGGTCTGTGACTTTGGGGATTCAGTCAGGAACAGTTACTATAAAAAGAAAAGAGCAGGTTTATGCAGGATATAAAAAGTTCGATTTCACAGATGAATGCGCTGGAACTGTCAGCGCAAAAGAATACCATAATACATAGATTGCAGGCTCCGGTAAAAATCATAACCACTGTAATCTATCTGCTCATCATCATTTCCTATGGACAGGGTCAGGTGAGCAGGCTGATACCCTGCTTCTTTTATCCGGCGGTGGTGATGGCCCTTGGAGAAATACCCTTTAAGACCATAGCGGGCAGGCTGCTGATAGCACTGCCCTTCAGCCTTTTTGCAGGAATCTCAAATCTGATGTTTTCCAGGGAAACGGCATTTATCCTTGGAGGCATAGCCGTGACAGCGGGGATGGTATCGTTTGCTTCCATTATGCTGAAAACGGCTCTTTGCGTCACTGCGGTGCTGATCCTCATTGCCACGACGGATATGAACGGCCTTGCATACGGAATGCTGAGCCTCAGGGTACCGCCGGTCATTGTAACCCAGATCATGCTGACCTACCGGTACATCGGCGTCATTGCAGAGGAAGCGTCGGTCATGCGCCATGCCTATCTGCTCCGGGCTCCAAACGAAAAAGGAATCCGGATGAAGGACATGGGGGCTTTCCTGGGGCAGCTGATCATCCGCAGTTTCGACAGGTCGGAACGGATTTATAACGCAATGAAGTGCAGGGGATACGAAGGCCGGATTGCATATTCGGACAGGGAAAAAATTTCGTTAAAGGGATGGGCTTATATAACGGTCACTTCGGTCTTTTTTCTCCTGCTCCGATTTGTAAACGTAAGCGCTCTGGTAGGCAGCTTGTTTCTGTAACAGGCGGTCAGGCGGCAATAAGATCTGAAAAATCACGGAGGCATAGTAATGTTAAAAATAGAAAGCATCAGCGTAACATATCCGGATGGGCACAAGGTACTTGAGCATCTGGATTTTCATATTGAAAAAGGCGAGACAGTGGGCATTGTTGGAACGAACGGTGCCGGAAAGTCCACGCTCCTCATGTCCGTCGTCGGAATCCTGATTCCTGAAGAGGGAAGGATTCTTGTGGAGGGAACTGAGGTCTGTAAAAAGAACCTGTCTGAAATCAGGAGGCGTGCCGGGGTTGTATTCCAGAATCCGGATGATCAGCTCTTCATGTCAAATGTGTATGACGATATCGCCTTTGGCCTCAGAAATTATGGAGACAGCGAGGAAACGGTTAGGGAGAAGATATCCGGCATCGCAGGTGTTCTTGGCATAGAGAAGCTGCTCCAGTCCCACTCCCACAAGCTGTCCGGAGGTGAGAAAAGGATCGCCGCACTGGCATCGATTCTTGTCATGGAGCCTTCCCTTGTGCTCTTTGACGAGCCGACCTCCTTCCTGGATCCCAAGACTCGGAGAAAACTGATGAATTTCCTGAAGGGGCTGGAGGTGACGAAACTGATTGCCACCCATGATCTGGATATGGCCCTTGAAATCTGCGACCGTGTTCTGGTCCTGAAGGACGGCGCCGTGTTCGCCGAGGGAAGAGCCAGAGAGATACTGGCTGATGAAAAGCTGATGGATGCGGCTGGACTAGAACTTCCGTTCTGCATGCAGGGCATTGAATAAACGCCTTCGATTTGGTATAATTCAGGTAACGATTACGATTATGATTATGATTATGATTAAGATGCAGTTACACAAGTTGATTTTACTTGCCTGCTTAGACGCCAATCCAGGTGATGAAGAGAAGGAGGAGGTCTTGCCATGAACAAGCATGAACTTAAAAAAATCATCAGCAGCAACAGCAGTGGAGATCCAAGGTTTCGTGAGGATATGACAGTGGAGGAACTCGAAAATCTGGCAGGTGAGTATCACAGTGCGGAAGATGTTTATCCGGACGGAAGAGAAGAGGATGAGGTTCTGGGAAGGGATCTGTACAGCGATCGCAAGGATATTCCGAATGACTGAGAGGAATGGACGGCATAGAGCCATTCCTATGGAAATGGAACAAAAGGAAAGATGGTATGGCTTTGCGCTATACCATCTTTTGTTGAACAAAATACGGCAATGATTGACTGGATTCAGGGATTGCATAGCGGAAATGATGAAATATGATAAAATAGGTGAAAAGATACCGTTTGAAGAAATATCTGCAGGGAGGAAATAGAAATGAATCGTAACATCTACCGCTGCCATTATCGGGGACAGCTGAAAAACAACTTTGCAGGACAAGAACTGGATGAAACTCTGGACAAGTGCAGAAAGAATGCCGAAAGGATGATTGCCGAAGGAAGGCTCATGACTGCGGCGCTGTATTATCATGGGGGTATGCTGTTTCTGTATTTTGAGGCTGTCGGAGAGGAAGTCAGGACGGAGGAATTTATGGAACCGATGCATGGACTGCTCGAAAAATGGCCGGAAAAGTCGGGACTGTCTGACTGGGCCAGGATGTATCAGGTCTTTTATCATGCGATTCCGGAAAGCGAAGAGGACTGGAGGCGTCCGGTCAGCCCGGAATGCAGGAGAGGACGCATCGCATATCTGAAAGAGGAGAACATGTTCGAATATGTCTATCACCATGTTGCAATCATAAAAGAAGGGCTTCTGGCCGGAGATAAGTACCAGTCGATCGCCCTGCATGAGGACATTCTCTTTTCGTACTTTGAAGAACCGAAGACGCTTATAAATGTCCAAAGAGACCTGAGCAGGGAGTCAAAAGCGATCAAGGCATGGCTGGATGTCGTGCCTGAAGACCATTTTGTTCCGCTTCGGGGTTCAAAAGGAGAGAATTTTCTTTTCCTTCCGGCATATTTCGCATTGGGACAGTAAAAATACCCCGCTTCTTTTCGATAGGAAGAAGCGGGGTATTTTTAATGAGTTTGCAGGAAACTTCATTTGTGTATTTAGTCTGGCTAGGAAGGATATCATTCAGAATAGACGCAAAATCAGACTACGTGAATATCCATGCTTCCTGACCGGAATCCTTCAAGGTCAAGGGTGATGTATGAAAATCCGAGTTCCTTCAGCCTCCCGGTAACGGTTTCGGCGGATTCCATAAACACGGAGAAATCCTTCCTGTCGATTTCGATACGGGTAATTTCGCCGTGCTGTCTCAGGCGTACGTTGTAGAAGCCGAGAGCCCGGATGAACTTCTCGCCCTGGTCCAGTCGTTCCAGAAGTTCAAAATCAAGTCTGGTTCCGTAGGGGAGCCTTGTGGCGAGACAGGGAGCAGCAGGCTTGTCATGGGCAGGAATCCCAAGTACGGCGGAAAGAGACCTGATCTGAGCTTTGGTGACTGCAAGCTCCAGCAGGGGGCTGTGTATGCCGAGTTCTTTGAGTGCCTTCATGCCAGGCCTGTAGGCATTCAGGTCATCGAAGTTGCTGCCGTCTATGACATAGCCGCAGCCTTCCTGTTCCGCATATGCCAGCAGAGTCTGGAAGAGCAGCTTCTTGCAGCGGTAGCAGCGGTCGACAGGGTTGTGCAGGATGCTTTCATCGGCAAATTCATCGACGGCTATTGTTTTGTGGAGGGCACCCATTGCGGTGGCCGCCTCCGCAGCCTCTTCGAGGTCGCCATGGGGATGGAGTCTGGTCTCGAAGGTGACGGCGTGGACCGGGATTCCCGCTTTCGCTCCTGCTTTACAGGCGAGCATGAGCAGGAGGCTGCTGTCGACGCCGCCTGAAAAGGCCACGCAGATCCCTTCTTGTACATGGCCCTCAAGGGTGCTATATAACTTATCTAAAACGGCAGTGTTCTCTGCAGCTGCCGCTTCGGCATGTGGTGTCTGATTCATTCTGTTATTTCCTTTCTTGCGCTAATTGCTGCAGGAGGCTGTAGATTGTCATGTAGTCCTGCCCGGATATGCTGCAGAGCTTCCGGACACTGTCGTATTCCGGGTAAAAGTATTGTTTTCCGTTGTTTGTACAGACCTTGATGATGGCTTCGCCGTATGGAGTGGCTATGTTTCTGAACTCCCTGCTCAGGATTGTTCGGGTATCTTCATGCCTGCGGATTCCGATGGAGGTTGTGTTTGTGAAGATGATATCCTCCATCAGAGGGATCATGTCCCCGCTGCAGATCACGCTCAGCATGTATGCCGGCCTGTTTTTCTTCATGTAGATCGGTGTGTAGAATACGTCTTTGGCTCCGCCCTTGAAAAGCTGTTCCATGCAGAAGGACAGGGCTTCACCGGTGCAGTCGTCGATGTTCGTTTCAAGAACCCATACCCTGTCCGAAGTTTCAGCAGCGGCCATGTCTTCGATGATCATGGCGCGCAGAATTCCGGTTGAATTTTCATAGCTGCGCTTTCCGGCTCCCAGTCCGATCCCGCGGATCTTGAAATTTTTGGGGAGGGAATCCTTTGTCCTGATTGCGGCAACGATTGCAGCACCGGTCGGTGTGACAAGCTCGCCTTTTATAGAGGTGATGTGGAGCGGCAAGTCATGGTCGGCAGATATATTCGCAACAGCGGGAACAGGAACCGGCAGTATGCCGTGCTGGCATCTGATGTGGCCGGTGCCTTCGTACAGTTCGGTCACGATCACATCGGTGATGTCAAGGTTGTCAAGGCAGACGGCGACCGCCACGATATCGACGATGGAGTCGACTGCGCCGACTTCGTGGAAATGAACCTCCTCAACGGGTTTCCTGTGTGCCCTGGATTCCGCAACTGCCACTATATGGAAGATCCTTTTCGCAAGTTCCATGGCATTCGGGGAGATGGATGAAGTTTCGATGATCCTGTTGATGTCGAGGAGGTTCCTGTGGTCATGGTGACCAAGGTGGATATGGGGGGCGCCGTGTGGATGGTCATGGTCTGAGGAGCTATGGGTGTGGATATGTATGTGCTCCTGATTCTTTGAAAGCGCGGGTGCGTGCCTGTGACTGTGATCGGGCGTATGACCGTGGTCGTGTGTATGGTCGTGATCGTGTGTATGGTCGTGATCGTGTGTATGACCGTGATCGTGTGTATGGTCGTGATCGTGTGTATGTTCGCGGTCGTGGCTATGTTCGTGATCGTGTGTATGCTCATGCTTATGGCCATGTTCATGTTCGTGGGTATGACCGTGTTCGTGGTCATGCTCGTGTGCATGTTCATGTTCGTGCGTATGATCCTGAACATGATCAGGATTCCAGTCGCATTCCAATCCTTTTGTCAGAACCACGTCGAAATCGCATGCATCGATCCCGCATTTCTCCTTTCTCCCGATTTTAATACTGTATCCGTCGACATTGAGGCTTTCAAGGCCAGCCATCAAGACATCCTGATCAGCTCCAAGATCCAGGAGGGCTGCCACTGTCATGTCGCCGCTGATTCCTGAATAGCATTCTAAATATAAGGTTTTTCCATTTGTTTTTTTCATCAGTCTACACCTGGCTTTCTGGTTTTTTATGTTTTGTCTGGGCTTCTCTTGATATGCAGCTTTCGCGGAGTGCAAAAGAAAAAGGAAGCTCTATTTTCATTGGAAGATTCTTGCCGTTTTCGATACGGTCGATCAGGATTTTTGCAGTCATTTTACCCAGCTCGTCCATGGGGACATGGATTGTCGAAAGCATGGGTGAAACATACTGGGCGGTGTCGATGTCGTCGATGCTCATGATCGCGATATCGTAAGGCACGCTGAGGCCGTTCTCCTTGATTGCCTTCATGGCACCGATTGCGGTAAGGTCGTTTGCACAGAAGAAGGCAGTAACCCCAATGCTGTCCGTCTCTTTGAGAAATTTCTTCATCCCGTTATAGCCTCCGTCAGAAGAGAGTTGGGTGATCACGATATCCTCCCTGTTCAGGGGCAGCCCGAGCTCTTTCATGGTATCCATATATCCCTGGTACCTGAGCTCTTTGCTTTTTTCGCCGACATAGCCGATTCTTCTGTGACCAAGTTTATACAGATGTTTTACGGCAGCAATGGAGGCCTGGTAGCCGTCGCAGATGACCTGGTCGAAGCCGGTATCTATAGTGTTGAGGCCTGTGTAGACAACGTGCTTATACTGCTTTTTGATGAAATTCAGCAGGTTCTTGTCGAATCTGCCAAGCACGGCGACTCCGTTTACCTGATGGTTTGCAATCAGGCTGAAGGTAGAAGGATTATTGATGTCTATGGCTGAAAAGGAATATTTGAGGATGTATCCCTGCCGGAAAGCCTCACGTTCAATGGAACGGGCAATCTGGGTGAAAAAGGGATCGTTCGTGGTGTCGGAAGAGCGGGCGAAAATACATCCGATGGTCCTGGTCCTTTTCGGTTCGTATTCTTCTGTGGTGCCGAGCTTCAGGCTGCGGGCGGTGGAATTCGGGACGTAGTTGTTTTCGCGTACAATTTTCCAGATTCTGTCCTGGACTTCCTGGCTTGCAACCTTTGTATTGCTGTGATTGATAACCCTTGAGACGGTCGAAATTGAAACTCCGGCCTGGCGGGCAATTTCTTTTAATGTCATAATATCCTCCCTGGATGATGTCTGGTTAGCCGTGTGCTTTACCATAACGTTTGCGCAGTATTTGTGCAGATGCAGCCGGAATTTGCGTAATCTTTGCTTAAACCGGCTGGTATATATTCAGGACTATGTCCCTAATAATTATCTAGATCTGTTATTATAAGTATACAAATCAAATTATAACATTGCGATTGGTAAATGCGCAAACGTTTGTGTAAAAAACGTATCAAATTGCGTGTTGTTGCTACGAAAATATGGTAGTATCGAATTAAGCAATAACGGAATGCGGCTGTTTCAGATCATTTGGAATATGTCTTGCAGAAGAAAGATATGACCTGTCCAGACAGGCGGAAAGGCGGAAAAGATGATAAAAGGCAATATGCTGGTTGTCCACGGTGGCGGACCTACAGCGGTAATCAACTCATCGCTTTACGGAGTTATTACGGAAGCAAAAAAGAATGATAAGATAGACAAAATATACGGGGCAATCGGAGGCTCTGAGGCAATCCTGAAGGAAAACTTCCTGGATCTCGGCAAGACGGATGAGGAGCGCCTGAAGCTTCTGCTGCAGACGCCGGGAACGGCAATCGGATCTTCCCGGTTTGAACTCTGGCAGGATGATTATGACCAGATGGTTGAAATCTTTAAGAGGAACAATATCAAATACGTCCTGTTCAATGGCGGAAACGGATCCATGGATACATGCGGAAAAGTAAGCAAGGTGTGCAAAGACCATGACATATATGTAGTAGGGATTCCAAAGACCATTGACAATGACCTGTCAATCATCGATCATGCGCCGGGGTACGGAAGCGCAGCAAAATATATCGCAACAGTGACTGCGGAAGTTGGTGCCGATGTGAAATCCCTTCCCATCCATGTATGCGTCATCGAAGCCATGGGAAGGAATGCAGGTTGGATCACCGCAGCATCTGCCCTTGCAAGAAGGAAACAGGGAGATGCGCCGCACCTGATCTATCTGCCGGAAAGGCCTTTTAACGAAGATGAATTTCTGGAAGATGTGAAAAAATTATATGACGAGCTTGGCGGAGTGGTTGTTGTTGTAAGCGAGGGCCTGAAAAACAAGGATGGAGAGTCGATTGTGCCGCCTATATTCAAGACCGAAAGGGCAACCTACTATGGCGACGTCAGCAGCCATCTTGCAAACCTTGTCATCAGGAAGCTTGGAATCAAGGCAAGAAGCGAAAAACCGGGAATCTGCGGAAGGGCCTCCATTGCCCTCCAGTCAGAAGTGGACCGGGAAGAGGCGGTTCTGGTGGGCCAGGAGGCAGTCAGGGCAGCAGTTGCCGGCGAGACAGGCGTTATGGTAGGTATCAGCCGCAGGCCGGGTGATGAATACGGAATAGAGACATTTTTAGTGCCCATCGAGGAAGTCATGATGCATGAAAGAGAAATTCCGGAGGATTATATCAACGAACGGGGAAATGACGTTACGGGAGAATTCGTGAAATGGTGCAAACCTCTGATCGGGGGAGAACTGAATGAATTCATAAGCTTTAAGGATGAAATAGAAGAGGAGACAAAAGCATGAAGCATATTTATCTGAATTTGAAAAGGTTTGACATCCCGAGGGAATTTGGCGGCGTGAACAGCATTGCGGTACCGGCGGAATGGGGGAAATACATCGTTGAGCAGGTACAGGAGGAACTGAACAGGTATCCGGAAGCGGAAGCGGAATTCGTCATGTTCATGCCGGAAGCCCACCTGATCGGGGCGGCATCGGCGCTTCAGGAAGGAAGCTGCCTGAAACTGGGATGCCAGGGTCTTCACAGGGAAGATACGGCAATAGGAGGAAACTTCGGCGCATTTACATCCCTGAGGACGGGAAATGCAATGAAGGCCATTGGCTGCAACGGAGCCCTGATCGGACACTGTGAAGAGAGAAGGGACAAAGCTGGAATCCTGGCTGAAGCCGGAGTCGTCGATGCAGATGCAGTGAACCGGATTCTCAATAAAGAGATCAAGGCCGCAATTGCCTCGGGACTGACGGTTCTTTACTGCATAGGAGAGACATCCGAAGAACAGGACAGATGGCAGGAGGTTCTTGGAAACCAGCTTTCCATAGGTCTTGAAGGAGTAGACAAAGGCAAGGTGGCAATCGCCTATGAGCCGATCTGGGCAATCGGACCAGGAAAGACACCTCCGGGAAAAGAATATATAGAAAAAATAGCCAGGTTTGTAAAGGAAAAGGCTGGAGAAATCCCGGTAACCTATGGCGGCGGACTGAAAACAGACAACGCAGGCATGCTTGCATCGATACCGGAAATTGACGGCGGACTTATCGCACTTACGCGGTTCCAGGGAGACATCGGATTTTATCCGGAAGAATACCTGGAAATCATCAGAACCTACCTGGCATAGAGGGACTGTGGAGGAAACAGCCCTGAACAGTTATGGAACAAAGCAGACAATCAGAAGCAGTACAGCGGATATCTGTTGATACGAACAATAATCAATCAAGAAAGTGAGGAAACATCTATGAAATTATCATTTGAATATGGACAGGGAACAGTAGAAGCCGACCTTCCAGACAGCACAGACGTCTTTATACCGGGAGTTACAGTTCCGGATCCGGCATGCATCCCGGAAGACCAGATTGTTGAAAAGACCCTTGAATCGATCCGGAACCCGATCGGAATGGAGCCGGTTACAAAACTTGTGAAGAAAGGCTCAAAAGTTACAATTATTTTCCCGGACAGGGTCAAAGGCGGGGAACAGGCTACTTCACACAGAAAAACCTCAATCAGGCTGATTCTTCAGGAACTGTACAGCGCAGGCGTTGAGAAAAAGGACATCCTTCTCATCTGCTCGAACGGTCTCCACAGAAAAAATACGGACAGGGAGATCTACAACGTGCTGGGAGCTGACCTGTTCCATGAGTTCTGGCATACCCATCAGATCATCAACCATGACAGCGAGGACTATGACCACCTTGTGGATCTGGGAACCACCGAATACGGAGATCCTGTCATCATGAACAAATATGTTTATGAAAGCGATCTGGCAATCCTGATCGGACATACCCAGGGAAATCCGTATGGCGGATATTCAGGCGGATACAAACACTGCGCAACGGGAATCACACACTGGAGATCCATCGCATCCCACCATGTTCCGGAAGTCATGCACAAAAAGGATTTCGTTCCTGTAAGCGGCCATTCCACGATGAGATCGAAATTCGATGAAATCGGACAGCACATGGAAAAGTGCATGGGCAAAAAATTCTTCTGCTGCGATGCCGTACTTGATACGAAATCCAGGCAGATTGAAATCAACAGCGGATACGCAAAGGAAATGCAGCCGGTTTCCTGGAAGACGGCAGACAAGAGGACCTATGTTCCCTTTGCGGAAAAGAAATATGACGTCATGATATTCGGTATGCCTCAGTTCTTCCACTACGGGGAAGGAATGGGAACCAACCCGATCATGCTGATGCAGGCATTGTCGGCACAGGTAATCCGCCACAAACGCGTCATGAGCGACAACTGCGTCATCATCTGCGCATCCACATGCAACGGATACTTCCACGACGAATTATGGCCATACCTGAGAGAGATGTACGATATGTTCCAGAAGGATCAGATGAACACCCTTCCTGATCTGAACCGCTATGGCGAATATTTTGCCACAAATGAGGAATACATCAGGAAATACCGCTACTGCAACGCATTCCATCCGTTCCACGGATTTTCCATGATTTCCTGCGGACATCTTGCAGAAAGGCACACGTCTGCAATCTACCTCTGCGGAGCCCAGGAACCGGGGTATGCAAGAGGAATGGGACTTAAGACAAGGGCTACGATCGAAGAGGCGCTCGCAGATGCAAAAAGGAAGTACGTAGGAGAAAATCCGAATATCCTGGCACTGCCTCTCACCTTCAAGACAGCAGCAGTGCATCTGATGATGAAAGACGAGGTATACAACGGATAGGATCCCGGAAAGTTTGTGATATAATGGTTTTATCGGGCTGCTTTTAGAGAGCAGCCCCGTAAGAACAGGAATCCGGAGGATATTAGCTGATGTTGATTTTATTGATGTTTTTTCTGGTTGTAGCGACAATACTGCTGCTGATTGTGAAACGGAACCGTGAGTCGGTCTGGCTTCTGGGCATGTGCCTCAGCCTTGCAGTAAACCTGACGGGAGTATTCACCTATATTGCAAAAAAAGGCGGCATATCAAGGGAACTTCAGGAATTTTTCTTCCTGAACGGGACAATTAAGACGAAGATACAATATATGCTCCTCACGCTGGATCAGCTGGGGTATATCATAGCACTGGGACGTTACCTGTTTCCGCTGTTTCTGCTGCTGCTCGCAATGAAGTATTCCATGATTCCGTGGATCAGGAGGAACAGATGGCTGAACATGGCGGTCCTTGTGTGCCCGGTATTATCGCTGGTCATTTATATGCCTGATGTTTTCAAGGCCCTGACTGACAAGAGGGTCTTCGTGCAGCAGGTGATCGTCGATGCATCGCTTTTGTGGATAACCATCTATGTCGTTTTGTCTTTCGGGCTTCTGATTATTGAATTTTTTTCAATCACCATGAAATTCTGCAAGAAGCAGTTTGTCCAGATTATCGTATTTGTATTTTCGCTGTCAATCCTGTATCTGCTCTACTACAGGCAGGATCCGGCCCAGATCTATAAGTTCTACTATGATGATTTTATCTGGAAGAACGGAATCTATTACATGAACGCTACCCTGCCAGTGAGGGCATATGTAGCTATTATCGTCCTGAACGTAGTCGGCTGCATACTTGGTTTTGCAAGCCTTTTGAAGTATACGCAGAGCAATTTTGTTGAAACAAAAGAAGAATTTATGATGCAGAACAAATTCGATACGGCAAGCATAGGCGCTTCCGTATTCGTCCACAGCATTAAGAACCAGCTGCTTGCGAACCGCGTCATCAATAAAAGGATTATGCAGCTGTATGAAAACGAAACCCTGGACACGGAAAAATTGAAGGAATATGTGGAGCTGCTGTCAGAACATAACGAGACCATGCTGAACCGTCTGGATGAATTATACAGGTCGGTAAAATCAAACCAGCTATATCTGGTTCCGACAAAGCTTGAACAGATAGCAGATTGCGCAGTAGAAAGGTTCCACAGCAAATATCCTGATGAGACCGTGCAGATCAAGCTGAACACAAATGCCGTCGTACTGGCAGACAAGACCCATCTTTGCGAGGCTGTCTATAACCTGCTTGTAAATGCACAGGAGTCAGTCAATGCAACAGGCAGGAGTGGAGAAGTCCACCTCGAGACCCATAGCGAAAGGCTCTATACGGTGATTGAAGTCAGGGACAACGGAACGGGCATGAATAAGCAGGTGATGAAGAAAATGTTTGAACCCTTCTATTCCAGCAAGAATTCCAATTACAACTGGGGTATGGGCCTGTATTATGTGAGGGCCATAGCCAGAGGACATTTTGGAAGCCTCCGGTATGAGAGCCGCGAGGGAGAGGGAAGCAGCTTCTACATACTGCTTCCGAAATATAAAGAATAGAGAGGAGGGGCATTCTAATGGCGGACCTGATAAAAGTAATGATTGCGGATGATTTTCAGCTGCTGATTGAAGATCTGTCCGAAGAGATTAATGCACAGCCGGATATGAAGGTTGTTGCTGCTGCCAACAGCGGGAGCGGGATCGTCGCGCTGGCGGAACAGACAGACTATGACATCATCCTGATGGACATCGAGATGGAAAATATGACTGCGGGCATAACGGCAACGGAGCAGATACGCGACAGGAATCCGGAAGCAAAAATCATTTTTCTTACAGCACATGAAACTGACAATATCGTAATAACTGCAATGGCAACAGGCGCGGTGGATTACATTGTAAAAGGAAGTCCGGAGGACGAAATACTGTACCACATCAGAAGCGCCTACAGGGGCAAGCAGGTAATGCAGGGAAAGGTACAGGAAATCGTAATGAATGAATATAAAAGGCTTCAGGAGTCTGAAAAGAGCCTGCTGTTTTTTATCAACAACATCTCAAAGCTTACAAGCGCCGAGCGGGAACTGGTCAGACTGCTCCTTCTCGATATGAAGGTCACGGAGATTGCAGCGGCAAGAAGCGTCGAAGTGGTGACTGTCAAGACCCAGATCAGAAGCATACTGCAGAAGTTCGGATGCGCACGCACAAAGGAAATTGTAAAAATCATCAGGGGGCTGAGCCTTGGCCACCTGTTCTGAAAAGTTGCATGGAATGCCGGGTTGCCGGCTATAGCTGCAATGGGACAAGAAAGTGAGGAAAAGAATCACGATGGAACACAAATATTATTCGTACAGCAAACAAGAGCTTTTAAACGCACCTAAGATTCCGCTTATGGTAATGGAAGACAATCCGACCATTTTCAGATCACTGGCGGAGGAAATGGTGCAGGAGATAGAAAGAAAGAATGCACTTGGTGAGACAACGGTATTCATCTGTCCGGTGGGTCCGGTCGGCCACTACCCTTATTTTGTGGACATGGTGAACCAGAAGAATCTCAGCCTGAAACAGGTATGGTTCATCAACATGGACGAATATCTGGACGACAATAAGCAGTGGATTGCAAAAGAGCATAAATTAAGCTTCAGGGGCTTCATGGACCGCAATGTCTACACAAAGATCAAACCGGAACTTGTGATGCCGGAAGAACAGCGGGTATTCCCGGATCCTGAGAATATCGGACATATCCCTGCCCTCATAGAAAAGCTGGGCGGAGTTGACATTGCATTCGGGGGAATCGGAATCAACGGCCACGTGGCGTTCAATGAACCACAGGATGAGCTGTCACCGGAGGAGTTTCTTCAGCTCAAGACAAGGGTTCTCGATATCGCAAAGGAGACCCGCGCTGTCAATTCCATCGGAGACCTGAACGGAGCGCTTGACGACATGCCCCGCTATTGCGTGACGATCGGCATGCATGAAATCAGCAGTGCAAGGAAAATCAGGCTCGGATGCTTCAGGGACTGGCACCGTGCAGTCGTACGCCATGCGGCACACGGAGAAAAAGCGGCACATTTTCCAGTGACCCTGCTGCAGGGACATCAGGATATCAGCATCAGATTTTCGGATTTTGTGGCAAACTTAGAAGGATAGTCATAGGAGGACTGGCATGAACAGCTTATATATAAAGAATGGGAACGTTTTTTTAAACGGGGGGTTTGAAAAGACCAATATTACAGTAAGCGATGGAATCATAACTGGAATTTCATCAGAAGATCAGGCACCTGAAGGTGCAGCCGTTTACGATGCAACAGGAAAAACGGTAGTGCCTGGATTTATCGACCTGCACACTCATGGAGCGGTAAATGTGGACGTAAACGCGGCAACGGCAGAAGATCTTGAGAAAATCAGCCATTTCTTTGCAACCCAGGGAACCACCTCCTGGCTGTGCTCCGTCCTTACGGACACGCGGGAACAGACCCTGTGGTGCATCGGACAGTTCAGGGAGCATCAGAAAATGGAAAGCAATGGAGCGGATCTGATGGGCATCCATCTGGAAGGCCCTTTCCTCGCAGCGGAATATAAGGGCGCAATGCCTGAGCATCTGCTGATGAACCGGCCGGATATGGAACTGCTCAGGGAATACCAGGAGGCAGCGGACGGTGCCATCAGATACATCACCGTATCCCCGGAAGTCGAAGGCGTCACGGAAAGCATCGGTAACATGAAGGAACTCGGGATGACAGTTGGAATCGGCCATTCGGGAGCGGACTATGACACCGCAATGAAAGCAATCGAAAACGGGGCGGCAACAGCAACCCATACCTTCAATGCAATGAAGCTCATGCACCAGCATTTCCCGGCAATCATGGGGGCGGTACTTGAATCCGATATATACTGCGAGGCGATCTGTGACGGAAGGCATCTGCATCCGGCAGTCGTCAGGCTTCTGCTCAAAGTCAAGGGAATCGACAAAGTGGTGGCAGTAACAGACTCCATTATGGCGACGGGACTTCCGGATGGAAAATACAAGCTCGGCGTGAACGACATCGTGGTAGTCGACGGCGATGCAAAGCTTGCAGTGGGCGGATCGCGGGCAGGCAGCACCCTGACGACGGGGACCGCACTGAAGAACATCCTGAAATTCACTGGCCTTCCCCTTGAAAAAGCGCTGCTCCTCCTGACGGAAAACCCGGCAAAACTCATCGGCGTATTCGACAGGAAAGGCTCCATCGAAGCGGGAAAATATGCGGACCTGGTCATCCTTAATGAGGAAAATGACGTGGAAGATACATTCGTAAAAGGAAAACAGATACAGAAATAAAATTCATTTCGAAAGGAAATCAATCATATGCCAGTAATACCTTTAAGACCATTATTAGAAGCAACAGAAAAATACCAGTTCGCCCAGGGGGCGTTCAATGTAAATGCGGTAGCCCAGGTAAAGGCAGCCATAGAAGTGCATGAAATGTTCAGATCGGCAGCAATCCTCCAGGGAGCAGACCTTGCAAACGGCTTCATGGGCGGAAGGACCGACTTCTTCAATTCCACTCTGGAAGATAAGAAGGCCGGCGCAAAAAACATCGCAGACGCTGTCCGCAAGTACGGTGAAAACTCCCCTGTCCCCATCGTTCTCCATCTGGACCACGGAAAAGACTTCGAATCCGTAAAAGCGGCAATTGACGGCGGCTACACCTCTGTCATGATCGACGGCTCATCCCTTCCGTATGACGAGAACGTAGAGCTCACAAGGGAAGTGGTAAAATATGCCCATGCAAGGGGCGTATCCGTAGAGGGTGAATTAGGCGTTCTTGCAGGCGTTGAAGACCACGTATTCTCAGACGCATCAACCTACACGAATCCGTTAAGCGCCGTTGACTTCTTCAAAAAGACCCAGGCAGACTGCCTGGCAATCTCCTACGGAACCATGCACGGGGCGGTAAAAGGAAAAGATGTAAAGCTTAGAAAAGAAATTGTAATCGCAATCAAGGAATGCATGAAGCACGAAAGAGTCTTCGGAGCCCTTGTGTCCCACGGATCCTCCACAGTCCCGAAATATATCGTTGACGAGATCAACGCCCTGGGCGGCGACATCCAGAACACAGGCGGAATCGCAGTAAGCGAGCTCAAAAAGGCGATCGACTGCGGAATCGGAAAAATCAACGTGGACACCGACCTCCGCATGGCAGTTACAAGAAACTTAAGGGAATTCTTCAAATACAACCCGTCAAAACGCGACAGCGCTTCGATCGGAGCGGTTTATCAGATTCTGGAAGAAAAGAAGAACCAGTTCGACCCGAGAGTGTTCATCACGCCGATCATGGACACAGTCATGTACGGAAACATCCCGGATGACGATGTGGCAGCAGTGGTGGAATGCATGGAAAAAGGCGTTAAGGAAGTGCTGGGTACGCTGATCGTGGAATTCGGTTCGGTAGGAAAGGCGCCTCTTGTAGAATGCGCGACGCTTGAGGATATGATTGAGAGATATAAGAGGACGTGATACAAAACATGTTCATTCGCAGCGCGCTCTCGCTTAGATGAAGACGTAGTGGTACATAGGGCCGCAGAATACGCGGCCCAAGTGCCAACGTCTTCATAAAGCTGCTCATTGAATCATGTTTTGTATCACTGTGTAACAGATGGCGAAGGTGCAAATTGACGAAGCCGAACGTTACAAGAGGGCTTTAGACATTCTAATCTTAATAAGTAATAACAAAAAAAACCGGATATCACAAGGAATGAACTGTGATATCCGGTTTTTCATGTCATAGGAGCGTCTCCTATGACATGAAAATGCTCTCCGTGGAAGCGGATTCGGACTTGTGAGAGTTGATCGGCTATCGTCAATCAGCACTCCGTACTGCAATATGGATTTGTCAATGTAAAAAAGCAGTTTTTATTTGATGCTAGCGTTCAAACATCACCAATCCTGCCTGATAGGGGTGATCAATATAAATCGTGTTTTGTGAATTCTGGTTTTCATGTAATATCAGCTTTAAGACAATCAATATATCACCACCGCCACATAGAATCATTATCATACTCATGTGAAAAATAAAATCGGATCCGGTATAGATCGAAATGATTGCTGGTAATATTCCTAAACAAAGAGTTGGCATCAATCCACCAAGTATATATTCGTTTTTCTTTAATGGCTCCTTGCAGGTACAATAAGGTGTAAGATATTTCATCATAAATCCAAACGAAATGGATTTCCAGTGATTTTTTGCAAAAGCAGCCCAGACAGCACCATGAAGCAGTTCATGGATGAAAATCAGCACGATAAATAGTAAAAAGACATTTTGATTTCCGATTGAGTTATGTGAAAATCCAGTGTTCTGATTTTTCATAAGAAACCAGAAGGTGAAGAGTCCAATAAATGGTGCAGCAATTACAAAAGTCATAATATTTGCAAACATGATTCCAACCGTCAGATCTTTTTTCTTGTATCCCTGGGTCTCCAGTTTTGAAGACAGCGCTTCAAACTCTGCTTTACGCTTTTTCTCTGCCTCGGATAACTTTCTGCAATTTTCTTTTTCTTTATAACTATCCATGATCAACACTCCATTCTCTTTTATAGAAAAGAAAAACAAATTTTTTCTGTTTTAAAATTTCGGATTTTTCTGTTTTATTATAGCAAAAACGATACCTGTAGTCCACCAAAAAAACCCAGTATATCGTTTACAAAATCCCAGCAATTCCAGAACATCATTGAAAATCTTGTCTGGTAAGGTTTAGAATGAATCGCTAGCAGAGAGTCATGGCGTTATGGCAGGCAATACAGTTCAATAATAACTATCAGAAAAATAGCAAGAATTAACTGGTTTTGGTATAATTGAGTTGTATGGAACTATTGCAAACCGGAGGTGACATTATGTTTTACAAATTAATCTGCATCGACATGGACGGAACCCTTCTGAACAAAGAGTTTTCCATCCCGGAGGAAAACATCAAAGTCCTGAGGCAGGCACTGGAACGCGGTGTGGAGATAGCGCTGGTTTCAGGTCGCCCCTACAATTTTGGCAGATATTTCGCCGACAAGATTGACAAGCGGGTCCATGTGATAGGAACGAACGGAACCTATTTCAGGTACGGGGACCTGGAATATAAGAGATGCCTGAATCATGAGCAGATGAGGCGGATATACAGGGTCGCAGCAAAATACGATCTCGTGCTCCACTTTAAGGGGGCGAACAAGCTGATCAGCAACACACCCGTTCCGGAGGAACACCCGTACAGGAGAGTGAATCCCGAACTCAGTGATGAAAAGAAAATCATCATCATCGAGAATGCCTCGGAAGAAGAGATCCTTGCCGCTGAGCAGGATGACATCTGCAAGAGCATCTCATACTGCAGCGATAAGTCGGTCTGCGAAAGGGTGCGGATGGCGAAGATGGAGCTCAAGGGATATGAGGATTTTGAGGTGGTAAGCTCGAACGCAAACAATTTCGAGGTCATGCTTGCAGGGACCTCAAAAGCAGAGGCCGTGCGCATTTTAGGCGGGTATCTGGGAATCGAGAGAAGCAGGATCATCTGCATCGGTGACAACGAAAATGACATTTCCATGATCCGGTTTGCAGGCCTGGGTATTGCAATGGGAAACGGAAGCCAGGACATCAAGGCCGAAGCCGACTACATAACAGATACCAACGAAAACGCAGGCGTCGCCAAGGCTGTAAGAAAGTTCGTACTGGATGCGGATGATCAGATACCGGAAGAAAAGCCTTTATAAAAAGTATCACAACAGCAGCGGATACCTTATCTAAAACAGATGAGGCATCCGCTGTTGTCTGTCTGTACGGGAATAATTCCCTGTAACATATTGATATATACTGGCATTAGAGTCAAAAGGTATTTTGTTTTGCGAGTCTAAAACCCCTCTTGTAACGTTCGTTTTCGTCACTTTTCACATTCGCCATCCAACACGCAGTGATGCAAAACATGATTCAATGAGCAGCTTTAGAACAAAGTGGTTTCGCCGTTTTAACTCCATGAACCTAAAACTTGAAGGCGAAAACACTTTGCTGTGCGGAGGGCTGATTGACGAAAGTCAATCAAATACCACAAGCCCGACTGCACATCCCCCGGAGGGTTTTCATATCATAGGACGAACTTTCCTATGATATGAAGACGTTGGTACTTAGGCCGCGTACTTTGCGGCCTTACGTACCACTACGTCTTCATCTAAGCGAGAGCGCGCTGCGAATGAACATGTTTTGCATCACGTCCCCTATACTATACTGTAAAAAAAAAGGTTGATTGTACAAAGCATTTAAATACCCCATGGGATACAATTCAACTAAAGAGTATTGCGTTTATAAGGTTGATTATTGTGAAAATTTCACATAAAAACCCAAAGATGCAGACAACTAAACAATATCAAAACGGGGGAAAGTTATGAAAACAATCAAAAGAGCACTAAGTTTATTCTTGGCACTAACCCTGATGGTAAGCGGATTCAGCGGATTCGCACCATTAGAGGTAAATGCTGAAGAAGCGGCGTCTGAGGCGTCGACGGAAACAGCAGGAGCTGCAGTTTCGGGAATTGCAGCAGCGGCGATGCAGGAATACCAGATTTATCCGAAACCACAGAACACGGTATATAACGACGGGACCTTTGTGATTACGCCTCAGGCCAACGTTGTTTTTGAAGACGGAATTGACGATCCGACTAAGGAAAAGCTGAAAGAGGTGCTTGCATCAAAAGGCATCACCTATACTGAAAGCAGCGCAGTTGTGGCAGGAACAACAAACATCCTTGTTGGAATTAATGGTTCGGGAGGGTATGCAGATTCCTATTTTACAGGCAAGATCGTCCATGAAGAGACATTCTTCGATAAGATAGATTCCTATATTCTGTCAGCAGACAAAGGAACAATCGCAATTCTCGGCAATACAACGGATGCGGCTTTTTATGGCCTTGTTTCTTTAAAGCATATTTTTACGCAGATGGAAAGCAGGACGATCCGCAATTTCAGGATTGATGATTATGCAGACACGGCAATCAGGGGATTCATCGAAGGCTACTACGGCATTCCATGGAGCAACGAGGACCGTATGTCCCTGATGGAATTTGGCGGCGATTTCAAGATGACATCCTACGTTTTTGCACCGAAGGATGACCCTTATCACAAGAGCAGGTGGGCAGAGCTCTATCCGGCAGAGAACCTGGAAGCAATCGCAGAAATGGCCCGGGTAGGCGTTGCAAGCAAATGCCGTTTCGTATGGACAGTGCATCCATTCAGCGGAAGCTGGACAGATGTAGACGGAAATATCGCTAAAGTAATTGCGAAATTCGAACAGCTTTACAGCGTGGGAATCCGCCAATTCGGCGTTCTTGGCGATGATGTCGGATCCCTTAATAAAGAGGCGGTAATCAAACTGATGAACGCCCTCAACAGCTGGGTGGAAGCGAAGGGCGACGTTTACGACCTTGTTTTCTGTCCGGCAGGATACAACAATGCATGGACTGACTGTGAGGAATTGAATGTCTACGAATTAGGCTTTGATGAAAACATCCACATTTTCTGGACAGGCGACAGCGTTTGCGGCCATGTTACCCAGGGGACTGTAAACAACTTCAAGACAAGAAACCTTTCATCTGCACTTGCAGCAGCAGGTGAAGTCAGAAGAGATCCTTTATTCTGGCTCAACTGGCCTGTAAACGATATCAATATGGCCAGAATCCTTATGGGTAAAGCAGAAGTGCTGAATCCTGGAGTTAAGAACCTTGCCGGAGTTGTTACCAATCCGATGCAGGATGCTGAAGCTTCAAAGGTAGCCATCTTCCAGGTAGCGGACTACGCATGGAATACAGATGATTTCGACGACGACAGGAGCTGGAGCGCATGTTTTGATTATGTTGATGCGGATGCAGGCGATGAACTCCACACACTTGCAAAGCATATGTCGGATCCAAGTCCGAACGGACACGGACTCAACCTTGGAGAGTCAGAGGACCTGAAGGCCCAGCTTGATGCGTTCAGGGCTTCTCTGGATGCGGGCGAAAGCATCCTTGCAAAAGGCGAAGCGCTTATTAGCGAATTTGAGATGATCACAGAAGCATGTGACGGCTTCCAGGCAAAATCAAAAAATGAAGCACTGAAAGACGAACTTCTGCCATTTACAAATTCATTAAAGGATTTAGCAGATGCAAATATCGGTTTCATCAAAACAGCAATCGCGCTTGAAAAGGAAGATAACAATGCTGTATGGTCAAGCTACTCCCAGGCATCTTCTCTCTTTGAACAGAGTAAAAATTACGACAGGGTAATAATCAATGGAACAAAAAAGGCAGCTCCTGGTTCAAAAAGGCTCATTCCTTTTGCAGCAGCTCTCAAGACAGCGCTGGCAGCAGAAGTTTCGGCCGTCATAGGAACGGATACCGTTTTCACCACAGTGATCACAAGCAGGACAGACACCCCAACCGGGGATGTAAGCAATATAACTGACGGGAACAAATCGACAGCAGCGATCTGGAAGAACCCTTCCTCATCGGTTGCAGGCGATTATGTAGGTATCATCTATAACAAGACCGTACATATGTCAGACGTCGAATTCAGAATGGGTACTGATGCAAATCCGAATGACACCTTCCAGAATGCAAAAATCCAGTACACTGCTGATGGGAAAACATGGGTGGATTTATCTGCCACTGTCTATGGGGACACCCAGGACATTATTACGGTGACAGGACTTGACCTTGACATAAAAGGCATCAGACTGATTGCAACTACTGCGACCAGCAATGTATGGATTGCATGCAGGGAAATTACAGTCAATAAGGCTGCGGCAGAGGCTGCGGCAGCGGAAGATGCAGCAAATGCACCTATCACGACTACGTTAAGCAAATCATCAACAATGACGGTCTACAGCGGATTGGATGCGAATCTGACAGATGGCGATGACTCCACTTTTGTATGGTATAAGACTGGAGTTGGAAGCGCAACGGCGGATACGGCACTCGTAGGCGACTACATTGCACTTGACCTTGGAAGAGCTGTTGAACTTGGAAAAATCCATTTTGCAGTCGGAGGCACAAGCGGCAGCGACCACTGGACCAGCTATGATTTTGAATATTCCACAAACAACAGCACCTGGACCAAGTATGGCAACACGATTTCCCAGGCAGTTACGAAATTAGCCACAGACCTTGACCTTTCCGGAACAGGAATTACAGCAAGATACGTAAGGCTGGTCAATAAAGTGCAAAAAGGAAACTGGGCACAGTTCTCCGAATTCAGTGTAAAATCGAGAGTTTATGATAAAGTCTACACAAATGTAAAGGCATATGCGGCCCTCACGACAACAGTAGAAGACAGCATGACCTCCATCGATGCGGCATCAGGAATCACCCTGGCGCAGAATGAATACATCGGCATCAAACTTAACAGAATCAAAGATCTTTCAAGCATCACGACAAATGTGAGCTTGTCAGGGCTTACCCTTGAAACTTCCAGGAATGAAGTTGAGTGGACAGCAGTAACAGACCTGAACACATTAGAAGATGCAAGATATATCAGGATAATCAACAAAACAGCATCGACGGCAACCTTCCATATTACAAGTTTCAAAGTGAATTCAGCAGAATATGCAGAAAAGTCCATGGTAAGCAATACATTTGGATCAGTTGAAACGCCTCTGAATGTATTTGACAATGACAGAACCACAGAAGCAATATACAAAAATTCACAGACAGCAGGCTACAACATTGTGTATGATCTGGGACGCACCATAGATCTGGATACAATCAAAATCGTACTCAATGATAGCAACGTCGATTTCCCAAGACATGCGAAGCTTTCCGTTTCAAGCGATAAAACAAACTGGACGGAAGTTCTGACAATAGGAAGCCAGACAGAAGCAAATCCAGGAGAAGCAGCGAATACAGACAGTATATTCGATGTAATGCCTGATCATGAAATCTCATACTGCGTAAAAGAAGCAGCAGGCATCAGCAAAGCAGCAAGATACCTGAAGTTTGAAATCACAAGATCAAAGGTTGGGGATAACAAATGGACAAGGATTCGAGAAATCGAGATCAACAATGGCGCATATATCCCAAGCATCAACAATCCTACAGTAGTAACCGATGCAGAACTGACTAACGGATATGAAAAAGAAAATCTGTTTGATGGGGATGTATCCACAATGTTCAGTCCGGCTACAGATGCGGCAGGTGAGGCAATTTACTACCTGTCTGAAAAGACGGCGGGAATTACCCAGCTGACCATCCTGCAGAAGGCGACTGAAATTTCTGATGCTGCGGTTTCTATCTATGTTCCGGAAGGAAATTCCTTCGGATGGGTAGAGGTAGGAAGCCTGAAGCAGAGCATAAACCAGTTTTGCACAAAAGATTTTTCAAATGTACTTGCAGTTAAAATCAAATGGGCAGCAGGCGTAAAGCCGGGAATCTATGAAATCATTACAACAAAAGACAGCATGGCTGATGTTTCAAAAACAGCCCTTCAGGAACAGCTTGCGCTGGCAAAAGCGGCAGATATATCATCATGGATTCCGGAAGACAGCCGGAAGCTGGCAGATGCGATTGAAATTGCAGAAGCCTTCGCAGCAAACGAATACATCGCGCAGACAGCTGTAGACAGTGCAGCGAACAGCCTTGCGGATCTCCTTGCAAACCACAGGACGACAGGCAGCCTTTCAGATTTTGCCGCAGCAATTGCAGCAAAAGAACTCGATTTTGCCGACTCATCCTTATATACGGCGAAATCATGGAAAGCATTCCAGGAAGCTCTAAACAGCGGGAAAGCAATTGCTGCTGACAAAAACCAGACACAGGAAAGCCTTGACGAAATCAATGCAATGATAGGCGCCGCTGCAATGGCACTTGTCTACGAAATGGGAAGCATTGAAGACCTGATCCTGTTAGTTGAGCAATTAGCGCCTGTCAGAGCAGATTCGGCAACATATGCAGTGGAATCAAAGGAAGTATTTGACAGGGCATATGACGCAGCAGTACAGTGCATAGCCGATAATCTGGTTACAAGCATCAATCCGCTTCAGGTAAGAGAAATTAAAGCGGCTGCAGATGCAGCAAAAACGTCGCTGGTTCCGAGTGACCCGATTAAAGCCTTCGTAGAAAGACTTTATAGGAAAGTGCTGGGAAGAACCGCCGAAGAAAGCGAAATAAGCTACTACACGACATCGCTGAAAGCGCAGGAAAAGACAGGAGCAGATGTGGGACGCGGTTTCGTCTTCAGTCCTGAATTTACAAGGCAGAACCTGAGCAATGAAGAATATGTGGAAGTATTATATGGAACATTCATGGACCGCGGCTCCGATGCAGGAGGAATGGAATACTGGAAAAACTACCTGGATAACGGAGTGTCAAGACTTTTTGTATTCAAAGGATTCGTGGAATCGCCGGAATATTCAGCTATCTGCAGCGGATATGGAATAGAACGCGGAGAAGTCCATACTGACAAGGCAATGGATATCAATCCAAATCTTACGATGTATGTAAACCGCTTATATGCAAAAGCGCTGGGCAGGGAAGCAGAGGCAGACGGCCTGAACTACTACGCTGAAAAGATTCTGGCAGGAGAGGTTACACCGATCCAGGTGGCCCAGAACTTCATATTCTCGGATGAATTCAGGGACAAAAATCTTTCGGATGCAGATTATATAAAAACATTATACAGGACGTTCCTGGGAAGGGAATTTGAACAGGGCGGACTTGACTATTATCTGGAGAAAATAGAAAGTGGAACGAGCAAAGAGGAAATTTTATCAGGATTTGCTCACTCACCGGAATTCACTGGGATAGTAGAAAGCTTTGGATTAAAATAGCTGTTTATACCGGGGGGGCGGTACAGGGGTTCTGAACAGTTACCGGAAAACTTCATTTGGTTAAGGGAGAAAAATAAGGGGAAATACAATATTGACAATATTTCTTGATATGGCTGGAAGCAGAGGACATTGGACAGATGAGAACAAGAAAGGAAATATGCAGAAGGGCTCTGCTATCGGCATTTTTATGCCTGGCATTGACTGGATGCGCCCCGAAAGAATTAACGAATATAACATACCTGGGAGAGCTTCAGGAGGAGGCTGGCAGAATGCTGTCAGGAATATCGGATGCATCGGAAGCGGTTACGGAGATAACCGGAGATGATGAGATTTTCCTGGCAGACGAAACAGGCGAAACAGGAATGACAGGAGAGCCGGAAGAGACAGCATTACAGACTGAAGAAATGCAGGCAGCGGAGCAGGAAACGCAGATAGGGGAAAACGGAATCCAGGCCCCGGGAACTGAAAAACCAGCGTCCGCAACAACAATACCGGCATCCGCACAAAAACCGCCGGCGCCAGCACCAACAACACCGAATCCAGCGCAAAAACCGCCAGCCCCTGCACCTGGGACGCCGCCACCTGCATCTGAAACGCCAGCATCGGGGCAGACCGTATCCGATGCGGCACCCCCGGCATCTGTACCTAAAACGTCATCAGCTCTACCTGAAGCAAATCCATTACCCGGATCATCATCCGAAACAGCGGCTCCAGACAGGAAGAACGGACTCGTCTCAGAGATCAAGAACCTGATTGGAAACTTTGAAATGGATGCAGATGCGGATGTGGAGACTTTGACGGTACTAAAAGAGGAACTTGCAAAAATCCCGTCAAATATACGGGAGGCTTTTAAGAACAGAAAAAAGGGCGCTAATATCGTAGTGCTCACGAAGAATATTTCTTCTTCGGCATCAAAAAGGGGCGTGGCGGCTAAAGTAGACGCAGGTACAATTGGGTCTTTCAGCGGTTCTGCTGGAAAGACCCACATATTCTACCTTGCAGACAGCAGCCGGCTTCCGCTTTCTGTTGACCATGAATTCGGACATTATCTAGATTATCATTTATGTCTGAGATCTGATTTTGTCAGATTTCTGGACATTTATGAGAAGGAAAAGGGCTGTTATGTATCGGCAGACGGCAGCTCATATAACAGTAATTATGATACCTCGAGCTCAATGGAATTTTTTGCCGGCGTTTTTCAGAATATCATGAAAAATGCAAATACGCAGAATACTCCGGAGGCGACTGCCTACGTGCAGAGAATAATCAACATGTGTACGAATTCAGGGTGGTAAGCTGAGGCAGGTCCTGCAATTTGTGTGGATCACCAAGTGTCGTGATTGTGCTTGCTTGCGAGAAGTGAAATCATAAATGCTAAGTTCGTTCTGTGTGACTATGAATGAGATCGTACTGAATAGTTACAGAATGTGAAAAAGACAATATAGTAAGGCATGTGGCAGATAACCGGAACAGTTATCTGCCATTTTTCATCCTATAGAAAAGTTCATGCGCTATTGTAGAATCAGCTTTCCTGGATTTTAAAACTGATGTAGTTGCGTAATTCACGCTGGTCATCAGGGGAAAGTTTGCGGAAATCCATGATGATTTTCGCCTCGGTTCCGCTCAGGTGCAGGAAACTGTTGCTTTCCTTGTTGATGCCCAGGTGGTATGCCATGGTTTCAGAAATAGCCAAATTGCTGTCGAGGGTTGAAAGATCCACGTCCAGCAGGCTCTCCAGGGAAATGGAATAAAAGCTTGCAAGCCTGATCAGGCTTGTGATGTCTGGTTCGCATTTGCCGAGTTCGTATTTTGAATATGACTGACGGGAGATGCCGAGTTGATCGGCAAGGACTTTCTGAGTCAGATTTTTTGAATCGCGGAGCTCTTTAAGCCGCTGAGCAAGCTTTATTCCAAGCATTCTTTAACCTCCGGTGTGGGATCATCAATTTATTGTCCGAACATGAGAATGCCTATATTATAACAACTTCTTTGTGAAATATCCCCAAATGCAACTTAAAGTAGTGAAAATGATTGTTTGCTACTTTTAGTTGCGCTTGAGCGTGGAATTATCTATAATTGGGAAGACAGGCTAAATAGAACGGAAAAACGGTGAAACCCTTTGGCTAAAAAATGAACAGCACCAAAGAATGTGCAAGATAAAGGAAGAGAAGAATGAAGATGATTTTAGAATACTCGTTAAAATACAGAAAGAGTAGCAGCAAAATTCTGCGTCTGGCTGGAGGGCTGCTATGGAAGATTGTGGAAACGTATGCCAGGAGGCAGGAAAAGCTGGTGGAACGGGAAATGGCTGAAGCATCCACGGCTGTACTTTCAGTAGAAGAAATGCTGGAAAAGATAAGGAAAAACAGAAAAGCCTGATGGAGACGGATGGCGGAGATGGCCAGAAGCTGGCACAAAACCGCAGCCGTCTTTTATCAGGCTTTCTGTTTTTTTCTATGAATGTTCATCCGATGAGGAAAAAGTTTCCCCGAGACAGGTCCTGAACCTAAAAAAGATCAGAACTTCTTTCGGCTCAGACTGCTATTCTGGTACTCGCTGTTGAAAGTAACTTCTTTTCCGAACCAGTCAGGAGCGACAAATCCCCCAGCTTCTTCTTCAGAAGCGAATTCCACCTCAGCAATGACAAGGGGAGCAAAGGGTTTGTCGAATATGTCAAGCTCGATCGTGAGTCCGTTGTCCAAGGGGATGAGATACCGCTTTTTCGTGATCAGATTGCCATCAGCCTTTTCACGCAGGTGCTCATAGGCTTCCCTTGTAATAGGAAGGTTATGCTCCTCCCGGACCATAAGGCCTTTGCCTTTATAGGTCAGCCAGTAATCGTCATCCTCCCTGCGGACCCTGATTACGGGCTCAGTGCAGAGATATCCCTGCTCTATTATATGGGAGCGGCAGGAGTCGAGGTCTGGTGGAAGGGCTTCTATCAGAAATTTTCTCTCAATTTCCATAAAGATCTCCTTTCGAATGTTTTTAGGATTGTGAAAGCGAAGTGCGCAACAATCGGTAGGTATCAGGGGGCAAAATATCCTTTGTCCCAACATCATAGTAATACCTGTATCGCAAAATATCAACTAAATATGGCAATCCGGGGGCATATCTGTTAGAATAATTCTAACGAAAAACAGGCGGGATCATCATAAAGAAGGAGGAGTTCATAATGGGAAAAGTATATGTGTTTCTTGCAGAAGGCTTTGAGGAAATCGAAGCACTTACGGTCGTCGATATCCTGAGAAGGGCAAGGATTGATGTGAAGACTGTATCCGTGTCCGAAGCGACAAGGGTAGACGGAGGCCATAAAATAAACGTAGAGACAGATCTTATTTTTGAAAAGGCAGATTTCAGCGATGCGGAGGTTCTGGTTCTTCCGGGAGGCATGCCTGGAACCCTGAATCTGGCAAAGCATAAGAAACTAGGAAAGCTCTTGGAATCCTTCAATGACCAGAACAGGAAAATAGCTGCAATCTGTGCGGCACCGAGTATTCTGGGGGACCTGGGGATCTTGAAGAACAGGACGGCTACTGCATATCCGGGGTTTGAAGACAGGCTTAAGGGGGCAAAAGTAACAGAAAACGCCGTAGAAGTGTCTGGAAACATTACCACAAGCCGGGGGCTTGGAACGGCAATCCCTTTTGCGCTTTCGCTGGTAGCCCAGCTCAAGGATAAACAGATAGCCGATGACATTAAGGATTCTATTATATATTAGGAAGAAACAGGCTGGATGGTCTGCTGGCGAGGGACTGGCGCATTTTCGGCAGGGAGCTAAAAAAATGCTGGTATTTTAAAAGTCGGTATGCTATACTTTTATAATGACTGCAAATATGGATAAGTATATAAACTTTTCACATATATATAAGGAGGAAATTGTAAAATGAGTTTACAGGTAGAAAAATTAGAAAAAAATATGGTGAAACTTACAATCGAGGCATCAGCAGAAGAATTAGAAAAAGCGATCCAGGGCGCATATCTTAAAAATAAAGGAAAAATCAGTGTTCCAGGATTCAGACAAGGCAAAGTGCCTAGAAAAATGGTAGAAAAAATGTACGGAGTTGAAACTTTCTATGAAGATGCAGCAAATGCAATCATTCCTGATGCATATGAAGCAGCGGCAAAAGAAAGCGGACTTGACATCGTTTCCCAGCCATCTATCGATGTTGTTCAGATCGAAAGCGGAAAACCTTTCATCTTCACAGCTGAAGTTGCTGTTAAACCTGAAGTGACTCTTGGAGAATACAAAGGAATCGAAGTAGAAAAAGCTGCTGTAGAAGTTACAGAAGAAGAAATCAACGCAGAAATCGACAAAGAAAGAAATAACAACGCAAGAATCGTAAACGTAGAAAACAGACCAGTTCAGGACAAAGATGAAACAATCATCGATTTTGAAGGATTTGTTGACGGAGTTGCTTTCGAAGGCGGAAAAGGTGAAGACTTCCCATTAACAATCGGATCACACTCATTCATCGACACATTCGAAGAACAGCTGATCGGCGCTGAAATCGGCAAAGAAGTAGAAGTAAACGTTACTTTCCCAGCTGAATACCAGGCAGCTGAATTAGCAGGAAAAGCTGCTATGTTCAAAGTTACTGTAAAAGGAATCAAAGAAAAAGAACTTCCTGCAGCAGATGACGATTTCGCTAAAGACGTTTCAGAATTCGATACAATAGAAGAATACAAAGCAGACATCAAAGCAAAGCTTGCTGAAAAGAAAGAAAACCAGGCTAAAACAGCGAAAGAAGATGCTGTAATCGCTAAGATTATCGAAAACGCAACTATGGAAATTCCAGATGCGATGGTAGAAACTCAGGTTAGACAGATGGCAGATGATTTCGCTCAGAGAATCCAGTCACAGGGTCTTACAATCGAACAGTACTTCCAGTTCACAGGACTTTCAGCTCAGACTTTATTAGAGCAGATGAAACCACAGGCTGTTAAGAGAATCCAGAGCAGATTAGTATTAGAAGCTGTCGTTAAGGCTGAAAACATTGAAGTAAGCGAAGAAGCGATTGAAAAAGAAATCGCAGACATGGCAGTTATGTACAAAATGGAAGCTGAAAAATTAGCTGAACTGATCGGTGAAGGCGAAAGAGAACAGATGAAGATGGATATCGCAGTTCAGCAGGCAGTTACTTTAGTAACAGATGCAGCTGTAGAAAAATAATTCTGGTCGATACGGTAACCGGAATTGCAAAAACAACTTGATTTACAGACAGGAGGAGCAGCATGAGTTTAGTACCTTATGTCATTGAACAGACAAGCAGGGGAGAAAGATCCTACGATATTTATTCAAGACTTTTAAAGGAAAGAATCATATTTCTGGGAGAAGAAGTTAATGAAACAACAGCGAGCCTGATTGTTGCCCAGCTTTTATTTTTAGAATCAGAAGATCCTTCCAAAGATATACATCTTTATATCAACAGCCCTGGCGGTTCAGTAACTGCAGGAATGGCGATCTATGATACGATGAATTATATCAAGTCAGATGTATCTACAATCTGCGTGGGAATGGCAGCCAGCATGGGAGCATTCCTCCTGGCAGGCGGTGCAAAAGGCAAGAGATTCGCTCTTCCGAATGCAGAAATCATGATTCATCAGCCATCAGGCGGTGCTCAGGGTCAGGCTACTGATATCAAAATCATAGCAGACAGAATCATTGAGACAAAAAGAAAATTGAACGAGATTTTAGCGGCAAACACAGGACAGCCGATTGAAGTGATTGCAGTCGATACCGAAAGAGATCACTACATGAACTCGGAAGAAGCAAAAACATACGGAATCATCGACAACGTAATTACGAGCCGATAATCAGACAAAATAATGAAGGCCCCTGCTGTTTAGTGGGGGTCTTAATGCAACTTGATAGAGTTTTTAGAATAGAGGTGAAATGATGCCAGGAAGAAACAGTGAAGATAAAGTGAGATGCTCATTTTGTAATAAGACACAGGACCAGGTAAGGAAAATAATAGCCGGACCAAACGGCGCTTATATATGTGACGAGTGCGTGGATATCTGTGCGGAAATAATTGAAGAAGAATTTGAAAACGAACCGGAAATCTTAGAGGATATCAATCTGCTTAAGCCGGAAGAGATCAAGGCATTTCTTGACGATTATGTAATCGGCCAGGATGATGCAAAAAAAGTTCTTTCAGTTGCCGTCTACAATCATTACAAGAGGATTACGGCAGAAAAAGATCTTGAAGTGGAATTGCAGAAAAGCAATATCCTGATGCTCGGACCTACAGGTTCAGGCAAGACGCTTCTTGCCCAGACCCTTGCAAAGCTTCTGAATGTACCCTTCGCGATTGCGGATGCTACAGCACTTACGGAAGCAGGTTACGTAGGCGAGGACGTGGAGAATATCCTGTTAAAGCTTATTCAGGCGGCCGACTACAATATAGAAAAAGCGGAATACGGCATCATCTATATCGATGAGATCGATAAGATAACCAGAAAGTCAGAAAATGCATCCATTACCAGGGACGTATCTGGTGAAGGCGTACAGCAGGCTCTTCTGAAAATAATAGAAGGAACAGTGGCTTCAGTGCCGCCACAGGGCGGAAGGAAGCATCCTCATCAGGAGCTTCTCCAGATAAACACCACAAACATTCTGTTTATCTGCGGCGGTGCGTTTGAAGGTCTCGATAAGATAATCGAAACCAGAATGGATCAGAAATCCATAGGATTCAATGCGGAAATCGCCCACAGGAAAGAAGAAAACGTTGGAACCATACTGAAACAGGCGCTTCCGCAGGACTTCGTGAAATTCGGACTTATTCCGGAATTTGTAGGACGTGTTCCGATTACGGTTTCTCTCGATGCGCTGGATCAGGAAGCGCTTGTGAGAATTCTGACAGAACCAAAGAGTGCCATCATCAAGCAGTACAAGAAGCTTTTTGAACTGGATGGCGTGAAATTGAGTTTTGACAGGGAAGCGATCGAAGTGATCGCCGAAAAATCCCTTGCAAGAAAAACCGGCGCCAGAGGGCTCCGTTCAATCATGGAACACGTTATGATGGATCTTATGTATACGATTCCTTCAGATGAAACGATTGAATCCTGCCATATAACGAAAGAGGCAGCAGAAGGAACTGGTGAACCGCTCATTACAAGAAGGGATTCACAGTCTCCGAAAAAGAAATCAATAGCAAGCAAGATATTAAAGAAAGCTGATGACGAGACAGCTTAAATAATGCAGAAAAGATGATGTGGATGTGGGTATCAGCCAAAATGATATTTCTGCATCCACATTTGTCATTCAGTAAAGGAGAACTAAAATGAGTGATCGTTTCAGAAAATTGCCGGCAGTAGCATTGAGAGGCATGACTATCATTCCTGGAATGGTAATACATTTTGACGTTAGCAGGAAAAAATCCGTTAAGGCAATTGAAAATGCCATGCTGGAGGATCAGCAGGTTTTTCTTGTCACGCAGAAAGAAATAGATGATGAAAATCCTGATTTCAACAGCATGTACAAAATAGGCACGCTGGCTGAAATCAAGCAGGTAATCAAGCTGCCCAATAATGTGTTAAGGGTGCTTGTGGAAGGAAAAGAGAGGGCGGAGCTCAGCGGATTTGAGGAGACGGATGATATGCTTACGGCAAACATCGAGATTCTCGAAGAGGAAGACCTTTTCCCATTTTCACCTGCCACATCGGAAGCTATGATCAGGAACCTGAAAGAGATATTCTTTATATACAGCAACAGCAATACGAGAATTCCGAGAGAACTTCCAGTTACGGTTGGAAGCGTCCAGGGACTGAAAGAGCTGATGGATGCAATCATAACAAACATACCGCTTTATTACGAGGAAAAACAGAGGCTTCTGGAAGCCGACAATATACAAGAAAGATATGAGCTCCTTTCTGTGATCCTGAGCAACGAGGTCGAAATCATGCGGATCAAGCATGAGATCCAGACCAAGGTAAAAGAGAAGGTGGATAAGAACCAGAAGGAATATCTTTTGAGAGAGCAGCTGAAGCTGATCAAGGAAGAGCTGGGCGAGGATCCGTCCACTTCCGATGCAGACCGCTTCATGGCTGAGGTGGAGAACCTTCAGGCAAGTGACGAAGTCAAAGAGAAGATCATCAAAGAGATTGAACGGTTTAAAAGCATAGGACCGAACTCTTCTGAGAGCGCAGTCGAAAGGGGCTATATAGAAACCTTGCTGGAGATGCCCTGGGAAAAAGCGTCGGAGGACAATGAGGATATCAGGAACGCCGAAAGGATTCTGAATGAGGACCATTATGGACTTGAGAAAGTGAAGGAGAGGGTGCTTGAATTCCTTGCAGTAAGGATTCTTACGAAAAAGGGAACCACACCGATCATCTGCCTGGTGGGCCCTCCGGGAACAGGAAAGACCTCCATAGCCAGATCCATAGCCAGAGCCCTGAACAAGGAATATGTCCGTATTTCCCTCGGAGGAATCAGGGATGAGGCCGAAATCAGGGGACACAGGAAAACCTATGTGGGAGCCATGCCGGGAAGAATTGCTGTAGGAATAAAGTCCGCAGGCGTAAAGAATCCCCTCATGCTCCTTGATGAAATAGACAAGGTGAGCAGCGACTACAAGGGAGATACGGCATCTGCCCTCCTGGAGGTTCTCGATTCCGAGCAGAATGTAAAATTCAGGGACCACTATATCGAAATACCCATAGACCTGTCGGAAGTCATGTTCATCACTACTGCAAACTCTCTTCAGACGATACCGAAACCACTTCTGGACAGGATGGAAATCATTGAAGTGACAAGCTATACGGAAAATGAAAAGATCCACATCGCAACAGAGCATCTCATTCCGAAACAGAAGAAGAAGCACGGTCTTGAAGAACAGCAGCTGGTCATATCCCCGAAAGCGCTTAAAAATATCATCAGCGGACATACAAGGGAGTCAGGCGTAAGAAGCCTGGAAAGAGAGATCGGAGAGCTCTGCAGGAAAGCGGCCAGAGAGATTCTCGAAAAGAAAAAGAAGTCCGTAAAAATAACGGAGTCCAATCTCGAGAAATATCTTGGCAATGCAGTTTTCCAGTACGAGGCAGCCAACGTGACAGACGAAATCGGTATCGTAAGAGGACTCGCATGGACAAGTGCAGGCGGTGATACCCTCCAGATAGAAGTAAATGTAATGCCTGGAAAAGGTGAATTCAGGCTTACGGGACAGATGGGGGATGTCATGAAGGAATCGGCAATGGCCGGCATCAGCTATATCCGCTCCTTAAGCACGGAATTCGAAATACCAGAGGACTTCTTTGCCACACATGACATCCATATCCATATTCCGGAAGGTGCAGTTCCAAAAGACGGACCTTCCGCCGGCATCACAATGGCAACAGCCATGATTTCGGCAGTAGTCAGGAAACCTGTCAGGGCAGACCTGGCAATGACCGGTGAAATCACATTAAGAGGAAGAGTGCTTCCGGTAGGCGGGCTGAAGGAAAAGATACTCGCGGCAAAGAATGCGGGAATCAAAACCGTAATCGTACCTAAAAACAACGAAAAGGATATAGCTGAAATATCCATGGAGATAAAAAGAGGAATTGAAATCATTTATGCGGAAACCATGAAAGATGTACTTCCTCTGGCATTTGCCAAAGGGCAGGATGCCGGAAAAAAGGAGAAGAAATAATGATTGTTAGAAGCGTAAATCTAGAGACAGTATGCGGAGTAACCTCCGTTCTGCCTAAAAATGAAAAACCGGAAATAGCCTTTGCCGGAAAATCCAACGTAGGAAAATCCTCCCTCATCAACGCCCTGATGAACAGGAAATCCTACGCAAGGACTTCCGCACAGCCAGGCAAGACACAGACTATCAATTTCTACAACATAAGCGAGGAGATCTATTTTGTGGATCTTCCGGGATACGGATATGCGAAGGTATCCCTGGAAGCCAAGGCAAAATGGGGCAAGCTGATCGAGAAATACTTAAGGAGTTCGGATCAGCTGAAGGCGGTATTCCTGCTGATCGACATCAGGCATGAGCCTTCTGAAAATGACAGGCATATGTATGACTGGATCCTGAATCAGGGGTACGATCCAATCATCATAGCGACAAAGGCGGACAAGCTCAAACGAAGCCAGCTCCAGAAGCACGTCAAGATGATCAAGACAGGCCTGAATGTGGTACCTGGTACTGTAGTCATTCCATTCTCGTCCCTTTCAAAGCAGGGCAAGGATGAAATTATGGCTATTATTGACCAGATTCTGGCGGGTGAGACAGCAGAAGATTCTGAAGAGAATGAAAATGTAGAAGCGGACGCTGCAGAGAATGTAGAAACGGCGGACAAGGACAACAGCGCTGCGGAATAGGAATGGGGCGATCAGGATCCGATACACAGCGCGGTCTGAATATCCAGCTGCAAAACATGTAAGTTTTGGGAGAAAAACCAATATACATCTGTTATAATAAAGAAAAAAGCCAGGGGTGGTGCAGATGAAGTATTCAGTAAAATATTTAAAGATATTGACGAATTTCATGGTGTTGATTCTGGGGTTGTTTTTGGTGGTCTATATAGGGCCGAAAGTAGCAGTTTTCTTTATGCCGTTTCTCATAGGCTGGATCATCGCCATGATTGCGAATCCTCTTGTGAAGGTGCTTGAGAAAAAAGTCAAAATCCTTCGTAAGCACAGTTCTATGGGCATTATCATCGTGGTCCTTGGGCTGATTGTCCTTGGAGGATACTTTGGCATCGCAAAGATTGTGAAAGAGGCATCAGAGTTCCTGTCAAATGCGCCAGCCATGTACAAATCTCTTTTGGCAGACTTTGAGCAGGTAGGAGATAAATTCAAGATTATTTATGACAGGCTTCCGTCGGGCGTCCAGGAGAGTATTACGGAAATTGGAAAGAATTTCAGTGCTTATATTGGGAAAGCAGTGGAGACATTAAGCGTGCCTACTATAGAGGCTGTGAAGAAACTGGCATCCAATCTGCCAGCCATGCTTATTGCAATCATAATCACGATTCTTTCATCTTATTTCATGCTTATCGAGAAAGAAAAAATTTCTGCATGGGCAAAGAAGAATGTTCCGGAATCGATAAAACTGAACTACAGTATAGTTGGCAATAATCTGAAGCGTGTTGTCGGTGGATACTTCAAGGCCCAGTTTAAGATAATGGGGATTGTGGCAGTGATACTTTTCGCCGGATTCCTGATACTGGGAGTACGTTATTCCATCTTCCTGGCTCTTGTGATAGCAATATTGGATTTTCTTCCTTTCCTGGGAACGGGCACAGTCCTGATACCATGGGCGATTGTCAAGTTTCTGACTTCAGATGTTAAGATGGGAGTGGGCCTGCTTGTCATATACGGAGCAAGCCAGCTGATCAGGCAGCTTATACAGCCGAAGATACTGGGAGAGACCATGGGGCTCAACCCCCTTCCGACCCTGATATTCATGTATACGGGATATAAACTCAGCGGCGTGCTCGGTATGATAATCGCGGTACCCGTAGGAATGATCATCATCAATCTGTTCGAGGCCGGGATTTTTGACAGGACGATCAAAGATGTAAAGGAAATAGTCAGGGATATCAACAACTTCAGAAAATCATAGTCGGAAAATGATCCGGCGGTGGCAAAGGGCGGCTTTCTTGCGTTTTGCTCCCGCCGGATAGGTTTTGATTAAATTAATATTAACGGGAGAAAGAAAAAATGGGATTTTTAGAGTTATTGCTTGTCGGAATCGGTCTTTCCATGGATGCTTTTGCAGCGGCGGTCTGTAAAGGTCTGTGCATGAAAAAAGTATATATTAAGAACAGCCTGATAATCGGGCTGCTTTTTGGCGGCTTCCAGGGTCTGATGCCTCTGATTGGCTGGTTTCTCGGGAAACAGTTTGAAAACTATATTACCAGTATCGATCACTGGATTGCATTTGTACTTCTTGGATTCATTGGATCGAGCATGCTTAGGGAAGGCATTGGCGGTAAAAAGGAAGAAGAGGAGACCCTTTGTCCCATTGAAGGCGAAGTCCTGAATATCAGGGAGCTTGTCGGAATGGCAGTTGCGACAAGTATAGATGCCCTCGCAGTCGGCGTTACCTTTGCATTCCTGAAGGTGGATATCATTCCGGCAGTTTCGCTGATCGGAGTAACAACCTTCATCATTTCCTTTTTCGGGGTATTCGCCGGAAGTTATTTTGGATCGAAGTACAAAAGCAAGGCTGAAATTGCTGGTGGTGCAATTCTGATTCTGATTGGGCTTAGGATTCTGCTGAGCCATCTGAATGTGCTCTAGAAATTCCAATGATACCTTTCTGTATGGGAATGTTGGCAGGCGGCAGTCTCTCGCCTGAGGAAGCACAGGTCTGCTGGTTTGTGCCGAAAGACAGGACCGCCGAACTGGAGAAAAAAGGGGAACCGATTAATCTGGAGATGCCAGAGGATCAGCTGCGGCTGGAGTAAAATCTGGAATTCGGTATTTGACTATTGGCGTTAATACAGATATACTTTAAGTATTAGATTTATAAATATCAATACGATTTTGGAGACCAAACGCAGACAGGAAGTGAAATTATGATATCTGAAATTATGATTGATGAATCAGATAAATGGGATAAGATAGTTAATACCTTTGAAAAATATGATGTATATTATCTTTCGGGTTATGCGAAGTCGCTGCAGTTCCACGGAGACGGTGAGCCCATCCTCTTCTATTATGAGGGCGACGGGATACGGGCAATTAATGTAGTGATGAAAAGGGACATAAGCAAAGCCCCGCATTTCAGTGGGAAACTGGAGGAGGGCGCTTATTTTGACATCGCCACGCCATATGGTTACGGAGGTTTTCTAATAGAGGGGGAAGTCGGAGAGGACAGCCTGAAACGTTTTGACGAGGAATATAGTTTTTATTGTAAAGATAGGGGAATCGTCAGCGAGTTTGTGCGTTTTCACCCGGTCCTGAATAACAGCGCAGGCCTTGAAGAGATTTATCAGGTACGTGAGGCGGGTAAAACCGTATCTATCCATCTTGATTCACAGGAGCAGATCACAGAAGCGCTGTCAGGCAATACCCGACGGGAAATCAAGAAATCGACAGAATCAGGAGTAGAGGTCTTTTGGGGAAGGAGTCCATGGCTGTATCAGGAATTTATAACCCTCTATACGGCCACCATGGATAGAAGGAATGCCAAAAGCTATTATTATTTTGAAAAAGAATTTTTTGATGCATTGCTTAATGATTTGAAATACAATGCAATGCTGTTCTATTCTGTCTATGAGGGAAGAATCATTGCCATGGCATTAGTTCTGATGGCAAACCAAAAGATGCATTATCATCTGGCAGCCGGAAATATAGACTACCAGAAGTTCAGCCCAATGGCGCTCATGATTTATGAGGCGGCATGTTGGGGATGTGAAAATGGATTTGATACCTTTCATATGGGCGGAGGACTGGGTGGCTCGGAAGACAGCCTGTTCAGGTTCAAGAAGGGTTTCAACAGGAATGAAGCCAATGTATTCAGCCTTGGCAGTAAAATATTTGATGAAGCAAAGTATGCGCAATTAGCAGCCATGCGAAAGACGGAGGATGGCATAGACAATACGGGCGATTTTTTTCCGGTATACAGGGCGGTGCCGGGTACAGCATAATACAGGGCATATAAATCGAAAAGCTTAGCAGAATGTTCGGGTTCTGTTAAGCTTTGTGTAATTTGTGTGCATTATTAAGTGCCGTGATTTCAATTGCCTGCAAAGGTGAAATCACAAACGCTAAGAGTGAAAGTGTTTTTTCTTTCACTCTGTGAGACCATGAAGGACATAGTCCTGAATATTTATAATTTCAGAGACTGATAGAAGGTGAGTATAGTGAACAGACAGAAACAAGAATGGAAACGCAGATTTTATATACTTTGGACGGGACAGGCAGTGTCGATTTTGACAAGTTCGGTCATACAGATGGCAATCATATGGTATATGACGGAGAAAACAGGTTCGGCAGCCATCCTTTCCTTTGCCACAATGGCAGGATTCCTGCCGCATGCTGTTCTGGGGCCTTTCATAGGTGTACTGGTAGACCGGTATGACAGAAAGAAAATCATGATCATATCAGATCTGCTGATTGCTGCAGTAACCCTCATACTTGTCGTCTGGGGATTCTACACAGAGATACCGATCTGGCTGATCATGTCCGTCCTTTTTGTGCGTTCCATTGGAACGACTTTTCATATGCCTTCACTGCAGGCTGTCACCCCCCTGATTGTGCCGGGTGAGCACCTGGTCAAATATGCCGGGTATTCCCAGGCAGTGGAATCGGTTTCTATGCTGCTGAGTCCGGCAATTGCCGCTGCCCTGTATGGGGTATGGGACATCAGTACAATCATCCTGCTGGATGTTGCGGGTGCCGTTTTTGCAGCCGTTACCATAACAAGCATTGAGATTCCGGCCCTGGTCAGGGACGAAGAAGCTCAAACGCCCCATATGATAAGGGAAGCGAAGGAAGCCGTCGCGGTAATCAGGAAAGAACAGGGGATGATAGCGCTTTTATTTATCAGTGCGCTGTACGCAATCATCTACATGCCCATAGGGACCCTGTATCCGTTGATGTGCATATCCTATTTCGGCAGCACGTTTACAGAAGCCGGCATTGTGGAAATTCTGTTTGCATCAGGAACGCTGATCGGTTCCATTGCCCTGGGAAGATGGGGAGAAAAGATTGATAAAATCGGAGCCATAAAGAAATCGATCGGAGTCATGGGAATCGGCCTTCTGATATCCGGGCTGCTACCGTCGGGAGTTATCTGGATTTTTGGCGGTTTAGCCGCTGTGATGGGTGTCACGATTCCGTTTTACTATGGCGTTCTGACAACGATATTCCAGCTGAAGATAGAACCGGAATATCTGGGAAGGGTATTTTCCTTATCCATGAGCCTGTCAATGGTAGCGATGCCGGTAGGCCTCCTTTTGTCCGCTGCATTTGTGGATGTAATTGGCGTCAATATCTGGTTTTTGATATCTGGTGTTCTTGCAATCCTGCTGGCGTTTGTGTGTGCCATGCTGCCGTCGCTTCGTAAATGCTGTACGGAATGAAAGGAATTCTGACTGATGGAGGGAACAAGTTCATGTTAGAAATCAAGTTTTATGAAGAAGCAGATGACAGCCTTTTGAAACTGGCTGTCATAATAGCAAGGTCAGAGGGGAAATGGGTATTCTGCAAGCATAAGGAACGTGATACCTATGAGTTTCCCAGCGGTCACCGGGAAGAAGGGGAAGATATACTGGCAACGGCGAAAAGAGAGCTGTATGAAGAGACTGGCGCTTTGGAATATTCGTTGAAGCCAGTGTGCATCTATTCTGTCAATGGTTTTGACGGGATTGTCCGGAATGATGAAGAGACTTACGGCATGCTGTATTTTGGAGATATAAGCAGGTTTGGCGAAATGCCTGATTTTGAGATGGAAAAAATCGAGCTGTCTGAAAGGCTTCCTGAACACTGGACATATCAGGAAGTGCAGCCCAGACTTATGGAAAAGGCTATTTCTGTTTTGTTTCAAAATGGAAAGATTTAAAGGATATCTACAAATAAATCGTAGCTATTCAGGACTACGTCCTTCATAGTGACATATGAGGCACACAAATTGCAAAATCAGCAATTTGGCGCACGAATGTCTCGGGTTTTTATGCAAAATCAGCATAAAAACACCTCGCGAGACAGGGGTTCTGAACAGTTACAATAAATCGTCTTTTCACGCTCCCTTTTAGGTGTTATGATAGTAGCAGAATAGATTGGATAGATTCAGGAGGAAAAAGATGGCCAGACCAACGAAATTCAGAAGAGTGGAATTCTTCCCAAGCGATACATACTTTGTTCCGTTAGGAAAGCCGAAATGTGAACTTGAGGAAGTTATATTAAAAGTCGAGGAGCTTGAAGCAATGAGGCTTAAGGATGTAGAGGACCTTAATCAGGAGGAGTGCGCAGAAAGGATGCAGGTCTCCAGACAAACATTCCAGAACATTATAGATGAGGCAAGGCGCAAGGTTGCCATCGCTCTCAGCGAAGGGAAAGCGATCAGTATAAGCGGCGGTAGCTATAAGACAAGCCTGTGCAAATTCAAATGCATGGACTGCGGTACTGTGTATGAAATTAATTTCGAACAGGATAAGAGACTGTGTCCCTCGTGCGGTTCTAAGAACATCATGTGCGGTAAAAAGGCGGAGGCCTGTAAGAAGTGGTGCAGCGGAAACGAGAAGCAGCAGCTTTAATAGAATAGCAATATTAAACATACTAAAAACAGATGCCCAGCCGGGGAAATCCGGCCGGGCATCTGTTTTTAGTGGATCCACTTCTTTTTAATATTTCGGGTGCTTATGATAAAGAGGGTGAAGCCGAAGGCAACAAGAACAGGAAAGGCTATCCAGGGGCTGATGCTGCCTGATCCGTTAATGGAGCGCTTCAGGATATCAGCGCCGTAGGTCAGGGGGAGGATGTAGGAAAGGGGGCGCAGAAACGCCGGCAGGCTGCTGATCGGAATAAACAGACCGCACAGAAACATCATAGGGAAGCGGAAAAAATTAGAGAATGTCTGAGCTTCGAATACCTCGCTGACCGAGACGGCAATAAAAAGACCCAGAAAAGTAGAGGTGATGGCAATCAGGACGACTGCAGCAATTGCATACCCCCAGTTGATGCCAGAAAGGTCTGTCATAAATGATGCAAACAGGACCGGGACAAAGGCGTTGAGGATTCCGAACACGATGGCTCCCGTTGTCTTTGCAATCATTAGTAGATTAAGGCTTATGGGCGCCAGAAGAAGGCGCTCGAAAGGGTGTTCAACTTAGGGATTTACGAAACCAAGTAAATTTTTGACCGACTCTCTTCAAGCGGAGGCTCGAAAGCAAAGACTGCACCGAAGGATAAAACTTTTAGTGCAGTCTTTCTTAATGTTGTGTTGTTTTAGATAAATACTTTATTGGTTCCCAGATATTTCGATTTGTCATATCTTCCGGACAAATACGATGAGCAGCTTATCCTACAGCTGATTGAAAAGATACCATCTACGAGGATAAATAATTAATCTGAGATAAAATCATCCCCGTAGTCGAGTAGTTTATATAGTTCCCTTGTAATCTCCTTGTCGAACATGATGTTAGGTCCATTATCCATTGCGATACCGGTGCAACTATCGCCATTGAGCCATCCAAGCTCAGTGGTACCATCCGAAAAGGTAAAGCAAAGCTCGATATTATAGCCGCAACTTCCATACCCTGTTACGATTTTTGCGGTTTTGAGCATACGTTCAGCCATATCCTGTGCTGCGTCTCCCTCAAGTGTAGCTGTATTGCCTACTTTTGTCGTATCATGAAAATTTAGCACACGCATGTCGATGCGAGTTACATCGTGCAAGCGTTTAAGATCAAATTTCGACCCCCAAGTATCAATGAGTATTTGGCCAAGCGCGGACGATTCAATACGCCAGCTTTCATGAGCATACGTGCTGTCAACACTCCTTACGCTGATATCCACATAAACATCCTTTTTGTGGCGAATGGGGCCCCAAAGTTCAATGCGATTGTAGACGTTCCCGTCGGTAAGAATATACAGGTTGAGCCGATAGTCTTGAAAATCAGCCTGCGCCCAATCGATGCGAGATGCTTTTGGCAATACTTTTGCGACGTTGATTTCGCTGATGATCTGTTTCAGCGTCGCTTCGTCAATGAATATGGACTCTTCCTCGCGAGGACGAGTTGGCAGGAACGCAAAAGCCAGTCGGCCGGATGGTATAGAAACGGCTGCGCCTTCTATAGGCAGATTCGTCTTGTTGTCGGTTTCCCAATAGGTATCGGGGAGCAGTTTTGCGTTAATAAACGCCTTGTTTAATTCGTTATTTTCAGAAGAAACCCTCGGCAAACCACCGGGCATTAGCTCCATATCTTCGTTTGGGTCAGAGACTGGAGGCGAGGTTTCAGCTAGATCATCTCTATGCTTGCTGATAAAAGCCGCTACATCCTCTGTTCGAATGTCTATGGCATCCTCCGGCTCCGTATTAGTGCGAAGGCTGATATACATTGGCTCATTATCGGGATTGCCTCCGCCTATCCAAAGTGAGAACAAAGGATTGATTTCATAAACACGGATATAGAGGCCAGAGCCGGCTTCTACATAAGAAAATTGTTCAAAATCTTCCCACGAGAGCTCTTCACCTTTTTGAGAAAGAATAATCACATCATTGAGAGATAACCCGCCTTTATTACCGGGTGCATCAGATCTGTTGCTCCCGGCACAGATGTTGCTGAGGTATCTTGAAAAATCGTCATTCTCAATTCGGTAATATTCCCCCTGATACATCAAACCTACATGAGTGCCGTCGCTGTTGTAGCTTGCAATCATGAATTGCTCCATGCCTTGCGCTTTTATTGACAGCGAATACACAGGCGTAAAACCGCCATAATCATTATTTTTTCTGCCAATCTCCAAATCTCGCAGACGGTCTTTTAGTTCACCAAGCTCTGCGTCATTCAATTTGTAAGATGTCGGCTCGTTAGGTCTCATATCTAATGTGTTAGCCCAAGTTATCTGAATAGTACTGAAAGAGATTGGAGCCTTCTTTGGATTTGTTAGAAAGCATACAGCCACGACGAGGCAGATGATAATAGCAACGAAGACAAGCCAGAAAGTAGGCTTTTTATAATTCAGCACGTTTTTCACCCTCTCTTTCACACCAATCTCTCCGAAAGCAAGCGGACATGCATCAATCATGCGTCGTGGCACACTGCATGAAAGTAGCGCATCCGAATAATCCGCCCGCTGATCTGCACACAATTCTTTGATCACTCCCTCATCACAGGCGAGCTCAATATCCCGGCAGAGAAGAATATACGCCACCCACAACACAGGATTGAACCAGTACAAAGCAAGCAGTAAAAAGCCAAATAGCTTGATCCAGTGATCATGCCGCTTGATGTGCGTTTATTCATGGGCAACTACATGAGATATATCTTTTTCGTTCATATTAAATGACAGATAGATGCGAGGGCGCAATATGCCAAGCACAAAGGGCGATGCAACATTTTCACTCTGATAGATGTTATCCCGGAGCAACACGGCAGTCTTTACCCGCCTGCTTAGATGCAGATAACTGATAACCGTATAGATAAGCATGGTGGCGATGCCAACAGTCCAAACGATAGCAGCTATTGGAATCCATATTTGCAGTGGATTTGCACTGGCCGTAGGATTGGTGGCAAAATATTCCGTAATGATGGGATTGACCACGCTGTTTAATGCAGGAATACCACTATGAATTATAGGTTCCTGAGAGTAAATAATTTCCGGGCTGATTGTTTCCGCAGTAGGGATCAGGCTCAGGATGCTTTCGAAGGAAAAGGGCAAAACGAGCCGCAGACCGACGATTCCCCATAGCACAGGATTCAGCCATTTTGGGGCCTTTTTTAGTAATAATCTTAGAATGATCACAACAAGCACAAGCCAGCTTGCGGATATGCTCATGTTGATAAATTTGAAGAATATATCAGCCATTGCGATCCCCCTTCCTGTATCGATCAATCATTTTCTGTACTTCATCGATCTCCTTATCTGAAATCTGCTGGTGCTTTGTAAATGCAGTTATAAAAGCCGGTAGCGAACCCTCAAATTTCTTTTCTACAAGCTCATCGATCTCGGCAGCCTGCACTTCATCCTTTGAAATTAACGAAGATACGATTGAGTTTTCGTTTTTCAGAATACCACGTTCGGAAAGGCGTTTGATGACCGTATATGTGGTGGTGGGCTTCCAGTCGAGCTGCTTTTTACACAGCTTTACAAGCTCGCCGCTTCCGATAGGCTCATGTTCCCACAGAATAAGACAAAAGCGATATTCGCTCTCAAATACTTTCGGTGTCTCCATACTAGCCGCTCCTTTCTCTAATGCAATAGAGTATACATAGAGTCTAACTGGTTAGAGTGAAAATGTCAATAGAGTTCATAAACACAGCATTTTTTTTTACCGTCAACTTGGAGATAAGTTTTATTAGTTGACTGTTTCTTTAATTAAACAATGCAACTGTGAATATTTTGTAATACATCATAAATTATCATTGACATTTTAGTCTATCGGGTATAGACTTATAAAATAAAGTCGATATTGAATAGACCAAGGAGGTTTATCATGAAATATTATAAACTCGCAGAAACTGAAGAAAAGTTTGCTGAATTAATCTGGCAGAACGAACCGATTGGTTCCGGCGATCTTGTGAAGCTAAGTGAAAAAGAAATGAATTGGAAAAAGTCTACAACATATACAGTACTTAAAAAGTTATGTAAAAAGGGCATTTTTCAAAATGAAAATGCGGTGGTTTCATCTCAAACTTCAAAGGATGAATATTATGCCAAGCAAAGTATACGTTTTGTTGAGGATACCTTTGGAGGGTCACTGCCGAAATTTCTAACATCTTTTATCAGTGGTAAAAAATTAAGTAATAATCAAGCCGAAGAGTTGAAAAGATTGATTGATGAGCACAAGGAGGTGTAGCAATGAGTGAACTATTTCTTACTGTTTTAAATATGAGCCTTACGGCAAGCTATGTAATCCTTTTTGTGATACTCATCAGACTATTACTTAAAAAAGTGCCAAAAGTCATCTCCTATGCCTTATGGGGTGTGGTCGCTTTTCGCCTTATAATTCCATTCTCCTTTGAAAGCATGTTTAGTCTAATGCCACGGAATACGAATGCTGTTCCGATCCCCCATGATATCATCTATCAGCAAAGTCCGCAGATTAATAGTGGGATAGGAGTGGTAGATTCATTTGTAAGCGAATCACTTCCTGCACCGACTATTGGGGCAAGTGTGAATCCACTTCAGATATATGTGGAAATAGGGGCGTATATCTGGGTTTTTGGCATAATAGCATTACTTATTTATAGCCTTGTATCAATTTTGATCTTAAAAAGACAGCTTAAAAGTGCACAAATAATAGAGAACAATATCTTCGAAGCTAAGAATTTGAAAACACCGTTTGTGCTTGGATTAATAAAACCCAAGATATATTTACCTGTTGGACTTAACGCTACCGAAAGAAGCTATATTTTGCTACATGAACAAACCCATATCCACCGAAAAGACCACATCATTAAGGTGTTAGCTTTCCTAACACTGTCCGTCCACTGGTTTAACCCCCTTGTGTGGATTGCATTCATGTTAATGAGTACGGATATGGAACTTTCCTGTGACGAAAGAGTATTGAAAGAGATGCATGAAGATATAAAAAAACCTTATGCTAATTCATTATTGTCGCTTGCTATCGGAAGACGCATTTTAAATGGAAGTCCGCTTGCTTTTGGCGAGGGGAATGTAAGAGGGAGGATTAAAAACGTGTTGAATTATAAAAGACCAAGATTTTGGGTTGTGCTTGTTTCGGTCATTATTTTGATTGGCACTTGTATCACACTGCTATCAAATCCTGCTGTCAGTAAACAGGATTTATCGATGCTTAACATCAAAAATCTTGCAAAATTATCATATCAAAAGAATGAACTATTAGTTTCCCGTACACCGGGAAAGAATGAAGGCTTTAATGTCTCAGCACGAGCCATAGCGGAGTATTTGGATAATGCCAAATGGTCTGAAAAGAAAATGGACTCACCACTAGAACTATCAGCTGATCTGCAAATAGAATGGAATGAGGATCAAGAACTACGATTTTTCGAATCGGAACCCCTTCTTGCGATGGTTCGCATGAATGAACAGTGGAGATATTACACAATAGGCCAAAACGACTATGAAACAATGCTTTCTATTATTGAAACGGCATCTAGTCCTTCGGGCACAACGGATGTGGCGTATCATACCGAGTATGATAGGGTAAGGATTGAGTTTCTATCCGACATGATGGGTTTTAAGTCGGCAAACCAGTTTGAAACAACCCATTCCCCAATAGTTGCATACATCGATTCAACGCTCAGAACCAGCCTGACACCTGTGCAGGAGGATGACTTGGAGAATAATCATACAAATCAGTATTCGATAAAATTGTCTAATGATATTGGCGGATATAGCTGCAAGCTTTACTACGATACGCTGTATAATAAAGCCTATATTGTAAAAGATGGCGGTCTTTATGAGTTAGGAACAGATTTTGCACGTTATATTGATTCATTTCTAGAGAACAGTAACATCGACTTTTATATAGATGACGCCGATGTGGTGGCTCTGTTTCAGACGTATGGATGGACACTGGATTACCAAATTAGCGCTATGAATAACAAACTTAACAACATCAATGTCTTAACTGGTTTTAATCCAAATGCATATTATTTTGCGTATAATAATGAGTTGTCAAAGGATGTAGGTTTGGATATGAACGGATATTCCAATAGTGCCAACATTGACGTTAAAATTTATCGAATCCATGAGAGTATGCCTCAGGAGTTTTATCCAATACAGGATTCCAGGGGAATTGTTGTAAAGAAAGATGACAAAATAATTGGCGCGTTCATTAGTGCTGGTCGTCATAGTGTTTTTAACGCTTGTAGTCTAAGAGGGAATAGTTTTGAAAAAGTGACCGGCAAAACAATTTACGGGTGGCTTAATGGTATGGTCAGAGCGGATAATATCGAAGAAAGACTCTCCAAATTAGAGCCGGAACAGGTAATCCAGGAATATTTCACAGCACTGGATAATAAAGATGCAAAATTAGCTGGATACTGTATTTCAAAAAAAGCTCTACTTGGGAATTTAACATCAAACATTCAGAATGAGGAATTATTTAACGAGGGGATTGGGTTACCGTTAACTGATAGTGATATTGGAGCAAAATCAAGTTTTGATAACCTAAAATCCACAAAACTATTTAATACCGAACTGATTGATGAACCCGATAAAAACACTAAAATCTTTAGAGTGACAGTAAATCTTCAATACAAAAAGGAGTTGACCATCAGCAGCGGAGAGCAGTTTTGGGATTGCCGTATGGTTTATGAGACTCCTCAAACGGGATGGAAAATAGAGGGCTTTGGACATTAGAAATTTTGAGTAAATATGTTCTCATCTACCGATACCGAACAGGCAAAGTGTGGACTGTATCTACCGAACCGACAGGTTGAAAATGTGATGTTGTTGTAATTAAAAAAATCCAAACAAGCCACCTAAACCGAGCATTATCCCATATTCTATATAAACGATCTCTGTGGACGATGGAGTGTAAGTGATTCAAAAAACAGCGTCATTCCAAAGAACTCCAGATCATGATATGCTCCCTAAAAGAATAATTCTAGGAGGCATCAAATGAAAAATGAAAACATTTCTCTTTGGCAGCGAAGAATAGCAGATAAAAAATCCAGCGGATTAAAACTGGATGATTGGTGTGCACTGAATCAGCTGACAAAGCACGCTTACTATTACTGGAAACGAAAACTTGCAGATCTGGAAATCAGCAGCTCAGATGCATCACTATTTGTTGAAGTTCCTGCCGAACCAGCTGTGAAAAAAGGAACTGCGTCTGATACAATGCTGATTCAG
>NZ_FMKA01000049.1 GCF_900096945.1 Anaerobium acetethylicum | reverse complement strand
AATCCAGAAACTATTCTGAATAATGACCCTTTTTCTCTCCTTATATACGGGATAGTTATCCACACAAAAGGAGAAAAACATTTATCAATTACCTAATTTTATTTTAGCGAAAGCCACATGTTCCCGGGCTATTCCGCTTTGCTACCGATACCATTTTCTACATTCTAAAACTCTAAAACAACCTTCAGCATGGAACCGGCATTTTTGTCGAAATCCTCGAATGCCTTTGCTGCATCTTCCATCTTGTAGGTATTCGTCACTATTTTTTCCAGATCCACATTTCCGTTCTTTACAATATCTATCAGTTCTTCAAAGTCCTTCTTCAGCGCATTCCTGGAACCGAACACATCAAGTTCCTTCTTCTGGATCATTGTGAAGTTGAAGTCAAGGTTCTTCTTTCCAACTCCAATCAGTACGACCCTTCCGCCGAATGCTGCTGCATCGATGCAGTTCTGGAAGGTTGACGGCATTCCGACTGCTTCTATTGTAACATCAAATCCATTGCCATTTGTGATTTCATTTACCCTTGCCTCGAAATTTTCCGGACTGTCATTTAACAGGGTTCCGTCGACTCCGAATTCCTTTGCATATTCCAGCTTCTGTTCAGCAATATCGCTTATGTAGACTTCTGCACCAAGTGCTTTTGCCGCAACTGCTGCCAGTACACCGATTGTGCCGGCTCCGATTACCAGAACCTTGTCACCTTTTTTGACATTTGCCCTTGATACGCCATGGTAGCTGATACAGAAGGGTTCAATCAGTGCAAGTGTCTTGGCAGACAATCCTTTTCCATCATATATTCTTTCGATTGGCATTGTGATATACTCGGAAAATGCTCCTTCCCGCTGCACGCCCATGGTCTGGTTCGTAGTACAACAGTTTACAAGTCCCCTTTCGCAGGAATAGCAGGTGCCGCAGTTAAAATAAGGATTGCAGGTAACGACCATTCCTTCTTTCAGGCCTTTGTCGTTTTCTCCTATTTTTACGATTTCAGCTGAAAACTCATGTCCCGGCGTCCTTGGATAAGAAACGTAGGCGAATGTTCCGCGGTAAGTTCCCAAATCACTTCCGCAAATCCCTCCATATAGAAGTTTCAGCAGTGCCTCTCCTTCTTTCGGAACCGGCATCTCCACTTCCCTGATTTCTACGTCCCCAGGGTTATTGATTACTATTGATTTCAATTTTCTACCTCCGCAATTCTGATGATCGTTCATCCTCTATTTCCTGTTGTGTACTTTGTTGTATACATCATAAACACTATAATACCCCTGTTCATTTACAATGTCAATATATTTTCCTGGTTTTCTGACTGACATCCGTCATTTTTATAAATATCACAAATTTAGCGGGGTGTTTTTATGCATTTTTACCAACCACAAGCTTCTTTCATAATTATTTTACACTTTTTTCGCTTTGTTTAAGTATTCACAAATGTATACAACTGTGTTATCATTAATAATAACATGTAATTATTGGGAGCCACTGCCCTGCGCGATGTTTTTATGCGGCTTTTACATGAAAACCCGAGTTATATATGCAGCAAATTGCTGGTCATGCAATTTGTGTGCACTCTTTGCAACTATGAAGGACGCAGGTCTGAACAGTTGCGATATCATAGCATATCAAGCAGCAATCAGGTCTGTTCTACTGCTGGTCCATCCGGAAATCCTGTCCCCTGCTTCAACTTCTACTTATAGAAAGGCAATCACTATGGCAAAACCCCTCAAGCAAAAAGCTTACGACTCAATCAGATCAAAAATATTAAACTGTGAATATCCACCAAACCTCTTCCTGAATGAAGACATTCTCTGCAAGGAGCTGAACGTCAGCAGGACCCCTATCAGGGATGCACTGAGCCGCCTCGAACAGGAAAATCTGGTGACCATAATGCCAAAAAAAGGAATTATCGTCTCCCCCCTCACAATCAATGAAATAAACATGATTTATGAAACCAGGCTTCTTATAGAACCCTATATTCTGGCCACCTACGGCTGCAGGATTACAGATGTCAAGGAAGCGCGTCTGCGGGAAATCCTCAAAAAAGCCAGCTCTTCCCATGACAATCTCCAACTGTTTTATGCCCTGGACGACGAATACCATCGCATCATCGTAGAACTCTGCGAAAACAAATATCTGATACAGTGCTACGAAAACATACATGCCCAGAATCTGAGGCTCCGCATTATAAGCGGCAATATGAACCGGGAGCGCCTTGATGCTTCACAGCATGAACACGATGAGATCTCAGCCTTTATTTTACGTAAGGATTACCAGAAGGCAGCCGAAGCAATGCGGACTCATCTGCTGATATCTAAGGATTCCGCATTTAAAGTCATACTGGACGGCAATATAAACATTTAAAGTTTTATGTAATACACAAACACCGCGCCATGATTTTCTCACAAAAATCATGGCGTTTTTTTATTTAAAACAACGAAATTCATTTATTTTTGCTTTTGTTGTATACATCAATGTATACATTTTGTATAATGAATTTAAACATTAAAATTATGGAGGTATGAAGATGAAACAGGTACACGAAACCGTAGAAAAAATATTTGGAAACTACCCTGAAAAAGTACTTCAGTTCGGCGAAGGAAATTTCTTAAGGGCATTTGCTGACTGGATGATCAACAATGCGAATAAGAACGGCGACTACAAAGGCAGTATCGTTTTATGCCAGCCAATAGCCAGCGGCTTAGGCAACATGATAAATACCCAGAACGGTGTATACACTCTGGCAATGAGAGGAATCGAAAACGGTGAGGCCGTAGAAAAAATCGAACAGATCACTTCCGTATCCAGATGTATCAACCCTTATGAAGATTACGAAGCACTTATGGCGATGGCACGAAGCACAGACCTTGAGGTAGTGATCTCAAACACGACAGAAGCCGGCATCGCTTACAAAGCAGGCGATAAGGTGACCGACACCCCTCCAGCCTCTTTCCCCGCAAAGGTTACCGCTTTCCTTTACGAAAGATTTAAAGCCTTCAATGGCGCAATGGATAAAGGACTTCTCTTCCTTCCAGTAGAGCTCATTGACATGAACGGCGACAACCTGAAAAGGATTGTTCTCCAATATGCAGCCGAATGGGAACTTGGTGATGACTTCACCTTATGGATTGAGAAAGCCAACAAGTTTACGAACACCCTGGTTGACCGCATCGTTACCGGATACCCGAAGGACCAGATCGATTATTTTGAAGAAAAGCTTGGTTACAAGGATAATGTTATCGTTACCAGCGAGGTATTCAACCTCTGGGTAATCGAAGGTAAAAAGGACTGGGCTGACATTTTCCCTATCCACAAGAACGAGGCCAACGTCATATGGACCGACGACGTAAAACCGTACAAGACGAGAAAGGTGCGCATACTGAACGGCGGCCACACCTCAACAGTGCTTGCAGCTTACCTTTCCGGCCACAACTTCGTAGGGGATTTCATGAACGATGAAGTTTTCAAATCCTTCCTTGATAAGGTGATTTATGATGAAGTAATCCCTACCCTCGACCTTCCGAAAGAAGAGCTGGAAGAATTTGCAGGTTCAGTAGGGGACCGTTTTGCAAATCCTTACATCAAACATAAATTATTGGACATCTCCCTGAATTCATGTTCCAAATTCAATGCAAGATGCCTGCCTTCCCTCACTGAATATGCAGCCAGAAAAGATTCTCTCCCTGAAGCCTTATGCTTCTCCTTTGCAGCATTCATCAAATTCTACGACGGACAGATGAAGGACGGCGCATTCACGGGCAGACGTGCGGACAGCACCGAATACCCGATCAAGGATGACGCAGATGTTCTGGAATTCTTCGAAAAACAGTGGGCATCCAGGGATGCTGCTGCGATTGCAAAAGCAGTGCTCTCCAACAAATCCTTCTGGAGCGGAAAAGACCTTATTGAAATCAAGGGGCTTGAAGAAAAAGTTGCAGGATACCTGGGCAGGCTTGAGACAGAGGACGTTCGCAGCATCATCAAAGATATTATAGAAAAGTAGGAGGCATCGTTATGTCTGATATTATAGAAACAACAAATGAAATGGATGTCCGCAGCGGCCTGATCCTCATATCGGATTCCGACACAGTAGCCGTCTCCCTGAAAGATCTCCACGCCGGCGAAACTTATATGGCAGGTCCATTCGAAGTCACCCTGGAATCAGATGTCCCCTTCGGCCACAAGGTTGCCGTTACCGATATCGTGGAAGGCGAGCACATCATCAAATACGGCCAGCCCATCGGCCATGCCCTTTCAGCCATAAAAAAAGGCCAGCACGTACACACCCAGAATCTAAAAACAAACCTACATGATCTGATCGAGTACAGCTACCATCCTAACACGGCTGTTTTGGACAAATTCAGGGATATTAAGACTGACCGGCACTTCGATGGGTATGTCCGTCCGGACGGAAGCGTCGGCATCCGCAATGAGATCTGGATCATTCCGACTGTAGGATGCGTGAACATGACTGCATCCAAACTTGCGGAAAAAGCAAGCCTCCTTTATGGCGAAAATCTCGACGGATTCTTCGCTTACACCCACAACATGGGCTGCAGCCAGCTTGGGAGCGATCACGAGACCACCCAACTGCTCCTCAAAGGGATTATCAACAACCCCAATGCCGGCGGTGTCCTGGTATTGAGCCTCGGCTGTGAGAATAATAACCTCGACAATTTCAAACCGGTACTGGGAGCATACAATCCTGACAGGGTGAAATTCCTCGTAACCCAGGAAGTTGAAGACGAATACGAAGAAGGGCTGAAGCTCTTAAAGGAACTTGCGGACTACGCATCTTCCATGAAACGTGAAAAAGTCTCTGCCGACAAACTGGTGCTCGGGTTCAAGTGCGGGGGCTCTGACGGTTTCTCAGGAATCACTGCAAACGCCCTCTGCGGAAGGGTAAACGATGCCCTTGTCAGACAGGGCGGAACCACGATCCTGACGGAAGTACCTGAAATGTTCGGCGCCGAAACCCTGCTTATGGAACGTGCTGTTTCAGAAGAGGTATTCGAGGATGTTGTCGACCTGATCAACAACTACAAGAAATACTTCCAGCGCTACAACCAGACCATCTATGAAAATCCTTCTCCTGGAAATAAAAAGGGCGGGATCTCCACCCTGGAGGACAAATCCCTGGGCTGCGTCCAGAAGGGCGGACAGGCACCGGTAGTCGGCGTGCTCGGCTATGGTGAACATGTAAAGAAAAACGGCCTCAACCTCCTCACGGGTTCAGGCAATGACCAGGTGTCCTGTACGAACCTTGTAGCAAGCGGGGCCCAGATGATTCTGTTCACTACGGGACGCGGGAACCCATTCGGTTCCCCTGTCCCGACCGTAAAAATCTCCTCCAACACCGGACTCTACAATCGTAAGAAGCACTGGATCGACTACAATGCCGGCCAGATCCTGGAAGGAAAGGATTTCAACGACGTGGCAGACGACTTCTTCGACTATCTCATGGAAGTCGCTTCCGGAAAGCAGACCTGCAACGAAATGAACGGATACCGTGAAATCTCCATATTCAGGGACGGGGTTATCCTCTAGAAAAGAAGGTACCAGGTACTGTGAACAGCTGTTCACAGTACCTGGTACCTTTTTAATGTATCGCTTCCAGACCACGCTGACCTGTACGGATACGAACTGCTTCGTAAAGCTCCGTAACGAAGATCTTTCCATCCCCGTGATTTCCCGTATTTGCTGTTTTGCTGATGACATCCATCGTCTTTTCAGCCCAGTCTTTCGTCGAAACCACGATTTCAAACTTTATCTTCGGGAGCATGTTGATGTCTACTTCCGTTCCTCTGACATGGCTTTCATATCCCTTCTGGATGCCACACCCCATAACCTGCGAAACCGTAATTCCATAGACATTGATTTCATTCAGGGCAGCCTTTACCTCTTCATATTTATCTTCTCTTACAATCGCTTCTACTTTAAACATATCTGGCAACTCCTTCCCAATTCCTCTTTTCCCTTTTTCCTCATTCCGGTCTGAACCCCGGAAATTCATACATGCCTTCCTGTCAGCTTAATCCAGACCGTTGAATGCAGGGTATGCACTTTCCCCATGCTGGGATATATCAAGGCCTTTCTTTTCATCCTCTTCCGAAACCCTTAACGGTATGAAGAGTTTGACCAGGGAGGCGCATAGTACCGTACCTGCAATTGCAATGGCAATCGTAACCACGATGCTGATCAGCTGTGCCAGGAAAAGATGGTAGTCTCCAAATATCAGCCCGTCCCATCTTGCGACGCTGTTTATTGAGCTTTTCGTAAAAATACCTGTTGCGATTCCACCCCATATTCCGCCAATGCCATGACATCCAAACGCATCAAGGGCATCATCGTAGCCCAAACGTTTTTTGACAGCCGACATTGCAAAGTAGCAGATCGGGCTCACTGCTGCACCAATGATCATCGAAGCCCAAATTGGGACAAATCCGGCTCCCGGCGTAATGGCAACCAGTCCGAGTACTGCTCCTGTCACTGCTCCGACAACAGTCGGTTTTCCATTTTTAATGGTATCAACAAGCATCCATGAGAGCATTGCAAAAGCCGCAGATGTATTAGATGTCATAAAGGCATGTACCGCGAGGCCGTTTGCTGCCAGCGCACTTCCGGCATTGAAGCCGAACCAGCCGAACCAGAGGATTGCAGCTCCTAAAACAACAAAGGGAATGTTATGAATACGATAGGAAACTTTGTTAAATCCGTGTCTTTTACCAAGCATGATTGAAAGCACCAGGCCGCTGATGCCGGAACTGATATGTACTACATTTCCTCCCGCAAAATCAACGGATCCCAAAACTGCTCCAAGCAGGCCTCCCTCGCCCCATACCATGTGGGCCAGAGGATAATAGACAACCAGGGACCATAAGGCAATAAATGCGAACAGCGCTTTAAACTTCATTCGTCCTGCAACTGCACCTGTTATAAGTGCCGGTGTAATGATTGCGAACATCATCTGGAACATGGCAAATGCAAGGTGAGGGATGGTGCCGGCATATGGGCCGGCCTCCAATCCTACTCCGTTTAATCCGATCCATTTCAGCGTTCCTATAATCCCACCTGTATTTCCTGCAAAACTGAGGGAATATCCTGCAAGCACCCACATCGCCGAGGCAAGCCCCATGATGAAGACCGATGACATCATCGTATTCAGTACATTTTTCCTTCTGACAAGACCGCCGTAAAAGAAAGCAAGTCCCGGTGTCATAAACAGCACCATGGCTGATGCAATGAGCATAAAGCCCGTATCTCCCGTATTCATAACAATTCTCTCCTTATTCCCTATAATATCTGACTAACATAATTCTGGTTCGCACTGGCCTTCTTCATCCTGGAGTGCCTCCACTCCGACTTCCCCGGTACGCACCTTAACAGCTTCCTCGACCTCGTATACAAAGATCTTGCCGTCTCCGATGCTTCCTGTATACAGGACTTCCCTTGCAGTTTCAATGACAGTTGCGACTGGAACCCTGCACACCACTATTTCGACTTTGATTTTAGGAAGAAGCGTCATTTCCATCGGAACGCCCCTGTAATATTCAGGCGCACCCTTCTGCATTCCACAGCCTAGTACGTTTGTAACAGTCATTCCGGTTATGCCGATGTCGTGCATTGCCTGCTTCATAGCTTCAAATTTGCTCTGCTTCATGATAATAGTCACATTAGACAGATGATATTCGTCTGATACCGGACCCGAGAAGCGTTCAATCGGAACCGCTTTACTGACAGGGACTGCTCCTGCACTTTTTGCTGCTGCTTTTTCCGCCTTCCTGTCGAACATGAATTCAAAGTCTGCATAAGCATTCACTCCATGTTCCTCAATATCGAGCCCTGCAATTTCTTCCTCTTTAGATACTCTTAATCCAACCGTCTTTTTAATTACCACGAAAGCTAATGTCATGGTTGCTGCAACCCAGGCCATAACGGATGCCACGCCTGCCAGCTGTACAAGAAGGAAACTGATTCCTCCGCCGTATAAAAGGCCGCCTTCCGTTGCAAAAACACCTGTCAGAACAGTTCCGAGAGCACCGCATATACCATGCACTCCTACTGCACCTACCGGATCATCGATTTTCAGTTTCTGATCAACAAACTCGATTCCGTATACGACCGCAAATCCTGCGATGATTCCAATGGCAGCTGCTCCAACTGGTGTAACCAGGTCACAGCCTGCCGTGATTGCAACAAGACCTGCAAGGGAGCCATTCAATGTCATGGATACATCCGGCTTTTTATATCGAATCCAGGTGATGCACATTACTGTAACTGAAGCGACTGCTGCCGCCATATTCGTTGTCACAAAGATATTTCCCATGGATACCAGCACGTCATCTCCGGTAGCAGATACCGTCGAGCCGCCGTTAAATCCGAACCAGCAGAACCATAAGATAAATACGCCAAGTGCTCCAAGAGTAAGATTATGTCCCGGAATTGCTCTTGATTCTCCGTCCTTACCATATTTTCCAATACGGGGACCGAGTATTTTTGCCCCGATCAGTGCTGAAAGTCCGCCTACCATATGCACTGCCGTCGATCCCGCAAAGTCATGGAATCCAAGCTGTGCAAGCCAGCCGCCGCCCCATATCCAGTGTCCCGATACAGGATAAACCACTGCGCTGATGATCATACTATAGATGCAGTATGAAGAGAATTTTGTTCTTTCTGCCATGGCGCCTGATACGATAGTTGCTGCCGTAGCACAGAATACAGTCTGAAAAATCAGGAATACCATCAGCGGAATACCATCAGGAAGCACTCCTGAATAGTCGCCCTTAACCATCGGATCGAATCCGCCTATGAAAAGCCCGCTTCCTCCGAACATAATGCCAAAGCCTACCAGCCAGAAGATCGGCGTTCCAAGGCTGAAGTCCATAAGGTTCTTCATGATAATATTTCCGGCATTTTTCGCCCTCGTGAATCCTGTTTCAACCATTGCGAAGCCCGCCTGCATGAAAAACACCAGAGCCGCTGCAACCAATACCCAGATAACATTTACTGATGAATACATAAAAATCCCTCCTGTTCTAATAAAAAAAGACGTGTTTCCGATGGCTTTTCTTCCATTCGGATTCACGTCTTTGTGTTAAGTTCCATTTATAATCAAGATACCAGTCACGGTACCAGGTACCCATAAAAAGTACCGTTAAAACTTAAATCTCAAAAAGTATTTCCCCATATACTGGCACCGGCCATGCCGCAGCAGAAGTATTTTCTTCCATGCGGTCTACCGCACTGCGGAGCCTGTCCATGATTGGCAGCACAACATCTTTATAGTAGATTCCCAGCTTCAGCGTGTCTTCGCCGCAGCTTTCAGCTCCTTTGAGAGCTTCTTCAAGTGCAGTCACTTCAGAATATGTTTCATCATTAAGGCCCGAAAGCTTTTCGATCAGCGATAATTCTGCCAGACATGGGACCCTGCTGCTGATTCCCAGGACCGAAGCGGCTGTCGCTGACAGGCTTCCTACATATCTGCTTACTGCAGGGATGAAATCCTTTTTGGCCATGTCGACCATGGTAAGGGCTTCGATGTTTACGATTTTGATGTACGCTTCCATAAGTATTTCATATCTCGAGTGCATTTCCGCAGCCGAGAAGATCTTGTGCTTCGTGAAAAGTCTGACGTTCTTCTCATCCACGAAATGCGGGAGGGCATCTACTGTAGTCTTCAGGTTCAGAAGTCCGCGCCTTTCAGCCTCCGCCTGCCACTCTTCCGAATAGCCGTCTCCGTTGAAAATGATCCGCTTATGGTTCTTTATTGTTTCGCTGATCAGCTTGTTCAGTTCTGCATTGAAATCCTCAGCCTTCTCGAGGATATCAGCAAACTGCTCCAGCTCCTCAGCCACGATCGTGTTCAGCACGACATTGGACCCTGATACGCTCTGGGCTGAACCGAGCATCCTGAATTCGAACTTGTTGCCGGTAAATGCAAACGGTGAAGTACGGTTCCTGTCCGTGGTGTCCTTGATGAAATTCGGAAGTACATGGACGCCTATTTCCATGGTTGCCGCTTCTGTTCCGCTGTATTCCGTTCCATTTTCGATGGATCCGAGAATCGCTTCAAGTTCATCGCCAAGGAACATGGAAACGATTGCCGGAGGAGCTTCATTCGCCCCGAGCCTGTGATCGTTGCCTGCCGATGCCACGGAAATCCTCATGAGATCCTGATATTCGTCAACTGCTTTTATGACAGCTGCAAGGAAAAGCAGGAACTGTGAATTTTCGTGAGGTGATTTTCCAGGTTCCAGAAGGTTGATGCCAGAATCTGTGGAGATCGACCAGTTGTTGTGCTTTCCCGAACCGTTTACGCCTTCGAAAGGCTTTTCATGGAGCAGGCACACCAGACCGTGCCGTGCGGCAACATTTTTCATGATTTCCATTGTAAGCTGGTTGTGGTCGACGGCGATGTTCGTAGTCGTAAAGATAGGTGCCAGTTCATGCTGGGCCGGAGCCACTTCATTATGTTCTGTCTTAGCAAGGATTCCTAACGCCCACAGTTCCTCATTGAGTTCCTTCATAAAAGCTGACACACGGGGCTTGATGGCTCCGAAATAGTGGTCTTCCAGTTCCTGTCCTTTCGGGGCTGTTGCACCGAAAAGCGTGCGGCCCGTAAAAATAAGGTCTTTCCTCTGGTCGTAGAACTTCTTGTCGATCAGGAAATATTCCTGCTCGGGACCTACAGTTGTGATAACGCGCTTTGCAGCCGTGTTTCCAAAAAGCCTGAGGATGCGGAGCGCCTGTTCGTTGATTGTTTCCATAGAATGGAGAAGAGGCGTCTTTTTATCCAGCGCTTCCCCGCTGTAGGAGCAGAACGCTGTCGGTATGCAGAGGACGCCGTCCTTTACGAATGCGTATGAAGTCGGATCCCATGCAGTATAGCCCCTTGCCTCGAAGGTAGCCCTGAGGCCGCCTGACGGGAAGCTGGATGCATCCGGCTCGCCCTTGATCAGCTCTTTGCCGGAGAACTCCATGATGACGCGTCCGTCGCTCTGCGGCGAGATGAAGCTGTCATGCTTTTCAGCAGTGATTCCGGTCATTGGCTGGAACCAGTGGGTATAATGGGTTGCCCCTTTTTCGATTGCCCAGTCTTTCATGGCTATTGCCACCATATTCGCAACGGTTATGTCTAAATCTGATCCGTTCCCGATTGTTTTGTGCAGTGATTTATATACGTCTTTCGGAAGCTTCTCCTTCATAACCACATCACTGAATACCATGCTTCCAAAAATTTCTGAAATATTCTTACTCATGCAATCGCCTCTTTTCCCAAAAAATATTTTCTTGTTTCCTTACAGGGCTTTTATGTCCTGGAACAAACTCCCCTATGACATAAAAAAAGCGGCACCTGGGAAAATCCCAAGCGCCGTTGCCTTTGTATGACTTGATACTAGACTCTGCGAAAAAATTTGTCAAGTGTTTTTTTCAAAAAAATATTTTTGTTTTTTCCGTTGACAATACTGCCATTCTACAGGTAATATTAATCATATCAATAAGAATATCAGTTTATACGCGTGCGTCGTAAATGCACACGCCCAGCTGACGTTCAAATATTCTAAAACCTATAACGGATCAAGACAAAGACGTCCGGAATACATGTAACTGTATTCCGAGACGCCTTTTTTATATCATAGAAAAGTTTGTCCTATCCCTGCACCTGAAACACCTCCGCCTTCCGCCGGATGGAGAAAGGAATCATTATGGCAACATATTTAAGAGAATTATGGAACATCGGCAAAGAAAAATTCAATCTGCGGCTGCTCGAAGGCGAGGACGGAATGGATTCAGAAGTAACCTGGATCCAGCAGCTCGAAGAGCCTGCCTCCGCAGACCTCCTCCATGGCGGGGAGCTTGTCATGACTACCGGAATCGGCAGCCCGAAGGACGACAGCCTGATGCTGTTTGTTCAGAATCTGGTCAGATGCGATGCTTCCGGAGTAGTCATCAACCTGGGCCCCTATATCAGCAATGTACCCGAAGGACTGAAACGATTCTGCCGCAAAGAGCATTTTCCCCTGTTCATCCTTCCCGCGCAGAACAGACCTGCCGACGTGACCCGCGACCTCTGCCGCTACATCATATCCCGCGAGGATACCGATATGTCGGCTGCCGAAGCGATCAAACAGCTGCTCGTCGATCCTTCCACCCTTTCCCTGAACGGCAAGGTTTTTGAATCCCGCGGATTCGGGCTGGCCGGCAGATACACGATGCTGCTTCTGGAGACCAGATCCGAAAAGCTGGCGGCAATGGCTGATTTCGAGAGTGCCATCGGCCAGCTCAAGGCCATCCTGAACCGGACTTCTGAGGATTTCATCGGTTTCCATAAAACCAATACCCAGTATCTGATTCTGGCAAAAGATCTCCTCCACGCAGATGCAGAACAACAGCTGAGAAGTTCCCTGAACCTGAAGGAACATCAGAACCTTATCATCGGCATGGAAGGCGACTCCCTGATGAGCATTCCCAAACTGGCAAAACAGGCTGAAAAGCTCATGAACATAGCCCAAAAATCCGGAGAGCGCCTGCTCTTCTGGGATGAAATGGAAGTCGAGCGCCTCTTTGTCGAAATCGATGACAGTAGTATACTTAAGAACTTTACAAACACCTACCTGTCAGAGTTGCTTGAATATGATGCTGGCAACCAGACGAACTATTATGAAACCCTTAAGGTATATCTCGCCAGCGGCGGAAGCATACAGAGCGTTTCCCAGCAGCTTTATCTCCATCGCAACACAGTCAATGCGAGGATCAGCAAAATCAAAGAAATCATGAACTCCAACTTAGACCCGAAAGACCGGCTGAACATCGAAATCGCAATCCGGATCCACGACAGCATGTCCTGATGCACATAAAGCTTTGGGCTTCAGCCCGTTGTCAACACTGGGGAAATTGAGTATAGTTACTTTGACTTCATCGAAAGCAAAGGCTTACAGTGATTAACCCTACCCGGTTTATCATTGCAGGCCTTTCTTGTTTTATAAGGAGGATGCTTTATGGGTACAAACGAAAGAGTAAGTACGGGTTTGAAAGGCTTTGATGCTGCAATCGACATGCTGAGGCTGGGCGACAATGTGGTCTGGCAGGTCGATACCATATCCGACTATATGCATCTGGTTACGCCTTTTGTACGGCAGGCCCGAGAGGACGGAAGAAACCTGATCTACATCAGGTTCGGGCCGCACGATGCCCTCCTGGACGACATGGACGGAATCAGGGTCTATTATGTGGATGCAGCCCAGGGCTTCGAAAGCTTTGCCACTAAAATCCACAATATCGTAAAAGACGAAGGTCGGAAAGCATTCTATGTATTTGACTGCCTCACGGATTTGCTGAAGTTCTGGCATTCCGACCTGATGATCGGAAACTTTTTCCGCGTCACATGCCCTTTTTTATACGACCTGGATACGGTTGCCTATTTCGCCCTCAAACGGAATTCCCACACCTATGACACAATTGCAAGAATCCGCGAGACGACTCAGGTTCTCCTTGACCTGTACCGGGTGAAAGAGAATTATTATATCCACCCGCTGAAAGTCTGGGAACGGTATGCCCCTACAATGTTCTTTCCCCATCTGATAGACGGCCAGGAGGCAGTCTGCATCACCTCAAGCGCTGATGCGGCCGCCCTGTTTTCCGGTTACACCTGGAATGAAGAAAGGCTTGACTATTGGGCTGTTACCCTGCAGAACGCAAGGAATGCCCTGTCCGGTCCCCCAGCGCTCCAGGAGGAGAAAAAAAAGCTTCTGCTGTCACTTCTGATTGGCGAAGATTCTAAAATGTATGATTTGTGCTATCAATATTTCAGCCTGACAAGCCTCCTCCGGATCGCAGCAAAGGAAATCGGTACGGGCTTCATTGGCGGAAAAAGTGTCGGGATGCTCCTTGCGCGCAAAATACTGAAGGTCGAAGATCCCCAGCGTTTCATGCACCTGATGGAACCCCACGATTCCTATTACATCGGGTCTGACATTTTTTACACCTATATCGTGCAGAACAACTGCTGGGACCTCCGTATGAGGCAGAAGACCCAGGAGGGTTATTTCTGCTGCGCAGGCGAATTGAAGGAGAAACTGTTGAACGGGAAATTCCCCCGTCATATACAGGAGCAGTTCATGCATATGCTGGAGTATTTCGGACAGTCGCCCATCATCGTCAGATCAAGCTCCCTGCTGGAAGATAACTTCGGCAATGCCTTTGCAGGAAAATACGAAAGCGTCTTCTGCGTAAATCAGGGTACTCCCGACGAACGGTATGAAGCCTTTGAAAATGCCGTCCGAAAGGTATATGCAAGCACCATGAACGAGGATGCCTTATCCTACAGGATCAACAGGGGTCTGGTCGATCTGGACGAGCAGATGGCGATACTGATACAGCGCGTTTCCGGCGACTATTACGGAGACAACTTTTTCCCTCACATTGCAGGAGTCGGTAATTCTTCAAATCTCTATGTCTGGAACAAGGATATCGATATGAGCGCCGGCATGTTAAGGCTGGTTTTCGGATTGGGGACCCGTGCGGTCGACCGTATTTCCGGCGACTATCCAAGAATCGTATGCCTTGACAACCCGCTGCAGGCGCCTCTGGTAGCCTATGGAGACCAGCAGAAGTTTTCCCAGCACCGGGTCGACCTCCTCGACCTCAGGCAGAATATCTTAACGGACAAGGCTGCCGATGACATTCTCCCGGGAGGCATACGTACAGATTTCAGGCTTTTTGCCGATCCCGATACCCTGACAATGAACAGGCTCCGGGACCTGGGCTATCGCGACAGAAAAACGCCCTACATCTTGAGCTTCCAGAACCTTTTCAAAAAAACCGGTTTTGCCGAAACAATGCGGGATATGCTGGCGCTGCTTTCGGAAAAATACGACTATCCCGTAGACATTGAATTCACCGCCAACTTCACCGAAGACGGGAGCTATCTTGTGAACCTCCTGCAATGCCGGCCGCTGCAGACGAAGGGCCTTGGCCAGCCTGTATCCCTTCCATCCCTTGATGATACGAAAAGCTTTCTCTTCTATTCTAAAGGAAACTTCATGGGCGGAAACGTAAGGCTTCCTATAGACTATGTGGTATTCGTTGATGCAAAGGCTTACCTGAAGCTCCCCGAGCAGGAAAAATATTCCGTCGCAAGGCAGATCGGTTCCATAAATTCCGCCTTGAAAGGCAGAAATGCAATGCTGATCGGTCCCGGAAGATGGGGAACGACCACCCCTTCCCTTGGGGTTCCTGTCCACTTTACAGAAATCTGCAACATGGCCGCTATCTGCGAGGTCGCCTACCAGGAGGAAGGGCTGATGCCCGAGCTTTCCTATGGAAGCCATTTTTTCCAGGACCTTGTGGAAAGCGATATCTTCTACACTGCGCTGTTTTACGGGGACAAGGATGTGATATTCAACCCGGCTCTGATTACCGATCATGAAAATGTACTTGCAGATATTATTCCCAGTACACCGATCTTAAATGACGTGATCCACGTGATTGAAACAAAAGGAATGGAACTCTATTCCGATATCATCACCCAGACTGTGCTCTGCAAATAGCCAGTATGTTGCGACCCGCTTGGATGATCCTGATCGCCCTGTATTTCCGGGGTGATCAGACCATCCAAGACGCCTGCAATGATGTCTGTTTCAAAGTTGGCAATAACATCATAGCTATAAAATGACGGGGCTTCAGATTACTATTTTACCTGCATTCATTTGTATTATTTCGTCAAACAAATCTGATCTCTGCACTTCGCCATGGGACGCTATTATAACCATTTTACCTTTTTGCTTGAATTCATCAATTAATTCATAAATAATCTTCAGATTTTCATCATCTAACGCATTAAATGGTTCATCTAATATTATCACATCAGGCTCTTCCATAAAGGCCTGACATAATGCCAATCGCTGTTTCATTCCCAAAGAATACGTTTTCACTCTTTTGTTTTTAAAATCATAAAGATTTAACTTTTTCAAATATTCATTTATTGTGTCTTCTGTAATTAATTTATTAATAGATGCTAAAAATTTCAAATTATATATAGCGGTTTCATTTAAAAAAAATGAGGGGGTTTCTATAATCACCCCATATCGGTAATCTTTTTCATTAAAAACTTCACCTTGCGTAGGTTTAATCAGTCCACAAATCAATCTTAATAACATTGTTTTACCGCATCCATTATGCCCTCGAAGCAAAACACATTTTCCTTCTTCAATCAACAAATCAATATCCACCAAGACATCCTTTCCAGATATATTTTTGCTTACACTTTTCAGTTTAATCATATTTGTACACTCCAAAATTTTCAAATTTTTTTAATAATTTAAAATACAAACAAATAGTAAAATTATAATTTTAATTTCTATAAATAGGAAAGAGTATTTTATAAATACGTAAACGTCAAACCATCCGCCTGACGATAAAGTTAACGCCGCTTGATTTATAAACGGCGTGGTTTCCTGCATTCCTCTGGAAGCTGGTCTGACCA
>NZ_FMKA01000088.1 GCF_900096945.1 Anaerobium acetethylicum | reverse complement strand
AGACGTAGTGGTACGTAAGGACGCAAAGTACGCGTCCTAAGTACCAACGTCTTCATAAAGCTGCTCATTGAATCATGTTTTGCATCACTGCTTGACTTCATGAGCAAATAGGACGTGATGCAAAACATGTTCATTCGCAGCGCGCTCTCGCTTAGATGAAGACGTAGTGGTACGTAAGGACGCAAAGTACGCGTCCTAAGTACCAACGTCTTCATAAAGCTGCTCATTGAATCATGTTTTGCATCACTGCTTGATTTCATGAGCAAATAGGACGTGATGCAAAACATGTTCATTCGCAGCACGCTCTCGCTTAGATGAAGACGTAGTGGTACGTAAGGACGCAGAGTACGCATCCTAAGTACCAACGTCTTCATAAAGCTGCTCATTGAATCATGTTTTGCATCACTGCGTGATAGCTGGCGAATGTGCAAATTGACGAGGCCGAAGGTTATATGAGGGCTTTGACAGGCTAATCTTTAGTGGACAATTGATAAAATGTGACTATTCAGGACTAAGTCCTTTATAGTCACAAAGATGCACACAAATTGCAGAACCACCAATTTGGCGCATATATAACTAGGGTTTTTATTTGAAATCAGCATGAAAACACCTCGCGGTACGGGGGGTCTGAACAGCTACAACAGAATATTTTATATGGCAGGGACAGCTCCACAGCGACCGGAAGGTCGGTGAGAGGCTGTCCCTGATTACGTATTCTCATAGGAAGAAATTAACTATGAGAGTGCATGCTCTGTGTAGGATGTGCAGTCCGGCTTTTGGTATTTGATTGGCTGACGTCAATCAGCCCTCCGCGCTACAAAGTGTCTTGGCCCTCAAGACTGAAGGCACGGGAGTTGAAGTGTTGAAGTCGCTTTGTGTTTAAGAAGGAGGAGCTTTCCTGGGAGAGAAAACGAAGCCGGAGGGGCCAGTGTTGCGAAAACCCATGCAAATAATGCGAAAAGGTGGTAAAATGATAACTATTCAGAACTATTCAGCATTATGTTATTTATAGGTATAAATCAGGAATATAGATTGCAGAACCGGTGAGAGGGGATGGAACAATGGAATTTTTGAAAAGCGGCAGATACGACAGCAGCCTGATCAATGAAAATATGATGGGACCGAACTCGATGAAGATGCTGGAAGAGATTCTTGGGGAAAACGGGCTGAAGCCAGGCATGAGGGTTCTGGATCTGGGATGCGGGCGGGGGCTTACATCCATATTCCTGGCAAGGGAATACGGGGTCCAGGTATTTGCGGTGGATCTTTGGATCACAGCAACGGATAACTACAGGCGTTTTCGGGAGCAGGGACTGGATGAACGTATCATTCCTCTCCATGCGAATGCCCTGGACCTGCCTTTTGCAGACGAATATTTTGATGCCCTCATCAGCATCGACTCCTATCATTATTTCGGAAGAGACGAAGCCTATTTTGACAGCAGGCTTGCGGGGATGCTGAAAAAGGACGCCCTGATAGCAATCGGGGTGCCGGGATTCAGGCATGAAGTGAAGGAAAACATACCGGAGGAAATGAAGCCATACTGGTTTGACGAGGTGATTGAGACCATACACTCGGCAGAATGGTGGAGGAAGGTATTTTCCGCATCGGAGCATTTTGACCTGAAGGAAATCAGGGAGATGGAGTGCTTCGAGGAGGCCTGGCATGACTGGCTGGCCACCGACAACGAATATGCGGTGAGCGACAGGCCCATGATGGCGGCAGACGGGGGACGGTACATGAACCTGCTTTCGATTGTGGGAAAGAAAAAATAAATGTAACTGTTCAGAACCCCTGTCTTGAGAGATGTTTTTATGCTGAATTTGCACAAAAAACCGAGACATGCGTGGCCAAATTGCTGATTTTACAATTTGTGTGCATCATCTGTGACTATGAAGGACGCAGTCATGAATAGTTACAAAACATTTCCGGCAGGAGATGCAGCCGGGATTGAGGAACATTTACATAGGTAATTGATAAATGTTTTTCTCCTTTTGTGTGGATAACTATCCCGTATATAAGGAGAGAAAAAGGGTCATTATTCAGAATAGTTTCTGGAT
>NZ_FMKA01000022.1 GCF_900096945.1 Anaerobium acetethylicum | reverse complement strand
TTTTACCAACTGTCCGGTCAGTAATAATCTAAATTTACTTGAGGTATTCTTTTTGGTCAATTCCTTTTACTCTTTAAAGTATACAGGAAGCTCCTATTTTTATTTATGCATTTTCAATCAATTCTTTGCATTCAATCACACTAACTTCTTTGTCTTTAGTCGGAAGATATTCTATGCCAAAATATTTGTCATATCCCATCTTCTTAATCTCACGAATTATATAATCATAATTCAGCTCGCCATCGGTAATCTCATGACGTTCCGGGCATCCAGCCGCATGAATATGACCAATTTTATCCAGATTTTTCTTGATGGCAGGAATAACATTTCCTTCCATTGTCTGATAATGGAAAATATCGTATAACAGTTTCACATTTTCGCTGTCCACTTCTTCCAACATAGCAAAAGGTTCTGCCGAATCAGTAAAGTATGAACCAACTATCGGCTCAAGAATCAGGGTGACTCCTGCTTCTTCTGCCAAAGGTACAAGTTTCTTCATGCCTTCTACAATATTCTTATGGCTCTCTTCTCTTCCAACTTCCTTCATAGCATTCGCTACGATAATAATGTTTTTGCATTCAAACTGTTTTGCTGCTTCAATGGTTTCTTTCATCCCCTGCACTGCTTTGTCATGGGTTGATGCATCGGCAAGAGTTCCACGATCTTTTGCGCATATCGCGCTTACTTCCAAGCCAAGCTCTTGTTTCTTTTGTACAAGTGCTTTCCAGTCTCTTGTATCCCAATCCCAAAATTCTACCGCTTTATAGCCTGTCTTTTTTGCAAGCTCCATACCTGCAAGGAGCTTGGTAGTATCTGAGAAAACCGGGCCGGCAGGACCCAATTCTAAATACAAAAGATCAATACACAAACAATATTTCATAAAAAACCTCCTTCTTTTTAATAATTCTATCCTATCAGCCTACAGAACCTCCTGCGAACAGGCTCAATGTATTTTTCCCGCACACAGAAACAAAGATACAAAAAAAAGCATTTGGTTTCAAATTTGAAACCAAATGCCTGATGCATCTTATTTATTGTCTATGTAATTATATCGGTAAATTTCATTTAACGACCAAAAATAAAGCTCAAAAAACATCAAATCTGCTATTACAGAAGTTGAAGGCTGTTCCCGCAAAAGATAATGATCAACATACTTTGTATACCTTGATTCCACACAGCTGACCATAAACACTTCACAATTATTTTTCTTTAATGCTTCAAACACAGTTGTCATATCCTGTGCCTCGGCATGCTCTATCGTCATGATAAACACCATGCTTTTATCATTTAAAAGTTCTGCATTTTCCTGCATATCCGGAAGCAAAGTACAGGCTCCTGTTTCTTTTCCCGAAAAGAACAGATTCTGTTGAAGCGCTCCAATTGCGCTGCTTTGGTACGAAAGATAAAAGTAAACTTTTTCTTTCTGCGCTATCAGCTCCGCAAGTTTAGCAATTTCAGCTACAGATAGATATTTTCGAAAATTCTCATCGGCTGTTTTCAACTGTTCTTTCATAATATCAAAAATATCGGATTCCTCTGTGATACGCTTTTGAGAAATCATTCTATTATAGTATGTATAACTCCCTACCGCCTGTTTTAATGCATATCGAAAATCCGAGTAATTCTGATATCCCATTTTCTGTACCATACGCCACACAGTCGTACGTGATGAATTTGTCATTTCTGCAATATCATAAATTGTGGCATTCGATGCTTCCTCAAGGTTCATTAAAATCCCCTTTGCCACCTCCTTATATGTACTATCTAAAGGAAGGTGATTATATAACTCCGTCAGATTCTGTAAAACATTCATTTTCGGCCTCCATCATTTTTTCTGCGACTAATATAATTATTTTAGCATTTCCTTTATTCTTTTTACTAGTCAAAAATAAATATTTGGCCTTCTTCGAGTACCCCCTTCGGGTACCTGACACCATAAAATGCAGTTTATGGTGTCAGGTACCATAAAGAATTGTTTATGGTGTCAGGTACCAAACAGTTCACTACAAGCATTACTTTATAATCCATGTCCTTCGGGAATATCCGGGTGGTCATGACCAGTTCTCCGCCGTTGATGTAGACCTCCAGGATGGAGCTGTCCGCAAGTATCCGCATCTGGTTCAGGTTATGGCATTCCGCCTTCCTCACAGTTCTTCCAGCTCCCATGTCTCCGGTAAATTCCATGGTGACATGGCCGCCGGAATAGGCGATCTTCAATTCCTCAGAAATCCAGACTTCAAAATCGGCCCTCTTGCTGTTTTGAATGATCCAGTCGAATCTGCCGCCGGGATTTGCTGTCCACACGCCTTCCGGAACGTTCCGCTTTTCCCCGCGCATCTGATCCAGCTCCGCCACTGGCCACTGGTATATCTTCCCATTTCTTTCTGTCAGTTCCCTGGGCACGGTCAGCAGGTGGACCCATCCTCTCTCCACCGTCGGTTCTTCAAAGCCGGCATCCGGGACTCCGGCCCAGCCTATGAGGATGGTGCGCCCCTTATCGTCCACAAACGTCTGCGGGGCGTAAAAGTCAAATCCCATGTCCCATTCCGTGAAGGTTTCCAACCGGTATTCTCCCCCGATATCGCCTTCCGGGAGAAACCATCCTGACTGGTAGACGTTCTGGAATCTGGTCTCCTCCGCTTCGAGGCCCTGCGGACATACGGAAAGCACCATTTTACCGTTCAGCCGGAAGAAATCCGGGCATTCCCACATGTATCCAAATGTATCTTCCGTGGTAATCTCATTGACCAGTTCCCAATATTCAAAATCGCCGGGCTTTACGGACTGGTAGAGCAGGACTGTGCCCTTGTCCTTCTTCGTTCTGCCTCCAAGTGCCAGATAATGTCTGCCGTTTTCCCTCCAGACCTTAGGATCCCGGATATGGCAGCTGTAGTCAGGCGGATAATCGCCATTATCCAGGATGCATTTCTTTTCGCTGAAGTTGATGCCGTCCTCGCTGGAAATCAGCATCGTATTGGACTCCCTGCCGGAAAGGATATAATCGTAGTCTCCGTCTCTTTTCACATTTCCAGTATAGAACAGGTACATCTTCCCATCTTCAACCAGGGCGGTTCCGGAATAGGCTCCGTCCTGATCATAGGCGGTATCTGGAAGTATGGCAGCCCCTTCGTATTGCAGATGCAGAAGATCTTTTCCGCTGTAGTGCCCCCAGGCCTTCAGGCTGTCGGAAGGGAACATAGGCGCATACTGGAAAAATATATGGTATTCGCCTTTGAAATGGCACAGTCCGTTGGGATCGTTCAGCCATCCCACGACTGGCATCAGATGGAATCCGCAGCGCCACGGATCTTCCGACACGCGCCTGCTGTTCTGCTGTTCATACTGCGTTATCATTTCTTTCATGTCCTTCTTCGGAACACTGCTCATACTTCCATTACCCCTTTCTAGTGACTGGCTATCTTTTTTCTATGCGTAGGTCAGCGCTTTCTCCATCTGCCTGATGCTTCCTGTCCTGACCTGGCTGATTTCTGCATAATCATCGGAATTCGTTATGATGACCGGAGTCGTCACATCATAGCCTGCCGCCTTGATTCCTTCGATATCGAATTCCATCAGAAGCTGTCCGGCAGACACTTTTTCCCCTTCCGATATATATGCTTTGTAAAATTTCCCTTTCAGTTCCACCGTGTTGATACCGATATGGATCAGAACCTCTGCTCCGTCTTCGGTCTTGATACCGATTGCATGCTTTGTCTCAAACAGGGTTTCTACTGTACCATTGCATGGTGCCACAACTTTTCCTGTTGTAGGAACTATGGCAAAGCCGCCTCCAAGCACTTCGCCTGCAAAGGTCTCATCCTTTACTTCTGAAAGCCTGATTGCATTCCCTTCAATAGGGCTGTATATCGTTCCGTTCTCTACTGATTCCTTTAATCCCTCTTCTGCCACATAGTTCTCTGCTGCAGAAAAGCTTTTCTCCTTCTCCCTGTAAAGGATCCAGGATGTAGAAAATGCCACTGCAGATGAAACCAGGATGACCACTGCATACTGCAGGGTGTAATTTGTCGTGATGAGGAAGCCGAAAAGCCCGGTGATTCCGTATGCCGTTGCACCGATTCCAAAAATACCGGCTGCCAGACCGCCCAGCGCGCCGCCGATGCAGCCTGCGATAAACGGAGTTCCATATCTGATGTTGACGCCGAAGATAGCCGGTTCCGTGATTCCTAAAAATGCGGAGAGGGAAGCCGGAAATGCCATGGATTTTGTTTTTCTGCTCTTTGTTTTGAAGGCCACAGCCAGCGCCGCCGCACCCTGTGCCACATTTGCAGCTGTCGCGATCGGCATCCATGTATTGACGCCATCAGTACTTAACAGCCCGGCTTCCAGCGCATTGTACATATGATGGACGCCTGCCACTACTGTAGGTGCGTAAAAGGCTCCGGCGATTGCTCCTCCAATTCCAAGGGGAAGGGCGATCAGAATTTTTGCTCCTGACAGGACGTAGTTCTCCAGCATGGAAAATACAGGTCCGATCATGGTCAGGGTCAGGTATCCGGTTGCCATGACAGTCACAAGGGGCGTCACGAACAGATCAATCATATCAGGTACGATCTTATGCAGTTTCTTTTCGATTACAGACATGATCCAGACAGCGATTACGACCGGAATTACATGTCCCTGGTAGCCTGTCAGATTGATCTCATACAGCCCGAACCATACAGGCACGGAAGGGATATCCGATGCAGGCATTCCCGCTACGGCCCATGCATTCACCAGGGCCGGATGGATCATGATCATCCCGATGACTGCGCCGAGGTACTGGTTTGCGCCGAATGCCTTAGCAGCGCTTACTGCGATCAGTATCGGCAGAAATACAAAAGCCGCATTGCTGAACAGATTCAATACCGCATAGGTGCCTGACTCAGAAATGGAAGGGAATAAACTGCTCAGTCCTCCAAGGAGTCCCATCAGCAGACCGCTCGCCACGATTGCCGGAATAATTGGAACGAACACGTCGCCCAGTGTCTTGATCATCCTCTTGAACACATTCTGCTTTGCCGCCGCAGCCTGCTTCACCTGCTCCTTGCTTGATCCGGATATTCCGGCTGCCCCTATGAACTCCTCATAGACCTTATTGACGATGCCTGTCCCGAAAATAATCTGAAGCTGTCCGGCCGCCTCGAAGACGCCTTTCACCCCATCAATATTTTCAATTTCCGTCTTGCTGCATTTCTTGTTGTCTGCAATCACGAGACGAAGCCTTGTGGCACAATGTGCCGCGGATATGACATTTTCTTTTCCCCCGATGTTCTTCAGAACTTTTGCTGCAACTACTGCGTAATCCATTCCCAATCACTCCTCCTAACAACTATTTGATTTACGGTATCATTCTCACATCGATAACCTTTTATATTTCGAGTCATTCATGTATTTCCGTCGTTGTCTATGTGATATCGTTCTCATATTGTGATGATACCACCTCACGGTTCTGTTGTAAATCGACAAAACCACCAATTACAAATATTCTTTTTTATACATTTTGACTATTTGGGTGCAGGGCAACAATCAAATGCAGCGCTGATGCTGTGCTTAGCACCATTTCTGTGCATCGCGCACCGTGTTACTGGTCACAGAGTGAACAGTAACGTTTCACAAAAGGACCACCCCTTTCGGAGCAGCCCTCACTGTTTTTTATCTGTCTTTATTCTTGTCTTTATTCCTGTCTCTGTCTGTATCTTAGTCTCGACTTTTCCTCTGTCTTGTGGAATCATGGACCACGATCTCATATCCCATCTTTACTTCCTTGCGCACCCGGTCGCCCTGCACCTGGGACAGCAGCATCTTCGCGGCTTCCATTCCGCAGGATTTGTAAAAATAATGGACAGTCGTAAGCTTCGGCGTCGTCACCATAGCCAGCCTCGAATCCCCCATACCGGCAATCTGCACGTCCTGCGGAATCCGTTTTCCCTGTTCCTTCAGGCAGTTCATGGCACCAATGGCAATCGTGTCCGTCGCGCAGAAGATCGTGTCCAGCTCCGGATGCTTACCAAGAAGCTCTTTCGCCTTCTCGCAGCCGGATTCCATGTCGAATTCCGCCTCGCTGTAGGCCTCGTTCCCGTCCAGGGCATCCTTTTCCTGCAGCGCCGCAAGGAAGCCTTCCCTCCGTCGCTTTCCGACCGCTTCATCCTTCTGGGTGACCCCGATGTATCCAATCTTTTTCCCGGTCTCCAGAAGCATTTCCGCCAGCTCCCTGGCCGCGTTGAAGTCATCATAATAGACGCAGGAATAGCCGTCCACCTGCTGCCCGAGAATGACAATCGGAACCTCCAGTTCCTTGAACGCCTTGCGGTGCTCCTTCGTTATGACCGTTCCCAGCAGGATAATTCCGTCTATGTTGTTCTGTTTGAAGACCGAGAGGTACTTCAGTTCTTCTTTTTCATCGTTATTCGTATTGGCAAGCAGCAGCTGATATCCGGCTTCTGCAAGCACATCGCTGATTCCCGCCACCATCCTGCTGATGGAATCCGAATTGATTTTCGGGATGATTACGCCGATCAGATGTGTCTTTTTCGTGCGAAGGGTCTTTGCATAGGCCGACGGCTGGTATCCTGTCTGCGCAATTACCTTCTGGATCTTTTCCTTTTTGTCCTGGCTGACATAGCCGTTGTTCAGGTATCTGGAAACGGTTGCCCTGGATACCCCCGCCAGGTTCGCAATTTCATTTATGTTCAAAATGGTGCCTCCTTTATACAACTGGAATCTGGTTCCATGTGAGTCTGCCTCACATAATATGTGGAATCGATTTCATCGTATCATATTCGGGCGGGGTTTTCAATCGGCCTCTTTATGAAAATCCGTCAAATACCTCTTCCCGTATTCTCTGGTTCAGTCCTCCCTTAGCCGGCACTATGCCATTCCTGCAACGTAACTATTCAGGACTCCGTCCTTCATATTCACATTTGATGCACACAAATTACAAAAATGGCAATTTGATGCACGCAGAACTCGGGTTTTTATGCAAAATCAGCATAAAAACACCTTGCTGAACAGTTACCCTATAACTTTCTTCACAACACCCACAGCAACACCGATAATCCTGACCTGATCCGCACTGACGGCAATCGGCTCATATTCCTGGTTCTCCGGTATAAGCAGGACCATGCTGCCCATCATCCTGAGCCTCTTCAGGGTCGTATTGCCGTCCACCTCAACTGCGACGATCTGGCCGTTATCTGCTGACGCCTGTTTCTGGATCAGGATATAATCACCGTCATCGATTCTGGCATTTACCATGGAATCGCCTCTTACCTTCAGCATGAATGTTTCAAGATGGTTTGCCAGCCAGTCATATGGCATATACCTGACATCCGTCATCTCATCGACCAGTTCAATGGGCGCGCCTGCTGCAATAGAAGTAAAGACAGGGATTTTCACAAGCCTGTTGCCTTTCAGCGTTATTTCCTGTCCATACTCCTCAACCACTATCTCAGAAGTATTCTCGCTGTCCATCATGAACTTGTGCTCAACATTCCTGTTAATATCCACATATTTGTAGTTCTTGACGCTCGTCGGCAACATTGAATTGTCGAACATCGGAATATCATCAACCTGTTCATTGTTCCTGTTGTAGACATGGAATTCATCGCCGTTGCTTACAATCGCATAGCAGCATGAAGGAATCACTGCCATATAGGATTTCACCTGCCCGATTGCGCTTTCCAGCTCATACCCGCGCTGCTTGAGCTCTACTATTATGTATGGCAGCATCTGGTTATTCCTGTTGATACAGACAACGACATCCACATATCCCGTCTGGGAAAAAGCCTGGAGCCTGTACTCGATATTGATCAGGGAAACCGGATATTTATATATCCCCATGAGCTCCCTGATGAGCCACTGTCGTACCTGCTCTTCCTTGCCATAAGGGTCCGGTATCCTGTCCATAAACAGATACTCCTGAACCGGCAATCTGTAATAATTCCTTATCAGCGAGCTGTCCTGCAGTTTCAGGAAAGTCCCGTCGATGTCCCTTAAGAATTTGGATGGTTCCCCATGTAAACTCATATAAAGCCTTTCCGTAGCCCTCGTCATGCCGACATAGAGGAGTTTTCTCTCCATGGTATTTATCAGGGCCGGATCCTCACTTTCCAGAACAGCTGCCTGATTCGGTATCACCTTGTCAGACAATCCAATCAGGATAACCACCTTGAATTCCAGCCCTTTTATAGAATGCATCGTCAAAAGTTTCACGTTTTCTGCTGCAAAATCAATGCTTTCTCTTGCATTGAAGAGGCTGTGAGGGACATCGCTGCCAAGTACCCTGTCCGCTTCTTCCAGAAGCCTCTTTGTCCTCGCTACGATCGCGATGTCACGGTAGGAAAATTTGCTGCTCAGTTTCTCCTGAATAAGATCCTTCACATACTGAAGCTCCCGGCCCAGCATCGGGAAACCTTTCAATACAGGGTACGTGCCCTGCCTGTCAATCAGGGATGGTTTGACATAATTATTATCCTCGACAATATCCGCATCATTTTCAATCAAACTGTAGGCTGCCTGCGCAATCTGGGTCGTAGTCCTGTAATTCTTCGCCAGCGAACTGCTTTTACCTGTCATATCAAGCCCGAGGCTTGTATAGTTTCTCCCCTTAATCATCCAGGATGTAGGGTAAATGCTCTGTGCAATATCCGACACGAACATGATGCTGCTGTATTCCTTCTCCGAACCATACAGCGCCATAAGGCATTCAAGCTGCGTCTTTGACAGATCCTGACTCTCATCAATGACAATGTGCGTGTATTTTTCAACCGGATCAGTCCTTATATATTCCAATGCACTCAGGGAGACATCCTCGAAATCGCACAGTTTCGCTTCTGCCAGCTTTTTATTATAAAGCTGCATGATTTCAAAAATGGCCTGCCTTGTCCTTGAATTCTTTAAAAGTTTCTGCGGCCCTTCCGAGTTATTGACGCTGGTCCTTCCGAGCCGGTCGACACTCTGATAAACCTCCAGGTCCGAAAAATTACAAGCTTTAATCCAGGCAATCTCCTTCTTCAGGAAAACCAGGTTCTTCAGATCAACAACCTTGATATCCCTGTAGGTATCTTTCAGCTCGCAGATGCAGTTCTTCAGGATATTCTGCTGCTGTTGTTCCGTTGTAATATCCCGTTTTATTTTATTTTTCTTATTGTACATTAAGAAATATGAAAAGATCAGTTTGTCGATATTGGTGATCGTAACTCTGTCCTCTGACTTAAGATTTTCGAATATGCTGAGCTGTACATCCTCCTCGATATCTTTATAGATATATTCAATATACCGCGTCAGACTCTTGTTGAATGTTACCATGAGTACATGGTCGGACTCCTCCATACAATAATTGTTCAGTAAAAATGGTATTCTATTTATGGCCACCGTGGTTTTTCCGGAGCCTGCAACGCCTTTGAGGACCGAATGCCCCATAACTGTGTTGTTGATCAGCTTTTTTTGTTCCATATTCAGCTGCATGATTTATACCCCCTCCAATACAATTAAATTCACTGTATAATTGCAAATAAATTGTAACATTTATACAATCAGAAGTATAGTATTTGACACCTGTTTTTTTATCTGCTCAGGAGCCTCCGCCTACAAAGGCAGGATAATCATAAAAAAAGAGCACCCACTTAGCCGGAATGCCCTTACAACTGATATTACTAAATCAAATTCTTATATTCTTGCCTTCCATCAACAACTGCATAAATAATAACTGTTTTGTCCGCTTCCTTGATTTTATAGAAAATCAGATGTCTTTCCACTATCAACACCCGGTAGCTCTGTTTACGCAAAATTGCATATCTTGGTATACTTCCCGACAAAGGGAACTCCTGTAATCTGTTAATCGCAGCCTCTATCTTGTTCAGATACACGAGTGCTATCTCCACATCACCTGAATCATCCGCAATGTAAAAAAGAATATCCCTTAACTGTTGATCTGCTTTGTCCGTTCGTATGATATTGTATTTCATCCATTCTTCCTCGCCATCAATAACGATCGTATATCATCAAACGTACTTTGTATTGGCGCAACTCTCCCATTTGTAACATCATCTTCTGCTTCAGCCAGATTTCGCAACAAATCAAGTTCTGCTTTCATCTGATCATATTCCTGCAATCCAAGAATTGCCGTATCCCCTCTTCCGTTTACAGTAATAATAACAGGCTCTCTGCTCTCATGACATTGTCTTGAAATCTCACTGTAATGGTTTCTTAAATCTGCTGACGGTCTGATTACTGTCTTCATAAAAGCACCCACTTTCTCATGTTTTTACATAGTCATATTATATCATAATTCGTCTATGTCATCAACTCAGAACGCTTCCGCTTATTATGAACTTCCATGATTTTGTTTTATTACAAGAAAATTTAAACGAAATGCGGCTAAATTAAAAATCAGCCGCATTTCGTTTAAATTCCGATCCTTTTTCGTATGCGGAAAATTTTTTGACTAATCTTTTTTAGAGCGGCAAAAAAATACTCCTCATAATCCGGACAGACAATGAGGAGTATCAAACACTCTAACTTTTCTAAACGACACATCCCCCGCCTACAAGGGCAGGCTGACCGTAAATTCGCTTCCGGTACCTGGTACGCTTTTCGCTGTTATGGTACCTCCATGCGCCTCCACAATCGCCTTTGCAATGGAGAGACCAATTCCTGAGCCGCCTGTGCTGCGGTTTCTGGATTTGTCCGTCCGGTAAAGATGTTCAAAAATGTTCGGCAGGTCTTCTTCTGCGATTCCGATTCCGGTATCGGAAATGATCAGTTCTGCCCTGTTTTTTGATTTCCTGACCTGAATTCTGATTTGACCTCCATCGTCGGTATATTTGACCGCGTTCGACAGCAGGTTGATCAGGACCTGGACAATCTTATCCTTATCCGCATGGAGTTCAAAGCTGTCGAGACTTGTCTCGAGCCTGATGCTTTTTGCCGCCAGATCCGCCTTGAAGTTCTGGGCTGTCTGTCCTGCGAGGCCCGCCAGATCGAACTCCGTTTTATGAAGCACCAGGCTGTCATCTTCGATCTTTACCAGCCTGTCTATCTCGGCTATCATCCGGGTCAGCCTCAGGATCTCTTCACGGCAGCTTTCCAGCCTTTCTTCGGTAGGTTCCCAGATGCCGTCGATCATGGCTTCCAGATTCGCCTGCAGCGTAGCCAGCGGCGTACGGAATTCGTGAGCATAGTCTCTTGCCATGCGTTTTTTGGATGCCTGCTGCCGCTCAAGGCTATCTGCCAGGGCATTGACACTGTAGATCAGCTGGCTGATTTCCTTTGTCCTGGAAGGCAGGGTCAGCCTGTCGGCATAGTCGCCGGATTCTATCTGTCTGGTCTTGTCTATCACTTTCTTTATCGGTTTCGCTATCCTGTCTGCCATGAAAAATCCCAGAGCAGCCGCTGCTGCCAAGGATATGACTGCTACGCCGATAAATATTCTGTTTAATACTTCCAGAAACTGCACATCCTCATCGTTGTAATAAAAAGGGCCATAGTATCCCAGGGTCGCCGTTCCCAGTTTGACTCCATCCCTGACGATATCATATTCCTTCTGGACATATTCGCCCTTGAAATGAGGATAGATACTTGTCATGTAGGTGCGCATGCTTTCAATCATGCTGTCGCACATCTGGCCGTTCAGGTTGCTCATACAGAACAGTTCCTTCCCCTCCGGATCATTGACCATCAGTATGATTCCCTGTGAGACTGCCGTGCTCCCGATGTTTTCCAGGACTTTTCCGTCAGGAGCTTCTCCATCATCACCGAACTGGTCCCTGACCAGATTGACGATGTCCTGGTTTTTCCGTTCCTGCTTTTCCACAATATAGCTTTGGAACTTCTGCTCCAGAAAATAATTGGATGCCACTAAAAGCGAAATGACCAGCAGCAGTGAGAACAGGACATAGGATATGGTTAGTTTTGTTTTCAGACTCAGATTTATTTTCACGGTATCCTTTCCCTTTCTGTAACGATTCAGGACTATATCCTTCATAGTCGCATCTGCACATCTTCTTTTCCGGTTACCTGGTTTCTCCGAATTTGTAGCCGATTCCCCGGACAGTAACGATATAGTTCGGATTAGCCGTATCATCTTCAATCTTGCTTCTCAGGTTTTTTATATGGGAATCTATGGTCCTGTCGAAGCCGTCGTAATCGGCTCCGAAGGTTGTCTCGATCAGTTCCTCCCTGGTAAAGGTCTTTCTGGGATATTTGATCATTACACACAATAGTTTGAATTCATTCGGCGTAAGGTTTATGAGTTCTCCTGCCTTCCGGACTTCATGTGCCTGAAGGTCCACTTCCAGATCACCGTCGTTCCAGCTCATTCTGGAAAAGAGGGGAGAGACACCCTCATCAGAGCGTCTGAGCAGGCTGTTTACCCTTGCTATCAGTTCGCGGGGGCTGAACGGTTTTGTCACATAGTCATCCGCTCCGATATTCAGGCCATTGATTTTTTCGTCTTCCTCTATCTTTGCCGTGAGCATGATGATGGGGACTCTGGACATCCTTCTGATTGCCTTGCATACCTCTTCGCCAGTTATTTTTGGCAGCATCAGATCAAGGATAACCAGATCCGGATTTATTTTTTCAAACAGCGACAGAGCCTGCTCCCCGTCATAGGCAGCCACAGGCTCATATCCGTTTTTCTCAAGATAAGCCGCGACCGCCTCCACTATTTTAGGTTCGTCGTCGACAACAAGTACTTTTTTTCTGGTTTCTGCCATGTCCATTTTCCTCCCTGTATACCGTCATTATAACATATGCTTTTTCGAATACACAGAGGGAACTATCCGGTAAGTAACCGCCCTTGATGCCTGCAGAAACCAGGAACTCTTTGTATCTATAAATCGCAGCAGCCGGCGGGAAGTCCCGTGTTCTCGATTTCCGCCGGTGTTTCTGCACCTGCTGGATCTTCTGTATCTGCTGTGCCCTCTGCATCTGCTGCGCCTTCTGCATCTGTTGTGCCTTCTGCATCTGCTGCGCCTTCTGGATCTGTTGTGCCTTCATTTCCAGCGGCCCCATTATCTCCCTGGGTGCCTTCCGTTACCGTAATGCTGCTTCTGATCATTCCCATCCAGCAGCTGTATCCGAATCTTCCTGTTTCCTCCGGGATGAAGGTAATCACATTTTCGCCTTCGTAAAGTTTCTGTTCTATTCCATATTCCGGCATCACGATTTTATTGTTGCAGCCGTTCAGGCTTCCCGGTTCTGCAAGAATCGTCCACTTCACCGGGATTCCAGCCTGCACGGTAAGCGGCGGGTAGCTTCCCGGTTCCAGAACGGTCTCGATTTCCTGCACTTCTCCACTGACCTGAGCGGTATTTGCATCTGAGTTTTCTGTAGCGGCCGTACCTACAGGTGACGGAGCTGCGGCGATGCCTGCAAAAGCAAATCCCCTGCTGACCATTGCAAATCCCAGCACGATAACCAGCATCGCGCTCGCTTTCAGCATTTTTTTAGTGAACCTGGCGCTCAGAAACGAGCTGACTGCGCCGAATGCAAATAAAAGCGGCACGGTTCCAAGGCTGAATGCGAACATGGACAGCGCGCCTGCCACAAAGCTTCCGGTTCCAAGGGCATACAGCTGCATTGCCTGAAGGGGGCCGCAGGGCATCAGTCCGTTTAACAGTCCGACCACAAAGGGCCCCTTGTTTTTCTTCCCGCTGTGGATTTTTCCCGCAAACGCCTTTGGCATATGGGGATTCAGCTTTCTTAGCCTGGGGAAGATGTTCAGCATGTTCAGTCCCATGATTACCATGAAAATGCCGGCTAAAATGGAGATAAAGGCACTCCCGGCATTGGAGATGCTGAAGACAGAACCCAGCGCTCCCACAATCCCGCCGATTACCGTGTAGGAAACCACTCTTCCTGTGTTATACAGAAAGCTTGGTGCAAGCTTTGAAAATCTGCTGCTGTCCTGCCCGCCAGATACACTGGATACGCCGGATATGCATACTGAAAGATTGATTCCGCCGCACATGGCCACGCAGTGCAGGGATGTGAGAAGCCCCACAGCGAATAGTACTGCATATCCCATATTAGGGCTGACTTCAGGTATGAAATTGAAACCAATTGTGTTTTTGATAATCAGATACAAGCCCAGTATCAGGATTCCAATTATGACAAGCTGGTGATTGGGATTCTTTTCCGCATTGCTTTCTGCTCCGGTTCCGCTTTTCTTGTCCGATGTGCTTTTTGCGCTCTTTGCGCTTCTGGGACTTTTTGCGCTTTTTACATCTTTGCTGCTTCCCGGGATTTCCGATTCCCGGACTTCCCCCTTCACATCATAACCCAGTGCCTCGATGGCTTTTATGATATCCTTCAGCCTGATCCGTGCTTCATCATAGGATACAGCCAGTATCTGGGTCTTGTAGCTTGCTTTTGCTTCCCGAACGCCCTCTGTTTTCCTGAGTTCGTTTTCAATCCTCATTTCACAGGAGGTGCATGTCATCCCCTCAAGCCTGAGCGCTTTTTTCGTTATATTTTTTTCCATGATTTATTCCTCCCAGAAAGATTAAAGGACGCAGTCCTGGTAACTATTCAAAACCCCAGTCCCGAGTAGTTGCGCTTATTGCAGGTCAAAAGGCTTCAGCAGCTTCTTCTCTTCCACCTTTTTCCCCTTATCGTCCATCATCTCAACTGAAGCATAGACCCAGCCTTCCACCTTGTCGGGATCAACGCCCGCTTCGATGAAGATTTCAGGATCGACTACGAATACCATATCCTTGTCATTGGTTCCTATATCCTTTGCCCATTCGAACTTGTTCCCGTCCCCTAGGTCGACTCCGTAATGATCCAGGGCTTCGTGATAGCCGATCGATTTTCGGTAAAGTTCGGCAATCTTGTTGAAGGAAGCTTCCGGATCCGCTTCTTTGCTGTATTTCAATTCATCATTTCCAAGCTTAGTCCCGAGCATGATCATGTCATCAAAGGCAATTCCCTCCGGAAGCTTTGATGTGTCAAGTCCCGCTTCTATAAAGGGCTGGGCATCAAATTCAATCATCACGTCATGAACCGGGCTTTTGCTGTAATCACGGCTCCAGATAAATCTTGCCGAATCATCCGGTGCGCTGAGGGACCAGCCGCCGTTTTCCTCATCTGCCTCAACCTGTTCCGGTACGGTTTCCAGGATTTCTGCAAAGGATTCCTTTGCCACCGTGCCTATTACATCCGTCTGCTGGCAGGCGGACAGCGATATAGCCGCAACCAGAGAACATGCAGTTATTAATAATTTTCTTTTCATTGATATCTCCTGCTTTCATATTTTTTCAGGTTTGAACCTCTTCAGCCTCAATGCGTTCGTCAGAACGGAAACGGAACTGAGGGACATGGCAGCGGCAGCGAACATCGGGTTCAGCTCCGGACCACCAAAGGCATGGAGCAGTCCCGCTGCGACGGGAATCCCGAGCACATTGTAGCCGAATGCCCAGAACAGGTTCTGCTTGATGTTCCTGATCGTGCTCTTGCTCAGCTGGATTGCGGCCGGAACGTCCATCAGGTCGCTCTTCATCAGTACGATATCAGCCGATTCCATGGCGACATCCGTTCCCGAGCCGATGGCGATTCCGATATCTGCCTGGGCAAGGGCCGGTGCATCATTGATTCCATCTCCGACCATGGCCACAATCCTGCCCTCTGACTGCAGTTTCTTTACTTCGTTGGATTTATCATGAGGAAGCACCTCCGCCAGAACTCTGTCGATTCCTACCTGTCTTGCGATTGCCTCCGCAGTTTTTTTGTTGTCGCCGGTAATCATCGCAACCTCAATTCCCATTTCATGGAGCTTCTTTATCGCCCTGGCACTGCTCTTTTTCACCACGTCCGCAACCGCTATGATGCCGGCCGCTTCTTCGTCAATCGCAATATACATGGGGGTTTTTCCTTCTGATGCCAGTCTGGCAGAATCCTTCTCAAGGGCTTCGAGCCGGATTCCCCTGTCTGCCATTAATTTTTTGTTCCCCAGAAGTATCCCCCTGCCTTCCGCAAACACCTGGATTCCATATCCCGGTATTGCTTCGAAGCTGTCAAGCCTGATGCATTCCAGGTTTTCTTTTGCCGCACCGCGCACGATTGCTTCGCCAAGTGGATGTTCTGAATTCTTTTCTGCTGATGCGGCTATCTGCAGAAGCCTCTGCTTCGTGATGCCGCCTACGGTCAGGATATCCGTCACCTCCGGCTTTCCTTCCGTGATCGTCCCTGTCTTGTCGAATACGATGGTGTTTATTTTATGGGTGGTCTCCAGCACGGCTCCTCCCTTGATCAGGATTCCATACTCCGCTCCCTTTCCTGTCCCGACCATGATGGCTGTCGGGGTTGCCAGTCCCAGGGCGCAGGGGCATGCGATTACCAGCACCGAGATGAAGATTGTTAAGGAAAATACAACTGACTCGCCGCTGATCAGCCATGCTGCAGCTGCAACCAGGGCAATCAGGAAAACAGCCGGCACGAAATACCCTGACACGATATCCGCCATCTGGGCAATCGGAGCCTTGCCTCCCTGGGCTTCCTCCACCAGCTTGATGATCTGGGCAAGGGCCGTGTCGCTTCCGACTTTCGTTGCCCGGAATCGAACGGAGCCGTTCTTGTTGATGCTAGCCGCATATACCTTGTCACCCTGCTTTTTCTCAACGGGGATGCTCTCACCGGTCAGCATGGATTCGTCAATGGAGGTAAGTCCCTCCTCTACGATGCCATCCACCGGAATCTTTTCTCCCGGCCTTACCAGGATGAGGTCATCCACCTCTACCGCATCGATCTGCACTTCCACTTCTTTTCCATCTCGTATGATGATCGCCTTTTTCGGCGCAAGTCCCATAAGCTTCTTAATGGCTTCAGATGTCTTTCCTTTTGAAACGGCCTCCAGGGATTTTCCAAGGAGAATCAGGGTTATGATAACGCCTGCCGTTTCAAAATACAGATCTTCTACGTAGCCGAATTCGCCGCCTGCTATCTTGAAGGTCGAATAGAGGCTGTAAAGGACCGCCGCGGTCGTTCCCATGGCTATAAGGGAATCCATGTTGGGGCTCCTGTTCAGGATTGCCTTAAATCCTACGGAATAGAACCGGTTTCCTGCAATCAGGATCGGTGCTGTCAGCAGAATCTGCGCAATCGCATAATTCAGTGGATACTGCATCGGTTTCAGCATCTCCGGAATCGGAAATCCCAGCCACCAGATCATGGCTCCCATCGCCAGGTACAGCAACGGGATACAGAAAATAACGGAAACTGTAAATTTGGTCCACAAGGTCCGTATCTCCTTCTGTTTCTGTATCTGATCCGTATCAACGGCCGCTTTTGCCTTTATTTCCAATGCGTGATATCCTGCGTTTTCAATTGTTTGCTTGATTTTATCTATCTGCAGCAGCTCCGGATTATACTGCACCACAAGTTTTTCCGTGGCAAAATTTACCGAGGCTTCCGATACTCCTTCCAGTTTCAAGACCACCTTTTCCACTCTGCTTGCGCATGCCGCACATGTCATTCCGCCGATCTGAAGATTTTCTTTCTGCATGCTTATTCTCCTTCCATTAACTTTATCTCTTCCTAAACCGCAAAGTCTCCCGCTTGTAACTATGAGGGACACAATCCTGAATAGCCACAAGCGGGACATGGGTTCTAAACAATGTATCCTGCTTCTTCAATTGCTTCGATCAATACTTCTTCATTCGTAAGATCCGTTTCAAATCTGACCGTTGCCGTTTTCCCGATCAGATCGACCTCGGCATTAAGCACGCCGTTCTTACTGATCAGGGCTTCCTTTACTGCTTTCTCGCAGTGGCTACAGGACATTCCTTCTACATATAGTTTTACTGTTTTGATTGGCATAAACATCTCTCCTCTTTTATAATTTTTATAACCAGGGCGGACATGATTTCATGTCGGCCTGTTCTTTTTCCTTTTTGGATCTTCAGGACATAATCCTTTATGAATATATCCTAACGGGTCTTTGTGGAGATTTTATGGAGACAAAAAAATTTCCTGGGGAATAAAAAAAGAGCACTCCATTAACTGGAGTGCCCTTATACGGACTAACTTCATTATTGGTCTGATTTATCCAGACCAATTAATCGGTATATTCTAAAATATTATTAACCACTTAAAATAAAAATAGAGCTATACTTTTCAGCACAGCCCTTGCAAAACGAAATCGTTTTTTTATGTAACATTATTTTACATATTTAGATGCCAGTTGTAAATAACAATTTCAAAAACTCAAAATTAGTACGTATCATATCATTATCCTGATAATAATCTATATTCCTTATCATACGCTCTTTGAACTTCGTTAACCGCTCAACCGCTTTATCCTGTACGCCTTTACTTGTAACTATTTTTTCATACACATCCATGAAGCTCCTTTTTTCTCACCAGTTCTATCGCTTCCTTACCTGTCAGGTGGTCAATCGCAAGTTCAACAAGGCATACCTGCTTGAACAGCTTATCTATTTCCTGCAAACGTCCCTGCTCCTGCTCTGGCGAATATCTTTCGGCTAATTTTTCAAGGGCTGCTCTTTTTTCAGCTTCATCCTCTAAAATACGCGCTTTCCCGAAAGCAATGACGCTTCGGAAGTAGGTCGTATATTCTTCCGGAACGATCTGGTCCTGGTCGATGACACAAAATGACACTTTGCTGTTTCTTGATATCCCATCTATCTTATGGCCTGTTTTCGCACAGTGAAAGTAAATTTTCGAATCATGGTAAACATAACTCAGGGGGACCGCATATGGATAGTCATCATCTCCGTGCACGGCTAAAACTCCCGATGTTCCTTTCTTAAGCACTGCAATGCTCTCCTCCGGTGATAAAACCTGGTTTTTTCGTCTCATTTCTCTAAACATATCATTACCTCTTTCTAAAATTATTTGCCACAGCATTTTTTATATTTTTTGCCACTGCCGCATGGACAGGGATCATTCGGATATGTCTTTTTCTCCTTAACGATCGGCTGGCTAAAATATACTGGTTCGGCATAATCATCCTCATCAAACTTCCTGTTTTTTTTAAACCACTTCAGGTATTCATCTATTTTCTCCTGGTACTGTTTCGCTTTTTCCGTTTCACCAAGTCCTTCATAGACATCCAGAGCCCGATATAATAAGATTTCATTCTCACCATTAAACTCAATAGAGGTTCCGATATATTTCTCAGTCAGCTGCTTTGCCTTTTCCCAATCCTCTCTCCCGGAAACGCACTGTATATAAGTATTTATGCAGCTTATATTATCTGGTTCTTCTTTTAACCAATTCTCAAACCACTCATCACATTCGTTGTACCGTTTCAGATCATTAAGCGCTTCTCCGATTGCTGATTTATAATTATCCGCTGAATCTTCTTTCCAGGCAAATAAATCCATTACCTCCTGGCAAAACTGAATTCTTTCTTCATACAGTCTGGAATTATGAAATTCCATTTCCATATCCTGCAGCCAGTTAAACAATTCGTATTTGAAATCCGTCTCATCGTCTATATCTATAAGTTCAGGTTTAATAATATTTCCTTTCGAATCCTGCTTATAAAAGTTATCTTTCACAAACTTCTTGATATCATCCCATACGTCCATGAAAATTCTGATGGCTTCTGTGGGTTTCCTCTCGAAAATCGCCTCATATACGTTAATGTTTGCTTGCAATATAGTGTCAGACGCATCTTCCAATTCTTGCATTACGTCATCAAATATAAAGTCATCTTCCACAAGTTCTTGTAATTCTCTTTCATACTTCTTTTCATCAAAAGGTCTCCCTTCTTTAAGAATTTCATACATCTCTCCCAGCAATACGGCTGCAATCATTTCTTTTGCTTCATTTTTTGTGCACCCCTGCTCCTGCAACTGCATAAATATGCGTTTTGTACATGGTGGCTCATTTGCCTTTATCTGATTATTCACTGCATCTATCATCTCTTTTTTCAAACGTAAATTAGTCATTATCTTCTTCCTCCATAAAGAAACATTCCAAATTTAAAATTTCTTCCTGCATATAGTCACAATAGCCCCATCCGATAGAACCCACATCATTGGACAGCCTTGCCAGCCGGTCTTTGAATAATAAATACATTTTTTCATCATCCTGTTTATAAAGTTCTTCGGTGAACTTATCAAACACACTCATTAAGCTGTTATAAAACGGCATGTCAATATCACCAAAACTGTTTGTGAAATCCGTGCCGCACTCTACGTAATAAAGCGTTAAATCTAATAGATATTGTGAATTATTGGATATCTTTTTATAGTCAGCAATCAATTTTTTTGCTCCTGAAAGTGAAAAACCTCTCGATAAATTATTAGGAAAGAATATCATTTCCATTTTATCTTTATATTCCGTTAATATCTGCTTTTCAAATTCATCTCCAAATAATTTGCAATTAATCAGAATTTCTGCGAAACCATCTTTTTTATAAAGTTCACATATCAGCATCTCTAATTCGTCTTTATCGGCATTTTTCAAGACCTTTTTCAAATCCGTAATTTTCATTTTAGTTGCCATACTGGATCCTTTCTGGTTATATTTATTTCTATTCTATTTCCATTCAGGCAGTGCTTGTGGCTATTAAGGTCGTGATCCTGAATGATAACCCTTATTCTTATTATATCCAAAAAACTGTAATCAAACAATTTGCTTTTCAAACGAAATTAGAATTTGGCCCGCCGGGCACACTAAAAAAAAGAGCACCCCATTAACTGGTATGCCCTTACAGCTGATATTATTAAATCAAATTTCTATATTCTTGTCTTCCATCAACAACTGCATAAATAATAACAGTTTTGTCCGTTTTTCCTCGCCTTCAATGGCGGTAATAACCTGTTCTCGAAGCTGGCGGTACGTTTATGTCATTTATCAGCCTTTTTCCCGAAAAAAATATACAGAACACAATATAGAAAGACCTACGAGCCCGACACATGCCAGCAATGTAAATTGAAATCCGATCAAATCAATCAATATTCCAAGCAGCAATCCCCCTATTCCAATTCCCATCGTAACTGACAGGGAATACGTGGCGCTTGCTGCACCTCTTCTGTTTTCTGGTGAATTCCAGATTGCCAGAGCATTCAGTACCGGAGTCACAATACCCAGAGACAGCCCATAAAGCATACCTGATGCCCCGATCAGCTGATTGAACTGAGGTGTAAAAATCAGCACAATATAGCTTGAACCTCCTATTAAGAGCCCTGGCACCAATAATTTAAGGGGCGCAACGCTATCAACGAGCCGGCTCGTAAACAGGCGGGCGATCAACATTCCAATTGCAGACATGGTGAAAAAGGCCCAGACATTTTCGATACCCTGATCTTTTGCAAAAAAACCGATGTAGCTGAGATTGAACGTACAGCTTACGAACAGCAGGAATTGTGTGATAAAGGCCGGCAAAGCCCCCACTTCAATATACTTCCTGATCCCCGCATACTCTTTGCCTGATTCAGCCGCTTCGCCAGCTTCAGATGATTCCTTTACTGTCTGTATTTTTTGAAATGAACCGAAGCCCTTTTTTTCATAATCACAGAATAATGCGCAGATAATTCCAAGACCAGCAACTGTCGCTGCCACATAGAATACAGAATCGAACCTGTTTTCCGAAATGAGCGCAATCCCCAGGGATGGCCCGATTGCAGTAGTCAGTGCCTGCGTCAGGCCAAAGTAGCCAACACCCTCTCCCAGTCTGTCTTTCGGTACGACATCTGTGACTGCAGCGGACATGCCAATCATGCTTGCTGTGTTTCCTGCTCCCTGCACCAGACTCAGAATCGGCAGAATCGCCAAAAAAGGCAGTAGCTTGAAGGCAACGACCGCCATCACCATAAAGATCAATCCCCAAAGGATAAACTGCTGGCGCCCTTTCATGTCGATCAACCTTCCGAAGAAAAAGGCTCCGATGACCGATGTAAGAGTTGCCATTGCAACGACAATCCCTGCTATAGCCGTACTTCCTCCCAGGCTTTTAACATAAAGAATGGCAATGGAATTAAAAATCTGCATACATATTCCAGAGCATACGCAGATTGAAAAGAGCAGGATAAAATATCTGTTCCACACTTTTTCCACTGCCGTATGGTTCATAGTCGTTTCGTTTGTCATAATCGTTCTCCTTTTTGCATGGCTGGCAGATCCTGCTTTCCGTTAATCCTCAATCGCCCTTCTCATGGCTTCCTGATGACGTCTGACCTGCTCTATGCTGTCTACCTCAAATGCATCATTCAGCAGGCTGTTTCCTTCATATTCAGTGCTTAAATAGCCTGTGTACCCGGCTTTCTTATAGGCAGCGATTACTTCCTTGAGAGGAATAGAAGTTTCTTCATACTCTGCATTCGTGTTGTAGCATTTTGCATGGGTATGGTAGATGTACTGGATATTGTCTATGATATCCTGCGGATCGCACCATGTATAATTGAAGGAAGCACGTGCGTAATTCATATCAGCCGCATTGCCGCCTGCCTTTTCGATTGCCTCCATCAGCTCAGGCATTCCATTTGCTTTCACATATTCACCATGGGCGCGTCCGAGGTTTGTATCGTATTTGATCTTTGTAAAGCCTTTTTCGACCCTGTTTGCAAATGCGTCATTGACGATTTTCACGCATTCAGGACTTGCTCCCTGCCTCAATGCCTTTGCTGTCAGGACATCTGGAATCTTCTTGCAGAAAATTCCAAAATCAGGCATGAATCCGAAATGCTTTGTTCCTGTTCCGAGAATCATATCCATATATCCGTCTGCCCAGCCCGAGTTGAGGGAGAATGGGGAATGGACTTCGATACAGATCTTCACGTCTTCTTTTGCTGCGCAGTCCAGGCTGCCTTTGATGACATCCATTGGCGTTGAGCAAAGGGTCCTCAGGGTCTTGAATCCGAGTTCGCCTGCTATCTTGATATCCCTTTCCATCATCCTGACCTGTTCTCTTAAGGTAAGCGTCCTGTTGTCGTAGATCTTATTTTCCAGGAACGCATCATAACAGGTAGGCTCTGTGCCATACTTATCCATCCAGCCAAACCACTGTTCCTTGAACTCCGGTGTCACGTAAGGAAAATTGGGCATCATCTGCTCTGCCAGGAGTTCAATCCCTGTTGCCCCTGCTTTCGCAGCTTCACGGATGCAGCCTTCCAGATCCAGTTTTCCAAGATAATATTCTTCCTGATAGCTATAAAGAGAAACGCTTCTTTTGATATTATAGTTCATTTTGTTATATCCTCCCCCTAGGCAATCTCAAAATCATAGTCGCCTGCATGCTCCAGAATATGTGGCATGTAGGATGGTGCAATGATCTGAGTTGACTTAATGTGATGTTTTCCCTGTTCCAGTCCGCCCTCTTTCAGGACGATGACGGTAGCCCATTTTCCAAACTCCCAGCGAAGTTCATGGTCGATCACGGTTCTCATTTCATCCAGGGTAAAGGTTTCACCTTTTATGGAAAAACGGATGTTTTCCCTCGGATACTCCACTCCGTCTACCTCTACTTTTATATCGCGCACGATGGATAACGTAATTCCTCTGTAATACTGTACCTTGCAGTCAAACTGGAATCCGACTGCCTGTCCGTCGGCATAGGTGTTCCTGAATCCGTCCGGCTTAAACATATTTCTTGCAAACATTTTATTTCCTCCCTGGCTGGTTGTCCCAGCCCTCTTATCGTTATATAACTATGATGCAGCTATTCAGGACTACTGAACGGTTACAATATTATCTTCAGTTTCGCAAACTTCTATCGCTTATGAAATACCCTGTAGCTTTTCCAAAATATTCTTCTCCATGATCAGGTGGCGTTCGATCTGCTCAACGGCATCATTCCGGTAAAATGCATGGCCTTCATATTCCGTCAGGACTGTCCCCTTAAATCCGGAATCCAGGATGATCCTGAACAGTTCTTCATAAGGAATTGTGGTTTCAACGCAATCTTCTCCTATATGATAGAATTTCCCATGGAAATACAGGGCATATGGCATGATTGATCTGAATCCGTCAAGATCTGCAGGTGCAAAAGACATGAATCCGAACCAGTCTGCGGCTGCGGCTTTTTCCGCATTTCCGCCACCCATTGAGGACAGTTTTTCGCAAATCGTGGCAAAGGTATATCCGGCCCATCGGTTCTCGATAATAAAATCAAGCAGCTCGCTTTTTGCTCCCATTTCCAGGAAACGGTCATAGGAAAGCTGGTTCGGCCTTTCGATATAGCTGCCGAAATCCGGAATAAATCCAACATGGGCAGAATTCAGCTCTTTGAATACCTTCGCCAGCTCCTGGATATGGCTGTCCCCCGGACGTTCCGGCGCATGGATTTCGTAACCGACCTTCAAATCATAAATCCTGGCAAACATATCGACCATTGGCCAGAGTCTTGCCGGAAATGATGGCGCCCGCATATAGGAACAGCCTAGCCGTCTTGCCGTCATCATCTCAAAGACCAGTTCATTCATCATCTCTTCATCGCTCATATCGTGGTCTGAGAATTTTCCCACATCTGCATATCCGCCGTAGCTGAAGGGCTCTACCCCATACTTTCGTGCAAGGGAAAGCAGCTCTTCGATTTCTCCGTCTGTCACATAAGGATATGACGAAAACATCTGCGCTCCGACAATTTCAAATTTCCTGATTCCTACGCGGTTCAGGTCCTTGAACATTTCTTCAAATCCATAACCATCATCAGCTATGAACCGTTCGGTAAATCCGTACAGCGACACGGCAAAATCGATGCCGCCCATAGACTGTCCGCCTACCGGTTCCACATCCAGATTCGGCAGGGGCATCGTCCTCTTTATTTCAGACGGCCCCTGTTTCAGCACCATCTTCTTTGAAGCAGAGCTGTCTATCTTTCCGTAGACCCGGGGTGCAAACTGCATGTATGGGCATCGGAAAATCATCTCGACGTCAACCTGATGTTCCCCGTCCGGCAGGCCGCTGTTATAGATGACCAGGTCTGCGGTTTCCCTGATCCCCCAGCATTCGGCAAACAGCTGCGGCACCTGCTGCATAGAGAATTTCTTCCCGTTTATGAACAGAAGCATCAGATGCTGCGGTATCAGCTGGCCGTCAACGGTAACATTCAGTTTTTCCAGACATGACAGCGGCAGGCTCCGGTAATAATTGATCCTTAAACCAAGGTTGAATCCGACCGTATTGCCGCCGATTTTGACATTATAAAAATTGTTTTCATCCAACACGAGATTTTCAAAGCCCAATTTCATATATTCTGTAGACATCGTTGTGACTTCCTTCCCTTTATTTATTTCCCGATCAATCTGCTTAACATTTCATGGTGCCTTCTGACCTGTTCCACTTCGTCGATCATATCTTCTTCACTTCCATCCTGACGGTATCTCTGTCCCTCAAACTCTGAATTGATATATCCGTCAAATCCGCATTCTTTCAGATACTGGATCGGTTTTGCATATTCAATGGCCTTGTCTTCATACTGGCCCGGTTTTCCTTCGATTTCCGTCATGTGGTAGAATTTTCCATGCATGCTTACGATATAAGGAACGATTTCCTTCAGATCCTCAGGCCTTGCGCTCGACTCTTTTATGACGATGGTACCCATGCTCATGAAATTCATGGTATGGCCCGGGAATTTTTCATCCAGCATCTTCAGGATATCATCGATTTCGTAGTCTCTTCCTTTTTCCAAAATGAAGTCGACCATGTCCGGATTCTCGTGACGCTTATAGTAATCAACTGCGAGATCGGTAGGCGAATGCTGGAAGATGCCGAAGTCCGGCACCAGCCCCACATGTTTCGTTCCAGTCCTCTGTACCAGGTCGATGATCTGCTCTGCCATTCTCGGATCCAACACAGGATCGATCTTAGCCGGCTTCACGCCGGGTCTGATCGGCAGTGGAAAATGAATTTCCTTTCCAATTCTGACGTTATACTTTTCAGCTGTTGGAATGGCCATTTCAATGACCTCTGTCGGGACAAGGCACAGGCATCGTACGTTTTCAAAGCCCATCCTTGCCGCCAGCCTGATATCATTTTTCAGACGTTCTGCCGCTTCCCTGTGGTTCATGACATGGTCGCGGAACTGATGAACATCCAAATAGACATCCATGGTGACGGCTTTCATGTTATACCTTGCCATTTCGTTGTTCCAGTCATAGATGAACTGTTCTGACGGAAACGGATAATTGCGGATGATTGCCTCGTCAATGATCTCGATGCCGTCTGCATGCAGATTGTCATGCACTTCGCGGATCATATCCTTCCAGTTCATTCTCCTGAAAAACTGTTCCTGCTGATAGCTGTATAGTGATACTCCTCTTTTTATTCCCATAGCCTTCTTCACCTCCGTTATGCCTGCAGCTCAAGTTCAAATTTACAGATTGCTGCCGTTTTTCCTGCTCCTGATCCTTTTCCCGGTACAGGAGGGTTTTTCACCCATTCCTCGTCCCATGGCATATATCCGTACTGTGCAAGAACGGACTGCTGGATTCCGATTGTATGTCTGCCTGGCAGCAGGCCGCCTTTCTTTTCGATGTAGAGAAATCCCTCATCGTCATAATCCCAATGTTCCCATACGCATTTCCTGATTTCTTCAAAACTTCTGGGTGGTCTGTTGTTGATTTCAAATTTCTGAAGGCTTACGGGATACTGCTCTCCGTCGCATTCGACATAATATCCATTGTGCAGGGACAGGAAGCAGCCGCGGTAATCGGCTATGCGCACTGCAAATTTAAAGCCTGTCACTTCACCGCCTGAAACCACATTCTCCAGGCTGTCTTTTCTGATTAAAAAGCGATCGAACATTTCTCTTCCACCTTTCCTTCACGATTACAATTTGATTTCTTTTCCTTCTTCTGCAGATTTGTAGATGGCTTCGAGAATCTGTGTTACCACAAATGCCTGTTCCGGCTGTACCAGAGGTTCTTTGTCTTCAATAATCGCATCGAGCCACTGGTCTGCTTCACGGATGCCTTCTGCGGAAGCGCCTCCTTCGAAGAAATCTACCTGGGCCTTCGGTGAAATCGTGGACTGCATCTGCTGGTCATTTTCAATATAGTTATAGATCAGCTCGTCTTTTGCAAAACTGCCTCCGTGGTTGATGTGTGCGCCAGCTTCCGTTCCGCATAAGGTTGTGGATGCTTCCTTTGACTCCAGTACATTCAGGTTCCAGGATGCTTCTACAAATACGGTCGCTCCATTTTCCATCTTTACAAATCCGAATGCCGAATCTTCTACTTCAAATGTTTCCGGATCCCATGGTCCGAACACGTTTCCTTCAAATTTGTCCCTCATCTTGTTGAATACCGAACCCGTTACGGATACCGGCTTGTAGTTGTCCATCATCCACAGGGTGATATCGAGTGCATGTGTTCCGATATCGATCAGTGGTCCGCCGCCCTGCAGTGATTTATCAGGGAATACGCCCCATGTAGGTACTGCCCTGCGCCTTATTGCATGGGCCTTTGCGAAATAAATATCACCGAGCTTGCCATTTTGGCAGGCTTTGCTTAATGCTGTCGTATCATCGCGGAACCTGTTCTGGTACCCGATTGTGAATTTCTTGCCGGACTCTTTCCACGCATCCATCATCTTCTGGGCGTCTGCAGTGCAGTGCGCCATCGGCTTCTCGCAGATAACATGTTTTCCTGCCTGGAGTGCCGCTACCGTGATTGGTGAATGGGACACATTAGGCGTACATACATGGACAGCTTCGATTTCTTCATTTTTCATGAATTCCAGGTAATCCGTATAGATCTTTGCATCCGGTGTTCCGTATTTTTCCGCAGCCTTGACTGCTCTTTCTTCTATGATGTCGCAGAACGCAACGATTTCATTTTTTCCGCCACAGGCCTTCAGGGAAGGCAGATGTTTCTGATTCGCGATGCCGCCGCATCCAACAATACCGATTTTAACTTTTTTCATTCTTTCATCCTCCGAATTCAATTTTATTGATAGTTCTATTATATAATCTGCCGCTTGCGGCCACAGTCTAATTCTTACTGTTATCACAGTCATTTTCGACATAATTTCATTCTCGCTTTTTTGCTGTAAAAAAAAAGAACAATTTCTCTATTCGAAAAATTGTTCTCTCTCATTAAAATCAATGCTTTCAGGCTGTTATACTGCCTGGTCAGCTGCAATCAATTCCTTCATTTTCAGGATTGCTTCTTCCGGCATCGGATTGAATGTACCTAACAATTTAGCATAGTATGCTGTTGTTGCCATTTCTTCTGTATAGACAGTGGCTGCCATCGCTGCCTTGATATCTTTTCCACAGCAGAACATTCCGTGATTCTTTAACAGAACTGCTCTTCCATCGCCAAGGGTATCTACAACGATCTGAGCGAGATCCTTGCTTCCAGGCATTGTGAATGGTACTACTTTTACAGGTACGAATTCTGACTGTGGAGGAGTTGTAGGCTGTAACTCTTCGTCTCCCATTGCCATGATCGTTGCAAACATTCCATGTGTATGAACGGTTGCCTTTACGTCTTTTCTTGCTCTTATGACTGCTGTATGCATCGGTGCTTCTGAAGATGGTTTATACGGACCGTCCAGCCATTTTCCATTCATATCAACGATTGCGATATCTTCTGCTTTCATTGTCTTATACGCGATTCCGCTTGGCGTAATTGCGATTACATCTTCCTCGTCATCTTTTAATGCAATGTTGCCAGAGGTTCCTTTGATCAACCCTGAATCCACTGCCTCTAAAATTGCCTCTAATACCTGTTTTCTGATTTTTTCATACTTCATGATTCGTTTCATCCTTCCTGTTATGCTATTACTTGATTACTGAATAATAACCTATTGTACATAAAACTAATTATGCTGACTGTGCTTTTGACTATCTTTTGACTATCTTTCAAATAAAGTATATTCGTTTCTTATGTGAATTGACATGACAGTTTCTTTTAAAATGTTCAATTTATGCATTTTCTTTTTTGTTTCCACATTCTCCTTGCCGTTAATTACAGCTACACTATTCCCAATTTTCGAAATGCCTTTTTTATTCCGTCTTCTCTAAGCGAATCCGTAATCATATCGGCTTCTTCCTTTACTCTTGATGTTCCATTTCCCATTGCAATCCCAACCGATGCCAATCGAATCATCTCGATATCGTTCTCGCTATCTCCAATTGCAACGACGTCCGATTCACTGAATCTGCCTGCTTCCAGAATGCTGCGGATTCCCTCCGCTTTATTGATCCCTATTGGAGTGATTTCTCCTCCCCATTTCTCCGGATTCGGGATGCTGACAGGCACTACATGGAGAAGTCCGTTCCAATCCTCTGTCAGTTTTTCGTTAGAAAGATCATTGCTGAAAAACAGAATCTTTTCAACGTTAACCATTTCTTCTTCCGATTCCACAATCTGCGGCATATGCACCACTTTACGCGCCTGTTCTCCGAGTTTTTTCTGGATCCTCTCCCCGATATTTTGGAATGCTTCCACCTGTTCTCTGAGAATACAGCTTTCTTTATAGGTCTGCAGCTCGATCACGCAGTTCCTTTCCAGGAGATACCTGCAAATCGATTTGTATAGTGGCATCGAAAAATACTTCTGGCTTAAACAATTCCCTTCATATTCCACATAACTTCCTGATCCGGATATAATCCCATCAAATCCGATTTTCTTTATCCGATCCTCAATCTGGCAATACGGCCTGCCTGTGCTGATGCACACCTGGTGTCCATTCTTTCTTGCCTGTCGGATCACCTCTACAGCAGAATCGGGAACATATCCATCGAAATCCCTAATTGTTCCATCTATATCCAAAAAAATAATCTTGCCCATCCTGTTTCCTTCTCTCTCTTTTTCCTATATCACATTTTAGAACAAAGTGGCTTCGTCAATTTGCACATCCGCCATCTGACACGCAGTGATACAAAACATTGTTTAATGAGCAGCTTTATGAAGACGTTGGTATTTGGGCCGCGTATTCTGCGGCCCTACGTACCACTACGTCTTCATCTAAGCGAGAGCGCGCTGCGAATGAACATGTTTTGTATCACGTCCTCATTATACAAACTTGTGCAAATCCGCCTTTTCCTTTACAGATCCATCGCCATCTGATAGAAGCTTCCCAGATAACAACGTTCTTCTTCATTGATGACCATCAGCATAATTTTCCTGATGTTCCGCATCTGCTTCCAAACTACCGTATATCTGCATTCTGCAACACTGGCTATGGTCTTCTGCGCCTTATCCCCAATCACATACAGGAATAACGTATCGTTCTTCAGCAGCGCATAGTAGCATCGTTTCAAGTCAAGCTGTACTTCATCGCTGACATACATGTTTCCTCTCAGGTTCTCTTCCATAATTGACAGCACTTCTGTCAGGTCTGCCTTCCGCTCAATCTGAAGAATCAGATCCTTGCGGAAATAGGCTTCCTGTGCATTCGGAAGCTTCGGATACAGATATTCGGATTCCGCCTTCTGAATATGCTGTTCTATTTTCTTCTGATCTTTCTCGTCTATCAGCGGAGAAACCGTTATGACCGGTGTGTCAAATTGTCGGAATACATCCATCTGCACAGTCGTGATGATAAGAGCCGGATGCACCTTGTCGATGTTATCCCTGTCATAGATCGGGAACGGTCCTTCCAGCTCCACTTTCCCAGCGTACATCTTCTGTATCCTGTCCATCAGATAGTAGGTGAGACTGGCGTTCAGATGGCTGACCACCACTGTTTTGATCCCTTTTCCACGCAGGTTCTCAAGCAATTTACCCTGGGCGGTGATCAGCATGGGGAGCAGGTAATTCTCTTCCTCCTGATCCAGCTTCAAATCGCACAATTGCTCCAGACGCCTGCAAAGATAATGGGAAACATCACCTAAGAACGGATGCTGCATCTTAAGCTCTTCCATCAGATACCGGCTCTGCATCTGAACGGATATCATGCTGTTCATCAAGGCCTGTACGTGGATGAGCATAGCGGCATAAAGCCTGTCATCCTGTGAAAAATCCAGATGATACCTTTCCTTCATTTCACCTGATAGCTGCTCCACCAGCTGGCTGCATCTGAGGTCTGTTCTGCTGGCTGCTTCTTCTTTTGTATAGGTATTGAAATTCAGCAGGACCAGCTGCTCCAGTATTGCTGCGATCCACCCGTATTCAGGTTCTCCGATTTCCAGCTCCCATAATATCTGCAGCCTGTCCATCAGCTCCCTGACCGCTTCGCAGACTGACCGCTCCGTGCAGATACGGTCTGACGCATCCAGCCTGTAATCTTCCAGCATCCTGGAATAGGAGACTGCAATCGCCAGAATCAGATAAATCAATCCGAAATCATCCAGTTCAATCTCATGTTTTTTCAGAATTTCTTTCATTTCCGTCCTGATCTGATTCAGAATTTCCTGATTGATGACATCGTCTTTCAACACGATTCCGTCTCTGGAATCGTAATCCCAGTTTTCGCAATAGAGACGGATCAGAATGTTCCGCTTCTTGATTTCGTCATTGTCCAGACTTACAAAGTTTCCTTTGCGGTGCATGTTCAGATACGGCTTATTCTCCGTAATCCGCAGCCTGATTTCTTTGATATCGTTTTCCAGGGTCGTCCTGCTGATAAACATATCGTCTTCCAGATCCCGCAGGTCGCACCCTTCTTCGCTCTGCACCAGCTTCATGATCAGATACCTGATACGGTCTTCTTTTGTCTGGATATTCTCTTTTCCTGAAAACAGTTCGTGCAGCACCTTACGGTCTTCCATCTGAAGATAATATCCTTTTCCAGGAACTGCTTTTATCTGTAATCCGTATGCCTCCATCGCCTCGTTGACCGCTGCGATATCATTGCGGAGCGTTCTTTCGGATACGCCTAATTTTGCAGAAAGCTCTTTGCCATTTGCAATGCCATGCCTGCAGTTTAAAAGGTAAAGAAGCTTCCTCTGCCTTGTATGTAATTTGTATTCTTCCATAGTATCCTCCGTGCTAAAATCATGCCCCTATTATAGCATGATTCCAGGCCATATACACTTGCTAACGGAGGCTCCCTGCCGGATCAGGATTCGCGTATTACTTTTCACTGAGCGTGCAGTAACCCATAACACTTAATCTTCCTGGGGAAGCAGCACGACCTTGATCGCCTCGCCTGTCCTTGTCAGCTCGATCCCTTCATTGATCCTGCTTAACGACAGTTTATGCGTGATGAATTTTTCTGTTGGGAAAGCATCTGAAATTGCCAGTTCATATGCTCTTTTCGACTGGATGTAGGAAGCTCCAAAATGTCCTTTGATCCAGATATTATTGTAGTGGATGTAATTTGTATCCAATTCCGTCAGGGATCCTTTCGGAACTCCGCCAAAGAATACGACCAGGCCGCCTTTTTTAACCATAAAAATACTCTGTGCCTGTGCCGCATTCGAGGGATTTGCAGAGATTACTTTGTCTGCTCCCAATCCATTTGTCAGCTTTTTCACTGCTTCTATAGGATCTTCTTTTGCGCTGTTGATAGTGTCGTCCACGCCAAAATCCTTTGCCATTTTCAAACGTATATCGTTGATATCAATCATGATGATCTTCTGGGCCCCTCTGATTTTCGCCAGCTGAGCCATAAAGCATCCAATCGGACCTGCCCCGATGATTACCAGTGTATCAGGATATCCGACGCCTACATTCTCCTCACAGGCATATACCGATGTTAACGGCTCTCCAAGGCTTGCCGCTTCAAAGCTTACATCTTCCGGAATTTCATAGATGCCGCCCAGTTCGATCTTTCTTGCCGGTACCGCAACATACTGTGCGAATCCGCCTGTTCCTGCAATTCCTTTTTCCACATTCGTACAGTTTTCGCTGTGACCGCTGATACAGTCGTCACATTCCATACAGTATGTGCCCGGGAAGAGGAATAATCTGTCACCCACTTTATATTTTGTTTCTTCTGGACCTATTTCATCTACAATACCTACAATTTCATGGCCGTATATAAACGGATATTTTCCTTTTCTGGAATCGCAGGTCAGGTTACGGATATCCGATCCACATAATCCTACCGCCATTATTTTTAAAATCAGACCGTCCTTTGGACAAGCTGGCTTCTCCACCATTTCTACACGAATGTCGCTTGGTCCGTACATCATTGCCGCTTTCATTTTCATATCTTTTATGCTCCTTTCAAATCAAACCGTAACCATTCAGGCTATTTTCTGAACAGCTACATCAAACTTTTCAATTTCTGCCCTAAGTATAGGCAATTCTTTTTTCCGGTTCAAACCGTTAATTGCCACTACATAAAGGAAAAAATTCCGTTTTGCCCTGATAAGATTAGCGCGTCAAAAGCCCTCTTGTAACGTTCGGCTTCGTCAATTTGCACATTCGATACCTATCATGCAGTGATACAAAACATGATTTAATGAGCAGCTTTATGAAGACATTGGTACTTGGGCCGCGTATTTTGCGACCTTACGTACCACTACGTCTTCATCTAAGCGAGAGCGCGCTGCGAATAAACATGTTTTGCATCACGTCCTCATTATTAAAACTTGTGCAAATTGACGAATACCATTCTGTAAATGGGCTTTTGACGCGCTACTCCTGATAGTGAATTTCCTCTTCCTAACGGCAAATATCTTTTTGAGCATTTCTACTGATTCTGTTATCATAAATATAGGATTATATCATTGTGCTCATGATTGTTATTTAACAGCTGACTATCTTTTAAATAAACAAATGTGGAGGAACATGATACATGCGTAATATTGAAAACTATCTGCTTGGGATTGACCTTGGAACTACAAATGTAAAGGCAATCATCATGGATGAGCACGGAACTGTCGTCTCATCCGCTTCCAGAGCAAATTCGCTGATTTTTCCGGGTCCGGGCATGGTGGAGCAGGATCCTGGAGCCTGGTGGGAACATACAGCAGAGATCCTGCGTGCAGTCACAGAACAGGCAGGTCCTGAAATCGTCAGAAAAATCCGGGGCATCTCCATCAGTTCCCAGACGGTGACCATGCTTCCGCTGGACAGGGAAGGAAATCCTTTGAGAAACGCCCTGATCTGGATGGACGCACGCTCTGCCGGTGAACTGCAGTATATCATCGATACCATCGGCTTTGACAGATATGTCTCTATCATCGGTGCCCAGCCGGATGTGGCATTTTTACCGAATAAGATTCTCTGGTTCAAAAAGAATGAGCCGGAACTTTTCGCAAAGACTTACCGGATTATGCAGGCAAGCTCCTATCTGAATTTTAAACTAACCGGTCAGATGACTATGGATATCGACCAGGCTGCAAGATGCCAGTGTCTTGATATCAATACTTTGAAATGGTCTGATGAAATCTCTGATGTAATCGGTGTCGATCTGAATTCCATACTGCCGCAGCCAAAAGCCGTCCATGAAATCATCGGTTCTGTTACAGCGAGCGCAGCCGCCGAAACCGGACTGGTCAGCGGGATTCCCGTCGTTGCAGGGGCCAGCGATGCCATGGCGTCCATGTATGCCACAGGCCTGAGCCAAATCGGGGAAGCCGGGGAATCTTCCGGAACCACTTCCCTTGTTTTTGTGGGGCATGACAAACCAAGCCAGTCAGACCTTCCGGTTGTAACAAAACCCTGCTCCATTACCGGAATGCCTTATATCTTCGACGCACCGATCAATACAAGCGGCGCATCCATCAAATGGTATCTGGACACCTTCGGCAAGGCGGAGCAGGATTATGCCGCCCTGCACAACATCAACGTTTATGAGCATCTCAATCAGCTGGCTGCCGAATCAGAACCAGGAAGCGGCGGACTGATCTATTTCCCGTATCTGTTAGGCGAACGGGCTCCTTTGTGGAATTCCCATGCGAAAGGCATGTTCATCGGATTGTCTCTGGATACCGAGCGCAAGGACATCATCCGTTCTGTATTTGAAGGAACTGCATTTGCCCTCCGCCATGTCATGACGACAATCAAAGATACCGGAGCAAAAGCAGACTGCCTGCGCATCACCGGAGGCGGTTCGAAGAGCCGTGTCTGGTGCCAGATCAAAGCCTCCATGCTCCGCATGCCGGTCTACATTCTGGATGAAAAATCAGGTGACGTTCCTTTTGGCGATACGCTGATTGCCGGCCATGCAGTCGGAGTGTTCCCAGACCTTACGGAAACCATCAGCAAACTGATCCAGGTAAAGGAAATCATCCAGCCTGTGGAGGAATGGGCTGATGTATACGATCAGATGTATCCACTCTATATCGATATGTATCAGCATTTGGATTCAGATTTAATAAAACTGAAAGAGACCATGGCACACATACAGAAATAATTATAATTGGAAGGGACCAGGCCGAATGCCTGGTCCCTTCCAATTTTCCCTGCTTACCGAAAGAAGAGTGGTCTGCAAACTGCAGACCACTCTTCTTCTATATTTGCGAAACTATAAGTAAGGCTGCTGCCTGCGGTTCAGATATACCCCGCAAAACGCGCTGCTATCTGACTTAAACCAGTTGCGCTGCATAATAGGCGCTGTTCACCGCCTGATAGATCTGTCCTACATTCTTGCAGTCGCCAATAATGTAATACTCGTCTGCCAGATCGCAGAACGAATCTACTTTATCATAGGGCGCCCTGAATCCCAGTGCGCAGACAACGGAATCCGCCTCCACGATGAATTCCTTGCCATCCCTCTGGCATAATACGCCAGTCGGCAGGATTTCCTTCACGGTCGTATTTAAATAGATGGATGCAGACTTCTCAACCTCTACCATCAGGCCGCCTCTGTAGAAGGAATTCACCTCTTCGGCTACTTTGCCTTTCATTTCTATGATGGAGCATTCTTTGCCTTCATGGCTGAATGAAATTGCTGCCTCGCTTCCAACCAGGCCGCCTCCCATGATCACGACTTTTTTCCCGAGCTTCTCCGGGTGCAGTTCCGCATCAATTGCCATGATTACATTGGGAAGATCTATTCCTTTGATCGGAGGTACCAGTTCATTCGAACCGATTGCAACAAACAGGACGTCCGGTGCAAATTCCCTGATGTACGCTTCTGTCACTTCCGTATTCAGAACGACTTTCACGCCTGCTTCTTCTACCCTCTTGATCAAAACCCTGCAGAAATCGGCAATATCTTTCTTGAAGTCGGCAGCTCCTGCCGGATGAAGGTTCCCTCCTAATTTTCCTGCTTTTTCTACCAGGGTTACATCATGTCCTCTATTGGCCGCAGTTATCGCTGCCTCCATTCCCGCCGGACCTCCGCCTGCAACGAGAACTTTCTTCCTTCTTTCAGGATCTTTCCTGCCGCACTTCTCTGAAAGCTGCTGCCCCATTGTCGGATTTACCGCACATTTTACGGTTTCGCTCCTGGAGGTTTCGCCGAAGCATTCATAGCATCTCAGGCAAGGCGTAATATCTTCCGCATTTCCTTCCAATGCCTTCTTTGGAAGATAAGGATCCGCAAGCAGAGCGCGTCCGATTTCCACGATATCCGCCTGCCCTGTTGCGATGATTTCTTCTATCTGTTCAGGATCCTTCAGGGAGCCTACACTGGCCACCGGTGTCTTCACATGCTTCTTGATTTCTGCCGCCAGATAGACGTTCACGCCTCTTGGGAAGAATGCAGACGGATGGGTCCTGCAGAACATGTCTGGATCCTCGTGGTTTCCGCAGGAAATGTTGAACAAATCCACCTTGTCATCCACCATTTTTGCCACTTCAATACAATCTTCCAATCCCAGTCCGCTGTCCGTAAGATCATCTCCGGAAAGCCTGATTTCAATAGGGAATCTTGGGCCCACGCCGTCCCTTACAGCGTCAAGCACCATAAGGAGGAACCTTGCGCGGTTTTCCAGGGATCCGCCGAACTCATCCGTTCTCTGATTCATGACAGGGGACAGGAACTGGGAAAAGAGCCAGCCATGGGCTGCATGGACCTGAACCATATCGAATCCGCAGTCTTTACAGAGTCTGGCTCCGGCCCTGTAGGATTCTATGATTTCCAGAATCAGTTCCCTGGGCATTTCCTGCACTTCTCCGGCTGGGGTAGTCTCTGGGCTCGGTCCATAGGCAACGTCCGAGCAGCCATGCTCGCCCCCGACGCTTGTTAAGCCGCCGTATTTCCCGCCGTGGGAAAGCTGGATATTGGCATAAGCCCCTGCGTTATGGATGGCCCTTGCAGCCTGGGCCATTCCCTGCTTTACACCGAAAGAATCCAGCTGCAGCTGCTTGTTGTGGGATTTTCCCGTCGCGGAATGCACGATCGATTCCCCATAAGTTACTACACTTGCACCGCCCAGCGCTTTTTCCTCCAGATATGCGATCATCTCCGGCGTAAAATGTCCATCCGTCGTAATCATGCTCGGGCTGGTAGGCGCTGCGATGATCCTGTTTTTCAATCTGATATTCCCAATTCGAATTGGGGAAAATATATGTGGATATTTTTCTTTCCCTTTCATCATTCCATCTCCTATAAAAATCACTCTTTTAGCAGCTTTTCAGTAGCCCGGTGCCGCACAGCTTTTACTTCTGAACCTTCCAGATATATTTTCTGGGTTCGCCTTTCAGATAAGCAGTTACCTCGTCTCCCATCATCGTTCCTGACCAGCCGTCTACATCTGTAGTAAGGCCCGCCATATGAGGGGTCAGTGTTACATTTCTCATGGATAGCAGTGGATGGTTGGCTGGAACTGGTTCCTGCCAGAACACGTCGATTGCAGCACCTGCGATTGTCTTGTTCTGCAGCGCTTCCACAAAATCCTTCTGCTCAATTACCCATGCTCTTGCTGTATTGATGACATATGCCGTCGGTTTCATTTTTGCGAACCAGTCTTTATTTACCATTCCCTTTGTTGCTGGAATGACCGGCAGGTGGATACTGACCATGTCGCTCTGGCTTAACATCGTGTCCAGATCCACAGATTTCGCTCCGTCCGCCTCGATCTTTTCTGCCGGGCAGTATGGATCGTAAGCAATGATCTCCATGCCAAATGCCTTGGCTCTTACTGCGACTTCTCTTCCGATTGCTCCGTATCCGGCGATACCAAGAGTCTTTCCGTACAGCTCGAATCCGATGCCGTAATCGATGAAAGGATGGTTTTCGTCAAGCGGTCCCCAGATTACATTCTTGACATCCGGCACATCATAGATATCCGCTACAGGCTCCCCGAGATGCTCCCCTTTCTGCAGTCCTGTGCTGCTGAGGGTGATTCTTCTTGCCGCTGCAAGCATAAGGCCGATATTGAATTCCGCAACCGCCACGCGGTTCCTTCCAGGCGTGTAGGAGAGCTCCAGGCCCACTTCTGCAATCGCATCATGATCCACCGTTGCAGGTGTCCCCTTTGCAACTCCCATGAATTTCATTCCCGCTTCTGCCCATGCCTTAATCGTATCTGCTCCGGCATATTCATCGCCAAGGACAACGAGCTCATTTCCCATGCATTCTTCCTTTGTCTGTTCTTCCGTCACATTTCCTTTTCCATGCTTTAATTCACCACATATAGTAATGTCACAATATTCTTTGATCAATTCCATCTGTTTTTCTGGAATCGGTGTGCATAACGCTAATTTCTTTTTCATTTTAAAAACCTCCATTATTTGATATTTATTAGTATAAAAATTTGATAACTGTTCAGAATCCCTGTCTCTCGAGGTGTTTTGTGCTGAATTCGCATAGAAATCCGAGACATGTGTGCTCCCAATTGCTGATTTTGCAATTCGTGTGCATCATCTGTGACTATGAAGGACGCAGTCCTGAATAGTCACAAAATTTGGTTAGAGTGTCAAAAGCACATCGTAAACCTCGGCTTCGTCAATTTGCACACCGCCCTCTGACACTCAGTGATGCAAAACATGATTCAATGAGCAGCTTTATGAAGACGTTGGTACTTAGGCCGCGTACTTTGCGGCCTTACGTACCACTACGTCTTCATCTAAGCGAGAGCGCGCTGCGAATGAACATGTTTTACATCACGTCCTCATTGCAGAACCTTGTGCAAATTGACGAATACTAACGAGTATTCCGGCTATACCCATTCCGATTGCCGCAATCAGGAATACATAAGTGGTCGTCACATTTCCAAAAAATAATTTTGATGCTGCGTTCAGTACGATCGGAGACAGCAGCTGCCCAATGCACAGGGCACAGGTAAAAATCGCTGCCGCCATGGCTGCCGCCACCGGTTTTACAGCATTTGACACCTCGCACATTGCCTGGGGGACAAACATTCCCTGGGAAAATCCGCAAAAGACAGCTCCGATAATCAGCCCAAGGTAGCTAGACGGAAAACACATCACGATAACTGCACCTGCGCAGAAGCTCAGCATCGCAGCCGGCAGCGAATAGTTTCCAAAAATTTTCGTCACGCGTCCCAGAAGGAGTCCCATAACGATCTGTGCCGCCGCAAAAACCCCTGTCAGTATTCCTGACACCATCGTATCGCCCGCCAGTTTTCCACTGATGTGCATGGCAATGTTCGTGGTGTAGGACATCAGAAACAGGACTTCCACTATCCCAATAAAAGATACGGCAAACACCTTTTTATTCAATCTGATCTTATCCTTGCCCGACACTCTTGCCTTTCCCGTATCCGGAAGCAGCAGCGCAATCACAACCATAGAAAGGAATCCAACTATATTGATAAAATAAGAAGCCCTGAATCCGTAGGCGCCGAGTTTTCCGCCCAGTGTAGAGATGACCACCATGCCGGCTCCGATGCTGGAAGCCTGGATTCCCATGACTGTCACCCTTTCATCGCCTTCAAAAAATTCTGCTACTACAGCCGTATTCAAAGCACATGCAAGTCCCAGGCCGACTCCGTAAAATGTCCTTGAAAAAAACAGCAGTTCAAAGCTGTCCGACAGGAACGGCAGAAATCCGGCTATTCCCGCTACCAGGCACCCAAAAACAAGCAGCTTCTTTTTGCTGATTTTCAGCACCAGCCATCCCGATACAAGCGCCACAATCATTGCCAGCAGGGCAGGGGCTGTAACCAGCATCTGTACCAGGCTGATGTCCACTCCCGCATAATAAGACTGTATCTGCCCCAATACCGGCGAGACGCTGTACTGAAGTCCCTGAATAAAGGAAATTGCGACTATGGAAATTATGATTTTGATTTTCTTTTCTTTGTTCAATTGATGTAATTCCTTTCTCTTCCGGTTAACGGCGATATCCGCAATCTGTCTTCGATACCTGCCTGTAACCTTGTGCCTTTAAAACGCTTTATGTAAAATATCCAGAATCTGCTCTTTTGTAATATTATTGCGTGGATTGAAGTTCAGTACCGGTTCTTTCAATACGTCGTCAGCAAGCATATCCAGATCTTTTTCTTCGATTCCCTGTTCTGACAAGGTCCTGATTCCAATATCCTCTGCAAGCTTCTTCAGTTCCTTTGCCAGAAGATACTGATCCTCTTCCATATTTCCAGTTACAGGCAGATCGATCGCTTTCGCCAGCTCCACCATTTTTTCCGGACAGCTTTTGGCATTGAATTCCATGACATATGGAAGGATCGTCGCGTTCGCCATGCCGTGGGCCAGGTGAAAATGAGCGCTCAGGGTATGGGCAATTCCATGAACCAGTCCCAGATTGGCATTTGAAAATCCATATCCCGCAATGATGCATCCAAGCATCATCTGTTCCCTTGCCTCCATATCAGAACCATCTTTTACTGCCTTTGGAAGGTTCTTATATAAAACCTGCAGTCCTTTTAAAGAATTGTATTCTGTCAACGGATTTGCCATATTTGAAATATAGCTTTCCACTGCATGAGTAATCGCATCCATTCCCGTTGCTGCCGTTACAGAGGCCGGCATCGTCCTTGTGAATTCCGGATCTGCGATCACGTTTGTAGGCGTGATCTTGTTGTCGATAATGACGTATTTGCATACTGCCTGTGTATCCGTCAACGCAACCACATTGGTGATTTCGCTGGAAGTACCGGCTGTTGTCGGGATCGCCACCAATGGGAGAACCGGATTCTTCACATTCCCGATTCCGCCATACTGGCCGATTGTCCCTGGATTTGTCATCAGCACATTTACTGCCTTTGCAAGGTCTATGCTGCTTCCGCCGCCAACTGCAACAAAACCGTCAACACCTGCCTCTTTTGCAAGCACAGCCGCTTCTTCCACCAGTTCGTTGGACGGATTCGGGAGTACCTTATCGAAAATGATGATTTTCACATCTGCTTTTTCCACCTGCTCCAACACTTTTTCCGCAATCCCTGCGGCCTTAACTCCCTCGTCGTAGATCATCATGACGTTCTTCAGACCATGGCTCTTTATTATGCCGGGAAGTTCACCTGCTGACCCTTTCCCGAATACGATATCGCTTTGCACAAAAAAATGATAACTCATTGTTTTTCCTCCTTTTCTTTTACAACCCTAAATAGATGAAACTCTGCTGGAGCGCCCTTCCCATTCCCGTTTTTCTTGCTTAAATGATTCTGGTATTGTATAATTTCCCTGGGAACTTGCCTATCTTAATTTTAAATGTTTGCATGAACAGACAACAGAACACTTTCATTATTTCTGTCTGATTTTCATGTTTTTAATCGAAGCTATTAGGGGGGCAAAATACATTCTGACCCCAACATATATATAAAGCGCAATAGGAGGCACAAAATGACAGGACCATCTGCCGGCATCAGAACCACCAAATCCGAACAGACAAAACAAAGAATTACAGATGCGTATCTGGATCTGATTCTCCATAAAAAATGGGATAAAATTTCCGTAAAGGAAATCTGCAGCTCCGTAAACATCACCAGGGGCACTTTCTATCAGTATTATAATGATATCTATGACCTCATGGAGCAGATTGAAGCTTCACTGCTGGCTGATATTACCCACCGATATACGGTCCTGCAAAAAGAGAGGCACACCCCCCTGCCTCCGGAACTATTCGAGGCGAAATTTGATTATGCTCCGCCATTGGCACTGTTTGCCTGGTTCGATTTCTGCAAAGAACATAAGAAGGCAATCGCTGTCCTGCTGGACCCAAAACACGGAGATACCTACTTCGTCAAAAAACTGAAACACATTTTGAATGAACATATCGAGCATATGATGGATGACGACGGCATGCCCCATGACCCTCTCCGCTCCCATTTCACCAAAATATACCTGGAGCTGCATTTCCTTGCAGCCAGAACCTGGCTGGACTCTGATAAAGATGATTTCCTTTCTATACCGGAAGTCATCAATCTGCTGAACACCATGCGTGTGGGTGCAAACTACCTTACTTACAAACGTCTCACCTCTCCGGATTTCGATGTGAAGATGAAGTTCCTGGAGGATTAATAAAGGAAGGGCTGCTGCGGTACCTGACACCATAAAAAAAAATTTATGGTACCTGACACCATAAAAAAAAATTTATGGTGTCAGGTACCAATATTCACTATCCCTCTATATACCTCTTCATCATCTTATGATGTTCACGGACTTCCATTACGCTGTCCACATCCCAGTCCGGAATATCATGATAATGCCTCTGTCCCTCATACTCCGTATTGATATAGCCTTTCCAGCCGTTTTCTTTCAAAACGCGGATGACCTTGTCTGTCGGAATGCTGTATTCGATTCCGTCTTCCATTTCGTACATTTTTCCATGGATATGGACAATATACGGAATGTATTTTGCCAGCAGTTCAGGATCGCAATAGGTATAGTCGAAGGCTTCCTTTGCCCACTTTAAGTCTTCTTCATTCGGATTCATCTTCATGATTTCCGGCAGGATATCTTCTCTTGTCCTGCGTTCCGTATAGCTTCTGCTTATAAATTCTACGATTTCCGGTGTGGCTCCGTGGCGGATGTGTTTTCGTTCCAGGATGCGTACAGGACGCTCCACGAAAATTCCCAGGTCTGGGATGATTCCAAAATGTTTCGTGCCCGTCTTCCTTATGAAATCGATGTATTCGTCCAGCCATGGGGTGCCTAGTTTAAACGGCGCATGGACTTCGATTCCCATAATGATATTGTATCTTTCCGCACAGGGCAGGGCACGTTCAATGATGCGCAGCGGCACTGCGCAAAGGACGCGCATTGTCTTGAATCCCAGCCTTGCAGCAAGCCTGATATCCCTTTCCATCATCCCGACCGCTTCGTCATCTGTGATTGAGACTCCGTCATAAATCTGTCCGTCCATGAAGGCATCGTAACAGGTAGGAACTGTATGGTATTTGTCCATCAGGCTGAACCATCTGTCAACCCAGGACTGGGGCGGGTTCGGAAAATTGGGGATCATGGCTTCCGAAATAAGTTCAATTCCGTCCGCCCCCATGTCTGCCACGGCTTTTATGCAGTCTTCCAGATCCATCTGCCTGAGGTAGTATTCCTGCTGGTAGCTGTATAAGGAAACCCCTCTTCTAATATCCGCCTGCAATTTATGTGGCCTTCTTAACCGTATCTTTTTTTCCAATTCTGCATGGTTTGACATACGCATGGGCATCATGCCATAGACCACCCGGATATCTTCTGCCACCCTGACGATATGTTCGCCTTCTGACAGGCCGCCGGGAAGGGCGATGGTCAAATAGGCGACCTCTCCGAAATCCCAGCGTATATCCGTTCTTCCAACCATCTCCTCAAAACGATAGGCCGTGTTTTTCACGGTAAAGGTCATCTGGTCCTTTGTGTAGTGCACTCCGTCCACCGTCACTTCAAAATTATCTACCACCGCCAGGCATACGCCCCTGTAGTAGGTAATCCGGACGCCTACCTGGAAGCCTGTTATTTCCCCGTTCTTTTCTACATTGCAAAAGCCCTCATCATAAATCATATGTTTTTCGAACATGGCTTCCTCCTTACCGTGCTTTCTTCACGGCTATCCGCTCTCCTACTCTTTTACGCCGCCGATTGCGATTCCTTTGATGAAGTATTTCTGGAAAAACGGGTAGAGGATGATAATCGGGATAACCCCTATTACAGCCATCGCCATACGGATTCCTGTTCCAGGCATGTCGCTCTGGCCCAGTGTCGCCGAAGTGCTCATGGTTGCCAGCGCGCTGATATTGTTAATGATGCTGTTCAGCAGCAGCTGCAGGCTGTAGAGCCTGTTGTCGCTGATATAGTACAGACCGTTTGTCCAGTCGTTCCAGTATCCCAGGCCGACCATCAGTCCGATCGTAGCCAGTATCGGCGTAGATAACGGAAGAACGATTTTCCGGTAGATGAAAAACTCTCCGGCGCCATCGATTTTTGCCGCTTCAATCAAAGCGGGATGGATATTGGCTTTGAAATTGTTTTTATAAAGTATGATATAGAATCCGTTAAAAAGCAGATTCGGAAATACCAAAGCCCAGATTGTATTCTTCAAATGGAAGATCTGGGTCCACATCAGATAGGATGGTACGACCCCGCCGTTGAAGAGCATGGTAAATACGACAAGCAGCGTGACGATTTTCCGCCTCGGGTAGTCTGCCCTGGACATTGGGTATGCCAGCAGCGGCCCGATAATCAGGCTGACAGCTGTGCCGGCAACCGTTATGAAAAATGTAATCCCGTAGGATCTGAAAATCTTAGCTCCGTTTGACAGGAACAGATACTTATACGCATAGGCACTAAAATGCGTCGTAATAAAGTTATAGCCTTCTGACAACAATGATTTTTCTTCCGTCAAGGAAGAAGAGATCAGCAACATGAAGGGAAGAATTGCCAGCAAGGCCAAAATAAACAGAAATGCCGTAATAATGGTCTGGAAAACCTTCTCGTTTGCTCCTTTTACACCTGATTCCATCTTAGTTCCTCCTCTCTAGAATAAAGCATCTTCTTTATTTACTTTTCTGACAATTCCATTGAATATCATAATAATCGTGAATCCTACCACGGACTGGAATGCACTTGCAGCCGATGCCATGGATATGTTGTTGGTCTTCATCAGGCTTCGGTACACATAAGTATCGATAGTCTGCGTCACTGAAAACAGGGTTCCCGAATCCATCGGAACCTGGTAGAACAGGCCGAAATCGGAGTAGAAGATTCTGCCTACCTGAATCAGGACAAGGGTGATGATAGTCGGTTTCAGAAGCGGCAGTGTTATGTGTTTGATCTGCTGCCATCTTCCGCATCCGTCTACATAGGATGCTTCATATAAGTTTCTGTCGATGCTGATGATTGACGACATGAAGATAATGGAACTGTATCCCAGGCCCTTCCATGTGTTTACAAAAACCAGGATAAACGGCCAGTATGCTTTTGATGCATAGAAATTGACTGTCTCTTCATTTGCAAAGATCGTGTTGTTGATCCATCCGGATTCATTGCTTAAAAATCCGTATACGATATAAGCAACTATGATCATGGAGATCAGCTGCGGCAGAAGTATGGTCGTCTGAAAGAACTTCTGAAGCTTTTTCGAAAAGATTTCGCTCAGACAGATTCCCACAAGGATGCCCAGTACATTTCCCACTATGATAAATGTGATGTTATATAAAATCGTGTTTCGTGTGATGATAAATGCATCTTTTGTCGCAAACAGATACTTGAAATTTGCAAATCCGACCCATTCGCTTTCCCATATTCCGACTGCAAAATTGATCTTTTTGAAAGCAAGCACAATGCCCGCCATGGGCAGATAGTTGTTGACCAGAATGTATAAAAGTCCGGGCAGCACCATGAAGTCAAGCGCCGTCAACACCTTCAGCTTATACAGAATTTGCAGGCCTCTGATGACCGAAAACAATCCTGCAGCCATGAGCATCAGCGCTCCATAGCCCATCTTCGGATTTTTGGTATCCACCAGGATCTCGCCCACCTGGTTCGAGAATATCGCCGTACATATTGCCATAACGATACCAAGCATCAGGACGCTTACTCCACCGGATCTCGCTTTCATCTTCTGAAAAAGAACGGCTGTCAATGCCATCAGAAGGGCAGTTACAATCGCAATCCACAATACGGTTGAGGAATCGATCACCACTTTTCCACCCATGATCGTTTTTCCTGACAGCAGTTCAAAACCTGAAATCGTATAAGTATTTCCTTTATATATGTAGGACGCGAATGGAGCGACAAAGCTTGCTAACGCAACCAAAGCTGCGGCAATCAGATCAAAAAGCACTTTACTCTTTTTTTCTGTATGAAATAAACTACCATTTTCCACAATCCTATCTCCTCTCACGCAATCCATAACATTCTCCTTTATGAATGAATTTCAATCCCTTTTAATTGTTGCGGCATATCCGGACTATCCTGATATGCCGCTGTGTTATCTGTTTATTTCTGGTAACTGTTCAGAACCCCTGTCTCACATGTGACTATGAAGGACGTAGTCCTGAATAGTTACTATTTCTGTTCTGCCAGCCATGCATCAAGCTGCGTCTGATATTCTGCGATAACCTTATCCGCACCGGCATCCTTTAAACTCTTGATAAAATCATCATAATATTCGATTGTTGTTCCGCTTTCCAATGTAGGTGCATATTCACTGATTACATTGCTGATTGCTGCAAGTTCATTTGAAATCACTGTCGTATCGCAGCTGAATCCGAGGTAAGGAGACACGCCGCCATCTTTCATCTCTGCTGCTGCTTCTTCTCTGAGGGTTGCAGGTGAACCTTCCCATGGATATACAAGGAACTGGCTGCCATACAGGAAGTCTGCAGTATGATACTGTACGTTATCACGGGTCACGCCCTCAGGAAATGCTGCAACACCGTCTTTTACAACATAATCTCTTCCTTCAACACCCCAGGCAAGGAGATTTGCGATATCTTTGTTTGTATACATCAGGTTCAGGAATTTGACAGCTGCTTCTTTTTCTGTTGCACTTACAGGAACAGCCCAGTCAAATTTTGTACAGCTGTTCGTCGTAATCGGTGCCGTGTTGAGCTTCTGCACTGCCACATCATATCCTGTTGCTCCTTTTTTGGATGACTCGACACCAATCTCGGCCATTCCAACGAATGAGAAAGAAACATTTGATTTCATTAATTCATCACCTGTCTGGTCTGAAGTAGCGGCATCTTTATATACCAGGCCTTCTTCATACCAGTTGTTTACTCTTTCGATCATGGTTTTGTATTCATCTGATTCAAAATAGTTGAATACCTTTCCATCTTCGTCGCATGCAATAAGCTTATAGCCATCGCCAAGTCCGTCATAGGAAGAAGCATCTGCGATGTTTTCTGCATCAAGGAATGACTGTAACACTGAGATGACTGTTCCCTGGGCATCCGTGTTGCTGATACCAGCTATGTCATTGTTTGCTGTAACGGCTTTCATGATATTCTCATATTCTGTCCATGTCTTCATGTTGTTAAAGGCATCAAGCTGCTGTGTGCTCTCAAGCAGGTCTTTTCTTGCAATGATATAGGTGCTTGATACGAGGTTTCTGTAAGCAGGTACCGCATAGATATTTCCCTTTACAGTTGTACCTTTTACCAGATCTCCAACCACATCCTGCATTTCCTTGCCATACTCGTCCAGCAGATCATTCAGAGGAAGCAGCTGATTGTTTGCAGTCAGTGTCACGAAGTTTGAACCCGGAATCGGGGTAGTCATACAGAGATCTACTTTTTCATTTCCGGTAATCGCCAGGTTCAGCTGTTCGGAATAAGAGCCGACTTCCACATAATTCAAGGTTACATGGGTATTGATTTCCTTTTCGGTAATCGCATTGATCTGGTTCTCGACTTCCGTCTTGCCTTCTCCCATGGCTCCAAGGGATAAAACCATGACATTGATCTCAGCCATCTCTTCATCATCTGAAGCTGCTTCTGTTTCTGCCTCAGTATCAGCAGACGTATCCGCCTTCTCTGAATTGCCGCACGCACTTAACATGGTCACTGTCATGGCTGCCACTAAAAGGAGCGCCAATAGCTTTTGAAACTTTTTCATAAATGATACCTCCTAAATTTTTATATTCCCATTATAGTAAATCAGGGCTGCTCCGACACCGTCATCCATAATCAGTTCCATGCAGATTGCCGGCTGTTTTTTCGTGTCTCAGGAGCTTCGGCCCAATACCTTTCAAAAAGGTTCATAATTTTGTTGTAATGTTAACATTTCCATCCTATAATGTTTATATATTCATTTGTTTTTACTTTAAAAATCCACATTCGAGGTGTCCAGTGTATCATTTAACCAAAAACCAGTCCAATAGCAAGGCGATTGTATATAAATTAACAGCTCCGGTAAACTATGCCTCCCAGACCGTTACATTCTTATGTATGCTGACCGGAAATGCCATCATAACGCTGGATCATCAGCTGTTTCATCTTTCAGACAGGGATGTCCTGCTGATTCTGCCCGATAAACCCTATCATCTGGAAAGCGAAGCCTCTGCGTTGATATTAGAACTCCATTTTGACTATCTGTTCTTTAAGGAGGCGTTTTCAGAATCCTACCCACGCATCGTATGCAACTCTGCTGCCGACACGGACCGGGACTATTCTGTCCTGCGCATGTATATTGCACAGATTGCCCTTGTACACTACAGCGACTTATCTGAAAACCGGTTCCATCTGCTGTCCAGCATCTACCAGCTGTTCCATTACATCAGTACCGAATTTGTCGGTCCCATACCGGATCACGACCAGCCAAAAAATAAACAGGAGAAAAAACTTCAGAAGCTGCTCTCCTATCTCCATCAGAATTACCCTACTTCCATCGCACTGCAGGACCTCGCCGATTATATGGAAATTACACCTCAATACCTGGTCCGTTTTATGAAGCAGCACCTGAACCTGACCTTCTACGAGTGCCTGAACCAGATCCGACTCCTGGCCGCGGCGGAACAGCTTCAATATACCTCTATTCCGCCCAATATAATCGCACTGTCCTGTGGATTTCCGAATCTGTCGGCCTTCCAGAAGCTTTTCCTCCATACATACGACCTCAGCCCTTCCGAATACCGGAAGAACCTGGAAGATTCCAGACAGCCCTCCGACTTGAAACAGGACGCTGTGATCAGTGAGCCTGCCCTTGCAAAGGATTTTATCACCGACAATATCCATGCAGCCGACGGCGGCAATTCCATCGCCGAATCATCCCTCAAAGTGGTAGTGGAAGAAACCATTTCCAAGTCAAAACCAATTCGTCCGACCTGGATGGAACTGATTAATCTGGGCTTTCCTCAGAATTTTGAAAAGCCGTCTTTCCGTGAGCATCTGACAGGGCTTCAGTCGGAACTTCATTTCCGGTATGGAAGGATCCAGGGCATCCTCGACCTGATTGACAGCTACAGTTCCGAAGGCACGACCACCTACTCCATGCTCAAGATTTTCCGGATTATCGATTTTCTTCGTTCCATTCATATGTATCCTCTTTTTGATCTTGGAAACAGCTCACATATCATGTATAAAGAACATCAGCATATCGACGAGCTGTCCCTGAACCGGAGCCAGGTGGATTATAACCGGCGCATGAAAGAGTTTCTTCCCGTGCTGATGAAAAACTGCATCAACCGCTACGGTTTCCAGGAGGTCTCTCTATGGAAGTTCGAGTTATGGATGGAATACAACAGCATCATGACCATTATCGAACCCCCTCAGGCCTATGCCGAGCGTTTTCAGTTTGTATACCAGACGATAAAAAGCTTTGTTCCTTCCGCAAAGGTCGGAGGTCCGGGATTCAACACCTTTATCCCGGTCTCCTGTCTGGAATCCACGATCAGGGAACTGATCAGGCGCCATCTGGCACCCGACTTCATCTCCTTCTACCTGTACCCCTACATCCGCCCGGAGACCCCTAAGTTTACGGAATCCGGTGCACCGTTCATATTGCTTTCAAAGGATAAAGATCTCTACAAAAAATACATCAGCCAGATCAGGGCTCTGATCAACAGGCATTTCACAGAAAAGCCGGAACTGTATGCGACTGAATACAGCACCCATATCTCTTCCCGAAATTACATCAACGACTCCACCTACCAGGCTGCCTTTATCGTCAAGGAAACCCTGGATAACTTTTCTGCGGTGGATGCGCTTGGATATTGGACTTTCTCCGATATCTCCATCGAATACGGGGATTCCGCAGATATCCTGTTTGGTGGAAACGGGCTGATGAGCAGAAACGGAATTAAAAAACCAAGCTATTATGCTTTTTTCTTATTGAAGAAGCTTGGTGACCGCCTGATCGGCAAAGGAGACCATTATATCATCACTGCGGAATCCGACCAGAGTTTTCAGATCCTTGCTTATCATTACAGCTATTTTAACGAGCGTTTCTGCAATAACCCGAAAGAATTTGAAATACTGAGGAATCCTTCTTCTGCATTTGAGCCCCTCCCTCCGCTTGATCTGACTTTCCGCCTGAGCGGGCTCCGTGACGGCACCTATACGATACGGCAGAGCACTGTCAATCAAAACCACGGAAATATCCTGCACGAATGGCTCCGGATGGATACGCCCAGGGATCTGAGCAATGACGAGATTGATTATCTGAAGCAGATCAGCATCCCGGACCTCAAGATATCGAAGGCTGAAGTTTCCGATACTTTAGAGTTATCCTGTCACCTGACCATCAACAATATCATTTTATTTGAAATCGATTTTCATCTGTAACCGAATTAAAGAATGGAGGCTATTATGTATCTGTTTTCCCATGTTGCAACCTCGATTGATATGGGGTTTCTCACTATAAAAAGATTTCTTCAATACAGTTCTGACCAGTACCATTTCCGCATGATCTTAAACGGGACCATATCCATGGAAGATGCCGATGGGAAATACATCCTGGAAAAGGATGATATTATCCTGATTCATCCCGGCATCCGGTACAAATTTGATTCTATTTCAGACAATCAGATCCTGGATGTCAGCCTGACCTGCAGCCTCTTCGAGAGCATGATCAGACCGGGCTGTCAGGTTGTATGCAATTCCTCCATCGGACGAAAGAGCGACTATGCGAAATTGAAGAATCTGCTTACGGATATGATCATGGCTTATCAGAAAGAAGATAACAATCTGCAGATGTGTTCCCTTTTATATGCCCTGATAGACTGCGTCAACGAATATCTTCTGGTTCCCATAAGCTCGGAAAACAGTTCCAGCAACGAGCTCCATCATGCTGAACGGATTGCAAAAATCTCCAATTATATCAACACCAATTATATCCTTCCGCTAAATCAGCAGACGCTTGCAGACCATATGTTCCTTACTCCCCAATATCTGTCCAAATTCATCCGGCAGAATTTTGGCATGACCTTCAGCCGCTATCTGAATCAGGTGCGTCTGGAGCACGCCCTGGAAGAACTGAAGGAAACGGATCATTCCGTCACCACGATTGCCTTCAACAACGGCTTTGCAAGCACTACGGCTTTCAATAAGGTATTCAGGGAATTCTACAACACCACTCCCAGCGCATATCGCCAGAATATAATGAAGCCCTCAGACTCCAGTGATACGGCACCCTATAAGCAGGAAACGGATTTGAAAAGCCTGTTCTCCCCAGTCATCGATGCAAAGCAGTCAGGCAGCGGCGTCCATCTGATCACCATGGATACCGCCCGTAGGGAGCCTATGAAATCTCCCTGGCTCCAGATCTTAAATGTCGGACTGGCACAGAATGTATTGTCCCACAATTTTTATGAAATCTTTTTAGAATGTCAGAGCCGTTTTCACTTCCAGTATGCCCGCTTCCAGAATGTATTTTCCGAAAAAATCTTCTACCGCATTCCCGATATGGCCGTTTACGATTTCACGAATTTTGATGATATCATCAATTTATTTTACAGGAACGATATCTGTCCCTTTATAGAATTAGGGAATAAGCCGGATAAGACTTCCTACGATCTTGAACAGGAGCATTCCGTCGAAGACCCGGTAAAGGCATCCGCTGCACTTTCCTACAGGCTGGATGCATTGGAAGCCCTGCTAAAACATAGCATCAACCGTTTTGGCCTTGATTACGTATCCCGCTGGAAATTCGAATTGTGGTCGGAACAGGACGAATATCTGGTTCCGCTGGAAACACCTGAAGAATATCTGGATAAATTTCTGTCCTATAAGGCAGTCATAAAGAAATACCTTCCCACTGCCTGGCTGGGCGGACCGGGATTCAATACCAGCGGATCCATTGAGAATTTCCTTGCTATCCTGAATGCTTTTGTCCGGAAAAAGACTGTCCCCGATTTCATTTCCATCTATCTGTTTCCATACGAGCCAAATATGAATACAGGACCAAAAGACCGTACTGACGACACGCATTTTCAGATTATCTCGCCTGATCCGAACAGGTTCAGACGCACATTCCAGCATATGAAAGGCCTTATCCGGCAGACATTTCCAGCCCGCCTTCCACTCTATGTGACAGAATGCAATTCCAACCTCTCTCCGGAAGTGTTTGTCCCCAACTCTGCCTTTCAGGCAGCCTTTATCTGCAAGAATATGTTGGATCTGCTCCATGATGCAGATGGCATCGGCTATTGGATCTTCACGGACATCTCCAATGAATTTGTAGATCCCAGACCAAATAATACAGCAGGAATCGGGCTGATTGATAATTACGGGATCAAAAAGCCTTCCTATTTCGCCTACGAGTTCTTGTCCAGGCTGGGAAATGAGCTGATCAGCCAGGGACCGGGCCATATCATGACCTCTTCCTATGACAACCAGTATCAGCTGCTTGCTTACAATTACGTGCACTACAACAAATACTATTGCATCAACTGCCGTGAGAAAATCAGCTTCTGGAACACCTACACCGTATTCAGTGAGGCTGAACCGAACAATCTTCAGTTTGAACTGACAAACCTTCCCCAGGGAAGATACAAGATCAGAACCCATATCCTCAACCGTCAGCACGGAAGCTTCCTGGATGAGTGCCTGGAAATTCTCGATCACGGGAATTCCACTCCCGAAGAGCTTCTGTATATGATGCTGAACCTGCAGAAGTCAGAGACGGAATATTATAAAAGCATCTGCATTCCCAGACAGGATATCGCTTATACGAACTGTGAGGATGGAAACATAAGGATTTCGATTACGCTTGATCCCCATGAAGTCGATTATATCAGTATTTCGAGGACGTTATAGTATTGTGCCTTTGTACATAAAAAACATCTGCCAGCTGAACATAAAACTGGCTCTTTATCCGCTTTGGCGCAGCTCCCAAAAGCCATGCCAAAACTGATAAAGAGCCAAAAGAAATCCTACTCTCTCTTACTCAAAAAATACTTCTTTCCCACTTCTTGCTGATTCGTATATCCCTTCAATAATCTGTGTTACTACCATTGCTTCTTCCGGTTTGATAAATGGCTCTTCATCATCACGGATAGCTTTGATGAATTCCTGTGTCTCGCGGTACATCGGCGCTACAGGCCTTATGGCAAACGGTGCTCCGGGGATACTCATATCCGGTTCTGATACATAAGGCTTCCCATGCGCAATACCATTAATGCGGACCCCTCCGTCATTAAACATATCGACGCCTGCTTCCGTTCCGCATAAGGTTGTCTTCATATCGCCACTCAGCATATTAATCAACCATGCCGCTTCCAGATACACTGTCGCGCCATTTTTCATCGTAATGATTGCAAAACCGGAATCTTCCACTTTAAACTCATCTTCTGCCCAGCCACCCCATATATTTCCTTCTGGTTTCTGTGCCATTTTGTGGTAAGTGTGGGCTTTTACACTGGCTGGTTCATAATTATTCATTGTCCACAGTGTCAGGTCAAGTGCATGCGGTGCTCCATCAATTAGTACACCTCCACCATTCTTTCCAGATAAATATTCCCCCCACTTTGGTACTGCTCTGTAGCGGGCAGCATGCGCTTTTGCATAATAGATTTCTCCAAGCTCCCCTTTTTCGCACATTTCCTTAATGTAGAGAGCCTCAGGACGATATCTCCACTGATACCCGACAGTCAGTTTTCGATCTGATGCTTTTGCCGCTGCAATCATTTCTTCGCATTCTGCCTTAGTCGTTGCCATTGGCTTTTCACATAAAACATGGTTTCCAGCCCCTAATGCTGCCACTGTCATTTCGCAATGCAGCGGATTCGGTGTAGCAATAAGGATGATATCCGTGTCTGCTTCTGTCAGCAATTTTTTATAGTCCGAGTATACCTGCGCCTTTTCAAGGCCGAACAATCCTGCCAGTTTTTTTGCCTTTTCCACATCAAGATCGCATAAGGCCGTAATTTCCACATCCTTGTTTGCTATCAAACCTGGAATATGCTTATCTTCGGCAATCCATCCACAGCCGATTAAACCTACTTTGTAAATCGTTTTGTTGTCCTTCATTTTTCTACCTCTTTCTTTTTTTCGATTAAATTAATATCTTATTTTTTGCTTCAATTAACCCTGCCACTGGATTATCATCCGTCATATATTCAAGCCCAATATATCCTTCGTATCCTGTCCTCCCGATTGCCTCAAATACGTTACGGTAATTGATTTCACCTTTTGTAATTTCATTTCTTCCCGGATTGCCAGCAGCATGGAAATGTCCAATCTTATTTATATTTCCCGTTATATTCTGAATGAGATTTCCTTCTGTAATCTGCTGATGATAAATATCAAACAGGATTTTAACATTGCTGCTGCCAATCCTGTCGATTACATCAAAAGCATCTTCTGAAGTGGAAAGATGATATCCTGGATGATTCACCAACAGGTTCAGCGGTTCAATGACCAATGTTATTTTCTCTTTCTCCGCCATCTCTGCCGCCTTTCTCATGGTATCCAAAAAAGTTTCCCTATGCTGTTTTTTGGTGATTTCCTTTGAAAAGCTGTCAAACTCCCAGCCTGCCTGGGCAATCAAAGTCGAACAGTTTAATTTTTTCATTACCACAATGCTTTCCTTTAATCCCTGCAGATATTCTTCCTGAAATTCCTTATCGCCTGGATTTACAAATTTTGTGCAAAACGTTGCTACCTCAAGACCAAGTTCTTTCTGCAGTCTCTGAATTTCTTCAATATCCTTATCCCACCAGGTCCAGAATTCGATAGCCTGATAGCCTGCCTCTTTTACCTTTTTCATTGCATCGGCAAAAGAACCTTTGTTCATAAATACCGCATCTATACATACCGAATATTTCATATATTCCTCCTTTATCAGCCTGCTTTCTAAAGCTCAAGCTTATTGTTTCTAAACTAATAGTAACACCGGAAACTGGATTTTCAGTCGCCTTACATGCTTACTAGTTTCTGTATCAGAAACTTTTTTGGCGGCTCTCGGCTGAGACACCTGATAATGGATAAAATATGGAAACTGTTCATTAGTCCAGTAGTCCGAAATAGTTACAAAATGGTTAGCAAATGGCGAATATGATGTTATAATGATATAGATATCGATATTTTGAATGTCTGATAAATCAAAGCGTTTGTTTAGCGAAAAGTATAATCGCAAAAAAATTATATAAGAGGAGTATTCAAGAATAATGCATGCATTAGAAGGATTGCAGATTTACTATAACAGCAGTAATAAAAGTAACATTTACCACGACGTGGTTGGTATTATATTGAATAATCTGGAAAAAATGGAATCAGCCACAATTTATGAGGTTGCCGAGATATGCTATGTTTCACCGACCACAATCAGCAGATTGAGCAGAAAATTGGGATATCGCAGTTTCCAGGAATTCAAAAGTAATTTAGTTGATTCTGTAAAAAACTACGAAGTTCTGAATCGGTATATATCCTTTAACGATAAGGCGAAATACAAAGATGGAATCACAGCATATCTGGAATTACTGAGTACTCAGATTGAATTACTGAAGTCAGAATTAAATGTAGCAGAACTGGACCGCCGCGCAAGCTGGATTCATTCCTGCAGGAATATCCATTTTTATACAAATGGTATTATTTTTTCAGAATACCGTTTTCAAGGTGATCTTATTATGGCAGGACATGCTACAGAAATCAAAACATCACCGCTTGAGCAAATGGAGGATATCAAAAAACTGGGACCGGAAGACCTTATCATTATGACGCTTCCAGTGGTTCAGGATGCTGTCAGTGTCAATGACATCTTGAAGCGGATAAAAGAAAAGAATGTTCAATTATTTATCTTAACGGATGCACACTATCCTTTATTTCAAAAATACGCGGACGACATTTATTGTTTCGAGGGAGCACTTGGTATAATAGATGATTACCGCTTCTCTATGTATTTGAATCTATTGTCGATACGATTTCGCGAACTCTATTTATAAGGGTATCTGTCTCACTTGGCAATGCGTTAAAGTCCGCCCTGAACATATGCACAGCTTGAAGTCATCGTACAAAACGGGAACAGCCGCAAAATCAATCACTGATTTTGCGGCTGTTCCCGTTTTTTCCATCTTGCATTACTGCTTATTCAATTCTGCTTCTTTAACCACAATCATTAATCTCATTATCTTGGTAAGCAGAGGCATCAAGACCATGCTGACCGGAACTGACATTACAACCGATACAATATAAGTACGCAGGTAGTAGATGCCAAATCCCGAATTGAGGCCATTATTGGCCAATGTAACGAATGTACTCATCACCAGCGGCATACATACTCCGACAGCCATGTTGTATAGCGTATTATATTTCTGCCTGGAAATTTTAATATGTAGATTCAAATTTTTCATATTTTCCTAACATCATTCCTAACTTTTCTTTGTTCTTTTCAATTTTTGGCCCTATCTCAGCCACGAAGTTCTGGATTTCATGGTAATGCTCATCTAATCCGGCCAGGGTATTTCTCGCTCTCTTCTGCTCTGCTTCGCTGAAGGTAACCTTCACTTCATCATTTTCGATAGCGATTTTTCCGCTGATTCCACATATTGGGCATTCCACATCTGTTGTTTTTCCGATTGTAATCAAAGAGTTATGGCATACTGGGCATACGCCTTCCTCTCCCATCCATTCCACTTCGTCATACGGTTTGCCAACGGAGTCGACCATATGTCTGCCTAACTTTCCTACTCTGTCCATTAAATCGTCATCTAAAACAGGGCTCACGATTGTTCCCATATTGTAGGCATCGATCTGTCCGATCGTCTTCATGACAGTAGAAATTCCGAAAATATGCATATTAGGAAGGCCCATGGATACCCAGTTCTGCGTCTTTGCTCCGCCGACTGAGATATAAGCTACATATTTGTCCGCAAGAACGCGTGGATCGAGAAGTTCGACATTGCCTTTCTGGATACGTTTTTCCTGTTCAGCAAGCGCTGCCGCCCTGTCATGGGCTGCTCCGAAACGGTCGATGTAGTTCTTCATCTGTCCGGTCGGCGCAATGGAATATACCGGAGCTGCAACGATAATACCGTCTGCATCTAAAATCGCTTCCTCAAGTTCCAGATAATCATCTTTCAAAATACATTTGATCTGTTTTCCGTTGTCTCTTCCCCTGCTGCAGGCTCCGCATGCGACACAGTGTCCGATTTTCATACTCATTGTATTGATGAATTTTACTTCAGCTCCTGCCGCCTGTGCTTCCATTAAGGCATGCTTTACCATGATATCGCCGTTTTTCGTTTTTCTTCCAAACGAAATTCCTAAAATTTTCATGCTATTTTCTCCATTCGTAGTGTTGGTGGTTTGTTTTGATTTTGGTTTTGGTTTTATTTTTATTTTTGATTTTTATTTTACTTTATTTTTTACTATTATCCTGCCGGATTCCTGGTACTACTTTCGTATTTCCTCTCCCCCGGCCTTTTGTTTCATTAATCTTCGTTCTGATTCATTGGCGGAACCCTGAAGTATGGATGTTTCTGATGTGCAATTACATACGGGGTATTGAAACCGACCTCATCTGCAGGCACATGTCTGCGAAAATCTCCCTTTTCTTCAGCTTCATTCAATATTTTTTCAAACAATGTTTTTCTCACGCCAATTGATGGTTTGATGTGCTCATAAACATCCGGATCCAGGCGGATAGCACCGGTCGGACATATCATAAAGCACCAGGCACATTCGTGATTATCATCACAACAGCAGCCTTCACTGCCAAATTTCTGCGGAGTGCAGCTTAAGTCGATATAATCCATGGTACAGTAATCCATACAGCAGCTGCATTTTGGATAGATGCATTTCTCCGGATCCCTGATAATCTTCCCCTGTGGATTTCCATACTCCAAGAGCATATTTACGATTGCGACTGCCTGATCAGGGTCAATATCATTTTTCGGCATTGGAGGAATCAGCCCTGTCTCTCCTGCTGAAATCCTCCTGCTTCGCAATACCATTTCTTTTCCGAATTCCTTCGCTTCTTCACAATCCTGCTCATCTGGATGGCCTGCTGTATAATAAGGTTCCGGCATTCCAGGCATTACGACATTTCCATACCATCTCGCACTGCCGATAACCGTAAATCCAGCCTTCTTTAAATTAGGCAGTACAACCGGGAAGTAAAATCCCGGCATTGTTCCATGAGTCGCAAAGGAGAATATGTGTTTTCCCTTCTGGTCCGGTGCATTTTCATAAAATCTTCTGATGTTAGGCGGATCCGCCTTCCAAACAGGGCTTCCAAGTCCAATCAGGTCATAGTCCTGCATCATCTCGTAATTCACATGCTTGATACTTTTTATGTCAACAACTTCAGCTGCTCCTCGCGCTCCCTCTGCGATGGAGTGCGCGATTTTTTTTGTATTTCCACTCTGCGAAAAATATATTATCAGAACTTTCATGTCTTTATCTCCTTAGATAATGCGACTTTCTAATTAAATTACAAACTGCTCCATATATTTTTTGCTGAGCTTAAGGCTGTTCATAACCGCTTCCTGGGATCCTTCAAACGCTTTGTCCTCGACTTCGATGCAGGTGCATCCTGTATAACCGATGTCAGTAAGCGCACTTACGTATTTTCCCCAGTCCACGTCTCCAAGGCCTGGAAGCTTTGGTGACATAAAGCTTAACGGATATGCCATGATGCCCACTTCATCAAGCTTGTCTTTGTAGACCTTGATATCCTTATAATGCACGTGGAAAATCTTATCCTTGAACTCATAGATCGGTTTGATATAGTCGATCATCTGCCATACAAAATGAGAAGGATCATAATTCAAACCAAAGTATTCGCTTGGAATGATTGCGAAAAGCTCTTTCCAGATTTTCGGAGTGGTCGCAAGATTCTGACCGCCCGGCCACTGGTCAGCTCCGAACAGCATCGGACAATTTTCGATCGCAACCTTAACCTTATGCTCTTCTGCCAGCTTAATGATCGGAGGCCAGATTTCCTTGAACAGTTCGAGATTTTCTTCCACCGTTTTCGTCTGGTCCCTGCCGATAAAAGTGGTCACCATTCCGATTCCAAGGCGGCTGCTTGCCACGATCAGTTTTTTCAGATGTTCAATCGCTGCATTCCTTTTTTCCAGATCCCCGTCCATTGCGTTGGGATAATATGCCAGTGAAGAAATCTGTACATTTTTCTTTGCGCAGTAGTCATTGATATACGCAATCTTTTCTTCGCTCAAATCATCTGCATTTATATGGCTCACGCCCGCATAACGGCGTTCCGCCTTTCCCTGCGGCCAGCACGCCAGCTCCACGCACCCGAACCCAAGTTCGCTCGCCGTATCGATTACTTCTTCAAAACTGCTCTGATCCAATATTGCACTTACAAACCCTAATTTCATATTCGTCCTCCTGTTCTATCTCTATCTCTATCTCTATCTCTAATTCTGATTCTGATTTTAATTCAAATTCTAATTATAAATTTAATTCTGACTCTTACTTTACATTAGCGTATCAAACCCCTGTGTAACGTCCGGCGTCGTCAATTTTCACACCTTCGCCAGCAATCAAACAGTGATGAAAAACATGATTCAATGAGCAGCTTTATGAAGACGTTGGTACTTAGGACGCGTACTCTGCGTCCTTACGTACCACTACGTCTTCATCTAAGCGAGA
>NZ_FMKA01000042.1 GCF_900096945.1 Anaerobium acetethylicum | reverse complement strand
ACCTCTATTTTACCACTTGCGGAGAGAAAATTTATATAAATGAAGCAATAAAACCCAGTAAAATCAATGGGTTGCGGCGTTTATCAAACGCCTATTAAACAAATGAAAAGGAGAGAAAAACATGAATGTATCAAAAGTAATGGTAATAGGAGCAGGTATCATGGGAAGTGGAATTGCTCAAACATGTATTGAACATGGGTTTGAGACAATCCTAGCAGATGTTTCACCAGAGTTTGCACAAGGAGGAAAGGAAAAAATTGATCATTTTCTTCAAAGAAAAATCGAAAAAGGTAAAATCAAAGAAGAAGATAAAGAAAAAGCAATGTCACTGTTAAGTATTGCAAAATCTTTTGAAGATGGAAAAGATGTGGATCTAGTCATTGAGGCGGTATCAGAAAATGTTGAAATTAAAAAAGATATTTTCAAGAAATTAGATGAAATCTGTAAGTCAGAAACAATCTTGGCATCAAATACGTCTACGATTTCTATTACATTATTAGCAAGTGCGACAAAAAGGCCATCGCAAGTAGTGGGAACACACTTCTTTGTTCCACCTCCAGTAATGAAATTAATTGAAGTAATTCCAGGTATTTTAACTAGTGAAGAAACGATTAAAATAGCAAACGAGTTCTCGGTTGCACTTGGAAAAGAACCAATCATGGCACCAGATACATCTGGATTTCTTGTAAATCGATTACTTGTACCAATGCAGAATGAAGCGATGTTCTTGGTAATGGAAGGAAATAAACCGGAAGATGTAGATCGTGCGATGAAATTAGGAGCAAATCTTCCAATGGGACCGCTGGAATTAACTGATTTTGCTGGACTGGATACAGTATTGGCAGTTATGACGCAGATGTATGGGGATATGGGAGAACCAAAATACAGACCTTGCCCATTATTGAGAAAAATGGTGAATGCAGGATTGCTAGGAAGAAAGACGAAAAAAGGGTTTTATGAATATTAAAAAACAAAAAACTATTTTGGAGGAAGAAAAATGAAGAAAAGAATAATAAGTATAATAATAGTAGTTTCAATGATTGCAACATTGGTAACGGGATGTGGATCCGGGGATTCTACAAAAAATGCAACAACAGAATCGACAGATGCAAGTGAAGAAGGATTTGTGATTGGTTTTTCTAATGGATATTGGGGAAATACATGGCGTGCACAGATGGTAGAAGATTTTGAAGCAAGATGTGAAGAATACAAAGAAGATGGTATCATTGCTGATTATATGGTTTCGAATACAGAGAGTGATGCTACGGAACAATTAAATCAGATTAATGCTATGATTGATGCTGGTGTCGATGCACTTATTATCGATCCGGTTTCACCTACAACTTTAACATCCGCAGTACAAAGCGCATTGGATAAAGGTATTCTCGTCGTAATAGGAAGTGATCCGGCCGCATATGAAGGAACTTATTGCGTCTGTGGTAATGATGCTGCGTTCCAATCGATTCTTACAACCTGGATTTGTGAAAAACTGGGTGGAAAAGGTAATATTGTTAGTATAACCGGTGAAGCAGGGGTAGGGACTGACATTCTTCGTCAGGATGCTGCAGCAGAGATTTTAGCGAAATATCCGAATATTAAGGAGCTTGCTTCAGTACCGGGCAGATGGTCAGAAACAGAAGCACAATCTGTTATGTCAACATATCTCTCTACGTATGATAATATTGATGGCGTGTTAACGCAGGATGTTATGGCAGAAGGAATATTAAAGGCATTTGAAAATGCAGGAGAAACCCCTAGCCTGATGACTGGTGATACTGTAAAATCATTTCTTACAACATGGTCAGAAATGGATGATTTTGACAGCATCGGTGTAACATATACATGCGGATTTATTTGCACCGTTCTAGATGTGGCTGTTGGGCTATTACAGGGAGAAGAACTTAATGAAAGTGCTTTAGTTGCCAATCCATATGATAAGAATTTGAAAAATACTATTATGCTGGATCCTACATATGTAGTGACACGTGAGGGTGATCAAGATGCAGTTTGGATGGAAGGTCATGATTTATCAAAGGCAATTACGTTGGATAAAGCATTAGAAATGGTTGCAGATAAGGCAGATACTAACTTCTTAGATGGCTGGCTGTCAAGAGAAGAGGTTGCTGAGGCATATTTCAAATAATTTGTTCTTTGACAGACTAGAAAGAAAAGGAGGTTAAAGATGAGCCTTGAAATAAAAAATGTTTCAAAACATTATGGAGCTGTTATAGCCATTAAAGAAGCAAATATGGTCGTGAATAGTGGTGAAGTACGTGCGATTTTAGGAGGGAATGGATCAGGAAAATCAACGCTTGCAAAAGTGATCAGCGGTTTGGTAGGCAGCAATAGCGGTGAGATATCATTTGATGGAGTACCATTGGATTTTTCGTCACCAAAAGATGCAAAAAAGCATCAGGTAATTATGACAAGTCAGGAATTAAGTTTATTTAAGAATCTGACAGTCGAAGAAAACATTTGTATTTGTAATTTACCGACAAAAAATATGATGACAAATCGTAAACAGATGAAAGAAAGAGCGAAAGATATTCTAAAAAGAATGCAGCTTGAATCACTTATGGGAAAATTAGTAAGTGAATTAGCACCAAATCAGCAATACATGGTTGAGCTGGCAAAAGCAATTGTGCAGGAACCAAGAATTCTGATTATTGATGAAATCACTTCAGCATTGTATCGGGAAGACGTAGAGATTGTTGATGAGATTGTGTCTGAACTCAAACAAAAAGGTTGCATTATTTTATTCATTTCCCATCGTATGGCAGAATTATATGCAATGTGTGATTCAGTAACGATTATGAGAAATGGTGAAACGGTGGGCACTTATCCAATTATGGACAAGACAGAGGATGAGTATTTATCTCTGATGATAGGATCTAAAATTGAGTCTTATCATGGAGAAGGAAAACACCAGGAAAAATCAAAACGTGATATTTTTATGAGAGCAAATCATATTCCGATTCCATCGTATCACACGTATGAAATGTTGGAAATAGGAAAAGGTGAAATCATTGGAATCGCTGGTTTGCAGGGACACGGGCAGACGGATTTGCTACAGGCATTATATGGTGGTTTTGGAAAAATCAATATTGAGTTAGACGGGAAAAAAGTAACAGTCAAAAATGCAAAGGAAGCAGTATCTCATGGATTTGCGTATATATCTGGAGATAGGGAGCGTGATGGGACATTCTCAGAACGTAATCTGACTGAAAATCTATCGGCAGTACAGGAATTGGTAAAACACAAGAAAATTCCTAATGCAAAAAAAGTGCTGGATGAACTACACGTAAAATATGACAATCAAAATGAATTGATTACCTCCTTATCAGGAGGTAATCAACAAAAAATCGTCGTTGGAAGATGGTTAACTGCCAGTCCACGTATTATTTTTGCGGATGATCCTACGAAAGGAATTGATGTAAATGCTAGAACAGATTTACATAAAGAATTTGCAAAAATAGCGAATAATGGTAATGCGGTTGTTATGATTTCCAGTGATGACGATGAATTGGTTAGTATTACATCAATGGTAAAGACATCTAAAGTTATTGTTATGTACGAGGGTCATATTTCGGCGATACTAGAAGGAAACGACATTAATCGAGAGAATATTTTTGCGGCAGCGATGCCTATTAATGCAATTCCAGAAGAAAAAGGAGCACGAGAAGATGATAAAAGGTAAAAAAGTAGTTTCACAAAGTTTCTTTCCTTCCTTACTGCTACTTGTTATTTTCTTTGCGATTATGGGAGTTATGAACCATGGATTAACACTTTCTTTTGTTAAATCACTTATTTTAACAAATACACCAGCATTATGTTTAGCTATCGGGGTTACGGTTACAATTTTGGTTGGCGGAACCGATATTTCGCTTGGTTCCATTGTCTCTTTAGTAAATGTGGTAATTATTACATTGGCAGGTCTGGGTTATTCCATTACTATTTCTGCCTTAATTGGACTATTAGTGGCAGTCATATGTGGTGTATTTAATGGAATTGTTATTGGTATTATGCGAGTGAATCCATTGTTAACAACATTTGCTACGTCAACCATTTATGCAGGCATTGCACTCTGGATTTTACCAAATCCAGGTGGCAGTATTGATTATGCTTTTGCAAAATGGTATATGGGAGGACTGTTTGGCTTTATTATGACTCCAGTCATGTTGCTCATTTTATTAGTTTTCATATGGGCAGGTGCAATTAGAACTCCATTTGGGCTTAAAGCATATGCATTAGGATGTAATGAGAAGAAAGCATATGCGTCTGGTATAAATGTAAACGGAATCAGAGTTTTGGTACATACATTTGCGGGATTAACAGCTGGAGTAGCAGGAATTTGTCTTACTGCTACTATCTGTTCTGGCAGTCCGACGGTTGGTGCTACCATGAGCCTGAATTCAATTGCAGCAGCAGTTATCGGTGGAGTATCATTGAACGGAGGAAAAGGCGGTATTTTCGGAGCAATTCTAGGAGCGGGATTTTTAAGTATTTTGTCCAGTATTGTAGTGGCTGCAAACTTCAGTTCCTATTCACAAAGCTTTATAAAGGGATTGATTTTGCTGATTGGTGTGATTGCGTCGATTTTGGCAGGAGATAAAGTACTAAAAGATAAGATAAAAGGGATCTTTTGCAAAGGAGGTGCAAAGTCATGAGTCAAGCAAAAAACAACATTATGATAGAAACACTGAAAAACTCATATACGCCGGCAATTGTTGGCAGTATTTTGCTCCTGATTTTTGGTAGAGTTTTAAGTAAAGGATTTCTGTCAATAAATAATATCAGCAGTATCCTTATGATGACATCAATCCTTACAATGGCATCCATTGCACAGGCAGCAGTTATTATTTCGGGAGATAGTGGACTTGATATGTCCATAGGGGCAATTATGTCTATGACTGCACTTTTTGGACCTATGATAGTGCTCCAGTCAGAAGGGGCTTCTGTGGCGGTAATGGTTATTGCAGTAATTGTTATGGGCGGTATGGTTGGACTTATTAATGGTATTGGAGTGCAGTTTTTGAAAGTTGTACCATTGGTTATGACATTGATTATGTCCAGTGTAGTAAATGGATTTTCGATTTTCATTACAAAAGGGCAGCCAGCGGTCAGTGTAAATGATGCACTATTGGGGATTTCAAAACAGTTAGTCGGACCCGTTCGAATATTATCTGCAATTGTAATAATCCTTTTGGTTTTGCTAGAGGTGTTTTTTCTTAGAAAGAGCAATTATGGAAGATCTTTGTTCCTGGTTGGAAATAACACGAACGCAGCAAATCTGTGTGGAATTAATAGTAAATGGGTTATTATTTTTGCATATGTATTTGCAGGTGCCATTGCAGGTCTTGCAGGTTTGATGTTGGTTGGTTATGCGGGAACTGCCCAAATGAATATGGCATCCAGTTATACCATGCTGTCGGTTGCGGCTGTCGTTATCGGCGGCACAAAGCTTACTGGGGGTAAAGGTACATTTATCGGCGGCGCTCTGGGTGCGTTGGTGCTTATTCTGATTGCAACAATACTACAGGCATTAAATATGGTTGCCGGATTGCGTTCTCTGATTCAAGGAGTTATTCTTATAGCAATCCTTATGGTTAATAGCAGGGCACCTAAATTGAGACAATAAAAGGTTACAATAGGATAGAGAGTTTTAAAGCCTTATGAAATAAGGGCTGAAGATTCCGTGAAGATATAAACTATAATTTCTCGGAGTTAGTATCTAATGATGCAAATCTTTATAGAATAAGGGCTAGAGATTCCGAGAAAGTATGGATATATACGGGAGGATACTATGAAGGTAGTAATCGCAATTGATTCGTTGAAAGGCAGCCTCACCTCATATGAGGCCGGAGAGGCTGTAAAGGAAGGAATTTTAAAGGCTGTGGATGCAGAAGTCATTGTAAAGCCGCTGGCAGACGGTGGTGAAGGAACCACAGAGGCATTGGTCGTAGGACTTGGCGGGGAAATGATCGCTGTTGACGTTATGGGGCCATTGAGACATAAAACCAAAGCAGTATATGGATATGTTCCAGAAACAAAACTGGCAATTATTGAGATGGCGGCAGCAGCAGGAATTGTTTTGGCAGAGGGAGAAGGTAAAGATCCCATGGAAGCAACCACCTACGGGGTTGGAGAAATGATAAGGGATGCCATCGCCAGGGGATGCAGGAATTTCATAGTCGGCATCGGAGGAAGTGCTACAAACGACGGCGGTATCGGGATGCTGACTGCCCTGGGATTTGCATTTTTTGACAGTGAGGGCGGCAGAGTAGGGTTTGGTGCAAAAGATCTGGCGAAAATAGCAGCCATTTCTACTGAATATGTAATGCCGGAATTGAAAGAGTGCCATTTCAAAGTAGCTTGTGACGTGACGAATCCTTTATGCGGAACCAATGGCGCAACCTATGTCTACGGACCGCAAAAGGGTGTTACGGAAGACCTGCGGGATGAATTGGACAGCGCCATGGCTCACTATGCAGAAATTACCGGAAAATACCTGCATAATGAGCATGCTGAAACGCCGGGAGCGGGAGCAGCAGGCGGGCTTGGATTTGCATTTTTGAGCTATCTGGCCGGAGAACTTCAGCCCGGAATTGAACTGGTCATGGATGCCGTAAACCTGGAGAACTGCATGCAGGACGCTGATTACGTCGTTACAGGGGAAGGGCGTCTTGATTTTCAGACGGCTATGGGCAAGGCTCCTGTGGGAGTTGCGAAGCTGGCGAAAAAATACGGGGCCACCGTGATTGCCCTGGCAGGCAGCGTCACGGATGAGGCGGTAACGTGCAACGAAAAAGGCATTGACGCATTCTTCCCGATTCTGACCAAAATAGTCTCTCTTCAGGAGGCAATGGAACAGCAGACGGCAAGGCAGAACATGGTAAAAACTGCAGAACAGGTATTCAGGCTGATAGCAGCAGTGGAAACGAAATTTACTGAAATGGAGTAAGCGTTTATCTGAGGATTTGGCCATGTGGTTGAAAACCATGAAAGCTGGTAAAATAAACGCTTACAAAAAGTGGGCGATTTTAAAAATAAAGGAGTTGAATCCCTCATAGAATAAGGGCTAGAGATTCCGAGAAAGTATAATTATAAACAGGAGGTTACATAAATGGAATCGGGAAAATGGAAAATGCTAGACGAATATTTAAAAAATGCAAAAGTGGTTGATCTGTCGCCAACACTGGAGCGAGGAATGCCAAAATTCCCAACGCATCCGCAAATTGTGATTGATCAGAGTATTACACATGAACATGATGGTTATTATTGCCAAACAATAAACATGGGAGAGCATTCTGGCGCACATGTGGATGCTCCAGCTCATATGTTACCTGAGAAAATGAATCAAACAGTAGACAGTTTTCCAGCAAACATGCTATTTGGTCCTGCTATCAAATATGATTTGTTCCGAGTGGGAGCCGTAGCGGGAGAAAGAATTACCAAGGAAGATATTCTTAGGCTGGAAGAAGAAATGGGAGATGCTGCCAAAGAGGGCGATATTGTACTATTGGATTTTGGATGGATGAAATATTGGAGCTGTGATAGCGGCTGGAAAAACTATGCAATGGATGAACCTGGATTGAGCGAAGATGCGGTTGCGTTGTTTGCAGATAGAAAAGTAAAAGCAGTAGGTTCCGATACAATAGCCTGTGATACCCCAATGATAAATGGAAAAGAAGATTTTTCATATGGTCATAAAAAGTACTGGCTTCCAAATGGAATCTTCATTATGGAAATGATAGCGAATATGGATCAACTTCCGACAAGAAGTTATTTTATGGCCATTCCTTTGAAAATCAAGAATGGTTCTGGCTCACCGATTAGACCACTTGCAATTATTGATTAGATAGGGGAAGGGCTATAATTATATTGGACAGTTATTTTACATACATTAAAATAACTGTCCAATTAATTGTAGCCTTTTAAAATTTAATTCAAGGTATGGAAGATAAACAGAAAATTGGTGCCAGAATTCCAGGTAATAGCAAGTGAGTAGATTGTAAAATTAATAACGCTTAAAGATGCATAATATAAAGGAGATATTGGAATGAATGTTTTAATAATAAACTGTGGCAGTTCATCTTTAAAATTCCAGTTAATTGATTCGGACAAAGAAATGATCTTAGCAAAAGGGATTTGCGAGAGAATTGGTTCTGAAAACAGTCGAATAGTATATCAGAAGATTAGTAGTAAAGAAAAAGAAATAACTGAAGAGGTGATACCCACACATAAACAGGCAATCGAGGCGGTTTTGAATGCTCTTTCTAACAAAAAATCAGGCGTTATTCAGAGTTTAAGTGAAGTTGACGCAGTGGGACATCGTGTAGTACATGGGGGGGAGAAGTTCGCGGCATCCGCACTGTTGACGGATGATGTTATCAAGGGCATTAAAGAATGCAGTGACTTAGCACCTTTGCATAATCCGGTGAACCTGATTGGAATCGAAGCATGCAAGGAATTGATGGGAGATATTCCAATGGTTGGTGTATTTGATACGGCATTTCACCAGTCAATGTCAGAGACTGCGTACTTGTATGGACTACCTTATGAGTTATATGAAAAATATAAGATCAGGAGATATGGTTTCCACGGAACATCACATAGTTTTGTATCCAAAAGGACAGCAGAGTTTTTAGGAAAAGATATACAGAATATGAAGATTATCGTTTGTCATCTCGGTAATGGTGCGTCAATAACAGCGGTTGAAAAAGGAAAGTCAGTCGATACTTCTATGGGATTCACGCCGCTTGAAGGACTTGTAATGGGGACTCGCTCCGGAGATTTGGATCCTGGAATCATGGAATTCCTATTGAAAAGAGGAGGACTTGATATAGACGATATCATGAAGATTTTGAATAAGAGTTCAGGTGTACTTGGATTGTCGAATGGTCTGTCAAGTGATTTTCGAGATTTGGGAAATGCATGTGAGAAAGGAAATAAGGACGCCATAAGAGCAGAGAAGGTGTTTCGGTATAGAGCGGCAAAATATATTGGAGCCTATGTCGCAGCTATGAATGGTGTTGATGCAATCGCTTTTACAGGGGGTATTGGTGAAAATGCAGCAGATGTCAGAAGTGGCATTTGCCAATATCTCGGATATTTAGGGGTTGTATTGAATATGGATGTGAATATGGTAAGCAGCATAGAAGCAATTATATCTGCTTCCGATTCTAAAATTCCGGTGGTTGTCATTCCGACTAATGAGGAACTTGCAATCTGTAGGGAGACAGTTGCGATTGTACATAATTGTTGAAAATAAAGAGATATCTATTAAGGGCATTAGCTTTGTGCAGATGTCCTTTTTTACTGGCTCTTTGTCTGTGTTAGGGTGTGATTCGTTGGAATACGCTATAGCATTGACATAAGAGCCATTTTTACACTTAATTCATAAATATTTCTTTTGGGTATGAGTTTTCCCTATATTAGTTCATATCTTACCTGTACCGGCAAATGAGTGTCTGTAAAACGAAGCTGTTCAACGATAACTCATGAGACTATTAGTAACATATCATTAAGAAATTATGCAGAGTGTTCTGAAAATTGATTAAAAATGGATGAGTAAAAATTTCATAAAAAAATAAGAAAAATGAAAATATGTATCATTGTGATAAAGTATCATGATTTAGAAAGGGGATGAATTTTGGAGGGTTACAATCAAAGAATTATCAGAGATAAGCGGTTATTCCTACGCTACAATATTGAGGGTTATAACAAAGAAGGGGAAATGTATTAAAGAAACGTAAGATGCCATTGAAAAAGAGTTAACAGAATATAATTATAGATCGGTATTATGGATTGATCTGTGTAATAAAAAAGGCAGTGACAGCCAGGATTGTAGGAGATATAACAGAAGAAAGAATGATTATGTATAAGTCTAAATCGATTGCACGTGATAGTGTGATTAAGATTTGTTAGAAAGAAGATTAGATATAAAAAGAGTTCCCTAACTATCGGTTTGGGAACTCTTTTTATATCTAAACAAAATTAGTTGTGAATACGAATAGATGTTGTACAAATCAACCAAAACAAATAATAAATATTACAATAATTTCACTGATTTTCCCCGGCTCGTTTTGAGGAATAATAGAAATGCATGAAATTAGTGTCAAAAATATACCTTAAAAACTTGAGTAGTTTATAAAAAAATCACAACAAGATTGGGAGTTTAGCAAATGGAAAACATTTGATAAAGAATGTAAAGTATTATTTACGAAGCAAAGCAAAGCTAACATATAGTTGTGTTAGCCGTAGGAAATGCAACAGAAAGAATGTTTCGATTGATAAAAATTAATGCAAAATTTTAAGGAGGAAGAAAGCATGGAGAGTATTGTTATCGTATCAGGAGCTAGAACGGCAGTAGGTAGTTTTGGTGGATCACTTAAGGATTTCCAAGCAACAGATTTAGGAGGATTTGCAATCAAAGAGGCGGTTAAAAGAGCAGGTATTAAACCAGAAGAAGTAGATGAGGTAGTAATGGGATGTGTAGCGCAGGCAGCCGAAAATGCATTTATGGCAAGAGTTGCATCGATCAAAGCAGGAATTCCATTTGAGGCAAGTGCGTTAACTGTTAATAGACTTTGCTCTTCAGGTTTACAGGCCATTTATACGGCAGCAACAGAAATTGATAATGGATTATGTGATATTGCTGTTGCTGGTGGCGGAGAAAGTATGTCAAATATTCCATTCTATTTAAGAAATGCAAGATTCGGATATCGCATGGGACATGGTGAATTAGAAGATGGTTTAATTACTGCCTTATCAGACCCAATGACAAGAGATCATATGGGGATTACAGCAGAAAATGTAGCAGCCAGATATAATATTACCAGAGAAGATCAGGATGCATATGCGGTATTAAGCCAGACACGTGCCGCAACAGCTAGAGCAGCAGGAAAATTTACGGATGAAATACTACCGGTAGAAGTTAAATTAAGTAAGAAAGAAACTAGAATATTTGAAGAAGATGAATATATTCGTGAAGGAACCACGGTTGAAAAGTTGGGAAAATTAAGACCGGCATTTAAAAAAGATGGATCTGTAACAGCAGGAAATGCATCCGGTATTAATGACTGTGGTGCAGCTGTAGTGCTTATGAAAGAATCAGAAGCAAAAGCACGTGGAATCGCCCCAATCGTAAGACTTGTGGACGCAGCGGTTGCCGGAGTAGATCCAGCATATATGGGAATCGGACCAGTCCCTGCTGTACGTAAACTATTAGAGAAAACAGGTATTGCATTAGAAGATATTGGTTTGTTTGAATTAAATGAAGCATTTGCGGCTCAAACAATTGCTTGTATCCGTGAACTTGGGCTGGATATTAATAAAGTGAATGTAAACGGAAGTGGAATCGCAATTGGTCATCCAATTGGAGCAACAGGCTGTATGATTACAATCAAGTTAATGAATGAAATGGTTAGAAGAAATGAAAGATATGGGATTGCAACACTGTGTATTGGTGGTGGACAAGGGTTTGCTGTATTGTTCGAGTTGTGTAAATAACGAAGTTTTCATGAAAGATTCAGAAGGGATAACATGATGAATTATTATACCAAGGATTATAATAAACCTTATCAAAATCTCTATGACACGCTAGTGGACTCTGCTGAAAAAAATCCAGACAAAGCAGTTATTATCGATGACATGGAAGTGGTTACATACCGTGAGTTATTAAAAAGGGTAGACGAACTGGCTGAAGTTTTATATCTGAAATACCAGATGAAAGAACAGGAGCAGATAGGATTTTTAATGGTGAACAGCGCAAATATGGTAACTGCATTTTATGCGGTAATGAAAATTGGATGTATTGCAGTAATGATCAATACAAAGCTACGGGAAGCGGAAATTGCGGATCTTCTGGATACTATGGATGTGAAATTGATTGTCAGTGATTCAAGGTGGTTAGATAAAGTAGAAAAGACTGCAGAGCGTATAGGGATTCGTAAAGTTTTGACGAAATTGACCAATTTTAACAGGGAAGATATACATGTACAAATTCCCAATATACAAAATATCGAAAATACGGCAGTTATCATGCATACATCAGGAACGACAGGGGCGGCGAAAGGTGTTATGATTACACATCGCAATATCCTGGAGGCAGCTTATGGGTATCAGGAAGTGCAAAAACTAGACGAATCAGCACTGACAGTTTTGTCAGTACCACTGTTCCATATATTGGGACTGAGTTGTGTGACAACACTTTTTATCTATATAGGTGCAACTGTGGTACTGTCAGAATTCTATCTTGTGGAAAATGTTCTTATGAAGATTAAGAAATATAAAGCTACACATTTTCATTCTGTTCCGGCTATTTATTTGCAGATTATCGAAAGTGATTATCCTGAAAAAGATTTATCATCCTTAAAGGTGGCTGTCTGTGGCGGGGCGCCTGTCAGTCAGGAGAATATAGAGGATTTTTGCAAACTGGCATCCAATGCCACCTTACATTTAGCTTACGGTATGACAGAAACGGCTGGTTCGGGAACATTATCCGCTGTACATAAAGGACCGCTGAAGGCGGTTCCAAATGTACATATGACAGTAGTAGACCAGAATCATAATGAGTTGAAGCCCGGAGAAATTGGAGAAATTGTATTCTGTGGCCCTTGTGTTGCGAGAGGACGCTGGAGAGCCGAGAATCTGCCGGATTCCATTATGTATAGCGGAGATGTGGGGTATATGGATGAAGAAGGTCATGTTTATGTCATAGACCGTTTAAAGGATATCATCAATCGTGGAGGGGAAAAGATTTTTCCAGCGCAGATAGAAAAGGTGATTCTTCAATATCCCGGAATTAAGAAAGCTGCAGTATATGCCATGAGTGATAAAAATTATGGAGAAGTTCCAGCTGCGGCTATTATAACGGAGGATGAAATGAGTATAGATTTTGAAGATTTGAAAGCATATCTGAATGAACGGATTGCCAAGTTTAAACTTCCCGTTCTCATAGAATCTGTGAAGGAATTACCGGTAACACAAAATGGAAAAGTTCGTAAAGCTGAATTACGCAGACATGCAGAAGAAGAAAAAAGAAGGTCTGAAAAACAATTTTTCTAAAAAAGGACTTAAGATTGAAAAGAAAGAAAAAAGAAGAATCTAGTGGGATAAGTACAGTGAATTTCTTTATAATAAGAAAATTGCCCTATGCTGATCAATTCATAAAGGTGGCGTTTTTAGATTAAAAGAAATGATTGCTGGTAAAAAGCGTAAAGCAGGGAAGGAGAAACAGATTATGAAACCAATGAGGCTGCATCATGTGGGAATTGTTATGACGACGATGGATAAGGCAGAAGCTTTTCTTGAGCAGTTTGGACTTGAGAAAGACTATATGGAATATGTAGAAGCATATCATGCAAACTGTTTATTTACAAAATATACAGATAAAGAAAGTCCATTAGAACTAATCATACCGACTGAGGGTGTGCTGACAGAATATAACAAAGGAAAAGGAGGCATTCACCATATTGCATTTGAAGTGGAAGATGTGAAAGCTGCGAGGGCTGAATTTACAGCAAACGGTATGGAAATGTTGGAAGACATTCCGGTAGAGGGAGCAGGAGGAATTATTGTTAATTTCCTGCGACCACGATATGGGTTGGGTGTTTTGGTAGAGTTTGTACAGCAGGTAAAATAATTAGAGTTTGCTGTTAGTATATAATAGCAGACACGAAAAGTTTACTTTTAAAGTTCAAGATGTGAAAGCGGCAAGGGAAGAATTCGTATCCAAAAGAATGTAAATGCTGGAAGAGCAGCCAGCAACAGGAGCATACCAGGAGGAATTATTGTTAATTTTCTTCGTCCATGCTATGGACTTGGAGTACTTATAGAACTTGTAGAAAAAGTAAAATAAAAGAGGGGGAAACATAATAATGAAAAAACCCGTTATTGTAGATGCAAAACAAGCAGTTGATATGATTCGAGATGGCTCAACAATCTGTACGATTGGCATGACTTTGATATCAGCAAGTGAAACAGTATTAAAAGAAATTGAACGGCGATTCTTGGAAGAAGGACATCCATGCAATTTGACTTATTTTCACACTTGTGGCCAGGCGGCGATGAAACAGCCTGGAGGTCTGCAGCATATGGCCCACGAAGGACTGACAAAGCGTGTGATTGGTGGACACTGGGGCCAGTCAAACTTAATGATGGATTTAATTGCGGGCAATAAAATCGAAGCATTTAATCTTCCACAGGGACAGATGGCTAATATGTTTCACAGTATGGCACTAAAAGAACCAGGAAAAATAAGTAAAGTTGGGATAGGAACATACATTGACCCACGTATCGAAGGCGGTAAAATGAATGCCAAGACAAAAGAATGCGGGTACGATGAAGTTGCTATCATAAATATTGATGGAGAGGATTACATTCAATATAAAGAAGTTCCAATAGATACATTGTTAATCAGAGGAACCTATGCAGATGAAAATGGAAATATCAGCACAGAAGAAGAAGGAATGGTTTTAGAAGTACTTCCGGCTGTTATGGCAACTAAGCGATGGGGCGGCAAGGTGATTTGCCAGGTGAAAAAGATTGTAAAGGCAGGTTCTATAAATCCGAAAAGTGTTACAGTGCCAGGAGTATTAGTTGATGCAGTTGTTGTATGTGACAACCCACTTGAGGATCATCGCCAAACATATTCGTGGTTCTATGATCCGGCGTATTGTGGAAATGCACTTGCACCAGAATCAGCTTCAGAGCCACTGCCAGTAGAGGCAAGAAAAATAATTGGGCGTAGGGCCTTAATGGAACTGCATAAAGACCAGATTATCAACATCGGTACCGGTATCCCGAATGATGTGATTGGCTCCATCATTGCGGAAGAGAATATTGGGGATATGGTTACGATTACTGTAGAATCGGGCATTTATGGTGGTGTACCGGCACAAACAATTGATTTTGGTATTTCTATGAATGCCCAGGCACTTATTCCGCACGACAGACAGTTTGAATATTACAATGGAAGTGGTATTGATTGTACATTCATGGGAGCTGGAGAGATGGATCAGTACGGAAATGTTAATGCAACCAAAATGGGACCTAAAGCCCCCGGAGCTGGTGGATTTATTGACATTACGGCAACAGCAAAGACTGTTGTATTCTGCTCTACATTTACGGGTGGCGGCTTAAAAACTCAGTTTGACAATCAAGGCATCCATATTGAACAGGAAGGCAGGATTAAAAAATTAGTAAAAGAAGTTCAGCAAATATCATATAACGGCAAAGTAGCAGTGGAACGCAACCAGAACATGTTTTATGTGACAGAACGTGCCGTCTTTAAACTGACCAAAGAAGGCCCATTGTTGATTGAAGTTGCGAAAGGTGTTGATTTACAGCACGACATCTTAGACCAAATGGAATTCAAACCACTCGTGGCGGATGAATTGCAATATACGGATACAAGTATCTATGAAGATGGTCAGTATGGATTAGAAAATATTATTTTAAACAAATGAAAAGGAGAAAGAAACATGAATGTATCAAAAGTAATGGTAATAGGAGCAGGTATCATGGGAAGTGGAATTGCTCAAACATGTATTGAACATGGGTTTGAGACAATCCTAGCAGATGTTTCACCAGAGTTTGCACAAGGAGGAAAGGAAAAAATTGATCATTTTCTTCAAAGAAAAATCGAAAAAGGTAAAATCAAAGAAGAAGATAAAGAAAAAGCAATGTCACTGTTAAGTATTGCAAAATCTTTTGAAGATGGAAAAGATGTGGATCTAGTCATTGAGGCGGTATCAGAAAATGTTGAAATTAAAAAAGATATTTTCAAGAAATTAGATGAAATCTGTAAGTCAGAAACAATCTTGGCATCAAATACGTCTACGATTTCTATTACATTATTAGCAAGTGCGACAAAAAGGCCATCGCAAGTAGTGGGAACACACTTCTTTGTTCCACCTCCAGTAATGAAATTAATTGAAGTAATTCCAGGTATTTTAACTAGTGAAGAAACGATTAAAATAGCAAACGAGTTCTCGGTTGCACTTGGAAAAGAACCAATCATGGCACCAGATACATCTGGATTTCTTGTAAATCGATTACTTGTACCAATGCAGAATGAAGCGATGTTCTTGGTAATGGAAGGAAATAAACCGGAAGATGTAGATCGTGCGATGAAATTAGGAGCAAATCTTCCAATGGGACCGCTGGAATTAACTGATTTTGCTGGACTGGATACAGTATTGGCAGTTATGACGCAGATGTATGGGGATATGGGAGAACCAAAATACAGACCTTGCCCATTATTGAGAAAAATGGTGAATGCAGGATTGCTAGGAAGAAAGACGAAAAAAGGGTTTTATGAATATTAAAAAACAAAAAACTATTTTGGAGGAAGAAAAATGAAGAAAATGAGAATTCTTGCTTTACTAATGACAATATTAGTTGTTGCAACGTCTATGGTGGGATGTGGCAAATCTTCTACTGGCAAAGCTTCAAGTAGTTCGGAAACCAGAAAGGAGGCTACCGCAGATGCTACAAGCGCAGACACCATTAAAGTCGGGTGTATATTCCCTATCTCAGGAAATAATGCTGACCAAGGTGTATTTAACGTAGATGGTTGCCAGTTTGCAGTAGACCAGATTAACGCAGCAGGCGGTATCAAATCTTTAGGCGGAGCAAAACTTGAACTGGTACCTTATGATAATCAATCTGATGCGGACCAGTCTAAAGCAGCAGCAGAACGTTTAATTAATGAAAATCCTGATATCGTAGCTGTTACAGGTGCCGGTTCCAGTTCTTATGTATTACCAATGCTGCCAGTATTCGAGAAGAGTCAAATACCTTTCTTAACAGCACAGGTTTCTGAATCCATTACAAGCCAGGGTTACAAATATGCAGTGAGATTTGGTTCAACTGGAGCAAGTTTCTCTGAATATCAGGTTAAATTCGTCGAATGGTTAAATGAACAGTATAATCTGGGAATTAAAAAGATTGGTATTGTATATGAAGATACAGAATGGGGCATAAGTAGTACATCAGGTGCGGTGGCTGCAATGAAAAAATCAGCAGAAGCAGGCAGTGGACTTGAAGTAGTTTATAATGAATCTTTTGGAGGAGGCAGCTCAGACCTTACAAACATTGTTGTTGGTTTAAAGAAGGCCGGATGCGAAGTTGTATTTCCAACCTGCTATACACAAGATGCCAAATTACTATTTAATACAATGAAGAGTATGAATTATAATCCGCTTATTATTGGAGGTGGCGGTGGATTCTTATATCCATCATTTACAAAAGAATTAGGTGATTTAGTTGATGGTGTTGTTTCCGTAACTGGTCATAACTATGATGTCAAAACTATCACTGACAATGCTGATTTGGTTGATATCGGTGCAAAATTCGAAGAAGAATATGGCTATTTTATGCCAGAACAGGCTGTGTCAGGATATAGCGCAATATATTTAATTGCACAGGCATTAGAGAAAACTGCTTCAAAAGATCCATCTGCAGTATGTGATGCAGTTAAAGCTTTGACTTGTTCATCTACTACACCTGGTGGTGTTATGAAATTTGATGAAACAGGAGCAAATACCAATGCTCATGCAGTTATTATTCAGTGGCAAAAGGGTGATGACGGAGTATACAGAACCCGTTCCGTATTCCCAGATACTGAGGCAGGAGCAGCGTTCCAATTACCAGCTGATTTAGCTAAAAAGACAAAATAATATATTTCGATAATTATTTGAGAGATGCATTGTTTAATGATGCAATTAGATTATTAAACGATGCATTTCTTATACGTTTAAGGAGGAGGTTGAATATGACCTGGGTATTTGTACAATCATTGATTAGTGGTATTCTTTCAGGTGGTGTTTATGCGTTGTTTGGTGTTGGTATTACGATTATCTTTGGTGTAATGAAGATGGTGGATTTCTCTGCATGCTCACAGTTAGTATGGGGCATGTACTTTACATGGATATTTTATGCTGTAACAGGTTTGAATTGTTATTATGCTATCCCATTTGTTGTAATCTGCATGGGTGCACTTGCATTTGTGATATTTAAACTGATTGTTCGTCCATTATTAGGATCAAATGATACGTCGTTTATTCTTGTAACGTTGGGGTTATCGTATTTTTTACAAAATTTAGCAGAATTTGTTTTTGGTACAGATCCAAAAACTATTCCTTCACCAATTAAAACATCTTCAATTCAAATTGGTGAATATACTATTGGTTTACCACGATTTATCGCTTTTTGTGCAATGATAGTTTTGGTTTTTGCAGTATATGCATTACTAAATAAAACTACATTGGGAAGAGCTATGAGAGCAACGGCAGAAAAACCGGAAGTTGCTCAAATGCTCGGTATAAATACAAAGAAGACCTTCACTATTGCCTTTATGATTGGTGTGATATTTGCAGGTATTTCAGGTTTGCTAATAACACCAATATATTATGTTACTCCTACATCAGGTAGTATGTTCAGAACAGCAGCCTATATTGCAGTTATCATTGGTGGTTTGGGTGATATTAAAGGTGCATTGGTTGGTGGTATCGTAATTGGAGTTATTGAAGGTCTTGTAACTGGTATGATTTCAAATGACCTTGGACCGGTTGGTATTGGTTTGGCATTATTATTGGTACTTTATATTAGACCACAAGGATTCTTTGGGAAAGGAGAGAGAAGAGCATGAAAAAGTATTTATCTCTGAAGAGCATGATTAAAATTGGACTGTTAGTAGTTGCTTTAATATTTCCACTTTTTGTTTCCGGCAACTATGTAATATCCATTCTTGTTAACTGTTTGTTCTTTGCTGCTATGGCTGAATGTTGGAATATAATTGGCGGTTATGGTGGACAGGTTTCCTGGTGTCATGCATCTTTTGTTGCAATTGGAGCATATTCAAATTTTATTTTAAGTAATGATTTTGGGATTACTCCATTTCTTTCCCTTCCGTTAGGAATTGGTATTTCTTTCATGTTGGCAGCAGTTATTGGACATGCAACCTTTAGATTACATGGACCTTATTTCTCAGTAGCAACAATTGCTTGTGGCGAGGCTGTTCGTGTATTAATCCAATACTTTGATAAAATCACGAAAGGTGCAGCAGGTATCTATGTTTCATATAAAGGCGCAGATTTTTGGGCATTAACATTTGAAAATGATATTCCATTCTACTATTTGGGAATTATTGTATTACTTCTCACTGTATTGGTAACATATTTATTTACAAAATCAAAAACAGGCTATTATCTCAGTGCAATTAAAGGCGATGAAACAGCTGCAGAATCTTTAGGAATTGAAGTTTTTAAAGTTAAGTTGACTGCATTCCAATTAAGTGCAATGCTTTCGTCAGTAGTAGGTTGTTTTTATGCTTCTTTCTTAACATACATAGCACCAACAAGTACTGCAAGTTTTGACTTATCAATGAAGATTGGTGTGGTAGCAATTGTAGGTGGTGTTGCTAGTTTATGGGGACCTGTAGTCGGTGGATTCATAGTAATCTTATTAATTGAAGCAACTAGTGTATTCTTTGGTGCAGCCGGCGGCAGCCAGATGATTTACGGTTTATTGTTGATAGTAGTTATTATCTTTAAGCCAGAAGGTATCATCGCTTTATTTAGAAAAAATAATGCGGAAGATTCTAAAAATATGGAATTAGATAAGAAGGAGGAAGCCTAATGGGAACATTACTAGACGTAAATGACCTTTCTATTTCTTTTGGTGGTATTAAAGCTGTACAAAATTTAAATTTTCATATTGATACAGGAGAAGTGCTTGCGCTAATTGGTCCTAACGGTTCCGGAAAATCCACAACGGTAAATATGATAGCTGGTATATATATCCCGGATAAAGGAATTATTAAATATGATGGACATGTAATTCCCAATAAAATGGATATAGCGAATCGAGCAAAATTAGGAATAGCAAGAACCTTCCAGACACCAAGACCTTTCGCAAATTTAACAGTATATGACAATATTTATACCATCGCTTTACTGCATAACAAATATACTGAGGCAAAGGAGATAACAAATGATATTCTTAAACTTACGAAACTTGATAATTTAAGGAATACAAATAGTGGGAAATTATCCATTGAAAAAAGGAAATGGCTGGATTTAGCAAGAACTATGGCTACCCGTCCAAAATTAATTATGATGGATGAAGTAATGGCTGGTTTAAACCCTGCAGAAATGGAAGCCAGTTTGGATTTAATACGAGCAATCAATAAAGAAGGAATTACAGTGTTATTTATAGAACATGTTATGAAGGCAGTTGTATCAGTCTGTACAAGAGCCATTGTGTTAAACCAAGGTAAATTGTTGTGTGAAGGTGAACCACGAGAGGTTCTGAATAATCCAGATGTTGTTGCTGCTTACTTGGGAGGTGAAACAGATGTTGCTGGAAATTAAAGATGTATGTGCTGGATATGGTGATTTGCAGGTGCTGTTTAATATTTCAATGCATGTTAATGAAGGAGAAGTTGTTTCTTTAGTAGGATCTAACGGAGCCGGTAAAACAACTTTATTAAGAATATTATCTGGATTAGAGCCTATTAAATCTGGAATTATCACTTTTTGTGGTAAAGATCTGATGGCAATGAAATCCTATGAAAGAGCAGATTATGGCATTGCTCACATTCCTCAAGGCAGAGGTATATTAGGAAGTCTTACAGTAAAAGAAAATTTGGTTATGGGAGCATATCCTAAAGCAGTCAGAGCAAATATGGAAAAAAATATAGCCAAAGCATATGAAATGTTTCCTATTCTCAATGAACGTAAGAACCAATTGGCAGGATCCTTAAGTGGTGGTGAACAGCAAATGCTTGCTATATCAAGAGCATTAATGATTGAACCGAAACTATTAATGCTGGATGAACCTTCCTTAGGTCTGGCACCAATTGTTGTAAAGGAAATGTTCAATATCATTTCTGAAGTTGCTAAAAATGGTGTAAGTATTCTGATTGTTGAACAGAATCTGAAACAGGCTTTATCTGTAGCTGACAGAGGTTATGTCATTGAGACAGGAAGTTTGGTTATGGAAGACAAGGCCTCGGATTTACTAAATAATAAAGCGATTCAGGCAGCATACCTTGGAATCTGATTTTGAGATGAAGGCTAGGATTGATTATAGAGAAAGGCGATTTAGAAAAAAGCATAACATATTTGAAAATCACATCATCTTATGAAGATCTTTCTGATGCCAGGATTAGTTTTGAATGTGTTCCGAAAAAATCGAGGCCAAATTTCAAGTGTACTAAGAAATAGAGCGTAATTGTGAGAAATTTGAGATTATAGCTTTAAGTAAATCAGCAATATCAGCAAACCAGCTTGCGGAAGGAATAAAACAGAAAGATAAATTGGTTGTTGCATAAGGACTCAGATTCACAATCAGTATTTACAATTTCTTTTTCTGGATTCAAGTAGACTTTTTGGGTGTATCCCAAAGTGGACCTGTTGCCAAACTAAAAAAACAGTCTTCGACATGGTATAATATTTGTATTAAACTATGTTAGGAGACTGATTTTATGATGGCTTTAAGTGATTTGTAAAATAATTCAACGGCGTATCGATAAAATATTTGAAGAACTATCTTGTCTGGAACCATAGGATCAATATCGTCAAAGGACCGATCAACGACAGGGCTGAAAGAATCATGAATTGACTAAAGTGAAATATAGGTATCTTATGAAGGAAGAAGGTTAAGATATGGCGAATAAATTCAAAATCATTGATGAAAAAAGCTGGAAACGAGCAAAACATTGTCAAGTATTTAGAAATAGTATAGAGCCACAATACTGCGTGACTTTTGAATTGGATATTACGAATTTTTTTAAAATGGTGAAAGAAAAGAAATACTCTTTTACAATGGCTCTAATTTATGTTGTTTCTAATTGTGCAAATAATATCGAAGAATTTAGATATCGTTTTTTAGATGGCAAGGTCGTTCTCTTTGATAAGATTGATACTGCATTCACATATATGAATCGAGATACGGAATTGTTTAAAGTTGTGAATGTTGAGTTGACAGATACGTTGGAAGAATATATTTCATTGGCATATGAAACTGCAATAAACCAAAAAGAATACTTTACAGGCCCATTAGGTAACAATGTTTTTCAATTCTCATCAATGCCTTGGGTATCATATACACATATTTCTCATACAAACCCCGGGGAAAAGGATAATGCCACCCCCATATTTGTCTGGGGGAAATTCTTTGAAAGAAATGGTAAAATGTTACTTCCTTTCTCAGTACAAGTTCACCATTCTTTTGTTGATGGGATACATATTGGAAAGTTAGCATATATGTTACAAAACAAGCTGACTGCACAAATTTAAATATAATCCACTACAGAGCATTCCAATTATTGTAACTCGTAATGCTACACAGGGAGAACTTTTTCGTAATGAAAAACAAGAGAGATTGTAGAGCAAATAATTTGAAAAATAGAAGAGACCGAGGATGCATCTGTGCCAGATAAAATGGAAAGCACCGTTTTAATAGACGAGTTGAAGAGAGTGCTTCCCATGAAAAAAAATGCTCAGCATGTCGGATTAAATAGCGATTGGTAGTTTAAAGTGAAAAGTGAAAAACCCCGACGTCTTTTATCTTAAGTTGATATCGTGCTTCACTTGCGTTTATCCAGAACTGTTATTATAATTTCATAGCTAACAGATGCACTATAAACTAGAAAAAAAGATGGTAAGTAACCCGGAGCGCCGGGGCAGCAAAGAAAGTAACGCTGCAATATGAGCAAAAATTTTCAAGAGGCGATAAGAGACCGCCTCCAAACTGGATTTAAGAACTGGAACAATGGATATGAAGCGTGGTTAGACTAGTGTAAACCCTGTAGGAGCCGGATGCCCATTATAATGTTTACGGTCAACGTCTGACTCTTCAGCAGTATATAAACATGATGGGACAGTTTTTCGAGGTGTTTGATGTTGAGCTGGAAGATTTCTACAATATGCTTGTTGAGGATGATTGGTGTGCAATTCGATAATCGGTAAATATTACGAACAAAAAACAGGCGAGAAGATTGAGCAGATGACAATGGAATTCGTTAATTTCAAAGACAACCCGGAACCGATAGGAGCAAGGGTCGTTGAAGGATGGGCACTTTCAGGCCAGCTCCTTTCAGCAGAATAAGAGGAATGGATAGTTAAAAGAGAAGCAACAGGTTTATTCAGCTGCTTCTCTTTTATTATTCAAATAATTGGACAGTAAAGGTACTTCCCTTTCCAAGCTCGATGGAAGCAGCTATCTGATTTCCGGTCAATTCTATAATCTTCTTAACCTGGGCGAGACCCAGCCCGTTGCCTTCTTTTTTATGGGGAGTGTCAGCCTGATAGCATTTCTCGAAAATATGTCGAAGATTTTGTTCGGATATCCCCGTACCCTGATCAGTAATTTCAAAAACAATCCTATTGCCTTTCGGATAAAGATTTATCTGGATAATACCGTTTTGGTGGCTGAATTTGACTGCATTATGCTTGAATTTGGCAGTGAATTCGGTATTACAGCAAGCAGATTATGCTTCTACCCTATGGTACGAGATGGAAGGCAGGCGTTCGAGAATGCACGAAATGGTAAGATTACAGAAGCATTGGGGGAAACTGAAAATGGCTTATGAATTAAATAAATCCCTTAAGCTGCCAGTTTGTCTGGCTGATTTAGAATTACAAAGAGGAGATTCGCTAGAAGATGTATTGAAAGCGACAATGGAAAATCAAGAACTGGCTCATACACCTTATCCGATCAGCAAGGAGCAGTTATACCAGGCCATATTAGATTTGGAGGATTACGAGGGCGAGAGATAGCAGCAGAAAAAAATATAGATATGTTCTTCAAATATATGTTGATATTACTTAGCGCTGATTGTCAAGATAGTTGTCAGTAATTCTTTAAATTTATTTATGCCTACGAGGCAGCTTGTGCTGTCTCGGTAACATCTGGTTCAATTGTTG
>NZ_FMKA01000017.1 GCF_900096945.1 Anaerobium acetethylicum | reverse complement strand
AGCAAATCAAAAACCCTTGCATATATTTTATCATAAAACGTCGAGAAAATCAGTAAAATCAATGGTTTCAGGTCTGCTCAGCAGACACTACTTAAACAGATTTCTTACTCCAGATCCCAATCTATCAGACCATCCAATATTTCTAAAGAATGAAGCAATAATTGGATTCTTTGGATTAGGTTCCATATTCTCAGGCGTAATCACTCCGTCTCCTGATGAACGACTTGCATTTTCCGTATACATTCTATTTTTCTCAATAACAAATTTAGCTGTATACGCACTTGTAAATTCTCTATGAATCAAAGTGTTTCCAATCATTTCTCTTGTAATAATATTTCTAAGATTCTTACGTTCTGTTCCTTCCAAGAAAAATTTATCTGGCAGATGTTTTCTTGCAAAATCCATTAATTGATCGTAACTGTGAATTACTCACGACTAAAGTCACGAGCTTCTTGTTTCAACGTCAAATGCCTCTGCAGAAGCAGGTCTTATGCTGACTCCACAAGCGTTAAGTTCGGGTAATTCCTACCCTACTAAATATTGATTTTAAGCTACTATTTCTCGGTAAAGCCGATAGCCCTCATTTTTAATATTTATAGCTGCATTAAGGTCTCTGTCCATTCGGTTCCCGCATGAGCATTGATACTTTCTGTCAGATAAGGTCATTTTATTGACCTCACCACAACAGCTGCATATCTGACTGCTTGCATACCATTTGCCGACTCTGATCAGTTGTCTTCCGCGATCTGCAAGTTTATAATCCAGCATGTTTAAAAGCATACCATATCCATTGTCCAGAGTGGCTTTTCCATTGCCAAAGCCTTTATTTGACATGCTCTTCATGTTCAGATTTTCCACACACACCAGATCATACAGATTGGCTATCTCCGTACTTTTCTTATGAAGGAAATCTTTGCGCTGGTTGCTTATATGCCGGTGAATCCTGGCTACCTTTTGCTGTTGTTTATTATAGTTTGAACTATGCATTTGCATATGTTTTAATCTGCGCTGTGCTTTTGCAAGCTTTTTGGCAGCTTTACGGGAATATTTTGGACTGCCACAAACTTTTTCATCAGAAGATACATATAATCCATCTGATTTATAGTCTAAGCCGATTATTTCCTTGACTGCAACTGGCATAATAACTGCTTCATATTCGTAAAGCACAGAACAATAGAAGCTTCCATCACGCTCCTGGGATACTGTAGCTGATTTTAAATGGTATCCACTGGGTGCCACACGATGAATGACTGCTTTTACTTTGCCTAGTTTAGGAAGTTTGATTTCATGCTCGAGAACCTCGATATTGTTGTTCGTAAAATTCGTTGTATAGCTTTTCCTGCTGCGATGCTTATTCTTAAATTTGGGATAACCACCCTGTTTTTGAAAGAATCTCTGGTAGCCTGTCTCCAGGAAGTAAATGGCATTTGTGACGGCAAATTTATCAACTTCTTTTAAAAATGGATATTCAGCCTTTAATACATGGTTACAATAATTGTTCATGTCAAATTTTGACATATGTTTGATATTGTTTTTGTGATTTGTCTCCTGTAGTGCAAGAATCTGATTGTAGACGAAACGGCAGCATCCAAAGGTTCTGGCTAACTGCTGTTCCTGGGTTTTGTTTGGATAGATGCGATATTTGTATGCCTTGTTCATTGGATGCGCCTCCTTGTCTTTGTTATTTTTTTTTTTGTGTATTGATATAGTGTGCGACCTGCTCATTACTCCTGTCGCTTACTGTAACTACACAATAGGAAGGATTCCATAAATGTCCGCCCCATAATTGTTTCTTCAGGTCTGGATAATCAAGGAACAGCCTCCTAGCTATGTTCCCTTTGAAGATCTTTACCATATCTGAAATCATAAATTGCGGTCTGCAATCAAGCAGCAGGTGAATATGGTCAGGCATCACTTCTATGGCTATAATCTTAAAACGGTATTTCTCAGACATGTTAGAAAGCAGGACTTTGCATTGTTCGTCTATCCCGTTGGAAAGAACTGCTTTTCTGTATTTTGTACACCACACGATATGATATTGTAATGAGTACACATATCCACGACCATATGTAAGTTTGTTTTCTTTGGGTGAATCCGATGTTTTTATCATAGATATATGATACCATACGTTATGCATGAAAGAAACTTAAAGATATAACAGTTGTCATTTTTCCGTCTAACTCACGACTAAAGTCACGAGAATGCGATGGTTTTTTTTCAATTAAATTAGTTCTCACTATTTCTCTGTCATCATATCTGTCTACGTTAATCTTTCTTACAAGTGCATCTGTCTCATATGCTGGACAGATATCCCTAATCACATTATCTTTTCCAAGAAGCATAACTGCGGCAAGATTGTATCCCTTTTCTCCAGTAGCACGATCCGTTCCGTAAAGACCTGCACTTCTTAAAAGTTCCTCATCATTCATTGATTCCCAACCATGTTTTTCCCTTTTTTATAGCTCCGTCGATTCGCCCTTCTGAACATAATACCCCAATTCTTCTGGGTGTAATATTCCATTTTTCAGACATCTCAATTGTTGTTAAATATTCCATATTAGATACCTCCAATCTGTATTTTGTTATATTCTTTTATCGGAATAATAACAAGTAGAAAAAGAGCTGATTTCTTTTATTTGAAATCAGCTCTTTTTCAAACCTATTATCGCACAAATCCGCTTAAGTGTTACTGATCACATAGTGAACCGTAAAAAACCTGCCCCGACGCCTTTATCCCTGTTACAGATCAGTTTCCCATCCACAAATTCCAGTTCCGCCACCTGGAGCACTGTCCTCTTCTGCTCATATTCCCAGACATAGTCGGGATTTTGACAGATTTCATCCGTAAGCCCGGGATGCACAAAATAGAAAATATATGCTTTTCCATTATGGACCAGGACATCCGCATGTCCGCCCCTGTATGAATCCTGGCTGCGGGTTCCCGGCTTTTCCAGGATCAGGCTGCTGTATTCCCAGTCCGAAAAGTTTTCAGACCTGTAAACAGCCAGACCGCACCACGGATCCGTAATCATCCAGTTCCATCCGGCAAATGAAAAAACATTCGGCCCCTCGTGAGGCCTGTCGGTTATTTCCGCTCCAATGACTTCCCAGTCCTTCAGATTCCTGCTGACAGCAGAATAGGTACGGCATTCGTGGACTTCGTCCTTATACCACATTTTCCAGAACCCCTTCTCGATTTCATAAATACAGACATCAATCACCCTGTCTGACGACAATTCGATTACTTTTTCACAGGACCAGTTCATCAGATCATCGCTTGTGTAATATACGATGTCCCGCCCTGCATTCCAGTCCTTCGGTATGCCTCTGACGTAACTGCAGTACATATGGTACTTCCCGTCTGCGAAAAGGATTTCCGGAGCCCAGAATGTATTCCTCCCCGGCTCGAACTCCAGTCCCCGTGCGGTACCGCGGTATTCCCATGTATCACCGCCATCCTTGGAGCTTATGATTCCTATATCCGTGCCATGCACGAATGCAACGCCCTCGCCCGGCTGGTTTGCCCGGCGGTTCGTATAGAAGATCCACCAGCTTTCTTCCTGACGGTTCCAGATAATCACCGGATCTGCCGCCCCGTCATAAACCGGGTCCGCAAACAGCGGTGCTTTTAAAACAGATTTCCCCATATTTTTTCTCCTGTTCTTCCAGATTCTACTCTACTCTACTCTACTCTTCTCTGCTCTACTCTGCTCTTCTCTAGTATTCTCTATTCCTATTTATTCTTATTTATTCTTCTCTTTGCTATTCTTCTCTATTCTAAATGTATAACTCTTCAGGACTGCGCCCTTCATAGTCACACGCTATCCCTCAGCCTTTCGATCATAGCCGCCGCTTCCTCTCTGGTCACGCAGCTTTCCAACTGGCTGCTTCCTTTCAGGAATCCGAGATAACTGGCTGTCCTTATGTATGGTCTGGCCCATGCTGCAGCCTCTTTTTCCAAGGCGCTTTCCGGAATCTCCTTTAGCATTTTGCGGCTTTTATAAGCATTCACACAGAAAGAAACCAGTTCCTCCACCGTTACATGCTTTTCCGGTCTGAACTCCCGGCCTTCGATCAGGGCCGGATCCACGATGTCATTCTGGTATGCACATTCCACAGTTCCTGCATACCATTCATGGCCGATGACATCCGTATACATGTCGTTGTATACATTGGTAGGTACAAAAGATACTGCTTTTATGATATAAGCGAGGGCTTCTGCACGGGTAATCTTTTCTTCCGGCCTGAACAGAGTGTCATCGTTGGGGATCACCCCTGATTCTGTCAGCCTCATAATGGCTTCCTTTTCCGGGCTGTCTTCGATATCGGTAAATCTGACTTCAAGCAGAGCTGCCTCTGCGCCCCTGAATTCCGCCGGCGGTACCGGAATATGGATGACTGATGGCGGCGTCCACTCTGCGCATGCTTCTTTCACATATTCATCTGCGAAGGTCAGCTTCACTTCCTTCATGGCTTCTGCCACAAATCCAGCCATCCGGTAGGCACCGAAGTCGTTGCTGTGGGTATAGTCTTTCGGAAAAAAGTATCTCTTTCCGTCTTCTAATCCTATGCTTTTGATAAATGCTATGCTTTTTTCATGGAGGTCAAGGAGGGGTATCCCGAACTCCTCTGCAACCATCCTGCAGGCTGCTGCAAATTCTTCCAGCAGGTCATTGTAGCTGCCGTCGCTTCCTTTCCATGTGTTTCTGGCAATCGGCGTTATGATGACCGGATAAGCCCCCAGGCTCTGGATTTCCTTCACATAGGCCCTCAGGTTCTCTGCATACCCGCCGGATGCAGCCAGATGCGGAAGCTTCTGGTCGTTATGCCCGAACTGCATCAGGAAGTAGTCGCCCTTTTTTATATTTTTCCTGACGATGTCAAAATGTCCCTCATTCCTGAAGCTCTCCGTGGTAAGGCCGGAGTGGGCATGGTTGGATACCGCGATGCCTCTTTTCAGCCAGACCGGAAGCATCTGTGCCCATCCACAGTAGCTGGCTTCCGGATAATAAGGATATGCTGCCGTCTGGTCCGTTAGGGTTGAGTCTCCTCCGATGAATATGGTCGGGCAATCTGCTTCCCGGATTTCAAGAAAGCTGATTCCTGGATTTTTTCCGATGAGGGTCACATCCAGCGTCTTATCCTCATAAGCCTCCTCTTTTCCCCTCGGAATGATATCACAGATGTTGACAGTGAAGGATTCTTCAAAAATCTCGTGAGGCCTGATGTCTATTCCCCTTTCCATCAGCCTCCTGCGTCCCGTGAATATCATGAGATCCTTCACTCCCTCGTTTCCGCCGTCAACGCCAATGGTGATTTCATAATTTCCCGGCTTCGGCACCCTGCATTTGAAGGACAGGGGAATCAATTCCTCACTCTTCAGAAAACAGCCCTTTTCATCGGCCCCTATCACTGTCAGTTCCTGACCTGCAAGCCAGTACCACGGTTCGAAGGCCGTATTCAGTTCCGGAAGCTGCAGGAGCTCCTGCTCCTTCCTGTTTTGCTCTGTAAGAAACCCATAGCCTTTCTGATCATCATATAGATCATCTGCCTTCACAAAGACAGCCTCTTTCTGCTCCTCATCATAAAAAAACTGGTATCTGCTCGTATACATCCCCATTTTCCTTTCGATTTTTCCATATTATTTTCTAAATTCGCCCTGTTCGGGCTGCTTTATGCCGCTTTAGCCACAACGCTTTTTTCTTTCCATTTTCCTGTCGAATATCTGAAAATCGTATAGAGGCAGGCGCATCCCCACGAAAGCGGGATTGCAATCCATAGGCCTGTGGATCCTAGTTTCGCTGACAGCACGAAGGAAAACAGGACTCTTGCGGAAAGCTCGATTATGCCCGCAAATATGGATGCAGACATATCTCCGGCACCTCTTATGAGGTTCAGAAACGACTGCATGATGCCCGCGATCACATATGCCACGGATACGATGATCAGGTATTCGGAACCAATGGAAATCGCCGCCGATGCCTCATCTCCTCTCAGGAAAAGCCCCAGAAGGCTTTCCTTGAAAAGCACGATCATAACTGCCGTAAGCACACATCCGCTTACCATGATTGCCAGGGTGTGTTTCAGCCCCTTTATGACCCTGTCAAAATTTCCGGCGCCTACGTTCTGGCCCGAATAGACAGACATGGCCATTCCGATGGAAACCACCAGCTGGATCGCTATGGAATCTATTTTTCCTGCGGCTGTGTATGCCGCAAGGGTGACAGCCCCGAATCCGTTTACCAGGCTCTGGACGCTCATGTTGCTTAAAGCAATGAGGGAGCTCTGCATGGCCGTAGGCAGTCCCATCCGGAAAATCATCCTGATCCGCCCCGCATCTATATGGATTTCATTCTTCTGCGGGTGCAGGACCTTGTGCTTCTTTTTGATGACTGCGATACAGAAGACAGCTGATGCCGTCTGTGATATCACTGTCGCAGCCGCAGCCCCGCCGACGCCCCATCCGAATGTAATCACGAACAGCAGGTCGAGCCCCACATTAATAGCTGAAGAGAGCACCAACGCATACAGTGGCGTTTTCGAATCCCCGATGCTCCTTAGCACGGCTCCGCACATATTGTAGGCGGCGATGCCGAACACACCTGAAAATAGGATGCGCATGTACAGCACTGCATCATCCAGGATGCTCTCCGGCGTATTCAGAATCATCAGAAGCCGGCGTGACGCCAATACTCCGGTTAACGAAGTCAATATGGACAGCAGAAGTATGATAAAGGCCAGAGATATTATACTCTTCCTCATATTGACGTATTCCTCTGCTCCATAATATTGGGAAATGATGATTCCCGCACCGTTTGTCAGCCCCATCATCAGTGCGACCAGCAAAAAAGTGGTCGAACCCGTGGCACCTACAGCCGCCAGCGCCTCCTGTCCGACAAACCTTCCCACTATAACGGCATCAGCCATATTGTAAAACTGCTGAAATATATTTCCTAAAATCAGGGGGCCTGCAAATCCCAAAATCAGCTTTGCCGGCATCCCCTTTGTCATATCCTTAGACACTTTCTTCCTCCAATCAGCCCGACTGCACATCCTGCGCGGAACGTTTTCTCTCATGGGACGTGTCCTGTAAGAAGGCAAAGTGGCTTCGCCACTTCACCTCCCGTTGCCCTCGATCTTGAGGGCGAAGACACTTTGCAGTGCGGAGGGCTGATTGGCGCTAGTCAATCAAATACCTTCAGCCCGACCGCACATCCTGCGCAGAGCGTTTTCTCTCATGGGACGTGTCCCATGAGAGAAAAACAGGCAGGTGATTGCATCACCTGCCTCCCGCCTCATTTAAATACTGTCATAATTCTTCTCGATATATCCCCTGACCACGTCAAGCTTCTCCGGCCTGACATCTTCCAGCAGAATGTGGATATAGGGTTTATGCTCCTTCAGCCAGGATAATAAAAGAGGATAGTTAAGATCTCCTTCTCCCGCTGAAACTTCCAGTTTGCTGTTGTCCTCAATCCTGAAATCCTTTGCATGTACTGCGATTATGTTTTCACCCAGTTTCTCGAAGGCCTCTTTCATAATCTCATCCTGCTTTTCATGGTTTTCCGGAGAGAGCAGGTTGACCGGATCAAGGATGATCTGAAGGTTCGGGGAATCAATCCTGTCAAGGACTTTTCGGGCCTTTTCCACTGTATGGACAATATGGCAGTATACCGGCTCGATTGCAACCGTAACACCAACTTTTTCTGCATATGCCACGATTTCCCCAAGATTCTTAATGAGGATTTCGAGTGCTTCTTCCGTCTGGTTCAACGGATCCGGCCTGTACTCTTTATTCACAGCCCCTGTCTCTGTTCCCACTACGCCGCAGCCAAGATATTTTGCAAACCTGATCTGAGCCTTGTAGGTATCCATCGTCTTCTTAAGCTCCTCCTCATCGGGAGTCGCGAGATTCAGATAGCAGCCCAGAACAGCAATATCCACGTTATATTTATGAAGGATTTTCTTCATCATCATGGCCAGCCCCGGTGTCAGCGCCTCATTTTCCACGCTGAATTCGTATATTGATTTCTTAAGTGCAAACTGCATGCACCCAAGTCCCTTTTCACTGATATTACGGATCAGCTCCTCAAAAGGTGCCTCATCCATATCATGTGCTCTTACTCCAAATGTGAGCATATTTTTTCCTCCTGTTTTACTGATTGTCTTTCTTTTCCTTATATTCGCTAGGGGTAATTCCTTCGAATTTTTTGAAATACCTGGTGAAGCTCTGGACATTATTGTAGCCCACACTCACCGCTATTTCAGAGAAGGCTTTGTTTGTCTGGCGTATCAGATTTTTGCTCTCCTCAATTCTGAACTTGTTCAGATAATCGATCAGGCTTGTATTGGTAGCCTCTTTCATGATTTTCCTCGCATAAGAATAGCTGATTCCTATCTTCTCAGACATCTCTTCAAAATTGATGTCGCTTTTATAGTTCTCTCTTATATAAGAAATAATCCTGTTAATATGGTTTGTTTCATCCGTCTGGTTCTTTTCAAGATAGCTGAAAATCTTTTCATACAGGTTGAGAATGAATTTTTCCATCTCTTCCAGAGTGTCAAGTGCGGCCATTTTTCTGTATATATGATTCATATCTCCGAATATCTCGTTGATGTTCGAATGGGTCTCCACCAGATACCGCATGGTGGTTCCGACCAGCTGGTTGAATATCTGATAGATATTGGAAGCTGAAATGTCCCTCCGGCTTCTGATGTCGGCGATCAGGCTTCTGATTTCATCTGCGACCCTTTCCGGATTGTTGGAGCTCATATAGTTCATGATATGCCGTTCGCTCTGGTATGGATAGTAATAGCTGCCGCTTTCTTCCATGCCGGAATTCCAGATAATGATGCTCTTTCTTCCTATCACTATTTTTCTTTCCAGTGCCTCCTGGGCTTCCAGCAGCGATTTCGTAATCCCTTCCAGACCGTGATGGCATCCTCCCATCCCTACAGAAAAGGAATTATCCGTCACCTTAAGCATCTCATTCTGGATCTCGCGCAGCTGTTTTTTCAGATTCATCGGAGTCATGGAGCAGTCGAAAGATTTCATATTTACAATAAGGGCAATGGTTTTGTTTTCAAAAATAACGCCCTGGATCACTCCATTGTCGACCGTCATCTGTTCCCCTTTGGAAAGAAGCAGCGCCCTGAAATAATATCTCTGCTCCGAAGTATACCGGCTGATGAACTCTTCCTTCTGGTCGAATGCCAAAATGATTACCACAAAATTGTCATATGGAAAAACAGTAGGATCAATTCCGTTATAGGTACTTTCATAGTTGCCTTTCAGCACTTCCGTCAGATACTGCTTCTTGATACCGCTTTCACTGCTTTTGACAACTGCTTTCAGCTGTTCCTCCTGGGTCGTAATCTGCCTGAAGGCTTCCTCAAGAAGATACCACTCATTTCTGGAGTTATCCAGTTCCATGCCTTCTTTATTTTTCACATTCTGTATAAGCTTGTTCAGAGGCCTTGAAATTCTCCTTGTCAGAATGGTGAAGACCAGCACCGCAATGACCATTATGATCAGGTTGATAAACGCATTGCTGTTCCGCGTACTGTATATTTTTTCCATCAACAGTTTGTTGTCATGCTTACAGATATAAATCCAGTCATTTTTGGCATCCTTTGAATAGGAGTACATGATATTTTCCAGGATCACGTAACCACTCTGTTCCTCTCTTCCCAGTATCAGCTGGATGGAAGGTGCTGCCTTGATATTATCCATGAAGTTTTCACTATTTTCATGGGATACGACTACCCCGCCCTGATCCATAATCAGCAGTTCTGAGCTTTTATCAAACTCCGAGCTGTTTACCAGCTTATGGAACCTGTCCTCGTTAATATTCAGAACTACGGTTCCTCTTGCGGATGTAGTCAGGCTGTTAAGCTGATACACATAGGAAAGGACCTGGTTGTTGTAGCCCATTGCATCTTTTGTATTCTGGGAAGTCGGAATCTTTCTTGGTTCCCAGCGGGTCAGTTTTGAGCTGCTGCTTTTTTGGAACTCTTCTACGATTCCCTTATCCCTGCACTCGTCCAATGGCACGATTCCATAATTGGTAGTGATGGCATAGTCTGCCCCCTCGATATATATGTATATGGACTGGATCATGGGGTCGCTGTATGCATAATCCTCAAGAAGATCAAGAACATCCATGGCCTCTTTTGAATTGCTCATGGAACTCCTTAATTTATCATAGCTGGTACTATTTTTTATATTGTATATATATTCGCTTTTGGTTAATTTAATTATGCCAGTCTCATAATTATCCAGTACCAGCTCGCTGTTCTTTTTCAGAGCGCTCAGGCTGTCGTTTGCGAATTTACCCATCTCATCCTGATAGTAGTTGATCAGAACCGAGGTACCAATGTAAGTCGTGGCAACAAGGGGAATTGCAAGCACCAGGAAGATGACGATATATAGTTCCACCATAAACGGGATATTCTTGATATTTATTTTCGATATCTTGTTTAGAATCCACTGCTTTGTGTTTTTCATCGTCGTTTTCCTCCTGGTAATCTGCTTTCTATATTGTAACTATTCAGGACTACCGAACAGTTACCTCTATTTCTCTTATTGCTGCATCTCTTTGATTTCTATATCATAAGGTTCCACATGAACCTGTAGTTTACTTCCATCCTTCATCTGGATGTTTACGGATTGCTGTTCTCCGGAATTGTTGATTATGACAACTTTTCCTTTTCCTTCATAATAAGCCACTTCCGTATACATATTATCTCCTGTCACGGATCCCATCTCTTCTTCCATATTGCCTGCGTGGCAGATGGCGCGTGTCAGCAGTCTTGTGTTCTCAATACTGAAACGGAAACCGGACATATATACGCCGCGGCCTGTGCCGAATGTTCTGGATGTGAGTGTAGGTGCGCCTTTTTCTGCCGCAAGTACCCTGGTGTTTCCATCGAGTACGAAAATATCGCCGCACGCCGGTATCTGAGGTTCTGGCGTATCTTCCGTAACAAAATGCGACTCTTCCACATCAAACTGATATCTTCCCATGCACTTTTTATTACCCAGATCCTTATCTACACCAAGGATATGGCTCATCTGGAAGAACTGGCTGCTGTGATCCACAGCTGTTGGTTCGTTGATTCCGATAAAACCGTTTCCGCCGGCAACCCATTTCGTAAGGATCTCCACAACTTTTTCATCCTTCCACTCGTCCTTGCCATTCCATGCGCTCTCTGCGCATCCGGCATTGATGATTACCCGGATATCTTCCGGAACGCCATTTTCCCTGATGTCATCAAAGCTCAGGAATTCCACTTCAAAAGGAAGTCCCGAGAGCGCCTCAAGCACATTTGTGAGATCCACTTCCGGATGTTCATGCAGATGTCCGCTGCAGATCCATGAGCGGAGTGATCCCCAGGCTGTGAGAATTCCCACTTTTCCTGACATGGACCTTGGCCCTTTTCCTTCATGGAAGCTTTTTAACAGACGGAATTCATCAGAAATCTTCTCGATATAATCGCAGAAGTCCGGAAAAGGCTCAACAAGATGCAGATATCCTCCAAGGCCGATCCTGTCGACAGGCACCCTGAGAAGGGCTCTTCTTACATTTACCCAGAATCTGCTTGCATCCAGTGTAGGATTTCCTCCCGGTGCAAATGTTGGTTCTCCAGTCAGACCAGTCGGGAAAAGGTAAGGATGAAGCCTCAGCTCCCTTACGTCTACCCCCTGTACGCCGCCGCCCAGACGGGCTTCGAATCCGTTAAACACACATTTGATTATACCATCAAACCCGAATTCAGGAAATCTTTTTCCGTAGGGTTCCACGCCGATCCAGCTATCATCATAGAATACATAAGCTTTTTTCCCATACTTATGGACCATGTCGATACACTCTTTTCCAAGTTCGATGACGAAGCTGTTTACAAATTCCATCCAGTCCCTGTATTTTTTGGAAGGCGGATTGTGGGTGGCATTGTATTTTCCCTGGTTCACAAAATCTTCTGAGGTCATCTTGTAGCCATAGGTCTTTTCGAATTCCCGGAGCGCTACCGGATTCACAGTGAAATCATAAGAACCCCAGTCGCTGAACAGGTATCGGTTTTTTGCATCTGATCCCCAGAACCAGGCGAAATTGTAGAACATGGAGGTAAACCTGACAACTGTGGTTGACTCATGTTCCAGGCACCAGTTTTCAAGCCATTTCAGGATATTGACACGGGTCTCCGGATATCTCGGCTCTACAGCCATGAGCCTTTCCTTGTCGCCCCAGTCGTTGGTTATATGATTGTACATGGAAATCTCTTCCCAAAGCCTTACAGCAAGGAAATTGACCGTATATTTGTGCCACGGGGTGATTCCTGTAATGAATACCGTTTCCTTCTCTTCGTTGAATATCCATTTTTCCTTCGGTACTTCCTTGCCGCTGGTGCGGTCAAATACCTGCCAGAATTCTTTCGGATCATCTTTTTTATTCAGTCTGAACTGATCCCTGAAATATCCCTTTAAAGGCTCTATTTCGAGGCTGTCGTCTTCCGCCATGACAGGAAAGCTCATCAGGAAGTTCTGCTGGAGCTTATCCGTGTTTTCTTTTGCCCACTGATTGTCGGAACGTATCAGGCAGATCGTAGAGTAGATTCCATAGCCGGAGTTTATAATCTCATCGGAAAGCTTTGTTCCGTCGCTGTCCCTGATGACATCAGCCCCCCATTTTTTTGCCATATCCAGCGTCAGCTTCTCATATCCTTCTTCACCCGGAAGTGTGAAGCTGTCTCTGATTATTTCCTGATTCATATTATGCCTCCTGTTTTTTCTCTTTCTTTATGCTTTTCACATCTTTTTCTTCAGTTGTTTTCTCAACTGCTGTGCCGTCCATAGTCATCACTTCCACAAGGAATGCAAGTGCAAGTCCCTGTCCCCATCCCTGTATCCAGTTTTTCGGAACCTTTCTGTAGCCTTCCCTGTCTATCATGACGGCAGTTCCGCCCGATACATTGAGGACTCTTCCATCGTCGCTGATGTTTTCAAGAATTCCTTTGAGTGACTTTTTGATATATTTTGTGTGGAGCGGATTATTGTTGCTGATCATGGCTGCTGCAATTCCTGCTGACGCGGATACCTCTTCATAGGATTCTTCGTCGTCCAGAATCGTATGCCAGAGTCCGTTGTCTGTCTGAAGCAGTTTCAGTGCAGCAAGCTGGTCTCTTAATGCACAGTCGATTTCCATGAACATCGGGTACAGATAATTGATCAGCGTTTTTGCCTGTGACATGGTGTATGCCGCCCATGCATTGGCTCTTGCCCAGTAGAATCCTGACATGTGATCTTTCTGGATATTGTTGTATCCATGGTACCATAAGGAAGTCACCGGATCCTGGAGATAGCGGATATGCCAGTAGTACTGATTCAGGGCGTCCTCCACCATTTCCTTGTCCTTTAATTTTATGCCTACCCTTAACAGGAAATATGCAGCCATGAACAGGGTATCAGCCCAGGCCTGTTCCGGGAAATCGTTGTTTACCGAAACGGTATGCTGGAGCACGCTGTCTCCGAAACGTAGCGCATGGTTCCTCAGGTAATCCACCTTGCTCATGACGATATTCCAGTATTTTTCATCATTTGTAGCTTCATAGAGAGTAATCAGGCAGTGTCCCATTGCACAGGTGTTTACAGTCCATGACGGAAGTCCCAGTTCAATATACTCATCGACCCAGTTTTTGAGCATGGTCAGGTATTCTTCGTTTTTTGTGGCTTCGTATGCCTTGCTTATTCCGTAATATGCCACTCCGCACGGCCAGTCCCATGTCATATCCATTGTCATTGTCTTGCGGACGATCCTGTCTATATTTTCGAGTATTTCCTTATTATTATATTCTATCTTGATCATATTCTATTCCTTTCCAAAATGGGGATGTTTTATTGGCGGCTTCTCAGATATCCAGATCTTTTATACTGCCTTGCGTCCTGAACAGCTGCATTTATTGTATGAAAGGGCTACACCCGGAAGGCGCACCCCTTTCAATTTATTATTTAGCTTTTTTATTAACTTATGATACCTGCAGATTGTTCTGCACTACGTGCTCCCACAATCCCGAAACATTCGGTATCAGTCTTATTTCTGTGATGCCTCGAATGCTGCCTCTCTTTCATCAAGAATTGCCTGGTATCCTGCATTCAGATAGTCCTTGCTGAGTTCTGCATATTTGCTTTCGAATTCATCCTGTGGGCATGTTACAAGTTCTGCAAAAGCTGTTTTGTACTTGTCTAAAAGAGTCGCACTGTTTGATGCCACGCTCTTGATATTTGTGTCGAACAGGTAATCAGGGTATAAGAATTCCTCATATTTTTTCATGTAGTCATATGACTGCTGGATCAGATCTTCGTGTCCTGCTGGGGCAAATGTCGTTTTCTGAACTGCAAGATTCTTTTCATCACTGCCGTAATCTTTTCCTTCGATTACAAGGCAGAACATGTCTTTGTTTGAGTTGTAGTTAAGTCTCTGTTCTGTCGTGCATGCGATTAATGAAGGAAGTCCGTTTGCATCTAATTCATAAGTAACGCCTTCAATACCGTTCTGTAATGTGAATAAGTTTTCTGAATCTGACATCCATTCTAATAACATCAGGACTGCTTTCACTTCATCTTCTGAAGATTCTGCATTGAATCCCATGATCATACCGAATGGCCAGTAACCTCTTCCCGCTACTTTGTTGCCTTCTGGAACTAAAGCTGCCGGATCTAATACTGCTACTTTTGCATTAGGATCATTTGCGATCAGGCTGCCTACAACGTCAGGATTTTTTGAAAGGTAGCTTTCATATGTACCAGCTTTTCCTGAAATAAAGTCTGCCTGTCTCTGTGATCCGTCAGCATCCAGATAGAATTCTTTGCTGACTAATCCTTCGTTATAGAATCTGTTGTATGTGCTTAAGAAATTCTTTGTTGGTTCCCATGAAAGTGATGCTACAGATAAATCTGAGTAAAGTGCAAGTTCCTTTTCATCTAATGGGAAGTCACGGTATGGATAGTTTACTACATATCCCTGTACTGGTAATGAAAGGGTCATAGGAATTGTGCTGTCTCCGCCAAGTCCTTTGTCTTTGAATGCCTTAAGGGCTGCTTCGTATTCTTCCAGGTTTGAAGGCATTTCAAGTCCGCATGCTTCTAACCAGTCCTGTCTGATCAAAGTCATGAAGTTATATGCCATAGGTCTTGTTGCTGCGATGAAAGTATCTTCTCCATCGATTGCCATATAGTCAAGGATCCCGTTTGTTTCCATGTTGCCATAGAACGTAGGAGCCCATGCTTTTACCATTTCCATGTCTACTGCCTGTAATGCGCCCATGTCTGAATAAGTCACCATATCAGGGTAGTCATAATCAAAGATAACGTCCGGAGCATCTCCAGTTGAAAGAAGCATGTTGAATTTATTCATGTCGTCTGATCTTGGAATTGATACATAAGTAACCTTTACATTATGTTTGTCCCCAAATTCTGACTGGATCCACTGTGTCCAATAGTTGTTATCAACCGGTGCAGCACCTTCTGTCGCCCTGTCGTAAACAGGAATCTGGATTTCAATTTCTTCGTCAAATACAAAGTTTTCAGGATCTGCAGCCTCAGCTTCTGTTTCCTTTGAACCTGTTTCTGTTTCTGTTTTTGTTTCCTCTTTCTTTCCACATCCTGCTGCTAAAGTTCCTACCATTGCTACTGCCATCATAAGTGCAGTAACTTTCTTGAAATTCTTTCTCATGATTTTTCCTCCCATAAAATAAGTTTATAGTTTTCAGTACTCTCATACTGACATTACTATCGGGTTACTAATTCCTCGCGGGACCGGGTTCTAAGCATTTATCCTTTAACGGCTCCAACCATAGTTCCTTTTACAAAATACTTCTGTACGAATGGATAGATGCAGACAATCGGGATTGTCGCAAACATGATGCAGGCAGCCTTCAGTACTTCCGGGCTTCCCATAACTGCGCTTCCTTCAGAAGCTGCGATGCTTGCTGCGTCCGATGCATTTCCTACCAGCAGGAACAGCTTATGCTGAAGTACATAGAACTTTGCGTTTGTGATATAGTATAATGAATCCTGATATGCATTCCATCTGCCGACTGCAAAGAAGAGGCACAGGGTAGCAATAATCGGTTTTGATAACGGAAGAACTATTTTTGTCAATATAGTGAAATGGCTTGCTCCATCCAGGAATGCAGATTCCTCTAAGCTGTCCGGTATGTTAGTCTGGATAAAGGATTTCATGATGATCATATTATATGCACTGAAGGTCAGCGGAAGTATGATTGCCCATGGTGTGTTGATGATATTCAGATTATTGATCAGCATATATTCAGGTATGACACCTGCACTGAAGTACATTGTGAAAAGGAAAATAAATGAAATCACTCCTCTTCCCTTGAGTCTTTTTTTTGTCAGCGGATATGCTGCACAGGTAATCAGGATCATACCGATCAGCGTAAATAAGACTGTTACGATGATTGTGTATACCAGCGACCTTACCATGCTCGGATCTCCAATTACCCTCTCAAAAGCTGCGAAAGTCAATCCTTTCGGTAAAATGTATACCGACTTTTCCATTACGAATCTGTCTGCACTCAATGATTTTGCCAGGACATGCAGGATTGGAAGAATACATGTCAGTGAAACAAGAATTAATATGATGTATATCAATGCATTTGCTACTTTGTCTCCTATATTTCTAGGAGGCATATCAGCTGTTTGTATCTGTGTTTTCATAGTTTACTACCTCCTATATAATGCCTTCCTCGCCTATCGATTTTGCAAATCTGTCAGCGGCAAGTACTAATAATAATCCGACAAGAGACTGGAATACGCCTACCGCAGTAGCGAGACTGTAATCCAGGGACTGAAGACCTTTGTTGTAGATAAAGATCGACAGCTGGTACTGCACATCCTTAACCAGTGGATTTCCGAAAGCGTTACACCTTTCGAATGAGCTTGCCATGATTCGGCCAAGGTTCATAATCAGCATCATGATTACGGTTCCTTTTATAGAAGGAAGCGTGATATATTTGATCTTCTGCCATCTTCCTGCTCCGTCAACCGTAGCAGCTTCATACATGTCATCGCTTATGCCTGTTATTGCTGTCAGATAAATGATGGTTCCCCATCCCATTGTCTGCCACACACCTACAAGGATATAGGTTACAGCCCACGGAAGGTTTTTGTTTAGGAAAGGAATTGCATCAAATCCTAATTTTGAAAGCAGAATGTTGATCATTCCTGTTTCGGGGGATAAAAGCTGTGTAAATACACCTGCTATAATGACCCATGAAAGGAAATGTGGAAGATAAAGAACTGTCTGGGATACTTTCTTAAAATGTTTGTTCCTTACTTCGTTTAACAGGATAGCCAGGATAATCGGCATTGGGAAACCTACTATTAAATCCAGTCCGTTAAATACAAGTGTGTTCTTTAATGCCAGCCAGAAGTCTTTGTCCCTGAAAGCTCTTAGGAAGACATCAAAGCCTGCCCAGTCACTTCCACTTATACCTTTTAGTATCTTGTAATCCTTAAATGCAATTACGATTCCCGGAAACGATCCGTATTTGAATATGAATACTGCAATAAGGGGTAAGAGCAACATGGCGTATAGCTGCCAGTCTCTTTTTATGTAACGTCTAAAGCTGCTTGTTGTGTTGACACTTTTCATATATGCACCTCCATTTTGCAAGTTTGATCACTCGCCTTGCCTGTTTTGTTATGAGCTCAGTATATTCGCTTTCTCTTTATCTGTACATAATCAAATTTGATACCATTGTTCATTTTTGATTATTGATTTTTGCTGATATTTCCGGGCTTTTCGGCTTTTTTTGTTTTTTCCGTCAGTTTCCTGATATCGTTTTTGAGACGGAAATATACATGAAAACAATTCATTTTTAATGGAGAAAATCAAAATTGATATATGCTTTTTCGGGAAACTTGTTACCTTTCATATATCCATCCTTCATTTTATAGTGCAACCTGTACATCGGCAGCTTCAGCCTTCATCCAACCTTCATCTGTCTGATGCTTTATTTCCATTCTCTATGCAGATAAACCGTGGCCTTTCCATATGCCTCACATTCGGAGCATGTATAGCCAGGATCCTTCTCCCGTCAAATGCCCTGAATATCATTCCATGGCCTCCATCCTTATGGTAAAAAGGGCTTTCCTCGTGAATCCATGGTCCTGTAACATCGCCTGATGATGATTCTGCACTCCCTATGGCGTATTCGCCGTTATAAAAGCTGGACCACATGAGTTTCAGGCTGCCGTCCTCTTCATCATACAGAAACGGGCCGTCCGTTACGTATCTGATTCCGCCTGTATCTTTATCAGGCGCCACATTTTCCGCCCATGGCGTCTGGGATGCTTTGAACAGAAGCACCGGTTCTCCTTCCCTGGCCTTCAGATTTTCCGAAAGCCTTACGCCATAGATTTCCCCGTCGCCGACCTGGGTCCATTCCCGCGAAAAGATCAGCCAGGGCTCCCCCTCTTTGCCAATATGCAGCGTTCCGTCCAGGCATTCCCACCCTTCAGGCGTTATGACGCCTTCCGTGTATGGCTGATATGGGCCTTCCGGCTTTCTGCTGGAAAGGATCTGCGTCCCTCTCGGTATCCCATTCTTCTTGAAGCTGGCCAGCATATAGTATGTCCCCTTATAGAAATGCACTTCTGGAGCCCAGAAATTCTCGTCGGCCCAGAAGTCTTTCCCTGGTCTGAATGCCGCAGATGGCCCCTCCCAGTTGATCAGATCGCGGCTCTTATAGACATCAAAGCCCGTACCTTTACCTTCCCATACGTTTTCATCCGTAGTCCCGAACAGGTAGTAGGCCTGCTCCTCTTCAACTGCAAGTACAAATGGATCTCTGATTCTTATATCTTCTGTTTTTATCATAGTTGATATCCTCCCTGTATGTATGGATTTTAAGTGACTATTCAGTACTATGTCCTTCATCGTCACATATGATGCACACAAATTGCAAAATCAGCAATTTAGCGCACGCATGATTCAGTCCTGTGTTCTTCTTATTCACAAAGGCAGACAAACCTCATGGGATTTGTCTGCCTGAAATAGGATTCGATATGAAATAATAACTTGTGATTTCTTTTTGGAATAAAATTGATTATTTAGGCTGTTTTCCGATGTAAGCAAGGATTCCGCCGTCCACGTATAAAATATGTCCGTTCACGAAATCGGATGCATCTGATGCAAGGAATACAGCAGGTCCCATTAAATCTTCAGGATCTCCCCATCTAGCTGCAGGTGTCTTTGCAATGATGAAGCTGTTGAACGGATGTCCTTCTTCCCTTAATGGTGCAGTCTGAGGAGTTGCAATGTAGCCAGGTCCTAAGCCGTTGCACTGGATATTGAATTCGCCATATTCTGAAGCGATATTCTTTGTAAGCATCTTAAGCCCGCCTTTTGCAGCTGCATAAGCAGATACAGTCTCACGTCCTAATTCACTCATCATGGAACAGATATTGATGATTTTTCCATGGCCTTTTTTGATCATGCTCGGAATAACTGCCTTTGCCATGATGAAAGGTCCGTTCAGATCGATGTCGATTACCTGTCTGAATTCAGCTGCAGTCATTTCAGTCATCGGGATTCTCTTGATGATGCCTGCATTGTTGACAAGAATGTCGATTACGCCAACTTCTTTTTCTATTTTTGCAATCATTTCATTAACCTGGTCTTCATTTGTCACGTCACAGACATATCCGTGTGCTTTGATTCCTGCTTCTTCGTAAGCCTTGATTCCTTTGTCGACAAGATCCTGATTGATGTCGTTGAATACTACTGTTGCTCCTGCTTCAGCATAGCCGCTTGCAATCGAAAAGCCGATTCCGTATGATGCGCCTGTTACTAAGGCTATTTTGCCTTCTAATGAAAAATTATTCATGATACCCATAAATTTATCCTCCTGATTCTGATTGTTGGTTTCCTGTAACTATATTTTCTGTTCTGTATATTTCTTACTATCTGATCTCTGCCATGGAAGCGCCGTCCATATCATCAAATGCCTGATTTTCTCCAACCATTCCCCAGATAAAGGTATATGCTCTTGTACCTGAACCGGAATGTATGGACCAGCTTGGTGAAATAACCGCTTCTTCGTTTCTCATAACGATGTGCCTTGTCTCTGAAGGTTCTCCCATGTAGTGGAATACCAGTGAATCATCTGTCATGTCAAAATAGAGGTATACTTCCATTCTTCTGTCATGGGTGTGGCAAGGCATGGTGTTCCATACGCTTCCCGGCTTGAGGCTTGTCATTCCCATAACGAGCTGGCAGCTTTCAACCTGTCCCGGAAGGATGTATTTTGTGATTACTCTGTGGTTTGATTCTTCCAGTGACCCAAGTTCGACCTGCACGCAGTTTTCAGGTTTGATGAATACTGTTGGATAAGTCATGTGGGCAGGTGCGCTGTTGAAGTAGAATTTTGCAGGATTGCTTCCGTCTGCACTTGCAAAAACGATATCCTTTGCTCCCATTCCGATATAGAGGCCGTCTTTTCTTTCGAGCTCGTATACGGTTCCGTCAACAGTTACCGTTCCTTTTCCGCCGATATTGATGATTCCCATTTCTCTTCTCTGAAGGAAATAATCCGCACGTATTTCATCCCCTGCTGTCAATATCATAGGTTCTACAGGAACTGCCGCTCCTGTGATGATTCTGTCAATGTGGCTATATACGGTCTTGATTTCCCCGGGTGTAAAAAGATCCTGAATCAGGAATTCTTCTCTCAGTCTGTCTGTCGTGTAATGTTTTACGTCTCTTGGTGATGATGCTGTTCTGATTTCCATTTTTAATACTTCCTTTCCTTGTTTTTTACTATGGACTAAGTATATCATACTGTATTTTATTTTTCTTTGCTTTTCAAAGCCTAAAACTTGCAAATACTGAACAAGGCATATATAATTATATTATACCAGCTTCTCTTTTGAAAGGAGTCTTTATGAACGAATTCACTTCCTGCAAAGCAGCCATTGCAGAATGCAACGAAAAGCAGCGTTTTGCAATCGCTCACCTTTATAATGAAGAAAAGACCATGAACATGCATATCCATGACTGCTATGAAATTTACTATTCCATTTCAGGTGGAAAGCAGTTTTTGATAGATAACAAGTTCTATGCAATTCAGCCCGGAAGTCTTTTTTTCATCAACCAGTATGAGAGCCACTATCTTTCCCAGATCGACCAGATGGTCCACGAACGCATCGTCATCTCCATACACCCGGAGTTCCTGAAGAAACTCTCCTCAGACTCTACGGATCTCGGATACTGTTTTACCCACAGGAGCCCGGAGGCAGGGCACAGGGTCGATCTGAACGACGAGCAGCAGAAAAGATTCCTCTATTTTCTCCATAAGATAACCGGAACTTCAGGCTACGGGAGCGATCTGACGGAACAGGCTGCATTTACGGAACTTATGATCATGCTGAATACCCTCTTTTATCAGAACTGCCGCAGCGAGGTCACAATCTCCAACTACCAGTACAATCATCAGGTTGGGAAAATTCTTGAATACATCAACCAGAACATTGACCAGAATGTAACCATTGAACGGCTTTCCAGGGAATTCTACCTGAGCGAATCCTACATATGCAGGATTTTCAAGGCTGAGACCGGCACCACCATCAACAAATACCTGACTGCCCGGAGAATCAGCATTGCAAAATCCCTTCTGGCCACCGGAAACAGCGTCTCCGAGGTATACGAAAAGTGCGGATTCAACGACTACAGCAATTTTCTGAAATCCTTCACCAAGGCCGTCGGGATATCACCTAAGAAATATGGGAAATACAGCGCTACATAAGAAAATGGTACCTGGTACCATCAAAAAAAGGAACTCACAAAAAAAAGGTACCTGGTACCACGCTTCACCGGTACCTGGTTCCTTTTTTTCCTTTTTTTTACTTCCTCCAGCCTTCAGGCAGGTATCCTGCCGTATTGGCGATCATGTCATCCACAAGCTCTCCGGCTTCCTTGTCCGTGCATTTTCCTTTCACCAGCGGATCATTCAGGAATGCCTCTACTACGAGATTTCTCTCACATTCCATTGCAGCCTTCAGCACAACTTCATGATTTTCCACATGTGGCCTGATCAGTTCAAGAATATCTTCTGGTATTTTCCCGGCAAACACTGGTCTGACGGCATCCTTTTCAAAAACCGCATTGGTCTCCACGACTGCTGTTTTTGGAAGATTCGCAATCTGACCTGCTGCATTTGGAATATTGACGTTGCTGACTACCCGTCCTAATCCGCACAGGGCTTTGATCAGCAGAACCCCCTCTTCATCGGATGGTTTCAGCTGCATTTCCTCCTCACTCCGTACAAGACGTCCGCTTCTCGCAAGCCTTTCCCCCAGCTCTTTTTTCCTCCAGTCAACAGTCGTAAGGCCGAACTTCCACGCTTTTACTGTTTCCGGATCCCTGAGATAGATGTCCCCGGGCAGGAACTCGGCAAGATGACGGTCTCCCGCCGCCGCAATCAGGCCGTATCTGCGGAAAAGATCGAACTTCACCCTGTGAGCACATTCGAAGGTTGAATTTGCCCAGTTCTTGTCCTTCTCCTCGTATCCATCCAGAAAATGCTCTTCCACATAATCCTTATAAATCGGGAAAAGATCCATTCCCTTCCAGGAAGCGCTGTCAAACCAGGTGAAATGGTTGATTCCCAGGACATTTACTTCAATCTCTTTTCTCGGAATATTTTCCACTCCAAGGGCACTTTCCGCAATCCCCTTCAATACTTTCTGTGTCCCGAAAACCTCGTGGCAGCATCCGAAAGCCTTGATTTCCGGAAAAACGTGGTACAGGGTCTTCACGCAGATTGTCATGGGATTCGTATAATTGATGACCCACGCCCTGGGTGCGTAGCGTTTCACCCCTTCGGCAATTTCAGCCATCATTGGAATCGTCCTCATAGCCCTGATGATTCCTCCCGGTCCCGCCGTATCTCCCACGGACTGGTAGATTCCAAGCCTCTCCGGCAGATGCACATCAGACTGCATTTCGTCAAATGTCCCAGGCATGATTGAAATGATGACAAAATCTGCGCCAGTCAGGGCTGCCTCCAGATTCCCTGCAGTCTCATATTCCCATTTCCCTGCAGCATCTTCCCTTGCGCTTAAGCGGTTTCCGATAATCCTGTTGTTTTCTGCTGCCGCCTCATCGATATCATAGAGACTGATCGTCCCTCCAAGATTCTGTTCCATTGCCAGATCTGCCATGAATGTCCATGCCCATCCCCTGGAACCTCCTCCGATATATGCGATTTTCAGATCCGTTACCTTTCCATTTATACATTTCATTAGCTGATACCCCTTTGTTTTATATTTTATACTAGACATTATAATAAAATGCTGTATCATATTCTTATAATATTTTACTTTGTTAAGGGTATTTTCAAACTATATTGACTTTTTTCACTTCAACAAGATGAAAGTGAACGAACATTGGCTCTGAAGAACAGCTAACTGATTATAGCAAACCAGAAAGGATTCATTTCATGGAAAAAATCATTTTCATGGAAGCCGAAAGCGGAATCTCCATCGAGCGTCTCGTCAGGGATTACGAGTTCAGCATGGCTTCCAGGCATATGCACGACGCATATGAAATCTACTATCTGCTGGAAGGCGAGCGCTACTATTTTATCGGGCAGCAGACCTATCTGATAAAAAAAGGATCCCTGGTCTTCATCGACCGGGGTCAGGTACATAAGACAGGCCTTGCCGGCAATCCCTATCACGACAGGATGCTTCTCACCTTTGACGAGGATCCCTTTGCCTCCTTCTTCTCCTATTACGGCGACCTGGATATCAGACATTTCTTTTCAAAACACGGGGGGGTGCTGGCGCTAGATACAGTGGGACAAAAAGAGGTCGAAAGCCTTCTTCTGGACATCGCTTCTGAACTCCGTGAAAAACAGGAGGGCTTCCGTTTCGCAGCCATGGCAAAGCTCTCCGGGCTCCTGATCTATGCCATGCGCTACAGCGCACAGAACGAGTCAGGCCCTGCTGCCGTCCTGGCCAGTACTCCGAAACACAAAAAGGTCGCCGAGGTCGCCTCCTATATAGTCGAAAACTGTGCCGAAGCGGATTCCCTGAACACCCTGGCCAGCCGCTTCTATGTAAGCAAAAGCTATCTGAGCCGCATATTCCGTGAAGTTACCGGCTATACCGTAAACGAGTATATTAATATCCACCGCATCAAAAAGGCCCGACAGCTTCTGACGGGCAGTTCCCTAAACATGACAGAAATTTCACAGGAGCTGGGATATGACAGCATCACCTATTTCGAGAAGGTCTTCAAGAAATATACCGGCACTTCACCCTTGAAATACAGGAAGCTCGCACGCTGAGGACGGCGTAAGGGGCTGTTGCAAACTAACAAATTAAGTTAGTTTTGACTAAAAATCAGTCATTTTGCAACAGCCCTTATAATTAGTAGGTCAAAAGCCCTCTTGTTAACGTTCGACTTCGTCAATTTGCATATTCGCCATCCAATACGCAGTGATGCAAAACATGATTCAATGAGCAGCTTTATGAAGACGTTGGTACTTAGGACGCGTACTTTGCGTCCTTACGTACCACTACGTCTTCATCTAAGCGAGAGCGCGCTGCGAATGAACATGTTTTGCATCACGTCCGCATCACGTCCGCATCACGTCCTCATGACGCCTGCTCAAACTGGGAATTATAGAGATCTGCGTAGAACCCGTTCTTTGCAAGAAGCTCCTCATGATTTCCCTGCTCAATGATATCGCCGTCCTTCATGACAAGAATCATATCGGCATTGCGGATCGTGGAAAGCCTGTGGGCAATGATAAAGCTCGTACGTCCCTTCATGAGGTTGTCCATCGCCTTCTGGATCAGGATCTCCGTCCTGGTATCTACAGAAGAGGTCGCTTCATCCAGAATCATTACCCTGTTATCTGCAAGAATCGCTCTTGCAATGGTGAGCAGCTGCTTCTGGCCCTGGGATACGTTGCTTGCATCCTCATTCAGTTCCATGTCATATCCGCCCGGCAGGGTCTTGATAAAGTGGTGTGCGTGAGCGGCCTTTGCGGCTGCAATGACTTCTTCATCCGTCGCATCCAGTCGTCCGTAACGGATATTCTCCATGATCGAGCCTTTAAACAGCCATGTCTCCTGAAGAACCATCCCGAAGGCTTCTCTCAGTTCACGCCGGTTGAAATCCTTGATGTTGTGTCCGTCAAGGGAAATAGAACCGCTGTTCACATCATAGAAGCGCATCAGAAGCTTGACCATTGTCGTCTTTCCTGCTCCGGTAGGTCCTACGATTGCAACCTTCTGTCCAGGTTTTATGGAAGCACTGAAATCTTTAATGATGATCTGATCTTCCTTGTATCCGAAATGAACATTGCTGAACTCGACTGCCCCCGCGATGCTTTCCAGATGAACAGGATTTTCAACAATCTGCTCTTCCTCTTTTTCTCCCAGGAACTCAAATACACGTTCTGACGCCGCCGCCATGGACTGAACCTGGTTCATTACCTGGGCAATCTGCTGGATCGGCTGCGTGAAGTTCTTCACATACTGGATAAACGCCTGTATGTCACCGACCGTAATCGTGCCCCTGATTGCAAGGAGTCCGCCCGCAAGGGCAACCGCTGCATATCCCAGGTTTCCGACGAACATCATGATCGGGTGCATCATGCCGGATATGAACTGGGATTTCCATGCCGAATCATATAATACGTCGTTGGTCTTCTCAAACGTTTCGACAGTTTCCTTCTCTTTGCTGTATGCCTTTATGACCAGATGCCCGCCATAAACCTCCTCTACCTGTCCATTGATATGTCCGAGATATTCCTGCTGTGTTTTAAAGAATTTCTGCGATTTTTTCATGACAAAAGCCAGCAGCCCTGCTGAAATAGGCAGAATAATGATTGCAATCAGGGTCATCAGAGGCGAAATGCTCAACATCATAACCAGCACACCGATCATTGTCGCAGTCGATGTGATAATCTGGGTAACGCTCTGGTTCAACCCCTGCCCCAGTGTATCCACATCATTGGTTATCCGTGATAAGACCTCGCCGTAGGTGCGGCTTTCAAAATACTGCATGGGCATGCGGTTGATTTTTTCCGCTATCTCCTTACGGAGACGGTAGCATATCTTCTGGGTAATTCCGGTCATGATCCATCCCTGGATAAAGCTGAATACCGCACTGAATCCATAGAGCCCCAGCACGATAAGAAGGATTTTTCCAATATAGGAAAAATCGATTCCGCCCGTTCCTGCAATTTTTTCACCAAGACCTGTCGACAGGGCTGTTGTCGCATTTCCCAGAACCTTCGGCCCGATAACGCTGAACACTGTGGAGACCACCGCAAATATCATGACGATAAAGATTGCGATCTTATATCTTCCTATATATACAGACAGCTTCCTGATAGATCCTTTAAAATCCTTTGCCTTCTCTACCGGCCCCATCATTCCGCCGGGGCCGTGTCCGCCGCCAGGCCTTCCCATTCCTCGGCTTTTTGGCTGCTTATCGAATTTTTCTCCATTTCCGTTACTCATTTACAGTTTCCTCCTTTCCGCTTTCTGATAAACCTAATTCTTTTGCCGAAAGCTGTGATTTTGCAATCTGCTGATATACCTCGCAGCTGTCCATCAGCTCTTCGTGGGTTCCCCTGCCTGCAATCTTTCCGTCATCCAGAACCAGGATCTGGTCCGCATGCAGAATCGTGCTGATACGCTGGGCAACAATAATGACAGTGCTGTCTTTCACCTTTTCACCCAATGCTTTTCTAAGGGCAGCATCCGTTTTCAAATCCAGCGCTGAAAAACTGTCATCAAAAATAAATATTTTTGGATTTTTTGCAATTGCACGGGCGATGGCAAGACGCTGCTTCTGTCCCCCGGATACATTCGTTCCGCCCTGGGCTATTTCGCTGTCATATTTTCCTTCCTTTTCCTCAATGAAATCGGATGCCTGGGCAATTTCCGCCGCCGCTCTGATTTCTTCATCCGTCGCATCTTTATTGCCGAATCTCAGATTCGATGCGATGGTTCCTGAAAAAAGCATACCCTTCTGCGGAACATATCCGATCTCTCGTCTAAGTTCTTCCATGGTGATCTTGCGGATATCTTTGCCATCCAGCTTAATGGACCCGGATGTGACATCGTACAATCTCGGAATCAGATTGACCAGGGTCGTCTTCCCGCATCCTGTGCTTCCGATTATAGCAGTCGTTTTTCCCGGTTCTGCTGTAAAATCAATATTCTCCAGAACATCCTCTTCGGCTCCAGGGTAACGGAAATTGACATGTTCAAACCTGATAACGCCTTTATGTTCGGTAACCTTCTCCGGATTGCTGTCATCCTGAATCGTAAACTCTTTACGAATAACCTCATCGATACGGTCTGAAGCAACTGCCGCACGCGGAAGCATGATGGACATGACAGTAAGCATCAGGAATGACATTACAATCATCATCGCATAAGTGATAAATGCAGTCATGGCACCTACCTGCATAACGCCGGAATCTATCCTGTGGGCGCCTACCCACACGATCATAATAGTCAGGCCATACATGATCATCATCATGCTCGGCATCATAAAGGTCATTACGCGGTTCGTAAAGAGCATTGTCTTTGTCAGGTCCCTGTTCGAAAGATCAAACCGCTCTTCTTCCTTCTTTTCGCGGCCAAATGCACGTATGACGGAAAGACCTGTTAAAATCTCACGTGATACAAGATTCACTGCATCCACCATCTTCTGCATCAGCTTGAACTTCGGCATAGCAATAACCATCAGTATTCCGACGAGTCCGAGAAGCACAAGCACTGCAAGCCCGATGACCCATCCCATGCCGGCTCCGGTCTGGATGACTTTGATGATGCCGCCGATACCCAAGATCGGTGCATAGGCAATCATCCTGAGCATCATGGTCGATACCATCTGGACCTGCTGCACATCGTTGGTGCTTCTGGTGATCAGGGATGCTGTCGAGAACTGGTCCATTTCCGTATTTGAGAAGCCAACTACCTTTTTAAAGATATTCCCGCGAAGATCACGGCCGATACCTGCGCCTACCTTTGCAGCAAAGTATCCGACAATCACCGTAGTAAGACCCATAAGAAGCGCAAGCGCTATCATTTTCAGTCCTGCTGTCCATAAGTAGGTGGTCTGGACAGCATCCATATCGATCCCGGCCTCCTTGTTGTTCTGAACTGCAAAGGCAACTCCCATGGAAGTCACAAGCTGTTCTCCCATGGTTTCAAATGTTTTTTCCATGGTTTCCCTCATGGCAAGGACATCATCCTTTGACATCTGTCCATATTCCGTCATGGCTTTGAAAATCTGGCGCATATCCACGCAGGTTACCTCAACGGTATTCCCGTCTTCATCCTCTTGTTCACGCGTGAAGGTTTCAAGCGTCATTCCCATCTGTGCGCCGATCTCTTCAATGGTCATATCTGCCAGCGCCGATTCGTCCACGCCCATCTGCTTTGCCATCATTTTTTTGAATGAGGCCTCATCAACCGCAGACATCTGATAGTCCAGGATCAGGGCCGTTGACAGCTCTTCATCCAGCTCGTCCAGCCTCTTTTCGTCTTCTTCGTTCAGACGGTATATGTCTCCGTCCTTCTCATAGATTCCTTCCCATGTGGAGATTTCCTCCTCCGTCATGAAAAGCTTTGCCATTTCAAATTCATCTGCCGTAATGGCTTCCGGTACCACATGCTCCACGCCGCTGTTCTGGATACCGATATCAATGATATTCGATGTATACTGCGGCAGCGCCAGATCGCACCCTGCCTGGATCAGCAGAAATACAAAAACAATGATGACTGATTTCCAGTAAGGGAGCATATTCTTAAAAATTTTACTCATTTTTTTCTTTTTCCTTCCCGTTCTTATATTTTCGAAGCAGAATTTCTTCTTTTGATACCTCATAAAGCTTCAGCAGGTAGCTGTTGAGCCTTTCCATGTCATCTGTTCCCATCTTTTCCAAAACCGAAGATGAAAATTCGCTGAACAGCTTCTCAGCTTCGCCCAGCACCCGCCTTCCCTCATCAGTAAGCTCTACATAGGTATGCCTTCTGTCCTCCCTGTCTACGGTTCTGACCAGGAAATTCCTGTCTTCGAGTCCTTTGATGGTCCTTGAGACCGCAGGTGACGAGACGTTAAGCCTCTTGGCAAGAGTTGAAACCTTAATTCCCTTGTGCCGGCCATTCTTATCGCAGCCTCCCACAACCAGCAGAGTCATATACTCGCCATGGGAGAGATCTGGCAGAATCGATGCAAAACTCAATTTGCGGAAGAGACCGAAGGTTTCAAATAATTTCTTATGCTGTTCATTCACAAATACACCCCCTTGTTAATATTTAACACTGTTATCTAATTACTATGTTACCTATATTATCACCGTATATTATGACCGTCAAGTATTTTATTAACTGTTCAGAACCACTGTTTCGTGAAATGTTTTATGCTGGTTCTGCATGAAAGCCCAAGTTCTGCATGCGCAAAATGGCTTTCAGAGGCTGGACTGCAAAAAAAGAACGCACTGCAGAACAGCCTTAAATGCTGTCTTGCGGTGCGTCTTTTCCCGGATCACATATTCGGGACTTTCACCCGTCATATTACATAGTCAAAATCATTGATGATTCTTCTTAAGAACTGCTTCGTCCGTTCCTCTTTTGGCCGGGTGAATATTTCCCCAGGCGGCCCTTCTTCCACTACCACACCGCCATCCATAAAAATCACTTTATTCGCTACCTCCTGCGCAAACGTCATTTCATGTGTGACGACGATCATCGTTGTCCCTTCCTTTGCAAGTTCCTTCATCACGTTCAGCACTTCTCCTATCAATTCCGGATCCAGTGCTGAAGTCGGTTCATCAAACAGAATCACATCCGGATTTACTGCGATTGCCCTTGCAATGCCCACGCGCTGCTGCTGACCGCCGGATAACTGTGACGGATAATAGTCATATCTGTCTGACAGCCCCACTTTATCCAATGCCTTTCTTGCCTTTTCAACCGCCTCCGCCTTCGGTACTTTCCTTGCAACAATCAGCCCCTCCGTTACGTTTTGAAGTGCTGTCCTGTTATGGAACAGGTTATAGTTCTGGAATACAAATGCTGACTTTTTACGGATTGCCCTTATGTCATGCTTCGAAGCGTTTTCCAGTTTTGCTTCGATATCGCCAAACACAATGGTTCCTTTATCTGCTTTTTCCAAAAAGTTAATAGAACGCAGGAGGGTTGTTTTCCCCGATCCGCTCGGGCCCAGTATGACAACCACATCCCCTTTTTCAACACTTATATCTACGCCTTTCAGCACCTCGTTTCTGCCAAACGACTTATGGACATTTTTAAGCTCTAACATATAGATGGGCTCTCCTTTCTTTCTGGCTGATATGCCTGACCACTTCATGGGTTTCAGCCGGCAGCCGGCTTTCTATAACCTCCCAGATATTTCTCCAGCAGCCTGAATGCAAGCTGCACCCCTGAGCAGAGTATGATATAGATGAAGAAAATAACGATATATGCCTCAATATAGTTATAGCCGTAGGAAGCTTCAATTTTTGCCAGTGCAGTTATATCCTTCACTGTCATCATAAATGCCAGGGAAGTGCCTTTTATCAAATTTACGGTTACGTTTCCTAAATTAGGCAGTGCAACTACCAATGCCTGTGGAATCACAATTCTGGTATATGCCTTATATGTTGATAGTCCAATGGACTGTGCCGCTTCCAGCTGGCCAATGCTCACTGTCTGAAGGGCTGAACGAAATACTTCGGACAGCGCCGCCGCCGTGTTCAGCGTAAACACGATATAGGCATACAGAATCGGATTTACATCAAACACATTGATTTTCAGATTCAGATTCATAAATAGCTGGTTCAGGAGGCTCGGCAAAAGGCTGTATATGACAAGTATCTGCAATATCATCGGCGTGCCTCTCACAAAAGAAACATAGACAGTCACCGCTTTCTGCAATCCTTTTATGCGATTGATCCTGGCGATCGCCATAAAAAAGGCGGCTGGTGATGCCAGCAGAAGGGAAATGGCTGCCAAACTGAGCGTTACCGGTATCCCTTTGAGCGCAATGAAGAATGTCTCCAGCATAAATTCCGTATTTAATGTCATTTCCTTCCTCCTAACTGGCCGATATGCCCTTATTTCCTCTGGACAGATGATTTTCCGTCAAATGAAAGCTTTTTTCGATCAACAATGTGATTCCCCAGTAGATTGCTGTCAATGCAATGTATGTTTCCAAAGCATATGCTCCATAATTATTTCCGATGATCAGAATCCCTTTCCCCATAATATCTGTCAGACCGATCGTATAGGCCAATGCCCCCTCCTTTAGAAGTCCGATCAGGGAATTCGCGAAATTTGGCAGCGCCACCACGATACACTGCGGCAATACGATCCGGATAAATGCCTGCCTTTCCGATAATCCTATGCTGACTGCAGCCTCATACTGCCCCTTGTCTACCGATCCATATGCAGAACGCATTACTTCTGACATAACAGCCGCAAACTGCAGCGAAAATGCAATCAGGACAAAAAACACTTTATTGTATCCGTTGCTGTTGATCCCGATTGTGCCAAGAAGCAGTTCCGGCAGGCCATAGAATACAACAAACAGCAGCACGATTGATGGCGTGGCACGGATGATAGCAGTATAGAGATCTGCCAGCAATTTACTGATTTTTCTTCCTCTTATCTTGGCTCTGGCAAGTATAAATCCGAACATACTGCCAAAAAGCACAGTCCCGGTTACAATTGCAAGGGTTGTCCCCAGAAAAGGAAGGAGCTGGGGTATCACCTCTATGATAAAACTTGGTTCAAAGGGTCTTGTCATTTATTCGCATCTCCTTTCCTTTTCATGGATCTCTTATCCTTATCTCTTATGCCTGTTATGCCTGTTTTGACACTTCCTCTGCCTTATCCCTGATCCATTTCAGATGTTCCAGATCTGTATCGCCTGGGATTGTGCAGTCTGCTCCAATAATAAAACCGGTCCTGCCTGCCTCATTGATCAGCTCTTCAGTAAAGCTCTCAATTTGCGCCCTGCTTCCCTTATGGATCAGCGATCCTGGCGAGTTTGCAAACCCTCCGATAACAGCCTTTCCTGGAAACAGTTCTCTTCCTTCTGAAATTCCCACTCCTTCTACGTTTACCGCCCAGTTCACCGCTTTCGCCTCATAATCTGCATAGGTTGTGAGATCATTTCTTGCGCCTTCATATCCGCAGATATGGAGGATGTTGTTCTGGCTGACTCTGTTAGCTTCCTCAAGCACTGCCAGATCACTCGGTCCGACATATTGCAAATACTCTTCCCTGGAGATTGTTTCATCCTGGATATTTTTAACGCTGAAATAGATTCCGTCCGCCCCGGCTTCCTCTATGACTTTTCTGGCCAGAACCTTAATATCCTTTCCGATCTCATTCAACACAAACGCCAGCGCTTCCGGATCTTCATGATAGAAGTCTGCTACTGATTTTTCAGCATCCTCCCCCCTGATAATCTGGAAAAATGTAACCGGAGAGAAAATATTATAAAAGGCTGCCACTTCACTGCCGAACCGACGGGTCAGTTCCCTGACCAGTTCCACCTGTCCTGTTATCCACGGATGATCCTCTCCAACTGCCCTGACACGGCGCAGATCCTCTGCCGAACCGGCTTCTATGATCTCTTGGCCCGGGTATCCAAAAAAGCCGTCACTCATCAGCTTTAAAAAATCCGGTTCAAACTCATCAAAATACTTCTGGTGCCCTGCTATATTTTTTTCTACAATTTCCGGATTTTCCAGGCCCTGTGAGAATTCATCCTCATCTGCGAAATGAAACCAGAACCCGACCGGGATTCTTTCTACCTCTTTATTGTTAAATGCATTAAATACCAAATCTCTTTTTGACATCTTCATTACCTCTCTTTTCTGTAATCATCACGCTTGCTGTGTGGTCCTTCATGGTTATAAACAGTTACCTTATTTTGGCGCTCCACTCCTTATTCTGCAATATATTGGAACAAGTCTTCCCCGAAATATTGAAGTTCCAGCTCCTCGATCGTGCCGTCTGCCTTCAGCTGTTCAAAGGCTTTGTCATAGGCGGCCGCCAGCTCTTCATCTTCTAAATTAAATAGCGGATAAGTCGGGATTGCCTGGTACACGCTGTAGGAAAGCTGGTCCGCATACTGATGATATTGGCCATCTTCAGCAACTACATTTGTTTCGAATGAAGTCTTAATATTAAAGAAGGCATCATATCTTCCTTCCAGGACCCATAAATAGGCATCCGAAACATCAAAGGAATCCGCAGCTTCCAGCTCCACCTGGTTGTCAGGATGAGCCTCATTGTATTTTTCAACAATTGCATACTGGGCATTCTGCGGCGCAATCGGAACCAGCTTTCCGCTGAATTCTGCAAAGGATTCAAAATCCGTAATTTCGTCCGCATTTTCTGTCCTGTATACGATGCCGATACTGCTGGCGCCAATATAGTTTTCCGGAAATTTAAATTTACTGGCGCGTTCTTCTGTGAACCATGCTCCCTTTACACCGATATTGTATTTCCCAGATTCAACTCCAATCAGCAGATCATCATCTGTCGTCGGTACAAATTCGAATTCATATTGAGGCAGCGCTTCATCAATCGCTTTCAGCACCTGTACTTCATAGCCGTCTGACTCTCCTTTTTCATTTACAAAATCATACGGAACATATGTCTGGGTATGTGCTACATATATTTTTTCCACCTCATCGGAAGAGGCTGTCGTTCCAACTTCTGTTTCTGTTTTTTCCGCTGTCTGCGTTTCCGTCTTTTCAACTGCTTTCGTCTCTCCTGCTCCACATCCTGTCAATGCCCCGATGCTCAATGTTAACGCTGCTGCAACTGCTGTATATATTTTTCTATTCTTCATAACTTTTCTCCTCTTTATCCTGTTTGTTGTATTAGTTCGGTAACTGTTCAGAACCTTTGTCTCGTGAGGTGTTTTTATGCTGAATTTACATAAAAGCCTGAGATGCACATGCACCAAATTGCTGATTTTGCAATTTGTGTGCTTCATCTGTGAATACTAAGGACGTAGTCCTGAATAGTTACTTGATTCGTATCATTTCCTGATGCATGTGATCTATTAAACCAAACATCGCTTGCTTTCCCAATTTTTCTTTATATAAGTGACCTGATTCACGATTTCCACCTCCTGAATTTGTATTCTTCTTGCGCGCCATGCGCCTCCTTGCGGAATATTTTTGATATATGGGAAATTCGTGTAATTTCCTATATAGATTAGCGAGTCAAAAGCCCTCTTGTAATGTTCGACTTCGTCTATTTGCACATCCCCCGGAGGGTTTTTATATCATAGGGCGAATTTTCCTATGATATGAAAACGTTGGTATTTGGGCTGCGTATTTTGCGGCCCTACGTACCACTACGTCTTCATCTAAGCGAGAGCGCGCTGCGAATGAACATGTTTTGCATCACGTCCTCATTGTTGAAAACTTGTGCAAATTGGCGAATACCATTATGTAAATGGGCTTTTGACCCTGGTATCACAAAAAAAACAGATGCCCGCAAGCACCTGTTCCTGTTTTCACTGTATCGATTTCCAGTCTGGTATAATAAGATTTATTATTAGAGGAATGCCCCCATCTTATCTCCACGAAAACAAAGCATCTGCCCGCTTACAAATATATTCATTTGTTTACAGCACATACACATACAGCAGCTATTTAATTTTGATGCCACGCTATTACTATTTGATATAATTTGTTTTCTATAATCTGCTCTGTTTGCTTTCATGGTCCTTCTCCTTTTCATACTTTTTTAGTATGTTAACTATGTTTTTAATATAATATAATGCCCTGACATAATTGTCAAGGCATTACTTGAAATATTTTTATTTAATATGGTATTGCTCCCGTTATACCAAATACAATCATATAGGTCACTAGCACAACCCAGAAATATTTCGTGTACTCTTTCTGGAATCCTACAAAGTTCTGCTCTGTTTCCCCACACAGCAGGTATAATGCCGGTATTACCGGACTGATTAATCTGAAAGACTGTCCAGCCATTGATGCTACCGCTGCTTGTATCGGCGTAATTCCGAACTGCCCCATAACATCCTTGATTACGGAAGCAATTCCAAAGTAGAAAGCGTCTTGTGGCAGGAAGCATATTGCCGGTGCTGCAATCAAAGCATAGATTGGAGCCATGTGCGAACCCAGTGATGTTGGAATAATGTTTGCAATGGTGTTTGCCAGCGATGCGGCCATACCGCTGCCTGACAAGACTCCTGAGAATACGCCCGCACCAAGTGTCGCCAATGCGGTAGGCAGTACGTCTGAAGCCAATGCCTCAAGGCGCTCGTTGCATTCTTTTACAGAACGGTAATTGATCACTAATGCAATTGCTGAAGCCAGCATGAATACTACCGAGCCGTGAACATAGCCTTTGATCAGGATGAAAATAGCTCCTAATGTAAGAATCAGGTTGAATGCATACAATTTAGGACGTTTTAGCTCAGGGTCTTTCTCCCTGATCGCTGAAAGCATCTGCTGTATGCTTTCTTCCGATACTTCTCCGTCATCTCCTGCCTTGTAACCCAGCCTCTTACGTTCCTTCATTCCAAGATAACCGGCAACCACTATAACAACAACCTGTGCAACAAGGAGGCCCGGAAGCAGTGCGGCAAAAAGTTCGTTCAGCTCTACACCCATGGCAGTAGAGCAGGCAATTGTCGGACCGCCCCATGGCAGCTGATTCCAGATGCCGATCGGTCCTACAATGATAATTGCAAGGTAACTTAATTTAAGCTTTAACTGCTTGTACAGGTTTAAAAATGCGGCCAGACAGATGATAATTGTCGTCGTTGTATCGCCATTGAGGGCAACAACACTGGCAACCATAACTGTTGACAAAGTAACCTTTAACGGATCCCCTTTTGCCTTTTTAATAAAGAATTCCGCAATAGGGTCAAACAGACCTACATTCAGCATCAGGTCAAAGTATAAAATTGAAAATAAGATCGTAATACCAGGTGAAATAACTCCCCATGATACCTTACCGGTTTCTAAATTCTGCTTGAAGAAAATACCCTGCGTAATCCAGTCAAAAAGCTCTATAACTGTTCCGCCATTCAAGGTGACGGCTATAAGGCCATAAAATAATGGTACTAAGGTCAATGCAGTGAAAACCGATAACTTTTTCTTAGAGAGCAAAATAATAAATGTAAGAATCATGGCTAATGCTAAAAATGTCAACATAACTTCTCCTAATTCATATGGTTTTTGTAATTATTCAGTCCTGCGTCCTTCACAGTTATAGCTTGTCAGCTGAACAGTTAATGGTTTATAGCTATTCCGACTTTCAATCAATATGTTACTTAATATATTTTACCTTCGGATAAAGTCCTTCTAAAGCGGCATCCTTGCGCTTGTTGAATTCAACCTTATTCTGTTCGAATATATTGTTTCCTTCGGCATCGATAGATACGATAAGCGGTCCGAATTCTTTAACCCTGCAGACCCAGAGTGTTTCAGGCATTCCAAGATCTCTCCACTGGGCATCTTCGATTTCCTCTACACAGGTAGCTGCGAGTACTGCACATCCGGCGGGGAATACACAATGGATTGCTTTATTTTCTTTGCATCCGGCTTCCGTATTCGCTCCCATGCCTCCTTTACCGACAATCAGTTTTACTCCTGTCTGTTCGATAAACTCTTTTTCAAATTTTTCCATTCTCATACTTGTTGTCGGACCGATTGAAACCATTTCGAATTTGTCCTCTTCTCCTTCAACCTTGCGCACGATAGGACCGGCGTGGAAAATCGCTCCACCCTTAATATCTACGGGAAGTTCACGATTGAGTTCGATAAGTCTTCTATGGGCAACATCCCTACAGGTCACAATATGTCCATTCAGGTAAATGACATCGCCAATCTTAATATCTTTTAAGTCTTCATCTGAAATTGGTGTTGTTAATATTTTTTTCATAGTTCGACCCCCTTGTGAGTACTTGATTCATAACTTAAATCGCTGTTGAATGTAATCGTGCCCCGGCGGTGTGACCAACAGCCAATATTTACTGCACATGATATAACGGATGGGTGGCGTGCTGAATTGACAATATTAACACCCATAACCGACTTTGTTCCTCTTAATCCCTGGGGTCCAAGTCCGATTGAATCAATCGCTTTCGTAAGTTCATCTTCTAAATCTGCTGCTTTTGGGTTAGAATTATGGCTTCCTACCGGACGCATCAAAGCTTTTTTAGCCATAAACGCTGCTGAGTCAATCGATGTTCCTATTCCAACACCAACCAGCAGTGGAGGACATGCATTTAATCCATATGAAGTCATCAGGTCAAGAACGACTTTTACTACTCCTTCATATCCTTCACCTGGCATTAATGTTTTTCCCTGTCCGGGGAGAGAGCATCCGCCTCCGGCCATGTATACGTCTAATTCAAGTTTATCACTATTCGGAATAATATCCCAGTATAACCATGGGGAGTCTGTTCCCACATTGGTTCCTGTGTTTACTTCATCAAAAGTCTCTACAGTATTATGACGCAGCGGCGCTTCTTTGGTTGCAATGAATACCGCATCCTTTAAAACCGGCTTAAGGGAATCAATATAAGGGAATTTTGTTCCTACCCTCACAAACATCTGTATCAGGCCTGTATCCTGGCATGATGGCCTGTTTAATTCTTCCGCAGCTCTCTGATTTTTCTCCATAGATTCATAAATCATTTTTGCCATTGGCATCTCTTCGCCTTCGCTAAGTTCTTTTAACTTTGCTGTTACATCATCTGGAAGTCTTTTCCCTACCAGTCCGACGAATTTTGCAATTTGACCTGTAAGCAGATCTAATGCATCTTTGTTTTCCATTTCTTTTCCTCCTTAAAAATAGTTCATCATTTTCTGCTTGTATCTGGACGTTCTTTTACAGAATCTATCCGACTTGTGATGCGATTCCTTGTAACTTATTATTTATATTTGATTTTGTATCCAATATGATGATAGATTTATTATATATTAACATCTGCATAGTAACAATGGTACAAATCCACAAATGTAAATCCGAATTTTTGTGCAATACTATCCAAATCATTTCAGCTCTTTCCCTTGCCATGGTACTCAGAGAAAGTATTCCCAACACCACAAAAGGAATCAGCTGCGCTGATTCCTTTTGATTGTACAGTTATTTCTATTCTTTATAATGCGTCAGCATATTCTCCATGCTTCTCATAATATGCTCATACATAAGATCCTTCGCTTTTTCCGCATCTCTGGCAACCAGAGCTTCAACAATTCCATCATGCTCTTTGATGCTTATCTGGGCATATTCCTCTTCTTTTATATTGCTTCCCATCGATAAACCGCTCCACATAGCTGACAGCATGGAGGTTATCTTGTCATTTCCACCCGCTCTCCATAACTCAAGATGGAAAGCCTGGTTGTATTTTGAATATTCGCTATATTCATTTTCCTGCAATGCCGTCTTCGCATTATGATATGCTTCAAGCATCGTGGTCAGATCAGCACCGCTTTTACAGACCTTATATGCAATTGCACTTTCCAGGATTGCACGGGCTTCGTAATGTTCCCTGATTGATTTTTCATTCATTCCGAGTACAATAGCGCCTTTGTTTGGCCTTAACTTCAAGAGTCCGTCTCTTGCAAGCATCTGAAACGCTTCTCTGACCGGAGTTATGGATACTCCCAGCTGATTTGATATCTCTTCAAGCGTAATGATTGTTCCCTCTTGCAATTCCCTTGCCAGTATCGCTTTTCGCAGGGTCGAAGAAACCTGCTCCCTTGCCGGTAGTAATTGAATTTTATTTAAATTCAGCATTTTTCTATATCACCTTTTCTATCATCGCATTTGCCAGACCGGTAAAATACGCATGGAATAATTCATTCAGTCTGTTCTGATCCTTAAGTCTGATCGCACTTTCAACCTCAGTCCATATGTCAATTTCTTTCGATTTCGACATTCCAAGATCTTCTAATACAAAAACAACATATCCATCCAGTAATTTTTCATGAAGAAGCTGCATATACAGATTATCCAGCACCTCGCTGAAATAGTTCAAAAGCCTGATTTCATCGCACCTGTTGTTCTTATATTCTTCGAAAATCTTTGAAAATTCCTGCCCGAAATCCTGCTCCAGGCGAAACATCTCCTGCACAAATCCTGCATGCATATGTTCAATCAGCCTGAAAATCTCCTGGATGCCTTTTGGGGTCACGCCTCTGACAACCATATGACGGTTGGGCATTCTCTGCAGAAATCCTTCCAATTCAAGGGTCTGAAATGCTTCCCTGATGGGCATTCTGGAAACGCCCAGCTCTGCCGCCACTGTCTCCTGAACCAGTTCCTCCCCGTCTTTAAGGCGATTGTGCAGTATTTCTTTCTTTATAAGGTTCGCTATATAATCCTTCGTTTGAGTTCTGTCGATTGCCTTCATCCTATAAGCCCTCCTGGTTTATATTGTATCCATTATTCATCGATAAGTCAATATCGTCTGTTGTTCAGGGCTTTCATGCAAAATCAGCATGCCTTCTTATGTATGGGACGATGGATCATAAAAGATACCATAAACCACGCCTCTTCCGAAGCCAGCCGCTCCTCCCATCACAGCCGAAACCAATACCGGCATCACGATCCGGTAATAGATTTCCCATTGTTCGTTCCGGAACCTAACAATCAAAGCATTTTCAGTAATGGGCAGACCGACAACTGTAAGAATAGCGACTACTGTCATATAAATGACTCCTGCCCAGACCTGCTTCAAAGCCAGAGCATATAGAATCCCTCCGGAAAGCCAGAAGAAGTAAAGCCACAAAGCACTGCCTTCCATAAAACCATACCCCCAGAGGCTCAGACTGAACAAAACTGCAAGCAACACATCCGCGACTTTTGAAACTTCATATGGATATTTCTTTCTAATGACCAGGTCTAGCAGCAGGGTTCCTATGATTCCTGCCGGAAGGAATATAAGGAATCCAACACCAAAGTAAATAGATTCTGTCATTCCCGCCGGCCCTCTCCAGAATGCCGTCCTGCTGACCATGTAGTAAATAACGCCCGAAACAGATCCGCCAAGCAAGAAGAAAACTGCTCCGCAAACCATTATAAACAGAGGATACAGAAACAGCCGAATCTTTCTTTGCCTCATAGGTCTCCCCCCTTTTACTTTTCATCTTCACCGGGACATCATCCGTATTCTTATTCTTCCATTCCTGCCATCTCTTCGTTTACCGTTTCCTCGCAGAACCGCATTGCAAGTATGGTTTTTTCAAGAAGTTCGTCAAGTTCCCATCCCAGCATCTGTGCGCCGTCCCGGATAATGTCCCTGGAGCATCCGGCTGCAAATTTTTTATCCTTGAATTTCTTTTTGAGGCTTGATGTCTCCATGTCCATCACACTCTTTGAAGGCCGCATCCTTGCCGCCGCCCCGATCAGACCGGTAAGCTCGTCTGCTGCAAAAAGAACTTTTTCCATCTGGTGCTTCGGTTCCATATCAACACAGATTCCGTGTCCATGGCTGCATATCGAATAGATCATCTCATCACTGACATTCCCTTCCTTCAACAGGTCCGGAGCCTTTTTGCAATGCTCCTCAGGATACAGTTCGAAATCGATATCATGAAGAAGCCCTACGGTTCCCCAGTATTCCGCCTCTTCCCCATATCCGAGTTCCTCCGCATACCACTTCATGACGCCTTCAACCGTCAGCGCATGCAGTAAATGAAATGCCTCCTTGTTGTATTTCTTCAGAAGTTCTAACGCTTCTGCTCTTGTAATTGTACTTTCCATACCGTTTTGCTCCTTCCTCCTATATGAACTTCTATACTATAGGAACCTGATTAGAAATGCCATTCAAATGCAGGTACCAGCTTCTGTCTGTTATTCCACGGTAACTATTCAGGACTACGTCCCTCATAGTCACAGATGAAGCACACAAATTGCAAAATCAGCAATTTGGCGCACGCATGTCTCGGGTTTTCATGCAAATTCAGCATAAAAACACCTTGCGAGACAGGGGTTCTTAACAGTTACATTCCACGATTTCTATCTGATTGCCCTCTCCATCCAGAACGCAGCTTTCATAATATCCGTCCCCAGTCGTCCTCGGACCGCTAAGCACCGTATATCCGTCTTTCCTAAGCTGTTCAGTCAGCTCATCCACCTGCTGCCTGCTGCCTGCGTTGAAAGCCAGATGGGCATAACCATACTGCATCTCTTTATTTCCATCGCCGCACAGTCCGGGCCTGGTCATGATTTCCAGGCGTCCTTCACCAGAAAAAGTTAAAAAATACGTCTCCAGCCCTGTCTTTTTGTTGTGATACTTTTCGTTTGCTGACGCACCAAAATATTTCCGATAGAACTCCTTCATGCCCTCCAGGTCCTTCACATACAGTGCGACATGATTGATCTTCATCCTTGCGGCATTTACAGTGCAGCGAAAACCTTTTTTCTCCCAGTCGTAGGCAATCTCTTCACCCATCACTCGCAGGACCTCGACAAAACGTCTGACAGCGGCATGATTGCGGTGGATTTTCCCCGAGAGTTCCTCTGCCGTAATTCCCGGATGACGCCTGATTTCTCTTAGAATCGTGAATGCATCGGACAGATTGCTGATTGTATTCTCCTCTTTTTTCGCTTTCTTATGGGCTTTCTCCAGTATTTTTCCAAGTTCAGGTTCCAGCTCTTCAAAATCCCGAAAGACAATGGCTCGGGAAGCCTCTGAAAGACGATCGGGCTGACCGGCAATCATGATCCGTTCTGTCAGATTTCCATCCAACTCCGTATAGAACGCCGTCAGTTTCCTGCATGCTTCCTCATCCAGCGCATTCCTGCTGACAATAGACATAAAATAGTCCGCATCCATCAGTTCCTCATAATCCGCTGCTTCAACCAGCCCGCATTCCATTTCCTTCAAATGGGTTCGGACTATTGTTTTCTGACTTTCTGTCAGGCCAAAAGTAATTGCATAATTGCTGTCCAGCATAATAATACCTCCTGTAAAATACGACCGTTTTTATTCTATTATACTACCATACAAACTTCCTATCACGTAAATATCGGCAAAGAAGAATGCGGCGCCGCATAACGCCTGAAATTTATTTGATGTCATCATTCCATGAAATGCAGGTCACAAATCAACTATTGGTTTTTAACATCAAACGAAAAAAAGAGCAAAGTTATTCGTCTTTGCCCTCTTTTACTATTATTGAAATTATGCTGCTATCGGATGCATGATTACCTGGCGATTTCTCTGGGAATCACCACCTGATCATTCATTCTGACCCCTGCTTCCCTGTTTTATCCTGTCTGCAATTTCCAGCATCCTTGGCAGACAGGCATCGAAGAACATCCTGAATGATTCACAAAAATACTGTTCATGGGGTTCCTGTGGCTGCCTGTTCCTCCTGCATCCACCACGGCACAAGGCATAATATCTGCACTGCCTGCAGGTTTCACTGTGTTCCATGGATTCTTCGACAAACCGGATCTTCTTCCTTGCTTCGTCAATCTCCACGACAGTATTGTCATTGAAATTGCCGAGCCTCTTATCATCCAGCACATAGAAATCACATGGATACACAGATCCGTCCGCCTCTACCACATACTGGTTCCCGCACACGCCTCTCATGTCGCAGGATTCGGGCGCATGGCCCAGCAGCATGGCGATATAGTTTTCAAACTGCCGGATATAGGGCTGTTCTCCCCGCTTCAGATCCTCGTACCACAAATCAAAAAGGCTGATCAGAAAGTGGCCGTAAGCCTCAGGCGTCAGGGAATACTCCCGTTTTCCCGGCTCCTCTCCCAGGGGATCCAGACATGCGATGAACTGCAGATAGTCCAGCCCGTTCTTTTTAAAGAACTGATAGTTTCGCTCAATCTGGCGCGCCGATTTTCCGTTTACCACTGACAGTATGTTGAACTCCACTCCTGTACTTCTGAACAGGTCCACCGTCTTGATCACCTGGTGGAAGCTGCCTTCCCCTTTGGCGTTTTTACGGTACCTGTCATGGACCTTCGGAACTCCGTCTATGGAAACCCCTATGAGGAACTTATGCTCTGTAAAGAATTCCGCCCATTCCCTGTCTATGCTGTATCCATTCGTCTGAAGCGCATTATTTATTCTGACCTTGTTTACATTGTGTTTTTTCTGAAGCTCGATCGATTTCTTAAAGAAATCAAGCCCGCGGAGTGTGGGCTCCCCACCCTGGTAGGCGATGGTGCACTCGCCCTCGGCGAAAGCCAGCACCTCTCTGATCACCGCTTCCAGCGTCTGCTCTGTCATAAATCCATATGAAGGCTGCTCCCGTTTTGCCATGGTATCGTAATAGAAGCAGTATTCGCAGCGCAGGTTGCAGTTTCCAGATGAAGGTTTTATTAATACATGGATTGGCGGCATTTTTGTGATCCTTTCTGAAACTCATTTTTATATACCATATCAAAATAATGTTTTCTTTGCAAGGGATAACAATGCGCTTTCCTTATATAGCCGCTTCCTTCTGCATGTTTCTCAAATCCAGTTCACTCCGGATCTGACTATACTTTTCATTTGTGATTTCATAGAAGTACATGGAAATCAGTGAAGCAACATATCCGAGTACCGGCATTCCAAACCTAAGGAATACGATCATATTGTTTACGGCATCCGTCTGCGCGACATTCGGAACAAAACCAACTTTTGCAAGGGCAAAACTTACCATTGCACCTCCAAATGCCATTCCCAATTTATTCATAAATGTGAGGGATGATGATATCAGGCCATCTCCACGTGCGCCATATTTCCACTCCGCATAATCCACACATTCAGGAAGCATCGCCCAGCCAAGATTTGCCGGAATCCTTGAGATAAATCCAAATGCAGCCATCATGCTCATCAACACCATAACAGGAGCAGTCGGCCTGAACCACATAACCGCCAGGGGAATGATTGAAAATAAACTTCCCAGCCAGTAAAGCCTTTTTTTCCCGAGCCACTTAGCAAGAACAGGTAATATTGGGAGCGTTATAATTCCTGCAAACAGAATTGCTGAAGCCACTTTCGGAACCAGGTCCATACGATTTAACACATATTTGAAATAATACATATTTGCTGCGCTATAGGATGCGTTTGCAAGCACATCGGTTCCAAATGCAATCATGAGCATGACCATCGGCTTGTTTCCAAAGATAAGCTTCAAATCATCCTTCAGGCTGAAGGATTGCTGCGGAACATCCATGTCTACCACATCATATTTCTTTCCGCCCCATGCACAGATCCAGAAGGAAACAGTCGTTACCACACCTATAAGAACGCCATACATTGCCCAGCCTTGTTTTCCCCCTCCAAACAGCTCAACTAATGGCAGTGCCATGATTGTAATGACAAACTGCGCAACAGTCCCCATGCCCTGCTTCCAGGAAACGATTACCGTTCTTTGGTATGGATCCTTTGAAATCACAGGTGTCAGTGAATGATATGGGATATTTACAATCGTTGATGCCAGTGAATATGTAATATAGACAGCATACACATATACGATTTTCATGTTAGGAGACAGTTCCGGAGCCGTAAACAGCATGAATACCAGTACTCCTAGCAGCGGTGCTCCGATAATGATCCATGGGCGGTATTTTCCCAACTTGCTTCTGGTGTGATCCCCAATCATCCCCATTAGCGGATCAGTAAACGCGTCAATCAGGCGCGCTATCAGCATCAGACCTGCCACAACCATCGAATCGATTCCAAAGATATCAGTATAGAAAAATGTCAAATAAGACATGGTAAGTATAAATGCAAGATTGGATCCTAAACCACCGAATGAATATTTGAAAACATCTAAAAACGAAGCTTTTGCGTATTTACTGTTCATAATATTTTTCTCCTTTAATTGTTCATTAATCGGGTCAGAAAATTCTTCTCCGCCCGCATATCCTTCTGGAACGGTACTACATCACAGGTATCCTGATAGTGTTCCAGCAGACGTTCCTTCATATCCAGAAGGACCTCTCTGTAGAACGGATCATTTATCCGGTTATCTGTTTCATTTGGATCATTCTTCAAATCATATAATTCGTCAGACTCATAGCGCCGCCTATTCTGTCCTGCTATTCAAAAGTGTAAAATACATGACCATTTCCCTTGACTGTTCCGGAACGACTATCTTTATAAGCTCTATCATGTCCGCCTCATCAATTTTTCCTCCTTCTGCCACTTCTCTCAGCATCCTGACTACCTCCTCCGATTTCTCCGGCATCAGGAATTTATGCAGCGTATGGTACATATTGACTGCGCCTTCTGTCCAGCTGCACTGCTCAAGACCTATCGGCATGCGCATTTCTTTCGCCTCTCTGTTTGAATCTTCCACCTCCTGTTTTGTGACCTCTCTTCCTTCCGGAAATCCAAACTTTGCAAAACGTTCCTGCGGGCATTCATTCTCCCCCATTGCACGTATCATCAGATTGGCCATTTCAGTCTCTTTTTCTATATCATAAACCGGATGTTTCTGCATCGGATCATTCTGCAGATCATACAGCCTGGTACCATAGTTTGCCGGATCCGTCATGCCGGCGGCTGCTTTTATCTTCATTGTCCTGCAGCCCTTCGTAAATGCAAACGGTTCCTGCAGCTGGATATCCTGAAGCTCGGATGGCTGGAACATGCTGCGCATATGAGTGGGCATCAGGGTGTATTCATAAATTGGCTGCCCATCTCCACTTTTCGGCGCTCTCATATAGACCCATCTTCCGTCCGTGATATTGGTATGTCCTTCATGATACCCGAAAAGGGCATAGTCGCGGACCGGTTCGCTTTCTTCTATCGCCTTCCTGAGCGATTTTCCCTGCATGTCTTTCGGAATCGGAAGATTGAAATACTCGAGAACGGTCGCCGGAAGATCAATCGTCTGGGTCAGCATGCCACGGCGTTCGCCTCTGACTTTGCTCCTCGGATCATATATGAACAGGGGCGTTCTTGCGATTTCATCGTAGGTAGGCATTACCGTCTTGCTCCACCACCCGTGCTCACCGAGAAGATAGCCATGGTCCGTGTTGACAATAAGCATCGTATCCTTCCACATGTCATGCTCATCCATAAAATCCAGCACCTTACCAAGGTATCTGTCGCACATGGTTATCAGCGCTGCATATTCAAATCTCATATGTCGTACCGATTCCTCTCCTTCCGTCACGAAATAGTAAGGCGGCCAGTCCTTCATGAGGCCGTCATATTCATGAGGATACAGCTTTTTATATTCCTCCTGGGTGAAGAATGGCTCATGGGGGTCAAAGGTTTCAATCTGCAGGAACCAGTCATCTGCCTCGTGATTCTTTTCAAGAAATTCAAGTCCTGCCTGAAAGGTTACTGCCTGTGGCATCTTTTCTTCTGCGTCAATATACTTGCGGTTTACTGCGTCATGCTTATGCATCTTATCAAAAATCGAAAGTCCGCCTTTTCTATGGGAAGCTTCAATCAGTTCGGGCAGGGCTTTCCATGTATCTCCTTCCTGGCCTCTCGTACACTCCCAGGTGTTGTATCTGCTGTGATAGGTACATCCCCCATCTTCCCAGTAGTGCTGGTGATCTGAAACCAGATGGGTATAAATGCCGTTCATCTTGAGCATCTCCGGCATCGAATCATCAAATGGCTCCATTGGCCCCCAGCTCCTGTGGAGGAAATTATATCTTCCCGTGTGGAGTTCCCTTCTTGCGGGCATGCACGGCATACTTCCAACATAATTGCAGTCGAACGTTACTGACTTTTCAGCCAGCCTTGTGAAATTCGGGGTCTTTACCCAGTCACATCCATAAGGTTCCAGCATCTTTCGGTTTAAAGAGTCATACATTACCATTATTGCTTTCATATTTCTGATTCCTTTCTTATCGTCTTTGCGCTTTTGAAAACGTTTTCAAATTTATGTGTAAACAAAGGGTTTGCCATGCAGACCCTTGTTGTTATTTTTTTTCTGCTTTAGTTCCTGTCTTTGATTGACTCTCTCTCAATGTATACGGTCTCAAATTCCATGGAATGATCCGAAATTTCCTGTCCCTCTACACATCCAATGAGCAAGTCTGCTGCACCGGCTCCCATCTCGAATACAGGAACATAGAATGCATCGATTGCCGGATACGAACGCTGACCCTGACCCTTCTTATGCTCAACCGCAATAACCGACAGGTCATCCGGAATATGAAGTTCCAGCTCTGCACTTGCGCTTAAAAGGATACCGATGCTCTCCATTCCTGAAATGCAGACCGCAGTATATTTTTCTTCCTGAACATATTTCTTTAGGTTCTCGACCCAGTACTTCCTGTCAGATGCTCCTGTCGAATCAGAGATAATCAGCTGAATCCTGACCTCCGGCATGTGTTCCCTAATCCGGTCGGCTACGTTTTTGAACAGCTCCTTATGCATATACCATATATGGATCAGAATATCCCTGTGATTTTTCTGGTAAAGGGTTTCCACCATCTTGTACATGTAGACTTCATACTGTGCATATACATTGTACCCTTTTTTATGGAATCTCTTTCCGATATATATCATAGGATATTCTTCTTCCAAAAGCTGCTTGAACGCTTCCTCAGCAGATGATTTTTGAGTCAGCCCGCTGATCAGCAGACCATCTACCCTTTTCTGGCTGACATATTCCAGGAATTTCGGTTTTGCCATCTTCTTTTTTTCATATTCGTCATTTTCACTAATCAATACGAGGCTGTAATTATGCCTGGAAAGAACCTGCTCCATTCCTTTCAGGAGCTCCAGGTTGTAGTCTGAGTCGAAGATGGATCCTGTCGAATGCGGGAAATAGACTCCTATCATGTGAGAGGTCTGCTTTACAAGACCCCGTCCGAACTGATTCGGTTCATAATTGAAATATTCCATCGCTTCCCTGACAGCCGCGGCTTTGTTATCGCTGACTGTCGCGCTGCTATTGATAATCCTTGATACTGTTGCAATAGAGACACCGGCTCTCTTTGCCACGTCATGAATAGATGCTGCCATGCTGTCCCGCCTTTCTGAAAACGTTTTCAAAACTTGCAAAAAAAATATAACTTTTTAAGTTGCATTAACTATAACAAATTATCTGGTTTGTTACAATTGCTATTATAGATAATTTGTCAGCCATATTTTTGTTGCTTTTTAACATATTATAAAAAACAAAGTGTCTTCGTCCTCAATCTTGAGGGTAAAGACACTTTGTCGTGCTGAGGGCTGATTGATGCAGGTAGATCAAATACCGTAAGCTCGAAGCCAGATTGCCAGAACACCCGACCTGCCTTTCTCATCATTCACTTACTCTGCTATATATTTCTCGAAATTTTTGTATACTTCCATCTTCGCATCCAGCATTTCTTTGTTTGCCATAATCTTAGGTGCACAGATTGCTCCAAATCCCTGGATTTCTGTTGTGTGCTCACGAAGTCCAGCGAAGGTTCCCCTTGCTCTTGCCTGCTGCTTCTCAGAGAATTCTACATTTACGCGCTCTCCATCTACTGAAAGTTTTCCTTCGATACCACAGATTGGACATTCAACGGTTGTTGTTCCATTTAAAGTAATCAGGTTCTGATGACAAACCGGACAGGTTCCAACCGGACCAAACCATTCAATCTCATGATCAGCTTTTCCATATGCTTCTGAAGTCTGTTTACCCATCTCATGAATTTCGGACATTAGTTTTTCGTCTAAAATAGGGTTTCCAGTAGTACCCATATTGTGTGCATCATAATTTCCGATCACTTTCATCATTGCAGGAAAACCAAACAGATGCATAGTTGCCGTACCCATGGATACCCAGTTCTGAGTTATGGCTCCGCCAACAGAAATATAGGAAACATAACGCTTTTTCAGACGTTCCTGTGGAAATGCATCCGGATCTCCAGGCGCTTCCCCATTTCTTCTCTTATCCAGCACCCAGTTGATTGCAGATACATCGTGTCTGCATGAGAAACGATCCACCATATTCTTAAACTGGCCTACCGGCTGCAGCACATAAACAGGAGCACCCACAATCAGACAATCTGCTTCACGGATAGCATTTTCCAGCATCTGCATATCGTCTTTTACGATACAGTCATTGTCATTGCCCTTTTCAAGATTTTTTGAACATGCACCACATCCTGTACAGCGGTCAATTGTCAGTTTGTTTGTATTGATAAATTTTATTTCTGCATCTGGTGCTCCTTCTTTAGCACCAAACAGTGCTTCCTTTACCATAATGTCTGTATTTGCATTCTTTTTGCCGAATGATATACCTAATATTTTCATGTTGCTCTCCTTCTTTTTGGGTATTCTTTTGTGTTTGTTTACATTCTAACAGTATATACATTCAACGTCTGCATCCTTAACGGTTAAAAAAGTGTATGATTTTGACCTTTTCTCATATTCGAATTAAGGATCGATGCTGAAAGGTCAAAAATCATACTCATAAAAGCAACTTCTATTCCATTATTCCTATATTACCACTGCTCTAAACAATATGAATCCACTTCCTGCTTCTGAATCTCCATATGCACCATATTACCTTGACTATACAGTCGGATTTCAAGCAGATATATATGGCTGCAGGCGGCCAACGGAACCAGAATGCCGCTAAACACCCCAAAGGTACTGATAATATCCATAAGAACAGTACATCCGCCACCATCAGAAACCTGGTATCGCCTCCGCCTCTTAATACTCCTTTTGTCATGACCTCCTCGATAATCTGGAATATAACGATGAAGCTCACTGCCCTCATCAGTTCTCCCGTTGCTTTTACTGTTTCCGGACTGACATTATAAAGACCTATGAAAGGCTCAGAAATGATATTGAGCAGGAAACATGCTGCAATACTGGCAATCAGACTGATCTTCAAAAATTCCTTTCCCTGCGCAAATGCCTCTTCCACCTTTTCCTGCCCAACCGCAACCCCTATCATGATACTGCTCGAGCTGTATAATCCAGAAGTAAAGACATTATAGAGCTGTACAGCCACAGAAGCGATAGCATAGGCAGAGACAAATAAAGTTCCTACATGTCCGATCACTACAACGACCAGCATATTCCCGGCTGCAAGAAGAAAATCACTGAAAAATACCGGCATGCAATATCTCACATACTGTTTTACGACTTCTTTGCAGGGCTGAAAGAAATGTCTGATCCTGTATCCGATTCTCTTTTCCCTGATGATAAAGCTCCCTGCTATAACGGCGAATTCAAAAATTCTGGCAATCAGGGTCCCCAGAGCCGCCCCCCTGATCTCCATTCTTTCCATTCCCAATCGGCCAAAAATAAATACCCAGCTGAAAAATATATTGATAAAAAATGCTCCTGCTGAACTTATAAGCGGAATGTATACCTTGCCCACATTCCTCAACATAAAAGTTGTAGTCAATGCTATCCCGAAAAAGAAATAGGAAAAGGCTGATATCCTGAGATACTCCGCACCATATCCAATAATCTCTGCATCACGTGTTAGAAATCCCATGACTTTTTCCGGGAAAAATCCTGAAACGGCAGAAAACAGCAGAATCATGCACATTTCAAATCTATACATCAAAGTAGCCGTTTTACGGAAACTTATCAAATTGTTCTTTCCGAAAAACTGTGCAGTCAGCACCGCTGCCCCTGAGCCTATTCCGAGGCTCAGGATATAAAATACGGATATATACTGATTCGCCAATGACGCAGCAGACAGCTGTTCTTCCCCAAAATGCCCCAGCATAATGGTGCCAATCATATTGATTCCTATTGTTATGATGCTTTGGCAAATGACCGGAAATGCTATAGACAGCATTTTCAGATAAAAGCTTTTTTTCATATTGGACATTTCCAGTTCCCTCTCCATTATTACTTTCATTTTCATTAATCTAGTGTGCTGGCACATTGATATCTTGTCAAACATATTCCATAAGTCCGACCGCACATCCCACGGGAGGTCTGCGTTATAGGAAATGAGCAATTTACTATAATGTAAGAAAGCATGAGGCTGCATCCGCAGTCCCATGCTTTCTTGGGCAGAAATTGGTTACAATTATCGGAGATCTAATAATATACGACCGCTATCTTGTATATCGTTTTAGTATAACGTTACTCCTTTTATAGGATAACTTATTTTCGTGATATTGTCAACTTCCAAACTTCTTCTTCATTACATCTCACTGTCTAATAAGCCAGAAGACCTGTGATTTTCTCTCCCATCTGCTTTGTAGAAAGCCACTGCTCCCCTTCTTTTGCAATATCCTTTGTCCGATAGCCCTGCTCAATGGCTTTTCTGATGGCATTTTCTATGGCAGCTGCCTCTTTCTCCAACCCAAAGCTATGGCGGAGCATCATTGCCGCAGCTGCTATCATGCCGATAGGATTCACGATTTGCTGCCCGATCATGGTTTCATCCGGATGGTGAAGCTGATTGGGCGTATAAATTCCTTTTCCATTTTTCGCAACTTCTGCCGAGGCATACAGGTACGGTGTCCCTGTTATCTGGGTTCCTTCATCTGCTATGATATCTCCAAACAGATTGGAGGTCACTATAACATCAAACTCTTTTGGACTTTCTATGATTTTCATGGCTGCCGTATCGATATAGCAGTGAGTCAGCTCAATTTCCGGATAGTGCTTTCCCACCTCTTGCACAGTGGTTCTCCATAGCTTGGAACTCCCCAACACATTTGATTTATCCAGATTGGTCACTTTATTCTTTCTTCTGCCTGCAAGTTCAAATGCGATGGCTGCCGTATCCGTAATGATTTTTTCATTATAGTATTCATATTCATAAGCTTCTTTGCCAAATTCGCCTTCTGATTTCACCTTATCCGAGCAGAATACGCCGCCAGCAATGTCTCTGACAAACACAAAATCCACACCTTGCTGAACGATACGTTCTTTCAAAGGCGATAGTTCCGATAAAACAGGATAAATGCACACCGGCCGGATATTCGTTGTTGTTTCCATTTCTTTTCTTAAGCGCATAAGTGCAAATTCAGGACGCTTCTCCTGTGGCGAATTCCGATATTTCGAAAGTCCTGTATTGCCCAACAGCACTGCTGACGCCTCCATACATATTTTCAATGACTCCTCCGGCATCGGATTCCCAACGGCATCAATCGCTTCTCCGGAAGCCATCACCGGATATAGATTCAACTGATGTTCAAATTGCCTGCATACTGATTTAAGGATCTCAAGTGCCGATTCCATCATTTCCGGACCGACACCATCTCCTTTGATGACAGCTATATTTAAAATCATATTTCCTCCACTACTTTCTTCGGTTTTCCACTTTCATCTAATGCAACATAGACAAATACGGCTTCGGCTGCATTTTCCCGCCTGCCATTGCCTTTATCCACGCTTACTTCTATCATCACACGCAGCGATGTCTTTCCGACAGATAGTATCCTGCCTTCAACATCAATAAAATCCCCCCCGCAGATAGGTTTCATAAACAGCACAGTTTCAATTGCTACTGTAGCAACCTTGGAGTTTGCGTACCTTGCGGCAGTAATCCCTGCTATTTCATCCATCCAGCTCAATAATTTCCCGCCGAATAAGGTACTATTTCTGTTTGTCATAGCAGGCATGATTGATCTCGACATTTTTGTCACATATAGATCCATCCTTTTTCCCTCCTGTTGTTCTATATGCAATGTCATAAGTATACGTAATTATGACATTGCCGTGCCGGTTTCATGGGTGTGAAGCACACTGTTTGCCTTTTGGAAACAGGTTATTTCTATCATGGGTACGATGACTTTCTGCATAGGCTTCATGATTTTACCAACCAGCAGCGCACAAATAACGGTTCCTTCACGGATTCCCTCAATCCCTCCCAAAAACATCAAGGAAAGCATAATGCCGATGACCACAACGGTACAGTCCATGATTACTTTTACATCATGAAAGGGCAGTTTCCTGAATATTTTCACATTTATGGCAGCAGTCATCCCTTCCATGGGCATATTTACCAGTTTCACATCTACATACAGGCATACCCCTAAAGCAACCAGCAAAATGCTGATTACCAGCATGCATAACTGCCCTGCATAGGTCGGGATAGTGAAATCTCCCAGGACAGACTTGGCAAAGTTCACGAAATACCCAAATATTGTTGAAAAGACTAACTGGGTCAGGTTAATCCACTTAAATTCCTTCCTCAATATCACAATTTGTATAAGAATGTAAAACGAGAAAAGTGCAATCACGCATATCCCGACCTCGTTACCTGTAATCAGACTGATTATGTAAGGCAATGAATTGACAGGGGAAACTCCCAACTTGGAATTGATTGAAAAAGCAACACCGAATGCCAGGCAGAGCAGCCCGATCATATAAAAAAGGATTCTTATTATAAACTTTCTATTTTTTATATTCATGCAATTTCCACCCTTTATTCTATCGAAAAACCAGACCATACTGGTTCACCGGTATAATTTTTTGCTTCTTCTGCACCTGATAAAACACGTACCGCCCCGGCAGCCAGTGCCTCCATCTCAAATTCTCCAGGCATGACTTCCATCGGAGCAATAAAAGCAAGCATATCTCTCAGCTTTCCTGTTACATATTTATCATGAGAAATGCCCCCTGTCAGGATAATCGCATCTACCTTTCCGCGAAGCGCTGCCGCCATGGAACCTGCTGTTTTTCCAATCTGATAAACCATTGCATCGTATACCAGTTTTGCATAAGGATCTCCATTATTCATCGCTGCCTCAACTTCCCTGGCATCCGACGTATTTAAATGATCAACAAAGCCGCCTGTTTTTGTCACTTTGTCACGCAGTTCCCTCTCTGTGAATTTTCCGGAAAAGCACATGGTAATTACATCCTTTACCGGAAGCTGTCCGCATCGTGTCGGCGCCATAGGTCCATCGCCATTCGCAATATCATTGGAATCTATCATCTTTCCCTGACGGTGTGCAGTAACCGAGATTCCGCCGCCGATATGGCAGATGATCAGATTTAAGTCTTCATATTTTTTGCCAGCCTTTAGTCCATAGCGGATCCCGATTTCTTTCTGGTTCAGGGCATGTATCCTGCTTTCACGATATACTCCCTTTAGCCCTGTCACTCTTGCAACATCAATGAACTCATCTACATCCGGTGGGTTTACGACAAACGACTGTCCGCCATATTCTTTTGCAAATGCATCTGCCAGCTGTGCCCCTAAGGTGGCTGGATGTTTTACCGTAAAACCGGCTCTTGCATGCTCCAGCAATTTTTCACCGATCTGATAAACACCACCTTCGATGTTTACAAGTCCGCCGCCGCGTGCCGAAAAAGCATCTACGCCATCTAAAGTCAGATTTTCTTTTTTCAGTTCTTCCAGAATTGTTTCTTTTCTATAATCAAACTGGTCGCTGATTTCTTTGAACTCTTTTAACCGCTCTGCGTCATGGGACACATTCTTTGAAAAAACCGTCTTATCTCCTTCAAACATTGCGATTTTTGTTGAAGTAGAGCCAGGATTGATTGTAAATACTTTATATGAATTCATGATTTTTTCCTCCCTTTTAGGTCAAAGAAGGCATGGCAATATAAGCCGCCATGCCCGGATATCTAAATAGTTACTAATTTATTACATAAACAATGGATATAACAATCCGATCCAGATGACCATCAGTGCTCCACCGATTCGTGTTGAAATAGAAGCAAACGCCAACAGGTTCATACGGTTAGCTGCCGAAAGTACTGCAATATCGCCGCTTCCGCCGATATTACAGCAGCATAAGCCTGCAGTAACACCCGCTTCATATGGCCACAGGCCGAATAACTTAGCAAAAACCGCTGCTCCGAGAAATGCTCCAAACACTCCCAGAAAAATAATCACAAATGCTCCAACCGTAAAGAAGGCTCCTATTGCAGAGAAATTCAAAGATTTGATGCCAATGCCTGCAATCAGCATAGGAAGAAGCGCTCTTAAAGCAAAATTCATGGAGTATACAGTATTATCTGCAATCTTGTCAGGCATAAGTCCCGTGCTCTTTACGATGATGCCAAGAATAATGGTCCAGGCCAATCCCGGGATTACGCTTAACCCAGGCAGATTGCCTAAAATATTTCCACCCAGATAAAAACAGAAGCTCATAAATATTCCCGAACCAAGTGCTGCATAGTCGCCTGATGTTGCCGGACGTTTTTCGCCTTCTTCAATAACCTTTTCAGTCTTAGATACCAGGATATCACCGTTTCCGTTTACGCCTTTCATTTTAGAAGTAATGCCTCCGAAAATGGCTGCCATCATAACCGCTATCACGTTTGATATGGATGCATAGGAAAGGAATTGTCCTGCCATGCCAGTCATATCTGTACCTGTAATGTCGCTGTATAAAGATGGAAGGGTAACCATAGCACCGCCTGAACCCCCGGACATAATAGGTGCACCAACATAAAATAAAGCTTCAAATACGCTTGTTCCAGTAATCAATCCACCCAATGCACACGCACCCAGTGCAAAGACCTGGCTGCCAATAATGACAGGCATATATCTGGCAGTCGCTCCCAGAAGAAGCTTTCTGTCCATGATCAGAATAGATCCTACTAGCAGCATTGCAATATAGGCATCCTGGAAACCGCCACCCATTAAGACAGCAGTACCATTCACCAGTTCCTCCGGAATCCAGCCCATGAAATTCATAAATGATGTTCCTAATAATGGCAACAGACATGCTCCGCCTAAATAATTATTGAAAATAGGAATCGTATTGCCAAGCCAGAAAAACAGACCTCCCACTGCCATCAAAAACGCAATGGTACCGATATAATTGGATGCTATATATTCCCCGGCTTCATTTGAGAAGATTTTTACCGTGGGCATGAATCCCATATAGGTTGTGATCATAACTACTATAAAAAATGGAATGAAAATTTTGAAAGATAATCCGCATACATTGAAATTGATTTTTTTACTCATTCTCGTAATTCCTCCTAATTGTTTTTGCCTATTAGTGCTGCCAGCACGATTGACATATATTTATCATCTGCACTTGCTGAACGTGATACCAGCAAGACAGGTACCTGCGCTCCGAGCACAACTCCGCCGGTACGTCCCCCGCCGATGGTGGTGATTGTTTTTGCTGCTACGTTTCCGCTTATGATATCCGGCATTACCAGTATGTCCGCATCGCCTGCTACAGGGCTTTCGTACCCTTTGAGGGGTGCTGATTCCGGATCCATTGCGAGGTCATAGCTGATCGGACCTTCGATGATGCAGCCCTCCACGCCTTCCGCCTTGATTTCGGCTGCGTCTACCGTTTCTTTCATTTTCGGATTCATTTTTTCTATAGCTGCAACAATGGCTACTTTGGGCTCTTCCACTCCCAGCGCATGAAATGCGGAAACAGCGTTCTCTATTGCTGCCCTCTTCTGCTCCTTAGTCGGATATACCAGAAGACCTACATCTGTTATTGCAAATACCTTATGGTAATTGGGGCTTTCCATAAAGGCCAGCAGGCTCATGGTGCTGTTCTTGCGGATACCGGTCTCTTTATTGACCAATACCTTCATCAGGTCTCCTGTTTCAATCTTCCCCTTCATAATGCAATCTACTTCTCCGGATTTCACCATATCAGCTGCTTTCTGCACACATGCAGTTTTATCTTCGATATGGATAATCTGCATCTCTTCCTGAGAAGCTCCTAACTCTTCCAGGATCGCTCTGATCTCTGGTTCTCTGCCAATCAGGACCGGAGTTACCATGCCGTCTCTTGCAGCATTCACGATTGCCTCCAGGGTATGTGCATCCTGTGCAGGCGCTACCGCTACTTTACGTTTTTCAGGCATCTTTCTGAGGGTCTCTTTTAACTCATCAAAACTTTTTATCATCTCTTCTGCCTTCCTTTAGTTTATCATGGTTCGTGGGTCTGTGACGACCCCTGCGATTGCTGTTGCAGCTGCCACTGCAGGACTTGAAAGGTAGCTGAGGGTCTTCTTTGTGCCCTGGCGTCCAATGAAGTTTCGGTTTGCCGTAGACAGGATCCTTTCATCATCTGTCATTAAGCCGTATGGCATGCCGCAGCAAAGTCCGCAGCACGGATGGACGACTACTCCACCAGCTTCTATGAAGGTCCTGATATAGCCAGCCTCAATTGCATCCTTAAACACCTTATTCGTTGCAGGACACACAATGAAACGGAGGCCATATGCCACTTTTTTACCTTCCATCATTTTTGCTGCAATTGCCAGATCCTCTAAACTTCCATTTGTACAGCTGCCTAAGTATACTTCATCAATCTTGGTCCCAAGAATTTCATGGATCGGATGAACATTGTCGACGCCCTGAGGACATGATAACTGTGGTTCTAATTCATCGACATTGTAGGTCAGTACTTTTTCATATTTTGCATCGTCATCCATACGGACCCAGTCAATTTCAGAAAGAGACATTCCATAATATTCGGCTGTCTTTTCATCTGCTTCAAACAATCCGCATTTTGCGCCCGCTTCTAAAGCCATATTTGCCATTGTGAAACGTGCCATCATGCTCATTTCATGTGCTGCAGTTCCTGTGAATTCAAGAGATTTATATTGTCCTCCATCTGCCTTTATATCGCCCAGAATCTTCAGGATAATATCTTTTGATAAAACGCCTTCCTTCAGATGTCCGTTTAGCACGATTTTAATGGCACTCGGAACTTTAAACCAAAGTTCTCCGGTAATCAGAGCAGCGGCCATCTCTGCCGTGCCAATTCCTGAGCAGAAATTTCCCGCTCCGCCGTAAGTTGTCGTATGGCTGTCAGTTGCTGTTGCAACTTCTCCCGGTCTTGCATATTTCTTTTCATGCATGATACTGTGACAGATGCCTTCACCGATATGCAGTTTCTTGATACCGTATAGCTTTGCAAGCTCCAAGCCGGCATGATAATGATCGTAGTCATTCTTTGCTACGGCAGTCGGCATGCAGTGATCCCATACGATCGTCACTTTATCCGGATCATCGATTTTATCTGCTCCGATCTTCTTCATGGTATCTAAAAGATACGTGGTATAGATGTCATGGACCATAAACATGTCTGGTTTTGTAATCACGATATCTCCTGGTTCAACATGATGCTTTCCTGCATTGTTCTTCAGTATTTTCTCCACAAGGGTATATCCGCTCTTACGGCGTTCTTTATCAGTCAGCGGCGTGATTTCTAATTTCTTGATTCCTTCCGCTATTCGCTTTTTGGTGTCTTCAATCAGACCGCCGTTTGCTACTATATTAAACAGGTTTTCAGGAACCTCGCCGACTGGAAATGTCTTTCCATTTACACTGACTGTTTTTGCATCAATATCAACAGTGACGATATCTCCGCCGTCGCAGACGTCCTGTATGCCATCACACTGGAGCAGAAGAATTCCACTATTAAATGCGTTGCGGAAAAAAATCCTTGCAAAACTCTTTGCAATAATACAGCGTACTCCATTTGCCGAAAGCACAGTTGCCGCCTGCTCACGGCTGGATCCACAGCCAAAATTAGTACCTGCAACAAGGATATCTCCTGCCTGAACCGTTGAACCGAATTCCGGCTTCAATAATTCAAAAGCATATTGCTTCATCTCTTCAATCGTCGGGATCGTCCCGCGTCTGCCTGGTATTATAGTATCCGTATCAATGTCATTTCCAAACTTCCATATTTTACCACTGAATTTCTTATCCATGTCAGCGCCTCCTTAAATTAGTTTTGTATATGACGCCGCAATTACAGAATTAACGGAAGCTGTATATACTTCAGCATCTTCACAACCCATTGCGCCCGCAAACGTATAAAGACCAGTTGTTAAAAGTTTCTCATTATGGCCCATCGCTCCTGCTCCCTGCGTTACAACGCTGTGATCCCCCGGTGCCTGAATCTGTGCGCCATAATCAATAAACTTTGTGATAATTCCTTCTTCCATTGCCTGTATGTAGTCTTTGCTGGTTGCAGGACAAATGCTTAACCGGAATCCTCGGGCAAGCTTTTTATCTTTGATAAGCCCGGCTGCCGTTCTCAACTCTTCTATGGTGCCTCCGGTATAGCCTCCAATCTGCCCAGCCTGAAGTTCAGTTCCTTCCAGTACCGATTTTTCAGCGATTTTTGCCTGGTCCTGTTCTGAACGGCTGGCACAGGGCATCATGATCATAGGCTTTACGTTTGTCAGATCAAGGACGACTGCCTGTTCAGATTGTTCTTCAACAATCACTGCTGCGTAAGCTCCTGTCATACAAGCCATGCTGCAGAGAACTGCTTTCTGATGATCATCAAGTGACGGGCAGCCGAATTCAATTACTTTTCCTTTTACGTCTGAGGCTTTTGTAAGGAAATCCATTGCAGCATCCATCACACTGACAGATTCCTGCAGATTTCCTGTTAAAGTAACCGATACAGTCTCTGGCACGATCACACTGTAGCGTCCTGTCTCTGCGATGCGGGCTAGTTCCGGAATGCTTACATTGATTCCCAATGCTTTTTTCGCACCAAAGATACTACCATGGGTTCCACCGCCAATTATGATTTCTCCCGGCTTGATGATGTCATTCAGCATGTACTGGTATCCCACTCCCTGTGCCTGCACATAATGACAGCCATTCCTTGTTGCAAATTCCAGATTCTTTCTTAAAATACCAGCTGCCTCGGTACTTCCGGTCGGTACATCATGATCATGGATGACCCATACTTTCTCCTGATTTCCCACAGCAGATATCTCATCCACTGCAGCATTTGAAATACCATCATTGATTACCACATAATCTGCCATAATCGTAGCAACGGAACCTGCTTCTTTCCCCAAAATCCTTTCAATAAATGTGCTCATATTCTTCTCCTTATTGTGCTAGCGCTTTATATTTTGCATATCTGGCTTTCGCCTCTTTTTCCGTCTGCTTAAATAATGTTTCAGCAACATCAGGGAATGTTCTCTCAAGAGAAGAAAAACGGACTTCACCGCGAAGAAATTCCTGAAAATCTCCCGTTGGTTCTTTGGAATCAAGAATAAATGGATTTTTTCCTTCTTCAGCAAGCATTGGATTATGCCTGTACATCTGCCAGTATCCTACTTCGACTGCACGTTTTATTTCTCCCTGTACATCTTCCATTCCACAGCGTAAGCCATGGCTGATGCATGGTGCATATGCGATGATCAGAGATGGCCCGTCATAGCTTTCTGCCTCCTGTACCGCTTTTAAGAACTGTGACTGGCTGGCTCCCATCGCAACCTGGGCTACATAAACATCGCCATAACTCATAGCCATCATTCCAAGGTCTTTTTTCTTGCTTCTTTTGCCTGCCGCCGCGAACTGTGCAACTGCCCCTGTAGGAGTTGATTTTGAAGCCTGACCGCCTGTATTGGAATAAATTTCCGTATCGAATACCATGACATTCACGTTTGCACCGCTTGCTAAAACATGATCAAGTCCGCCATATCCGATATCGTAGGCCCAGCCGTCTCCGCCAAACAGCCATACGGATTTCTTGGTCAGATACTCTGCATTTTCCCTGATTTCTGCTATGAGTGAAGCTTCTTCTACCGCCACTGACTCGCAGCATCTGCGTTCCTCCTGCGTACCATCGGTGAATACCATGACTGGAGCATCTTCTTCTGCCGGCTCATAATTCAGTAAAACTGCTTTGAAGGCTTCGCTTGCTTCCTTCGTCACAGCTCCATCATTGTAGCTTTCCATCCATGCTGATGCTGCTTTCTTTAACTCTTCGTTGGTGGTTATTTTTACAAGAGCCTCTGCCTTTCCTAATAATTTTTCTCTCTGCTGCTCTACTGAAAGCCAGATGCCCATACCATACTCTGCATTGTTTTCGAATAGAGAACCGCCTACTGCAGGACCTTTACCATTTTCGTTTGTTGTATATGGGAATGACGGGAAGCTTGTTGCCCATACCTGGGAGCATCCGGTTGCTGTTGCCACATACATACGGTCTCCGTATAATTGGGTCAGGAGTTTTGCATACGGTGTCTCGCCACATCCTGGGCATGCTCCCGGGAATTCCAGCAGGGGCTGTTCAAACTGGCTGCCTTTTACAGTAGAAACACTCATCGGATTTTCCTTTTTCGATAATGCTGCTGCATATTCCCAGTTTGCTTCTTCATGCCTGTTCTCATCCAACGGTTTCATGGTAAGAGCTTTATCTTTTGAAGGACATACCTTTGCGCAGCTTCCACATCCTGTACAGTCAAGCACTGCTGTCTGTATTCTGTACTGATATGTTTCCATGCCTTTTCCGGCAGCCTGTACCGTCACGAATTCAGCCGGAGCTTTTGATGCCTCTTCTTTATCTAATAAGAAAGGACGAATTGCTGCATGTGGGCACACGTAAGCACACTGGTTACATTGAATGCATTTGCTGCTATCCCATACTGGAACGTTGTCAGCAATGCCGCGTTTCTCATATTTTGAGGTCCCCTGCGGCATCGTGCCATCCGGAAGATCCATGAATGCACTTACGGGGATGGAATCGCCTTTCATTGCATTTACTGGAATCTGTATATTCTTGATCCACTTTGGCAATGATTCATCTATAGAAACTGGCTCGAGTTTCAAATCCGCCCATTCAGCAGGAACAGTTACTTCTCTTACCATCTCAATACCCTTATCAACTGCTGCATAATTCATATTGACGATTTTTTCGCCTTTTTTGCCGTATGACTTATAAATTGCTTTCTTCATGTAATCTGCTGCTTCTTCAATTGGAATGATATTTGTGATTTTAAAGAATGCAGCCTGCAGGATCGTGTTTGTTCTGCTTCCTAAGCCTAATTCTTTTGCGATTGCAGTCGAATCGATAATATGAAGATGGATTTTCTTTTCAGCTGCCGCTTTCCTGAATTCCGCCGTCAGGTGTTTTTCAAGCTCTTCCTCTTTCCAGTCGCAGGTAATTAGGACATTGGCGCCTTCTTTGGCATCAGCCAGAATATCATATCGCTCCAGATAAGATTTATTATGGCAAGCGATAAAGTCTGCCCGGTTTACCAGATAAGTGGAGCGGATCGGCTTTTTGCCAAATCGCAGATGAGAACGGGTAACACCGCCTGATTTTTTCCCATCATATTCAAAGTATGCCTGAACGTTCATATCCGTGTGGTCACCGATAATCTTGATGGTATTTTTATTTGCACCAACTGTACCATCCGATCCAAGTCCCCAGAACTTGCAGCTTATGGTTCCCTCAGGAACTGTATCTACTTCTTTCCCATAAGGAAGGGATAATCCGGTCACGTCATCATTGATACCGATTGTATAGTGATTCTTTGGTGTGTCCTGCTTCATGTTTTCGTACATGGCAATAACCAGGGCCGGTGTAAACTCTTTGCTTGCAAGACCGTATCTGCAGGCAAGTACATCAATCGCTCTTTCGGATTCCAGAATAACAGAGCATACATCTTCATACAGAGGTTCGCCAACTGCACCTGGTTCTTTCGTTCTGTCCGCCACAGTCATTTTTTTGACTGTATCCGGTAACTGGCTTAAGAAATATTTTGCAGAGAATGGACGATACAGATGAACTTCCATGTATCCTACTTTTTCGCCTTTTTCTAATAAATAGTCAATGCTTTCCTGTACACAGCCCGTTGATGAACCCATTCCGACTATTACATACTCTGCATCCGCCGCACCGTAATAGTTGAACGGCTTATAGCTGCGTCCGGTCACTTCATTAATCTGATCCATATACTCTGCCACGATATCCGGCAATGCATCATAATAGGAATTACATGCCTCGCGGCTCTGGAAATACGTATCAGAATACTGACCCGTAGTACGAAGTACCGGATGTTCCGGATTCAATGCATTCTCCCTGAATTTTTTTAATTCATTCTGGTCTACCATTTTCGCCAGATCATCATAATCGAGACAATCCACCTTCTGCACTTCATGGGAAGTCCTGAATCCATCAAAGAAATGTAAAAATGGCACATGCCCTTTTATTGCTGCCAGATGGGAAACTGCACCTAAATCCATTGCTTCCTGCACACTTGAGGATGCCATTAATGCATAACCTGTCTGACGGCACGCCATAACATCAGAATGCTCAGCAGATATCGAGATTGCATGTGTTGCCACATTTCTGGATGCCACATGGATAACGCCCGGCTTTAACTGTCCTGCAATACGGTACATAGTCGGAATCATCAGCATCAGACCCTGTGATGCCGTATAGGACGTTGCAAGTACGCCTCCATCCAAAGCACCATGTACCGCAGAGACCGCTCCACATTCCGACTGCATTTCGACTAATTTTACCTGCTGTCCAAAAATATTTTTCATCCCATTTGCCGACCATTTATCTACCAGCTCGGCCATCGGTGAAGATGGTGTAATTGGATAAATGGCAGCTACCTCCGTAAATGCATAAGAAGCATAAGCTGCCGCTTCGTTGCCATCCATTGCCCTCTTTATCATTTTGCTCATTTTGCTTTTCATCCTTCCTTCGATTGATGCTCCTTCTTCCCAGTTAAGATCATCAAATTTGCTCATATTTATTTGGTATTCTTCGGTTTAACGTGTTAGTTTAACGTGTTAGTATAACGTTCATGTGTATAACCATAATTTATTTTTATTCCATTGTCAACATTTTATTTGACGTGATGATTAATTTTGGCAGTTTTTAAGTATTTTTTTTATTTATTTTGTATATATTTACTTAAAAACTTTTACCCGGATTTGGTTTCCTATTCTTTGCTTGACACTTTGACTTATATTCTTTATGATAAATTAAGTTTAACTGTTCCATTGTCATTTATGGCCATGAAGGATGCGGGGCTCGGTAGCCCCCATTATGTAAAGAAAACGAATGAAAATTTGAAAATGAAAAGCAGGTGTATTTATAAATGGCAACCATTAAGGATGTAGCAAAACTAGCAGGGGTTTCTCCCACTACAGTCTCAATTATTATCAGCGGCAAGTCCAAAGAAAGAGGGATTTCTGCCCAGACTCAGGAACGGGTATTTGCCGTTATGAAAGACTTATCTTATCAGCCAAACCTCAGCGCCAGGAGGCTCCGCTCCCAGGATGCATCAAAGCCGACAATTGCATTTTTCTGGCCGCTTGACGACCGTAATTCAATCCTTGCCTCCTTTTTGAATGCGCTGCAGAAGGAAATAAAGACACAGAATTTCCTTTGCGAATTCATCGTCCAGGCATACGAGAACGATTTCTTAGAGCGCGACGCTTCCTCTATCATCAATAACAGCTATAACATTGCAATTATCGGTGCTGCTTCCAATCGTGACATTGCATATCTGGAATCTTTGAAGCCTAATATGCCCATCATTCTGATTAACCGAGAGTCTGAACAGTTCTCCACAGTCCGGACAGATCACCAAAAAATCGGATTTCAGGTAGCTGATCTATTCCGTAAAAAAGGGTATTCCGAAGTAATGGTTGTCTCTTCGAGTCAGTCTTACGTAGCAACTGGCCTTCGTACACAGGCTTTTCTATACGCATGTTCCCAGGTCGGCATCAATGTGTCTTCCGAACATATCATCAAAGGACCAGGTACTGTCACCGGTGGCGCTCAGGCAGCCGAAGAAATCTGCAGCCTTTCGAATGCTCCAAAGGCAGTCTTTTTTGATTCTGATTCCATGGCAATCGGCGCTTTACATACCTTCCATAAACATCATTTGCGCATTCCAGAGGATATCGAGATTCTTACAATTGGAATGTTAGAAACGGAAACCACAGCATTTTGTATCCCTTCTCTAAGTGTAATAGAAATGCCAAATGCCAAGATCGGCCATTTGGTTATTGATACCGTAAAAAAAATATTAGAAAGCAATCATATTAGTCCCATCCATCACATGGTAGATGCCGAAGTAATCCTTCGGGAAAGTTTTACCCTGTAGATGCCAGAGTCTGCCTAGGCAGACTCTTTTTTTAATGTATAGGAAATTCCTCGAATTTCCTATACATTAAAAACGCTCCGCGAGGAGGAGCATGTCCTATGAGCTGTTTCCCTTACACTATTTCTTTTATCTTGACAAAGCAACCATTCTTTTGTATAGTAGGTATTACGATTTAGTATAACGTTGCATCTTATACAGAAACCATTTCCTTCCCAGTTTGGATTTCTGCTATATAGAAATGAAAATGAAAGGAATGAAGTATTTTGTTTTGGACAAAAAGAACAAAATATCCCGATGGAATCGGTGCAGCAGACTTTATAAATGCCGGCACCCCTTTGAAATTCAACAGTGTTGAATTTCGTGACGGACAGCAGTCTTTACTGGCAACCCGTATGACCACTGCCGATATGGCTCCGCTTCTGACCCGCATGGATCAGGTCGGATATGATAGTATTGAAATGTGGGGTGGTGCAACTTTTGATGTTGCAGTCAGATTTTTAAAAGAAGATCCCTGGGATAGGATTAGAGAATTCAAGAAATATGTCAAGAAGACCCCGCTAAAGATGGTTCTTCGCGCACAAAATTTAGTAGGTTATAAAGCTTATCCAGACGATATTGTAGAAAAATTTGTAGAAAAGGCCGCTGAGGCCGGTATTGATATATTTTTAATTTTTGATGCATTACAGGATTTGAGAAATTGTGAATCTGCTTTTAAGGCAGTAAAGAAGGCTGGAAAAAAAATCGAAGGTTCTGTTCAGTATAATATCAGTCCCTTCCATACTACCGATATATTTGTTCAGAATGCGTTAGAGCAGGAAAAACTGGGGGCTTCCCTTATGCATGTTGAAGATATGGCAGGTTTAATGACACCACAGGCTGCATATGAATTGATTTCTGCTTTAAAGGCAAAATTGAAGATTCCAGTTCATCTCCACTGCCACTGTACTGGCGGAATGGCCGAAATGGCTTACTGGGAGGCAATTCGGGCTGGAGTGGACGGAATAGACGTGTGCGTCTCTTCAATGTCCATGGGACCGGCTCATCCTCCAATCGAAAGCTTCCTGTCTGCTTTAAAAGGCACAAGCCGTGATCCTGGAATCGAGCTTGGACATTTTAAGTCCATCAATGATGATTTTCTAATTTTACGAAAGAAATATGCAGAGTATGAGACTAAATTGATCGGTGTCGATGTCGACTGCTTAGAACATCAAGTTCCAGGCGGAATGCTCTCAAGTTTAGAAAGTCAGTTGACCGCCATGAACTTGTATGACAGGCTTCCGGAAATCCTGAAAGAGGTCACCCAGGTACGTGCCGACATGGGATATCCTCCCCTTGCCACTCCATCAAGCCAGATATGCGGTGCTCAGGCTACAACCAATGTAATAACCGGCAAGCGCTACTCCTTAATGAGTAAGGAGCTGAGAGATTACTGCCGCGGCATGTATGGAATGCCCCCAGGTCCTATATCTTCGGAACTTTTAGAAAAAGCACTTGGCAGCGACAAGCCAAACATGAACAAACCTGCCGATATGCTGGAACCTGGATTTGAAACTGCAAAAAATGAACTTGGCGCACTTGCAAAATCCGACGAGGATATTCTGACTTATGCAATGTTTCCGAGTTATGCATTGGATTTTTTACGCACAAAGTATCAAACTAATTAATGGAGGAGTCCTTATGAAACAGATGAATTTTGAAAAGCTGGCTCGTTCCCAAAAAATTCTTGAAGATTTAAAGATTGCCCGAGGTGGTTCTCTGCTTGATTCCCACCGGGTAATGGGAAATGATCCAAACCTTGTAAATGCTTTTTTACAGCAATATATAAACTGCAACAAAAGCGATATTTCTATTCCAAAGAAATACCGTGAATTAATCGTTATGGCTATCGGCATGGCAACCGGAACAGATACCACAATGAAAGTTCATGCTCAACTGGCTCTTGAAAACGGGGCTACAATGGATGAAATATTTGAAGTAATCCGTATGATTTTCTTCACCTGCGGCGTCAGCAAGCTGCTACCTGCCCTGGAAACACTTGATATGTTTGAGCCGGTGGATCTGGAAGAAAATTAGCAGCAAGCCTTACACAATGCTTACAAAAAGAATAATATCAGTAACTATTCAATAGTCCCGTGTTGCGAGGTGTTTTTGTGCTTCTATTGCATAGAAATCTGAGTTTTGAATGCACCAAATTGCTGATTTTGCAATTTGTGTGCATCCTCGGTGACTATATAAATACTGTCCCGAATAATTTCCTGGGTTTCACGATTACAATAAAATTGAATGATAGCCAGATGAATATTCTAAATTTAAAAGAAAATTTAAAATCATAAAAGAAAGTGAATTATATGACGAAAGTATCAGTTGAATTAGGGGATTTAAAGGAAATAGTAATGTTCGTAAATATCTTGAATAAATATGATTATGAATGTGATTTGCATTGTGGCAGCTATTACGTGGATGCAAAATCTTTACTCGGAGTAATTACCCTGCATAACGCTTCCAATGTTGAGCTAATCATACATGCTGATAAAACGGATGAATTATTAAAAAATATTGAGCAATATTGCAGTTGGAAAAATATTAACAGAATTTTTAAATCATAAATCCGAATTATTAGTGATGAGAAAAATGACATAGATGGGCTGTTTTTATGGCTTTATAAATAGAAAAAGGAACCCAGAGGCTCAGGCAAAAAAAACTGCAAGCAGAAAACCGCTCCAATGGTTTCGGACTATTTTATTCTGACTTTCTGTCAGGCTAAAAGTGATTGCATAATTGCTGTCTAGCATAATGATACCTCCTGCAACATACGTCCGTTTTTATTTTATTATACTACCATAAAAAGTGTATAATTTTGACCTTTTCTCTTCTTCGAATTAAGCATGGATGCTGAAAGGTCAAAAATCATACTAATAAAATCAACTTCTATTCTATATTCCTATATTCCCACTGCTCTAAACAATATGAATCCACTTCCTGCTTCTGAATCTCCACATGCACCATGTTACTTTGACTATACAGTCGGCTTTCAAGGTCACCGAAAGAACCTCCCAGAAATCCTGGGAGGTTCTACATGTTTCAATTTCTCTTCATAATAGTTTCTTCTTTACACAGCTTTTCCCATTTCATACGCCTCTTTTATAGCCGGTGTGCTGTTGATTTCACCTTTATTCCATGCACCCACGCCATAGATGATTCCCTTTTCAACAGTCCCTTCCAGGCAGTCGATCGTAAAGCCACGGAAGCTCTCGATTGTTTTCTCCATGGAGGATACTTCCGTATCTGCGGCTGCAACGATATAGTAAAATTCTTTGCCGGTGATCTCTGTGTACCTTGGAACAGTTCTGTCAATAAATGTTTTCATCTGTGCCGACATGGTGTAGAAATATACCGGCGTTGCCAGCAAGATGACATCAGCTGATACCATTTTTTCCAACAATGCTGTCATGTCGTCTTTCTGCACACATTTCGAGGTCGTGTTGCAGACACCACAGCCAAGGCAATAGCCAATCTTCTGGCTGCCAAGAAATATTTTTTCTACATGGCTGCCGCTTTCTGCCGCCCCTTTTGCAAATTCATCACACAATATATCTGAATTTCCGCCTTTTCTTGGGCTGGAAGAGATAATTAATACTTTTTTACTCATGATATTCTCCATCTTTCTTGTTTTATTCACTCTGCCTATAAAGCTCCCACAATTTTATGTGGAACATACAACTCTTCCAGGTATTCCATATCCTCATTGCTCAGGGCTATATCAAAACTGCCGGCCGCATCATCAAAATACTTCGCTTTTGTGGCCCCAATGAGCGGTGAAGTGACGCCTTTCGCAAACTGCCATGCCAACGCAATCTGCGTCATCGTGCAATTGTGTTTTTCTGACAGCTCAGATACCCTGTTTACAATTCCCATATCAGAGTCTTTGGTGCTGTCATATTTTCCAGCCGCTGTGACATCTGTCTGACTGCGCAGGGTATCAGCTGACCATGGTCTGGCCAATCTTCCCGCAGCAAGGGGGCTGTATGGTGTTAATGCAACGCCCTGCTCCTTGCAGATCGGAATCAATTCCCTTTCATCCTCACGATACAGAAGATTATAGTGGTTCTGCATAGATACGAATTTCGTCCATCCGTTCTTCTCCGCAGCATCTTGAAGTTTTGCAAACTGATATCCGTACATGGCAGATGCGCCGATTGCTCGGACCTTTCCCGACTGCACTGCCTTATGCAGAGCCTCCATCGTTTCCTCAACCGGCGTATGATAGTCAAACCGGTGAATAATCAACAGATCCACATAGTCTGTTCCCAATCGTTTCAGAGAACCGTCAAGTTCTCTTGAAATCGCCTCTTTTGAAAGATTGCCTTCATTGAAGTATACCTTTGTGGCAATCACCGCTTTGTCACGGGAAACGTTATTCCTGATCGCTTTTCCTAAATACTCCTCGCTGGTTCCTGCCGAATAGCAGTTTGCCGTATCGAAGAAGTTTATACCAAGCTCCAATGCGTGCTTTATGATTGCTTCGCTTTCAGACGGATTCAGTGTCCATGCATGCATTTTGCTTGCCGGGTCACCAAAACTCATACAGCCCACGCACAATCGTGACACTTCAATTCCAGAATTACCTAATTTTGCATATTCCATTTCTATCATCCTTTCATATTCCAGTTTTTCACATCTGCTTCTGTTTTGTCTACAGGAGATCCATGAATTGCCATTCCTTTTGATTACAACCCAGTTTGCCAGCTTCCTTAAAAGCTGATATATCCCGGGTCATCTTCTTTTCCCTTTGATTGTAATACCTGGAGTTAACTCCATGTCAATGTTTTTATAGTTGGCCCCAAATATAGCACCGCCGAGAATCATTACGGCTCCCAGAATCTGAATTGTCAGCAGCCTTTCCTGTAAAAATATCGCAGAAAAAATAACAGCGGACAGCGGTTCCAGATAGCCACAGATTGCTACGGTATGTACTGGTAACGACCCAATAGAAGAAAAGTAAAAATAGCATCCGATGCCGGTGTTTATAAAGCCCAGAATCAAGATCGGAATCCAGTCTGAAGAGGCAGCATGGATCACAAAACCTTGTTTGATGCCTACAAATACAGCCACGATCAGAAAACCGAATGATAGCTGAAGTAAAGCATTCTCGAGTCCGGTTATCCTTGTCGCCTTTTTATTGAAAATAACCATAACAGCATACATGAATGCTGACAGGGCACCACAGATCAAACCAAGACTTCTGCCCCCAGCCTGCATAGCCTGCCCATTCACAAGAACGATACCTGCCAGCACGCACAAAAAACCTGCTAACTTCGGCCATGCAAATTTTTCATTAAAAACAACAGGCGAAAGAACCATGACGATCACAGGACCACAATAGTATGCCAGAGAAGCAAAACTTACCCCAATCTGATGGTAAGCTTCATATAGGAACATCCAGCTGGCACCCATTGCCATCCCGGAAATAAGCAGGAAAAGCAAAGCCTTTTTCTGCTTCAAACAAGTAAATCTGTTCTTTTGAAACAGGAATACGACAAGCAGCAGCAAGCTTCCGATTAGTGTCCGCAATAGAACAATTTCATAGCTGTCAAGAGAGATAAAACTTGCCACAATACCATTGGAGCCGAACAACAGTAACGCAGACAGGTACTTAAAATATGCGTTTTTCAAAAATCCACCTTTCCAGGAAACATGGTTACTTCCATGGTTACTTCCATGGTTACTTCCATATCTCCTTCCTTCATTGAATTATTTTCAACCATAGTGTATCATAAAGGAAAAGATTACAAAAACGAATTTTTATCATGTTAATCATTACAAAATCAGATGCAAAAGGGGGCAGTAATTATGGATATGAATATTCAAAAACATATGGCTTTTGTCAAAACAGCAGAGTATGGCAGTTTTACAAAAGCGGCAGAAGCCCTGGCTTACTCACAGTCTGGCATCAGCCGGATGATACAGGATCTGGAGAAGGAATGGAACATTTCCCTGCTGGAAAGAAGCCGCGCCGGAGTACGCCTGACATCCGATGGCGTCAGACTGCTTCCCTATGCAAAAAGGGTATGTGAAGACTATCAGAAACTGCAGATGCAGGTAGATGAATTAAATGGTCTCCAGTCCGGCCTTATCCGCATTGGGACTTTTTCGAGTGTGGCGACCCATTGGCTGCCGCATATCATCAAAGAATTCCAGAAGGACTATCCGAATATTGAATATGAACTTCTGTTGGGCGATTATACAGAAATTGAAAACTGGATCTCTGAGGGAAGAGTCGACTGTGGATTTCTGCGATTGCCGACTCAGCCCGATCTGGAGACGATATTTTTAGAACAGGACCGGCTCATGGCGATTTTTCCGAAAGATCATCCATTAGCAGGCTGCGAGAAAGTGCCTGTGAAAGAATTATGCATGGAACCGTTCATGCTGCTGGAAAAAGGTGCAAAAGCAGAAATTTCAGAAATTTTTGAACGGAACCATCTTACTCCAAAGGTTCGTTTTACAACATGGGACGATTATGCAATCATGTCCATGGTGGAGAGCGGCCTGGGCATCAGCATACTACCGGAACTGATTCTTAAAAGGATTCCTTACAACATTGTGGCAAAAGAACTGGATGTACCTGCCTATAGAAATATTGGCCTGGCCATGCGGGATAGAAAGACAATTTCTTTGGCAGTGGCCAGGTTTATAGAATACCTGAAATATAGGTCAACTACTCTAAATTTTTAGAATCATCGCTTTTAGACTATCTGGGACTAAAACCATCAGGAATGAAGTAGCTATTTTTGATTTTTTGCACAGAACAGCCCCCAGGTCTGGGGGCTGTTCTGTTAGTCTATAAAAATATTTAAACCATCATTCGTCCATGTGAAGAAGCCTGCCAATCAGTTCATCATCCAGTTCTTCCCATTTATCTATCGTCAGGGCCGCAGTCGAAAGATCCTGATTCCCGGAATCCGGGTTGCGGAATCCGATGCATTTCATGCCGGCATTTTTCGCCGCCAGGCATCCGTTGGTCGAGTCTTCTATCACCAGACATTCTTCAGGCCGCAGATTCATTTCACTGGCTGCCTTCAGGAACACATCAGGCGCCGGTTTGGGATTTTTGACATTTTCGCCGCTGCACAGCACCCGGAAGAAGGACTCTATCCCCAGGGTCTTCATCGCTTCCTGAATATATTTCTCTGCGGACGAAGAAGCGACTGCCATCTGGAAGCCTGCTGAATCCAGCCTTTCGAGCATCTCTTTTACTCCGCTGATTTCAGGAAATCCCCGTTCCTTCACGATGCTTTCCTTCATCTGCGCTGCTTCCCTGCGGATATCATCATCATCCCCGAAATCCACTCCATAATTCTTCCTGATTAGTTCAAGCAGATACTTTGCAGTCGAACCGATGCAATCTTTATAGACTTCATAGGACACCTCTATGCCTCTGTTCTGGAATACCCGTTTCCAGACCTCAAAATGCAGAGGCTCCGTGTTGATCAGAACCCCGTCCATATCAAATATGACAGCTTTTAACATTCTATATCTCCTTCCAAATTCTCAATCTGCGAATCAGCGGCCGCCTGTCCATTAGAACCTGCTACTGCTTTGATTACTGTTTCGCATTACCGCATCTTTACCTATTATAAACCAGATTGAGGGATTCGTACCAGGAAAATGAATTCGAAGCGAACTAAAAAATTCACTTGTAATTTCTTTTGATTTTTATCTGTTTTTTCAGAATATCGACAACTATTCAGATCCATGTACTTCATAGTCACAAAGTGCGAATATAGCTTCTTCACTCAAAATACATGTACTCCATATAGCGTTCGTTAAAAAACTTATCTCCCGAAAGATTGATCTCTTCGGATGCTTCCACTATTTTTTCCACTCTCTTGTCTGCACCGTCCTCTGTCAGATACCTGACAGCTCCGCCAAGCGAACTATTTCCGACCGTTTCTATCTTCCCCGAAAATTCTTCAGGCAGCAGTCCTATATAGACCGCCTTACTGATATCCACCTTGAATCCGAATCCTCCCGCAATATATACGCTTGCGATTGCATCCAGTTCTGTGCCATATCGTTCAGCCAGCGTCTCGATTCCTGCCCTCACCGCAGATTTTGCCAGCTGGATTTCTCTGATATCCTTCTGCGTGAATACTATACTCCTGCCTTCGGGATTCCTGGCCAGTTCATATCCCTCTTCAAAATATGCTTCGTCCAGGCGACCAGTTTCATCAATCAGGTCCGCCCTCAGCAGTTCTGCAACGGTCTCGATTGCCCCGGTCCCGCATATCCCGACCGGCTGCTTCCCTGCTATTGTTTCATAAATGGCTTTGCCGTCTTCAATGGAAACGCTGCTGATTGCTCCTGGAATACTTCCGGTGCCGTTCTGGATGTTTCCGCCCTCAAAAGCCGGCCCGGCTGCGGTTGAGCATACCAGGATCCTCTCGCTGTTTCCGATTGCCATTTCGCAGTTTGTGCCAAGGTCGATCAGCATGCTGATTTCCTTCTTCCTGTCAAAATCGCATAGAAGCAGTCCGCTCACGATATCGCTCCCGACAAACGTCGATATGCCCGGAAGCAGGACCACCGGCGACTGCAGGTAGTCATTTCCCATGATTTCCAGAAACGGTTTCTCCGTCAGGCCGACATCTACAGGGGTAAATGGAAATACGCCCAGCGTCTCGCAGGAATACCCAAGCAGCAGGTGCTGCATTGTCGTATTTCCAGACACGGCGATTTTCTTTATGGATGATTTTGCAATCCGCGTGCTCTCCACGATTTCCCGGATTCCCAGGTTCAGGCTTTCCCGGACGCTGTCCCTCAGTTCCTCCATCTTCCCTTCATTGGAAGACTGGATTCTTGAAATCACATCCGCACCGTATGCCCTCTGCTTATTAACTATCGTGAATGTCTTTACTGTTCTTTTTGATTCCGCTCCCACAAGAGTGATGGCTATCGTTGTTGTCCCAATGTCAATCCCGATCAGATAGCTGTCTTCTCCTGCTTTGCTTTTCTCATCATCTTCGTTCCGATAATCTGAAAGTATCTCAAAATCCGATTCATTTCCGGCAGCCAGCTTGATCGAACAGCCGGCTTTCGGATATGCTCTGCATGACAGCCGGAAGCCGGCGGCCAGCTCCTCTTGTCCAAAAACCTCCCTGTCTGCAGCGGTGATTTCCAGCTCTCCTTCTATAACCTGTATACTGCATTTTCCGCACTTTCCGTTTCCTCCGCAGACTGCGCTTACAAATATACCGTTCCTGACCATCGCCTCAAGCAGGCTTTCCTTTTCCTTGCATCCTATCTCGTATACGCTGTCTCCGCTCGTGACCTTCACGCCTGTCTCTGCTACTTTTCTTCTCTTGCATCCAACGGCCTCGCATGCTTCACAGTTCTGATCTGCATGAAAATCATTCTCATCTTCCGTCACTTCCAGCAGGTAGCCTGTCGTTTTTACTGCTGTGAACATATAGCCCGTCGTAATGTCTATCTTCAGCCTTTCATATGCTTCAGTCTCATCCAGTATTGCTTTCTGCATCTCCATCGGCATTGTCCCGGGCGCTTCAAATCTCTGGCGGATGCCAAGCCTTCGCAGCCTGCATTCCTCCCTGATTATCTTCTGGACCTCACTATCGGTCTGGAACAGATAGTCATCTGCCATAGCATCGGCAAGCATTCCCCGCAGGTAATCGCCTTCTGCAAAATATCTGCTGCTCAGCTCAGAAATATCCAGGCCTGCAGTCGCCAGAACATACACCACCGGTGCACCGTTCTCCAGCCCTTCGAGCTTAACCTCTGCCTCAAGCCTTCCAAATTTGATGATAGCCGCCGGTTCGATCAGTGCACTGATTTCCTTTTCCAATTCCTCATACTCCTGGAGCACTTCCTCATAGACGGGGCTGTCCTTGCGGCAGTCCATAATATGCATGACAGTATCCCTGTTGATCTTTATGTTAAAGTCCGATATTAATTTATGGTTTTCAAAATTATTCATTTTGGAATTTTCGCTTTTCTGAACCTGCCCACATTTCTCCATATCTTTCCTCCCGGTACCCGATTCCCCCTAATTCGCAAATATGCTAGTATGTGGAACATTCTTATTTTACATAAAACCCTAATATTTTCCTGTAAATCTTAGCATATCAAAAGCATTTTGTAACATTCGCCCTCGTCAATTTTCACATTCGCCCTCTACAACGCAGTGATGCAAAACATGATTCAATGAGCAGCTTTATGAAGACGTTGGTATTTGGGCCGCGTGTTCTGCGGCCCTATGTACCACTACGTCTTCATCTAAGCGAGAGCGCGCTGCGAATGAACATGTTTTGCATCACGTCCTATTTAATCTGTTTATGCTGTCTGCATGGCATTTTTTGATTCGACAGCCTTTTTCGCGACTTCTGCTGCAGTCGTTGCATCAGGTGTATAATAATCCGCTCCAATCTGTTCTGCAAAATTTTCATTTACAGGAGCTCCGCCTACCATAACGATATACTTCTCTCTTACTCCCTTATCGTTCAGTGCGTCGATTACCGTTTTCATGTTTGGCATAGTCGTCGTCAGAAGCGCTGACATGCATATGACATCTGCTCCAACCTCTTCTGCCTTCTCAATAAAAGCATCCGCTTCTACATCAACGCCAATATCATATATTTCAAATCCGGCACCTTTTAACATCATGGTGACCAGGTTCTTTCCGATATCATGCAGATCTCCTTTTACGGTTCCGATTACTGCTTTTCCTACAGCCTGGTTTCCAATTTCGACCAGTTTTGGTTCAAGAATCGTAAGGCCCGCATTCATGGCTCTGGCTGCCACCAGTACTTCCGGTACGAAAACCTCATTCTTTTTGAATTTTTCTCCAATGATCATCATTCCGCCCAAAAGGCCCTCATTTAAAATCTGTTTTGGGTCTGCTCCCTCGTCGATTGCCTGCTGCACAAGTGTCTTCACATTTTTTGCTTTACCCTTCTGCAGATATTCTGAAATTTCTTCTATGATTGTCATCATATTTCCTCCCTATAAGACTTTCTTTTTTATGTTTTGTTGTTAAAAATCATATACTCATTATAATATACGGCTATCTTATTTTGTGTAATTTCTTTAGAAAGCTTGTATTTTTTTTGTAATTTTCGTGATATAATCACAATAATATGACACCAGAGTAAAAGGAGGTCCCCACCAGGATGCAGCCATATTTGTATACCATCGTAGAAAAAAACCAATTAAAAGAAATGATAGAATCTTTCCAGACATGTCTGGATATACCCCTCCAGGTAATCGACGACCAGGGCTCCATCTTGTTGTCCTGCGGACCGGCCGCTAACTTTTGCACCACCTTCACGAAGCATCTGCCCAAAAATGACTCTTGTGAAAAAATGCATATCAACGCAAGCAAAAAGGCGGTCGATCTGGGGGAGAGCTATATCTTCTCCTGCCATGCGAATCTGAATCATATCGTCTTCCCCCTGATCAACAACGGTGCTTTCCTCGGTTCTATCCTGGCAGGACCGTTTCTGATGGAAAGTCCTGATTCGCTCCTGATACAGGACATCGACAGAAAATACAAGCTGTCTACAAACGACCTGCTGGATCTGTATGATGAAAGCAGCAGCATCAAAATCATCCCTCCAAAAAAGGTGACGCAGATCAGCCGGCTGCTTTATTTTCTGTTTGCAAATCTGATCACCGATGGAAAGCAGCAGCTGATCATTAATCAGGGAAAGCTCCACCAGCAGTCAAAGATAAACGAGTCGATCCAGATGTACAAATCCCAGGATGTGAATTCAAACTCTTCCTACCCTTACGAAAAAGAAAAAGAACTGATTTACAAAGTGAAATCCGGTGACATTTCCGCCGCAAAAGGAATCCTCAACGACCTGCTCGGGTATGTGCTGTTCTCTGAGGGAAACAAGCTTGAGATTGTAAAATCCCGCGCCCTCGAACTCTCCGCCCTGCTGTCCCGGGCCGCAATAGAAGGCGGCGCTGCTACAGACAGCATTTTGAAGATCAACAACCAGTTTTTAAAAAACCTCCAGCAGATTACCGATCTGGAAATACTCTGCTATAAACTTCAGGAAACCGTCGAGGTATTCGTGGAATCCATGTTCAACTACATTCCCACAAAGAATAACGAGCTGATCAAAAGAGCGATACAGTATATTTCCAAAAATTACGCCTCAAATGTCACTCTGGAGGATGTCGCTTCCCATGTGCATCTGAATCCAGCATATTTTTCCACTATATTCAAGCAGTCCTCCGGCTCTTCTTTTAAGGAATACCTGAATATGGTGCGTATAGAGGAAAGCAAGCGGCTGCTGTCCAATACGGATTACTCCATCATTGATATTGCGGTCGCCACAGGCTTTGAAGACCAGAGCTACTTTTCCAAAGTCTTTAAAAAATATACGGGGCTGACGCCGAAGCAGTACCGATAACAAAAAAAGAACTAATACAGAACTGCCCCCCATAAGTCAGACATATCAATCTGACTTACGAGGGGCAGTTTTTTATAAACGAAACGACAGATCTGCAGGCTAACAAAACTCCTTTATGTCCTCCGGATACCATTTTATCGCTTCTTTAATGCTTTTCCGGGTTGGCAGACCGCTTCCTGACAACACCACAACCTTGTTGACGCTGGAGGCCTCCCCTTCATAGGGCTCTGCCTTGAACATGTTCCCGACGCAGTCAACCAGATATATCCTGCCCTCCAGGTTCACGAATCCTTTGATCCGATAGGTATCTTCGATGAACATTTCTATGAATTTCTGAAAGTTATAAAGGGTAAACGATGGATTGATTTCAATCACATAACTTCTTAAGGTAATATCCCTCTGCTGCATTTCTGCCTTTTCAGAAGCGCCGCTGATCGTCCTGATCTGGTCCATCCATTCCTTTTTTATTTCTCCATATTCCGTTTCAAAAATCGGAATATCCGGTCTGTGGTTACCGATTATTTCATATATCTCTCTGATCCTGTCCCGATCTGCCAGATCCGTTTTATTCAGCAGTATGATATCGCTGACGGCTATCTGCTTTTTGACCACTGTTGCAGTCTGATATACTTTGGGAAACTGCCGTGCATCCACAAGGCAGATGCTTCCCATATATTCGATATCCGAAAACTTATCCTTCTGGCCTAAGATTTTCTTTATGTTGGTAGGATCAGACAGGCCCGATGCCTCGATCACTATCATTCCAGGCTTATCTTCAATCGCCTTCACAAGCACTTCCTCGAATCTGTCCAGGCGGCAGGAACAGAAGATGGAGCCGTTGTTTATCTCATTCAACGAGGCTCCTACGTCCTTTAGCAGCTGCCCGTCGACGCCTTCCTTCCCAAATTCGTTGACAATGATCTGAAGCCTGTGATCAGAAAACATCTTTATGAAATTTTTCAGGAATGTGGTCTTACCGGCTCCTAAGAAGCCGGTAATCAGATACAGTTTTATCATATATCTTCCTTTCATTTTTTGTTCTATTTCATTGCAGCCGTGATTGCCGCTTCCAGTTCCTCTTTTGCTGGTACCAGTGAGCGGAATTTCAGCTCCCCGTTGATGTACATGGATGGCAGGTTCGGAACTCCCATTTTCTTGCAGCGGGCAATGTTTTCCTTTATGGTAAATTTATATTCTGTCATGTCAATGGCATCGCCAAAGTTTTCTTTTGCTTCATTTGCTGCTCCCATCATATACTGGCATGCCGCGCAGGTAGCTGAATCCAGTGTGAATACCTCCACGAGCGGCTTCTTCAGATTCGCATAGTCCGGAATTTCCACTTCGATATCCTCGCTCACAGCCACATAGTTTTTCAGTATTTCACGGACTGATTCGGTTTCCGTAACGGCCTGTACAGCCCCTATCGTATTTTCAACAGGCACAGCGAATGGCATATCGCAGCCCGGTGCCAGTATAAAGTTTTTCTTGTCTTTCATGCTGTCAAGTAAGTCAACAACGAATTTCATATTATCCTGCTGTGTTCCATGAAGCATTACCGTTGTCAGCGGAATATTTCCACCGATTACGACATTATATCTGTCCGTGATTTCCTTTGCAGCCAGAAGGTTTACGTTCTCGTCAATTGAAATTGAATCCGGTTCGGTCTTGCACATTACCTCGATATTCCTGGTAGCATCTCCACATACGAAGAAGGAAGAAAAAGCACCCAATTCCTTGATTCTGGCGAACAGATCACTGAATGGCCTGCTCATAAACAGTTCAAAATGTGCTGATGAAATCTGGGAAATCAGGGGATCTACCACTGCAATGACATCCATCCCTGCCTCCACGTAATATTCGGCCATCTTCATTGCGATTTTGTTGCAGTATTCCAGGAACTCAATGACTGCATCTTCATCATCGTACATATCCATAAAGATATCGTTGCCGCGCAGATGGGTCGCCAGGGTAAATGGTCCGCAGATCAGGCCATACAGTGCAGTCGTATCGCCCACAGCCTCTTTCATCCTTTTCATGACATCCAGAACCATCGGAATACGGCCGTCTTCTTTTTTCGGAATCGTGCACTCGCAGGGAATCTCGATTTCTTCCTGCCCTTCCAGCGGATGTTTTGATACAGACGGAGGACCGTCTTCAGCCCATACCAGATCGCAGCCCAGGCATTCAGCCTCAATCTGCAGATCAAACATAACCGGCTGTCCAAAAGGCTTGTACAATTTATTTACCTCCATAAGAGCCTCAAATAATTTGTCGCCATCCTGAAGGACCTCAGCCGCACTGTATCCGACCAGTTTTCCTGCATGTGCTCCTGCAAAAGGCACCCATGGCACCTGGCTTGTCTCCTCATGTTTTAAAGTTTTGATTAATATTTCCTTATTTGTCATCTTCCTGTCTCTCCTTTGATTTTATATTGTTCTTTCATTTTCTGTGTTCTTCTGCATTCATGATAGTATATTGCCTTGATCCAATCTAAAACTTAAGTTGGATTATTGGTAAAATTTTTGTAACTGTTCAGCAGCCCCGTGACTATGAAGGACGTAGTCCTGAATAGTCACAGATTTTTAGAAATTCACTACCGTATCATAACGGTATGTTGGATTCGGACGCCCCGGCTGTAAACATTTCAGGGCCTGTACGTCGTATCTGATATCATCGCCGCAGACATTTTTCAGTTCTTCCAGAACGATCTCTTCCAGTTTTCCAGGCGTCATTTCGACACGGGCATTCAGGGTCAGGCTGACCTTATTTCTTCTGTCCGATTTGCCTCTGATCTTCAATGTATCTTTTCTTCCTGTCAGGTTGCCAACGATAAAACTGCCATCCTCTTCTATCATTAATTTCACATGTCCGACTGCCGCATTCATTCCATCAAAACGGCTGCTGAGCACATGCAGCAATTTTTCTCCAAACTCTTTCCAATCTGCATCTTTGCTCTCCATCATAATGGCAGCATTCAGCCATCCAAGTACCGCTTCACCTTCCGCATAGACGTCATAATCTACCCTGGCCAGATGCGTTCCTGCCTCCGTGGCATTCATAACATAGTCGAGCCATTCTTCCATATTTTCACCTGTCTGTGCGCTGATGGCATATACTTTTGCCTGTGGCCATTCCTTTGCTGTGCGTCCCTTCAGCATTTCCACCTCCGCCTCGGTCAGCAAATCGATCTTATTTATGACAATGCAGTCCGCTTCTTCCAGCTGTTTGCGGACAATATATGCCGCACTTTTGTGCAATCCTGAAGTTTCACCATCCAGGATAGCCCGAAGGCGTGCCGGGTCTACAAGAACATTTAGCGGGGAAATCTCAAGATTATCTTTGTACTTTTCTTTTAACGGCTGCAGAATCGTGGCAGACAGATCCGTGCAGCTTCCTACCGGCTCTGCGACAATCACATCCACCTGGTCATCCTGCATCATTTTATCAATCGCAGCTGTCAGCCCATGAAAGTTGCAGCAGAAGCAGCTCCCGCTTACTTCCTCCGTAACACTTCCCGCTTTTTTCAGGTAAGCTGTGTCTACCAGTCCGGATGCCTGGTCATTTGTAATGAGTCCGGCTGTTTTCCCGTTTTCCAAAAACTTCTCTGCCATTCTCCGCAGCAGCGTTGTCTTTCCCGCGCCTAAAAAGCCGCCTGCTAAAATTATTCTTGCTTTCATCGATATACCCTCCTGTTAATTATTTTCATTGCAGGAACTTCTGTCACCACAGCCGCATGCTTCCCGGTCTGGCTTTGCCCTGCCGGTGCAGCACTCTTCTTTCTGCTGCTGCATCAAGTTCTGCAGTACCCCTGTAAATAATGTTCCTGCCAGCAAAGCCCCGATTACCGGTGCCAGCATATACACAAAAAAGAATCCTCCCGTGCTGTCAGGAAATGCAGCGCTTCCCCATCCAAAAATCCAGGCTGCCAGCCTCGGTCCAACATCCCTGGCCGGATTCAGTCCCGCCTGTGTTAAAGGGCCTACGAGGCAGGTTGAGGAACTTACGGACAATCCGATGAACAGAGGCGCCAGATTATTGTCCGGCTTTCCCAGGTTGCATCCCTCTGTCATGCCAAAAATCATGAGTACCAGCAAAAAGGTGCCAAGTCCTTCTGCTGCCATGGCAATCGGCATCGAGACTGCTGCAGAACCTCCCGCCGACTGATAGTATTCGCCGAACATCTTTGCTACAGCCATGGATTCCGGTGTCCCCCGGACAATCCCGTTTATGCTTTCATATTCTGATATGTTTGCTGCAAACAGGCCATATAATACAATTCCTGCAAGAAATGCCCCTGAAAACTGGGCTGCCAGATATGCCGGAACCTTCCTGATATTCATTCTCCCGTTAGCTGCCATCGCAATCGTGACTGCAGGATTCAGATGGGCGCAGGATAAGTGTCTTGTAATGTATATAGCCAGACTTACTCCAATCCCCCACATAAGAGCAATCTGCACGATCCCCTGATAAGAATCGAACAGTATGGAATTAGCCACTGTTCCGCACCCGAACAGAACCAAGATGAATGTTCCCAGCAATTCCCCCATGAACTCCCTCTTGTAATTTTTCATTGATATCCCTTCTTTCTTTTACATTATAATTCAAGTGTCAGATAATCGAATCAGATTGAAATCAGTATAAAATATCCTTAAAACTTTTTTTGTAAATATTATATTTTTCGGGTAATTATTTTGTGTTCTCGCAAAAAAGCTTCTCCTGTCTGTTCCGTATCTAAATTTATTCCAAGTCCTATGAAGATTAGCGCGTCAAAAGCCCTCTTGTAACGTTCAACTTCGTCGATTTGCACATTCGAACTCTATCACACAGTGATACAAAACATGAATTGATGAGCAGCTTTATGAAGACGTTGATAACTATTCCAGACTACGTCCTTCATAGTCACATATGATGCACACAAATTGCAGGAACTGCAATTTGGCGCACACAGAACTCAGGTTTTTATGCAAAAGGAGCACCCCGAAACTTCGAAAAGTTTTAAAACGCTCCTGTGATTCCTATGTATTTCGTTCTTTTTATGATTACATCTAAAATTTTTCTGGGTCAATCATTTTTTTCGTGGGATTGCCACCACGTAATGTATTGATTTGTTACGCCCCCCTTGACCGGATGGAAAAGCAATGCTGTTCGTTTAT
>NZ_FMKA01000092.1 GCF_900096945.1 Anaerobium acetethylicum | reverse complement strand
GGCTCAATCACAAATTTTGTGGGATAAAGGATTTCTGACATAAGTCTTCCTGCTGATATCAAACAGTTTAAGGAAGAAGTATTCATCATCACGATATCCGTAAGCCTGTCGTCTTAATGTTTTGATTTTGTTGTTTATACCCTCAATCTTACCAGCTGATATGTCATATGTTGCATGAGCTATGATACCCTCAAAGTGATTGTCCAATAACCTTCTGAACCACATAAGGTGCTCGTTTTTAGTTGATTTACAGGTATCCATGATAGAGATAATATCCTCAGACATGCGTGCTTCATCATTACGAGAATACGCAAGAGTTAAACTCTCTTTGATGAGATCAAGTGTAAACAGCAGCTTGTTCTGGCTAAGCAGTTCATCATATCTTTCTTCATGACCACCCTTACGGATGTAATCCTCTGTACCAAAGATAGGACTTCCTTTTGAGATAACTCTTTCATCAGCGGCATCCTGGTCCTTACGTTTTAACGTTTTTCTGGAAGACATAAGGATGTAGCGGGTCTTCTTTAGAGAACGTGCTGCTTCGTCATCACCTTCAGCAAGCAGACGACGCTGTTCATCCTTGCGAACTTCACTGACAACCTTGTCATTGAAGTTCTTAACGATATGAAAGTAATCAAATACAGGTTGGATATGAGGGCACTTATCCTCAAAAGCCTCCTGAAAATCAGAATTCATATCACATGCGATGGCTTCCACACTGTCCATCCATTCAAGCCCTACATGCTCGATGAAGTCATAGACTACCTGCTTTTTCTTGCCATTGGCAATCCATAACACGTGACCAGTTTCCATGTCTATGATATGAGTGGCATACTTGTAACCATTGTGAAGCTTGAATTCATCTATACCGAGAAACTTTGCCTTACGTTCCGGTTTGATTAGCTTTGTTCCATCGATTGTATAAAGTTCCTGAAGACGCTGTTTATCAATGTCTTTGACTGTATTCTTACCAAGACCTGTAAGCTCAGCTACTTCTTTATTGGTATAGTTTCCAGTTGCCAGAAGATCACGGGTATACTGATACAATTCTTCTGTAATACGGTGAGCCGGTGCCTTAAAAGAGATAAACTGCATTCTGGTTTTACCACATTTAGGGCATACATATTGATTGCGATTAAACTGCACCTGGCTAAGATATCCACCAAAAGGAAGATGCCTCAGTGTAATACCAGGATGGTTGTTTACATGCATCTTACAGCCACAGTGGCAGATGATATCGTCTTCACTAGCATCAAGTTCACCATGAAAACAGAAAGCAGTACGACCGGATGCAGTCATCTCAGTAGTTGTAGTATGATTCATGAATCCATACAAACAGGAAGGAATTCTTAAAAATTCTATAGATTGAGTAAAAACTAATTGTCCATTTTCGCTGTTTCGTATATAATCCATGATAGAGGATCTCCTTTAGATTGGGTTGTTGTATCTGTCCAGGACACAATTCAATCTTATAGGAAGATCCTTTTTTATTCAATTGTAATGAAACAATATAAGATTGTTCTTAGGCTACTGAGCCAGAGGTATAAACCAGCCATCCCGAAGGGGCTTGCCCTTGAGGGGATGGAAAAACAATGCTACACTATGTGGCTTGACGAAGAAAAAGAAGATTGTTCTTGAGTTCTTCGCCGTCGGTGATAAACGAACAGCATTGCTTTTCCATCCGGTCAAGGGGGGCGTAACAAATCAATACATTACGTGGTGGCAATCCCACGAAAAAAATGATTGACCC
>NZ_FMKA01000077.1 GCF_900096945.1 Anaerobium acetethylicum | reverse complement strand
TACCTCTATTTTACCACTTGCGGAGAGAAAATTTATATAAATGAAGCAATAAAACCCAGTAAAATCAATGGGTTGCGGCGTTTATCAAACGCCTAATTAATGTTTTAATAAGGAGACTTAAATAATGGGAGTAAATTTTAAAGAATTAAAAAATCTTGTAAAAGAGTACTTGGAAAACAAAACACATTTTTCAGTTGAGGACATTGAAGATAAGGCGTTTGAATATTATGAAAAGGGAAAGATCAGTGCAGCACAATATAAAACTGTTCTGTGCAAGACATATACATTGTAATAAGATTAATAGTGATAACCATTCGGGATCGTGTTCCGGAATAGTCACAAACAGCTAAATAGAGAAAGAAGGACTTTGCATGAAATGAAAGCAGAGTCCTTCTTTTATTTGCATCCGTTTTTTAGAAAGCTGGCAGGAAAGTGAAGTCCTGTCTCCATTTTGGTTGCGAATATGATATGATAATGTTATTATTTTTGAAGTAGCAGTTTAGAAACGGAGGATTCACATGAGTTTAGCAGACAACATCTTTATCGATATGTGCAGGGACATACTGGAAAACGGAGTCAGCACAGAGGGAGAAAAAGTAAGGCCAAAATGGGAAGATGGTTCCTATGCATATACAATCAAAAAATTCGGAGTCGTAAACCGGTATGACCTTTCAAAAGAATTTCCGGCCATAACCCTTAGGCGGACGGCGCTCAAAAGCAGCGTGGACGAACTGCTCTGGATCTGGCAGAAGAAATCAAACAATATCCATGATCTCAGCAGCCATATCTGGGACAGCTGGGCAGATGAAAACGGATCGATCGGGAAGGCTTACGGATATCAGCTCGGAGTTAAGCACCAATACAAAGAAGGGGAAATGGACCAGGTCGACAGGGTGATTTTTGACCTGAAAAACAATCCTTACAGTAGAAGGATTATGACGAATATCTACGTTCATCAGGATCTTCATGAAATGAAACTGTATCCATGTGCATATAGCATGACTTTCAATGTAACGCCAAACAAGGAGACAGGAAAGCTGAAGCTGAATGCAATACTCAACCAGCGCTCCCAGGATATACTTGCAGCAAACAACTGGAACGTGGTACAGTATGCAGTGCTGGTGCACATGCTTGCACAGGTCTGTGATATGGAGGCGGGCGAACTCGTGCATGTGATTGCCGATGCCCATATATATGACAGGCATATTCCTATTATCAAAGAACTGATTGAAAGACAGACATATCCGGCACCGGAATTCTGGATAAATCCTGATATAAAGAATTTTTATGATTTTACACCAGATGATGTGAAGCTTGAAAATTATGTTACAGGTCCACAGGTCAAGGGTATACCGGTTGCGGTATAGAAGGGAAATACAGGATGAATTTAATAGTAGCGGTAGATAAGAACTGGGTAATCGGATGCAAGGGAAAACTCCTGGTAAGCATTCCGGGAGATATGAAATTCTTTCGGGAAGTAACAACAGGAAAAGTGGTAGTGATGGGAAGGAAGACTCTCGAAAGCTTCCCTAACGGACTTCCATTAAGAAACAGGACGAACATCGTGCTGACAAGGGATAAGAACTACAACGCCAAGGGAGCGCTTGTTGTCAATTCCATGGAGGAGCTTTTGGCGGAACTGAAGAAGTATAACGAAGAGGATATCTATGTAATAGGCGGGGAAAGCATTTACAGGCAGCTGCTGCCTTACTGCAAAACAGCCCACGTGACGAAAATCGACCACGCTTATGCGGGGGATACGTTTTTTCCAAATCTGGATGAGATGCCGGAGTGGAAAATCACTGCTGAGAGTGATGAACAGACATATTTCGATCTGGAATATGTTTTCTATAAATACGAGAGACAGGCTTGATTTGCAGATCCGCTGAGGCGGACGGATTGGAGAAAAATGAGAAACATTAAATTAACGATAGAATACGACGGCAGCCGTTACAGCGGCTGGCAGAGACTTGGAAAAGGCGAGTCCGACAATACGGTTGAGAATAAGCTGATTGAAGTGATACAAAAAATGACCGGTGAAAAGGCAGAGCTTTTTTGCGGCAGCCGTACAGAGGTAGGAGTGCATGCCTATGCGCAGATTGCCAATTTTAAGACCAAAACAGACATGAAGATAAATGAAATAAAAAATTATTTCAACAGATATCTTCCTATGGATATTGCAGTGACCAATGTGGAGGAGATGCCGGAACGTTTCCATGCCAGTCTGAATGCAAAGACGAAAACGTACCTGTACAGGATCGCAATAGGAGATGTGCCAAGTGTATTTGATCGGAAATATACCTATTACAGCTTTTACACGCCTGATGTCGAACTGATGAGAAAAGCAGCAAAGAAACTGACAGGAAAACACGACTTTAAGGATTTTTCGACTGTTAAAAGAAGCAAATCAACAGTCAAGGAAATATATTCGATTGAGATCATTCCGGATGGAAAGGAAATCCATGTCATAATTAAGGCGAATGATTTCATCCATAATATGGCACGGATGATTGCCAGCACAATTCTTGAAATAGGTCTGGGAAAACGCAAGGTTGAAGATATTGCAGAGATTTTCAATCCGGAATCAGAAGAGGCTGGAAGCATGACCGTCAGCGCACAGGGATTATTCTTAAAAGAGATTGAATATTAGTTTTTGTGAGAAACCAGTGAGCTAAAACTATTGACATTGAAAACGAAAAGTATAATAATTGTATTTAAAAATGAGCAGAAGCTACGGAAGGATGAAAGCAATGTTAGATATCAGATTTGAAAAGACCACAGCTCCAAAACAGATTCCGGGAAAAGAAGACCCGTTAACATTCGGAACTATTTTTACTGATCATATGTTCATCATGAACTATGAAACAGGAAAAGGATGGCATGATGCAAGAGTCGTACCATATCAGCCAATTGTTTTACAGCCGTCAGCAATGGTATTCCACTACGGACAGGAAATGTTTGAAGGATTGAAAGCCTACAAGACAGCAGAAGGAAAAACTCTTCTTTTCCGTCCTGACAAGAACATTGAGAGAGCTAACAGAACAAATGAAAGAATCTGCATCCCGACTATTCCGGAAGAAGACTTCCTTCAGGCAATCAAGGCAGTGGTAAAAGCGGATGAAGCATGGATTCCTGAAAAGGAAGGTACTTCTCTCTATATCAGACCGTTCATCATCGCAACAGATCCGTTCTTAGGCGTAAGGCCATCAGACACCTATATGTTCATTATTATCTTATCGCCTGTAGGAGCATACTATCCGGAAGGATTGAATCCTGTAAAGATCTGGATTGAAGATGAATATGTAAGGGCAGTGAAAGGCGGTATCGGTGAAGCCAAGACAGGCGGAAACTATGTTGCCAGCCTCAAATCCCAGGTTAAGGCACATGATGCAGGATACTCCCAGGTTCTCTGGTTGGACGGCGTAGAACGGAAATATATTGAAGAAGTCGGTGCGATGAATATCTTCTTTAAAATCAACGGAACAGTTGTTACACCTATGCTTAACGGAAGCATTCTTCCGGGCGTTACAAGAGATTCTGTTATTGCGCTCTGCAAGGAATGGGGAATTCCTGTTGAGGAGAAGAGAATTTCAATAGACGATATCTTTGAAGCTGCACATAATGGAACTCTGGAAGAAGTCTGGGGAACAGGAACAGCAGCGGTTATCTCACCGGTAGGGCATCTCAGATGGGGCGAGCATGTAATGCAGGTCCAGGACGGCGGAATCGGTCCTGTAAGCCAGAAGTTATATGACACAGTTACAGGAATCCAGACAGGAAAAGTGGAAGATACGCTTGGATGGACAGTAGAAGTATAAAGGACATAATCCTGAATAGATACGTATAAAGGATAGAAACTGAATATAGACATACGACAGGAAATCGCCCCTGCTTTGAGTGAAATCGAAGCAGAGGCGTTTTTTGATTGTGTGCCAGGCATGGCACTAATCTAGCTGGTGAAAGTCCAGCCACGGGTATTTACCGCCAAGTGTAGTGAACCACAAGTTGGTATCAGTAAT
>NZ_FMKA01000044.1 GCF_900096945.1 Anaerobium acetethylicum | reverse complement strand
TCTCGTACACAAAATTTCTTCTTTTTTTCCAAAATCACCAATATTCAATTTTCAATCTACATTTGCATCTTTTGATTCTAACTCCGAGAAGTTATATAAGATTAATGCATTATTCATTTACAGTATTGTCTAACTCCACATGTATAAACCTCTTACTTCACTTTTTGCAAAGTAACCTTGCCAACAATACCTGTTGGTGATAACGGACGATAAGGAGACATCGATTTAACATCATAACCCTGGCTATAAAGTTTTCTCTCAAGCATTGTCGCAACTTCAATTCTAATCTGATTTTCTTCAGAAACTTGTTGCCCTGGAAGTATAAAAACAAATGGCCTCTGCAGCTTCATTCCAAGGCTCTGTCCATTCAGGAATACCTCCACGCTCTCAGACACATCCTCAATAGACAGCTGATAGCTCTTCCCGGCTTCCAGGACAGCCTCTGTCTCATAGATATAATACCCCGAATAGTCCGGATACTTTTTCTGCATGCCGGAAAATGGCGCTGTTACCTTTTCGCCTTGTTCTGCAACATCCATTTGCAGGTCTTTCTTCTTAAGCTCCAGATAGGTCTTTGCATCAATGCGCCTCACTGAAAATTCCGTAATCTCCTGTTCCTCCCGGGCAAATTCAGGTTTGTCTGCAACATTCTGCATTTCCATCTCATCTTCCAGTACGATTACACACAATTCTAATGGATTGATAGCAAGCATTACTTTTATCCCATTTGCCGTCTCTTCATAAGCTGCCTTCTCAATGCGGTTCTCCCAAGGATAGTAACGAACCGGGCACCCTTTTCCCTGAATTGTCACAGTACCTCTATACACATTCTTTGCACCTTCGTTAAGGAATAGATAAATGTCTGAATCGGTATGGTAATGATAGGACACCAGACGGTTGCAGGCTGGTTCTGACGTCACCTGTGGCGTCAGTATTTGCCGGATTTTCTTACCAGCCTCTTTCCCGTCCACAACCTCACAATCCTCAAGACGAGTCGCGAACTTCTCTTTTTCCTCATCGGAAGCTGCAATAATACCCCCTGGCTTCTGATCCAGAAATATGACTGGAAATTCTTTTGCTAATGCATCAATGATAAAGCCGGCAACATGCTCTTCCACAAATTCACAGCCTGAAATCAAAAGTCCTCCATAGCTGACATCATTGATTTTCAATGCCTGCCCGTCAAATGCAACCGGATATGCACTATTCTCTGTAAACACATCAGACGGTATCACATGAAAGTCAATCTGGGACTGGGTCAGATATCTGGCAGCCCGAATATTGGAACTGGCATCTCCTGCCCATTTGCTTTCCCCGTTATACAAAAGCGCCACATCCGGGCAGGCCTTTCCTCCGTCAATCAGATGACAGACGCGGTTCGTATATGCCATGAGTTCCCCAAATGCGCGGTATAGCGGATTCTCCCCATGAGCATAGAAATGCGGCGGACAATCCGGATCTGGAAACGGTGCCGCCGAAAATGCATGCGGCACAAAACGGTTCACGCCCCGAACCATAAAATGATCCGTCATGTATTTTTGTTCTTTCGTTCCGGATTGCCATCCATAGGCACCGAAATTCTCGCACATGCATCTGCCCTGTTTCTTTGGATCAATGGATGCATGGGATGCTCCTAATTTACCGAGAAGATATTGATAGAATCCGGCTTCGTCCTGGCACGCAGGTTCCTGATGACGCATACAGTCCTGGCCGTTGATGGTTACCTGTCCGCCAATATTGTCGATGCCTGCCATATGCTGGCCGGATAAACCCCTGAAAAAATGCCCCATGCTGGCGCCCAGGTCACTATTCATATCGCAGTCTTCAAGCATATGTCCGATATATTCTACTCCATGCTCCTTGCACCAGATGCCATTCTGCTCAGAGAAGCATTCTGAAACCAGTTTTGTCACCATATTCATATAGGAGACCCGCTCTTTTGCCTGCAGTTTCCTGTCTGCGGCATTTGCCCAAAGATACGGAAGGTATTTTCCCCAGTCATCAGAGCCGAATTCTTCCCGGAAACACGTTGCTGCTTCCTTCGACCAGGGGAGAATCTGTTTTGGAGATCCAATGGGGCCAGCCAGTCCATATCCTTCTATGTTCCCAACAGGAGGTTCATCACTGAAAAATCCGGCAATGACAGTTCCAAAATACTCGCCATAATGTGCATAATGCGGCTCATATACTGCATCAATCAGCAAACGGCAGGACTCTTTATCCATGAAATTGATATAGTCATTTCTGCCTTTCGCATTTCTGGTCAGATAGATCACAAAAATACGCCAGTATCCATCCTCCAGGTCGAATTCCAGCATTTCATCCGCAATCTGGTTCGTAAGATCAACAGGTTCTCCCAGACATTCCCCTTCCAATACAGGACAGGCAAGCACCTTCATCAGCTCATCATCATGAAAAACACGCTCTGCCGGTGGTGCAGGCGGCATCCATGGCGGAAGCGGTTCCGGTTTCATATACACTTTGACATCGAGTTCCAGATGCTTTGCAGGTCCGCACATTTCCAGGGTTCGATATACCAGATACTGATGGGTCAGCTCATCGGGTGCATTTTTGATTGCGCCATTGGCAAATCCTGTAGGAAAATGGGAGTCATCCAGAATCCATACCTTCATCTTTAGTTTTTCTGCCTCCTTCAATATGATATCCATGTCATGCCACCATTGTTCTCCGCAAAAATCCGGATGCGGGCGGCTTTCAACGCAGATCGCACGAATATTGGATTGGTGAATCGCATTCATATATTCTCTCAATACGTTTTCTTCTTCTCCGTGCTGCCAGAAAAAGGGGAATATATAATTCCCCTCTTTTCCAAGCAGCACTTCCTGTAACTGCTTCATCTATCGTTTCCTCCTATCAGCCTTTTACAGCCCCCATTGTGATTCCTTTTGCAAAATATTTCTGAAAAAATGGATAAATTATAATAACAGGTAAAATAGCAACAACTGCAATTGCCATTCGTACTGTTCCACTCGGCAAGGCTGTATTAATTGCTGTACCTCCCAGCAGGCTTGCATTGTTGGCAAGGAATTGAATGTTCTCATTCATCTTATTCAATAGCTGCTGAATGCTGAATAACTTATCGTCTGTGATATAGTAAAGTCCATTTGTCCAATCATTCCAATACGCAACTCCGGTAAGCAATCCGACAGTTGCAAGAATCGGCGTGGCAAGCGGCATGACCAGTTTGAACAGAATATGGAACTGATTGGCTCCATCCAGTTCCGCAGCCTCAATCAATTCAGCCGGAATATTATGCTCAAAATAGTTTTTTACCAGAATAACCGTAAATCCGTTCATCAGCAGATTCGGCAAAACCAATCCCCAGATCGTATTTTTCACATGCAGCAGGTTGTTGTAAACGTAATAGGTGGGGACGATACCGCCATTAAACAACATGGTAAGCAAGACCAAAAGGAAAACCACTCTGATGCCTGGTACATCCTTCTGGACCAGTCCATAGGACAGCATGGCAACCAATAAGATTGCCAGCGTCGTTCCTACAAAAGTGACAATCAGGGTGATTCCATACGCTCTTCCAATCTGTCCCCACTGTTCAAAAATATATTTATACGCCTCCAGGCTGAACTGTTTTGGCCAGAATCCGTATCCTTCGAGTGTAACCTCCTGCTCGTTCGTGATAGAAGACATGAATAATAACATAAATGGAATTACTGCAGCCGCACTTAAAATAATCATAACCATATGGGCTATCATCCCCATAATTTTATCGCCTTTTGATTGAATACCCAAAATTTTTCCCTCCTTAAAACATGGCATTTTCTCTGCTTATTTTGCGGATAACCGCATTCGCAGCAATGACAAGAATAAATCCTACGATTGATTGATAGAAACTTGCGGCTGCAGACATGCCAAGGTTGTTCTGAGTCATCAACGCATTGTATACATAGGTATCAATGGTCTGCGTCACGCTATACAGCATACCTGAGTTTTTTGGTATCTGATAGAAAAGGCCGAAATCAGAATAGAACATCTTTCCGATACTGAGAATCACCATCGTGATGATTGTCGGTTTTAAAAACGGTAATGTGATTGTTTTGATTTCCTGCCATTTTTTCGCTCCATCCACCCTTGCAGCCTCATAATAATCCGGAGCAATTCCAATAATACATGCATAATACAGAATCATATTGAATCCGATGCCTTTCCACTGGCTTACAAAAAATAGGATAAACGGCCAGTACTTAGTTTCCTGATAAAATGCAATTGTTTTATCGCTTCCAAGCAACGGCAGGATTGTATTGTTTATAAAACCTGTATCCCCGCCCAGGAAGGCATACACAAGATAGCTGGCAACTACCCATGACATCAGGTAGGGCAAGAGGATCACTGTCTGATATACCTTTGTTGCCATTTTATTTTGAATCTCATTTAATAAAATCGCAATTACAATTCCTAAAACCGTATTTAAAATAATAAATCCAATGTTATAGAAAATCGTATTTCTTGTTATAAGCCAGGCACTCCCTGATGAAAACAGGAACTGAAAATTATCCAGACCTGCCCATGGACTTTTCAAAACTCCAAGTCCATAATTAACCTTTTTAAAAGCAATCACGATTCCTAACATTGGCAAATAATTGTTGATAAAGAAATATGCCAGCGCTGGAAACATCATAAGATAAACCGCACCTATCTTTTTCCAATGTAATTTTTTCTTTGTTTTCATAATACTCCTTTCCAACTCCAATCCTCCATTTTCACTGTTTTGCAGCACCTGTTCTCTACGAAAAGTATAGCATTTCATGTGTTTTTTGTATTTTCCTTTAGCGTCTGAAACTTTCCTTCAGCCACTCAAAAACATTCCTTTTCCGCTGGAAACTTGCCATTTTCCGTTCACCGGATTTTCAGTATAAACGGTGTTGCTGAGAATCCTTCCTTATTTGAAGCAAATGTTTGCAATCCACTTACGCTGCCTGGTAAGAATAAAAAGGGGATTGCAGCTAAAAGCCGCGATCCCCTTTCCTTATATGAACTTTTATTTCTTTGCAATTGCTGCATCTAACTGTGCCTGATTGTCTGCAATGATATCATCCATACCTGCTGCTTTTAATGCAGAAATGAACTCTTTATAAGTACTGTCTAAATCACTGACACTGCCAGTTTCCAATGCAGGCATATACTGCTGCAATACACTGTCGACTGCAATTACCTGGTTTGCCATCTTACTGCTGTCATAGGAATATCCATGCTGACTTGCAACAGAGCGATTTTCTAATCCTTTTTCTGTAAGCGCCTCATTTTCGGCTCTATTGTCTTTTGTCATTGCATAAACTGCACTCTTATCGCCCCATACTCCTAACGTGCAGTAGTAACCTGTACTATTTGCATCCAGTCCTTCTGGGAACTCAACAACATTTTCTGTATCCGTCTTCACATAATGCTTCCCTTCAATACCCCACTGAATCAGATTTGTCACCTCAGTATTTGAATAGGTTAAATTCAGGAATTTCATAGCTGCATCCGGTGATTTGCTTGTAACCGGAATCGTCCAATATATACCATTTGAAGCTCCGTTAGATGGCATATATGGATCTGTTGTATCCAGTGCCACAGCACCGCCAAATGCTCTGAATCCACTATTATATGCAACTTCAACGTTAGGTTCATTTGGGTAAACCAGGGCACTTGCCATAATTCCGGCACTGGTCAATTCGGGCATTGTAGAAGTTGTCGTAGTTGCATCCTGCATAATATATCCTGCTTCATTCCATTCCTTCATCTGTTTCAGGAAAGCAAAATACTCATCTGTCTCGAACAGATTGACAATCTTTGTTGAATCCATACCCATCAGAACGCCTGTATCAACACCTGCACCAAGTACATCTACTACATTGAAACGACTGAAGAGGCTATTGGATGTTGAACAGTCACTTCCTAAAACCCCCAGCGGATAGGTATCCGGATGATTCGATTTGATTCCAGCAAAAACCTCTGTGAGATCAGCATAAGTGTATTTATCTTTTAACTCTGCGCCCAACTCATCGAAGTAGTCTTTTCGAAGCATAATTGAACCGTATTTTCCATAGCAGGCATTTACCGGATTGACACCGTATATGCTTTCCTCTCTCTGGGCTCCTTCATAAAGCGGAAATTCTTTTGCCAGATTCAGAATATCCGGAGCATCTGCCGAAAGATACTCATTCAAGGGCTGGATGGATCCTGATTCAATGTAGCTGGATGGATCCTGGAAACAGAGCATCATTAAATCCATCCGCTCACCAGAAGCTATCCATGTGGAATAACTTGTAAATGTTTCGCCGATTGCTACTGGCTTGAATTCAACCTCAACATTGATTTCCGGAATGGAAATTGCATTGACTGCGTCCTGCACCAGCCCTAAATCTGTTGGGGTTTCTCCCATCGTCAGATAGGTAACAATAATGTGATCTGCACTGCCATTTTCCTTAGAGCTGCTTTCTGTGGTACTGCCTTCTGTTGAACTGCCTTCTGTGCTTCCTTCATTTGAACCACATCCGGCGAGTGCTGAAACCGCCATTGCTACGGTAAGTAATAAAGCTAAACTTCTCTTCTTCATATTTTCCCTCCATTTATAGAATTACAGGTTCCTTAACATGTATTAAGTATAGCATTCATCCAATTTTTTGTATTTTCCTATCACGTGCAAAACTTTCCATTCTCCATTTAAAAATGTTCCTTTTCCGTCCTGAATTTGTCTTTCTCCGTTATTTGTACAAAGTGGCTTCGCTACATCAACTCCCGTGGCCATTACTTTTGAGGGCGAAGACACTTTGTAGTGCGGAGGTCTGCGTTATAGGAAATGAGCAATTTCCTGGAGATAATAAAAGCTGTCACATGAGTTTTGTGACAGCCTTTTTGCTTTTACCTATCTTTTCTTTTTGCTCTTTTGCTGCATCTCTCTCGGCGAGATACCATAATATTTCTTAAATGCCTTGGAAAAATAGGAATAATTGCTGTATCCAATTGTATCCGAAACACGGTTTACAGACATATTCGAGGTCATAAGAAGTTCCTTTGCCAGGAACATTCTCTGCTGTATGATATAGTCGTTCAGGGTCATCTGGCTTTCCTTCTTGAATACCTTTGTCAGATAATCCGGGCTCAGATTTACCAGACGTGCCAGCAGTTCCACATTCAGGGCTTCTGCAATGTGCTCCTTCACATACGCTTTTATCCTGGAAACCATATCCTCGCTTTGTTCTTCCGAAGAATTCTCCTTCATCTGGTTCACATACATCTTCCCATATTCCAGATAATTCTGATTCTTCTTTTCCTGCTCGATTTTTTTCTGTGCCCTGAGAAGCGTGTCCTCTAGCACATCAGTCGGAACCGGCTTTAGGATATAGTCGAAACACTGCAGCTTAATTGCCGATGTTGCAAAAGTAAATTCTCCATGACATGTTAAAAATATGCACTCCACATTTGGATCATGTTCCTTCACCCATCCTACTAGCTGTATGCCATTGCCAAAAGGCATCTCAATGTCACAGAGGAGGATATCGATCTTTTCCTGTAAAAAAATGTTCATTGCCTGCGAAAAATTATTGGCAGTTAAGACCTTGTCAAACTTTACCTTTGTCCAGTCTACACTATCTAAAATGCCCTGAATTGAAAATATTTCATCATCAACGATCAAAAGGTTCATCCGATTCTCTCCTTTCTATACGTGGTATTTCCATCCAGACCTGCGTACCTTCTCCTTTTTTGCTACTGATGCTGAATTTTGTCTGATCACCATAATGAATCTGCAGCCGCTTCCTGCAATTCCAGATTCCGATATGGGTTCCCCGGTAATCGACAAACGCCTCATCAGCGCGCACCTTTTCAAGAATTTCTTCATCCATACCGTTGCCTGTATCAATAATGGAAATGGATAGCCTGTCATCTATTTTCTTTACTAATACCATGATATCAACTACCGTCTCCATATTCAAAGCATATTTAATTGAATTCTCAACAAAATTCTGAATCAGCATAGTAGGGATCTCCTCATCAAATATGGCTTCATCCACATCATAGACATAACTGAACGCTCCCGGAAAACGAATCTTCTGGATTTCCATATAGCTTGAAATAAATTCCATCTCGTCTTTGATTTTGGAAAACTCACGGTTATTATACAGTACATATCTAAAATACTTAGACAGGCACATGGTCATGTCTTCCACGCCCTGGCTATTATGAGACTTTGACAAGCTATAGATCATGTTCAGGCTGTTTAGCAGCATATGCGGATTCACCTGTAACCGCAGATTAAGGTTCTCAATACGGAGTCTTTCAATATCTTTTTCATAGGATTCAATCCTGAGATTCTTGATCTGTTCTGCCATATCATTAAATCCCTGCTCAATATGAACGAATTCAAGGGTTTTTTCGTCCCCCTCCATCCTGTATTCCAGATGCTCCTGCTCCAGCTCCTTCATTGCACTGCTGATTCTTCCAAGAGGCTGTATTACATATTTTTTCAAAGAATACCATTGAATCGGAAACAATACCATGCACATTGCAGCAAGCAGTACTGATAACTTTCTGCCAAGCGGCACTGCCTGAAAAATCAAGGCATTCGATATATTACGAACAAGATAGCAGCCTGTCTCACTGGATCTCACGGTAAGGACTCTTGTATTCGCCTTATCAGCCTCATTTTCTACTATGTCGTTTATGATCTTATTTCCGTTCTGATTTTGGAACAGCTGCATTGACTTTTCCAGATCAACCAGATACCCATATTCAAAGCTGCCTGCATATGCGTATAAAATCATATATTTTTTCCCTTTTACATCCAACAGATGATAAGAAAAATTATCCCACTGCTTACTATCCTGTTCCGATATGATCGTTTCCAATGCAGATATCTCTTCTGGCTGAAACGACGTCGTATCATATGCAAAATCTATAGATGCTCCGTCCCTGATAAAACCAATGTCAATGATTGAATATCGATTTCTTTCCTGATTCACACGATTCCAGATGTTATATTTAATGACGCCAGGATCTTTTAGAGGATAAAACTTTGTTCGGTAATCAATCGCGATCTGTTTCATCTGTTCAGTTGCAGTGGATACGTCGTTATCGAACTCGCTCATAAATATCTTCATTTCATTTAGATTTGCATCCACAACCTGCTCTGACATATAATGAAACATATTCCATGTGATCATGTACAAAATAGCAAGAACTGGTAAAAATGTCAAAAAAAGAATTCCCAAAACTCTTCCATTTATAGATTGCTGTTTTTTTATTCTTTTTTTCATATTCGCTCATCCTATCTGCTTTCGCTAATTCCTGATATGCTGTTTATTATAAATCAGATTTCCGCTTTTGCCATCGGCTCTCTCAAAGCGTTCATTGCATTTTTTTGCGATATAAGCCTGCATTCCCATAAATTCAAAGGGTATGTCATCCGCTTTTCCATTCAGGATCTCATCACACACTGCAATCATATTATCCAAAATATCTGTATCTGTTTCCATCACATGATGGGATAAAAATACACGTTCGAACTTTCCAGCCACCTGCTCTTTGACTCTGATCAGTTCCTCTCGATATGCCTCTACAGAGCTTGAATGCTGATCAAAAAGGAAGGTCGAATTGTTGCAGGCATCGCCTAAAATCAATATCTTCTGTTCTCTTATAAGAAAAATCATGCTTCCCTGTGTATGGCCGGGAAGCTCATATACATCAATATGCGTACCACCCAGATCAAAACTCATACCTTCCCGCAGCTCCAAAAATTCTTTATCCAGTTCCGGGGGAACATATGCAGATTCATCCAGCTGGTTAAACCTTTCTCCTAACGTTGCCTGGAGATACCCTTTTCGTTCCTCGATTGGACTGTGTTCCTGAAATAATTTGCAGTCTTTTTCATTCATGTATACCCGCTCGAATTCCGGTGCGCCCAAAGCATGATCCACATGGCCATGTGTCAGTAAAACGGTCACCGGCTTTTGGGTCAGGGTTTTTGTGAAGTCCCTAAGATGGCCTACTCCAAGACAAGTATCAATCAATACCGCATCCTTTTCTCCTTCTACCAGATATAAGATTTCGCCTGTCGCACTGAAAATAGCCTTTATATTCTCTGCTGATTCCTCTGCTCTGTAAAAATTCATTTTTACGTTCGTTTTTCCCATTGCTTTTCCTTTCCAAACTAGTCACTATTCAGGACTATGTCCTTCATAGCTTATTTATATACGGAGCGTTTTCATCTCATAGGACGCACGTTCCTCATTATGGCCGACTATCTATGCATTCTATATGCTATCAGATTTGCCCCGATGAATATATCTTTATTTTGTCATTTTTGTCGTTATCTTGTTGTTATTTCTACTGGCTATTCATAATTCTGTTGGCTTATACCGGTTCCGGTATTCTTTCGGCGTCATATTTTTGTACTTTTTAAATATGCTTCCAAAATAGCTTTGAGTTGGAAACCCCACATATTCTCCTATATGCGCAATGCTTTCGTCTGAGTAGGCCAGCAGATTTTCCGCATTTTCTATGCGGGACCAGTTGATATAATCCTGTAAACCCATTCCCAGCTCCCGTGAAAATAGCCGGGACAGATAGGAACTGCTCAATCCAAGCATTTCCGCCAGATCTTTCAGATATATTTTTTCCCTGTAATGTTTGCTGATATAGTCTTTGCACTGTTCTATATAACTTGATGTTCTCTGACTGTTCATTTTTTCCCAGACCCGCTCAGTCAGCTCTTTTACCGCCTGGTTTCTGCATGCGATCAACGAAATAACATCTTTACATTTATTTGCTTTTTGAATATAAAAATCACTTAGCTGGTATGCTGTTGCAGGAGATAATCCGCCCTCGATCGCAGCCCTTGTACACAGAGTGATTCCAACAACTGCGACATTCTTCCAATGCTCAGATTCATTCTTTGATAATCGTCCTGTACCCATGTCCATATCCACATTGTACTTCAATGCTTCTTCTACTTTACCCGTCCTCACACATTCCAGCAGTCTGCGTTCCTCCTGATAGGTATGATGATATAATTCAGCATCTTCTTCCCTTATCTTAAATAAAATTTGTTCCTTTTTAATGCTTTCATCCATATCAGTTACAAGATGATTTTCTTTTATCAATTCATCATCATCATACTCCCTGCCTGTCACTTTTTTCGTTATTACTTCAGCAATTGCCAGGATTTTGGCAAAAGGAAATACAGGAAGTGCTTTTTCCATTCCGGCTGGCATTCCATATTCCATATGGTAGTTATGAAGCTCTACCCTGGATAGTCTTTTGAGGCTCATGGGACCAAATAGAACATATCCTTTTTCACTTTTCACGCATCCAAAGAACACCTGATGTGCATCCTGATACAATACCGGAACCTCTTGTCCTTCAGCGATTTCAATAAGCATATCACAAAACTTCTTTTGTTCTCTGATGGGATTATACTCTGTATTTTTCTCATCTCCCTGCAGATTCCCCCCCTGAAAACGAAAAATATCCACACCTGTCAGCATTGATATTCTGCTGAGCAGATACTCATTTCTTATCAATCTTCTGTTTCACCCCTTGCATTTACAAAATGATAATAGCTGAGATTTATTTTACAGTAAACCAACGGAAATAGCGAGTCTTTCAAAACGGTGATATACTGCCTGGCGCTGTCGCAGGGGGATTATTAAGATATCTCTATCAAAAAAATATAGGATGTAAAAGCGGAACGTGCCCAATTACTTCAAGCCGGACCGGTTCGATCATATATGGTGCTATTATTGGTTTACTAATAAGCAGTTCGTAACTATTCAGGACTACGTCCTTCATAGTCACAAATGATGCACACAAATTGCAAAACCAGCAATTTGTGTGCATCATTTACTTTAAGCTTTATTTGAAATCAACGTAAAATATCTGTCCTTGTCTTTTCATTACTTGTGTACCAGGATGCCAGTCACAATGTAAAAATAATCATTCAGCTCCACATAGGATATTTCTTCAAATCCACAATCAAGAAGTTCCCTTTTCACTTCGCTGCTGTCAACCCTGTGCCCGACTGGTGGCCCCCAGTCACTTTCCTTCTTGATCCATTCGACAATAGCAATTTTCCCGCCACTGCCAAGAATGCGCTTTGTTTCATGAAGGAACTTCATTCTATCCTCAATTTCATGCAGAACAGTTGATACAAGCGCATAGGAAACTGCATTATCATCCAGCTTAAAATCATATTCCTCTGTAACAATGGTTCGAATATTATCTGTTTCATTTTCTGCAATCCTCTGTTCAAGTTCTTCAATCATTTCTACATTCACATCAAGCGCATAGACACTACCTTTTGAGCCTGCTATCTCTGCTGCCGGAATAGAAAAATAGCCGATTCCACACCCGATGTCTGCAAGAATATCCCCTGCTTGTAAACCTATTTCATCCAGAATTTTGCCGGTCGGCAGCATTTCCCTGCGCCTTGGATTGTCCAGCTTGTTTTTATGCGTAACATCAAATTTATGAGCCATTATTTGTATTTCCTTCCTATTTGTTATTTCATATCTGTCTTATTCCGCTGCTTCTAAAGCCTGGTCTATCACGTTAACCATGATGTCTTTGGTCATCATTCCCGGAACGTATCCGACAATATTCCCTTCTTTATCGATCATAAACGTAGTTGGAAAAGCCGATATATTATAGTTTTCAAGCACTTCCCCTGTTTCATCAAATAGCGTCGGGAACGTATATCCGTTGTCATCTAAAAATGATTTGATCGCTTCTTTTCCATCATCCTGGTTGTTCGGATACTCCTGACTTGACGGATTTGCAATTCCTAAAAACACCACGTCATCCTGATTGAAATTATATTCCTTATAAAGCGCCTCGATATCAGGCATTTCCTTTTTACAGGGCGGACACCAGGTGGCCCAGAAATTGAGGAATACTACTTTTCCCCTATAATCGGAAAGCGTATGTTCATTCCCATACTGGTCTGTAAGGGTAAAATCAGATGCAGCAATTGTGGCCACCTCCGAACTTTTCCCAGTATCAGGCTCATCCGTTTGAACTGCTCCCTCCTGGGAACCGCTTTGCTGGTCAGAGGAAAACGAATTCAGATAGCCCGAGACGCCATTCATCCACCCGGTGTAGATCATAATTCCCATGATGATCAGAATAACTCCTCCAGCCTTAATCGTATACCGCAGCAGTTTCTGTTTTGATTTCAAAAAGTTCAATACCTGTGTCGTAAAAAGTCCAAGCAAAAGGAACGGAATCAAGAATCCAAGGGCATAGACAATTACAAGCAGATTGCCTTCGAGAGATGTTGTTGCCCCGGAAGCCATAATCAGCACAGAAGAAAGGGCCGGTCCAATACAAGGCGTCCATGCAAAGCTAAAAGTGAAACCCATGATCAGCGCCATAATGGGATTCATTTTCTTATCAGCCAGTTTGATCTGTATTTTTCTTTCCTTCTGCAAGAACGAAAAATCAAGAATCCCAAGCTGAAACAATCCCAATATAACGATAAGGATGCCGCCTATTCTTGTGAACAGCATCTTATTGCTGCTAAAAAAACTGCCAAGAGCCGTAAATGACATTCCTAATATAAAGAAGACAAAAGAAACTCCCAAAGCAAAAAACGTGGTATGCAGGAACACCTTTTTCCTGTCATATGCAATCGTACCATCTTCATTCACTTTTTTCCCGCTTCCTGCTAAATAGCCCATGTAAACTGGGATTAATGGTATCACACAGGGCGAGAAGAAAGAGAGTATTCCTTCTAAAAATACAAATATAAAACTAACGTTATTTGCCGCAACCAATCCATCAAGCATAATTTATCTCCAATCACATTTATGATTTTTCCTATGTTCTTACAAAAATTTAAAACAAAAATCTAATTTTCTCTTTTTCCCTGCATAAGTAATTGTGTTTTCTTTTATAGTTCAATTATATCAACATTTCAATCATTATCTGTAACCTTATCACACGGAAGAAGCTACAGAGGCATCCCTCATCCTGTCATCACTTTCAAAAATCCGTATAAATTTCTTCAACAAAAAGCAGCATTTCCCAAATTGGAAATACTGCTTTCCTAATTACTTATCTCCAGGCTACTTCCGCTGGTTTTCTTGGAACTGTCCTCTGGTATTTCACATCAGGATAGCCTATTACCAGGCAGGCAGCTACTTCCTGCCCTTGATCAAGCCTTAGATATTCTTTGATTTCCTTTGAATGTGCTGCTGCTCTTGTAAAGAACCCGCTGTATAACATTCCCAGCCCCTGCGCATACACCATTGTCTCCATATGCGCTGCCGCGATGCATGCATTTTGCATAGACTTCGATATAACAAGGATTACAGTTCCTGCATCAAAGAACAATCCGTCCTTCCTGTTCTTGTCATGATAATCCAGATACATCTGCTTCCACAGATTCCCATACCAGGAGATATTCAGCTTCGCCTTTTCCTCCTCCGGGAGATTTGCAAATTTATACAACTCATCAATCACCATATTTCTTAAGGGTTCAATGTCATCCCTCATGACGCAGAAGGATACGTTCTGTTGATTTCCGCCAGTTGGAGAATATCTTCCTGCTTCGATGATGTTTTCGATTTTCTGGTTCTCCACCTGCCTGCCGGAAAATTGTCGAATCGTTCTTCTGTATTTTAACGAACGTAAGTATTGATCTGGATCTATCTCAAATGCACCCTTTTCATATTCCAGAACCTCTGACATTGGATAATTTTCCAAAACGATGGCATTCGTTGGACATACTGCAATACAATGCCCGCATTCTATACATCGTATTCCTTTAGGCTTTGCCTTACGGCCAGTTACCTCAATTTCCTTTGTGAAACAGTCTTTTACACATAGTCCGCACCCAATGCATTTATCTTCGTTAATTTTAATCATGATTGGTCTCCTTTATGATTTTTCATTTGGTCCTGCATCCTTGCTGTCTTACCTGACCGCAGATACGGGATTCTTTTTCTATCATAAACGAACATTCGCCTGATTTCAACTATTCATCCATGCTCAGGACAATCGCTTTTGTTGGACATTTGTCTGCCGTTTCCACAATGGCAGCTTCTTGAAGCTTCCCTTGCGGCATTTTCTTTACTACAGCTTTCTTATCCCTGATCTCATAATATTCAGGCAATAATTTTGCACAGATACCGCAGCCTATGCAGTATTCCTGTTTAATCTCCAAAACATTTTCCCTGCTTCCCATTTCTGGTTTTGGCAGATCTTTCGTTTTCACAAACAGAGCCATCAGGTATCCCATTACAAAAATCGAGATTACCGTCATGATCCATCTTATTCCCATAAATTTGACACCTAAAAATTTCACTTCATTCGCAAGCATCGGTATTTTAATTACCGCCCAGGAACTCAGGATAATCACAATATTCGTAATGCTCGCACCTTTGTTCAGCAGTATTTTACTAATTGGAAATGCCGCATAGACAGGTCCTGCAGAAATGCTTCCCAATAATAGAGAAAGCAGATTTCCCTTCAGTCCTGATTTTTCTCCAAAGCCTTGTGTAATCATCTCTTTTGGAACCAGCACTTCTATGACGACAGTAAGTAAAAAGATTACGGGAAGCACCTGCAGCATTTCAATCAAATAATAGATGCTATTTCTCCATGACTGCAATGCCTGATCCGGCGATGCAAGAAGCAGAATTCCATAAGCCGCAGCTACAAAAACAATAAGTTTATTTTTCTTGATAATTGCCATTATTTTCATACGACCACCCCCATAGCAAGCGCAATGACAATTGCAAACCCGAAGCTGAACAGATTTCTGGTTACTGCGAACTTTGTTCCGAATTCCTTCTTTTCAAGCGGGAATGTCACAACCCCCACCATCGTTAACGTCGTCAAAAATGCAACGGCAGGTACAATGCTTGCCCCGGCATCGACCAAAGAGCCAACCAGCGGAAAGGCGACGAAAGCCGGAATAAGCGTTACGCTCCCAACTGCCGCAGATATCACCGTTGATAAAAAAGTGTTCGATGATCCCAGCACCGTCTTGATTGATTCTGGTGGAATAAACGTAAGAACCAGTCCAATCAGAAATATGATAGCAATGATTTCTCCAACCATTCCTCCCATCATGCTTTTTGATTTCTTCATCGCAGCTAATGTCTTGTTCCTGTTTTTCATAAGCGAAACCACAAACAGTACAACCGCAATCACCCAAAATATAATCGTAAAAATATCCATAACTGTCCTCCTGACTTGATTTACAGCCATTATAATCGTATACTGATTTTAAATGAGTTACTTTGGTAACACTATAAGGAGGATTTATGAGCCCATATCAGAACCTGATTAAAAATACCGTGCTGTTAAGGTCTTTTCCACCCGAAAAGCTTGACTTCCATATACAAAACAATGATTTCAGGATCCATTCCTATAACAGGAACTGCCTGATCCATTTAGAAGGCGATCTTTGCACTCACCTGGAAATCATACTACGTGGCGCTGTTGCCGTCGAGCGCATTGACGAATCGGGAAACCTGCTTACAATTGCTGAGTTTTATAACGATGATATCCTGGGTGGGAATTTATTGTTTTCAAAAAATCCTTATTTTCCTATGGCGTCCATTGCCCGGGAAGATACGGTCATCCTGGAAATAGAGAAGAATCTGCTATTCGATCTGTTGGCAGAGTCACCCTCTTTTTTGAGAACCTACCTTGAATTCGTCTCAGACCGCACATTTATTCTGGGGGACAAACTGAAGCATTATGTAAACAAATCCATTCGCGAGTGTGTTCTGAATTATTTGGAATACGAAAGCAAAATCCAAAATTCCAGACAAATCAAATTGAATATGACCAAAAAGGCACTTGCCGACAGAATAGGCGTGCAGCGGACTTCCCTGTCCCGTGAGCTTGCCAAGATGCGGGATGACGGCATTATTGTCTTTGACAGCAGTTCGATTACACTTTTGTGATGCGACACGCTTTACACTCAAAAAGAGCCCGTCCATTCTCAATCTGCTTGAAAATGAACGGGCTCCTGTGTTATATCCACATCTACTGTGATATTTTTTTTGTTCTTGTGAAGTCAAGTCCTATATTCTTATTCTTCTTTTCGACTTTTCCAGAACCAATCTTTTTTTCTGCTTGCAAGAAACCGCCTTTTGCGTTCTTCTCTTCTATAAGTTTTTTCATTCTTTCCATATCTTTCATCGACATTTGTATTCCTCCTTTCAAATTCCACTCAAATTTCAACATGTATTTTGACAACACGGTATGCTCTCTATGGACCGTATTTCACAGACTAGCCAGTATGCTTTTTGATGCTTATCACTATTGTATCGCATGACACCAGAGAGGCAAAGCCATCGCTGACATTCAGTGAATGCAGCTCCTTGTTTTTCATGAACTGAACTTCTTTCCTGCTCTATAATAACACGTATGATACATAACATCAAGATTACCGTGGATACATGCTCTTTTTCAATACTCGATGATAGGTCGGCATATCTTTGACAGCCTTGGTCACAGCCTCAAGTTTTCCTTCATAAATCATTTCTTCTATTCGGAATGCAATCCAGGAATCTCCAATCCCAAGCTGGTATTTACCAAGTACCCGTCCGATAATCTTTGCTTCCTGAAACTGTTCGCCTTCTACTGCGATTTCGCGAAGGATAAAGTCATCATAGATTTTTTCTGACATGCTGACCAGATGCCCATTCAGCACGGCTCGCAAAGGTGCGTTCTCTGCCTGAAGCGCCTGCCAATGAGATGCACAGCTTTGTATAAATGATGGAAGCGCAGGCTTCTGCAGGGCGAGATACCGATGCCATCCTTCGGCAGGCACTTCGCTCCAGCCATTTTTCCATACAATATTTCCTTTTTCGTCAGCTTCCCATTCCGGGAGTTTGATAATCACAACCTGTCCTTCATGCACACCCCACTGATTCAACTGTTCCATGAACCAGTAGAGTCCGCACATTTCGTCGGGCTGGCTGCTATACCAGATACGGACGGCTTCTCCCGATGCTGCGCGCTGCCGGATTGCCTTCAGGTCTTCATTTGCCCTTTTGAGTATTTCCTCCGCCGCCTGGCGCCCCTCATCGTTCGGGTAAACGCTGTATAAATGTTCCAAGGTCTGTTTGCGCCTGGTCCCAGGCTGACTTTCGGAAATGTCTCCGACGCTCAGCACCAGATTGAATCCATAGATGTCTGTCGTTTTTCCACCCAGGGGGACAGAACTCTCCCACGCCAGGCGCTCCTTTTCTGCCGCTTCCTTCCTGGCAGCTTCAAATTCCTCTTTGGTCGGCTTGCTTCCATCATCGTTGCTGATTATAATGCCGATACACCCTTCCTGATAGTTTCCTTTCCCAAACTGCTGTGCAATTTTAAGGCTTCCGCAAGCGCTTTCGCTGAATACGATATCAACCATAGTCGTTTTCCCCCATCCCGGATTTATCCTTTCTCCGGTTCCCATAATGACATTTTGTTTATAACCGTATATCCATATTTTATTCATTTAATAACCAAACATCTCAACATCAAAACTATACTCTTTCTCACAATCGTACCACTGACGGAAATATTTACAATGCAAAAAATTCAATTAGCTCTCGAAGATATTCACTCCATCGGCTTGAATCATTTGAAATAATGGCCATCTTGTAGTTTTGGCTCACAAACGATACAAAATCAAGAAAACCGTCTATATTTTTCTAAACGGTAAAGCCCTTCCTGATCAAGCTCTTTCACCCCATTCTTAAATTCATAGCCAAATTTCCGATAAAAATCCACCGCTGTAATCGATGCCGGAATCTCCACTCTCTCTGCCCGTTTAAAAAGTTCATCCTGCTCCAGCGTTCTGATAATTGTCCGTCCAATTCCTTTTCCATGAAATTCCGGCAGCACAAACACTGTAAGCAAAATACTTTCTGTCTCACTTCCCCAAAAGCTGGAGATAGAACCGACTCCTATGATTTTTTCACCCAGACAAAATACATACATATTGGCATAACCTGCTACACCTTTGACCCATTCCGAATCATGAGTTTTTACCAGTTCATCTATCGCATCCGAACTATAATCCTTACTGTTTACTTCCTTGAAATTCCGTATGATCAATTTGGCAACATCTTCTGTATCTGCTTCGCAGAAGCTTCTTGCTGCAACAAGAACTTTTTCATATCCCACAACATCCATGACATCATTAATTTCTTTTTGCCATCCACTTCTATAAAAACCACATTTTTCATAAAAATGACAATCTCTTTTTTCCTGTAGAATAGTTGCCAGCCGCCAGGTAATTGCCTGCGGGTAAAGAGCAAGTACCTTCTGTAATGCTATATATCCGATCCCCTGATTCTGAAACTCCGGCAGGATAAACATTGGACTGATAGAGAATACACCCTCTTGTTTTTCAACGATTCTCACCCCTCCAACGAACTCATTTTGAAACTTTATCAGATAATAATCGCTATTTTCCATTTGAATGGATCTGATAACCGTTTCTACCGGCTCTTTCACAGGGCTTGTTTCATCATCATGATATTTCTCATATAACGGTAAAAAAGCGGAGTATTTCATTTGATGCAGTAATTCTGCCTCTTTTTCTGTTGCCAGAACCAATTCTACTGCTTCTGTCATAACTTCTCCTGTCATAAATCCTCCTATTCCACCACCAGCATCTTTCTTACCAGTGGTAACGCAAAAATCGCACCGGACATTCCCATATGTCTGGTGCGATATCAATGCAAATTAGTGTTTTAATCATTTATATAATGGACTAAAATCAAAAGATACATTCTCATCTATGCACAGACATATAAGACCTATCGCTTATAACTGTGCACCTGTCAGGGTTCAGCTACAAGCAGATACGTCTGTAATACATGTAGATAGTTCTTCTTGAATGTAGGTTCTGATTCATTTGCGTACTCCTTAGTTTTTCTTTAATCTTATAGCAGTAGCTTTAACTTGTCAAATATTTTTTCCACAATACGGCAAAACGCTTCATGTTTTCCATTATTCAGTAACTAATGAAATTGGAATTCTGATTCGTCCAATTAAAGAGAGGGATACGAATTTCATATTATGCCTGTTCATTTTATACGACTAGCATACCCTTTTTATCCGAAATCCTAATAACTGCTTCTGTTCCTGAATTGAATTCCAGGAAATCATTTTCTATACCATCACTAAAAATGACTCCGTTTTCTGGCATTTGAGATACAATCTTCAGTTGGGAGGTAGCATTTACTCTGCCAAAAACAAGATTTGCCGATGTCCATTTGCTGGGATATGGTTCTCGCACTGAATAGTAGAGAAAATCAGAATCCCATGTGAATGCTTCCTGTTGACTCATGGGAATTTGTCTATTGATACAGTTAGCTGCCACACCTGATGCACCGGCAAGAATGCTTTTAAACCATCCTGTTGAACCTAAACCTCGCTGATTGTCAAGATAGTTGTCAGTAATTCTTTAAATTTATTTATGCCTACGAGGCAGCTTGTGCTGTCTCGGTAACATCTGGTTCAATTGTTG
>NZ_FMKA01000071.1 GCF_900096945.1 Anaerobium acetethylicum | reverse complement strand
ATTATACCAAACCAGATGGTTTCATGCTATTTTTATGCCAGTTATTATTGAATTTTCAAGGTGCATAAGCACTTATTCATGTGCGAAGTTTGAGTAAATAATACTTTGAATGGGCTGTAAGCAGGATGCATTACAGCCCATTATAACAGGAGGAATGTGATGGTGAAAAAGTATATAAAAAGTCTTGAACTGAAAAAAAATCTGCCAGGTTATCTGTTATTGACTCCAGCAGTTATTGTAATTCTCGCGCTTTCTATTTATCCATTATTTCGAGGCATATATTTGAGCTTTCTGCACTATAATCTTGTACGGCCTAATGATGCAATTTTTAATACATTTGCTGGATTGGAAAATTATATAGAAATCTTTCAGAATGAAATATTTCTGAAGTCTATTTGGAATACGGTAAAGTGGACAGTTGTGAATCTGATAGTTCAGCTTGTGATGGCAATTCTTCTGGCACTTGCACTGAATCAAAAGTTGAAAGGCAGATTCGTCTACAGAACTTTGATTCTGGTACCATGGGCAGTTCCACACGCAATTGCAGCGATGACATTTACATTTTTGTATAATGCAAACGTAGGAATTATCAATGTTGTTGCTATGAAACTTGGTGCAATTACGGAGCCAATCTCATGGCTCGGAAATGTTGGGTCTGCATTCTGGTGTGTAATTATTGTTGCAATTTGGAAGGGAATTCCATTTCAGATGATATTTATACTGGCGGCACTGCAGGGAATACCCGGAGATGTATATGAAGGTGCACAGATTGACGGGGCAAATAAATGGCAGACATTTTGGAAAATTACTCTTCCAATTATTAAGGAACCACTGGCAATATCGACGATTTTGAATCTTATCGGTATTGTTTCCTGCTTTAATACGATATGGCTTATGACAAAGGGCGGACCATTGTATAGTACGGAAATTATTTATACATTTGCATATAGAGAAGCATTTATCAATCATAATTTTGGTACCGCAGCAGCAGCATCGGTAATTTTGTTTATTTTTATGGCTGTATTTTCGGGAATCTATCTTCACAAAGTCAGTGAGAAAGAATAGGGGTGTGGAAGTGTGAAAAAAGGACAAGATACAAAAGTTAAACTTGGTGTAGCATATATATTCACAATCATAATGGTTGTTGCTGCCATTGTGCCATTCATTTATGTAGTGCTGACTGCATTAAAGACACAGGATCAGATTTATGATCCAAATCAGATTATTCCTACACGTATTACTCTTGAGAATTTTCGACATGTGTTGTTCGAGTCGAATTTCGTACGGTACTTCTTGAACAGTATCTTTATCACAATTGTGACCACTGCAATCTGCATGGTTCTATCTATTATGGCAGCATATGCACTAACAAGATATAAAATATTTGCCGCAGAAAAGATTAAGATGGCGTTTCTGATGACAAGAATGTTTCCTGGCATTCTACTATGTATTCCGTTCTATATTATTATGAAAAGTTTGAATCTGATTGACAGTTATGTCGGATTAATTATGATGTACTGCTCTTTTACACTGCCGTTTGCAATCTGGAATATATGTGCTTTCTTTGCGATAATTCCATGGGAGATAGAGGAAGCAGCAATGATAGACGGATGCAGCAGAGTAAAGTCTTTCTTCTCAATAATTATACACATTGCAAAACCCGGATTATTTGTTACGGCGTTATTTTGTTTCATGTCCTCTTGGGATGAATATATGTATGCATCCATCTTTATCAACACGACATTAAAGAAAACGATTCAGGTTGGTATGCAGGATTTTATAGGGCAGTATTCGGTAAACTGGGGATTGCTTATGTCGGCAGTTGTGATTAGTTTGATTCCGATTTTGATATTTTTCGCTCTTGTTCAGAAGAATCTGGTAGAAGGATTGTCTGCCGGTGCCGTGAAGGGATAAAACATATAAAATTTATAAAAAGAATGCGGACTGAAGCTTTTATTAGCTGCAGTCTGTATTTTATGTTATAATGGATGCAATATAAAAGATGAAAATATGAGCCAATTCTTTGTGAGAAAGGAGTGGTGGAGCATATGAAAAAGTATACAATTAATATACATAAAAAAGGAATTCGTGCACATTTACTCGTATATATTGGCTTTTTTGTAGTGCTGCCATTATGTTTGGGGTTAATCATATTAAATTTTTATCTGCAAAAATCCATGAACGAGACACAGAAGACCTATGATGTATCTACATTATCTCAAATAAAGAATACTATGGATCAGATATTGGAAACAACAAATTATACGACAAGCATGCTGATGACAAATAAGGACATGCTCACAGATTTAAGAACCTTGCAGAGTTGGAATGAGGATTACGGGGTATATACTGCCAAGAGGAGCATATCAGCGAAACTGTCAGAGCTGGAAAGCTCGACCTTGAATGCGGTAGGTGTAAAAATAGCTATTCTCACTTCAGAAGGGGATCTGATAGGTCCTCATATCCAGAGCAAGACCGAGGTGGATTACCATCAGAAAAGCTGGTATCAGGAAATTATCAAGAATAACAGGAAAACAACATTCTGTAAGGATTTGAGTATCTTTTTTCATGAGATGGATATTTATAATGTGAAAGTAAACCAGGATCTTTATATTGGGAGGGCGATTACCGATTATAATGATAATTATCTAGGAATTATTTTACAGCAGGTGTCCGGCGAAAAAATATGGGGGAAATTTGTGAAGACACTGGAAAACGGTAATGAAGGGGCATTTTATTTCTTCAATAATGAAAAAGAACTACAAATGGCTTATAATGGTGGAGATGAAAAGGAAATTCAGTTTCTAATCAAGGAATCTGAAGAATGGAAACTATCACAGACAGCGGATGTTCAGATGATAAAAGAATATAAAAATTATTGCATTCCGGTGTTGCTGAAGCACTCGGATAATATGATTGTTTACACAATTCCAGAAAAAGCCTTTCAGCTGGAAGGAAAAGGCATTTTAAGGGTTATACTTGTGTTGATTTTTATGTTGATTCTTCTCTCGATAGCAACTATGGTATATATTTCCGGAAAAATATCAAAACCGCTAGTATACGTAGTCAATGAAGTGGAAAATGCTGTGAATGGGATAATTAAGATTCAGGAGCCAAAGGAAATTTCTTTTCTGGAGATACAGAAGCTGATTTCTAGTTATAATCGGGCTGGAGATCGAATCAAGGCATTGATTGAACATGTGAAGTTGGAAAGCAAGCAAAAGGAAAAGGCACATTATGAGATACTGATGTCTCAGATTTCTCCGCATTTCATTTTTAATACGGTTAATTCTATCAAGATCATGGCAAATGAAAAGCAGGATTGGCAAACTGTATCGGCATTGGAGTCACTGGGGAAAATTCTGCATGCAGTTTACAGCTACAAAAATGGAATGACAACAGTTGGACAGGAATCTGCCCTTCTTCAAGCGTACGTGGATATCATGAAAATGCGCTTTGGAGATTCCTTCCATTATTTCAACAGCATTCCGACAGAATTGTATTATTACGAAATCCCAGCATTCACGATGCAGCCAATCGTGGAGAATGCGATTTTGCATGGAATTCATGGGGTAACGGCAGGGCAGATTATTGTATCAACACTAGAATATCCAAATGACTTTGTTATTTCTGTATTTAATAATGGAAATTCTGCAGATAAAGAGAAAATGGAAGAATTGCTGAAACATTCGGAGCAGAACAGAAGCAACTTTACGGGTATCGGGTTAAACAATGTGAATTCCAGATTAAAAATGTTATATGGCGATACCTATGGATTAATTTTCAATGATAGTGTTACAACGGGATTTGAAATATGGATTCGGATTCCGAAAAAAATTGCTGCGAGGTAGCATCAAAAACATTAATTTGGGAAGTAAGGTAGGTCAAATGGCAAGGAAAAAAGTATTGATTGTAGAAGATGAACTGCTGGCAAGGATAGGTCTACATCAATTGGTGAACTGGGAGTTAATGAATCTGGAACTTCTGGAAGATGCAAAAGATGGTCAGGAGGCATTGGAACGTGTTCGGGAAAATTGTCCGGATATTATTTTGCTGGATTTAAATATCCCAAAAATAAATGGATTGCAGATATTGGAATATATCAATAAAAATGGGCTTCGCTGTAGCACAATTGTGGTCAGCTGTAATGAAGAGTTTGAGATGGTAAAGGATGCCATGAAGCTCGGGGCATTTGATTATCTACGGAAGTTGAATCTATCTGCAGAGGAACTAACTGGAATTCTGAAAAATTGTCTGGAAAAAATATCTGATGTGAAAAGTGATACTGGGGTTCGGGCAGATACAAAAAAAAGCAACCAAGAACAAAAATTCAGGCAGGAAATTCAATATGAAACGATCATTAGCGGAAGTGGAAACAGCCTGTTTCATTATGCAGATGCATATTGTACGGCATTATGTATTTTGAATCAAAAGCAGAGCAGTGAAGGAAATATCTACAGGACTGCAGACTATGCAAAAAGAGAATTTGACATAAGTCAACTGGACTATATACAGATTGTGAAAGGAAATCAATATTGTTATTTTTTGTTTACAAAAAGATTTTCGGACGACTGGTATCATCAGCTTCATAGTCAGATAGAAAATCATGATAGCGGAAAATGTTATTTTGGTATTTATGAGTCAGATATGCAAGATAGTTCCCAAATTAATGAGGGAATCAGCATGGCGGAACAGGTTGTCTATTTCAGCTATTATGATGAGGAACAACAGATTTATCGCGTTTGGCAGAAATTATCCTGCAGTGAACACAGTCCGAAGCTTATGCATAGTGCGCTAACAGTACTGCGAAATGAAGTTGGTCAATTCCATCGGGAAGAATCAGTCCGGATGATCCGGCGAATTATTGAGATTATTTCTGTGGAAAAATATTCCCATATCAATTTATTGAGAAGAATTTTCATGGATATTTTGGGTTTTTATTCTATGACAGCGCAGACCCTCAATAGTTCTATTGAAGAAGTTGCGGTTTATGGCGATAATTGTCATTATCAGAAAGTTATGATGATGAATAGTCTGCAGATGGTTGAACAATGGTTGATTGAATTTGAAAATGTGTTTTACGAACATTTCTGGATCAGATATAAGTGTAGTCAGTCCGATATATTGCTACAGGCAATTGAATATATTAATACCCATTTGTATGAACACTTGCAGTTGACAGAGGCTGCAAACTGTATTGGTATTTCAAACTCGTACTTAAGTACGGTTTTCAAGAAAGAAATTGGGCAGAGTTTTGTAGACTACGTTAATCAGAAGAAAATTGAAGCAGGAAAAGAAATGTTGAAAAAAGGGAAACTGGTATACGAAGTATCTGATATTTTAGGGTTTGAAAATTGTACATATTTTTCTAAGGTATTTAAGAAATATCATGGCATTTCACCAGATTCATATAGAAAAGAGCAATGTCGTTAGTTTTCTCCTCCACCATACATAAGGACTTCTCCTATGGTAGTGTTAAAAATTTCTTGTCTTGGTAGTAGGTACCACTTCCATGGTGAGAAATAGTTATCAATAATCTCACTTGGAAGGTGGTTTTTATATGGCTATTGCAAAGGAATAATTACGATAGATTATTAAAGAAAACGACATTAAATATGTAGGTGATATTTATACATTACTCAAGGACAGTTTCAAAGGTATGATACAGATAAGATCAAAGAAAATGGACGGATTGTTAACCGGGTAGCTTATATATCCTAAATACCCAAGAAATTATAACGTGTTCGGCGGTGTAACACCCATTGCCTTATATAATTCTGACTGTTTCTTTGTAACCTCACCAACTCGC
>NZ_FMKA01000018.1 GCF_900096945.1 Anaerobium acetethylicum | reverse complement strand
GCGAGTTGGTGAGGTTACAAAGAAACAGTCAGAATTATATAAGGCAATGGGTGTTACACCGCCGAACACGTTATAATTTCTTGGGTATTTAGGATTAATATATCTGCTAATAATTTTATTAAAACTATTAGCAGAATTTTTTTAATCATATAAACTATTTGAAATGTATATATTTTAAATTTTGTTGTTCGTATTAACATATAATTATTCAAATCAAAAAATCCATCTATTATTTTCAATATAACACTTAACAAAACTAAATACATGCAAATATTAATAATAAAGCTGCTCAAAATTATTTTTTCCGATTGCATGTCGATTGGAATTAATATGGATTCTAACGCATGAAACGGAGCTAAACTCCCATTCAATCCAATTCTCGAGTAATCTATAAGTATAAAAAATCCGAATAAAATTATGTAGTAAATTATTTTAAGCTCTCCTTTTTATCTGATTTAAGCATTAAATATAAGCTGCAAAAAATATCGAAAAAAGTTATATAGAAACTAAAAATAAGCATTTCGAATTTATCACTTATACAGTTATTAAAAATAAAATTTACCGACAAATAAATCATCAAAACAAATAAATTTATCGCTATTATACACACAAAACCAAAAATTTCATTCTCCGAACTCAGATAAGATAGTAAATAGATTACCCCACACAAATAAACAAATCCATATAATCGCATAAACAAAAATATGTATGTTATAGAAAATACAAATGAAAAATCACAAAAAACAGATGCGAAAATATAAAGCATATAAATTGCCAGCGTTATAAACAGGCTATTCACAATATTCTTTTCAATCAAAAAATCATATAAGCTTACATTTATTCTGATACGATACTCAGGTCTTAAAAAAGGTATCCGTACAAAATAGAACATCGTCGCTGCGAACAGGGAAATAATATATAGATATTTTTGTACATTGTCTAAATATACATTTGTAAAATCATCAAAGGTATTTTTGAATGCAGCTAATCCTCTCGATTCCCAACCAAAATATATTATTAAAAAGAACATTATGATACTGACAATTAATGGTTTCGTCCTATTTGGTTTCATAAATAATTCTCCGTAAATTGATTTCTATTTACTATATAGATAAAAACAAACAGAAAACCATATATAAAAAATGGTATTAGTGAATACAGAATCACACCAAAATCCATTTTATCCTGTAAAATCATATATATACCTTTTAATGTATCTAAAGGGATTAATAATAAAATGATTTTGGTTACAGAAGGTATGAAATTGGGTATTACTGATCCAATCAGAATGGGCAATAAAAAAAATCCAACAATCGGAAATATTTGTATAATATACTTGTTTTTTATCCAAACACTAATTAATAGGCTTATTCCATTTATTAAAATTGCGCACATGATCAACTCTAAAAATTGAAGTAAAATAATTACAATGGATCCAGCTGCACTAAGTTTATATATACCATATGTTAATGAACTTATCCCGCCACCCATAACGGTAGCAATAACAAACATTAGAACCATTACTATAAAAACAACCGAAATTATACATAATGATTGCGCTATTATGATATCTCTTATATATTTTTTGTAATCATATCTGGTAATAATAAAATTGCCAAATCCACTATCTTTTTGTAGCATGGGAACAGAAGAAAAGGAAATTCCCATCCACATAAACAAAATCATTATAAATAACGTCGAAAAATCAGATGTATACCAAAAATCAAAAATAAACGTATTTCCTTTATAACTATCTATCAAATTTATTAATGCCTGCTTATTTAAATCGGGACTATCACTTGTTAGTTGTACTACAAATGCCGATTTGTCATTATACGATATAAAAAAACTTATGACCGCTACAGCTACTAATATAAAAACAATAACAATTGTACTTCTAGATCTTAAAATTCTTTTGAATTCATTCTTCAACATAAATACACATCCTTCTATATATACAGCTTATATTCATGTTATGCACAATGACAGTACTTAATTTGTGAAAATTAATACGTTGCTATTATTCAGCTGAAAACGTTAATCTAACCGAATCTGTCCCGGCTTGTAATAAAGATGGCTTAACTGAAGCGTAATAATTGTAACCACTTGTTCCATAATCGGAGTATGTGTAAGCATACACAAATTGTGAAAAAATCACCATTGAAGCACAAAAAGTTATTATCATTGTTCTAAGTTTTTTTTTTCCCCATTTTAAAATCCCCCTATAAAATATTTATTTTTAGCATTGAGCATAACACTCTTAATAAGTAATTCCCACAATATCATGTAAAAAACATACGATTTTATTTACCAACTTTTTTATTTTTCCCCATGTTTTGTATTATATTATATGTTTTCCAATACGTCAACTTCTTTCAATATTGTGAACCAGATAAAACAATGAGGCCTGGGCAATTTTATGTCCAAAAAAGAGGCCCAAAAGGAAAACCCTTTTCTGACCTCTTTTCCTGCTCAAAAAGCAAACTCACCCAGATAGCTACGACTCCCTTTTCACAATTCTGACCGGAAGCACCGTCCTGACAGGCACACTCCTGCCCGCGCCAGCCTCCATCAGAAGCGACAATGCCAGTTCGGCCATCTCCCTGATCGGCTGGTGTATGGTGGTAATCGCCGGCGTCGTCAGCGACGCAATCATGACATCATCAAAGCCCACGATCTTCAGCCGCTCCGGCACCGCAATCCCCATTCTGGCGCAGACCTGGATAGCCTGGGCAGCTATCAGGTCGCTGCTTGCGAATATGCCGTCGGCTTCAGGATGGTCCCTCAGGGCCTCTTCGATAAACCCGCGGTAGTCGCCTTCCTTGTACTGCATTTCATTGGTTTTCAGCTCACAATGCCGGATGCCATGTTCTTCACATACCTCCACGAAGCCTGTCTCCCTCTGGTCGGCAGGCATGGAGGTTCCGTACACGCCGCTGATATGGATCAGATTCCTGCAGCCGCTCTCTATCAGATGCCTTGCAGCAAGACGTCCTCCCTCCAGGTTGTCGCACTCTACAGAGGCTGTCGCATGTTCCGGATTCCGCTCTATGGTAATGACCGGCACGCTGAGCACCTCGAACTGGTTCACTTCCACTGTGCCGCTGCAAAGAATGACTCCGGCCACCCTGTTGCTGCTGCACATCTCCAGGAATTCCAGTTCCTTCTCATCCCTGTCCCCGGAATTGAAAAGCAGGATCTTGTACTTCCTTTCGTTTGCAGCCGCCTCGATGCAGCTGATCAGTTCTGCAAAATAGGGATGCCTGATATGAGGAACGATGACCCCGATGGTATTGGTCGTCTGCTTTGACAGGGACCGTGCTACCTCGTTTGGCTGGTAGTTCAGCTTCTTCATGGCGTCATATACCTTCTGCCTGGTCTCCTCGCCGATATACCCCCTGTTGTTCAGTACTCTCGAAACCGTGGTCACGGTAAGCCCCGTTTCCTTTGCTACATCCTTTAGTGTCGCCACAATCGCATTCCTCCGTTGCTAAAAAGGCTGCCTGAATTCCTGATCCAGGCAGCCGCCATTCTGTTTCATAAGGACCGTTATCAAAGGCAATGTCCTTCATTGTTTCCAATAAGGCTCATTATACCACGGTTCCGTCTACAGCTCCAATATCTTATTTTCTCCGTCTTCCATATCCGTATAGGAGATCGTCATTTTTTTAGTCATGAAATCCGCTGTCAGCTTCGCCGTATGGCTCCCGTTCTTCCTTACAATTACAAGTTCCGATTCCCCTGCGGTCACCATCTCGAATTCGCCGTCGAATGCAGGATGGGTATTCCTGAATTCCATCAGCCTGAGCAGCTTCTGTACCACCGGCCTTTTCACCTCTTCGTCTATCTCATTCAGCTTGTAGTAATGCCTGTTGATATTCCTGCCGACCTTCGTCTCCTCCAGGAGCTCCAGGTCGTTCCTTCCAGCCAGGAGTCCTACATAATATACCTGCGGGATGCCAGGTGCAAAAAACTGTACCGCCCTCGCCATCAGGTAGGCATCGTCATCGTCCCCAAGGGCTGAATAATAGGAGCAGTTCACCTGGTAGATGTCCAGATTGTTGTATGCCGCCGTGTTGTAGATTTTTTTCACGTTGGCTCCGTATTTGAAAATGTCCTCTTTGGTGCGTTCGATCTCCGCATCCGGCAGCAGATCCTTTACATCCACCACGCCGATTCCGTCGTGGGTATCCAGGGTTGTGAACTGCTTTCTCGGACATATTTCCAGCCAGTTTTTGAGATATGCGGTCTGTCCGTAATACAGGGCATTGATCAGGAGCATTGGGAGTGCGAAATCATATACATAATAGTCCTTCTCTGCAATCTTGTTCTGGATCGTGTAGTGCTCGTGGATTTCCGGCAGGAGCTCCACCCCGTATTCATCAATAATATCTGTGCACTCCTGAAGGAATTCCCATACGTCAGGCTCGATAAAGAAACAGCTTGTGCCGGCTTTTTTTGTCGCATAAGCAAAGGCATCCAGCCTGATCAGGGCTGCTCCGTGGCTGCAGAGCCAGGTCAGATTGTCCCTGATGAACTCCTTGGCAGTCTCGCTCTTGCAGTTGATGTCGATCTGTTCCTCGTCAAAAGTGCACCACACCTTTTCAGTGGTTCCGTCCGCAAAATGGGCGTCCACATATGGGGCGCGAGGCTTTCTCTTATAGATGGCATCCACTTCAGCCTCTGTCGGCTCCCCGTTTTCCCAGAAATCCTTGTAGCGGATGAACAGATCCCTGTATTTCGAATTGTCTTTGTTTTTCAGAAAATCCTGATAATATTCACTCTGGGCTGAAATATGGTTAATCATGTAGTCGAACATGAGGTAATAGTTCTCAGCCAGCTTTTCCACATCGGTCCAGTCCCCGAAGGCCTCATCCACCTTGTGGTAGTCCACCGGCGCAAATCCCCTGTCGCCTGAGGATGGAAAAAACGGAAGGAGGTGGACACCTCCTATTGCCTTTGAAAAATGCTTATTCAGAACATTGTCCAGGTCTTTCAGGTTGTTCCCCATGGAATCCGAATAGGTAATCAGCATAACCTTGTTTTCAATCTTTTTCATTTTTTCACCTGCCGGCAATTCGAAGTATGTTTCCATGTATCCACTTCGGCGATTCCTGTCTCTATCGCTCTGGAATACCGGCATATCCTTTCCCTTTTTAATTTTTTTCCCGTTTGTGCTAGCCCCTGTGTTGTGTCTTCCTATACGCTGATAGTATCATGATATTATCCATATGTCAACCGGTTGACATATTTTTATACAACAATCAATTACGTCTTATTTGATAAAAAGGTTTCCTAGGGAGACGCACTCAAGCGAGACGACTGACAAATGAAGGGGATGAGACAAAAAAGCTGCAGTCTACAAGGAGAGATCAGTAGACTGCAGCTTTCATATATATACTCAAAAGCTGAGTTGGCAGCTTCGAATACCATTTTTACAAACTAAACAAGGGTTATAAACAGTTACCTAAACATACTTGACCAAAGCTGCCCTGACGGCACCTTTTCCTTTTACCATCTCGGCAAAATAGTTTTCAACCAGTTCACCGAGTCCCGCTTCGTAAAGATCCACTCCAAAAATATCCTTGTTAGAAAGAATAGGCTTCAGCATTTCGCCAAACGGGCCCTCCTGTCCTAACCTGATATCTTTTACATAAGGGCAGACCGTCTCCAGCATAGGATCTGAACTGAGTTCAAAGACCTCGCCATCATCTGCTATGCCCATCAGGTAACGGCACCAGCCGGCAAGCACCAGCGGGATCAGTTTCAGATCACTTATGCTCAGATCCGGACTGTTGATATAGGCTTTTATGGTTTCGCCAAATCTGATTGAAAGCTTCTGGGATGTATCAGTCGCAATTCTCTGAGGCGTATCCGGCATAAACGGATTCGGCACTCTTACGTTCAGTACCTCATCGATAAAATCCTCCGGCTTGATGATTCCCGGATTCACTACCACTGGAAGCCCTTCCTGATAGCCGATTTTTTCTACCAGGCTTCTAAGCTGGGGATCGTTCATTTCCTTATAGATTGCTGTATAGGAAAGCAGGCACCCGAATATGGCCAGGGCTGTATGCAGTGGGTTCAGACAGGTGCACACCTTCATTTTTTCCACTTTATCTACGGTTTCACGGTCAGTAAAAATTACGCCCGCCGCATCAAGTTGAGGCCTTCCATTTGGAAAAGCATCTTCAATAACAAGGTACTGGGGTTGTTCCGCATTGACGAAAGGAGCAACGTAGGTATTTTTAGCTGTTATGACAGGTTCTGTATCTTCAAAACCGGCATCACTCAGCATTTTCTTCACGCTTTCATCCGGTCTTGGCGTGATCTTGTCAATCATGCTCCACGGGAATGCGACTTTATCCGAATTGATGTAGGCTTCAAACCCAGCATCAACCAGCTTTTTCTGTTCCCACTGTTTTGCAAACTCGTTCACTGCCATAAACAGCTTTGTTCCATTGTGGGAGCAGTTGTCCATGCTGACAAGGGCAACAGGCAGTGCTCCATTCTTATATCTTTCGTAGCAAAGAGATGCCAGCTTTCCGATATAGCTTAAAGGAGCTATTGGACCTGCCTCAAAATCAGCAGCCACATCCGGAAGCAGTTCTCCTTTTGCATTCACAAGGCTGTAGCCTTTTTCGGTAATCGTGAAGCTTACCATCTGAAGGGATTGGCTCCTGAAGATTTCCTTCAGCCTTGCAAAATCTTCTTCATTTTTGCTATCAACAGTCAGGGACTCCACGATGCTTCCGACTACAGTCTTTTCGATGGTGCCGTCCGCTTTCAACGTAACAAGGAGGCTCAGGTCATCATGGGGTTTGTTCATCTTTTCGATGATTTCATAATCATAGCCTTCTGCTGCTATGATACCCGTATCCGCTTTTCCCTCTTCCAGCAGCTGTTGCTGCACCGCTGCTGGAAATGCTCTGAAAATATTGCCGACGCCAAAATGTATCCATACAGGACGTGTTTTCGTGTTTTTTCTTACTTCTTCTCTGTCAAACCCCGGAAGCCGGAAGCCGGCATTTTCCCATAAGGCCTTATCTTTCAATTCACTGTCATTTAATTTCACGATAATTCTCCTAACATGATAAAAATAGCTGCGGGTTATTTTTTCGACATTTTAAGGATACTTTCCCATAATCCGTTCAGGTAAGCTGCACCCAGTGCCCTGTCATACAGTCCATAACCCGGCAGGGATACTTCACCCCAAATTGCGCGGCCATGATCCGGACGTACAACGCCGTCAAATCCGATATCATAAAGAGCCTTCATGATTTCAAACATATCCAGGGATCCGTCAGATGAAAGGTGTGCTGCTTCATCAAATTTGCCTGGTCCAAGATGGATGACGTTTCTGATGTGTCCAAAGAAAACCTTTCCTTTGAGGGATCTTATAATATCCGGAATATCATTGGCCGGATTAGAACCCAACGAACCTGTGCAAAGGGTAACGCCGTTGCATGGACTGTCAACCAGGTTCACAAGGCGGAGCAGCTTTTCTTTTGTGGTCATGATTCTGCTTAATCCGAACACTGACCATGCAGGATCATCTGGATGTATCGCCATCTTTATCCCGTATTTTTCACAGGTCGGCATAATCCGTTCAAGGAAATACTTCAGGTTTGCAAATAATTTTTCCTCATCCACATCCTTGTACATTTCAAATAATTCCTTGATTTTTGCCATTCTTTCCGGTTCCCATCCTGGAAGCAGGAAGCCGTTCGCCTTTTCGTCCATGACATCCATCATGTTTTCAGGATCGATCTGATTGATCAGCTCCTGGTCATAGGATAATACAGTGGAACCATCAGGTCTTACTTTCGCCAGATCAGAACGGGTCCAGTCAAATACAGGCATGAAGTTGTAGCATACCAGGTCGATTCCCTCTTCGCCCAATCTCTCTAAGGTCGTAATGTAATTGTCGATATACTGCTCCCTTTCAGGTGTTCCCACCTTGATCGAGTCATGTATGTTGACGCTTTCTATGCCTTTCAGCTTCAATCCGGCATTTTCAATCTCTTCTTTGATTGCCCTGATTCGTTCGACTTCCCAGATCTCGCCTGGTGCCTTGTCATACAAAGTTGTGACGACTCCCGTAACTCCGGGAATCTGTCTGATCTGTTCAAGGGTTATGGAATCAAATCCTGTTCCAAACCATCTTAATGTCATATCCATTTATTTATCTTCCTTTCATATAATTAGGATTGATATGTCAAAACCATGCAATTTGAATATTTTTAACATTCAGGTACTATCTAAAAAATTATCAATCGTGACAATATACTCATAATTTTCACATTATTCATCAAACATCAACACTACTTTCATAGTATTTTCCGGATCAGTTTTTAACTTTTCAAATGCATCTTCTATTTTTGTAAAATAAAATTCATCTGTAATAATTTTGGTTGGATCTAATTCTCCACTTTCGAACCATTTGATTACCTGTGGGAATTTATTATTGTTTAAACGTGAGCCACGGATATCTAATTCACGACTGGTTATAATGAATTCAGTTATTGGAGCTACTGTATCATGAAATCCCATCGTAACAACCACGCCACCCGGTCTAGTCGCAAGTGCCGCCTGTTCTAACGTCTTTCCAACACAAGCCGCGTCAATTGATACATCCGCTCCAATTCCGTCAGTTAATTCCTTCACACGTGATACCACATCTTCTATCCCTGAATTTATAGTCTTATATGCACCAAATTCGACGGCCCTTGACAAGCGGTCAGGAACCAGGTCTGTCATGATACACTTCGCGCCAAGGATATTGCAGACTTGAAGAATCGTCAACGCAATTTGGCCACTGCCGCAAATCAATACCGTATCACCCTTTTCTATTCCTCCACGAGATGTAACTTGCGCTGCTACCGTATATGGCTCGACAATCGCAGCCTTATTCCAAGGAATATTTTTATTGATTGCAAATACATTCTTTGAAGATATTTTTACATATTCTCTAAACCCACCATCTCTATGAACGCCCATAACCTCAAGATTAGCACATACATTGCCACGTCCTTTTTCGCATATCCGACAAATTCCACAGTTGCACACAGGGTTAACCACAACATGGTCACCTGGTTTTAGATGCTCAACACCTGCCCCTACTTCTACTACCTCCCCTGCGAACTCATGTCCTATAACTCTGGGATAAGTTGCTACTGGAGAAGTCCCTTTATAGATACTGATATCTGAGCCACAGATTCCTGCTGTTTTTACTTTTATAATAACATCATCATTCAATTCGATAACTGGTTTTTCATCATCTTGAACTTCTATTACTCCAGGCGTTGTTACACGTAATACTTTCATTTATATCTGTCCTTTCTTGCTTATAAGGGGGCTATCCAAAATCTACAATTACCAAACCTTCTCCTTATATGATTGTTCGTCTGTTATTTGATATCAACAAACCATCTATTACCGTCTTTGAAATACTCTGGATATTTCTCTCTCATCTGTCTCTCATCATCTATAGAATAACGCCCTAGATGCTTTTTCATTGCTGCTTTTGCAGCCTCTTTATCTCTATTTTTAATCGCTTTTAATATCTCTTTATGATCATTCACTACTTTTAAATCTTTAACTGCAACCAAACTTATATTACGTACACGGTCATAATGAATTGACATCATATCTTTGATTGTAAATATATCCTCTTTCTTACACATCCGATACAGTTTCTGATGAAATTCGTCATCTAGCTGCAACAACTTCCCCTGCAATGGATTATTCAGACAAACTTCCTGCATATTGATATTCATCTCTAATTCCGAAATATCTTCTTCTGTTGCTACATCACACGCCAATTCTACGATAGCTTCTTCCAATACAGCTCTTAAAAATCTCGCTTCCTCAACCATATCAGAATCAATATATGCAATTACACTTCCTTTTTGTGGAAATACCTCTATGATTTTGGCTCTGCTAAGTTCCAGCAAAGCTTCTCTTACAGGTGTTCTACTAATTCCCAATTCATCTGACAATTCATACACACTTACAGAACTTCCAGGTTTTAATTCCAAGGAAATAATATTTGTTCTCAACATCCTCAAAGCATATTCTCTTGCTGTTTCATTTAAATTACGGTCAGTTATCTGCATATTCGCTCATCCTTAATCTGTGTTTAATCTATTTTCAAAACCTCTATTCAATCCATTTTACTACATCTTTTATCGAGAAACCAGACGTCACCATTTTTATATTTCAATACTAATCCGCTATTTTTTCAAGAATGTTACTATCTTAATTTTGATAACCATTTCTGTATTATTAAATGAAAATATGTCTTCTATCGATTTTTCATTTATACCTTTACTTTACAAATAATTTTTCTGATTTTCCTTGAAGTTCCCTGCACATTACATAGAGGTCTGTGTGGTTCATATGGCCAGACAGCATAAAATTCACCTTCACTTACTACAACCACATTGGTATCCTCCGCAGAAAAGAGAGAAATATCCCCGGCATCATCGTATGCTGCCTCCTGTACATCCATCGAAAGTTCTGTTAACCCACAGCTTTCCTGTCCTTTTAGCATGTAATGGATATCCATAAATTTTTTATGAATCTCCATTTCTGCGTCTTCTGCCAATATGGTGTCTTTCGACACCACATAAGCAGTAACCTGATCGGGTATAATTTCGTATTTGCCATCCAATATTTCTTTATTATCTTTATGCAAATCTATAAACTCAAGTGCAGCCTTTATGTTTTCATCAGTTTTTGTATACCTTGCATAATTTTTAATTTGATCAAATATCATATCGTACCCCTTTCAAAATGTTATAAAGATTTGATTTCTTCCCAAACGCTGTCATCTACAAATATTCCATTAAGATCATGGTCTTTTCTGAATTGAATATAATCTTCACCAGGTGCAATAATTCCTGTTGAGTGTTCCGATGGTTCTGAACTCTTAATATGTGCAATTGCTTTCTTAATAGTTTCAGACATATTGTCCATTGAAGTAGTTTTCTTTGGATCAATAATAATAATAACCTGAGATGCACCGCCACAACTTCCCATCCCTTTCTGATCCAAATCAACTGCACCAATACCGTCGGTTAGAACTGACCCTAAGATATCGAGCATGAAAGAAAAACTAGAACCTTTCCAATAACCAATCGGCATAATTCTCATTGACTCTTCAATTGCCCCCGGATCATCCGTCACATTTCCTTCTTTATCGAATCCTCCTGGAAAAGGCAGTTTTTTTCCCGCCAACCTCGTAACCTGTAATTTTCCATATGCATACTGTGATATAGCCATATCCATCTGAATTGCATCTCCACCATCCGGTCCTGGCATTGCCATAACAAATGGATTGTTGCCTAATTTACACTCTTTTCCACCCCAAGGTGGCATACATGATTCTGTATTTGTCCACATGATGGCAATATAGCCTTTGTTAGCCGCATGCAATCCATATGTACCTCCCCTCATCCAGTGGGTGGTATTCTTAAGTCCAACCATGCCTATTCCATACTTTTCTGCCAACTCAATGGCGCGGTCAGTTCCGTATAATGCATTCAATATTCCAGGGCCCATGTTGCCATTAATCACTTCTATTGCTCCAAATGATTTCTCTACTGTCGGTTCTGCTTCAACGTCTACCCAGCCTTTTTTTATATAATCTACAAATCTCGCTACACGGTTCGTTCCATGCGAATAAATCCCATCGTATGTTGATTCCGTATGAATTCTGGCACAAGTATCTGCCTTTTTTTCACTCATACCATAATCCATAAATACTCTTTTTATTTCATTTTGAATCTCATCAAATGATAATCTCATACAAAATCTCCTCTTAATTTAACGTCTAGTATTAATTACGTATAAAAAATCTGAATATTATCCACCATATACCATATTAGGCAAAAATAGCACTAATTGTGGAAAGGCAGCCAGAATTATTAATAATGCAACAACTGCTACAATAAATGGCACTGATTCTTTTGTATATGTTTCTATCGGGCAATCCAGAATGGAACACGTAGTATACATGGTTACACCAATAGGAGGTGTCATGCCGCCCATCGTAATCAAAATCATATATATAACGCCAAAGTGTACAGGATCAAACCCTAAATTCGTTATAATCGGTAAGAATATCGGTGTTAATATCAATACATTAGCAGTTGCTTCCATAAACATACCTACTATAAACACAAACAGCATAACAATTGTTAATACCACGTATGGATTAGAAGAAACATTTGAGATAACGCCTGCCAGAGACTGTGGAAGCTGACCAGTTACCAGTGCATAACCAAAAGCATTAGAACAAATAATAATTAACATTATAGTTGCTAAATCTATACCAGTCTGTTTTAAAACTTCGATCAATTTTTTCATTGTTAATTCTTTGTATACAAACACTCCAATTACAAATGCATATACAACCGCAAATGCTCCTGCTTCAGACGGTGTAAAAATACCAAATCGAATACCAACTATCAATATAACTGGAAATAATAAGGCCCATATATTCTCAATAAGTCCTCTGAATACATCTTTAATCGTAGGTCTTGTTTCATGTTCTTTGGCATAATTTCTTTTTTTTGAAATAAGCCCAACTGCAACCATTAGTGCAACTGTCATTAGTGCTCCTGGAACAATACCTGCCAGGAACAATCTTCCAATTGAAACTTCACCTGTAACACCATAAAGAATCAGTCCTATGCTTGGAGGGATAGTTGCAGTAATCAAACCACCCATTGCTAAGATTGCCGCAGTAAATCCAACTGAAAAGCCTTTCTTTTCCATATCCGGGCCAAAAATGCGGCTTTCCATCGCTGCATCTGCTGTCGCCGATCCTGAAATACCGCCCATCAAACAACTAAGCACGACCGATACTTGGGCCAAACCGCCACGCATATGACCCGTTAACACACTTGCAAATTTAATCAATCTTTTTGTTATGCCCGTTTCATTCATCAGATTTCCTGCTAATACAAAAAACGGTACTGCTAGTAACGAAAACGATTGGGTACTGCTAACCATCTTCTGAACTGCAATCTGTATCGGTACATCATTCGTTAAGAAAAACACAATACTGGAGATGCCTACTGCAAAAGCAACGGGCATACCTATTGCTAAGAGTATGACAAAGGTAATTGCCAAAAATATCATAATACATCTCCTCCTTCGACTTTTTTCTCTAAACTCGAGTAATCACTTTTCACAATATTCATAATATTAGTTTTGATTTTTATAATAGTCGTAATTATCATCAACGCACATCCAACCGGTGCACTTGCTGTTGCATAGGAATAGCTGATTGGTAATGTATTAAATGTTCTCTGATAATTTACTATACACAAGTTGGTGCCATATACAGCAACCAAAATTAAAAAACCTATAATAAATACGTTATTAAATAGTAAAACTCCATTCTGTGTTTTTAATGAAAACCTATCTACTAGCATATTCACACCCATATGTCTATCTTGGCGCATTGCCAGGTCTGCTCCTATAAAGCAGACCCAAGCAAATACCAACTGTGCCATATCTGTAGACCATGACATATCTAAGCCAAAGAACCGTAATACTGCTGCCAAAAAAACCAAAACAATCAACGAGGCGAGGCCGATACACTCAAATACTTCTTCGATTCGCTTTACTAACATTTTATTATCCCTCTTTTTCAATAATTTTCTATTATCTTCCTAACTCCTTATCAATTTTATCCTTTAATTCCCTGTATCCCAAAACATCGTACGCTGACTCTGCTGCTTCCTTAAACGCATCTTTATCAATTTCTACAACTTCTACCCCACCATCAATACATTTCTGCAGAAATTCTTCATCTTTTCCAATAACTTCATTAGAAGCATTTTTACCAGCCTCGTAAGAAGCCTCAATCAAAATCGTCCTATATTGATCTGGTAATTTTTGAAACCAGCTATCTGAAATAACCAATCCTGTCAGCAGCTGAAAATGTCCTGTCAACGATACATATTCCGTCACTTCATAAATACTAGAACCTACAGCCGCAGAGTTATGCACTTCCACACCCTCTATTACTTTCTGTTGCAGACCTTGATATGCTTCTGACCAAGGCAGAACGGTTGTATTCGCCCCCATAGCTTCTAATGATTTCGTAACAACATCAGATCCTGAACTTCTGATTCGCAGTCCTTTTAAATCTTCGGGTGTTGCGACAGGTGATTTTGTATATAAGTTTCTACTTCCTTGGTAGTAATTAAATGATAAAATCTTAAATCCAGATTCAGAAAATTGATCAGCTAAATCTTTATATACTGATGTCTCCATTAATTCTAAAGCGCCTTCATAGTCATCCGCTAAATATGGTCCTCCCAAAATACCAAAATCGCTGATATAGTTGCTCATTCGACCTGGGTCTGTAATAATTCCGACACCAGCACCCACTTTAGCCTGCTCTAATACGTCTTCATCTGAACCCAACTGCGCACCTGAGTACAATTCCACGGTTACATTTCCTTCTGTTTTCTCTTCCACGGTTGCTTTGAATCCTTCTAGTGCCAGAAAAACAGGATCTGTTTCTGTTAATACCGTACCCACTTTTAAGGTGTATTTTTCCCCTTCTGCTGCTGTCTTTCCGTTTTCATCTGCTGTTGTAGCATTTGAACTCCCTGCACATGCTACTAGCGAACATGTCATAGTTAAAGCTAATAAAATTGATAATACTTTCTTTTTCATCATAACAACCTCCTGTGTGTTTTTGTTATTAACATACTAACATGTTAACATGTTAGTGTCAATAGTTATATTTTTCTCTTTTTTTCTTTTTCTTTTTGTACATATTGCACTGTACACTTTCTTATCCTCTTTATTCAACATAAAACCTATAAACGAACCACTTCAATCTTTTAACCTTAATGTATTGATGTACCCGCAAAACTGATGCAACCACATAGAGACGAAACAACCACTCTAATTCCTATGCCATAAATCCTATATTAAACTGCATATCTCCAAGAAACAAAAAAACAACTACTCAATGACTAAAAAGCAGTCGTTGAGTAGTTGTCCTTCTATATAACCATCTGGTTCCTCTTATTATACAGCGTCCGGTATCCAAAATGCAAAGAACAGAACACCGCAAGACAGGTGACCGTGCAGATTGCAATGAGGATCGCGATCTGATAGAGTATGGCTGTCATTGGCATCGTTCCCGAAAGGATCTGTCCTGTCATCATGCCCGGAAGCGAAATGATGCCCATCCCCAGCATGGAATTCAGCGTAGGGAGCATTGCCGTTTCAAGGGACTGGTTTACAAACGGTTCCAGTATTTTCTGAGGCGTCACTCCTATATTGATCAGGGTATCGATTTTATTGCGCTGGGTCCTGATGTTTTCATTGAAATTCCTGAGCCCCAGGCTTACCCCGTTCATTGCATTTCCAATGATCATTCCGCTGACAGGTATCGTATACCGGGGATTGAATATGTCTGCACCCACAACCGCCACGATGAAGAAAACGACGATTGAAAGTCCCGTCACGGCCAGGGATACGGCAACCACAGCCTTAAACCGCCTGTTGATTCCCTTGTTCTTCGACAGAACCATATAAATGGCAAATCCGGTCATGACAACCAGATAAAGCAGGGTGAATGCCGGATGCGGATTTTTAAAAATAGCGGTCAGGATAAGCCCTGCCAGCACAAGCTGCACGGTCATCCTGAAGCTTGCCACGATCAGGAGCCTGGTCTGGTCGATCCTGCATTTTTTCATAATTGCCAGTACCACAAGCAACAGCAGATAGATCAGGGCAAACTGCCAGAGGTTCAGAGTGATAATTCCATTCATCGGCATCCACCTCCGCAAAACGTAATGGTCCTGTCGGCAAACGCCTCAGCCAGCCTGGTATTATGGGATACCACAATCAGGGTGATTCCTTTTCTGGTGCAGAATTCTTTGATATTCTCCATTACAATCCAGGAATTCTTTTCGTCTAATGCGCTTGTAGGTTCATCCATCATTAGCACCTTAGGCATGAGAGACATGCAAATGGCGATATAAATCCTCTGCCGTTCCCCTCCCGACATGTTTTTACAGGGTTCCGTCAGGGGAAAATCCGCAGCGCAGAGCTTCAGGTATTCCCTTATCTTTTCATCGCTGATTAGACTAAGATCCCGGTAGGCATAATATTCCTGAAAGTTTTCCCTGATCGTGCCATCAAACAGATATACCGACTGGCCGACCAGGAGAACCTCACGTCTCAATTTGGTAGGATCATACTCTTCCACCGGCTTTCCCTTATAGGTGATGGTTCCGCTCCCCGCGGATACGACCCCATTCAGCAGCTTCAAAAGCGTACTTTTCCCGCATCCGCTTTCTCCGCAGAGAAAAGTCGTCTGATCCTGAAAAATATCCGTATCCTGGTATTTGATGATATCCTTGTAGTTTACCTGGTTGATTGAAAAAAGTGCCATTCTGTTATTCCCATCCGCTGTTTCACAATTCAGCAACTCATAGTCCATATTTTTACTTTTCAGTATGGCGGTATTTCCGCCACACTGAACTCCCCTCAATATATTACTAGTTCTAATTTTTATCAAATTATCTGATAAAATTCGTCCTTATCTTTTCTTCCAGAGGCGGAAGTTCGATCCCTGCTTTCCTGCCAGCTTCAATAGACTTCATCAGCCATGCCATATTATTTCCAAGGGTACGCATGATCTGCATTCCCTCTCCATCCTGCCTTACCTCATCTGGAGTATTTCCATGAACCGAATTCCAGTACTGGGAAGATACGACCGGCATGCTGCTTATGGTAAAATACTTGTTGATCTGGTCAAAGGCCGCACTCGCTCCGCCCCTCCTGCAGCTTACGACCGCTGCTCCCGGCTTTCCGCGGAATTTGGATGAACCTGCATAAAATGCCCTGTCCATAAATGAGGATATCATTCCGGACGCAGACGCATAATGAACCGGCGTACCAAACAGAAATCCATCTGCCTGCTCCGCCTTATCAAGGAATTCATTTACACAGTCATCCCTGAAACATCTGCCTGTTTTTGCACATGCCCCACAGGCAATGCAGCCTGCCACTGGCTTATTCCCAATCCAGAAAATCTCGGTCTCAAGGCCGTTCTTTTCCAGGGTGTCAGCCACCTCTTTTAAGGCTGTATAGGTGCATCCCGATTTACGGGGACTTCCGTTCACTAATAATACTTTCATTGTAAGCTCCTTTCGCAATTTGTGTGCATTGTTTATACTTTTTTAATGGTGTCAGGTACCATATAGTTCCATGGTTCCTTTTATAAACTGCTCCAGCCCGATTCTGTCGATAAAGGGACCCAGCTTATCTCCAAGTTCCGCGTTAGTGGCATAATAGTCGAACACTGCTTCCACCATGCGCTCTGCCTCGCTCTCTGTGAGTCCCCTCGCTATTTCATCCGGCAGTCTCGGATAAAACCCTGCGCTGCCGCCTGCCCGGATGATATATCCTTCCGGATCGGCAAGCACTGCAATATCTTTACTGTTGGCGCTGGTGCAGGCATTCAGACAGCCAGTCACGCCAATCTTCGTTCTGTTTGGCGCCGGCCTGCCATAAAACTTCTTCTCAAGTCTCAGCCCGAGCTTCATGGAATTTTGTTTTGCCCTTTTACAGAAGGAAGCCGGGCATATTTCAACATTCTTTACGGAATAGGAAGATCTGACTCCCGGTTCCATACCCAGGTCTTTCCATGCAAGTTCAACATCCTCCGGCTGTATGCCTAAAATCGTGATGCGCTGTCCTGATGTTATCTTTATCTGTCCCTTATATTTTTCAGCCACCTGGGCTATCCTGATCAAATCTCCCGGAGTAATGAAACCGCCTGGAATTCTTGGGGTTATCCCAAAAGTCCGTTTACCGTTCCGCACTTTCTGGAGCACTGCAAAACTTGGATCTGCCATTGATATTCCTCCTTTTATTTTTACGATTATACTAATTTGCAATCCTTAGGTATCATGGGTACAATACCTTCATTCTTTTACATCATATATATCATATTAGCATATCTTCACGGTCATGGTCTATACAAAGAGAAAATGTAACTATTCAGGACTAAGTCCTTCATAGTCACATATGAGGCACACAAATTGCAAAACCAGCAATTTGGCGCACGAATGTCTCAGGTTTTTATGCAAAATCAGCATAAAAACACCTCGCGAGACAGGGGTTCTGAACAGTTATGAGAAAATCATACCATCATGATTTTACAAAATATTTCTTTCAAGTACTAATTTTATATGATAGACTATTATTTGCAGAACGTTTATTCCTTGTCAAACTTTTTAGTCTTTATAACATAATCATTACAAATCAATGGGGGTATCTATGAAAAACATAATTACAATTGTAGCCTGTTCCATTTTATTAGAATCTATATCTGCTGGTAATATCACCAACTCAGGTTATGATTTTTTTGAGAAGCAAATTCCTGTAGCTGTTTCAAGTCAATCACAACTTTCTGACAGCGAACAAACAATGAAAGCTTTACCTGAAATCGACCGCATCAAAGAACTTGAACAATTACCACTTCCTGGAATAGAAAGTATAGATCCTGTTTTAGCAGCTGTCGGTGGTTATCTTTGGGAAACAGGTTATCCAAACCCTATTGGTACCTGACACCATAAACTGCAGTTTATGGTGTCAGGTACCTTTTAAAACAAGCTCTCCTGCTCGTAAACTTCCTCAGCCCCGTCCGCTATCATGACCCTCGATAATATCATCTCCTCCGTTTCTTCTCCGGCTCCCTTGATGTGCTCAGGCTTCATATACTGCATGCCCTTTCTCAGGTTTGAGGATACGAGGTTCAGCACGTAGATATTGTCGAACCGGTTGTAGATTGAATCGCCGCCAAGGCCTGAAAGGCATATGAGCTGGGTGTTTGTCTTCTTTGCGATATCCATCAGAGGCTTCAGCAGATGGGAAGCATTTGTCTGGGCAAAAGGATTGTCCATCACAAGCACTTTTCCCTCTTCCTTTTCGGCGAATATGTCCATTTCGTCACGGCGCATATAGTACAGGAGACTGGTCAGAATGACGAAAGCCGACAGGAAGCCTTCACCACCGGAATTTTTCGAAACGTCTGCCCAGGTTATGGGGTACTCTCTCTGCTCCTCGATTTTATAGAGTTTGATTTCGATCCTGCTGATTCCCACGACTGAATCATAAAGGTTCCTTGTGGTGATACGTTTTCCCACCAGTTCCTCGATATTTTCGTTGTTTTCCATGGCAACTAGCGCCTTTGTGGTAAGGTCCTCCACGAAATCCTTCAGCCTCTGCACAAATAGCTGCGCATTCTCCTCCCAGTCAGGCAGGAGCAGGCGGAGCATCTTAATGGATCTGCCCCGGACATTGATTGTTGAGTTTTTATCAATTTTCCCAAGGTTGTTATGCACCTCGAGAATATAATCCAGCAGAAGCTCGCAGACCTTCTCCTTTTCCCTGTCGATCAGGGCGATATCGATTGCAAGTTTTTCCATTAGACTTTCATAGGATTGCAGAGTGGTGTCCAGCTGCAGCCTTACCGCATCTGCATCGCCTATTACCTCCACCAGCATTTCAAGGGGCTTCTTATAGAATTCCTCTTCAAACTCATGCATTCTCGCTATGCGGTTCAGGGTATCCCGCAATTTTCCCTGACAGTCTGTCCTTTCCTTGACCGATTCCCGGTAATCTCTTCTGATTTCCCCGTTGTAGCGGCTTAACTCCTCTGCCGTCATTGCGTCGAACTCCTCTGCAAATTCCAGTTTTTCTTTTACAGGAAAATCCGAGTATTCTGCAAAGACCGCAAGACTTCCCTCATAGTTCCTGATCCTGGTGACAGCTTTTTCGGCTTCCGCCCGTACACGTTTCCTGTCTGCCTGCTTCTCATTGATGACAGCCTTGAAATCGACTCCGACTATGTCTTCCCTGTCTGCAGGTTCTGGGAAGCCGCACTTTTCCAGCATTTTTTTCAGTTCGTTGCCAATGGAATTTTCAACAACTGCAATCTTCGTCACCAGCTCCTGAAGCTTTTTGTCCAGTTCCCCTGTTTCCTTTTTCCGCTTCCGCAAATCAGCCTCCAGGCTATCCTCCTGGAATTCATCATAGGTGATGCTGTCATATTCCTGCTGCCCGATGCCATATTTATTCGCTTTGTCGATCAGCTGTTTTTCCGACTTGCCGTATCTTTTCCGGGCTCCCTTCAGTTGCTCCTCAAGGGACTGGATGCTGCCGGACATCTGCTCTGTGACTGCCTTATACCTGGCTTCCAGATCCTCCGTATCCCTCGTGCTGGTTTCACCTTCCTGATAGGCAGAATAGGCAGCCAGCTTTGTGGATACAGCTGTCATTGCTTCATTCTTTTTGAACCGCTCCTGGCCGCTGTCGCTGATCCGGGTGCTGATGGCAGTCATCTGCTGATCTGCTTCCAGCATCAGCCCTTTTATCTCCTGCAGCCGTTCCTTGTTCTTCTGCAGGTCCTTTCTGTGAACCAGATAATCCTCATATCTGCTGCAGAGTTTTTCGAATTCCCCTGTTTGATCCTTTATCTTTGAAATCAGGCTGTCCAGTTTCGGAATTTCATCTGCAAACCTGGTTAATTCTGAACTGTTTTTTCCCTGCTCGTCCTTTGTCCTGTCAATCTTTCCTTCCAGCTCTTTTTTTAGCGCAGATGCTTTCTCCAGATTTCTTCGGGCAGCTTCATAAAGGCCCGCTTCCACCCTGTGATTCTTTGTCCGTTCCCTTTTTTCAAGGTAAAGATCCTGTTCTGTTCTCTTTACCTCTATCTGCTCTGCCTTCCGGAGCAGTCCTGCCTCCCCTGAGGCAAGGAGATCTGCCAGTTTTTCAGGATCCAACAGGTTCTTATTGAACAGGACAAAGAAGCTGACCTTCTCTGTTCCTTCGAGAAAATCCTGGCTCCTGTCGTATAGTTTTCCAAGATCTTCCCGTCTGATTATGGGAATCGGAAATGAAGTATAGATATCCGTATTTTCTTTTTGAAGCTTTTCCAGATCTCCGCTTCCAATTATGATTGCATAGGGAATAAACGGATTGTTGTCCACGAGGGCCTCGTTCTCTGCTGCCGTTTTCCCGTTTTTTCTAAGCCACTCCATGCCGTAGACATAATGGATGCCTGCTGCTTCCAGAAACTCCTTGAAATCCTTCGGAAGTTCCATGACAGTTCCCTGCCTGAGCCTGTTTAATTCCTTTTCCAGCCTGTCGTGTTCCCTCTCCAGGACCCTCTTGGCATCTCCTATTTCATGGAGCTTCCTGTTGCAGGCTTCGGTTATTTTTACCCTGTCAAAAATATCATCCTCTGTGAGATTCACATATTTGACGATGTTTCTTCTTTCATCCAGTTCGCATTCAAATTCCAAAATCTCTTTTTCAAGATTTTTTTCATCCTCGCCGCACAGAATATACTGCCCGTTCAGCTCTTCCAGCTGCCGTCCCAGCCTCTTTGCCTGTTCATTCAGGACTTCCTTCTGTCTCCTGGATTCTGCCGCCTTCCGTTCTTCCTGCTTCAGCCCTTCCGCATAGGATTTCTTTTTCAGCTCCAGCGCGGCCGGTTCATAATTTCCCAGAATATTCCTCTGAAGTGTTTCTCCAAATCTCTGGTTATAGGCCTGCTCTGCAGCGTCATATTCCTGAATCCTGGCTTCCAAAGTACCCGTTTCCCTGTTGCGGCGGTTGTTTTCCTGCTCCAGCCCGTCTTTTTCAGCTTTTATTCTTGTATGTTCTTCACGATCCCTGTCGATCTGTTTACCCAGGTCCTCTATCTTCTGTGACAGTTCGTCCCTTTGGGCCTCGTACCGGCATCTCAGGTTGTATCCGATCATGCGGCGCTCCGGCTCCAGTTCGGTCTCTTCCTCCTTTGCAATCTCCAGACGGTTTTCCAGGAGCTGGAGCTCTCTTGAAGCCTCCTGGTAATCCCTGTAGTATCCGGCACATTCCATGACATGTATTTTCTTTTCAACAGAGGCAGCATCTTCTTCCGCCTTTTTCCACAGGATGTTTACGTTTTCCCTGTCTTCGCTGAAAAGGTGCTTTTCATCCCGGAGCTTATAGATTCCCAGTGAAATCTCCTCATATTCTGTTCTGGCGATGGCTTTATCGATTTCTGCAATTCGGGCTTCTATCTCTGTATGTTCCAGTTCTGCCCGGATTTTCAGTTCCTCATAAGAAGGAATCAGGTTTGCGATTGTGTTTTCATAGGATGCCTGTTTATCTGAGGCCGCCTTGTAATCATCCACCTTTCTGCTGATGCCGGCCGCTTCCTCGCTGAATCTGGCGATGATGGCCTTCCTCTGGATTTTCGACTGGTTCTCCCGGTACTGCCTGATATAATTGATCAGCAGCTTTTCAAATTCTTTGATCGGGCGTTTCTCCCTGTTCAGTTTATTTTCGACGGCTTCCATGAACCATTTCTCGATCAGGCCTTTTTCATCCTTCGCCTCGGAGAAAAGATCGGACAGGCCGGATTCCTTCAAATTTACCTTCTTGATGATGGTCTCCCATTCCCTGCTGTCGATCTGGAATTCCTTCAGCTTCTCAAAATACCGTTTTGACTGCTGGGAGTTGTTCATGTCGAAATAATTGAAATCCACCCCTGGATCCTTCTTCAGGGTTTCAAAAAGCTGTCTGCAGTATCCGAAGCCCTTCAGCTTCTTCTCTCCTTCCGTTTTTTCGATCACAGCCAGATTGTTGATATCACACCTGGATTTTTCCCTGTATTCGCTGACAAAGTTGATCATTTCCAGGTCTTCCTTCTCCTCCGCCTCGCTGCCTCCCTGGCTTTTTCTGACCATCATGCCGGTAAGGACATATCCCGCTTTCCCGTCAAGCTCCCACTCCACCATGATAAAAGTCGGCCTGTTTGTCGTGAAAAAAGTCGCAAATGGCCTGTCTTTCGTATTCCGGTAGCTTTTATGGACGAAAGGGGCAATCATCATCTGTACAAGGACAGATTTCCCGCCGCCGTTTCTCAGGGACATGAGGGTGCTTTGCCCGTCAAACCGGAATGTCTCATCGTCAATATGCATCGAATTGTTGTTGTAATTGAGGTTGATGATTCTCAACGAATTAATCCTGCTCATTATTTTCCACCCCCAGTACCTTTCTTACGCGGTCGTAATTGCTTCTGTTGAGAAGATTCCAGTCCATGAAGCTGTCCAGTTTCGGTGTGGTCTGGATCATCTCATCCTCTTCTATGAATACGATCAGCCCTTCCTTCTGCAGGAAATTTAGTATCGTATACAGGAATCCCTCCTTCGTGGTCTTGGCCTTTGAGCCTTCGTCGCTTCTGAGGGCCTCGTAGGCTTCCAGCATGTTTGAAAATGCAAGCCCGCTCTTCTCCCCCTCTTCACCTGCCGATTCGCTGCCTTCCCGCAGGCGTTCCGATATGATGTTCTGCAGCTCCCCGGTCTTGATATAATCCCTGGATTTGCTGCTGCTTCCCTGACCGTCATAAAATTCTACCAGCAATGTCAGAATCACGAACTGGGACAGGTAATAGTCCTTATCCGTAGCATTCGATTTGCAGAGGACCGCCTTCAGCTGGTATTTCGAATAGCCGAGAAAGCTATTCTCCTCCTTCGGCATGATATATATGACGCTTCCGTAACGCTCGATATCGCATTCCGCAGCCTCAGCCTGGCTTTTTACAAGGTTCATGACCTTCTCATTTTCCACGTAGGCCTTATACAGAAGCCTTTCGTCGTCTTCCTTCAGTTCCCTGTTTTTCAGCAGATAGTAGAATATATTCTGGCTCTGCCTGATCTCTTCTATTTCATAGCCCATGAGGCTCTCCTTTCGCTGTTAAAAAAATTTTTTCACTGTCAAAAACAGGATGTCGGAACATTTCACCCGTCTCACCCTGCCAGATTCACTTTCCAGATTCTCGAATATGACTGCTTTTCCGTTTTCTATTCTCGTTGTCTCAAGCCCATGGATATCCTGAAATTCCTCATTCTCCTCCACAAGGCTTAAGACCGCTTCATTGATCTGGAATTCAAGCCCTGTCTGGGCCAGGTATTCGCTTCTTTCCTTTCTGAGCTCGTCCAGATTGATCGTCCTGCTTTTCAGAAGCTCCACGACGACTTCCCGGAATATTTCCACAGTGGGGATCAGCTCATCCAGTTCCTCAGAAGCCGCCTCCTTCAGTTCAGACAGGGAAATCCCGTCTTTTCCCGAGGCATATCTGAGTATCACCTTCAGGCAGCCATTGTACTTCTTCATCCGTTCCTGATAGATGCGCTCCTGCTCTTCCTGCCAGAGATCGTCATCTATTTCCATGACCACATCTGCTTCCGCATCTTCTTTCCGCCTGACAGGCCTCTGGATTTCAAATGACTTGTTCACGTTGTACATCTTCTCCGGCGGCCTGTTAAAGAGGGGCCTGAAAAAGCAGTCAAGCTCTTTCAGATGTTCCGCATCCTCCATGATCTTGTCGTAAAAATCCGTTCTGATGTTGAACCGCTTGATTAATATCATCTGGGAAAGCTGTTCAAGTTCCTTCGTATAAAGAGATTTCAGGTCAAAATGGGCATTCAGTATCTTCTGATGCTCCTCTATGGTCCGTGTCAGGTAGGCTTCAATGATCTTCAGATTCTTCAGGCTCTCCTCGCCCTTCTGATCCAGCTTCTTCACATTGATATTCTCTTCCTCAAGTTCCTTTACCCTGACTTTGACAAGCTCCCTGTAATAATCGAACTTCTTCTTGGTGTCTGCGATGATTTCCAGATTCTCCTCCATAATTTCCCTGTAATCATTGACGGAATAGCTCAGCGCATTCTTTCTGATTTTCCGCATGGCCTCCTGCATCTTCTGAAACTGGATCCTGAGCAGATTGAATATGTTCTTAATGTCGTCAACAGCCTTGTCATAGGCCGCCCTCTCAAGATGCATCTTGAATATCATCTCGTGAATGGTGATCTTCATGTTGTTTTCAATCTCCAGGGTCCCCAGCAGAAGATTGTAGCCGTCATCGGTAAGGTAATAGGAGGTCCTCCTGACCTCAGATTCCAGATAGATGACCTTATTCGCCACATAGCTGATATTCTGGATCCTGTATGCCTTTTCGTCAAAATCGTAGCAGTCAAAATACATGGCCCGGCCTTCATCGCAGAGTATGACATTGACGATGAACTCTCCCAGCTTCCTGCTCATTTCATAGGACAATCCCAGCTTGAAAAACCTGGTATTCAGGCTGTCTATATAGCTGCCGATATCATCCATGGTGCATGGCTCATCCTTCAGGGACTGCTCCATGATATACAAAAGCACGGCAAATATCAGATTGATCTGACTGTCTGCCTTATCGATTCCGTAGGTCTTCCAGGTGGTCTTCTGCATGCTGTTCTTCATCAGCACCGCATACATGCCGACACTTTTCATCCTCCTGGAAAAATGATTTAAAAATTCAAAGTCCATCTTCTTCTCCTGCCTGATCAAAGTCCATAATATTCAATATTTCCTGGGCTATATATGTTCCGCCCTGCAGAAGGGTTTCCATCCTTCTGCCCATATCTGCGCCGAAGCAGCCCAGAAAAATCCTGCCGATATTCCTGTTCTGCCCTTTTTTCGTGTCCGGAAGTGACGAAAGCCTTCCAGCCTTTTCCATCATCGCCTCGTAGGCTCTTTTAAAAGGCTCCAGCCTGTATGTGCTTCCGAATTCCCTGAACAGGGTCTCATATATGATAATCCCCTCATAATCCAGGTCGCCGAAATACAGCATCCTGTTTTGGGGATTATAGATATAAGGTTCCACGCATTTATCCAGATCCTTCATTGCCCTGCTGATGCCTTTTCCTCCCCCGTAGATCAGGGTTCCTATTTCCGTTCCCAGTATCCGTTCATGTCCTTCCAGAAGATGCCGCCTCATGCTGTAGAAAGTATCCTTGTTCTCGATTATGAGGATGTTCTGGGGACAGTCCTTATGGCGGGAATAGTAGGCAATGGGTTCAATCGTCTCGTATACGCCCAGCTTCTCCAGCTCAAACTTCAGGTTCTTCAAGAGGGAAATGCCTCCTTCTTTCGTCAGATACTTTTCCCTGCCCCATATCTCGCAGCTTCTTTCATTCATGGAAATCTGCTTTTCCATCCTGTCCTTATGTTCAGTCAGATATCTGCTCAGCTGCAGCACTTTTTCCCTGTCTGCCAGGTACTTTTCCAGGTTCTTCAGATAGTATTCGTTGTCAAGCATAGGCGACAGCTGGAACTTCAGTTCTTCCTCATACTGGCTGTAGTCCTTCTGTTCCCTGATGATATGATAGGCATTGTAAAGCGCCGGACTTTTCCCATTTGTTTTCGAGGCCTGCACCGGCTTTATCCTGTTTCCCTCAATGAGCTCCATGACGCATGCAACGAGATCTCTGTATTCCCCGATTTTATAGTGAGCCTTGATCTCTTCCAGGGTTATTCTTTTCCGGGAAACCGGGAATTCTTTTGGCATGGTGCACCTTCTTTCTATGTGTTCTGGATTTATGATTTTAACTTTTTTAAATAATTAAATTTTTTCTACTTAAGATTGTATCCAAAAACCCCTTCAATTCCAAGCCTTTTCGAATTTTATTCCCAAAATTTTATTATCGAATTGGAACAAAAAATGACAAATCTGATGATTGAGCGTATAATTGACCTAACGGATATTTTTTTGCGGCCATTGAGCCCTGCCGGCTGAATGCTGCATTCTTTCTGCAGAAGAATATCATGACTATGAAGGACGTAGTCCTGAATAGTTACCATCGCTTCATGCACATTCACAATGGAAACAGGCCCGGCACAGCACAGGCTTTGGATTATCGGAGGTGGATTTATGATTACGGTTGATCAGCTTAAGGAAGCAGGCGCAATTTATTTCGAAAAGATACAGACAGGACTTGATGAGTACGACTTCCATGTCGTAAAACTAAACGAGGAAGAGGCCTACGAGACTCTGAAGGGCTTGTGGATGTACAACGGGGACGAGAACACGTTCGTCGATTTCTACTACTACCAGCTGGATTCGGAAGGAAAGAAAAAGGCCGACTCGATCCTCTTCAGCCGGGAGGTGCAATATCTGAACGTCAACGCGCCGACAGACAAAAGCCAGTTCATCTTCCACCTTGACGAGATGCTGCTCGGCATCATCATCAAGCTCAACTATACGGAGATGCTGTTTTCCACCTTCTATTTTACAAAGGATCCCCCCTGCACCATGTGGGGGAATTACGGACATGAATATGTGATGTTCCGGAATAAGCAGTGAAAACGGTACCAGGTACTGTCCGCACTCCAGAGACAGTGAACATAAAAAAGAAGAATCCCCTCCCTGTTGAGAGTATGAAAACTCTCAATAGGGAGGGGATTCTTGATTAACCGATGATTTTCACAATCGCAATCCAACCATTGCTATCTTCCAATCCGTCCGGCTATTATTTTGTAATCAGTTCAACTTCAACCGGGATAGATTTTTCTACAGTCTCACCGGCAAGAAGTTTCTTCGCTACTTCGATAGCAGTCTGTCCCATAAGCTCTGGCTGCAGTCTTCCCTTCGTTACAAGAAGGCCGCTCACAAGACCGAGGAGTGCGCCGATAACCAGTGAAAGCAGCATTGCCAGGCCGACAGGAACTCCTGCAGTAATCATTCCTGCGCAGAGAGCGGTCGACAGTGCCAGCACTGAACCTACTGACAGGTCGATGGCATCGGTCAGGATGACAAAGGTCATTCCGAAGGCAATAAGCCCATTGATGGAGGACTGGCGCAGAAGCGAGAAGAAGTTGTCTACCGTTCTGAATTCCGGACTCACAATGCTGATTCCGATGATCAGCAGGGCAAGGGCAATCAGTGCCCCAAAATCCTGTGCATAATATACTAATTTATTTTTCTTTTCATTCATCATATATTTCCCCCTGTTGCTAAAGTCATCGTTTTTTCCTGATCTGCTTCTTCCCTGGAAATGATTCCACGAACCTTTCCCTCGCGGACTACCATAATCCGGTCGCTCATGCCCAACACTTCCGGCAGTTCGGAGGAAACCATGATAATGGCAACTCCCTTTTCCGCCAGCTCGTTGATGATGTTGTAGATCTCTTTCTTGGCCCCGATATCGACGCCCCTTGTCGGTTCATCAAAAATCAGGATTTTTGGGCTCGTATAGATCCATTTTGCGATGACGACCTTCTGCTGGTTGCCGCCGCTCAGGTTATTGCATTCGTGCTGCGGGCCGGTACACCGGATGTGAAGCTCCTGGATTGCTTTTGCAATCAGATCATCTTCCGCCTTGCCATTCAGCACGCCGAACCCGTTGGATATGCTGTCAAGGTTAGCAAGTGCGATGTTCTTCTGGATGGTCTCCTCCAGCATGAGTCCCTCGCTCTTGCGGTCCTCGGTAATGAATCCGATTCCAAGATCGATTGCCTGCTCCGGATTGCGGATCTGGCATTTCTGATCTTCTATATAGAGGCTGCCTTCCTCGTATGGCAGGTTTCCGAAGATCGCCTGCATGATTTCGGTACGCCCCGCTCCCATCAGGCCCGAGACGCCAAGCACCTCGCCTGCATGCACGGAGAAGCTGACATTTTCAAATACGCCTTTCTTCGTAAGGCCTTCCACCCGAAAGATTTCTTTTCCGATAGCAAAATCACGAGTCGGATAGCGCTCTCCTATTTCGCGGCCAATCATCATTTTGACGATTTCATTCATATCCGTTTTCGCAATGTCCTTCGTTCCGACGTAGCTGCCATCCCTGAGAACGGTAATGCGGTCGCACAATTCGAAGATTTCTTCCATACGGTGGGAAATGTACACGATAGACACGCCCCGCTTGCGGAGATTGTGGATTACTTCAAATAGTACTTTCGTCTCGCTCTGGGTCAGGGCCGCGGTCGGTTCATCCATGATGATTACCTTCGCCTCGACCATGAGCGCCTTGCAGATTTCTATCATCTGCTGCTGGCCGACTGAAAGCTCCGACATCACCTTGTTGGCCGGTATCTTTACGCCCAGCATCTGAAGGGTCTCTTCTGCCTTCTTCCGCATGGCTTTACGGTTGCAGATTCCAGGGAACATGGTCAGTTCCTTTCCAAGAAACAGATTTTCTTCCACTGTCAGGTCAAAAAGCACATTCAGTTCCTGGTGGATAAATACGATTCCTGCCTTCTCCGCTTCCTGTGGATTCTTATAGACAACTTCCTTTCCGTCAACGATGACGGTTCCGGAATCTCTGGTATACACGCCGGTCAGTATCTTCATTAATGTGGATTTACCGGCACCATTCTCACCCATGAGGGCATGTACTTCGCCATCCCCCAGCTGAAAACCGGCATCCTTAAGCACCTGGTTCTGCCCAAATGACTTGCAAATCTTCTGCATTTCTATTTTCATTCTGCTTTCCTCCCGTTATTCCTATGCAAAGACACAGCCAGACTGTAAAATGATATTTGCATAAGGAGTCGTTTCGCCTGTTCGAAGAACAGCCCTGCATCTTCCTGTTCGTTCCTTCAGCTGTGCATGGGAAACGAATTCTACCTCTGTCTCTGCGTTCCTGTTACTGATCAGTTCCTGGATCCGTGACAGTACCTCTGGGTTATGGATCTTGATTTCCTCTGCAAGAACGATCTTTTCAATTACCATATCCTCTGCGACCGCTTCCAGAACCTCCATAAAAGAGGGGCTCCCGAAGCGCACTGCAAGATCGATCCGTTCCGTCTCATCTGGTATCGGAAGGCCGCAGTCCCCGATGCAGATGGTATCCGTATGGCCCATATAAGAGAGGACTCTTGATATATCGCTGTTTAAGATTCCATGTTTCTTCATTTATAAGCACCTCATTCCATTTCCTGGATCACTTCTTCATAAACCGGCATTCCGCCCTGTGCTCCGAACTTCTCAGTCGAAAGGCTTGCTGCCACATTTGCAAACTTCAATGCCCCGACGATATCCTTTCCGTCTGCCAGTGCTACGGCAAAAGCGCCATTTAGCGTATCGCCGGCGCCGGTGGTATCAACCACTTTCGCTTTCCGTGCAGGAACGAGCACTACATCTCCGGCTCCTGTACACACGCTGACTCCCAAGGAGCCCTGGGTGATGACCAACTTCTCCGGATATGTTTTCAGCAGGTCTTCCGTGCTGGTGTCCTGTCCAAACAGAATGACTGCCTCATGCTCATTTGGTGTCAGGTAATCGATCTGTTCAAGGATTTTTTTAGGAACCGGTCTTGCCGGCGCCGGGTTTAGGATGACTTTGATTCCTTTCTTATGGCAGAGCTGAACCGCATATTCCACCGTTTCCTGCGGGATCTCATGCTGGAGAAGAACGATATCGCAGGCGAGCAGGTCATCTGCAACGCTGTCTACATACGCTTTGTCTACGGCATTATTCGCGCCAGCGACCACAACGATGCAGTTGTCATTTTCCGCAACCGTTATGACTGCGATTCCGGTCGGCACGCCGTCCACTACCTTGATGTTTCCAGTCTGTATGCCTTCGTTCCTGAGGTTTTCGACCAGAGTCTTTCCGGCGTCGTCATTTCCGACACAGCCGAACATCTCGACGCTGCCTCCGAGCCTTGCGGCTGCGACCGCCTGGTTTGCGCCTTTCCCCCCGGGAATATAGGAAATGTCATTGCCCTTTATCGTTTCCCCTTTTTGTGGTATCCTATCCGCCGTGACGGTCATATCCATATTGATGCTGCCTAAAATTCCAATTTTCATTTTCATCTCTCCCTTTTCACAATCAGAAACCTCCTGCAAGAGTAGGTAAAACGGTTTATCAACTTTATGATTCTATTTTAGTACCCATTTATCATTTTGTCAATCTGTCATTTTTACCAAAGGTAAAACGGTTTATCTTGTTAAAATTGCACATTGCCTTACTCTCGGACTATCATTTATAATGAACATGAATATGAAGGAATCCGTCCTTCATATTCACAGATGATGTACACAAGTTGAATAACCTGCAGTTTGGCACATACCAATCTCGGATTTTTATGCAACATCAGCACAAAAACAGCTTGCGGGACAAAGCTTCTGAACAAGTACTAATAAATCGTAGAATAACCAGCTGTATGGACATCATCAGTGGATTGGAGTCAGTTATGTCGATAACCTTAAAAGAAATTGCAAGACTGGCTGGTGTTTCAACCAGCAGTGTATCCCTTGTTCTGAATGACAGGCCGAACCGTATATCAGAACAGACAAAGGCTTTAATTAAAAAAATAGCAGAGGAAGAGCATTATACGCCCAATGTGATGGCCCGCAGCCTTGTGACGAAGCGGACAAAAACACTGGGGCTCATCATTCCCGATATCGAGAACTTCTTTTTTTCCAAGCTTGCCAAAGTACTGGAGATGGAAGCAAGAAAGAAAGGATATACGTTAATTATCGTAAATTCGAACGACAGTTTCCGGGATGACCTCCTCCTTATGGATCTCCTCGTATCCAGAGGCGTAGATGGGCTTTTTCTGGTCATGTCCAATGAGGCATATCAGCATCAGACAGAAATGCAGGAAAAGCTTTCACATCTGAGCATCCCCTTTGTCATGATCGACAGGGTAATGGATGTTCCCTGCAGCAAAGTATATTTTGACAACGTGACGGGCGCCTATCTGGCAACGAAATATCTGATTGAACAGGGCCACAGCAGGATATCCTGCATCTGCAATACCTATATCTCGAACAATTCCCTTTCCCGTATCAACGGCTATAAAAAAGCAATGGATGAGCACGGTTTCAAGATACCGAAAGAATACATCATTCCTGCAAACTACAGGATCGAAGGCGGCTACGAGGCCGCAGAGCAGATCCTGAAGACCGACTGCACCGCCATATTCGTCAGCAACGACATGATGACAATTGGCGTTTTGAAGAAATTCATGGAATGCGGAATCCGCGTTCCCGAAGATTACATGATTGTCAGCTACGACAACCTCCTGTCCGACTTCCTGTTCGGCATCCGGATATCCAGCATCGACCAGGACATCCATGAATTAGGGATCCGTTCCTGGGAGGTACTGCGCAGTTCCATGAAATCGGGGGATAAAGCCGAGGTCCAGGATATCTGCCTGATGCCGAAGCTGATCGTCAGGTGATGTAACAATTCTGATAAGAGTTCTGAATTATGTAAAAAAACGGAGTGTGATAGCATTTGCTATCTCACTCCGTTTTTTATAATCCTTTAATCTTTTCTATACAGATTCCAGGCCCCTATCAAATTAATCCCATCAAACCTGGCAGTCCAAGAGAAAGGACCGGAATATAGGTAACTGCCAACAACAGCAGCAGCAATACAATCAGATATGGAACCAGCATTTTAGCAACCTGCTCGATTGTCGTATTCGTGATGCCGCATGCGACAAACAGTACAGATCCAACCGGTGGCGTCATATTGCCCATACACATATTGAAAATCAGTACCGCTCCGAACTGAACCGATGACATTCCAAAGCTTTGTGCAATAGGAAGGAATATTGGCGTAAAAATTAAAATTGCCGGTGTTATATCCATGAAAGTACCGATAACCAGAAGAATGATGTTCATCAGGAAGAAAATCACATACTTATTCGTTGATACAGACAGAATTCCATCGCTGATTGCTGCCGGGATTCCTGAATATGCCATTACCCACGACATGGCTGAGGATGCTGAAATCAGGAATAAGATAATACCGCTTGTACATGCACTCTTCAATAAGATATCCATAAATGACTTCATATCCATGCTTTTGTAACAGATTGATAAGATGAGGCAGTAAAGGACACATACTCCCGCGCCTTCCGTTGCAGTGAAGATTCCCCCTACAATACCGCCAATAACAATGATAATCAGCAATAAACTTGGAATTGCCTGAAGGGTAACCTTAACTGCTTCTTTTAGGTTCGTTTTGCCTGATACCGGATATTTGTGCTTCTTTGCGTAAAGGAATGCAACAATCATAGTTCCAAGCCCCATTAAAAGACCCGGTATATAGCCTGCCATAAATAATGCTGAGATGGAAACGCCACCTGCAACTGTCGAGTATACGATAAATGCACTGGTCGGCGGTATAAGAAGCCCTGTTGGTGCAGATGCAATGTTGACACAGGTTGCAAATGCCGGATCATATCCCTCTTCCTTCTGGATTGGATAAATCGCACTTCCCATGGCAGATGCTGCAGCAACAGAAGAACCTGATAATGCGCCAAAAAGCATATTTCCAAGCGCATTTGCCTGTGCCAGGGAACCTGGAATGCGGCCGCAGAACAGGTTTGCAAAATTAATCAGACGGCGGGCAATCCCTCCATTATTCATGATGTTTCCTGCCAGAATAAATAATGGTACTGCCAGTAAAGAGAAGCTTTCAACGCCACTGTTCATCTTCTGCATTGTGATAAACGATACCTGCTCCCAGGTAAGAGAAGATAACGCAGTTGCAATAGAAGAAATCAGGATGCTGACAGAGATTGGGCAGCCCAAAAACAGCAGGATGCCAAATACTGCAAAAAGAACTACGGTTGTCAGGACAATATTCATTATTCGTTTCCTCCTTTATCTGTAGCTTCATCAGCAATAGCAATTCCGGTTACATCTTCCCAGATATTGATAATCTGGGCAATTATAATAAAGACGCCGGAAATCGGAGCCATGCTGTAAACCAGGGTTCGCGGGATTCCTAAAAGTGCAGAATATTCTTTGGATGCACTTGCTGCAAGACTGGTGCCGCCAACTGTCATGATAAAAAGTGCAAATGCCAGAATCACGGCGTCAATAAAAATCACCAGAACCTTTTTCTTCGCCGGTTCCAGTTTATCTCTTAAAAAGACAAGGGCCATGTGCTGCCTGGTACTGAACGCATATGCTGCGCCTATGAATCCTGTCCACATGAGCAGATAACGTACAATTTCCTCTGTAAAGCCCGCCGGATCATTTAAGACATATCTTGTAAAGACCTGATACAAAACCAAAAAAGTCATAGTCAGCAGCAAAAATGCTGCAATACGGGATAAAATGAAATTCATGCCCTTCTTAATGGTTGTTAAAGTTCCCTGCATTGTTTTTCCCCCTATTCTACAGAATCAATAATATCCAGCAGCTCAGCCACTTTCGGATACGTTGATGAATATTCACTGATCATACCGCTCGTCGCTTCCCTGAATGCCTCTTTATCAATGTCATCTACAAACGTTACGCCCATTTGTGTTTTTGCTTCTTCTACAGCCGCCTGGATTGCGCTGTCCCATGCAATCTTATGGCTATCTGTCGATTCATAGGCAGCCTCCAGAATAATCTTCTGGTCTTCCGGTGCGATTCCATTCCACACTTTTGCACTCATGACCATAACATCAGGAATCATTGCATGCTGATCTGTAGAGTATACCTTACAGATTTCACCATGCTTTCCTGTCGTCAGTGCAGTCTCATTATTCTCTGTTCCATCTATAATCCCTGTCTGAAGGGAAGTATAGACATCACCATAGGACATCGCTACCGGCGTCCCTCCCATTGCCTTAATCATATCTGTCTGGGATTTCATATCCTGCACGCGGATTTTTAATCCTTTCAGATCTTCCGGTGTTCTGATTGGCTTATCTACAGTATAAAATGATCTTGCTCCGGACGTATAGTAGGTTAAAGTCACAAAACCGTCCTCTCCTGTCGACAGGAAAAAGTCACGCATCTGACTGGAATCCATGATACGATAGAAATCTTTCGTATCATCAAAAATATACGGAAGACCAAAGCTATGATAAGCCTCATTATAGGTGGCAAGACCAGGTGCCGAAACTTTTGTCATAGCTACAACTCCAGCCATCAGCTGTTCCATTGCTTCTGTTTCAGATCCCAGCTGGCCATTCGGATAAATTTTTACCTGGATTCTTCCTTCTGTGCGTTCCTCCACTTTTTCAGCAAACTCCAGCATAGCGATATGAACCGTATGGGTTTCACTTAACCCATGGGCCAGTGTCAATACCATTGGATTTTCCTTTGTCGCCTCTGCACTTGATTCTGCACTTTCCGCACCACAGCCTGCAAGACTCATAACCGCAAGACTAAGAGACAATATTACCGCAATTAATTTTTTCATATTCTGTTACCCCTTCCTTCTGTTATCCTACATTCCAATCATATCAAACTGCTCAAATGAGATTAACACCTGATAATCCTTATCCGGATTTTTATATTTTATCTGAACCGATTTCATGCTCTGGCTGTAGTACCATCCATAACCGGCTTCCTCAAACTTTCTTCTGTGCAGGAGATGAGGCACTTCCTGTCCGTCTATAGATACCCAGTAAGGAGCTTTATCTCTTCTGATCACATCCAGGTACATCGTTTCTACCGATGTCTTGAAATTTCCTTCCTTAACAAAATCCAATGTAGTGCGCTCGCCGCTTTTCATCATGATTCTGGTCTTTAGATATCCGCCGTTTTCATAATCCATACTTTCGCCGTCGTCTTCGTACAGTTCAAACCGGCTGTCTTTATCTGCTGCACAGATCAGCTTTATTCCTATAGCCTTCTGCGTGCTCAGATTATCAATCGGATTTGATGCCAGAGAAATGATTCCGCCATCTTTTATGAATATCGGGATACTGTCTAAATCTACCGGTATTTCGATAGTCTGTCCGCCCTGGTAAGCTTCTCTTGTATAGAAATCATAGAAAACATGTCCTTCCGGCAGATACACCCTTCTTGTCTTTGCTCCCTTTTCAACCACATTGGCAACCATAAGCGAATCGCCCACCATAAAATCAATACCCTCATCGTAGCACTTAGTATCCTCCTGGAATGCACTGCACATCGGCTCCATAATCGGAAGTCCTGTTTCATGTGCCCGTGCTAACAGAGAATACAGGTATGGACTTAACTGATATCGGAATTCAATTGCTTTTCTGATAAAGCCCGTACAGCCGCTGTACATCCATGGTTCTGTTACAGTATTGTCCGTGTTTGTGGAATGGATTGAAAAACGGGGCTGGAAAATTCCGTTCTGAATCCAGCGCACCAGCAATTCCGCCTCTGGAGAAGGTCCAAAAAAGCCTCCAATATCGCATCCCTGGTTTGCCACGCCCGACAGGCTCATGCCCAGTATCGTAGCTATATTATACTTCAGGGAATCCCAGCATGTCAGATTGTCTCCTGCCCATGTCTGAGCATAACGCTGAATTCCGGAGTGTCCGGAACGGCAGACGATGTACGGACGGGTATTGCCGAAAGTATCGCGGATCGCTTCATCAGTAATCTGGCACATGATATTAGACATAACTGATTTCAGCTGGCCAATGGTTCCGCCTTTACCTTCAAAATCGCAGACACAGTCTTTATCCACCATGCTGTCGTATTCACAGTTATCATTCCACACAGAGCTGGTCCCATAGTCCAAAACATTTTCTTTCAAATATTCTTTCCAGTACTCTCTGGTTGACGGCTTCGTATAATCTACAAAGTGTCCCTTTCCGCCCCACCAGGTTCCAACTCCTGGCTGATCGCTATCACTCGCTCTTACGAACATGCCTTTCTTTTTCATTTCTTCCAGTTTTGGATGAACTAAAAGCATACCCGGTTTTACGTTTGGAGAAACGACGATTCCTCTTTTTTTCATCTGGGCAAAGAAATCCTTTGGATTCTTGAACCTCTTATGGTTCCAGGTAAACACGCAACGCTTAATTCCTTCTTCTGTCTCAATGGCACAGTATCCAGATGAAAGCTGGAAACCATCGACAGGAATCCGTTCTTCCTTTGTTGTGTCGATAAACTCGCAGATTGCATCATCACAGTCTGCTTCCAGCTCTGGATAATACATGGAAGATCCCAGATATCCCAACGCATACCTTGGGAGCATAGCCGATTTTCCGGTCAGATCTGTATAACGCTCTACCACATCACGAACCTTCGGTCCCGTTATCAGAAATAAATCGATATCTCCTCCATCTGTACGGTAACGGCTGTGCATTTTCCAGTAATTGCTCTTTTCCCGTCCCATATCAAAATCGCATTCGTAGGTATTATGGTAAAAATATCCAACTGCTTTTTGATTACTGCGGTTCAGTTTAATATAAAAAGGAATATGTTTGTATAGGGAGTCGGTCTCTTTTGGATTATACCCCATGGCATCCTTTGGGCTCATGTTCATAAATTTCTGAGCCTTATTAAATTCACCGCTTTTTTCGCCGAACCCGTAAAAACAGTCATCCGGGGTAATCTCACTAGTATGAATGCGGCGGTGGTTGCTGTCCTCCATGTAAGTAAGATCAACGACATCAGCATGAAGCAATGTTCCTTCCGAATCATAAACACAGACACGGAACGGATCTTTTTCAACCACCACTTTCAGCAGCCTCCCCTGAATCACTGCCTCCTGTTCGTTATCTGTAAGCACTGCATCCGCTGTATGGGTACGTTTTCTGCAATTCTTCAGAAAACTGTCCATACGGTCTTCCCATGCTGTCATAACCAGGCTATAGGATTCTTCCGCAAAATCTCCATCAAAGCCTGCACGGATACGTATGATGGAATCTGTCAGAAAATAAATTCTGATTTTAATGCTGTTGGTAAGAACAGCATAATAATTATCCTGCTGTTTTACAGCACTCACATTCATACACAATTTCATGAATGTTACCTCCTTGATTGTTTTGATTTTCATACACAACTTTATCAAAACACGCTGCATCAAACTAGACAGAACTTGCGGTAATTCCCCTTATTTCATACATATCTTGCACTTCTTCTAAAAAAATGCTAAGATGCACTTATATATTTTTCTTTTTTTAAGCATTTTCATCATGCACTTTGATTATTCTTTAACAGGAGGGACTATTTTGATAGACCAGGCAGGGATTATGATGGCTCAAGGCAGCAAAATTGCCTGCGAGTGCATTCAGAGCGTAAATGACAATATGGCGAAATCTCATTTTCACGATTATTTCGAATTGTATTATCTTGAAAAAGGAACTCGCTTCCATATGATTCAGGATGAACTGTACAGCATTACTCCAGGCGAATTTATTATCTTTTCCCCTTATAAAATGCATCATTCCTATGGCGAAGAAAACGTGCCATTCAAAAGACTTCTGCTGTATTTTAAAAAAGAAGAGATTGATTCTCCTGAACTATTAGAATCCTTAGAAAACGGAACTGGCGTTTACAAACCAGATTCAGCTGCAAAAAGAACGATTCATCAAATGCTGCTGCAGCTGCAGGAGGAGCAGGATTCTCCTGGCCGTTACTGCGCAAGCTATATGCACTCTATTCTAAATCTTCTGCTGGTTAAGATTGTGAGAGAAATAAATTTTCCGGCACTCCCCGAGAAAAGGAACCGGATCGTCGATATCATAAGCTACATTCACCAGAACTATAATGAGGAGATTACCCTTGAAAGGCTTGCACGGCATTTTTATATTAGTCCGTACTACCTTTGCAGAGAATTCAAGAAATCCACGAACAGCACTATCATTCAGTACATTCAGATTACCCGTGTGATGAATGCCCAGAGAATGTTTATGGAAACCGATAAAAACGTGACTGAAATCAGCAAAGATACTGGTTTTTCCAACATCACCCACTTTAACCGTGTATATAAATCCATTACCGGAATGACGCCGTCTCAGAGTCGAAAGCTTTATAAAAACACCAGAATCGATTAGGAGACTTTCAGAATACAGCACTTTAACCCTTAAGATTGTGCCTTGCTTGACGCACAAAAATGGTACCAGGTACTGTGAACTTCGTTCACAGTACCTGGTACCATTTTTCCTATTCCTCTTTTGGCATATAATCCGCAAACACCCTGTTCAGCTGCACGGATATAAGATAGATGACAAAACCGCATCCAAACGTGATCAGTATAAACGTTGCCAGAAAAATAGTCGTCGTTAAATATCCTGCCACTCCGAGTACGATCAAAATAGCGAATGTCTGGGGAAAGTGAAGCATCGCCATCAAGAATCCATTTTTCATCAGATTTTTCGTAGTATTTTCAAAACGGGCCAGTCCTGCAAACGCATATACGAATTCAATCATGTATGCTGCAAACAGGCCGATGCTGAAGGCAAGCATCACGACACTTGACTTTTCCTGAATGACATACCAGAAATAGATATCAAATAGTATGAGGATGCCTGTCACCGACAGGATCCCCCACATACGTGTCGCCTGCCTGAAATTTGTCCGGAAAGATTCAAAAAAATTCTTTGCCACATACCCCTGGTTGCTTTCCATTTTCATTGCGGCATAAAATGCCGCCGTTGTGGATGCTCCGATTGTAACAATTGGAACACAGCAAACCAGCCATAAAATATGCAGAATCCAAATATCTGCAAGCTTTCCCAAAAAACGGATTACCGGATTATCATAATCAAACAAACGAGCAAGCATATTATTTCACCTCATTATATACAGACTGAATAAGTTCCCTCGCACGGACCGCATTTTCCGGAACCGTGTCCTCCAGCGTCACATGAACAAAAGGTTTTTCTTTTTTCACAAATGAAAGTATCCTTTCATAGTTCATCATTCCGCTTCCGGCAGCAAGCGATTTCAGCTGCCCATTTTCTACCACAAAATCCTTAATATGGATCACTGCTGCCGCATCTCCCAAAAGCGCAACCGCTTCCGCGATAATGCTTTCGCGGTCCTGATAGTTTGAAACATCCAGTAAATTGACAGGATCCAGAATGATCTGCAGATTGGGGGACTGAATCCGGTCCAGTACTTCTCTTGCCCGTTCCGGATTCGAAACGATATGTCTGAACACCGGCTCGATCGCCACGATCACTCCCATGTTTTCGGCATATGCAACAATCGGCCTTAAATTTTCAATAAAGGTATCCAGGGCTTCCTGCGTATGGCATGCCGCTTCAAACCGGTATTCCTCGTTCGGTGCTCCGGTCTCGGTGCCGACCACGCCGCATCCAAGGATCGATGCAAAACGGATGTGCACTTTGTAGGTTTCGATTATTTCTGCAAGCTGCTCTTTGTTCGGATTTGCCAGATTCAGATAACAGCCAAGCACAGCGATATCCAGCTCGTTTTTTGCGAAAGCCCGCTTTATATACATTGCAAACCCCGGCGTCAATGCCGCATTCTTTACTGAATGGCCGCTGATCACTTTTGACAGCGCCAGATGCCCACAGGTAAATCCCTGTTCTTTTATAACCTGCAGCCTTTCTTCCAGCGGAAGTTCCTTTGTGTCATGCACCCTGATTCCTATCTGCATTCCTTTATATCTCCTTCCAGATTGAGAACATTCGCAAGTTCAAATGGTTCTCCTTCCTGTCCTTCTATATCGATATTCTTCAAGATCAGCCTGTCGACATTGCTAATCACAATTCCTTTTTTGCTGACCGCCTCAATGCCGTCTGCCATAGCCGGCATTCCGCTGACCGCCTGTGGGGCATAGCGCATGCGGATATTTCTCATTTCCAGGTGCTCGATTTTCCTTTCAGGCAGTCCCTGGATATGTGCACCTGCTATATGGCAATTATCGCAGCTGATATTCGAAAAAACAAGCTTTTTAATCTGAGGAGTCCTCTCATCGACCGGCAGTACCTCCCTCGACTGGACATAAAAGGACTTTCCGTCAGGATCGCAGAAATAGAAGGCGTTTACGACAAACGGTGTCTTCACATGATCCATTTTGATATCTTCAAACACGATCTTGTCCAGAACAGCATCTTTTCCTCTGCCTCTTCTTGTCTTTACCCTGAGTCCGCGGTCCGTATTTAAAAACATGCATTCCTTTACTTTTACATTTTTAACGCCTGCAGCCATTTCGCTTCCGACCGTTACTGCGCCATGACCGTTTTCCATCAGACACTGCCTGATCAGAATTTTGCTGGAAGGTGTTTTGTACTTTGATCCCATATATATTTTTCCGGATTTCAAAGCAATACAGTCGTCTCCCAATGAAAAATGAACGCCGGCAATCGTAACATTCTCGCAGGATTCCGGGTCGATGCCGTCCGTATTCGGCGAGTCCTGCGGATTTATAATCTGACTGCCCAGAAAAGTCAGCCTTTTGCTGAAATACGGGTGGATTGTCCAGGATGGACTGTTCGTAAACAGCAGCCCCTGTACTCTGACATCAGAGCAGCCCGACAGAAACAGCAGTCTTGGGCGGAAGGCTGTCTTCATGACTTTCGCATCTTTCCACCAGTTCTCGAAGGATGCATTTCCGTCTATGACGCCTTCGCCGTAAACCACTATATTTTTTACACCGATACCATTCAGGATTCCGGCAAACATCTTCAGCGGATTTCCTTCCCAGGTCCCCAGGCAAAGCTCGCTCTGCTCGTCATAGCTTTCCACAATCCCCGGAAATACGGGATATTGCTCCCTCTCTGTTACTGCCGATAAAACTGCGTCCTTTGCAAGTTCAAGATTGATTCTGCTTTTCAAAAACAGACTTGTAATCCGATAGGTTCCTTTCGGGATCAGAACTCTTCCATCTTCCGGGCAGGCCAGAATCGCCGCCTGTATGTAGCTGGTATCATTCCATATCCCGTCACCCTTTGCGCCGAATTCCCTGACATTCAGAGTGAAGCTTTCCTTTTTTGTACGAAACCAGAGCTGTCCCGCTTCTATTCTGCTTTCGGAACCGATTACTCTCAGATTGTATTCCGTATCCGGCTTTAATCCGAAAAGATTCGTAATGACTGTCCCTGACGTCATGACAAATTTTCCGTTTATCCAGACTTCATATTTCTCCCTCGTGTAATAGATTCCGCCATCATTCAATTCTATTGTTGCGCTTCTGCCTGTATGCATTAGTAATGATACTTTCATCGTAATTTAGCCTTTCACTCCGCCTGCCGTGATTCCTTCAACAAATGTGTCCTGCGCCAGGAAAAACACGACCAGGGATGGTATTATAGAGATTAACGATACGGCCAGCACTCTGTTCCATTCAAATCCCGTATCCGCATCCATTGACAGCTTGACGAAAATGGCTGCCGGATAATTTGCCGGGGTGCTGACATACAGCAACGGTCCCATAAAGTCATTGGAAGACCACATGAACTGGAATAAGGCACAGGAAACCAGAGCCGGCTTTAACATCGGGACAATAATCTTCACCAGGATCTGCACTACATTGCATCCGTCAATCTGGGCTGCCTCCTCCAATTCCACCGGAATCCCGCGCAGGAACTGGATCAGCATAAATACAAAATAGGTATCAATCGCAAACAGCGTCGGCACGATCAGCGGCAGGTATAACCCCGAATCGACCCATCCCAATTTGTTGAACAAAAGGAACTGAGGTACGTTTAACACTACCTGTGGCAGAAACAGAGTCGACATTAAGATAGCAAATAATACGTCTCTTCCTTTGAATTTGAATCTGCTGAAGCCATATGCAGTCACCGTAGCTGAAATGATGGTAAAGACAACCTTCGGGATTACATAGGAATACGTGTTGATCATTGCCTTTAACAGGTTGATATTGCCTCCGAAATCATTGAATGCATTTTTGTATCCGTCAAAATTAAAAGTTTTTGGAATCAATCCCATTCCGGAAAAGATTTCCGTATTGGATTTGAATGTCGCACTTACCATCCACAGCAGCGGATAGACCATAGGCAGCCCTACCAGAATCAGTACCGCATATCGAAGAACTGTAGATATTATTTTTTTCTTTCCTAATGACATTTTATCTACCTCCATCTTCATCCGAATAATATACCCAGTATTTCTGGCTCAGGAAAGAGATTACCGTAAGTACCATGACCACTATAAACATAACCCATGCCAGTGCACTTGCCATTCCCATTTCATTCTGCTGGAATGCGCTCCGATATACCATAAGAGAAATTAACATCGTTGATTTTCTCGGTCCGCCCTGTGTGATAATATAAGGGCCGTTGAATTCCTGGAAAGCCTGGCACAGCTGTGTGACCAGATTGTAAAAAATAACCGGAGAAATCATCGGAATTGTGATTGAAAAGAACTGTTTCCACTTGCTGGCACCTTCTACGGAAGCCGATTCATAAAGTTCTGTCGGAACTCCCTTCAATGCTGCAAGGAAAATGACCATTGCCGCCCCGAACTGCCATACTCTTAAAAAGCAGATAATGAACAGCGCATAATCAGGATCGCTCAGCCATTGCGGACCCGCAACCCCAAACATGCCCAGCATGGAATTGATTACTCCATCATCCCTGAACAATGCCTTCCATAATACTGCAATCGCTACCGAACCTCCTAAAATCGAGGGGATATAGTATGCAGTACGGAAAAAATTGACACCTTTTATTTTGAAGTTCAAAATATATGCAATAAACAAAGCTGCTGCCAGTTTTAAAGGCACCGTAAGAAATGCATACTTAAAGGTTACAATCAGCGAGGATATGGTATCTTTATCTGTAAAAATCTCTTTGTAATTCATAAATCCATATTCGCTGATCCCTTTGAATAGATTGAAATCAGTGAAGCTGTAATACAAAGATGACAAAAACGGATATGCTTTAAATACGCAAAAGCCAAACAACCATGGCAGAATAAAAAGCAGTCCGGTATTTCTCTTTACCCATTTTTTCATTTCCAATTCTCCCTTCCGGTTTCTATGTTATTCGTTTACTTCCTTTTTCAGCATCAGATACTGTGCATAAGCCATCATGAATGGTCCAACGCCTTTTGCATCGTCCGATACGACAGGCTCAGACAGATAATATTCAATGCTTCCGTCTCTGTCAGTTCCAGGACCAAGTCCGGCAACATGGCAGATCCCCGTCAGATGATAGTTGTCATCCGTTTTTTCCAGTTTCTGTTCTGCTAATGATTCTAACATTTCAAGACCTGTTGTGCCATATTTTTCTTTTGAAAGGATCCCCATGCGGCAGGCCTTCATAATGGCATATGCAGCCATTGCACTGCCGGATGTTTCAATATAGTTTCCTTGTGCTTCAGGATGGTCAATCACCTGGTAGAAAAGCTTCGTATCCGGATCCTGATACTGCAGAATCCCCTTGACGGCTCCTCTGAAGATTTCTTCAAGCCGTTTATAATATTCGAACATTTCTATCGACATGACGTCCATAACATCAACAAGCGACATCAGCCACCATCCCATGGCCCTGATCCAGAAATTGGGTGAACATCCGGTTTCCTTATTGGCCCATGGCTGAATCCGGGCTTCATCAAAACCGTGATAATACAGCCCTTTCTCTTTGTCATACAAAAATTTCTGAACATTTTCAAACTGATTCAATATGTCATCGTAATTCTGCCTGTTGTTGTACTTTGTCTCATATTCCATGTAAAATGGCTGCGCCATATATAGTCCGTCTAACCAAATCTGATTCGGATAAATCTCTTTGTGCCAGAAGCTGCCGCATCTGCAGCGCGGATGCTTCTTTAGAATTTCCATATGAAAATCAATTGCCTTTTTATACTTTTCCTGCTTTTCCGTTTCATATACGAGAAATAATATTTTTCCGCAATTCATACTGTCAATATTGAACTTATCTGTTTTAAAATTCACGATCGTTCCATCGTCTGTAATTTCTTCTTTCAGATAATCTAAAATATACTCATAATATTTCCTGTCGCCCGTTGCTTCATAGAGCTGTTTACAGCCCATGAGAACGCAGCCGTCTTCATAATTCCAATATGTCTGATATCTTTCATAAGAAAAAAGAAACTCATTAATAAATTTCGTAATAGCTGACATCTTTTTCCCTTCTTTTCTGCTTGATTTTGAATGTTTCCGATTTTAGAGCGAAAATAAGGCAGGCATCACAACCTTAATACACTGTAAGCCTGCCTTATCTAAACTCTTAGTATCTGGTAACTGTTCAGAACTTCCTCATTCCTGAATAGTCACCATTATTTTGATAATACGCCGTTGATTCCGTCCAGGAGTTCGGCTGCTGCATCTTCAACCGTATAATCGCCGTAGCTCAGGCCGCTCATTACATCAAAGTAAACACCGTCCGGATTGCCTTTTAATCCTGCATCTTCGAACATAGGATCCAGTGTGAAGGAAGCCCAGTCGAGCACTTTCCCATTTGCCTCTGCAACAGTTGCATCCAGCAAACCATTTGTCTCACATAATTCTAATGCCTTTTTGCTGAGAGGAACTCCTCGTTCCGAACCCATTGCTTTTACGCCTGCTTCTTCGTTCATCAAAAAGTTGATCAGCATAGCTGCTTCTTTTGGATGCTCTGTTTTTTCAGAGATTGCAAATGCCAACGATACTTTTGCAAAGCCGCCCTGATAATCTCCCATATCCTTGAAATAATCGCCTACTGTAAACGTCTGTCCTGCTTCTAATGCGCCTTTGAATTTATTTGCTGAAGAATCCCACTCAAAGATGCCTGCATACTTTCCGCTCATCCATTTCTGGTTCTTATCCAGGGATTCAGCACCATCTCCGATAATCTGCATCACTGTTGGTGTTACATGCTTCTCTTCTAATAATTTTATGAACTCAAGTCCTTTTTCGATTTCTTCCTGCGTATAATTCACTTCGCCGTCTTCAACCCAGTTCTTTCCATAAACGCTTTCCAGATAGTAAACCATAAGTATCATCCTGTCATACTCATTAAGTACCAGCGGATAATAATCCTCGCCTAATTTTTCCTTAAAAATCTGACCTGCATTGAGTAATTCTTCCATAGTAGTCGGTACACTGATTCCTGCTTTTTCAAAAGTAGTCTGATTCCAGTAGAAAATCCTTCCTGTCATCGCTACCGGAATGCCCTGCAGTTTATCCGCCACCGTACATTCAGTCAGTGATTCATCGCTGAACTGTGATAAGTCGATTATTTCTGACGCCTTGTTCAAATCATAGAATACGCTTCCGTCTGAACTGTATGCAGTAATCCAGTTCCAGTTAATCTGGTTGACATCCGGTTCAGTTCCTGCATAAAAAGCCGTAGACATCTTGTCTTCCCAACCTGTCCATGCTGCAAATTCAGTCTCCACCTTGATTCCCGGGTATGCTTCCATAAATGCGTTAACTGCAGCCTGTGTCACTTCATGTCTTGCTTCTCCTCCCCACCAGGAAAGTCTGATTGTACATTCCTCATACTCTCCGTCATTCACCAGCTTGTCGTCTGCTTCCGTTTCTTCTGTTGTTGCTTCTGTTTCTGTTTTTGTTTCTTTTTCAGTACCGCCGCAGCCTGCTAACGAAAAAATCATCGTACAGGATAATGCCAGCGCCAGGAATCGTTTCATTTTTTTCATAATTTTCTTCTCCCTTTTTCATGAAATCATTTGTGCACTATTGCCATCTTCTTTGCGTTTCTTTTATTTGTTCTGTAACTTATGAACTGATTTTAGCATGTCCGATTCCGTTCTTTCCACCAATTATATGTCTATTTATGATTCAAATTACAGTTTTTTTGTGTTACTATATGGGTAAATAGTAATCAGAAGTAATCAGCTTCAGCCATTGGAGGTATTTTATGCGAGACGTGATTCATGATTCATTTAGTATTGACCGTTGCAGGAGGTCTTCATCTCATGTACAGGTCTGCCACCATTTTCATCCTTGCTTTGAATTGTACTATATGCAGGAAGGCGAATGCAGTTTTTTCCTGAATGATATCATCATGCATCTTACCCAGGGTGAAGCATTGCTGATTGCTGCAATGGATTATCATAAAAGCACTTATGAAAAGAAAGGGTTTCATATGCGTTCCATTGTATATTTCAAACCGGATAACATCGAACCCTCTGTGCTTCATACAATTTCCCGCTCCGGAAATAAGTTTCCAAAATCCCAAAAGTTTTCCATCCATCCCGATTGCCGGAACTCTTTTGAAGACATCCTGTCCAGAATGTTGACCGAGTCAAAGATAAAAACCGAAACTTCCGAATTGCTTATCCATTTTTATTTTCAGGAACTCCTGCTGACCTTATTCCGTGACTCCACAGCCGTTACGGAAGATACGATCCCCATCGGTTCTACAGAGAATGCAGTTCAGGCTGCCGCACAATATATTACCCGAAACTCACATCAGGATTTATCACTTGAAGATGCCGCCAGAATCGCGAATCTGACACCCACCTATTTTTCCAAAAAATTCAAGGCAATTACGGGACTCGGATTCAAGGAATATCTGAATCATGTGAGGTTGAAGGAAGCCTGCACCCTGCTGCTGGAGACGGATGAGTCCATTTCAGCCATTGCAAGCCGGTGCGGCTTCAATAACAGCAATTATTTCGGCGATGCTTTCAAAAAAGTATTTGAGATGTCGCCCAGGGATTACAGAAAAGATAATTTGTAACAAAAATGGTACCAGGTACTGTGAACTTCGTTCACAGTACCTGGTACCATTTCTTGTTCTATTTCTTTCTTACCGCCATCAAGGCCGCCGCACACAGTGCTGCGATTCCAGCTCCGGCAAACGGAGCTATAGGCGCATGGTCTCCCGTTGCCGGGTTTGCTGCTCCTGCAACCAGCGAGTCATCAAGCTGTACTGCAGACAATACGTATTCTGAACAGTGGGTAATCTGAAAGGTAACGCTTCCGTTCTGATTTACCGTTCCTTTTGTGTCAAGAAGTTCAAACAGCTTCGTAGCCGGATTGTAGTAGTATACAAACACGGATTTTGTTCCAGCCGGAAGTTTTCCTGCAGCATTCTTGATTGTCACCTCTGCAGTTCCCGGAAGGTTACCCGAGTAGGCGAAGTTCACCTGGATTCCCTTGTATGTTTTTCCAAGGTGTTTTGAGATGATGTCTCCCTCACCCCCGAACACCTCAAGGGCTGTCGTCGTGAGTTCATCAGCAGTGTTTTTGATGCTGCTGAACTTCCAGGTGTAGTCTGGTGTGTCGATGATGACTGCCAGGTTTTTCGCAGCTGCAGTTTTCAGGGCTTCCACTGTCATTTTGACTGCGTTGCCGGTAGAAATCACTGCCGTCCCATCCTTCTTCGCTGTTTCCAGTATCTGAAGCACAGCATCCCTGGTTACACTACCGTTGTTGTTATTATTGTTATTGTTGCCGCCATCCGCACTACCTGGTTCATCATTCTGGACGATGACCTGGATGCTGACTGCCTGTGTGCCGAATTTTCCATCCGACTCAGCAAGGGCTGCCGTCTGGCCTGTAATCGTGTAGGTTCCTTTTTTCGTGATCTTCAATGCCGAAGCATCCCAGACAACCTGAGTTTCTTCTTTGTTTCCGTTCAGGAAGCTGAATACCGCTTTTTCAGGAAGTGTAAGGAGTTTCGAAGGTTTCTCGACGATTACCGTATACTCTGCGCCTTCTCCGTCTGCTTTCGCATATCCATCAAATTCGTATCCCGTAATCTCGTTTGCCTTTACGGTTATGGATGCTTTTACCGGGATATAATATCCGGCGATGTATCCGCATACTTCATAGGTTCCTGGTTCAGACAAATTGATCGTATCCGTATTCCAGTCGATCTCCATGGCCACTGTTTCATCTGCTGAATTCACGATGTCCACAGTCTTCTGGAACAGGTCTGCAAGTGATTTTCCTTCCGCAAGCACTGTGTCTTCAATAATATCTTCTGCATCTGCCGCTTCGCCCACGGATTTGATTCCTTCCGTTGTTGATGCGTTTACTGCATTTGACACATAAGAGGTCTTTCCGGCTACTACTGGCGCCACCATGTAAGAATAATCCGTGAGAGGCTCTGCCGTAATATCTCTGTATACATATCCGGCCTCCGCTTCCGTCAGTTCATCCACTGCCACACTATCAATCAGGCTGTAGTCTCCGTCGCCTTCCGCGCGGTAGATCTCATATGCTTCGATTTCGTTGCCGTATGTTCCGTCCGATGCCTTGGTGAAGCTGAGTTCCACAAGGTTTCCTTCTGTTGCTGCAACAGACAGTTTTGCAGTCACAAGTCCTTCCGACAGGAGATAGCTTAAGTTTGTCGGCTGGTTGTATCCGACATTCTGCCATGCCACGCCTAATCTGTATGCATGATCTTCCATCAGGCACGGAATGCTGTAGTCTGTTTCAATTGTTGAAGTATAGATTCTGATCTTGCTGGCATCTGCTGATGTTCTTGCGATGATTTCTTCTCTCCAGTCGCCTAAAACATCTGCTACAAGTCCCATGTTTCCTTTTGTTCCGTTGCTCGTAAAGATTTCAGTGCTCTCCAGCAGGATTTCTGATTCTCCTGTCTCGAAGTTCCAGTTTGTGATATTGGTGCTGACCGGCACATAGGCTGCCTGGTTAAATGTATGATCCTGCAGTTCGCTCAGCAGGTCTCCGTCCCAGAAAAGGCTGAAGTTTATGCTTGGCGTGCTGTCGGAAATTTTCATCATATTGTCCAGAGTCGAAAGGCCCGTGTACATGCCTCCGTCAGTTCCGTTCCATGCTGCATTTGACCAGAATTCTCCGCCTTCATAGTATGGATTTACGTCCGCCATCACACCGCGTCCTGTATCTATGCCTGTAAAGTATCCTGCGAGGATCTTTCCGGTTTCCGCATCATGGACTTCTACCTGGTATGCCGCATTGGAATGCTCATGCACTGAAAAGATTTCCAGTCCGTCATTTGATGGAATCCAGTCTGACACATGCATCGCATCCCCGTGTCCGAGTTCAGTCGTATATTTCAGGACTCCGTCATGGTCAACCACGACACCGCCGTAGATGATTTCATCCTTGCCATCCCCGTCAAGATCCTGGACGTTGATTGCGTGGTTTCCCTGTTCCTCTGTCAGTCCGTATTCTTCTTCCGGATAGTCGTTTGTATCAAACTTCCATTCAACCTGAAGCTTGTCTCCTTTTCCGTCGGCATTTGTGTCAACGAATTTATAGGAAGTCAGGCACATTCTTGAGTAGTATCCTCTGCAGAATACTGCGCTTGGCGTTTCGCCGTCCGTATAAGCGACTGCTGAAAGGAATCTGTCCACACGGTTTCCGTATGCGTCTCCCCATGCGGAAACTGATCCGCGCTCTGGAACATATGCTGCTGTATCCAGTATTTTTCCTGTTTCGCCGTCAAATACCGTCAGGTATTCAGGTCCCGATAATACATATCCTGTTGAAATCCTGTAGTCGTTTGCAGTACTTACCACGTTTACCGGAAGTGCCGAAGCGCTGCATGCTCCCACATGTCCTGTTTCAGTCAGGCTTCCTCCTGCGTTCTGGTAGGTCGTGCTGCCGTCTGCAGTCTTGCACATCAGTTCTGCTTTTCCGTCGCCGTCAAAATCCCATACCTGGAACTGTGTGTAATGAGCGCCTGAACGGATATTGACTCCCAGGTCGATTCTCCACAGCAGTTCTGCCGCTCCTGTCGCCCCATTGATGTCATAAGCGTCAATTATGGTTGTTCCTGTATATCCGCCCTTGGAATTGTCCTGTGAATTGGACGGCATCCATTTTACAAGAAGCTCGTATTTTCCATCTCCGTCCAGATCTCCCACAGACATGTCGTTTGCAGTATAGGTGCAGATGCTTGCATCCGGCATTGTCTGATCTTCCGGTTTTACAAGCTGGAATTCTGCATAGTAGTTTTCCCAGGTTTCTGTAGCCGTTACCGAAAGGCCAAGGCCTGCATCGGAACTTCCGACCACTTTATAGACATCTCCTGCCGCTCCGCCTTCATCGACGCAGTTTGTGACAGTCATATCTGAAGCGATTACCTGGTCATTCCTGTAAACGGTGAATGTAACATCCTCAGGATCATTTTCAAAAAGCCTCCAGCTTAAATAAACGCCTTTCGTAAGCTCGTTGTCTTCTGCATCCTTTGTTGTTACATTGATTTCAGCGCCTTTGTCTCCTGCAAGGTCGACTGCTACCAGTGCCCTGTCTGAAAGACTTTCTGCTTTCTGTGCTGAAAGTGTCTCTGTTACCGGCGTCTCAAGAGCTGCCGTTTTTTCTCCCGGTCCGCCTTTGCCTACCGCTTCCACCTTGTAATAGTAATGGATATTGGTGTCAAGGTCCCAGTAAGTGTCCGTAAAGGAAGTACCCTTTGCAGTTCCTGCCTTTACAAAACCTGTAAATGCCTTATCGCCTTCCGCCTTTGCAGAACGGTAGATGTTGTAGTATGCTCCGCCGTCTACTGCATCCCACCCGATCTGGATGTCTGCTTCTGCCGCGCTGATGCAGTGCAGGTTTTCCGGCGCTGCAGGAGGCGCTGCATTTTCATCCAGGGTCGTCACCTTGACGATGTTGCTGCTCGCAGATTCGGTTCCGTCTCCTGTGACTGCTGTAACATAATATTCGAAAGTCTCGCCAATGTCAGCGATCATGGCACGGGAATCAAGTTCGTCAGCCTTTGCAGCTTCGATTGTCTTGACTGCCGTATAGGCCGTATCCGTGCTTCCCTTCTGGTAGACCTTGTAGGATACCGCTTCGTCAATTCCGTTGAAATTAATCAGGAATGTGGCATTCGTATCCGTAAAATCAAGCTCCGAATAGGAAAGGTTTGACGGTGCCAGAAGCAACGGCGTGATTTCCATACCATTGATATAGGCATTTGTTCCGCCCACACCTAAGGTAAGCTGTCCGTCCGTTACGCGCACCTTGGCAGTCAGTGTCGCTATGGACTGCTTCACGGAAAGGGTTCCTATTGCAACACCTTCCGCCGTATAGGACGGTTTGATCGTGCTGGTTCCCGCAAGCAGGTCTCCCGCATAGATTTTAATTTCATAATCTCCGTTAGGAAGGTCTACCGCAAAGGTTCCCGCTCCCAAACAGAAGTCATCTGCCATTAAGCTGGATGCCGCATTTGTATTGCCTGCACGGCTCCTGCCGTTTCCCGGCGCTTTCAGCCATCCGTAACCTGCCTCTGCCGTATATGCCTGTGTGCAGGTAACCTGGTTCCATCCTGGCATTGTCGGATTGGAAGCCGTCTGGCAGAAATCATATTTGTACTTGGATGATTTTGTTGTAACTGCAAGCTTGTCCGATTCCTCGGAAAGCCCGAATTCATTGAATCCCTTTATGGCATATACGTACGTTTTTCCGCTTTCACATTTGGAATCCGTATATTTTGCCAGGGAGCTGACGGAATATTTATTTGCCGCCGAAAAATCAACATCAGCAGCCGTCTGGCCTGCTGCAAGCTCTGCCCTGTAGATATAGTAGAGTTCCGCACCTTCCGATGGGTTCCAGTTTAAGGAAACGCTGGATGCTCCCACCGTTGTCGTATTCAGTCCTGCGATTTTTGCCGGAGCAGAAGCCGGTGCATTCAGCTCGACCATTGTCCTTAACCCGTCAAGCTGCGCATCCACTGCATAATCCTTAATGAGCTGCGCAACGCACTGGGCAAATTTATAGGCGCCGTAGTACTGGAGATGGGTCGCATCCGCAACGCCTTTTTCATAGTATCCTGTGTAATCCCCGGCTGCCAGCTGAAGGAACAGCGACTTGCTTCCCTCTATGCCGAAAGATTCGCAAAGCTCTATGGAAGCTGCTGTCAGATCCAGAACAGGAACATTCTGGGCAGCGCCCATGGAAAGCATGACCTGGCGGTACGCTTCAAAATTGCTGTTGAAGGTGCCGTCCGCATTATAGCTGTATCTGGCAACAGGAGTCACCAGCACGCAGGTTGCTCCTCTCTGCCTGCATCCGTCTATATAGTACTGGATGTAGGTTGCAAAATCTGCAGAGGATACATATCTGTTAGGCCTTGAATAGGTGGCATCGTTATGTCCCCACTGAACAAGAAGATAGTCTCCCGGCTTCACATCCTCTAAAAGGTCATCCAGCTTTCCTTCCTCTATAAACGATTTTGAGCTTCTTCCTCCGATAGCCCTGTTTTCTATGATCACATTTTCCGTCTCATAGGTCTGTGCCTGTGAGTAGGTGCAGTCTTCACATTCCGATTCGCCTGTAAACGCACCGAAGAAGTTGTAAAGCGTCTGTCCCCAGCCTGTCTGCGGATAATAGGACGCATCATAGGTCTGCACCGTCGAGTCGGATGCAATAAATACAGTCGGTTTTGTGCCTGCTGCATTGGTTGCCTTGCGCACTACCTTCAGACCGCTTACATAGACGGTCCCCATGGCTGCTGCGCTCTCTGAGGTTGCGGATCCTGCTGCAAGGAATTTCACATTCAGCTTTCCGTCCAACAGACATGCCGTCACCTTGGATTCCACCGATGCTCCCGGAGCCACTACGATTCCTGATGCCTTGGTAATGTCTTCTGTCTCAACATATGCTGTATAGGCAGCGCTTGTAGGATTTACAAACGTAACCGTCACCTCATAGTCTGCATTGCTCAGACCCATGTCAAAAGTCGATGTATTTTCATAGGTATAAACGCCATAGCCGGTGCTTTCGGTTTCTGTCCACACCTTGCTTCCGATTGCGAGCGCCCCGGCCGCATCAGATACGAATCCTGAAGAAGATTCTGTAACCACCGCTTTTCTTGGATTGTACACGTTGCTGATCCAGCCTTCAGCCGCATTCGGATAAGAAACATCGCTGAATCCGTAGCCTTTCGCACTGTCATAAACAGAAGCTTTTGTAATGTCCGTACCGAACCTGAAGTCCGCTACCGTTTCATCAGATACATATGCAGCATAATCATTGATCGTACCGCCAGCTTCCGCATAAACCGGCATTGAATAACCTGTGAGATTTCCTGCTGATAAAGATAAAGCAAGAAGCCATGCAAAAGCTCTTTTTTTAGATCCCTTTTTCATTTTACTTCTCCTCCATAACTAGTTTAGTTATTACTAAAATAATTTAGTATGGAATAATTATATTTCTTAACCATTTTATTGTATATCATTACAATTGATATACGTTATCAGAAATGATACTGGCTATGAACCGTTGATTTTACTGTGTTTTACAGATTTCCATAATGTTTCACAATTCTATTCTGGTTCCATTCTTTTCACATTCTGCATAAAACCCAAACGTATTTGACGCTTTTTTTATCATTTTTGTTTCATTTTTTAATGTCTGTATCAAAATTGATATGTCCTGTTTGTGGGTTTCGTATGGTTTTTTGATTTACATAATTCATTTATGCAAATATCATCCAACGACCGCCAAAAAGGTACCAGGTACTGTGAACACAAGTTCACAGTACCTGGTACCTTTTTTCCTTTTTTTACACCCCATACATCCGGTTCACGTTCTGGGTAAATATGATTCCTGTTCCGGGCTCATCCAGTTTCAGGTCCTTCCTGATGCTTTCCACAATCGCTTCTGCTTTTTCATTCTCTGAAAGCAGCATCACGACCTCCTTCTCCGGCTCTATATCCATAGCGAAAATCCTGCTTGTCTCATGAATTCCTGATCCTCTTGCATTTAAGATCAGCCCTCCATTAGAACCAGCTTTTTCGGCGGCCTCAATTACCTGCTCCGCCTTACCCTTATCCACAATCACCGTTATCGCCTGATACATAGTCTGATCCGCACCTCCGCTTCTTCCTATTCCTTCACATTTGTAGCATCTGGCTCCCCATATGCTGCCCACGGGTATGGTAAATGCAATTCCTTTTCCCGACCGTTCGAATCCAAACTCCTTGTTCAGCGCTTCTAAAGCACTTCCGGCAGTTTCCGCATCGGTCCCCATCAAAATAACTTCCTTCCTGATGCTGCATATCGAAAACAGCCTTAAAAACGGGCTGTCAACCGTTCCCTGCCCCAAAAAGACAGTTCCCCCTTTAATTCCATGCCTTTTTGCGCTATGGAGTATCTCGCTTGCCTTTCCGTCTTCGGCTATGATGTATATCATTTCAAATGCGGGTTTTCCCGGATTATTCTTCATGATCTTCCATTCCCCCTTTTTTTCGACTTCATTTTAAAAATCAGCCCCAGAACCTGAAGGGTTATCAGCGGCATCAGAGCAACCATCGCAATCAGTCCGAATCCATCTGCCACAATATCCGCACCTTCTGTCGCATCGGCGGCCCCGTGTGCAAAGGCCAGGATGAATGTAGCTGTCATTGGACCAGAGGCGACTCCTCCTGCATCAAAGGCGATTCCCACAAAAATCTTTGGTGCCAGAAACGTCAATGTAATTGCCAGTATATAGCCCGGAACAAGGAAATGGGCCAGCTGTACTCCCGGAATCAGAATCCTTACCATGGAAAGCGCGATTGCACTTCCGATTCCGATGGAAAGGGCTGACAGAACTGCTTTTTTACGGATATATCCACTGGTGACGTCCTCGATCTGGCGCGTCAGTATATGCACTGCCGGCTCTGCCAGTATCGTGACGAAACCCATCAGAAATCCTGCCACCACCAGATAAGCCTTATTTTCCAGGGATGCGAGTCTGTATCCGACCATGGTGCCCACATCCATGAAGCCTGCATTGACTCCGGTCAGAAAGAGAACAAGCCCCGCATACGTTAAAAGAATCCCAAAAAGTATCCTTTTTATTATTTTGCCCGGAAGCTTGAGGGAAGCAATCTGAAATACCGCAAAAATGAGCAGTATTGGCAGCAGGGCGATCAAAACCTCGCCAGCTATTACCGGCAGTTTTTGCAGGTAATGCCCTGCAATAGAGTTAGTAACAACTTCCTCATACTCCAGCTTTCCTGTTATTTCTTCATTTCGAAACGCAAGGCTCATGACCATAACAGCCATGATGGCTCCAACCGAAGCAATGCCCACCAGTCCGAAACTGTCCTTTTCTGAAGCCTTGCTGTCTTTCTTAAGTTCGGCTGCACCCGCTGCCAGCGCCAGAATAAAGGGGACCGTCAATGCTCCCGTCGTTGCTCCCGATGCATCAAAGGATATAGCCAGAAATTCGCGGGACGTGAAGACACCCAGAATAAAAATAATGCCATACAGCACTGTAAGCACCTTATAGAGTGGGATATTATACACGATCCTGACAAGACCACCTGCAATCAGGAGAGCAATCCCAACCGATACCACTGCCACAAGACCGAACTTTGCAACTGTTCCAGACGTGATTGCCTCTACCTGCCCGGCCAGGATATGCAGATCCGGTTCCGCGACCGAGATAAAGAATCCTAACACAAGGCCCGCCCCGACCACAATCGGCAGCTGGTTGGATTTCGCAATTGCGGAACCCATTTCATTTCCAATCTGGGTGATACTGATTTCCACACCAAACAGGAAAAGTGAAAGTCCCAGAATAATTACCGCGGTCCCGATAAGGAATCTCGCGATCAGTGTCCCTTCCAGCGGAGTCAGTGTCAGGTTCAATCCGATTACCATCAGCGTAATTGGCAGTACCGAAAATGCAACTTCTTTCAATTTTGAAACAATGATATTCAAACGGCAGCCCACCCCTTTCCAAAAATTGCGTTAGAAAACATGCAGCTATGACCTTTCCTATATCCATTGTATCGTCCACTGGTCTGGTTGTCTATTAAAAAAAGGTACCAGGTACTGTGAACACACGTTCACAGTACCTGGTACCCGTTTAAGTGACCTATCGCAGATATTCTGCCAGAACCCTGCTGAAATTCTCGGCATTACCTCCGAACATATGCCCCTCATAATCGGAAAACCCTTCAACTCCCCGCTGGAATCCATCTGTCTCCATCGTATTGAAATTGAGATACCGGATTCCGTACTCCTCCATCAGTTCGGCAAAATACCGGTCTGCTTCCTTGTAATTCCCGGAATGCTCCTCCAGGGTCTCCTCCGGAACAGGAGTCGTCATCACTACAAGCTCAATCTCCTTCTCCCTGCAGAATCTGACCAATTTATGAAAATACATGGGCACTTCCTCAAGGACTTTCGACTCGTCCCACAGCACCATGTTCGCCTTCGTCTTTTCGCCCTCGCTGTTTTTAATGTACATGAAGCCCTCGTCGCTCATGACCTGGGTCGGCTCTTCCAGAGGCGCCGCGTCGAAATTCCGATAGCTCTCCTCCCTTTTGTCCTTCAGGTTCTGTGGAATCATGCCATATTGCTTCCGGTAATGGAACCAGGGGAACAGGGCCGACCTGAAATCCGCATCCGTTATCTTCGCGAAGCAGTATTCCGCTTTCACCAGGGATGGCGACATGTTGCTGTACGCCATTGCATAGGTGGGATTTTCCGTATCGGGGTTTACCCAGTATCCGGGATCGAGCTCGTAAATCACACGTTCCGGTATGTGGGTTCTGCAGGCATCCTTCAGCAGATAGTAGGAATCCCTCAGGTATTCGCCTCCGTAGCAGAGATTAATGCTTTTTCTTCCAGTTTCGCCGTCCACCACGACAGGATTCACAGCCGCAAATCCATGAGATGAACCGACAAAAATATCGTCATACTTTTCATTCTCGATGTTGTGCACCTTGATCCTGATAAAGCTGTTTGGCACCAGCATATATACAAAGACGCCGTTGATTGCAAGGCATATGCTCAGGAAAAGTACGATTTTCATGATTCGCTTAAAACTGCGCATAAATGAACCCTCCTCCCGCTGACGGCGGCTGTCCCAGTGCCGGCAGTACAAAAATCAGAAACAGGTATACCGCATATTTTATAAGTACATGCCTGCCTGTAATCGCTTCCCGGATCTTTACGCCTCTTTCCTGCAGAAGACTTACCAGGAACAGAAGGATGCAGCCAAAACCGACAATAACGAAACGAAGCGCCACCAAATCCACGCTCTCCAGCATCAGACTTCCATTCCAGAAGTCCGACAGGCGGAAACTTGTCAGGGTAATCCTCATCATATCAAAGGCCTCCCCCACGCCGGCAGCACGGTCGAAATACCAGCTGATGTTGACCAGCAGGAAGGTTCTGGCAATCTGAAAGCCTTTCCACAAGGGAGCTTTTTCGTTGATATGGCACAGGTTCTTCCATTTTCTGTAGTTCTGCATCATCAGGCCGCTGAAAGCGATGATCAGGCCGTTGTAAAGGCCGTACAGGATGAATTTCCAGTCTGCCCCGTGCCACACGCCGACCAGCAGGAATACGATGATGTTGGCCAGGCAGATGGGCAGCGTACGGCCGATACTCTTGCCGAACCGCTTCTTGGCAGCCTTTGAAAACCGGCCCATCATTTTCGAAAGGGACAGGGGATAGAATACGTAATCCTTCATCCAGGTCCCCAGTGTAATGTGCCAGCGATGCCAGAAATCCGTGATGGAAACGGCGAAATACGGCCTCCTGAAGTTCTCATCCAGGCTGATTCCAAACAGCTCCGCAATTCCCCGGACCACGTCCATGCCCCCGGAAAAATCTCCGTACAGCTGGACCGAATAGCCAAGCACTGCCACCACAATGGCGGCGCCACCGTAGCTGCCGTAGTTTCCAAATACCTCATCCACAAATCCGGCCGCATTGTCTGCAATGACCATCTTCTTGAAAAAGCCCCAGAGGATGAGGATAAAAGCCCTCTCCATCCTTCCCCAGTCGAAATCGTGGCTTTCATAAAGCTGGTGTGCCAGCCTGTTGAACCGGCCGATGGGCCCCTGAAGGATCTGCGGGAAAAAGGATACAAAAAGAGCGAACCGGAATGGATTCCTTTCCGCCTCGACCTTTTCCCAGTAGACGTCCAGAAGATATCCCATGGACTGGAAGGTATAGAATGAAATACCCAGTGGCAGGATAATCGTCTGGAAGGATAGATGGCTCCCCAGGAGCGCATTTATGTTTTCTATTGCAAAATTCGTATATTTGACAACCGCCAGCATCCCAAAGTTCAGCACGAGGGCCGCTGCTACGACCCTGCGCTTCTGCTTTATACGCTGTTCCCTGTCTGCCTGCTTTTCCTTTATTCTGTCCATCAGCAGCCCCGCCAGGTAGGTGGTGGCTGTTGAAAACAGAAGGAAGAATAAAATCTTCAGACTGGCAGCTGCGTAATATATATAGCTGAAGGCCAGCAGCCAGACCCACTGGAACCGTTTCGGGATCAGATAATACCCTGCCACTGCTGCCCCCACAAAGATCACAAATTCAAATGATGTTAAAGACATACCCTACCTCCCGGATCAGCCCTGCAGGCGCTGAACCATATCCCATAAGGCCTGTGCTGAATTGAAATTATCCGGGGTGATGTCGACAGGCGTCACGTACACGCCGAATTCATCATGCAGCTCGCTTACAATCGATAAAATTGCAAATGAATCCAGTATTCCGTCATCAATTAAAGTCGTACAGTTTGCGTAGTCTACATCCGGGTTGATATCCTCTAATATTGCGATTAATTTTTCCATTTTTCTTCTCCCTTATTTTTCCCATATATTATATTTGATGTAACTATTCAGGATTACGTCCTTCATAGTCACAGATGATGCACACAAATTGCAAAATCAGCAATTTGGCGCAGGCAGGTCTCGGATTTTTATGCAAATTCAGCATAAAAACGCCTCGCGAGACGGGGGGCTGAACAGTTACTATTTGATTGACTGTAACTGTCAGGACTTCGAATTTATCGTATAAGTAGGCTGCGTATCCCTTGCAACAAGGACGCCGCCTTCCCTACTGTAAAACAACACTTTCGGAAGATTCCTGCTTAAAAATAAATAGATACCCTCTGTCACGGAATAGGCGCCGATCCTCTTAAAAATCAGCAGATCGCCTGTCCCGGCCCCGCTTAGAGGCAATTCCTTTACCAGCACATCAGCCACCGTGCACAGGGATCCGCAGACATTCCATTTTTCGGTTCCGCCCTCCGGTTTCTGTGGGATATGACTGTGCGGCGGCACCTTCATAGCCATGATCTGCCCGTGATAGCTGATATGGTTGATGCCACCGTCTATGATGCAGTAGTTCCTGTCCTGGTTCCTCTTGGTGTCGACGATGCTGGTCAGATAATATCCGCAGTGGGCCGCCATGTACCGCCCTATTTCCAGGGTGATTTTTCCAGCGAACTCCATGGCTTTCAGCATCCCGGCCAGTGATTCCAGGATTTCCCGGTCCGCATCCTCCTCTTCCTTTTCAAAATAAGAAACGCAGAGTCCGGGACCGTATTCCAGCTCCGGAATTTCAATCTGGAACCGCTCCTTCAGTTCAGCGCAGAATGCATCCAGATGCTTCAGCTCCTTTTCCATGAGCGCTGCATTTTTCTTCTGGGTGCCTGAATAGAACTGTATGCCCCTGAATTCCAGATAAGGGTAGGTATCCCAACGTTCAAGCATGCTGCAGACTGCCTTTTCATCTATACCGAACTGGTTGCCGCTGGTCAGGCGGATCAGGACAGGGAGCATCTCCTTCTTTTTCCCGGAACACTCCGCCAGTATCTGCAGATGCTGCTCCGACTCGATGGTGTAGACCGTGCTGCCGCCGGCAGTCTCGACCACGCCCTCGATTTCCCCGTACTCCTTGTTGACGCCGGACAGCACGATCTTCGAGGCAGGAATTCCTGCCCTCTCGCAGATCGCATATTCGCCAGGTGAGCACACCTCGAACCGTTCGACCAGACCTCCCATATGTCCGATCAGAAACGGATTCGCCTTCATGGCATAGCACAGTTCTGCTGCGCCGTTCAGGTGCTTCCTGATCATTTCCAGCCTGTCACTCAGCTCGTCCAGATTGAATACATAGGCCGGCGTCCCCTGGGTTTCCGCTATTTTTTCTAATATCTTATCGTCCATTCTGTTCTCCTTCAATGCTGCTTTTCAGGCATGCTCTGTCGATCTTCCCGTTTTTCGTCAGCGGCATGGCATCCACCCTGAAGAACGCTCCCGGTATCATGTAAGCCGGAAGTGTTTTCCTCAGCTGCCTTACAATCTCCTTTTTTTCGATATCCCCTTCGTAAAAGGCGGTGATTTTACCCGCTGCTTCGTCGAAGATGCAGCACACTCTCCTGATTTCCTGCAGGGCTTCTATGCCGGCTTCCACCTCGCCCAGCTCGATACGCTGGCCCATATGCTTGATCTGGAAATCCTTCCTGGATGCAAAGCAGAGTTCCCTGTCTTCATTATAGTATGCCAGGTCGCCTGTCAGATAGATGGTCTCCTGGTAGTACGGGTTCAGTGGATTCTGTACGAAGGCTTTTGCAGTCTGCTCCCGGTTGTTGAAATATCCCAGGGACAGGCAGGTTCCCGATACGCACAGCTCCCCTTTTTCGCCCGGTTCCGTAATCAGGCGGTTGTCCTCTCCCAGGAGGAAGACCTTCTCATTTGGAAAGGCCTGTCCGATTGGCAGGATCCCGCCCGGCTGAAGCTCCCTGTCCACCTTATAATAGGTGCAGTTGCAGGTAATCTCCGTTGGTCCGTAAAGGTTCACGAACAGGGCCTCCGGATAGATTTCCCGCCATTTGTTGAGATGCCTGATGGGCATCACTTCGCCGCTGAAAAGCACTTTGCTGATCTTCGGCGGAATTTTGTAGTCAAACCCGTTCAGGGTGGTGATGATGCACAGCGCCGATACCGCCCATATCAGGGTCGTGACTTCCCGTTCGCACAGATAGTCCAGGAGCTGCGTCGGAAAAGAGAACATCCGTCGCGGTATGATCTGCATGGTCGCCCCGGTCTTCAGGGTGGAATAGATATCCTTGACAGACACATCAAAATCAAAAGGCGCCTGGTTTCCGATCACATCCTCCCCAGTGATTCCGAAAAGGTCCGTAAAATGTTCCATAAAATCGATGACGGACCTGTGGCTCACCACCACTCCCTTGGGAATACCCGTGGATCCTGACGTAAAGATGCCATATAGCGGATCGATATCGAGGGCCTGCCTCCTTATGCCCTCCAGCAGAGTTTCATCTGCCACTCCCTGGACAAGATCCTCATAAAAGACCGCCTCTCCCTGAAAATCCAGCTTCCCCAGTTCCGCCAGGTAGCTTCTGCTGCTGACTATGAGATCGCATTCCAGCGTTTTCAGAATCTGCTGCAGCCTTGCAGCCGGCTGTTTTGCATCCAGCATGGCATAAAAGCATCCTGCATATACGATGCCCATGAACAGGGTCACTGCCGATACGCTTTTTTCCATCAGCACCGGCACCGGCTTTCCGGGCTGTACCCGGCCTGCCAGTCCGCTTCCCGTTATTCTCGCCTGCTCCAGAAGCTCCCTGTAAGTGCAGCGGGTGGTCTCGTCCGCAAAAGCCATCTTGTCAGGATAAAGAGCTGCGGAATGTTCCAGATATTCCAATACATTATTCATGCTGATCCCCCTTGATCAATTTCCAACTATTGAATTGTTTCTTATTTTGTTTACCATTCTACATGTTTGTTATTTTTTTTACAAGCCGTAAGCGGAATGTTTTTACACAACAAACCAGAAATGTAAAACGGCTGTAGTATATAAAAATTGATTTTAATCAGATATATCTGTGAGCTTTTGAGGTGACACTCCTTTTGTGCATACAATTCACCATACCACGGAGTCCGTGAAATGACAATTCAGAAAACACAAAAAATACAATAATTCAGGCCAATTCAATCCCCTTCCGATATGCAGAAGGAGTCCCCCCGAATCTGTTCTTAAACAATTTCCGGAAATACTTGTCGTCCAGATATCCAATCTCATTCGCGATATCCTTTATGGTTTTCGTTGTATTAGAAAGAAGCTGTTTTGCCTGTTCCAGCCGGAATTCTGTCAGATAGTCAATATAGGTTTCTCCAATCTGTTCCCGGAACATCCTGCTGAAATAATTCGGGCTCAATCCGCATACGTCCGCAAGCTCCTCCAGGGTGACAGCTTCTGCATAATGAAGCTTAATGTAGTCCAGGGCCTCCTGCACCGGTGCAGTGATGGCAGAAATCTGGATCTGCTGCCGTCTTCTGCATATGGAAAGGATGATTCCCGCCAGATGCTCCAGCATTTCTCTTCCGTTGAAGATATGAGCAAGCTGAAGCAGTGAAAAGTTCGCATCTTCAAAGTACCCCGCCGTCATTTCATCACCCCATGCTTCTTTCGCTGATGCGAGAATCCCCTCTTTGATCTGTCCATATCCCTCTGGATAATTTTCCAGATTGTTCTCTGCTTTCCGAATCATCTCCTGGAACCATCTATCCAGTTCTTCACAATCCATGTTTTTCAGAAGTCTCATCAGATTTTTCTTTTGGGCTTCTGACATCATCTGATCCATACCAGTTGCTATTACCGGAAGGTCAGCGGCGCGGAAAATCTCCTTTTGGGGGCTGATCATTTTATACTGCACCGCCCGCAGAGATTCCTGCAGGGAAAGATTCACCTCCTTCATGGAATGGACGACCGTTCCGACACCGATGGCAAGATCGAAATCCCCAAATTCCTTCTGTAAGGAAAGAATGTTTTCATACAGGTTGCTGATATCCCGCTCATTGATTTCCCCCAGAAATTCATGGGAAAAATTAATGATTCCGCTGATTCCATACGGCATCACCACAGCGCTGATGACTTCATGGGCATACATGCGAGCTCTATTTGGTATGACTTTTTGTCCTGCATGGACTGCAGCAAAGAATGGACCTTGTCCGAATTTCCAATCAGCAGCACAGACAGCTTTCCGTTTTTCATAGTACTTTCCTCCCAGTTAAACTTCATTCATTCTAACAGATAGGAGCATTTTTAACAATCCATATGACCTTGGAGATCGGCCATTTATGTGCGATTGCTGAGTGGCTATTGGCATGCGCCATTTATGTGAGATCACCGGGTGGCCATTTACAGCTCTTGCAGTGTGGTCATTTTTACTCCGTAAGTTTGTCACCTTATTGGGCTTTCGTTTCGATGCTATCATTACAACTGTAGTAAGAAACACAAAACGAAAACATTCCAAAAGGAGGACGTATCATGAAAAATTTATTAAAGAAACTTGTGAAGATTATGATTGAAAATGCAAAAGAAGGACTGGTATTAATGGGAAATAGTTATTATCCTCGTTAATCTCACTGGTGGGCACATGAAACTTCATACAAACTTATAAGGAGCTATTGCAGAATGACTGAGTCAGTCATAGAGCAATAACTCCTTATTTTTATTTGTATAGATTTGAGGGTTAAAAGCCCTCTAGTAAAGTTCAGCCTCGTCAATTTGCACAGTTATCCGCTGCTGCACAGTGATGCAAAACATGATTCAATGAGCAGCTTTATGAAGACGTTGGTACTTAGGCCGCGTACTTTGCGGCCTTACGTACCACTACGTCTTCATCTAAGCGAGAGCGCGCTGCGAATGAACATGTTTTGCATCACGTCCTCATTCTCGAAACTTGTGCAAATTGACGAGTACTATTTTGTAAATGGGCTTTTGACACTCCACTCTTGTAGGGATTTTTCTCGACCGCCAGCGCATACAGGAATGGATATCCCTCCCGCAGATAAACCATGTAGTTGACCCACTCTACGGTCATGGCTGTATAGGCCCTCAGAATGTCGTTTTGCAGATGTGCCAGATCGTCCTCGCCCAGATTATCCAGCTTCCTTCTGGCACTTACCCCTTCGGCTTCCTGGCTGCCCGTGTTTCTCCTGGTCTTCAGCTCATCCGCAACGTGGAAGGCCGCCCAGAGCATATCCGTGAAGGAATCATGCTCCAGCAGGTTGTCGTTGCCCAGCATATTCAGGGTGTAGTCCCTGTACCGGTCCATGGTCTCCGCCAGCTGCATCAGCTTTTCGGAAGTGACCCGGATATCATAATCGAATTCCCTGACCTGCTTCTTCAGATGGGCTGCCTTTCTCCTGTCAAATCCGTCCTGGGAAAAAAGCCGGCTCAGCTCCTCATTATTTTCATTGAAGGCTGCCAGCGCAGCCAGTATGGAAATGCCCGCGTCAACGAAAAAGGTGCTGATAATGACATTGATCTTCTTCGCCTTCTTTTTGTCCTCAATCATGTTTAGGAATCTGTTCAATATAATCGTCACCGTCACGATCTGAACCGGAACAAAGGCCAGATCCTGAAGGAAGTAGAATGCCGTGGTTTCCGAATCATGGAAAAGCATATACTGGGTGTAATAGATACCAGCTGATAAAATGGATAAAAAAACAATTAGAATGATGTTGTTCCTTCGAGTAGAAATAATAAGCGCCTCCTTTGGATGCCCGCCTTACAGATGCGGGCAATGCTTTTACCATTATATCAGCATGTGTATCCGTTGAAAACCTCGTCAGTATTCTTTTTTATAGAAAATCCGTATAGAAACACCTCGCAGGACATCCGCTCTGAATCTTTCTTTTTTACAAATACTGTTTCAAATTCTGCAATATCACCCGGTATCCATTGGCATACATATGCACGCCTTCAATGGTATATTCCTTCTTCAGCATGCCGCGCTCATCACTCAGCCCTTTATTTACATCAATATAGCGATATCCCATCTCCTTCGCAAGCTGTTCCACTGCGGCATTGGCAATCTGTATGTTCTGATTGTTCCGGGTCGTAAACATGGTCTTTCCCCATTCTCCCTCCGGCACCTTATCCACTTCATTTACCGGATAGTACGCCATCAGATATACCTCTGCCTCTGGCAGACACACTTGAATCCTGGTCAATATCGCTTTATAATTTTCCATCAGTTTTTCCAGGGTATAATCCGGCATACTGATATCATTCGTACCTATATTGATAAAAATCCTGGAGGGCTCTGTGCCAAATATCTGCTCTTCCATATGTTCGAGCATGTCGTCTGTCTTAAATCCTCCTACGCCCCGGTTGTAGATGACATAGTCCATATCGAAATCCACCAGCAGCTCATTGATCGGGAACTGCTCCATCAATGATGAACCTGTAAACAGAATCTGGCCTTTTATCGCCATTTCATTCAGAATGCGATACTTATCAATTTTCTGCTGCTGATCCATTTTCATAAACGCCATGATCTGATCCATTTTCTAATCTCCTTTTCTTTACATGCTTACATAAAATGCTATATACTATATACCATTAACACTACTAATTCATATTTTTCAATAGACTGAGAGGTATCAATATGGAACTTCTGCAATTAAAATATTTCCAGGAACTTGCCAGAACCGAGCACTTATCCAAAACCGCTGAAAAGCTGCACATTGCCCAGCCTTCTCTCAGCCAGACGCTGAAGCGTCTGGAATCCGAACTGCATACCCCGCTGTTTGACCGGGTCGGAAAGCGGATCGTTCTGAACGCTTCCGGAAAAATCTTTCTCAAATACGTGGATGAAATCTTCACTTCTCTGAGCAATGCAGCCCTGGAACTTGAGACGGTTCGCCATGCAGAAAGCAAAACCGTTTCCCTGCATATACACTCCGCTTCCATGCTGCTTCCCGGACTGGTCAAACAGATTCAAAAGGCCGATCCAGACATCCACCTGCAGATCTTCCAGCAGCCGATACCACAAGGCGCTGAAACTTCATCGCTATATCTGACCTCTTCCCATACATGTCCGGATTCCCTGCATAGCATTGCACTGATGAAGGAATCGCTGGTTGTTGCCCTGCCAAAAAGTCATCCCCTTGCTGAAAAATCCGAACTCCTGATGGAAGACCTCAGGCAGGAATCCTTTCTAAGTCTCAGTCTGTCCAGCGACCTGGCCCGCATACTTCAGTTCTATTGCGAAAAAAGCAATTTTGACCCAACGATCACAACCTATGTAGACACTCCCGCAATCATGCGCGACCTGCTGCGGCTGAATCTGGGAATTGCCTTTATTCCAGAACGCACATGGCAGGGATTTGCATCTGAAACCATTACTTTGCGAAAAGTTGCTGATCTTCCAATGGAACGGTACATTCTGCTATCCTGGGATGCCGCACGATACCAGACTCCTTCCATGCAGTTATGCAAGGAGGTCATGGTCCGGTATTTCAAAGAATATAATTCGCAATTCCAAGTATAATCGGCAGGGTAACAACGCAAAACAGCGTACTCATACAGACTTCCTTTACAGCTCTCGTATAATCCTTATCATACAGCTGGGCAAAAATCGCGACATTTGACCCGACCGGAGCCGATGCCGCAATCAGAACCGTCAGTTGAATCAAATGATATTTTGCCGGGAATAGCATCAGCAACGGAATTGTGAGTACCGGTATCACAATGAGGCGGACCACCGTGCACCGGTATACAATCTTTTCTGTAAATATCGTTTTCAAAGGAATCTGTGCCAGATAGGTTCCAAGCACGATCATTGCTAAGGGGCCATTCATGGAAGCGACTGTTCCAATCATGCTTTGCAGCATATCCGGCAGGGAAACCGGCAGAAAGAATAGACATAAGCCAGCCACAAAACTGATAACAATTGGATTCGTCCTGATTTTCCGAAAAGAAACTACTGAGGGATCACCGGTAATTGTGAGCACCCCATAGGTCCATTGCAGAATATTCAAAAGTGCGACAAACGAAGATACATAGAATACCGCCTCTGCTCCCAATGTCATCTGTACCAGAGGAATTCCGATAAAACCGGCATTCGAGAATGCTGCCCCGAACCGCTCCACCGCTTCTTCTTTTTTGAATGCGATTCGGCTCACGATAATCGACAGCACCAGTGAACTCAGTGCCGCCAGAAAAGAAACCACAAGTCCCTCAAGCATCTCCATAGAGAACTCCGCCAAATAGGATTTCACAATCGCAACGGGCATGATCACATACAAAAGCATCCGCCCGATGTCGCCGCTCCCCTGTTTCCCTACCAGCTTTTTCCGATACAAAAAATATCCCAGGAGAAGGTAGACGAACATAATCATGTTCTGTTTAAATAGAAGAAACATCATATCCATACAAAATAATCCTCATTTTCCGCATTCAGACAGACTCCTCTGAACACTCTTTACGTATGATTATATTCCTTCTTTTTTATAATTTAAAATACATGATTTTCTATTAACTTATAGTTTTTATACTATATGATGCATTCTCGGTACGTTATCCGTCATTCTGCCATTCTATTACTCTCCATAACTCCATCCCAGGTCGTCATGATAGATCATCTGCTTTGTCATCCCGCCGTCCACTGTTATATTCTGGCCATCGATGAAGGAATTCCTTTCATCGCACAGAAAAAGAGCAGCATTTGCAATATCTTCGGGAGTTCCAACCCTCTTCGACAGATGCTGTTCCTGATCCCCTCTGGAATACTCCGTTTTTTCCACATCGTCATGGTATTCCCATGTATCGATCCAGCCCGGCGCTATGGAATTTACACGCACCTTTCCTGCAAGGCTGACCGCCAGTGCATGAGTCAGTGCCGTGATGCCGCCTTTTGCGGCTGTATAGCTTTCCGTATCCTGCTGGGACATAAATGCCCTTGTGGAGGTAATGTTGATGATGGATGCGCCCTCGCTGAAGGCATTCAGAAACAGGCTTGCAAGCATGTAGGGAGCCGTGACCCCCACCTTCAGCACATAATTGAAGTCCTCGTAAGAGCAGCCGGACAGGATTCCTCTTCTGCTCAGGCAGGCATTGTTGATCAGGACGTCTACCTTTCCATATTCCGATATCACATGGTCAGAAAAGGCCTTCAGAACCGCCTCCTCCGCAATATCCCCGCAAAAACCTTCCACAGGCAGTACTTTTTCCCTCATGGCTTTCTGTGTTTTCCCGACGGCTTCTTTGTCCTTGTCCACGAATATCACCGTCATGCCGGATTCTGCAAATTTCTCAACGAGGCATCTTCCGATTCCAGAGGCTCCTCCTGTTATTACGCATATTTTTGCCATTTTTTCCTCCTATTTTTCTGTTCATTTTATCTTATCAGCTCTTCTAACAGCCCTCTATTCCTAATATAGAAACATAGTTCTTTTCCATTCTTCATACATATGACCGGTACCAATAATTATAGCTTCTTCCATAACTCATTACAATCCCTGCCGACTCTGTGAATGCTCTTCACCCTGGTAACTGTTAACTATCCAAATATACACTCTCCAGGATAATAACTTAGAATGAATCATATCCGGTTGTATAACGAAGCAAGGCAGCCAGTTATCCAAACCGGCTGCCTTGCTTCATTATCTAACTATTCACTTCTTCTGTGTCAGGATTTAGTGCTGAATTGACACATGCCCTAGATAGACATACCTACTCTTGCGCCTTCGTAAATGGCCTCTACCGCACTTCTTGCTTTCTTGGCATCGCCAATCACGAATACCTGATCAGCCAGGCTTTCCACGTCTTCAAACTGCACCTCCGGTTTCGATCCCACTGCAAAGATAATGTTATCGAAGCCATCCAGCACGATTTCCTTTCCATCCTGTTCAGCATAAACTGTATTTCCTTCAATTCTGCTTACGCAGGTCTTCCTGTAGATTTCAATTCCTTCCTGTTTGAATCTTCTGAGAAGGCTGTCCCTTACAGTCATGTACAGATCCATTGCAATATCGTCTCTCATCTCGACTACCGCAACTCTTGCGCAGTAATCCTGGCAGAATTCCGCAGTTTCAACGCCAACCATACCGCCGCCGATTACAAGGGCGCTGTTTCCAAGTATGGATTTTCCGACCAGTACGTCATTTGCCTGGTATACATTCGGAGCATCGCTTCCTGGAATGTTAAGCTTGAACGGTGTTGCGCCTGTAGCCACTACAAGGACATCCGGCTTTACTGATTTGATGAATTCCGTATCGACATTCGTATTAAAGACCATCTTAACGCCGTTTTTCTTGCACATATGTTTATAGTAACGGATCGGGCGTGTCAGATCCTGCTTGAAAGGCGGATATGCTGCAATCAGGAACTGTCCTCCTACTTTGCTCTCGTCATTCTTTTCGTAAATCGTCACGTCATGACCGCGTTCTGCGGCGATCCATGCAGCTTCCATACCTGCAACGCCGGCGCCAATGATCATGACTTTTTTGGATTCTTCCGCCATATCATACTGGACATCCTTACGGTTGTTGCTCATAGGATTCAGCATGCAAGAAACTCCCCAGTCACCTTCCTGTAAGGAGTCATGGTCATTAAAGCTCATGCACCTCTGGGTACATCCGATGCATGGAACGATATCTGCAAGGTCTCCTCCTGCCATCTTGTTCGGAAATTCAGGATCTGCGATAGACTGGCGTCCCAGGCATACAAAATCCGTATCTCCGCGTTCAATCGACTGCTCAATTACAAAAGGATCTGAATATCTTCCTGCTGCCATTACCGGAACTTTAACGGCTTCGCGTATTCTTCTTGTTCCATGCCAGTTCCATCCCTGCGGCATATCCGGCGTCGGCACGATGGTATCCCAGGCAGCATAAGTACCTGCTGATATATTCAGGGCATCTGCTCCGTAGCTTTCCAACAACCTTGCAAACACCACTGCTTCATTTTCTTCAATTCCACCGACCCTGGCTTCAATCGAATCCATTCTTACAATGATGGCAAACTCTTCGCCGCATGCTTTTCTGATGCCTTCAATGATTAATTTATGGAAATAGGATCTGCCTTCAACTCCGCCACCAAATTCATCAATCCTCTTGTTGGTACGCGGGCTCATAAACTGAAGTCCCATGTACCCGTGGGCGCTATGGAACTCAATGCCGTCAAATCCAGCTTTTTTGCATCTGACCGAGGAATCGATATAGGAATCGATCAGTTCATATACCTGTTCTGTCGTATATTCATTTACCGGCTCACGGTAAACAACCGATGGAATTGAGGATGGTCCGACTGCAGTCTGCCCGATCATTGCTGATGCCGTTTCACGTCCTGCATGATGAAGCTGGACAATGGCTTTTGCGCCTCCTGTATGGATGGCATTTGCCAGTCTGGTAAGTCCCGGAAGATATTCGTCAGAATACAGCCTTGGCTCACCCGGCATTCCAGTTGCCTTATCGTCTACAGCTGCAATTTCTGTGATTACTATTCCGAAGCCGCCCTTAGCTCTTGCTCCGTAATAATCGCAGGCCATTTTTTCAATCTTTCCGTCCATCTCGCACATAGCTGAATCCATAGCTGGAACCACCAGACGGTTCTTTACTAACATTTTTCCAATATACATGGGTTTGAAGGTTGATTCAAAATTCATAATTCATTCTCTCCTTTTTCTTGTAGCTGTTTCAAAGTAACTGCGCCGGTCGGCACGCATGGGGAACCCTTATATACATTATGACAATATGCATACAGAATGCGCACTGCTTCAAAAGACCTTATACATCGGATTATAAGTTGATTGTTATTTTTTTACCATATTTGTTATAACTAAAAATCCGGGTTCTATTGTGCATTTTGACAATCCATGTTATGTTGGTTTCAGAACGATTCGGATCCTCCTGATTCCTGCATCTGCTGTTTTTCCCATGCAGAATTTGCCGCCATCACCACCAGTACAGAACCCATCCTGACCGAATACTGAAAAAAGGAGATTAAAAACATGCAAAAAAACTCACAGACACCGGATATGCTGACTATATACAAGGACTTTCATGAAGTCATGGACAAACCTGGATTTCTGCCGCTCCTACAGTGTGCATACAAAATATTCAATGCACCGGTCCTGTTTACGGACGAGCACTACAGCCTGGTCTCCCTGTATCCTGCAAGCAAAATTGGCGACCCGGTCTATGACACGCTCTTTGAAACCGGCTCCCTCCCGATCGAAACCATCACTGCCTTCCAGGAAGCTTATCTGAAAGATCCAGGAATCCGTTACGAGCCCTTCTTTGCAAAAGATGGCCTGGTAAAAGAACGGCCCCGCATCTTTGCTGAAGTATATGACGACAAAAAAATCCTCGGCCATATAGCGATTTTCATCAACTCACCAAAAGTAAAATCCTGGCAGCTCGAGGCAGCGGCAGCCCTCACAAGCGCCCTTCGCATCAAGCTGAACCTCACCAGACATTTTACCCCCACCCTCTCCAGAAACCTGAACGACCTCCTGAACAGGGACAGCCCGAATCTGCTGAAGGACAAATCCATGGCTAACATCTCCCAGACCAGGAAATTCCCCGGGATTCTGCTGGTGGCCCTGCTCGACCAGAACAAGGCTCAGCAGGCTTTTGCCAATGTAGCCCTCAACTATTGCCTCCATAAATTCCCAAGCGCCATCCCGACCATCTATAACAATGACCTGGTAATCCTGATTACCGACAAAAAAAAGCAGCATACCTCTTCCGTCAAAAAAATTGCCGAAGAGATTGCTGTCTTCCTATCCCAATATGAAGTTCGCTGCGGCGCCGTCTATCCTGTTGAAAACCTGTATCTCCTGCCTGACCATTATCTGCAGGGACGGCTAACCGCAAAGCTGATGCCGCAGGGAATGGCCTACTATGAGAAGGTAATGCCGGAGCCCCTGTATCTGTACCTCTCCGAGCTGCCGGAATGCGTTGGCTTCATCCATCCCGCCCTGAAAATGATCAGCGCTTACGACCGGGACAACGAAACCGAATTTCTCCCGACCCTGAAATGCTACTGCCAGTGTCTGTTCCAAAAGAACGAGGCTTCTGAGCAGCTTCATGTACACAGGAATACCCTCCTCTACAGGCTGAACCGGATGGAAGAGCTGTTCGGGCTTGATTTGAAGGACGTGAATACACTGGAACATCTGATGATCAGCTTTGGGATAGAAAGGTACCAGGTACTGTGAACACGCGTTCACAGTACCTGGTACCTTTTTTAGAATTCCTCATCCCATTTATGGATCAGCCCATGCAGTTCTTCATGAACCCCATGCCCGATGACATTTTCCTCATATTTTTCAAACGCCTCAAACATCCTGTCCTGCTCGGCAAAATCAAAAAAATCGTCCGCCCTTGCAAACAGTGCTTCGTTCTCTTTTCTTATGTGGCTCCTGATCAGATAGCCGTATCCGGTCATGCTGGTTTTAAAGTCTGCAAAATCGCCCGCCGAAAGCGCCTTATCCATCTGCGCTATCAACTCCCTGCCCTGGTTATGCTCCTGCTGCAGCACCTCCATCAACCCGTCTTCGTCATAAACGCCTCTGTCGGCCATTTCCCTAAACAGATATTTCTCTTCTTTTCCATGGTGGCATTTATCAGCAAATATTTTCAAAAAGTAAACAACCTCATTGTAAGATGGAAGCTTGGCGGAATCATCTTTTGTGTTGTCTTTTAGCATCTTATCCACTATTTCCAAGACATGAAGAATAGCATCATGCTCTTTTCTTAAATCCTGAATTGCTTTACCCATAAATAGAACCTCCTTTTTGCATGAATCCGAACTCTGCAGTTGGCTATTGTCTGATATTTTCTTTTTCTAACAACCATATTTCGATTATAAAAACATTATACCAATCGGTTATACATCTTGCAAGATAAAAGGGTACCAGGTACCAGTTACTGTGGTAACTGGTACCTGGTACCCTTTTTATCTAAATATTCATAGCTGCGTACATGCCTGTTCTGACGGCACCGCCGACTTTTCCAACCTTGGAGCAATCCCCGATAATCTGGGTCTTGTTGTGGTATTTTGCGTCGATTGCCTGAGCCATTTTATTGTTCTTCATCATACCGAAGGAAGCGACTACTGTATCTCCTTCTATGAAGACTTCCGTTCCGTCCTTCTTCTGCGCCTTCACGCCATTTGCCTGGATTTCCAGTACTTTGTGGCCGGTACAGAGCTCAACGCCGTTTTTCACCAGCATCGGGATCAAGGAAGCTTTGTTTATGAAGTGGTCGTTCACGGCTACTTCGTCCAGCATTTCGATGATGGCAACTTTTTTGCCTTTCATTGCTGTTTCCAGAGCGCTGTCGCATGCGGACAGACCACCGCCGCAGTAGATGATTCGATCACCCTTGAGCTTTGTCTCATCCAAATGAGCGGATAAGATATCAACTGTGTTCTCGATGCCTTTGATGTTCGGTGTAACAGGCACCGCACCGGCTGCCACGATGATTGCATCCGCCGCCACAAGCTCAGGTGCATCTTCTGTAATCTTCGTATTCAGATGCACATTCACTCCGTAAATCTCTAACTGGCGTTTATACCAGGTGACCAGTTCACGAAGCTGGCTCTTGAAGTCCGGTGTGGCAGCGCTTTTCAGCTGTCCGCCAAGGCCGTCTCCCATTTCATACAGATCTACTTTATGGCCTCTCAGGGCTGCAGTTCTTGCCGCTTCCATTCCGCCAGGACCGCCGCCGATTACAACAACATTCTTCGGACTGTCTGTCTTCTGGACTGGAAAACGCTTTTCAAATCCTGCTAAGGGATTTACGGAACAGCTGATTTTGGTCAGTCTTGTAAGGATTCTTCCTATACAGTCTTCATTGCAGCGGATACAAGGACGTACTTCATCACGCTTTTCTTCCAGAAGCTTTTTCGCCATATAAGGTTCTGCGATGAGAGGTCTTCCCATCATGACAAAATCAGCATTTCCGGATTCGATCAGTTTCAGTCCGGTCTCAGGCGTGTGGTTTCCGGCATTCATGATTGGAACAGTGACTGCTTTTCTTGCCGCTTCGCAGACATCTTCCATGCATGCGTCTCCTAAATAAGCAGGCGGGAAAATGTAATCGATGCTTTCATAGCTGCCGCTGTCGACATCAAAGGCATCTACTCCTGCATCTTCCAGGATTTTCAGCAGAGGCATGGTCTCTTCCAGGGTACGTCCGCCTTCAAAATGATGCTTGCAGGCGATTCTGAACAGGATCGGCATGTCCGGTCCAACTGCCTTACGGATTGCCTGAACGATTTCTACTGCAAAACGCATGCGGTTTTCAGGGCTTCCGCCGTACTCATCTTCTCTCTTATTCCATACTTCGGACATGAACTGATCGATCAAATACCCCGCATGGGCATGGACTTCAATGGCATCGAAGCCTGCATCCTTCAGTATTTTTGCTGAAAATTCAAACTGTTTCATGATGGTCTTGATTTCTTCCACGGTAAGTGCGCGGCAGATCAGGTCAGGATTGAACATGGATGGGATTGCAGAAGCAGAAACCGGTGGCTCACCGTACATATTTGCAAAGGCGTTCTTTCCAGTTCCACAGCTCAGCTGGGCGCATAATTTTGTTCCATGGCGCTGAACGGATTCGCAGAGGTTCGTGAGCTGTGGAATCGGATAAACGTTGTCCAGGTAGCCTTCCATGGATCCCTGAGCCAGATCTTTTGTAAGGAACTGGCATCCCATGATAATCATTCCAGTGCCGCCTTTTGCACGTTCTTCAAAATATTCTATCTCGTCATCGTCGATGGTTCCGTCCGGACGGCCTGAATTCAGGCCCATAGGTGCCATTACGATTCTGTTTTTAATTGTCATTGATTTGATTTGAAAAGGGGTAAAAAGTTTTTCGTAGTTCATGACTATTCCTCCGTGTTATTCGTTTTTTTGCTTCCTGTATTTGTTTTTGGTTTTTTGCTATTTGTTTTTAGTTTTTGGTTTTCTGCTATTTGTTTTTAGTTTTTGGTTTTCTGCTATTTGTTTTTAGTTTTCCGGTTCCACGGCCGTTGGAAGCGGGGAATGTTTGATTGATTATTTTTTAACATACTCATCATATCATAATCCCCGGAATAGTTCATCGTGCAGGGAATTAGAAAATTCCCTGCACCTTTGTAATTTATGCACAATGGTAATATCTGGTTAAAGCTTTCCACCATATTCAAGTATTTTATAGGAAACAAAGAGGTTCATGCTAAGGTCATTGTTATCCAGATCCAGTCCGATGATCTCCTGGATTTTCCCCATCCGGTAGCTCATGGTGTTCCTGTGGATGTGGAGGGCATCCGCCGTTGAACCCATATTTCTCATATTCACGATATAGGCAAAAAGGCTTTTCGCATAATCCGTATGATGCCTGTCATCATACGCGATCAGCTTCAGCAATGCAGGGTGGCAGAAATCCGTGATGTCCTCCTGCCTGCAGCAGATATCGATAATATGGTGGACCGCATATTCCTCATACATGAAAAAGACGTCTTCTTTTCCAATTTTCTGTCCCTGCGCCATTCCTGCCAGGGCCTGCCCATAATATTTCTTCAGTTCCGTAATCCTGGTGAATTCCTGGCTGATTCCGGCGCATAAACGATTTTTTTCCATGAACCGGATAAAATCCCCGAAATCCTCCCGCCGCAAATATGTATCCCTGCTGCAGCCAATGATGAATATGATGTGGTTATCATAAAAGACTGCCTCCTGTTCCTCCAGCAGATCCCGAAGGGTATCCCGCATGTAGGAAATCAGACCGAAGGAATCCTCATACCGGTCGTACCTGACTGCCAGGACATACTGCTTGTCCTTCGGCTTCCACTTCAGATATTTGATCCGTTCCGTGACCGCTTCCTCATTTTTTATGCTGCCGTCCAGTAGGCCTTTCACCAGATTTTCCAGAATCACTTTTCTCGAATTTCGGTAGTTGCTGTTTTTCTGCATCTCCGAAGCCAGGACATCGCAGATAAATGTAGTGATTTCAAGATCTTTCTCAGTGAATGGTTTGTTGTGCTCAAGAACTGCAAGATGCCCCACGACAGCTCCGTCCACAACCACAGTGGAAAAAATTCTCCTGATCCTGCTTACTTTCCCAAGATCCCCGATTACCGGCTTCCGGCTTTTCACGGAATTTTCGATATACCGCTTGAAATCATACTTGACCGTATATTCATAGGTGCTGTACCCGGTATCCCTCAGTTCTGTCCAGGCGCCATCCGTCACGTCATCGCATTTTGAATAGGCCAGGACACGGTGGTTGCTGTCCCCGAGCATGACCGGATTACCCAGTAGTTCGCTGCCGATTTCAATGATGTACTGGAGGCCTTTTCCCCGGATAATGGAATTCAGAAGGGCCGCGGAGCTTTGTATGAAATAGGAGCTGTCCAGCAGGATGTCCTGCACCATGTTAAACAGGTCATACAGCGGGACCTCTGCATCTACCAGCATGAGATTCAGCGACGGATTCTCGCGTACTGCCTGGGGCAAAGGTACATCGTCGATGCAGATCAGGCCTGCCTCCTGGATGCCGTCCGTTTTTTCCGGCAGGTCCGAGACACGGCCGATATAGATGATTCCAGATTCAAATCCGGTCTGGTCAGGAGTCAGCAGCTTGGCTGCCCTGATACCGGCGTCTGCCGTTTTGCTGCCTGCGTCCGCTCCATTGACCAGGACATGGTGGATTTTCCGCTGGGTCAGCTTATCGCTTAAGTTTTTTATTTGCATATTCATTGGATTCTTCCTATCTTTCGGTACCAGGTACCAGTTACCAGGGTAACTGGTACCTGGTACCGTTATTTTATAATCCATCTCGGCTCGCGCCCTGAAAAGAAATCATCAATGCACATTGCGGCATGCATGCTCATGTTATCTGTTGCAATTCCGCTCATTCCGCCGGAATGGGGCAGCACGATGGTATTCTCCAGCCCAAACAGTGGCTCTGCTGAGGTTGTCGGTTCCTGGCGGAAGCAGTCAAGGCCGGCCATGAAAATCCGATGTTCAGCCAGAGCCTTGTAAAGAGCCTCCTCATCCACAATGCCGCCTCTGGCAAAATTCAGCAGGATTGCAGTCGGCTTCATCATGGCCAGAGCCTTCTCATCAATCATGTCGCGAGTCTCCTCATTGCAGGGGCAGTGCAGGCTCACCACGTCGCTGCTGCCAAGCAGCGTTTCAAAGGATACCTGCTGCACATATTCCGGCAAATCCGTCATGATGCGGTGGTTATAGACCAGGACCTTCATATCCAGTCCCAGAGCCGCCTTCTTCGCCACCGCACGGCCGATGGCGCCAAATCCGATCAGCCCCATCGTCATCCCAGCCACCTCCATCGTAGGTTCCATACGCACCGACTGGAATTCACCCCCGCGGGTGCGCCTGTCCTGCTGCACCAGATTCTGCGCACAGGTAAGCATCATGCAGATTGTATGCTCTGCCACTGAATTGGCATTCGCTTCAGGCGTATTGGTCACCATGACGCCGTGTTCTCTGGCCGCATCCAGGTCGACATCGTCAACTCCTACGCCGTGCTTGGCCAAAATCTTCAGTTTTTTCCCTGCTTCGAAGATGGAACGCGGGTACTGCCCGAGTCTGCCCAGGATAGCATCGCAGTCTGCAATGTTGGCGCAGATATTTTCAGGTGATGAATCGGTCAATAGTTTGATTTCGTAGCCTCTGGCAAGAAGGTAGTCCTTGCCCGATGGGTTGATGTCTTTAGGGATCAGGATTTTGTATGACATGACGGTTCCTTTCTATGATGAGTATGAATGATTGATACAATTATGTATATTTCTGATTTAGATAAATTGTATCATCCGCGACCAGCCAAGTATAGGGGCGAATGGAATTTTCCTGTTCAGTTTTTGTACGGCTTTTACAAAAAAACTGCTTTCTTTACAGCAAAAAAGGCCTCTTCCGCAAAGATCAATAATCTCTACGGCAGACGCCTTTTTCCTATTAATTGCCTTTTTCTTTTGGTATCTATAAATTCTTCAGTACCTCTATCGGGTTCTCTTTAATGATAACATCCGCATGCTCATCCAGAAATGCAGTATATAAACTGTCTTCCCTGATCTCTTCTACAAATTCCTGTGCCCGGAAAACGAATCCCTGAGCCGCATTCCGCTCCAGTCCGCTCAAATCCGCAAGCAGGCAGTAACGCGTTCTCTCCCTGTAAAGCTTTCCAGGAACCGGAACTGCTGTCTTGCAGAAATTCTCCGTCAGCGACAGGTTCCTGAACCACAGAAGGTATTTTTTCTGCGAACGTTCCGCTTCGTCTGCTGTCAGTTCAGCTCCTTCTCCCGCTGCTGATTCCGCCACTTCTTCGGTCCTTCCCGGCATACGCTGAATCGTACTGTCGATTTGCTCATCAGGATTCAGATCTGAAAAATGCAGAACAAGATAATGGTTTGAAAAAAAGGCGGTCTGGACAACCTGCAGCTTCTCATCCATGAAAAAGCCTGCTTCTTTCCCTCTGGCCACAACCTCTTTCAAAAAGCCGGATGCGGTATTCTGATTCACCAAAAGTTCCTGCAGATCATATCCCATCTTGCTGATTTCCACCTCGGGCACCGCACACCTTACAGTGTGTCCATCAATTCTAAAAAATAACATAACGCCACCCCCTGCACTGCACATTTCAACTGTTATATCTATTATATAACACCTATTGTTAGCAATGTCAACAAGAGAGTGCTGATTTTATATAATTTTAAGAATTCGGACCTTCCACCAGCCTCTTCTATTTTATGGTGTCAGGTACCATAAAGAGATGTTTATGGTGTCAGGTACCATAAAGAGGTGTTTATGGTGTCAGGTACCAATAAGAGGTACCAATGGATGCCTCGCATTAGTCAAAATAAATAGTTTTACCTGTTTTTGCAGATTCATAAATAGCCTCAATAACACGTGTTACAGTAGCCGCCTGTTCTGGAAGAATTGCAGGTTCTCCATCATTCTGAATTGCATCAATCCAATGATTAATATCGTATGCATTCATATCAACCGGCTTATCAATATTATTAATCTCTGTCTTCAATTCTCCGTCTACCATCTTCGTAGTGCGGACAGAACACTCAAAAGTCGGTCCTACCATATCTACGCCCGCTTTTGTTCCTGCAATGGATGCGATAACGCCAGGAGCTTCCTGCTGCATATTCGTAATCCAGGCTGTTTCCATATAGATCATCATACCATTTTTCATGGTAATCATAGCCATTGCTGTATCTTCTACATCAAAGTTTTCCGGATCCCATGATCCAAGAGCATTTCCTTCAGGAAAATTTTTCATCTTATCAAACGTAACACCACGTACGCTTTCCACTTCATAGTTATTTGTCAGCCACATTGGAAGGTCGATAGAATGAGGGCCTCCATCCATCAAAACGCCGCCGCCATTAAGCTCTTTGCTCATATATGCGCCATATGCCGGAAGTCTTCTTGGGCGAAGCTGTGAGGATTTTATATAATAAATATCACCAAGCTCTCCGTTTTCTATCATTTCTTTCATTTTCAGCGGAGCAGCATTATATCTCCACTGCAGACCAGAAGTCAGTTTTTTACCGACTTTCTTTGCAGTCTCAATCATCTTCTGAGCTTCTGCGTATTTGCAGGCAATGGGTTTCTCACAATGGACATGTTTTCCATGATTCAGGGCTTCCAGTGTCATTTCAAAATGTAATGGGTTTGGTGTACATACATGAATAACCTTGATATCCTCTCTTGCACACAACTCTTTGTAATCAGAATAGATCTGTGCATTTAAGTTGAAATCAGTATTTGCTTTTTCTGCTTTTGCAGTATCAACATCGCATAATGCTGCGACTTCTACATCTTCTCTTTTCAGTAAATTGGGGATATGCTTTGTTGTTGCGATTACTCCTATACCTATTATACCGATTTTTAACGTTTCCATAATTTTGTTCCTTCCTATTCTGTCAAGCCTAAATCTATTGATTTTACTGGCTTTGACGTTTTTTATTTACCTCTAAAACAGAGCCGATCGTGATGGATGTCGTAGTATCAAGTACCGAATAGCTGATAAATGGGTATAGTTTATAAAGCATCCCTTTTTGTTTGCTTTATAAAGGCTATTTTCCCTCTGATCAACTATGATGATGAACCTTCCGTGTCTAAGGGGATCGTGTCCCAACTTCCTTCGTACCATCTACCATACACTGAGTGCCAGCCAAGCTCCTAAACGGGGTCATGCCCCACGAAAAAAACCGATGCCAGCTACAGCTCTTGTTTTTATTTGATTGTTACCGACCTGCTTTCATCTACAATGGTACTGATTTACTCAGTGGACGCTATACCACCATATTTTTCAGTTGGTCTTTTTAATGATGCAGTCCGTTTCATACTCCATCGTTTACGGGTTTCTGCTCCAGAACCCTGCCCAGCCTCCGCTGTCTATCATCAGAACCTCGGCAGAGCTCTGGAATCTATTGCTTATATTCAATGTCTATGCAGCTGCCTTTGATGTTACATTTACCGGATGTTTGATATCCTTCAACATTTTTTTCGGATCATATGTTGTCCCTGTCTTTAGAATCGTATAAATCACCCTCAGTATCTTGCATGCTATTACAATCAGCGACTGCATCTTTTTTAGCGGATTATTGACTCGGGTTGTATAATACACATGCAATTGTTTAAATTCATGTGCATGCGACACTGCCGACTTTGCCGCCTGAAACAACCAGTATCTCAGCCGTTTTCGTCCTCTGTGACTGATTTTGGTCTTTCCCTTGTGCTTGCCCGAACTGCATGCTACAAGTCCCATTCCACTTAATTTCTGAATTTCCTTCACATCGTCAAATCTGCTGATATCACCCATTTCTGCGAGAATTCCTGCAAGGATATTCTCACCCACACCATTGATTTCCAGTATGTTCTCTGCATATGGTATTTCCATGCATTTCTTATGCAGCTCAGTTTCAATCACTGCAAGCTGTTCATTCAGTTTTATGATCTGCTCTGCAAACCACCTCACGGCTTCCTTTCCGGCAGCTGTTCCATCTGTCAATCCCACACTTGTTTTTGCATAACTTACGATATCATTGGCTCTGCTATAACCGCGTCCTCTTAGTTTCGCATCATGCCAGATATTTCTTAAACCTTCTGCTCCAAGCGTTATGATATCTGCTGGAATTGGTGACACCTTCAGTACTTCCAAAGTA
>NZ_FMKA01000012.1 GCF_900096945.1 Anaerobium acetethylicum | reverse complement strand
AACGCACAATGTATGGTCGATGCAGTCAAAAGCTTTTAGCTGCAAAACTTATGTACGAGCCTGATTAGGTTTGTACGAAGATGTGAGGAAGAACCAATATAAAGTGGAATAATCAAAAAATGCATGCTATAATATTTTAAAAGAGAGTGTTAATGATGGAAAGCGATGCAAGAAGATCGAATAAATTGGCAGAGATATTGTCCCAGTACAGCGAGAGGATGGATTTTAACAAAGAACCTTACCAAGATCTTGTACTACGAGCCTAATCGCCCAGAAAAGGACACGATGGCCGTATTCAACTATTTTTGCTACCAAAAAAATACTTTAAAGAAAAGAACGAGGAATAGTACACGAAAGTGTGCTCTTTTTTGTAACCTTTAAACAATACTGCAGACAAAGCCATGGCACATTGTCAGCACTGCAAAACTCACTTAGAGACCATATTATATGGGGTCCGAGTGGCAGACTTCGATGTAGACATAAAGGTCGTCTCATACCATAAATCGAATATCAAAATAAACAGAAAGGGATATTACGGAAGCGTAATAGTGTTTGATATATGATTGATAAAGCAGATATCAGAAAAGTTGCACCCTTTATCTGGCAGATTGATAAAAGCTACAGACCTGGCATGAATGTGCCGGCAATCATTTTCGCAACGGAACAGATCCTTGATGGCGTTTTGAAGGATCGGTCAATAGAACAACTGGTGAATGTCACCAGTTTGTCCGGCATACAGAAAGCCGCAATGGCTATGCCAGATATGCACGAAGGCTATGGATTTCCCATCGGTGGAGTTGCGGCTACATCATGGCCCAGTGGGGCCATATCGCCCGGCGGAATTGGATATGACATAAACTGCGGGGTAAGACTTCTGAAATCAGACTGCCGTTTTTCACAGATAGAACAATATATCGGGAAACTGGGGCATGAAATCTATAAGAGCATTCCTTCCGGAGTCGGGAAGGGTGGAGATATCCGGCTTTCGGTCAAAGAGCTCGATAATGTGCTTCAGCATGGCTCAAAGTGGGCGGTAAAGAACGGATACGGAAACGAAAGGGATTTGGAACGGACAGAATCTTCTGGATGCCTGGAGAACGCTTACCCAAATGCAGTTTCCGAGAAAGCAAAAAAACGTGGGATTGACCAGCTTGGAACGCTCGGTTCTGGAAACCACTTTCTAGAAATTGATGTTGTGGATGAAATTTACGACACGGAATGTGCGGATGCCTATGGCCTTTTCAAAGGACAGGCAGTAGTCCTGATCCATACCGGTTCAAGAGGGCTGGGACATCAGGTGGCAACCGACTACGTGAAAATTATGATGTCCAGCATGGAAAAATACGGGATAAGCGTCCCCGACAGAGAGCTCGCCTACGCTCCGTTTGATTCACCGGAAGGGCAGCGCTATTATGCCGCAATGGCTGCAGCTGCAAATTTTGCATGGGCAAACAGGCAAATCATAACCCATAAGATAAGGGAGGCCTGGGAAAGTGTCCTGGGCAGGGATGCCAGACTCACCCTTCTTTATGATGTAGCCCATAATATCGCCAAAATCGAAGATCATGAAATAGACGGAAAATCCAGGAAGGTGATTGTGCACAGAAAGGGCGCTACAAGGGCATTCGGACCGCATCATCCAGAAATCCCAGAAGCCTATAGGGTGGTCGGTCAGCCGGTTATAATACCCGGAAGCATGGGAACCGCTTCTTACGTGCTTGCCGGGACCGAAGCCGGCATGCTGATGTCCTTTGGTTCCACATGCCATGGTGCAGGAAGGCAACTGTCAAGAAGCGAGGCTACCAGAATGATTGACGGAAAGCAGCTAATGATGGAGCTCAGGGACAGAGGTATCTATCCATATATCGGTTCGATTAAGGAACTGGCAGAAGAGGCTCCGGAAGCTTATAAGGATGTTGATGATGTTGTGGATGTTATAGACAGGACAGGTATCGCAAAAAAAGTGGCAAAACTGAAGCCCGTTGTGGTTATAAAGGGCTAGTAATTCAAATATTGTTAATTAAGGGAACTCCTTACGAGTTCCCTTAATTAATGTCTCAGAAAAGTCATTTTTTGATATATATTGTCAAACCCTATTTTGTTTCTAAATTCCAACAACTACAATATGCCTTTTCATTCCGTTCTTTTCAATCCGCAAAAATACAAACTATAAACAAAATTCACTTAATTTAAAATGTAGTATTTTCCCATATGCTGTGTTTTGATCTGTCGTACTTTTGATTCCTATTTTAGCTCAATGTTCAAAACACTTTTTCAGTTTTTGCATTAGTAGCCCGTATATTATTCCATCCCTCTAGCATAAGCTTTAACACATTCGACAGACAACACTGTTACTGAATTACAGTACTTTTATACCCTTTATTATATTTTTCACTGTGTAATAATATTTATTAATTAGTTATTACAATTACACATATATTGATATAATCATATGTGTACGTCGGGCATCACCATGGCAGCCTTCTGTATGCCCGGCAGGCTGGTCACGTTCAAAAGCTGCTCGATGGACCTGTCCCGGAGCACATCTTCCATAATCTTTTCCGATGCAAAAATCATTGCCGGCACGTTCATTCCGTGCCTGAATTTTTTATCAATCTTCCAGACAAAAGGTGAAATTTTTTCCATATCATTTTTTGTAATCATATGTCGAACACTATTACTGTTTCGTAATATCCCTTTCTGTTTATTTTTACATCCGCTTCATGATAAGTGACGGCCTTGATATCGGTATCGAATCTATCCACGCTTTTTCCGTACAGCACTGCAGTCAGGTGGTTCTCCTTCAGCTCCTGCAGTTCCAGCTTGTCAAAGATCCGGTACTCAATATTCGACTCTGTAAGCACTTCTGAAAGGAAATCGATGAGCAGTGCCGTCGTGTCTGCCGAGTCTATATTCAGGTTTAATTTCTCTCTGTTTTCCGTGGGGAGGGTCTGGGCGCTTGCTCCGGGGAGGTTATGTACACTTGCTTCCGGAAGGATCTGGGCGTTTGCCCCAGGGCGGCTATGTATGCTTGCCTCGGGGAGGCTCCCGTTCTCTGCCGCCAGTACGCTGTTCATGCCTTCCAGGGCTGCGTAAAAAAGGCCCTCCAGGCTGTCGGCCTCTGCCTTCAATCTTATGTCGCACTTATGTTTCAGAAAATCGTATCTGTGCATATCCACCCCGTTCCTCTCCTGACTGGAGACATCCCTGCATTTACCGTTCCAAAACCAGTTGATTTTCTATCTATATTTTATCATAGATACGGGGCGCTTTAAACAGCGATTACAACGAGGCATGGGGCATGACAGCTATACTGGTTTAATCAGGATTTATTTTAGCTAGAATATTTTTAGCTTTATGCTTATCATTTTTTTAAAAGATTCTCTATCCGCTTCGCTGTGCAGTATGAATGTAAAAGTATTAAAAGTTAACGGTTAGCGATATTATGAAAAGACACAGACCAAAACGGTCTGTGTCTTTTTTGCTATCATCATATCAGGTACCTTATCCACCGCATTCCACTAACAGTTAACCAATAATTGCTTTGCCTCTTTCAGATCAATCTTTGCTTTGTGTCCATGCTTTTCAAGCAGATACAGGAGATTGGCACCATTCATGAGTGTAAGAGGCTTTCCATTTGCAAACTGATATGCATCATTTCCATAATTCGAAGTGGTTACAAGAATCCCTTTTGTCGCTCCCTCATTCATTACCGTTCCATACAAATCTCTTACCGCCGATACCCCCACTACATTCGTATATCTCTTTGCTTGAATCACAATCTTTCCACCTCTGATTGGATCTGGATCGAAAGCAATGGCATCCACTCCGCCGTCTCGGCTTGCTTGTGTTATCTTCACCTCTCCACCATTGGAACTAAACTCCTTGGCAAATATTTCCCTAATTAGATGTTCGAAATCCTGCCAGTTGATTGCAGCCAGATTAATTGACTCATCTAATCTTCCTGTGACGTCATAGCCTTCGACAAACCTATCATCATCTCGACTCATAACAACCACCGGTGCGACCGGTGTGATATCTGCCAGCGTCGATGCTGAAATTCCTTTTGCACTTTTAAACCATGCTTTCGGATCAATAGCACTTAAATTCAGTTCATTAAATTCTGATTTTGATACATTAATACTTAAAACATAAGGTTCGATGTTTTTTCCAGTCGTTTTGTCAATCGTACTGATTTTTCCATTCAGGACAATCACGTCTATAAAATCATATCCTCCATCTAATTTGAAAATATAGTTTAGCGTCTGAAGTACAATTTGATATATTATGCTGTCATACTTCTTTTTCATATATACATCTGTTTGAAAACTTTCCTTAAACTCACCTCTACTCTTGACATAGGTGACTTTTTTCAAATTAGGAATATCCTCTATGATTGGAAGTAAGATGTCTATAATCAGCATTTTGTTTTCTTGAGTATACTCTGCTTCAGCCTGTCTGTCATATTCAAGAAGCATAGGTATCTCATCTATGACAGAAGTATAATATCTAACGATTGCCTCACCATCTCCAGCCATATAGTCCTTCATAAATTTATCCACATCATTGTTCTTTGCTAACTGCTCTTCCTGAAAAGTATCCCTGTCATTCTTCCACTGTTCCAACTTACTGTTATACTCTTCTATTACCTTTTCATTCAGAAGGTCTTTTTCCTTCTTTTCCTGCCCCCATTTAACAATGTCTCTCTGGTAGGCATTTTCTAGCATAGCCTGAAACTCCTCATTTTTCTTCTTTGACAGCTTTACCAGAAGAGGTGTTTTAAGATTATATTTGCTATCCGTCCTCAATGGTTCTCTACCAACAATTGGCCTTTCAGGTTCGATCGGCGGGAAATCCGGGTAATCTGAATAATCTTTATATTTTTCAACATTCAGCGGAATCGGATATAGTGAATTCACTAAAATAGAATCTAGATTTTCCTGCAATTTTTCTGCTTCTCTTGTCCTGTTGTCTGCATAGCTCTGCGCTACTTCATGATTCCTTAATATTTGTTCCTTCTCTGTCTTCTTATTTTCCGTCTCACATTTCTTTCTCCATTGTTCATCCCATTGTGTCTGAATGGATGCTACTTTTTGAGCCAATTCATATCTTGATCCTGCTTTGACGACCCTGTATTTATTAAGCCCTGCATGCCTGACCTCTGCCTGATAAGTATATCTCCCTGACATTTATCTTACCCCCCTGATTAACCAAATATTGTATATTATATCACAATATTTGGTTTGGGGATATGTATGCATGTTATAAATTTCAAAGTCTACAATGTATTAACAACTATTCGCTTAGGAATTATCCTTCCTACTGACAGCTTCAATTGCCACATTCCCGCCGCGTACCACTTCGATGCGGTTCGGAAAACAGCTTTGCAGAAGGCGGATAATATCATTGTTTTTTCCTTCCGTCTGCGTGCACTCCAGCAGAACGGTATTTTTGTCGTAATCCGTTACTGTGCAGCCAAAAACATTTGCGATGCGGAAAATTTCCTCCTTATCTTCCCGGTTGCAGCTGCTGATTTTCACGAACAGGATCTCTTTCATATGGGTCGGGATTTCGGTATAATCCACGACCTTGATTACCTCAACACTGCGGTTCAGCTGCTTTTTCACCTGCTCGAAAGTCTGGTCGTCGCTGGTCAGCCCGATCGTCATCCTGGAGATTGTCTGGTCCTCAGTCTCCCCCACTGTAATGCTGTCAATATTGTAAGCCTTGCTGGAAAACAGTCCGGCGATTTTCGTCAGTACCCCGATCTGATTCTCAACAAATAAGCAAATCCATCTCTTTTTCATCCTATCTCTCCTCTCTATAAAAATCCATCAGCAATCCATGATCATGTCGCTTAATGCTTTTCCGCCCGGTACGATTGGCAGTACGTTTGCTTCCCGCTCGATTATAAATTCGATCAGGGTCGGTCCTGCCTGATTGCTTCTGGCTTCCTGAAAAGCCGCCTCGATTCCCTCCAGCTTCGTCACGCGGATTCCCTTCGCATCATAGCTCTCTGCCAGCTTCACGTAATCCGGCGTATAGGGCGGACAGCATTTGTCCGGATCCGCGCAGTCACGTCCGCATCTTCTGCGGTACTTCAGGCAGGTGCTTGAATATCTGCCGTCTAAAAACATTTCCTGCCACTGGCGGACGTTCCCCAGATAGCCGTTGTTCAGTACGCATATGATTACCGGAAGCTCCAGTGCGACTGCCGTGGCCATCTCCTGGATATTCATCTGCATCCCGCCATCTCCCGAAATGCAGATAACGTCCTTGTCCGGATTTCCCAGTTTCGCGCCGATTGCAGCGGGAAAACCGTATCCCATGGTGCCGAGGCCTCCGGAAGTCAGCAGCTGCCTGTTCTGGTCCAGTTCCAGATACTGCGTCGTCCACAGCTGGTTCTGGCCTACGTCGGTAACCACGATGGAGCTTGGAAACAGTTCATTGATCTTGCGGATGATTTTTTCCGGTGTCATTCCCTTATAGTTTTCCATCTGGATCGGATAGGCTGCCTTCCATTCCAGAATTTCCTTCACCCAATCCCCGATTTCCGGTTTTGTGATATTCTCCAGCATTGTCTGGATTGCGGTTTTTGCATCCGCCACGATTGGAATATCAACGACGATGTTCCTGGAAATGGATGCCGAATCGATATCCACATGGATGATCTTGGCCTTCTTTGCAAACTCGCTGATCTTGCCGGTGATTCTGTCGTTGAATCTTGTTCCGATGGAAAACAGCACGTCGCATTCGCTGATCGCCTTATTGGAGGCGTAATTGCCATGTATTCCGATATTTCCGATATACAGCGGATGGTTCGTTGCGATTGCCCCTTTTCCCATGATGGTGGTGATTACGGGAACCCCTGTCCGCTCTGCCAGTTCCTGCAGTTCCTTCTGGGCATGGGAAATGTTGACGCCGCCGCCGATCAGGAACACCGGATGTTTTGCCTTTCCAAGCATGGCCATGGCACGCCTGACCTGTCCCACATGGACGCCTTCACTTGGCTTGTAGCCTCTGATGCTTACTGTTGACGGATATTCGTCGCTGCCCATTTCCAGCTGGATGTCTTTTGGTATATCTACAAGGACCGGTCCCGGTTTTCCTGTTCTGGCTATGTAAAATGCTTCCTTGATGATCCGGCCCAGATCTTTTCTATCCCTGACAGTAACGGCATATTTGCAGATGCTTCTTACGATGCCAACGATATCTACCTCCTGGAAGGCGTCATTGCCGATCAGATAGGTCGGTACCTGGCCCGTGAAGCAGACCAGCGGCACGCTGTCATAATTGGCAGTGGCGATGCCCGTCACCAGGTTCGTAGCCCCAGGGCCGCTAGTAACCAGGCAGACGCCCACCTTTCCCGTTGACCTGGCATATCCGTCCGCCTCGTGGACCAGCGCCTGCTCATGACGAGGCAGGACCACATCAATCCCCTCGACCCCATACAGCGCATCAAACATGTCGATTGCCGTTCCGCCCGGATATGCAAACAGCGTATCCACGCCCTCTTCCTTCAGTGCCTTAACGAATAATTGTGCTCCATTCATTTTCATAGGTTTTTCCTCCATTCATATCTATCGATTTTTACCCAGCTGCATCCTAAAACAAAGTGGACTTTACATTTCGCATCCTTACGAAACTCTCGCGCTGATGAGCAGTCGCTTCTGCGACATATTCTTCTTGCGTGTCATTCGCCTCCTCGCGGAGCTTTTTAATTTATATAAAATTCGAAGAATTTCATATAAATTAAAAAAAGCCCCAAGCTAATATTAATTAGCTTAGGGCGAATGATCCATCCGTGTTACCACCTAAATTCAGAGACTTCTCTCTGCTCTCGTTCAGTACAGACACCATATCTTACTGATTCATGAAACTCAATCAGCACGGATATTGCTATCGATACCGCTTTCCCTGTAACGGTGGAAAATTCCGTTGAAGCCTACTTGGGACAATCCCGTTCGGTCCACTGCTCAAAGGCTACTTCCATACTTCGAAAATAAAGATTCGCACCAACCATCTTCTCTCTGAAATCCCGGTGAGTATGTACTCCTCCTCGTCACTGCATTTGCTTGTTAGATTTACATAACTTTATCATGATTTCTTTGCTGTGTCAATTGCTGAATTGTAATTATTTCGACATACACCCTCAATAGTTGCACGAGATTCACAAAAATTGCAAGCTCATCCATTCAAATCCTCTGTAGCCCTCATTTTCAGACATCTGCAAAACTTCTTCATACGGAATTCTCCTGAAGATATTGATCTGACGAAGCCGATCATCCGTTACATTCAGGAGATTTTCAAAGAAGAAGCTGTTCCTGATAATCTGTGTGGAGCATTTGAAGTGGGGGCGAAGACGTTTTATCTTTTTATGCAGAAGCATATCTGCATGTCTCCAAGTAACTGTTCAGAACCCTGTCTCGCCAAATTGTCGATTTTGCAATTTGTGTGCATCATCTGTGACTATGAAGGATGTAGTCCTGAATCGTTCCGTCTCCAAATCAAATGCACTTCTTGTGGTGAATCGCATTCATGTATCAAAATAAATGCTGCATCTTTCCGGCAATCGGAAAAGAAATAATAGCAGAATGTAGAATTTAAAGAAAAAAAAGGCATGACCGGTACCCTTTGACAAGATATCTGCCACGCCTTTTTATTCATTTTTTATTCATTATTTGTTCACCATTTGTTCACGGTACCTGGTACCAATTCAGGTACCAATTCATTTCATAGCAGTAAAATCCGGATGAACGTAAAATAGATAATCAGGGAGGTGATGTCATTGATTGTCGTTATAATCGGGTTCGCGCCTGCCGCACCGTCAAGCTTAAACTTATAAAGGATATATGGTACGAGGAATCCCAGCAGTGCGGCAAAAACCACCGAGCAGAATATGGATCCTCCGACTGCTGCCCCCAGCAGCGGGTTCCACTTCCAGATGCCCGCGACAAGGAAGGTTATGAATCCTATAATGCTGCCGATGGAAAGCCCGACCATGATTTCCTTTTTCAGATGCCTCGCGAATCTGCTGATATTAATATGGCCCAGGGCCAGGCCTCTTGCAAAGATTGTTGTTGACTGGGTTGCCACATTTCCACCCATTGCCATAATAATCGGGATGAAAACCGCTGCAGATGCCACTGTCTGAACCGCATTCTCAAAAGAGCCGATTACGCCCCCTGCCAGCATCCCTCCCAGCAGTGTAATCAGCAGAAATGGGATTCTCACTTTCATAATCGAAACGACTGAATTCCTGATCAGCCTTATGGATTTGTCATTTTCCATGGACCTGTCATCTACAATACCTGCTGCAAGGAAAACATCCTCCGTAATCTCCTCCTGCAGGACTGTATATGCGTCATCACGGGTAAGAATCCCTACCAGCCTTTTCTCGAAATCCACAACCGGCAGGGCTGAAAATCCTTTCTCATGGAGCAGCTTTGCCGCCTCTTCCTGGTCTGTCTGGGTATCCACATAGATCATCTCTCTATTCATGATTTTTGAAAGGACATCCTCAGGCCGGGCGATTACCAGCTCCTTCAGGGAAAGTACTCCCTTTAGTTTCCTCTGCCTGCTGATTATATAAATGGTATTGATTGTCTCATAATCATCCGAGTGAAGCTGAAGGGCGTCCAGTGTCCGTCCGGCAGTTTCATCCTGGTAAAAGGAAGCGAATTTTGTTGTCATAATCCTTCCTATGGTATGATCAGGGAAGCCCATAAGCAGATGGGTTTCCTGCTGTACATCAGAAGGAAGGTTCTCCAGCAGCCGTATGACGACAGAAGCCGGCAGCTCGTCAAACAGCCTTACCCTGTCGTCCGGCTCCATCTCGTTCAGCAGCTGCAGTGCCTCTTCATTCTGGCTTCCCAGCAGGCCGATCAGCTCCCTCTGTTCATAAGGCTCCAGGTTTTCAAATGTTTCGAGGGCATTTTCCTTCGACATAAGACGGAAGAGATAAATCCTGTTTTCATCTGACAGGCTTTTCACCAGCTGCAGCCTGCTTTCCTCAGTCTCGTTATTGATCATTTCCTTTACTTTTTCGAACTTATTTTCCGCAAGCAGCCGTTCATATTCCATCAAGTCCATAACCATGTTCGCCTCCTTATAGGGTTTCTGACATGCTCCGCGCATTGTCCTGTATGAAATCATACAAACGGCGCATCCGCTTCCTGTCTTATAGTGCAGGGGATTTGAAATTTCATAACCTATATTGTATGTACAATTATATGACTGGCAGGGAATTGTGTCAATTTTTCATTTATGCTGTTCACGGGGGCAGGTACCTTTTCCCCCACGGCGTCGGGTTTCTTTCCCGACTCATACCTTATAAAATTTAATCAACACCGCATCCGGCAGCCGGGTGGCGCTGCACACGAAAATACTGTCCATCATCCATTTATAGTTCTCATGATAAGTTTCAAATACCGGAACCGTCCTGAAATAATAGACATTCGGATCCACAAAACGTCCTTGTCTTACATCCTCCACAAACTCCTTTGGTACCGTGCGGATTCCATTATTTTCAATATAGATTGCAGCGCCGTCATCCAGCCTGATTGCATATCTTGCAGAAAGTTCACACTTCCCGTCAGGGCGGATAATCTGGCTGTCGATTCCTCCCGGCAAAACTGTTCCAGAAAGGTCTTTTCCGGTTACTTTCCCAGACAGAATCGGAATCAGCTGCCGCCTTCCGACAGCATCATCCTTTTGTAATTTTCATCAAAATACCTGCCGGATTTTATATCCTCGATGATTCCCGGATATGGTGCTTCACTTATAACATCGTCATTATTGATTCCCGCATTCCCAATATACGTGATTGTGGCAAATTCAGGCACCACATATTTCGGATAGGTCTCATATTTCTCCCTGGATTCAAGCATTAAATCGAGGTGTTCATTTTGATGGGTAACCGTTATTTCAGGATGCTCATGAACCCATTTCGGGAAAAAGATCGTACCATGAAGCTTCTTTTCATTCGGCATGAAATCCAAGGCAACATCAGTACCGGTTGGCTCTGTCCAGGTAATTTTAAATACACCGTCGGTCAGCTTCACCATGTCGGCCTCCTGGTCCGTAACCCATCTCCCAGCCACCATTCCCCCATGGATACGATAATCTACTGTATGGTCATTTTTTGCGTACCATTCATATTCCCAGCCATTATCATAAGTGTAGATAAAATGGGTTCCCAAAAAATCTTCCAAATCTTTAAATATTTTCTTCTTTTCCATAGTTCCTCCGCTTCCTGCCTGCTACTATAACAGACTGTGGTTTTTATTTTTTCATGTTTTTCGGAAATTCACCACGATAATAACATTGCAATACAAACATGTCATCATTTACATGATTGCCACGAAAAGGATTCGATGTTATATTGAAACAAAGAAGCAAACTGGAGATTCAGAAAAAAAAGAGAGGTAACATCATATGAATAAAACTGTGGATTATATTCTGGAAGTAGCCAAATACGGCGGAATTACAAAGGCGGCCAACAATCTGTATATAACCCCTTCCGCATTAAGCAAATTCGTACAGACAAAGGAAGCTGAATTAAATGTGAAGCTTTTTAACCGCATGGGCAAAAAGTTTGTTCTGACCTATGCCGGCGAAAGGTATGTGCAGATGCTGGAAGAAATGATGGAGCTGAAAATGCAGATGGATATCGAGATGAGCCGGATTTCCAGCATGTACATGGGAAGGATGCGGATCGGCTTCCAGATGTCGCTGGCTCATACCGTAATCACCCATGTTATCACAGAATTTCAGGAACAGTTCCCGAACGTACAGATCATGCTGGAAGAAGGCAGCTCGAATGATCTGCTTAAGATGCTCCAAAACAATGAACTGGATATTATAATTGCAACAATTGACCATCCAATTGAACAATTTCACTGCGACATTCTGTCGGAAGGGGAAATTGTCCTGGCAGTCCCCACTGACAGCCCCCTCACAGAGGGCGCAATCAGGAAGGACAAATTCAAATATCCATGGATCGATCTGAATGAATGGCATGAATTGAAATCCATCATGTTTTCAGAGGGTCAGATTTTCAGGAAATATTCTGACCTGATCTTTGAAAACTATGATATCAAGCCTGATGTAAGCGTTTTAGTGAAGACGACCAAAACAGCTCTTTTATGTGTGGCGAACCAGATGGGAGTGACGTTTACCTCGGATATATTGGTAAAGCAGAATAACCACGAACAGGATATCACCATGCTGTCCTTTGGAGAAACCAGATTCACCCACCAGCTGTCTCTCCTATCCTGTAAAAACAATATGTTTTCCCATGAAATCAATGTTCTGAATTCGATTTTTAAGAACCATCTGTAATATCAACCTGAATGTTGATAAATGATGAATTTATTGCGATTTACATTCATCTGTTCCGCATACTATAATCGGTACATAAAGAAGTGCGCACTTCATAAATAAACAGTCCATTTCACAAATGTGATTAACGTGCTTAAGGTAACTGTTTATATTAATTCCACATTTGGTAACAAAGTACTTGTTATTAAAATGAATAATTTAAAGAGGAGTTTGCGAGATGAATGTACTTGTAATTTGCCTGATTATTTGTCTTTTGACAGTAATCAGTTATGTATGGGGAAAAATCAGTATGGCAACAACTGCCATGATCAGTTTGGCAGCTTTTGTGCTTACTGGATGTTTAGACCCGAACGAAGCTTTATTAAACTTTGGTAACTCGAATGGTATTATGATTATGTCTATGTTTGTAGTTGCTGCCGGACTTCAGAGAACTCAGTTCATCAAAATGATTTCTCGCAGTGTAAATAAGATTGCAAACGGATCTATTACAAAGGTTATGTTTGGCTACGTGATTATTTCCATTATTTTAAGCCAGTTTATTCAAAGTCCGTTAATTGTTTTTGGTATTATGTCCCCTATGTTAATTGAGACTTGTAAAGATATGAATATCAGTCCTTCTAAAGTCATGTTTCCACTGGGTATTTCTGCAGTCGCTACCTGTTCTACACTTCCGCTCGGAAGCGGTGCTACGGTAGCTGCCGAATTGAACGGCTATCTGCAGGCAAATGACTATACGCAGTTTGTTGTATCTCTTACAGATCCTATGAAAGCCCGTTTACCGGTATTAATCGTTTGTGCAGTTTATTGTATTTTCTTTGCTGTAAAAGTAGCACCCGATCTTGTTGTGAATAATGCCGGAGCTGCTGCCGGCGGCAGAAAGCTTGAAGAAAGACCGGCGCTTAATCCTTTCAGTGAGAAAGCCGGATATATCATTTTCATTCTGACTACTTTGGGTTTAATCTTCCAGCAGAATATCCCAAGATCCATTATCGCGCCAACCTGGCTTATTTGTTTTATCGGCGCACTGTTAATGGTGCTGTGCGGAGTATTATCCGGACGTGAAGCATGCGGAGCAATGAACATTCCAATGTACCTGCTATTTGTCGGTTCCATGGCAATGGGCAGCGCACTGGCCGCATCAGGTGCAGGTGCCGTGGTCGGAGATTTTCTTGCAAATATGGCAACCAGTATCGGAAATCCCTATTTAATAGGAACTGTTTTCTTTATCGTGCCATTCCTATTGACACAGGTGATGCAGAACCGCGCAGTTATGCTGATTTTCATCCCTATTACAATCCAGGCCTGCAAGAGCTTAGGAGCCAATCCAATCGGACTTATCATATTGGTACAGGCTGCATGTTTGACTGCTTTCATGACACCGATGGGTACGCCTGCCGTTCCACTGATCATGGCAACTGGCGGATATGATATAAAATCCATACTAAAACAGTCCATGATACCGGCAATCCTGTTCAGTATCGTTTCAATTTTCTGGGTAATGACGGTGATGCCATTATTCTAACAGTCATTCAATCAAAAACCTAAGCAAACAAACAGATGCAGGGAGCCATTTTAGAACTTGTCAGTTTCTAAAATCAAGCTCCCTTCAAATATAATAAAGTCTTTTATAGGAACAGCAGCAGGAGGTTGTTTAAAAATGAAAAGAATCATAGAACCAGACAGAGCACGGAAAAGTGTCACCCTTCTGGATAACATTCCCTATTCCATCGTCAAGGACAAGAACGGCGCTGATAAAGAGCTTCACTTATCCCTCATGATGCAGCACGGCAATGTAGAATCCCGTCTTGCAAATGGTTTGAAGCCGGATGGATCGGAAGGCGGAGAAAAAAAGCCGGTCATTATCTGGGTGCCCGGCGGCGGCTACCGGGGCAGCGATAAGAATCTGATGGTCCCGGAAATGCTCTTTTTAGCTAATGCAGGCTTTGCAGTCGCCTCCATCTATTGCAGGGGCAGTCATGAAGCAGTGTTTCCGGCGCAGATAATCGATGTGAAGACGGCTGTCCGTTTTATCCGCGCAAATGCAAAAAAATATAACCTGGATGCAGAAAAAATCGGAGTCATGGGGCGCTCATCCGGAGGACATCTGGCAGCACTGGCAGGAATGAACTGTTCCAGCTATGATACAGCGGAATGGGGCGAATATTCCTCCCGGGTACAGGCGGTCTGCGATTGGTTCGGACCGGTCGATGTGCCTAAATTACTTGAAGCGGAAAAGATCCGGGTCGCGACAATACCCGATTACAGATGGAAATCAGTGGAAGACACGCATCCGGGAGCCTTTATCGGAGGCGATGTTTCAACAATGACAGAGCGTTCGAAAGAGGCAAGCCCGCCATACCTGATCAATGACCAGGTCTGCCCAATGCTGATCATGCACGGAGATAAAGACCGCCATGTTCCCATGGCGGTCAGCGGGGAGTTTTATGAAAAGCTTGTAGATGCAGGCTTTGAACATCAGACAGAGTATTATATCGTAAAGAATGGAAACCACGGAAGTGATGAATTTTTCCAGCCTGTGGTACAGGACATTGTAACGGATTTCTTTTTCCGATATCTGAAATAACATAGTTTGAGAATATAGAATCAGGAGAGCATAAACAGCATGAAAATAACGAAATTAGAATTAGTCCCAGCCAGCAAATATTTATTTATTAAAATCATGACAGACGAAGGTATTGTCGGAATTGGTGAGGTCGGAGCATGGGGATTTATCGACGCAACAATAGGAGCTCTGAAGAAACTGGAAGATTATCTCATCGGGAAGAATCCCTTTCAGATCGAGCATCATTGGAATTATATGTACAGAAGCATGTATTTCAGAGGCTCCGTTATTATGAGTGCCATTGCAGCCATTGACATCGCGCTGTGGGATATCAAAGGCAAGGCACTGAATGTTCCGGTCTATGAGCTTTTAGGCGGCAAGTGCCGTGATAAAGTCCGAAGCTATGAAGCGGTATTTGAATTTACGCCGGAAAAAATGGCCAGGCGATGCGTGGAATTAAAGGAAAGCGGATTTAGCGCAGCCAGACTTATGATAACTGGGGATATTTCAAAGCCTTCGATTGACAAGGCAATGGATATCTTTAACCACAAAATAGAATCCTATGTGCAGAAGGTCAGGGCCTGCCGTGAGGCTGTCGGAAATGATTTTGATCTGATTTTAGAATGTCACAGAAGCATGAATCCATGCGAGGCAATTGCCTTTGCAAAAGGGGTAGAGGCATACCGGCCGCTGTTTTTAGAGGATCCGATTCCCCCTGACAATATGGAGGCGATGGCGGAGGTTGCCAGCAAAACAACCATTCCCATAGCTACCGGCGAACGTTTTATCAACATCCAGGAATTCGAGCTTCTGCTTCAGCGAAAGGCTGCACGCTATGTGAGACCGGATGTCTGTGCATTAGGCGGACTTACGCCGAGCAAAAAGGTGGCGGCAATCGCAGAGGCAAATTACGTAACGATCATACCCCACAACCCGCTAGGTCCGGTATCTACAGCAGCCTGTCTGCAGCTTGATGCAGCAATTCCCAATTTTACGATTCAGGAATTCCCGTCCTTCTACCATCAGGGCAACGAAGCAAATATGACGAAAACTCCGCTTGTAGAGAAAGACGGCTATATCATCATTCCGGATGCACCCGGTATCGGAATCGAGCTTGTAGATGACATTTGTGAGAAGTTTCCTGCGAAACAGAGAAGCATTTCTGCACAAATTGCATATGATGGTTCGGTCTATGATGTGTAGGGTGGATTGATGGGTTTTGGAATATAAAATCATGAGCAAATAGAGTAAGCGAATTGCGAATATCCGCTTTGACTCGATGACAGAAAAGACACAGGCCAATGCGGCCTGTGTCTTTTCTTGGGGGCAGGTACCTGAACAGATTGTATGACCCCATAGATTGATGTAAAATTAAATGAAACCAATTGGCAAGTCATACAGAAAGGGGGATTTATTTTGAAAAGGAATAAAATCTTTTTGATGGCACTGGCAATCATACTGGCCGCTGCCCTGGTAAATTGCGGCAAGGCTGAGGACAATGGCGGGTCGAACCCGGATGCGACGGTCAACCTTGGTGCAGCAGCCGTCCAGGGGGAATGGGTATACCATTTCAAAATGGACAGGAGCAGCGCGGAAGCGGTTTCCGGCCTTTACAAGACTCGGCTGGACAACAGCGAAAGCATACTGGTTTCAAAGGATCTCGGGCTGTTTTTGACAGTAGAAGGCGACTGGATCTATTACAGCACGGTCACGCCTGACGATACGGATTCCATATACAAGGTAAAAACAGACGGCTCCGGGAGAACACAGCTGACCGATGACGCTGTCCTGTACTCCATGTCCGGAAAGGGATTCCAGCTGAATGGGGACTGGTTCTATTATCTGAGTGCGGATGACGAGCGGGCCCTGCACAGGGTAAAGACAGATGGCAGCGCTGAGGAGAGCCTGGCTGAATCGGTCATGGCCTTTTATGTTCAGGACGGCTGGATCTACTACACCGGCGGACTTGAGGCCCCGAAACTGTATAAGATGAAAACGGACGGAAGCGAAAATGGCCAGCTCCTCGATGAAAACGGAATCCTGCTGGATGTTTCGGAAGAAGCCATCTGTTTCTGGGATGAATATGAATCCGGGAACTGGATCAAAAGAGCGGATTTAGACGGATCAGATGTAGAAAAACTGGAGCTGGACAGCATTTACCTGCTGAAGGAAAAAGACGGCTGGATCTACTATATCACCGAGCCGGACCCTGACGCCGACAACCAGATCTACAGGGTAAAGACCGACGGAAGCGGGAAAGAAAAGCTGACCGACGATGACAGCTTCTTTCTGACAGCCGGGGAGGACTGGATCTACTATATATCCATGGATAGGGATACAGGGGCCTTTTGGCTGAACAGAATGAAACAGGATGGATCGGGAACGGAGAATTTTAAGGCGGAGGGGATTCTGGTATTTCTGAACTGGTGATGGTACCTGGTACCATTAAATTGGTACCAGGTACCATTAAATTTCTATAAATCCCCTCACACCAATTAATAAGCAAGGCTAATAACAAATGCCCCTCTAAAGCACTTACAAGAAGGCAAAGGAATTTGTCTATAATATTTTAAATCAAGTGATTGTACCGAAAACGCATCTATGGTATCATCATATATAGAGATGGCTTTTATGCCATTCTTATATTTATTTATTAATCACACTTATAACTGGAGGTAATAGAATGGGCGGTTTTTTTGCTGTAGCATCCAAGACGGACTGTATGTTCGATCTTTTTTTTGGAACAGACTATCATTCACATTTAGGAACAAGACGCGGCGGTATGGCCGTTTATGGCCCCAAGGGTTTCGACAGGGCAATTCATAATATCGAGAATTCTCCTTTCCGTACGAAATTTGAAAAAGAAGTAAATGAGATGGAAGGCAATTTCGGTATCGGATGTATTTCCGATTATGAACCACAGCCTCTGATTGTTCGTTCCCATCACGGAACCTATTCTATCACCACTGTTGGCAAGATAAACAATATCGAGACTCTGGTAAAAACCATTTTCAGCGAAGGAAACACCCATTTCCTGGAAATGAGCGGCGGTGAAATCAATGCGACGGAACTTGTGGCGGCAATCATCAACCGCAAGGACAATATCGTTGAAGGCATACAGTATGCCCAGGAAGTAATTGACGGATCCATCTCCATACTTCTGATGACCCCGAAAGGCATTTTTGCTGCAAGGGACAAGATGGGAAGGACGCCCATCGCGATCGGAAAAAAAGAGGATGCGCACTGTGCCGCATTCGAAAGCTTTGCGTACCTGAACCTGGGATATACGGACTACAAAGAACTTGGACCTGGAGAAATCGTGGTTATGACCCCTGAAGCTGTCACTACATTGAAAAGCCCGGGCACCGAAATGAAGATCTGCACCTTCCTCTGGGTATACTATGGCTATCCGTCCTCATCCTACGAAGGCATCAGCGTCGAGAAAATGAGATATAACTGTGGAGCCATGATGGCAAAACGCGACAATGTAAAGCCGGATATCGTAGCCGGCGTCCCTGATTCAGGAACTGCCCACGCAATCGGATATTCCAATGCATCCTGCATTCCGTTTTCCAGGCCATTTATCAAATACACACCTACCTGGCCGCGTTCCTTTATGCCGACCATCCAGAGCAAGAGAAACCTCATCGCCAAGATGAAGCTAATCCCTGTGCATGATCTGATCCAGGACAAAAGCCTCCTTTTAATCGACGACTCCATCGTGCGTGGAACACAGCTTCGCGAAACCACGGAATTCCTGTACCAGAGCGGTGCAAAGGAAGTCCACATCCGCCCAGCCTGCCCTCCGCTCCTTTTCGGCTGCAAGTATCTGAACTTTTCCCGTTCCACTTCCGAGATGGATCTCATCACCAGAAGAGTGATCCAGAAGCTCGAAGGGGACGATGCAGAAAAGCATCTGATGGAATATGCGGATCCTGATTCCGAAAGATATAACAACATGATCGAAGAAATCAAAAAAGAACTTAATTTCACCTCCTTACGATACAACAGGCTTGACGACATGATCAAGGCTGTGGGAATCAGCCCGTGCAAGCTCTGTACCTACTGCTGGAGTGGGAAGGAATAAGGGGGTTTTATAATCGAGTAGCAGGGAGTGACTAACTCCCGTCATCTCACAGCACCGTGCATACCGTTCGGTACATGGCGCTTTCAATAGTTGACGTGCACAGACTGATATGCATTGGCTAAATCATAAAAGCCACTGTGTATCAGTCTTTCTTTCGTTAAAGCTATGTTGACCGCCATTGTATGTGTAACAAACTAATAACCTTTTCGACTGTTAACAGTCATGAATGCCGATTTTTGGTACCTGATTTTTGGTACCTGACACCATTAAATTTTGTTTATGGTGTCAGGTACCAATTTTCGTGGCAGGTACCAAATTTCAGGCATGCGAAAATTTTACATCCATTTTTTTCTCCATTAATCTGTTTTTAACTTAACGATGATAAGCTCATAGATGTCACAGGGAGTATGATATCAGAGGCAAAGAAGAAATTTTGCCCGAGAGCTAAGAGGAGGAAGAATTGATGCAATTGAAGAAAATCGGCAAAATGATGACATCGGTGATGCTTTGTGCTGCAGTAGTTCTAACATCGGGGATTCCAGGGGTTCCAGCTGTCGCTGCGAAGGATGCAGATTCACTTACCGGAAATGGAAAGACAGCAAAAAATGTGATTGTTATGATTTCAGATGGGATGGGATATAACCAGGTAGCGGCAGCGGATTACTATACCTACGGCAGAAGCGGCAGCCAGATCTACGAAAAATTTCCGACCATTTTAGGAATGAGTACCTATTCGCTGGAAAATCAGGGCACTGCGGCAGATGATGGAGCTTATGATCCGCTTAAGGCATGGAGCGATTTCTATTATCCGATGCAGAAGTCGACCGACTCCGCTGCAGCCGGAACAGCCATGTCTACGGGTACCAAGACTTATGACGCTGCTATCGGAGTGGATGACGAAGAGCTTGATCTGTCACATATGACGGAAGAATTCGAGGCACAGGGCAAGTCAACCGGCGTCATCTCCTCCGTTGAATTCAGCCATGCTACGCCGGCAAGCTTTGTTGCGCATAATGCCAGCAGAAACAACTACAGCGACATTGCAAACGAGATGATCCGGGACAGTGCGACCGACGTTATCATGGGTGCAGGAAATCCTCTTTTTGATGACAATGGAAATGTGAAAACGACTGGAAGCTATAAGTATGTGGGGGGCGCAGATACCTGGAATCAGCTGGTGAACGGCACATTAGAAGCGGCTGATGCTGACGGGGACGGAGAATCGGATCCATGGACCCTTATTCAGACAAAAGCTGAGTTCGAAGCACTCCAGACCGGAGAAACGCCTGACAGGCTGATTGGAGTTCCACAGGTATATACAACGCTTCAGCAGGCAAGGGGCGGCGATCAGAAGGCTGATGCTTATGAAGTGGCTTTCAACGATAACGTTCCTTCTTTAGATATTATGGCAAAAGGGGCGCTGAATGTTCTTGATCATAACGAAGAAGGATTTTTCCTGATGATCGAAGGGGGAGCCGTCGACTGGGCCAGTCATGCAAACCAGAGCGGAAGGCTGATTGAAGAGCAGGCAGATTTCAATCAGGCTGTGGAAGCGGTATGTGACTGGGTAGAAGAAAACAGCAGCTGGAGCGAGACCCTGCTTATCGTTACAGGCGACCATGAAACCGGTTATCTAACCGGAACCGCAGGCGTGAATGATTCAGTGGTAAACCTTGGAACCGGCACGATGCCGCAGATGGCATGGAACAGCGGCGACCACACGAACGCCCTTATTCCATTTTATGCAAAGGGAAAAGGCGCTGAACTTTTCAAGAAATTGGCAGATGAAGTGGATCCTGTAAGGGGAGCTTACCTTGATAATACGGAACTCTCCGCTGCAATCAGGCAGCTGACGGATTAGAAATACAGACAGAAAAGGGCACCCTCAGAGGCAGGGTGCCCTTTTCTGTCTGTTATGATATTATTTTGTATTTTGGTACCTGACACCATTAAATTTTGTTTATGGTGTCAGGTACCAAAGTGAAGCCTCATGGTGTCAGGTACCCAAGCATCTGGTACAGAATGGAATAGAGCTGCCTGGCCTGCTCCTGATCAAGCGGAACACAGCCAGCGATTTTTGCCGGAATCTCTACAGCCTTCTCCTTCAGCTCCTCACCTGCATCCGTCAGGGTAATCACCAGAGAGCGTTCATCTTCTTTGGAACGCTCTCTCGTGATATAGCCTTTTGACTCTAATTTCTTTAACACTGGCGTCAAGGTTCCTGAATCAAGGAATAGTTTTTCGCCTAATTCCTTCACCGTCATCTGGCGGTATTCCCACAGGGCAAGCATGGCTATGTATTGTGTATAGGTCAGGTCTATCTCATCAAGAAATGGCTTGTACTTCTTGACGATTTCCTTCGAACAGGCATAGAGCGGAAAGCACAACTGGCTTTCTAATTTCAGCATATCATATTTATCAGTCATGGTCGGTTCCCTCAGTTCTTCATCCATATAATTCAGTTTGTCATTAATCAGAGTGGAAAAAGTGTCCGCTTACAGCAGCTCCTTGATCTTTTCCTCAACTAATTCCATATCATCTGTCGGTTCAAATCTGCTCACGACATTCCCCTGGCGATCGACCAGGAATTTTGTGAAATTCCATTTTATATCATCTTCATTGGCCTTGTTTATTTTCCCCAACATCCCGATCAAAACAGATGAAAGCGGATGCTTTTTGTCAAAACCTTTGAATTTCTGCTGACTCTTCAGGTATGTGAACAGCGGTTCCGCATTCTCGCCATTTACATCTATCTTTGAGAATATCGGAAATCTGATTCCAAACTGCACGTTACAGAAACTTGCAATCTCTTCATTGCTTTCAGGCGCCTGGTTTGCAAATTGATTGCATGGAAAATCCAGTATCTCCAGGCCCTGGTCCGCATATTTCTCATAGATCTTCTCCAGCTCTGCATATTGAGGCGTAAAACCGCATCTTGTAGCCGAATTGATGATCAGTACGACTTTTCCTGCATAGCTGCTTAAACTGACCTCTTCACCACTCACATTTTTTACTTTGTAATCATAAATTCCCATATACATTCTCCTTTATTGGTTTTATAAAATTTAATTGTGCTCAATCTTTATACGGAAATCTTATCACTTCTGTTCTGGCTTGTCAACAGTTTATGGTATTTTTATGGTACCTGACACCATTAAATTTTGTTTATGGTGTCAGGTACCAACGCGAGGTACCAATGCGGTACCAACACACAGCTCCCGGCTTATCTTTTCATAAAACGGCCAAAACCGCTCCTGTATCGGAAGTGCAACTTCACCGTTTTTCATCATCCTTATAAGCTCGTCCAGCTCCACCCATCTGGCATCCATAACTTCCTCTTCCTGCAGTCTGAGTTCTGATATTTCGATATCTTTTTTCAGGAGATATTCATCCACAAAATTGTGGCTTCCCCTTATTGTTCCCAGAAGGCTCAGCTCTGATTCAGCGGCGGCAATCCCGACTTCTTCACTCAGCTCTCTGATAATTCCCTGAATACTGCTCTCGCCGGCAAGCACGGATCCTCCTGTATTTTCCCACAGGTTCGGATAATTTTGTTTGCTGTGGTGTCTGAGCGTCAGGAGGATCTGTCCTTTACTGTTTATGATCCATGCGCCGACTACGATGTGATACTGCTGTTCTTCTATCGCATTTCCCCTGACATGGACCTTGTTCAGCTGGCATCTGTCCGCATCATATAAATCCCAATATTCCATATGCTATAACCTCCATTTCCGGGCTCATGGTACCTGACACCATTAAATAATGTTTATGGTGTCAGGTACCACTAAAAGGTACCACTAAAAGCTACCAACAAACTCCCCCTGCCTCATGGCAGGGGGAGTCAGGCTAATCCGCTTCTGTAATTAAAATACACTCATTCAGTTCAAAAACTTTTGCAAACGCATGCTTGTTCTTTTTAGATGTATCCATCATGACATATGCCGTCCTGGAATATTCTTTGACGATTTCTTTTTTTCTCGCTTCCCGGGGATCGTATGTATAGATTGCGCCATCTTCGATGTATCCATTCGCGCCGATAAACGCCTTATCGAAATACAGATTTGATATCATCTTCTCTGTCAGGGAACCAAAAACAGATTCCAGGTCATCCCTTACTTCCCCGCCTAACAATATGCACTTTGCGCCTTTTATAGGCATGTATTCCATCAATTGTGTGCTGCTGCTTACAATTGTTATCTGCTTCCCTGCTAAATATTTCAGCATCGCTACCGTCGTTGTTCCGGAATCCACATAAATGCAGTCTCCGTCTTCCACCAGGGCAGCTGCCTTTTTGGCAATGATCTCTTTTGCCTCGCTGTTGATCAGTTTTTTTCTGACAACAGGTTCGTCAAAATCTCTCTGCATGATCCTTGCCGCGCCGCCGCGCATCAGGACCACTTCGCCTTCCTCTTGAAGAGCCTGAAGATCTCTCCTTATAGTTGACAGCGAAATGTCCAGCTCATCAGCCAGATCCTGCATGTAGACCACGTCTTTTCCGGTCATATATTTAAGTATTTCCTGCTTTCGCAAATCAGGAACCATTTTTTTCACCTCTATTCCTTTTTGTATACCCCATTGCTTAACCGTTCAGTATAATGCACTTTTCAGCACCGGATAACTGAACAACCATCCTATTTCCTATCATTATACTGATTTTTACAGATAAATTCAAGTTACAAAGGGGAACAAAGGCTTTCGCTACTCTATTTCTTCCAGATATGGCATTGCCCCTTGCGCTCCGATTTTCGTTACTGTCACGGCTGCAATTCTTGCTGCGAATCTGCAGGCTTCTTCATCGCTCTTCCCATTATATTTTCCGTATGCAAATGCACCGATGTAGGAGTCGCCTGCACCTGTCGTCTCGATGGCATCCACTTTTACGGATGGTATAAACGTGCAGCTGTTTCCATCGCAGAGGATGCTTCCATTTTTTCCAAGTGTTATGATGACTGTCCCATTCGTGAGCTCTGTCAGCTTATGCGCATGCTGTCTGGCTGTCTCGGCATCCTTTATTTCTTCACCTGCATAGAAAGATGCTTCTGTTTCATTCACCACAAGGCAATCCACCCTCTGAAGGGCTTCCTTACTGATTTCCTTTGCCGGGGCGGCATTCAATATCACATATACCCCATGTTCCCGGGCTTTTTTAATGATCATTTCCACGATACCAACGGGAATCTCCATCTGCAGAATGATGATCCTGCTGTTGAAAATGATATCTTCCATCTGCCTGATATCTTCCTGGGTCATGTCAAAATTGGCACCCGTTATAATTGATGCGTAGACTGCCCCGTCATTTAATACGTGAACGATCCCAAGCCCTGTATTCAGGCTGCTTCTTCCGACATAATCCGTGTGCACGCCGTATCCATCAAGCTTTTCCAGAAGTATATCTCCAAAATTGTCAGACCCTACTTTTCCGATCATATAGGTGGGCACACCAAGCTTTGCACACTGCACAGCCTGGTTTGCTCCCTTTCCGCCGCCTTCGTACGAAACGCTGTCGGCGGTATAGGTCTCACCCTGCATCGGAAGCCTTTCCTGCTTCATCAATATATCATAATTCAAACTTCCTACTACTGAAATATATCCATCCGCCATATCATGCACCTGCTTTTCTTATTGCTTTTCTTATTGCTTTTCCTATTGCTTTCCCATTGCTTTTCCTATCGCTTTTCCTATCGCTTTTCCTATCGCTTTTCCTATTGCCTTTTTAATTTCCAGTTCTTAATCTGCCCCTGAATGATATCCAGGTAAACCGCTGCTATAATGATGACGCCCGTTGCAATATACTGCCAGAATGTGTCTACTCCGCAGACGACAAGCCCGATCTTTAATGCCTGCAGCAGAATTGCTCCAAAGAATGTGCCAAAGATGCTTCCTTTACCGCCCGAAAGGCTTGTTCCACCAACAGCTGCCGCCGCGATTGCATTCAGTTCGTATCCCTGTCCGGCCGCCGGTTCTCCAGTGCCCAGTTTAGCAAGCATGACCATTCCCGCCAGCGCTGTTGCAACTCCGCAGAGCCCATATGCCATTATTTTATTATAATCGACATTTACACCAGACAGTCTTGTCGCTTCTTCATTGCTTCCCATGGAATATAAATAAGTACCGAACTTTGTATGCTTGAGCAGCACATAACCGACAGCTGATACGATCAGAAGGATGATTACGGAAGATGGGACCGACCCCAGGATATCTCCATCCATCATAGTTCTGAAGCTCTGCGGGATATTCAGCACCGGCCATCCGCCTGTTACAAGATACGCAATTCCCCTGTAGACGCTCATCATACCCATTGTAGCAATGAACGGCTGCAGATGCATCTTCGCAATCAGGAATCCGTTTAAAGCACCAAGTACGAATCCAAACAGGATGCCGAGAAGAACAGCAGCCCACGGATGGAGTCCGCTTACGAGGAGTTTTCCGATTGCTACAATGACTATGGCCATTGTGGAGCCTACTGTCAGGTCAATGCCTCCCGTTATGATGACCAGGGTGATGCCGACGGCAAGCAGGCCGTTAATTACTGTCTGGTCGACGATATCCATAAGATTTGTAGGTGTCAGATATAAAGGTTCAATAATACCAAAAATGGCCATCAAAAGAATCAATGCGATAATGATTCCCAATTCCCTCGAGAATCTTTTCCATATGTTTTTCATGCTATCCCTCCATTGCAAATTGCAAAATACTTTCTTCATTCAGCTCGCTTCTGCTAAGCTCGCCTGTCATACGTCCTTCACGCATAATGATGACACGGTCGCTCATACCGATTACTTCCGGCATTTCCGAGGAAACCATGATGATTGCCTTTCCGTCGGCAGCCATTTCTTCCATCAGCCTGTATATCTCCGCTTTTGCGCCGACATCGATTCCCTTTGTAGGCTCATCAAAAATGATGATGTCGGGGTTTGTCGTCATCCATTTTGCAATGATTACTTTTTGTGCATTTCCTCCACTCAGGCTGTTCGTCAGATATTCGGGATCAGCCGGATGAAGGCGCATCTGCTCAATATAGTATTCGCAGTTATCCTTGATTTTTCCTGTGTTGACAAAGGCGCCGCTGGTGAATTTGTCCATTGATGCCAGCGCCATGTTCTGCGCATTTGAAAAATCCTTTACGAATCCCTGTGTCTTCCTGTTTTCAGGAATCAGTGCGATTCCATAGGAAAGCGCCTCTTTTGGCGATTTTATCACAACTTCTTTTCCTTTGACCTTGATCTGGCCTCCGGTTATAGGATCCGCTCCGAATATAGCCCTTACAACGTCCGTACGTTTTGCGCCAACGAGCCCTGCAAAGGAAAGAATTTCACCTTTGTGCACCTTGAAACTGATGTTGTGGAAAACGCCCTTCGATTCCAGATTCGTCACTTCAAGTGCAACCTCTTTTGTTGCGCACAGCGGCTTGTTTCTGACCGCAAATGCAGACACATCCCTGCCGACCATGTTCCTGATCAGCTGTTCTTTTGTGATATCCTTGATATCTACCGTGCATATATACTTGCCATCCCTCAGGATGCTTGCCCTGTCCGCGATTCTGAAGACTTCATCCAGCCTGTGGGTGATGTACAGGATCGTAATGCCCTGGGCCTGCAGCTCTTTGATGATTTCAAGCAGCCTGTCCACTTCCTTGTCGGCAAGCGCAGACGTAGGTTCGTCAAACGAAATGATTCTGGCATTGTGAAACAGTGCCTTTGCGATCAGGATCATCTGCATTTCGCCCACGCTGAGAGAGTTTATCCTGTCGCTGCTTTTGAACCTGCAGCCAAGCCTTTCTAAAATCGCATCCGTTTTTTTGTACATTGCGCCGTAGTCGACAAGCAGACCCTTTTTTGGTTCGTATCCCAGTGCGATATTCTGTCCGACGGTAAGATCCGTTACAAGATTGACCTCCTGATGCACTTTTGCAATCCCGAATTCGATTGCATCATTTGCATTTTTAAAGCTGACCTTAGCATCTTCAATTTCAATGTCGCCTTCATACTGGCTGTAGATTCCGTGCAGGATGTTCAGCAGCGTCGATTTTCCCGCTCCATTTTCTCCCAGCAAGGCATGCACCTCGCCCTTTTTGATTTCAAAATCCACATTATCCAGTGCTGTATTTCCAGGGAAACGCTTTGTGATTTTCGAAAAATGAATCATAGTCGTCATGATTTATCCCCTTTACTTATGACATTAGCTGAAAAATGATATTTTCAGCTAATGTCTCATTCAATATTAGTATGTCTTTATTATATCACTATCTCTATTCGAATGTTGCTTCTTCCCAGCCGATGATTTCCTCTGCAGCCTGATCAACATTTGTGCTGTCGATCAGTGCCTGTGGAGTCCAGATTACTCTTGGAACTTCCTGGCCGCCCATTAAACGGAGGGTCACTTCACCAGCAATCTGCGCTTTGTATAATGGGAAGGAATCGATAGTCGCATCCATTCCGCCGCTTCTGATAGAATCATATGCTTCGCCGATTCCGTCAACGCCGACTACGAGAATATCTTTTCCTGATGCATTTACTGCTTCTACAACGCCTAATGCCATTGTGTCATTGTTGCAGAAGATTGCTTTCAGATCAGGATACTGTTTGATCCATGTATCTGCAAGGTCTTTTGCTTTTGAACGATCCCAGTCTGCATTCTGTTTCGCTACGATCTCGATATCTTTTGCGTTTGCTTCCATGTACTGTTCAAATCCTGCTGTTCTCTGTCTTGCTGCAAATGCTTTCGGCATACCGATTACGATTGCAACCTGGCCTTTTCCGCCCAGTTTTTCAGCGATCCATTCTGCTGCAAGTTCGCCGTTCTGAATTGCCTTCGGTCCGACAAATACGTCTGCATTTGCAATAAGTCCGTCATTTACGTTTACTACAGGAATGCCTGCTTTTTTCGCATCTTCAACACCCGGTACCAGGTTGCCATCAGAAATCGGAGATAACATGAGTGCATTATATTTCTTGTTGATCATATCCTTTACAACTGAAAGCTGTCCCTGTTCATCACCTTCACCCTGTGCGGAAGTAACATCTATTGTAACGTCATATCCCTGTGCCTGAAGCTTTTCCTGGAATACTCCGTATCCTTCTTTCAGCGTCCTCCAGTATTCATTTTCAAAGGCTTTTGCTACTGCACCAAGCTTTACGCTTCCTTCGACTGCCGGTATCGCACCAAGCTCACTTCTCAGTTCGCCGATTTCAATACCGTCCTCTTCATCCGGATTGAACGCTGCGTCTTCTGTCGTCGTTCCATTGTCTGTCGTACCTGTTTCTGTTGAAGTACATCCGGTAACTAAAGCTGTTGTCATAACCACTGTTAATAATGCTGCTAAAATTCTCTTTTTCATAATCTCTTCCTCTTTTCTTGGATTTTTATAATAAAATCATTACAATAAAGCTACAACGCTATTGTTTCGAGGCTTCTTTCCGGTCACTTTTTACTAGTTTAGCATAGAAACCAACATATCACTTACAGAAACTGCATTATTTTTTTGTATAATCTGACCAATCTTTTCGATTCCATAATTTTCAATTATTTCTTCAATTTTATGACACATTCTGATATTTGCCGTGCACTCTTCGACTGCGCCTTCCCGTTTCGGAAACGTGTCAAAATAGATTGCACCCTGGAAATCATATTTCATCAGGTAATAGAACACTTCTATTGTCTTCCAGAGATTCACCGTCCCGACCATCAGGCCGTCATCGGTGGAACCTTCACCATCATTCATATGCATGTTGAAAAGTTTGTTGCGTTCCAGAAGCCACGACACTGCGAATGCCGGATTCTCTTTTTTCATGAGCATATGGCAGAAATCAAGTGTCACACCAAGGTTATCTCTGCTGATATCTTCGACCATCAGCATCGCCGTTCCAAAGCTGTCAATCAGACAGTGGACCCTCTCTTCATAAGGCTTGTATTCAATGCTTACCGGCAGATCTGTATAGTCGCACACTTTCCGGAACGAATCTGCCACCTGGCTCCATACCTTGACATAATCGATCTGGAATGAATAGTCGAATCCGTCAAATCCAAGCCAGATAATCATCTGATCTCCTTCAAGCACCTTACATACATCCGCTGCTTCTCTGCAAAGCTGGACTGCATCTTCTGAAATCTCAATGTCCTTATTTCCGAATTCGCCGTTCAGGAATTTATCCCGGAACCTTAAATTGATACCGTTGCATTTCAATCCATTCGCTGCCAGCATCTCTTTTACTTCGTCAGCAGTATATTCCTGAAAATGTTCCGGATAGTTCAGATCGATATAATCTACTCCATCTATTTGTCCAATTTCATATAATGCATTTTTCAAATCCTTGTCCGTTCGCAGAAAAGAATTTACTCTTGTTGCATATTTCATCTGCTCACCTCCTTCATGAACACATCATATCAAACTTTTCAAATTGCGTCAATATGTGTCTTTTATTTTCATCTTTTGTCATAATTTTTAACTTTGTTTTTTATGTATTATTACTAGTTTTTCGCTTGGTTTAGGGATTTTGGTGGTTGTGTTGTAACTTTTCAAAATTTTTCACCTTTATTTATGTTTCACTTTTTTTCATTCATTTAAAATTATTTGAATTAAAAAACACCGCTTGCTTTTCTTCCTGTGAGGTTGAAAACAAGCGGTATTTATGGTGTTTATGTTTATGGTACCTATGTTTATGGTACCTTATTTTTGGTACCTGACACCATTAAATTCTCTTTATGGTACCTGACACCATTAAATAATGTTTATGGTGTCAGGTACTGTATTGGTGACGAATTGGTACCGAATTCATGTACCAATTTCTACCACCTTAATTCCCAGCATTCTGCAGACTTCAATCATCTGATCCGCCACATCATCCCATACAATGCTATAGTGGTGCGGAATTCCTTCTTCAAGAATATTTTCCACAATGCTTCTGACCGGAGATGAGACCTTGATATTAGCCATAACGCCCTTCGTATAACGGTCCATGTCCATGGCCTCGCCTCTGAGCAGGAACAGTTTGTACTGATCGTCGATATTGCAGAATCTCGCGATTGTGACTTTTCCTTCTTTCAGTGCACCATAGAATGCCGTTCCCTGGCCTGCCAACGGATGATTTTCTATCGTAAATTTGTATTTAGGATTCCTCAAAGAAGCCGCCGCATTACCGCAATGCCAGAATGTCATGACATTCTTTTCTTCATCGATATTTATCATATCTGTAATAAATGTCGGACGGCCGGTCAGATAATGCTGCACAATCTGCGCCAGTTCGGCATCTATGTCGCCTTCGCATCCGATATTCACGCCTTCATCAGCAAGTCTACCCAGCACCGCACAAGGTGTCGTATGAAGACTGCCCATTTCCGGCCAGCATTTGATACTTGCAAAATCATATTTCTGGTCCTTCATCAGCTTCTTCAGAGAAAGATAAAGCTTCGAATGGTTTTCCAGATGTCCATCAGGAAGCCTGGATACATCATATGCCGATTCCATTCCAGCCATATCTGCCTTGCAGGATTCTTCCGGTATCCTCTCCATTTCATCGAATACTACCTTCAGATCAGTTTCCTCCATCCTGATTCCGAAAGTCTTCCGGATAAGGCTCTCGCTAAAGCTCGAGTTATAGAATGCCGTCGGACGGTAACCGAAGAGTCCGAGGACGGTTCCTTTCAGTTTCTTGACGGTATCATAGGCTTTGATCAGGTTTATTACCCTGGCTGCGATGTCTTCCTTTTCTTTACTTCCATATACCGGATGGCAGACATACCCGAGTTTTTTTAGGGAAGCGGAATTCATGGTCAGTGCTACCAATGCATTCGCATAAAGCCTGTCATCCTTATGGAATTCAGGTTCATTGGGTGCCCAAAGCAGGATCGGCACCTCCAGATTTTCAGCAAGAATTGTCGGAATGTCATCTCCCGTGAATGCGCCATACAGCATAACAATCATATCTACAGATTTTTCCTTTAGTCTGCGGGCTGCATCCCCGGCTGCCTGAGGCGAATCCACAAGGAGCTCCGTCTTTATGACATTGATATCAGGCAGTTCTTTTTCAATCCATTCTCCATATTCCTTCATCCGCTTTTCTGGAAGCTCCCGTGGCCACCTTCCGGAAAGCGTCGTTACAAAACCAAGATTAAGCCCTTCTCTCATATCTGCTCCTTCTTTCCTGGTACCTGACACCATTAAATTTTGTTTATGGTGTCAGGTACCAATTATTAGGTATCAATTATTTCAGCACGATAGCCTGTGTAAGATGTCTTGGGCTGTCAGCATCAAGCCCTTTTTTCTCCGCAATATAGTAGCCGATGAACTGGCCGATAAACCCGATCAATGCCGCATACTGGTCATCGTTATATCCGTATTCAAGATCCAGCTTATAGTCTGCTTCGGAAACCGCTTCGGAAACGCCCTCGCCGATGGCAGCCGTAACTGCGCCATAGCTCTTCATTTCCCTGATGATTCCGGCCTCCATCTCTTTTGCTTTTGAATGGCACAGGGAGAGGATCAATGTGTTTTCATCTACCAGGCTCATTGGTCCATGCCTGTATTCCAGCGAATAGTATGCTTCTGAATTGGTCAGGCCCATTTCCTTCATCTTGTTCATGCATTCATTTGCAACTCCGTAGTATACGCCCTGTCCGAGAGTAATGAAGAGATTCAGGTTTTCGTGTTCCGATACGATTGCCTTTGCAAGGGCATCCATCTTCTTCAGAAGATCTTCTGCTGCCTGTTTGTAATCTCCCATTGCTTCAATCTGTTTCTTTTCGCCGCCTGCATACATGGCGAGTATCACGGAAAGATATACCATGCTGGTAAAGGAACCTGTCATGATGACGCTTTTTTCATCGGCATTGGGAGACAGTATCATGTAATCGTTGTAAAGGGAGCTGTCCTGATCGCAGGTGATTGCCAGGGTCTTCACATCCGGGAAGGAGCGCACTTTATCGATTGCCATGCGCACTTCGGTCGTGTAGCTTTTTCTTGTGATTGGAAGTACGAGTACTTTTCTTCCGCTTACAAATGTTTCCGGGAATAAATATAATTCGGAGCACGGTACTGCTTTTGCTGCCGTATTGTTATAGCTTGAAAATACATGTGCTGCAGTCTGTGCCAGATAGAGGGATGTTCCGCATCCTGTAAAAATGAGCTCGTCATAGGTTTCCCCGCTGTTGAAAACCTGGTCCAGCACTGCATAGATCTCTTCCAGCGTATCATTGATCGACTGGAATGCCTCTGGCTGTTTGTATATTTCCCTGTATGTAACTTCACTGTTTTTTTTCATTATTCTTCTCCTTTTTACTGTACTGCTTCCATCGCAGCTTCTGATTTTACCGCTTTTCCCTCAGATCCTGCCAGGCGTATGATTGCCTTCACATCCTCTGACAGCTTTTCATTGGCAAATTGCGAAAGTTTCCATGAGTGTCCCTGGTGGTTCAGTTCCTTCAGCCCTTCCTCATAATGTTCTACATATTTGTATCTGATTTCCGTACCGAAGTTTATCTTTGCCACGCCAAGCCCGATCGCCTCTTTGATGGTATCCTCCGACATTCCGGTGCAGCCGTGAAGAACGAGGGGGATATCGGTGAACTCCCTTACTTTTTTCAGAATGTCGAGTCTGATGTCTGGCTTGCCCTTGTAGTATCCGTGGGCATTTCCGATACCTATTGCCAGTGAATCCGGCTGGCATAAGGAAAGGAATTTCCTTACCTCTTCAGGATCCGCGACGTTTTTGTTCTCTGCTACGGCTCCGTCTCCGTCCAGGCGCACCAGTTCACCGATCTCGGCTTCCACCATGACGCCGTACTTCCTTGCTTCCTGTACCACCCTGTCTGTCAGTTCGGCATTCTCTTCTGTGGATCTGCTCGATCCGTCAATCATGACCGATGTAAATCCAAGATCCAGCGCTTCTTTGCATATTTCGAAGCTGTCTCCATGGTCAAGATGAATAGATACCGGAACCGATACTTTATTCGCGCACCATTTCGCAACCTCCACGAACCAGTCGTTTCCAGCATATTCTCCTGTAGAAACATAATGTGCAAGAATTATAGGGGATCTCATCTCCTCTGCTGCCCTGCATATAGCCCATATGATATCATAGTTTCCACCCTGTGTATTGATAGCTGGAATCGCATAGCCATTCCGTGCTGCATCCTCTAATGCTTCTTTATTGGTCACTAACATGTTTAGCCTTCTTTCTTTTCTCTATTTAAAATCCAATGATCACTGTTCCCTTATTGCAGATCCTTCCGGAAGAGCTTCTCCCCTGTCCTTCCAAAAAAAGATCCATCAGCGTCCTTCACTTCGACAAAACCCCGTAAACCTCAATCTGCGTAAGTGCAGGAAACGGCGATTCGTCCTCGTGCTTCTTCAGGTCAGATAGCTCTGCCCATTCCGCTTCCCTGGCTTTCAGGCTGAATTCCTGAAGGCCTTCCCGGTCAGTCGTCTGCAGGATCTCTTCGCTCCCGTCCGAAAATGAGACCTTCACTTCCGTCCAGTAGCTGTCATGGGGATAGTCAGCCCGCAGGAACAGCCCCAGTCCGTCAACCCTTACCCTTCGTCCGAACTCGATGCGGATGGCCGCGTTTTCCTGTCTGTTGATTCCCCACGACGCGTATGGGAACCTGCCGTGTCCGTCGCTGCTGAGGATTCCGTCTATTGCATTGCAGGCGAAGAAGACCGACTCGTTCCTGGTTTCGACATTTGCTGACGCATGGGGAAAGCTTCCGTTGCATTCCTTCTGGTCGATAGGATTGAGGGCTACGTTCCTTCTCCTGGTCAGATCCGTCTCATCCGGGGCCTCCACCGAGAAATAGAACCTGTCACCTGAAAAAGCCTCCATGGGAAAGGCTTCCTTCGCTTCCCGTTTATAGGGAAAACGATAGGTCAGGCTGCCGTCGGGCAGATAGACGAGACTCTTCTCTATGCATTTGTCGACCTTTACCCAGGCATAGGAATCTGCCGGAGCCGCAACACGCAGATAGCTACCCTCCGGGAGTTCTCCTTCATAGCCCAGATAGGCCCTGCGCTCATCTGATTTTGTTTTGAGAAGATTGTTGTTTCCGTCGTATAATTCCAGTTTAAACATATTTTTTTATCTACAGGCTTTTCTTCGTCCTGTTTTTCCTTTCTGAAACTGTGGAGTGACGCCCGCCTGGGCCGCTGCAGAGCACTTGGGCTGCTGCCTGGCCCGTAGCCTAGTCTGTCCTGGTTTCTGTCCTGGCTTCCCTCTTACCTTCCCAGCAAAAACGGATCCCCCGTCAGCTCCAGGTATTCCTTCAGATATCCATGGAACCTACCCGCCAGCTCATCGCCTTCCACATCAGCCACCGCCACCGGATTCTGCTGATAGGGATCCTCTGCATTGTGGTACAGGAGTATCTTCCTTTCCTCATCCGGCCTGTATCCGTTGTACACGACATAGGTATGCTCCTTCGTACGGACCCCCCGCCATCCGAAGCACTTATGGTTCAGGCCGCGTTTCTCATATTCCTTCACCATCTGGGCCTCGCCCGGAAAGGAGCAGATAAATCCAGCTTCAGGCTCGTCTGAAGGCAGTCCCAGAATCAGGTTCCCATGGCTGTGTCCCTGGCAGGTCTCCGGAATCTGTATGCCCAGCAGATCCAGCAGCGTCGGCATATGGTCAGGGCTTGTAAAAATAGCATCCCGGTCTCCCGGTTCAATCCGCCCTTTCTGCCTGATCATAAGCGGTATGTTGATGGATTCCTCATACCAGACGTTCTTGCTCATGAGTCCATGGGAGCCCATCATGTCGCCATGGTCCGCCGACAGGACAACAAGGGTGTCCTCTTCCAGATTATTGTCTTTCAGATACTGGCAGATCCGCCCAAACTGATGGTCAATGCCTGCGATTGCCGCAAAATACTGTCTGGTGATCACCTTCATCCGGTCAGTCCTGAATTCTTCCGGCACATTGTCCCTGAAGCGGACTTCGGCATCTTTGAACAGCCTGAAATAGTCATCCGGCACCAGCTCATAAGGCAGATGGGGCGGATTGTAGGACAAGAACAGGGCAAAGGGTTCGTCCTTTGCGCTTTTCTCCCCCATATATGCCAGTGCCTGATCTGTTTCAAACTCTGCCGACCATTTACGCGGTCTGATCTGTTCTGCGCTGTCTGCCCAGTAGTGGGGGTTCAGATGGTCATCGCATGCCCCGTAGGACAGCCAGTAATCAAACCCCTGGCGGCGTTCTCCCGGCGGCGTATAGGCATCCCAGTCAGAAGCCCCTGATTTTGGATGCTGCGTAAAGTTCATTTCCGATGCATCCAGATGCCATTTTCCGATGTAGCCAGTCTGATAGCCCTGTTCCTTCAGTACATTTGCGATGCAGGTCTCCTGGGGCTTCAGCATCACAGCCTCATTCAGTCCTGTTTTGCAGTTCGTCCACATTCCTGCCGAAAACGGATATTTTCCCGTTAGCAGCGAGGCTCTGTGGGGCGAGCACAAAGGAAACGTGCTGATTGCATTTGAAAATCTCATGCTTTCTTCTGCAAACCGGTCGATAGAGGGCGTCTGTACCTCATCCTGATTCTGATATCCGACAGCGTGGGCCCTCCACTGGTCTGCAAATATATATAATAAGTTTGGCTTTTTTTCCATGATATCCTCCCTTGTTCTGTCACCAATACGGATTCCAGTCCCTGCTCATCCTCGTAAGCGCTTCCAGATAAAAATAATCTCCCCATGTATTGCATTCGTCAACGCCCCTGTTGCGGCATGTATTTTCTTCCGATCCTCTTGCATAAGTGCCATGCATCAGCAGCCCATTGGACTGTCTGCTGTCATATACCGCACAATAGTCGATTAAAGCCCTCATCATTTTATCTGCAGCCATCCGGTATTTTTCTGCTTCTTCCGGCTCCAGGTATTTGCACATCTCCAAAATGCCGCATATGGCCACTGCCACTGCCGACGAATCCCTCGGTTCGCTGCTTCCCGTATCGAAGTCGAAATCCCAGTAGGCAATCAGATCCTCAGGCAGGTGCCTGATAAAATAGTCCGTCACTTTTTTGAATATTTCCAGATATTCCGGTTTTTTCAGATAGCGATAGCTGATGGCGACGCCATAGATTCCCCAGGCCTGCCCTCTTGCCCAGGCGGAATCGTTGCGGTTTCCCTGGTGGGTGACCCCGTAGGAAAGCTCGCCCGTCTCCGGATTCATGAAATAAGTATGGTAGGTGGAGTCATCCGGCTTGATCAGGCACTTCATAGCCGTCCGGATATGGTTCTCCGCTTTTTCTGCATAGGAACCGTCTCCCGTCACTTCCGTCGCCCAGTAGAGCAGCGGCAGGTTCAGCAGGCAGTCGATGATCAGGCGGTAATTGTCTTCGGCTCCGGGATTTCCCCAGGCCTGGATGAAGCGTCCCTTTTCCTGATACCTGGACACCAGATGGTCAGCCGCTTTGAGGGCTGCCACTTTACCTGTTTCGCTTCCCGTCAGCTTATATGCAGCCACGCATGACGGACTGTAGAGGAACCCCATGTCATGGTGGTTCACATCTATTTTCTTCTCGATCCTGTTTAAAAAGCTTTCGACCTGGACTTCGGCCGCCTGACGGAAGCATGCTTCCCCTGTCTTTTCATAGGCAAGCCAGATTTCTCCTGTCCAGAAGCCTGTGGTCCACTCTGTATTTTCTGTGGGCCAGTAGAACAGCTTCTCGCTGTTTGATGACTGGAAGTGGTCTGTGAACTCCTCCAGGTTATCCCTCACGATATTGACTGCCAGGCCGAATGCCGTCTCCAGTATTTTTTTATCTGTTCCTTCGTACTGTATTAATGTTTCAAATGTCTGTGCCATTTCTCATACTCCCCCTTTAACCTTTGATACCGCTTGCTGCGATTCCTTCAACAAAAAATCTCTGGAAGAACAGGAACAGGAGGACGACAGGAACAAGGGCGCATACGGAAGCCGCCATGATCCACGCATATTCCGCTCCAAACTGGGATATGAACATCCTGATACCGAGCTGTATGGTCTTCAGTTCCGTGCTGTTGAGGAATATCAGGGGTCCCATAAAGTCATTCCATACATTTACGAATGTGAAGATGACAAGGGTTGCCATTGCCGGTTTTCCCAGCGGAAGCACGATCCTTCCAAATATCCCGTATTCGCTCAGACCGTCTATTCTGGCTGCCTCGCATAATTCATCCGGTATGCTGATATAGAACTGCCTCATGAGGAATACGCCGAATGCGGAAAATGCCTGCATCAGGATCAGTCCCAGATGGCTGTTGGTCAGATGCAGCTTTGACATCAGCACGAACTGTGGCACCATGTAAACCTGCCATGGAACCGCAATCGTGGTCACGTAGAGGATGAAAAGCAGATTTCTGCCGCGGAATTTTACCTTGGCAAACCCATAGGCGGCAAAGCAGCTTGTGAAAAGCTGGATCACTGTCGTGAAGAGGGTCAGCTTCGAAGTATTCTTAAAGAACATGATCAGCGGCAGCTTTCCCCATATCACTTTATAATTTTCAAAATGGAAGCTGTCCGGTATCCATTTCATGGGAAGGGAAAACACATCCTTGTTCAGCTTCAGCGAGGATATGAGCATCCAGTAGAATGGAACCAGCATAATCAATGCCAAAGCAATCAGAACGACATATAATATGATTCTTTTTGCATTATTTCTTATGTGCATAATTTTTTCCTTTCTTACATATAATTGACGAATTTCTTTTCGCCCCTGAACTGGACCAGGGTTACCACAAGGACAATCAGGAAGAGCACGATGGCTGCTGCGCTTGCATAGCCGAACTTGAACTGTACGAAGGCCGCATTGTATATGAAGTTGACCAGCACGTTTGTTGCGCGTCCCGGACCGCCTCCGGTCATTACATAGATCAGGTCGAATACCTTGAAGCACTGGATCGTCAGCATGACCATGACGAAGAAGGTCGTCGGCGTGAGCATGGGAACCGTTATATATCTCAGCTTCTGCCATCCGTTGGCCCCGTCGATGCCGGCCGCCTCATAAAGGCTGCCCGATATTCCCTGCAGGGCTGCCAGGTATACGATCATGTAGTAGCCCATGTATTTCCAGATACTTACGATGATGACGGCTACCATGGCCCAGTCCGTGGAAATGACCCATCCTGGCGGGTTCTGGATGCCGATCATCTTCAGGAAGGTATTGATCGGACCATAATCAGGCTGGAACAGCATGTTCCACACGGCGCCTACTGCAACGATAGATGCAATATAGGGGAAGAAGAATGCCGTTCTGAACCAGGCGATCCCTTTTACCTTGCTGTTGAGCAGAACCGCCAGCAGCATGGAGGCCACTATGGTGATCGGTACTGTAAACACCGCATATTTCATGGTATTGACCAGGGATATTTTGAATGTGCTGTCATCCATCAGATGCCTGAAATTTTCTAGGCCCACGAATACGATGGGGTTGCTGGACCCGTCCCATTCTGCGAGACTCAGTATGAAAGAAAAGAGAACCGGAATCAGTATGAAAATACTATATCCAATCAGATTAGGCAGAATAAACGAATACCCGATTGCATCATTCTTCAGCCTGCGTTTCTGTTTTGATGTCATTTGCTGCTTACCTCCTTAAAAATATAAATCGCAGAGAAACTGATATCATCCGTTTTTCTGCGATTTATTTAACAGTCTTTTACTATCAGTTTAATATCCTTTTATTTCCCCAACACGTTCGTTCAGTTCCTGAATTCCCTGTTCAACGGTGTATTCACCGATCATGACAAGATCATGGACTTCATTGAGTACGGTACGGATCTCTTCGATATTCTTATCCAGCGGACGGTCGAAAATGTATTCCGTATAAGTAAGAGCCTCTTTTGACTGCTCGTCTGCAGGGAACTTGTCTGCGGATGCTATGATGTCAAGCGCTTCCTGAGACAGGATTCCTGTGAGGATGCCGTTTTCAGCAAGGACTTTGCTGTTTTCTTCTGAAGTCGCATATTTCACGAATTCCCAAGCCAGTTCCGGAACATCCGTAGTCGAAGATATGGCAACAGGTGTGAGTGCACCGATTGTGGTTCCTGCGTCTACCCCTTCCGGATGCGGAATGGTAGCGATTCCCCAGTTGAAGTTGGTCTCTCCGCTTGCCTGGGACTGCATCATGGTTCCGATAAACCAGGTTCCCATAGGCATCATGGCAGCCTGCTGGTTTTTGAATACGCTTGAATAGTGGATGTTTGCTGTCTTCAGCTGTGCGTAATCCTGGATGATTCCATCTTTCTGCATGCTTAAGGCCTGTTCGTAATAGGAATCCAGGAATCCGTAATCTTTTGCTACAACTGTGTTTTTTCCGTCCTGAATTGCCCAGTTTGTTACAAGTGCCTGCCAGGTATGGTTGTGGGTGCCGTATACTTTTGCACTTCCCTCGCCAAAAGTCACTTTCCTTGCAAGCGCTTCATATTCTTCCCATGTCATATCGTTGCTTGGATATGGAACCCCTGCTTTGTCGAAAAGATCCTTGTTGTAGTAAAGCACATACCAGTCTGATCTGTATGGCAGGGAATAGTTGGCACCGTCGACCTGCAGCTGTTCCGCAGCTCCATTGTATACGGATAAATCAAGCTTATCCTTTTCTATAAATTCATCCAGACTCATCGCCTGTCCTTTTTCAACCATCGACAGGATATATCCCATGTCTTTTACCCAGATAATGTCCGGATCGCTTCCTTCTGCTGCCAGCATAACGGATAATTTGTTATTGTATTCGTTTGCTGCCGTATCCACGATTTCGATTTCGACATCCGGATAAGCCTTCTTAAAGGCGTCTATTGTTGCATTGAACTGGGGCGTTGTCTCGTTATCCCAGGTTGTTACCGTAAGCTTTTTCTCTTCCGCTTCAGCAACCGGCTTCGTGGTGTTTTCCGCCGCATCCGGCGCCGCCTGCTTGCCGCATCCTGCTGCCAATCCAACGACCATCATTGCAGAAAGTGCTACTCCTAAAAACTTTCTCATAATCCATACCTCCATTTTTGATTTATACTGAACTTCGCTTTCAGTATTTCGTTTACAAACAAAGAATACCAAAATCCGCCGTTCATTAACATGAACTATCTTCATAATTCTATTACTATCCGTGCATCTTGCTTTTTTATCCCTTCTGAAAGATGTAATATTTCAATTTTCTTATACTTTTTGTATGAGTTGCATATACGGGACGGCTTTTTCCGGTTATTTTATTGTGTTTTTTTTCATGAGCCAATATAATGATGTTGGGGTCAGAAGATGTTCCGCCCCCCGCTATCTATGAATGATGCGCCTTTTTACAAAGAGGAGAAAAACCCTATGCACAAATTAAAACAGATATTCACAGTGAAGACAATCAAAAGAAAGCTGATCCTTTATAACCTTATAATCGTAATCTCCATTGCGCTGTTTGTAAGCATCTATAATTATATCTCCTACCGGAATGCCACCATAGACATGCTGGTAGAGACTTCGGAGGAAAACACCTGGACAGCAGCAGAGCGCCTGCAGGTCGCCTACGACGAAATGCTCAACATCGTGCTGAACTGCTCGGAACGCAAGTCCCTGTTCCTGTCACTGACCAACACGGACTACAACACCTCCTCCGGAAAGCGCTTTGCCCTGTACGCCTCACAGATCCTGAACGACTACTGCGCCATATCCGGATACAGCGAATACATCGCAAAAATCACCCTCTACCAGAAGGACGGCATACTGGTCCAGTCCGGCTACATCACAGGTTCCTATGATGATGTGCCCTCCATTTCCCAAAGCAGCTGGTTCCAGGGCGAACAGGACAAGAATTTCAACGCCTACCAGCTGGCGCTTGTGGAATCCCCCTTTCATCAGGCTTCCGACGACAGGCTTCTTCCTATTATCAGAACACTGAAGTATGACTACGATACCCAGACCGCTTCCAGCTGGGTCATGCTCGGCATTTCAACCAGGCTCTACCAGGACAGTGTGGATCAGATCAACACGGACAATCCCATCTATGCCATCACCTCGGAAGGGGACATCATCGCCTCGGCAAATACGCGTAAGGAACTGGACGGCGCTGCTGCCATACCGGCTCTCCTGAAAGCAGCTTCTGACAGCGGTTCCGTGAAGATGGTCATCAATGGAACTGACAATTATGTCAGCTACACCAGAACACCCCAGAGCGGAATCCTTATTTATGAGATACTGCCCCATGACCAGCTGGTCATCGACCACACCATCATTTCCAAAACCATATTCCTGATTTTTGCCTCCTGCATCGCCATCGGCATGGGCCTTTCCATCCTCATATCCAGAAAAATCAACCAGCCCATCGCCCTTCTTCTTCGCAGCATCAAGACAATCTCAGGAGGGGATTTTTCCTATAACCCTAAAATAGAAGGCGCTGATGAAATCGGGACCATCGGAACCTGTATCAACCAGATGTCATGGCAGATCACCAATCTCCTGGATACGAGGATCGAAGTCGAGAAAGAGAAAAAGGATCTGGAAATCAAAATGCTCCAGGCCCAGATCAACCCCCATTTCCTGTACAATACCCTCGATTCCGTCCGCTGGATGGCGACCATTCAGAAGAACACGGGAATCGTAAAAATGATCACCTCCCTGTCCTCCCTTCTCAAGAACATGGCCAAGGGCTTCAATGAAAAAGTAACTCTTGAGCAGGAGCTTGAGTTCCTGGATAGCTACGTAACAATCCAGAAAATAAAGTATGTGGAATTGTTTGATTTGGATATACAAATAAAAGAATCACGGCTGAGCAGGGCAAAAATCGTCAAACTCACCCTGCAGCCCCTTGTTGAAAATGCCATTTTCAGCGGCATCGAGCCGAGCGGCCATAACGGCACCATACATATCATTGCAGAATCGGAAGACGATATCCTTTACATCCATGTAATCGACAACGGAATCGGCATTCCTTCAGAAAAGACAGACTCCCTGCTAGCAGGCACCGAGCCCAAAACAGCCGGCACCATGAGCGGAATCGGACTTCCAAACGTGGACCGCCGCCTCAAGCTGGTTTACGGAGAGGGCTTCGGATTGCATATCAGCAGCCAGGAGAACCTTTATACAAAGATAACCATTAAAATTCCCCTTGAATTTTAGATTTAATTTCCCTGAATTCTATATCATGAGCAGGCAGCTTTAGCGGTTTGCGAAGCTCCGCTCTGGCACGCAATTTATTCCACGAAAGGTATGTGAAACAATGTATCGTATTATGCTGGTAGATGATGAACCCCTTATTTTAGCAGGCATCTCCTCCCTCATCCCCTGGGAAGAGCATGACTGCACCATAGTCGGAAAGGCGACCAACGGAACTGCGGCCTGTAAGATGATACTGGAGCTGCAGCCGGACATCATCATAACGGACATCAAAATGCCTGTTATGAACGGTCTGGAACTGATCCAGAAATGCAAAGACGAGAAGCTTGTATTTTCCTTTATCGTGCTGACGAACCTTGAGGAATTCGAGCTTGCAAAAGAGGCCCTCTCACTGAGCGCCTCTGATTATCTTGTGAAGATCGACCTGACGGAAGAAACCCTGCTCCGCAGCCTGGAGAAGGCTAAAAACGATTTCGACAATATGGCTGCTTCCCGTTCGGGAAAAATCGCAAGCCAGTTCATGGAAGCCGGCAACGAGGAGATTATCAAAGGCTTCTTCAACAGGCTGCTGTTTTCTCCCTTTGACGCAGCAAAAGACCATTCCCGCAACATGAAGATGGATGAGCTTTTCGTATCCCCCCTCCTGATCCTCCTCGACATCAGCTATTCGGATGCCAGCTACCTCTCTGAAAACAAGAAATCCGACCTGAAGCAGGTGATGACCTATGCATCCGGAATCATCAGCGAGATGGCGGGGCGGATATTCAAAAACTCCTGCATCCTGCCGTTTGAACAGCAGAAACTGCTGATCATCGCCTCCACGGAGGGCCTCGCCTCCATCCCCGGGACGCTGACCCAGTTCAACGAAAAAGTAAACGAGGTCTTAAAAAATTATTTTGAAATTTCCGTCGTGATGGGCGTCAGCGAGGCTGCCGAAGACCTCTACGATTTGAAGACCCAGCTGGACCAGGCAAAAGAGGCCGTAGAATACTACTACTGCAATCCTTCCTCTTCCATCAGTTTCTATTCATCGCTCCCAAAAACCTGCAGTTCCCGGGACAACTTTAACATCAATTTCCTGAAAAAGGATTTGTCCATCGCCTTCCAGCAGAACAACAGTGAGAAGGTGAAGGAGATTTTCGATGAGCTGATCGGACTTCTGGAAACCTACACCCCCTCCAGAAAACAGGCGGTGAATTCCTATATCAACCTTTACACCTACATCCATTCCTATTTCGAATCTGACGACCAGCCCGCCACGGACATTTTCCCCGACACCCTGAGCATCATGGAGCATATCAACCAGATCAACAGCATCGAAGCGCTTACGAAATATATGCGGTCCTTCCAGCAGATCCTCTGCGACTATCTGGATTCCCGGAAAACGACCCGGACTGACAAGATCATCGAGCTTGTAAAAAGCTACATCAATAACCATTACAAGGAAAAGCTCACCCTTTCAGACGTTGCAAACGCCCTGAACTTCAGCGCCGGCTACATCAGCAGCAGCTTCAAGAAGCATACCGGCTATAATTTTTCCGATTACATTTCCTTTGTCAAAATCGAAAAGGCCAAGGAGCTGATCGATACCCATGAGTATCTGATGTATGAGATATCGGAGATGCTCGGGTTTGATAATCCTTATTATTTCAGCAAGGTCTTTAAGAAGATTACCGGGATCTCGCCACGGGAGTATGAGCTTAATAACTTGAAGTAACTGGCACCTCATTTATGGTACCAGGTACCCGTTTCTTTGGTAACTGGTACCTGACACCCGTTTCCTTGGTAACTGGTACCTGACACCATTAAATTCTGTTTATGGTGTCAGGTACCAATATAAGGGTACCCTTATATGCTGACTCTTCCCTCCAGTCCCTCGAAATCGACCGTTCGGTTCTGCCCGTCCCTGGTCTCGATCACAATTTTACCATATCCGCCGCACTGCTCTCTGTCTTCGAAGGCAATCCTGCTGATTGGAAACAGGTCTTCGTCGCTCCACGGCTCCATAGATGTCTTATGCAGCAATGCAGTGATCATCACATAGTCCCTGTATTCATAATACGCATCGCGCCTGCTTTCTGCATAAGGCAGAATGCTGCAGGCTGCTGCCGGATTCCTGCCGCTGGCCTCTTCGTATCCGAGGCAGTCAAAGCCCCGGTAGTTCACAATCGCCAGCTGGTGCCTGTCTGATTTTACGATGATGGCCCTGATGCCGTCTTTTTCCCGTTCCTCTACTGCGGCAGCCGAACCGTCAAGGGGCAGACCGTAATGGCCCAGATACAGTGTATAGGGCTTATCCGGGATGCGTACCCGGTCGACCCTCACCAGCCCGTTTCCAACGGCAAAATCCGCCAGATCTATGCCGGCCAGGTTCTGGAAGCTGTCCCCGAATTCGAAATAGGCCTTCCGATACAGGACCCCTTCCCGTTCGCCCCCGTACAGGATGATATTCGGAATTTCAGTCCTGTTTTTTCCATTGTACCGGAGGCTGTACTGCATCGCCTCCGGCCCTGTATAGCCGTAAGCCTCCCAGGGGAAGGCGCTGTGGAAGCTCAGCCTGGAGTAGGCCTGCAGGATGGGATCCTCCTCCTGTGCAAAAACCTTTGCCGTGCGCAATTCCACAGCTCCTGTAGTCCTATAATTGGTGACCGTCATGCCGGGACCATCCAGCGTAATGGATCTGCTCCTGCTGCCGTCTTCCCAGTTCTCCCACTCTCCGTTTTTTTCCACTGCATTCCACAGCTCGTCAGAATCCGGAAGCATCATGCACACGAAGGAATTTGCAATCCAGAAGGGACTGGCCGCACAGCTGTAGGACTGGACCGCCGGCTCGAAAGGCCCGTAAAATCCAAGACATGGGACGTTATTCACAAAGACTTCCTCTTTCCCAATAAACTGAAGCAGGTTTCCCGACAGGATCCTCCTGGCAGTTCCTCTGTCGGCTTCGCTGTTTTTCAGCAGGCAGTTGGCCGCCAGAGGCGCCGATGCGGCGTTCCTGTATATGGCACTTCTTCCCCACATGATCGAATGTCCGTTTTCATCAAATAGGTTCGCATAATGGGCCATCAGTTGATTGGAATAGGCTTCTATCCTGCCTGCAATATAGGGTTCATTTTCATAGCCATACCATTGGTTCCATATAGGCCCGTAGACCTGGAAGGCCCAGGCCGAATAGTAGTCGAACCTGTGGCCGTCCCGGTACCAGCCGTCGCCGGCATAATAGGACAGGATGCAGGAGGCATGGTCCCGCATCATGCCCCTGTCGATCTCGTATCCGTGCTTTTGAAGAAAAGCCAGAATCAGCATATTGAACAGGCGCCAGTTGTGGTGTCCCGTCCGTGCCTCTGCAAATTCCCTGAGATAGGCTGCGATCCGGTCCTTCTCTTCCTTTGTAAACGGCTCCCATACCGCTTCCTCGCACATCTGCAGCCCGATTGCCAGGGATGCGCATTCGCAGGTATGCTGGAAGGCATGCTCGTTTTTATCCGCAGTTTCTTTGATTTCCTGCAGATTGAGCAGGTAGCTGTCCGTGTCTCTGGTCACCGAGGCCAGGATCTGATTTCTGTAATACTCCTTCAGCGGGTATCCGGCAATCACTGCATCCGGTTCGTTTGCAAGCAGCGGCGCCGCAATCAGGAAGCTCCTTGCCAGGCCTTCAAAGCGTTCGGCGTGATATCTCCACTCCGGCGAATCGGGCCTTGGATAGCTTACTGCATCTCCTGCACCGGGCAGAACGATCGGGGATTCAAAACTCTTTACGTTTATAAAAATCCCTTCCAGCAGGAAGTGGCATGCCCCGATCCAGTGCTTTTTGATCATTCCCGTGTAGGGGCTCAAGGTGTAGTCGGGTTTTTCTATAATGTATTTCATGATTTCTTTTCTCCAATTGTTTATGGTGTCAGGTGTTTATGGTGTCAGGTACCATTAAATTTCCATTAAATTTTTTTCTCCAACTCTCTTCTTTTGATGGGGCATGAAGTGTTTATGATACTGTTTATGGTCCCTTTTATGGTACCTTTTATGGTACCTGACACCATTAAATTTTGTTTATGGTGTCAGGTACCAATAAAGAAGATACCAATAAAGACAGAAGGGCGATCCCAATCCCAAACACATAAAAAAGGATGTCCGCTCCGTCTCCCGTTGCAGGGTTCTCTGCGTTTGCCCCGGATGGCTTTCCTGCAGCGGTGTCAGATATGTTCGCTGCTCCCGGCTTCTGCGCTGTTTCTCCACCGGATGGATTCTCCGGATTCCCTATTGATGGCTGCTCTCCAGGCGGCGTCTCTGACGGTTCTGTACCCGGTGCAGGAGTTTCCTCATCAGCCAGGATTACTTTTACCACTGAAGGATACCCGAACTTGTCCTTCGAATTGATGCTGAGGGATATTTTTCCTCCCTCGATGGATGTAGCCACTTCAGGATCTGCGGCTATCACTTGGTCTGCTTTCCGGTCGATTACCAGATTGATCAATCCTTCCCCTTTCATGGTCGGATCGGATGCTGAAATGGTCAGGACGTTCCCCTCTTCCCGCATCATGACGGATGCCTTTTTGTCGCAGGTGATTTCTGCAACCTTTTTTTCTCCGTCCGTCCAGAAATTTGCCCCTGTAATCTGCAGGGAATTTTCCCTCACGGCCTGGATTTCCTTTGTATTTTCCAGAATCTCTACATCCGGCTCATCTGCATACCCGGAGATATCCTGCTCATTTTTTCCAGGAAGGAGGACATATTCATAATCCGCATCAGCTGGATTTGTCCCATGGTCGATCCACATCTCCAGATAGTTCCTCGATGCAATGCCGCTTCCTGTTCCGATATCGGTCCAGTCTCCCGTATTGGCGACTTTTCGGATATTTACCTTCTGGCTTTTATCTGGAAAATAATAGCCAAGATCAGAATCTGCGACATTCCCTTCCAAATGCACCCATCCGGCAGCAATCTCTTTCTGCACCTCCACATCCGCGGTTTCGCCGTCCACGGTGACTCTGTTTGAATTATCTTCCTTAATCTTTCTGTTCTCTATGGTTGTCTCCGTAGGGAGGCTTTCATCCTTGTTGCTGATTCCTGCGCCAAGGCAGACGATCTCATCATCAAACATGAAATAGGATTTGAAAGCCCTTAACTCCGGCGCATAGGGCAATGCCGCTCCGTCTCCATTCCCGATGGTGTCCCCGTTCAATGCCATGCCGTTGATTCCGTAATCACCTATGGAAGTGCCTCCGACCCAGTCTTCCCGCGACAGGTAATCGCCCGCCTGGTAGAATCCCGAAGAGTCTTTCGTTCCATTTCCGATATCCACGGGCACTACCGTCGTTCCCGGAAGCCTGTAGGGATTGACCGTATTCCAGAAGTTATCGGTAAACTGGTTCAGGTCGCTGTTGTAGATATAAAGCATTCCGTCGCCCATATGCCATCCTCTGCGGTTTTCATGATTCATGATTTCGCAGTTGGAAATGCGGCTGGAATACATGGATAGTCCTGCCAGATAATGTTCCTGGCGGTGGACGGCACGGTCCAGAAGCGGATAATTCTTGTGCAGCGTCCCGACGGATGTCCCGATCGAATCGTCGTTCAGAAGCGCCCGCGCCTTGAAAATCAGTTCGATATCGCTCAGCTGCGCCATATAGTCAAAGACCGGCTTTTCTTTGACGATCCAGTTCTTCACGTTAGTCTTTATTTTCAGCGAAGTCTCTTCATCAACTGCGTCCGCGAGTTTCAGGAGGACGCCTATGATATCGGCTGCCGCCTTTCTGTCGCTGAGTGCCGGCCTTGCAACCGCACGGCCGCGGAACATGTCAAGGGCCGCCCCCTGGTATACCGCCGCTGTACACCCCTCCAGGGCAAACGTATTCATGATGGCGGCCTTTTCCTCAGGCAGAGACCACGGCGTGTTGCCCAGAAGCGTCAGCAGTTTTATAGATCCTTTGATGAATTCGATTCCATAGGAGTTGATGTATGGCACTACAAAATGATCCAGATAGGATCCGTCGGCATAGAGGCCGTTGTTGCGGCTCCCTGCCGGCTGGAGGACAAGCTGCGTGGAAGCCGCATCCCTTGCCATGACAAGCTGTTCGCTGTCTTCCAGCAGAATTCCCATTCCCATTGCCGTAACCGAGCAGTCCATCAGGTTTGCCGCTTTATTGATCCTGTAACCCTGGGCATGGGTGCTGGCCTGTCCGATTGCTCCTTCATGGAAGGGGTCCGGCTGGAAGAACATCAGCGCTTCCGTATACTGCTCGATTTTTTCATGCTCAACATCATCGAAAATGAAGAGGCATATCGGAACGATGCTCTTTGGTATGCCGATTTCCCAGGTCCACCAGTTTTCCGTCTGGGAACGCTTCGTATAGCAGGTTGTGGTAAGATAATCCATGATATTCCGGATATCCTTCAGCAGTTCGGGATTTTTATAATACTGACTCAATTCCGGGGTTCCATAAGCGATTGCCATCTTTTCAACGCTGACAAAGGATTTCCGGAAAAGCACCGCATCATATTGATACTCCTCCTTTGTGCGCACGATTCCCTTTGCGTCTTTCAGGTGCGCTTCCCAGGGAACATCGGGACAGGACTCCTGCCCCCTGTAAAGGTAGGTATTCCACTCGTTTTCGCAGGCTGTCTGGATTCCTGCAATAATTTCCGCAACCTTTCCATTGGTCAGGTCATTATCCTTCCCGACGATGGACTCTTTCCATTTTGTACGCATTTGTGCGTAATCCGCGGATTCCGGGGCCGGGAATGTGGCCGGATCCGCATAAAGGACATGAACCGTCCATTGCGCTTCTCTTCCGTCCGCATCCGTCGCCGTGATGATTGCAGTTCCTTTTTCATGCGCGGTAACCATTCCCTGTTCGACACTGGCAATATGGTTCATGTCTGCCCATCCAGCAGTCCTGCCGCCATCGGACTCGCCATCTGCCAGAGGACGCTTGATTTTGCTGACCCCCACAATCCTGACCCCATTTCCCGAAAACCAGGTGACGGCGCCCTGAAAACCATCCGGAACCGTAAGCTGGAGGGAATCGCCTTTCACGAGGGACACTTCTCCCATATCCTGCGTTTGCATTTCTGACGTCTGTAGCATTTCTGGCGACTGCGCTTCTGCATGGATCTCAGATGCAGGAATCATCCCCACGGTTAAGGATAAGAGTAACATGACAATTGCTGCTTTTTCCCATTTCATAAAAAAATCCTCCCTGATATGTTTTTTCAAAATTATATCAGGAGGATTTTTTTAGTTGAATATACTCTGGCATGATAAACATATATTATTTCGGGTATCTGGATTTGGCCGGTTTTCTTTCTGTTACTTTATTCATATTTGATTACTTTTTCCTGTTTATGATTTGTTTATGGTACCTGACACCATTAAATAATGTTTATGGTGTCAGGTACCAATAAGGGGGTACCACCGCAGGTACCATCGCATTCATCGGAATTTGACCCGATACCGGACATGACAATGTTTGACCCACACTGGATTTGAGAATCCCCTGAGATTGGTGCCAAACCCCAGTTTTCTGACAGTTGAATTCTTAGAGGTATATAGTTCAACCTGGGAATCCCCAAGGAAATGGGTGAATCATGTGACATGGGCTTCCGATTCACGATTCCCATATTTACGGTAAAAGCGATGGCTTCCAGTGATGATATCCGGTTCCGGATAGAGCTGACTTCTCTCTGTCCAGTTATAAGAAACATCAGGTGTTTTACGCTCATTCACATTACCGGATCGCACTCCGCCCGGCTTGCCTCCCAGGGAAATATGACTGACATATTGTGCTGAAACGCCGGCCATTTTGAACATAAAAACTGCCAGCCGCTTATCAAGTTGATGCGGTTGAATATACCAGTACCAGGTCGGCAGCGTTCGAGATGTTCCCGGCAAGGAGTCAATGAGCTCTGGCTGCCCCTCCAACTCTATCCAGATGTGCGACATCCTGACCGATCCAATATTGAGCAAGCGCTGGAGTACCATTTTTTTGCAATCCTGAACCATGACCAGGAGCAACGCCTTCCCATTTTCATGAATCTTGATTTTCCATTTTGAAGGCACATTCTTTCTCGCAATTTCGGGATCGACATAATAACGAGAAAACATTTCTTTGACGTCATAGATATCCATTGAAACCGGGATTGAAAATTTAACTGGTATCATTGTATTCCGCCTCCTTTGCAAATGTACAGAAATCCTGTTTAATCATATGTCTATTATATGCTTTTAAAATATATAAATCAGCCTTTTTAGGGGCAGGTTTAAAAACTTTTACTTTCATCATAGTTCTATCATAGTTCTATCACAACTTCCGTCTATAATACAGTTATAGCAAACAACAAACAGCATCACCAATAACGGAAGGAGCAATTATCATGAAAAAATTATTTGTAGGAGTATTCGCAGCAGGATTAATCTTTGCTGGAACAGCATTTGCGGGAAATGTCTATGCAGCAGAAAGCGAAGACGTAACTCAGGAGCAGAGCTATGTGGATGAAGACGGCGACGGCGTCTGTGACAATATGGCAAATGGAACCTGTGAAGGAAGACAATACAGAGGCGCTGGAGGACAAGGCCGCAACTTTGTAGATGCCGATGGCGATGGAGTCTGTGACAACAAGGGAAGCGGAAACTGTGGAAGAGGAATGCGCAGAGGCGCTGGCGGACAAGGACAGAATTTTGCAGATGCGAATGGCGATGGGGTCTGTGACAACACTGCAGCGGAATAGGTATCCACAATAAATGTCCGGTACGAAAAAATGGGATTTCTCCTGCCACGATTAGGAATCTATCAGCTAATCACTGATAACAGATGATAAAAAATGTCAGGGTGTACGAGTTGACTTTCGTATACCCTGACATTTTTATTTTGGAATCCATATTTTGGTACCTCATATTTTGGTACCTGACACCATAAACTGCAGTTTATAGTACCTGACACCATTAAATTTTATTTATGGTGTCAGGTACCACCGCGGGAGGTACCACCGCAGGAGGTACCTCCGCGGGGCACCGCCATTCCCGCAGCGACATGCCTGCGGTTCCCCGGAATATCCTGCTGAAATACAGGGGATTTTCATAGCCCACAAGGCTGCCGATTTCCGTAACCGAGTAATCCGTATCCCGCAGCAGCTCCTTTGCCCGGTTTATGCGGAGGGACGTGATGTACTGCAGGGGCGGCATCCCCATATAGCGCTTGAAGCTCCGGATAAACCAGCAGGTGCTCATATGCTGGCTTTTTGCGTACTCCTCGATTTTAATGTCCCTGGGGAAATTCTCGTGGAAGTAAATGACTGCGCCCTCGATTTCCTTCGGCATCCGGCTGTCCTCCCCGTGCCCCTCCTGGATCCGGCGGTGCATCAGGGTCAGGAGCTGCTGGAAATACAGGCAACAAAGCTCCCCAAAGGAGGCCCTCTTAATCTGCAATTCTCTGATGATCTTCAGGAACAGTTCCTGATATTCCGAAGATATCCCCATCGGGAAGATGAATCCGCTTCCCAATCCACATTTCTCCAGACAGGTTTCCACATCGTAACCGGTAAAATGGATCCAGTACACTTCCAGCTTATCCTTCTGATAATAGCAGTAGGACTGGGGTTCATTTGGCCTGTACAGCACCATATTTCCGGCCTGCACCTCTTTCTCTTCCTCTCCGAACATGAACCATGCTTTCCCGGCGGCGATATAGAGCAGCTGATAATCCTCCCGTCCCTCCGGCCTGAAGGTCGACATGACGCTTCTGGAAATCATTTTATAATTGCCGCAGCTGTTGATACGCAGGGGATGCGCCCGGTCTGTCAGGTCTGCTTCCTCTTTATCCAGAAAACCCGTATTTGTATACATATCCCTTCATTCCTTTCCTGTGCGGTCCAAGACCATTTCTTTCCTCGTTTTTAACGCTGTCAAACAAGTAGCTTCAGCGGAGTCCGGATATCCGTTTTGCCTATTATTGTATCATTTTGTGCATGTATTGTCTAATACAGGATATGGATTTATATGACTTCTGTCTTATAATTAAATTAGCGAAACTGTTCAGAGTTCAAGCCATTTCCGACAATAACGGACATCGTCCTGAATAGTTGCAAATCAACCAGGAATACCAGGAGGTCAATATTATGATAGTACCAAAACATTATGAAAACCTGCATATACTGCACGAGAATACAATGCCCAACCGCTCCTATTACATCCCCGCTTCCAGGCCGATGGGCGGCCTTTCAGAAAACAGGGACGCTTCCGACCGCTTCTGCTCCCTGAACGGTACCTGGAAGTTCAAATACTTTCCAAGCATCTATGATCTGAAGGAGGAATTTTTCAAAGAGACTTACAACGCTGACTGCTTTGATGAAATACCGGTGCCTTCCTGCTGGCAGAATTTCGGCTATGACAGCCATCAGTACACGAACACGCGCTACCCGTTCCCTATGGATCCGCCCTATGTGCCCCACGAAAATCCATGCGGCGCGTACCTGCACAGCTTCTCCTACGAAAAGGATGCCGCAGCTCCAAAGGCCTTCCTGAATTTCGAAGGCGTGGATTCCTGCTTCTATGTATGGCTGAACGGAGATTATGTGGGGTACAGCCAGGTATCCCATTCAACCAGCGAGTTTGACGTCACCTCCCTTTTACGGGAAGGGACCAACGTTCTGGCCGTACTGGTGTTGAAATGGTGCGACGGCAGCTATTTTGAAGACCAGGACAAGTTCCGCATGAACGGGATTTTCCGGGACGTCTATCTGCTGAAGCGGCCTGAGCAGGGCATCTTTGACTACTTCGTGAAAACCGCCATCAACAACCTGGAGGACGAGACTGTCGGAGAAATCCGGATTTCCCTCACCTATTTTGACCAGAAGCTTCCACTCTGTGCTTCCTTATATGACCGGGAAGGAAACCTGATCGCATCTCAGGATACGGACAGCGAAGCTGAGGAACTGGTCTTCCTGGTCCATAGCCCCATTTTGTGGAACGCGGAACAGCCTTATCTTTATGAACTGGCACTGGAATGGGAAAATGAAGCCATCACGGAGCGGATCGGAATCCGGGAAATCTGCGTGACGGATGGCGTCGTGTATCTCAATGGGTCAAAAATCAAATTCCACGGCACAAACCGCCACGACAGCGATCCGATAACCGGATTTACCATCAGCCTGGACCAGATAAAGCAGGACCTGCTGCTGATGAAGCAGCATAACATGAACTGCATCAGGACAAGCCATTATCCCAACGCGCCCCAGTTCTACCAGCTCTGCGACGAATACGGCTTCTTCGTCATCGATGAAGCTGACAATGAAAGCCATGGCACCAACGACATTTTCCTGCAGGACGCTTCCTGGGAGGAGCGGGCCAGCCTCTGGAACAGGCCGATTGCTGACAATCCCGACTTTATCGAGGCGACTCTGGACAGGACGATGCGCTGTGTCCACCGGGACAAGAACAGGCCATGCGTCGTGATCTGGTCCATGGGAAATGAATGCGCCTACGGCTGTACCTTTGAGGCAGCCCTGAAATGGACGAAGGAATTCGATCCGGGAAGGCTCACCCATTACGAAAGCGCACGCTATGTAAACTCTGACAAAAAGTATGATTATTCCAACCTGGATCTTCACAGCCGCATGTATCCTTCGCTGGAAGAAATCCATGATTTTTTTTCCAGCAATCCGGACAAGCCTTACATTATGTGCGAATACAGCCACGCCATGGGCAACGGCCCGGGCGATTTTGAAGATTATTTCCAGGTGATACAGCAGTATGACGGCGCCTGCGGCGGATTTGTATGGGAATGGTGCGATCACGCCATAGACCTTGGCCGGACTGAAAAAGGCAGGAAAAAATACGCCTACGGCGGGGATCACGGCGAATATCCCCACGACAGCAACTTCTGCATGGACGGGCTTGTCTATCCCGACAGGACGCCCCATACCGGGCTTCTGGAATTTAAAAACGCGCACCGCCCTGCCAGGGTCATTTCCTTCGACCAGGCAAGCAGACAGGTGCTTCTGAAAAATACAATGGATTTCCTGGACCTGAAGGACTATGTTTCCATCGCCTATACCGTGACCTGCGACGGGGAAGCCGTTTACAAGGGATGGGTTGAAGATGAGGACATGCCCGCTATCGCACCCCACGGCCAGGCTCTGGTCACTTTGCAGTATGATCTTCCGGCGGCCGGAAAGTGCTATCTGCTGCTGCACTATTCACTGAAATCAAGGACAGGCCTGCTGCCCGAAGGGTTCTCTCTTGGGTTTGATGAAATCCTGCTGGAAAATGGGGATATGCGCAACCAGAAGGTATTGGAAATGCTGGATGGGGGGAATTGCGGCGGAAGTGCGGGTTGTGCCGGAAGTATGTTGAATGCCGGAAGTGCGTTGAATGCCGGAAGTGCGTTGAATGCCGGAAGTGCGTTGAATGCCGGAAGTGCGTTGAATGCCGGAAGTGCGGATTTTGCCGGAAGTCCTTTGAATGCCGGAAGTGACCAGAATCCCTTCACCGTAACGGAAGATGACCGGTACCTGTATATAGAAACCGCTTCTTTCCACTATATTTACGAAAAACATACCGGCATGTGGAAAAGCATGGTATTTGAAAACCACCAGCTCCTGGAAAAGCCTATGGAGATCAACATCTGGAGGGCGCCTACGGACAATGACCGGAACATCAGGCACACCTGGATGAGGGCAAATTTTGACAAGTCCGTCACAAGAGCATACACAACCACCTATACGACCGAGGGCGACCACATCCTAATCAATACCGTACTATCCGTCTCCGCCATCTATACCCAGCGGATTCTGGACATCCATGCTTCCTGGACCATCCATGAAAACGGCACCCTCGAAACCAGGCTGGACGTAAAAAAAGACCCTGAATTCCCCATGCTTCCAAGGTTTGGCCTGCGCCTGTTCCTGCCGAAAGAAATGTCTGAGGTATCCTACTGCGGCATTGGCCCCGTGGAAAGCTATCCCGACAAATGCAGGGCCGGCTATCACGGCGTTTTCCACACGAATACGTCGGACCTCCACGAAGACTACATCCGCCCCCAGGAAAACGGAAGCCACCACGACTGTGACTATGTGACCGTTTCCGATTCAAGATGTGCATTTTCTGCGGTCAGCCGTACCCCGTTCTCCTTCAATGCATCGCCATACACCCAGGAAGAACTGACACAGAAAATGCATAACTATGAACTCGAGAAGTCGCCTTACACCGTTTTCTGCGTGGACTACCGCCAGAACGGCATCGGCTCCAACAGCTGCGGCCCCGAACTGCTTAAGGAATACCGTTTTGATGAGACGGAGTTTTCATTTACGGTCAGCCTGATTCCAAACTAAAACGGTACTTATAAAACGGTACCTGACACCATTAAATGCAAAAATGGTACCTGACACCATAAACAAAAGTTTATGGTGTCAGGTACCGATTTTAGGTACCGATTTTTTACCGCTTTTTCGTTTTTAGAATCCCACAGCGTACATCCTGCATTCATACGGCCGTAACAGCAGATTGTCTTTCCCCTTCTCTGGTTCATAGTTCCCAAGCAGACATTCACCTTCCATAAACGAAAGGCTGCTGCAATTTCCGCAATCCACCATCTTATCAGTAAAATTGGCGATTACGTACAGCTTTTCATTTCCCGATCTCCGTACATATGCAAAAATCCGTTCGTCTTCCCCACATAGCAGTTCAAAATCTCCAGTCGTAATGACATCGTACTCTTTTCGGATCTGAATCAGTTTCTGATAAAATGCGAATATCGAATCTGTTTCCTGAAGAGTTCTTTTTACGTTGATCTCTTTGTAGTTTGGATTGACCTTCAGCCATGGGGTTCCGTCCGTGAATCCAGCATGTTCGCTGTCATCCCACTGAATTGGTGTTCTTGCATTGTCGCGGGCCTTCGCGTAGATTCCTTCCATGATTTTTTCCATGGACCATCCTGCTTCCTGCTTTTCCTTCACCATATTGATGGTTTCGATGTCCCTGTAGTCTTCCAGCGGGAATCTGACATTCGTCATCCCGATTTCTTCGCCCTGGTAGATGTAGGGGGTTCCCTGCATGCCGTGAAGTATCATTGCCAGCATTTTGGCACTTTCTTTTCTGTAGACAGTATCGTTTCCGATCCTGGATACGATTCGCGGCTGGTCATGATTTGACCAGAACAGGCTGTTCCAGCCTTTTTCATGGAGTGCCTTCTGCCAGGTTTCGAACACCCTCTTCAGTTCGTTCACTTCCATTTTTTTCAGATCCCATTTGCCGTTTCCCCTTATCTCGTCGAGTCCCAGATGCTCAAATCCGAACACCATTGAAAGTTCTCTCCGTTCTTTAGCGGAATACAGCGGTGCCGTTTCGGGCGTTGAAAATGGAGTCTCTCCGACTGTGAATACGTCCCTGCCTGCGAAGCAGTTCCTGTACATTTCCTGAAGATAGGTGTGGCTCTTTTCGCTGACCATGACGGACTCTTCAGGAATTTTCCCGATCAGGTCTATGACATCCATGCGGAATCCGTCGATTCCTTTGTCCAGCCACCAGTTGATCAGTTTATAGACTTCTTCCCTGACCTCTCTGTTGCTCCAGTTCAGATCCGGCTGCCTTTTACTGAACAGATGGTAGTAGTATTCGTTTGTTTCCTCATTGTATTCCCAGACCGAGCCGCTGAAGAATGACTGCTGGTCCGTAACCGGACTATCCTTCCAGATATAATAATCGTGGTACTTGCTGTTTTTATCCGCCCTTGCCGCTTTGAACCATTCATGCTCATCGCTGGTATGATTCACGACCAGATCCATAATCAGCTTCATTCGTCTGTCGTGCAGCTTCTCCAGCAGCTCTTCCAGCTGTTCCATGGTCCCGAACAGGGGATTGATCCTGTAATAGTTGCTGATATCATAGCCGTTGTCGTCCATGGGCGATTCGTAGACCGGCGTCAGCCAGATGACATCTACCCCCAGCTCCTTCAGATAGTCCACTTTTTCGATGATTCCTCCGATGTCTCCTGTTCCGTCTCCATCGCTATCCTTGAAGCTCATCGGATAAATCTGATATACGATAGATTTTTTCCACCACTCCATACTACTTCTCCCTTTTATAAACCTTCATTTTTTCTTTGTCAGTTTCAAAATGCCACTTCGAATCGGCTCTCTGCAGCACTATAATTTCATGAACGTCTGACTCCATGGTATATTCCCTGTTACCCACATATTCCTTGTTGTTGAAGATATTTATCCACATTCCTTCAGGAACATACACAGTTCTTTCCATCTTTCCTTCTTCCACGACCGGAGCCACCAGCAGATCGCTGCCAAACAGATACTGGTCAAATATGTCACGGCACTTCCTGTCTTCCGGAAATTCGATAATCATCGCCCGCATAAGCGGAATTCCGGTTTCTGCGGAAATTTCAGCCTGCTCCATAATGTACGGAATCATGGCCATTCTCAGCTTCGCAAAGTAGCGGTAATCCTCGATTACCCATGGTGCATTTCTCCGCTCCGCTATATTCCATGGCGTTCTGTCCTGGTTGAATTCGGCCTTGCTTTCCGCATGATACTGCATGATCGGGCAGAATGCTGCCATTGCGGTGGATCGTACGAACAGTTCTGCGCCTGGTATCTCTCCGCTGAATCCGGCCAGATCCCATCCCCAGAAAGGCACGCCTGATATGCCGGCATTGATTCCTGCGCATAAATTTCTCTTAAATGCCGAAAATGTGGACTTTTCATCTCCCGCCCAGTGTGCCGGACTCTTCGCAGCTCCCGTAAAACCTGCCCTGCTGAAAACCATCCCTTTCCTTGCTTCCCTGATATATTCGTAATATTTGCTGATATAGAGATTCGGGTATTCATTGCGCATCTCTTTTCCCGTGGTTCCATCTGAAAATTGCAGCTCATCCCCGAAAACGAATTCTCCGCCATCCGTCTTGAATCCGTCCACTTTGATATCGCTGACCAGGTAATCCCTTTTGTCGAACCACCATTTTGAAGCCTCTTCGCTCGTATAGTCAAACAGCAGGCTGTTCGTAAACCATCCCTCCGGCATGCGGTAAGGCGTACCATCCTTCTTCTTTACACAATAGCCGTGCTCTGTGGCATAGGCCTCATCCTTGTCTTTCTGCAGATGGTGGAGGGAATTGATATATTTGATAATCGGAATCTGCCACAGGATGCATTTCAGCCCGTTCTCATGGAGATAGGATACCATTCCTTTCGGATCCGGCCATCTTCCCCATTCCGGGAAATGAAAATCTTCATATCCGAAGGCGTTTCCTCCGTCATTCTCCTTATATACCGCATCATTAAAGATGTAATAGGTCGCCTCGTCGCTCCATGCTTCTATGACCAGCACTGTGGATGGAATATCATGCTGTTTGGTAAGCTCTACCTGCTTTCTGACCTCTGCTTCGCTGTCCCAGTTGTTGCTGGACATCCAGGGTCCGAATGCCCATTCCGGAATCATCTCCGGCTTTCCTGTCAGCGCCGTGAACTGCCCGATTACTTCCTTGGGTGTCCCGATAAAACAGTTCATTTCAAAGTTCTGCATCTGCGTCTCGATCACATAGGATTTTTCAAAGCTCCTGCACAGGTCGAAGGTGGTATAGCAGTTCGTAGGAAGATGAATCCCATATCCGTCCGAACTGAGGAAATAAGGCATTGGAATGTACGTCTTGATTCCCTGGTCCTTGTATTGGTTGTAGACATATACGTCTACCAGATTTCCCCGTTGATTGATATGGTTATACCTTTCCCCGAATCCATAAAAGCCTTCCTCCTCACCGGAAGCAATTTTGATTCCGGTAGAAAACACGGTCTGGTCTTCTATCCAAAAATAGATGTTTTCGATGTTGATCCGGAAGCCGTCCTTTTCGATTGCCATCCCGCCGTTTCCGTCAGGTAAAGCCTTGATCTTGCAGTCTTTTTCCTGATAAACATGGCTGACTTCCGCTTTTTCAACAGCATCCCTGATTCCAAAATCCATCCTGCCGCCTTCATTCCGAAGCTCTCCCAGATAGCCGTTTCCTGAAACGGATGTCAGCAGAAGCGCAATCCTGTCTTCTTTTATATCCAGAATCTCAATATCCTTGATACTTTCCTTTTTCAGTACACGGAACTCATACGTTTCGGATCGGAAATCCCCTGCCCGGAATGAGTAGCTGATCCTCGTTCCTCCCTGAAATGCTCCGAGTGCAAAGCTGTAATTTCCCGTCTCTTCCCTGTAGATTCCCTGTATCTCTTTCCTCTGACCGCCATCTGTTTCTGCCAGAACGTAAACTGGCTCGTCATAACGGATTGGCCATGTAGCTGCAAAGACGGTTACCTCTTCCCCGTCTTTCGGATTCCATGGGCATCTTTCATAATTCCGGGGCTGGTATCGGTTGAAGTTCCCATAAGGAACATGTATGACCGGAGATTCCTTGATTGCCCCCGCCTGCATGAGCTTTTCACGAATAATCTCTTTTACTGCGGTCGCTGCTTCATCATCCCCTGCTTTTTCCAGATGCATTTTTGCCCTTGGGTAGTCAGCCTTCTCCGCAAAATACCATCCCAGCAGCGCGTTTTCATATGCGGAAAGCTGGCCTGTCATTTCTTTCACCGCTTCTACAAGCACCAGATCCTCCGGATTGAAAAGCCCGAAAGGAACGCATACCCACAGCAGATCTGCTTTCACTTCTTTTTTTCCCTTCACGCTCACCAGTTTTCCTGCATCTGTATAAGTTGCATAGGCATAATTCTTCATTCCGTTGATCATCCTGGTGATCTGCTCATTCTTTATGTAAAGGTTGCTGTTGTAAAGCCCTCCATAGGCCATGCCTGCATTCGATGCATAATGATCCGCTTCCTCTCCGGACAGGCTGCTGTGGGGTTTCTGCCATTCTTCCATGACTTGCGCCTGCAGCTTCTCTGCCCTCTGGCGCATTTCTTCTAAAAACCGGAGGTCTTCCGTAATTCTCACGTATTCGCCAAACACAAACAGCAGGAAGCAGTTGTCCTGGTAATCCAGACCTCCTCGCTCCAATAATTCCCTGCAGATCTCCCTGACTCCTGGCATATCCTTTCGAAGGCACTGGTGGATTGCTTTCAATAATTTGATTGTTATTTCGCGGTTTTTCAAAATATATCCTCCTATCTATAATAGCTTGCCACGAATTCCGCGCAGGCCCAGGTCAGCGGATTAATAAAACAGATATTTTCATCATTTGCATCTACCGCTTCCGGAAGCAGTCCGTAGGCGTTCGCATGCTTCTCTGCCCAATCCATTTTCTTTAAATATTCATCATGTTCCCCATACATTTTGCAGTATTCCGCACAGGCCAGCGTATTGAACAGCCATGGCCCGTGGTGGTATTCCTGCTCCGAATAGCCGATTCCATCTTCAAAAAAGGAAGCGTTTTTCAGGAGGTACCTGTGGGTATCCTGCATATGCGCGTCATTTGGATACCCATAGACAGGTCCGAAATACTGGGGTGTGTCATATTTTCTTACTACGGCATCACAATAGTCTACATATCCGTAATCATATCTTCCAAGCTTCTGATTGAAGGTCGTCTGGATTCCTTCATAGATCCGCCTGCATACTTTCTGGCATCTTGCGGCACATTCCTGGTTCCCAAGCATTCCAAACAGCTCCTCCATTGCAAGTATCCCGCCGTAGATGAACATATTGGAAGAAGTGATGAAGGCTCCTCCAAAAACGCCTTCATTGACTCCGCCCTCGGGGCCGGCCATGCCCTTACGGTCCTCAGCCTGCTCGATCACGCCAAGCAGTTCAGCCAGCAGTCCTTCCTCCGCAAGCAGCCTGCCTGTTTTCCTGTAGAACTCGCAGACGATTCTCCCGAAATATCCGACAGAGTCAATCTGGTGGAATACGTTGTTGTTGGCTCCTTCGTTGGGTTCTCCAAGTCCGTCATAGCGCTGGTAGAACTCCCCGTTTCCCTTCCGCTCTCTTTTTATCAGGTATTGGACGATCTCCTCGCATTCTTCATAATGCCCCGCCATCAGAAATGCCCTAGCCACCATTATGGAATCCCTCGCATAATAGCAGGGCATCCTGTTGCTGTAGTAGTGTCCCGTCAGATCAGCCGGAATGAATCCGTTCAGGCAGACAGCCTTAATTGCTGTCAGATTCGTATGCGCCGCCTCCCTGAACTTGTCTTCTTTTTCCTGCATATGTTCTACCCGGCTCTCGCCTTTTTTGATCCATTCATCCCAGTACTGTTCCGCCTCCGTCCTCTGGATTTCAAAATGGAAGCCGGAAATTTCCCGTTCCAGCTCCGCTTCCGAATCCCCGAAAACCAGGGACCACTGGTAGGTAATGCTCCCGCCGGGCGGGATCACGAATTCCTTTCCCTGGGCTGCACCCAGCCTGCGGGATGTCCTGACTGCCTTGCGCTGTTCTTTCTTTTCCATGATATCTAAAAATGTCTGATAGGAGAAATCTGTCGGTGAGTCTTCGATCATATAGAATTCATCGGAATCCTCTGTGATTAAAGCAAAATATGCATTTCCAGTATGAATCATGATATCTTTTGCGCCTGAAATGCTGCTTTCAATCTGTCTGTCGTTGCGGACTGCCACATAGGCGAAACAGGATACTGTTTTAGCATGATTACCCTCATTGAATATCCGGGTTTCAAACGTAATCCTGTTTTTTCCATATGCATAGACGCTGTCCGTTTTCCTTAAACAGTGGTCAATCAGTTCGAATTCATCTACATAACGGAATGATTTTTCCACATGTGTATGGACAGGCACCAGATGATTCGGATGGGTATGTTCCTGCCATTTCCGGTTCCCATAATAGAGCGTATCCTCCACTCTGACCATGGTGGCAGCCGACTGTATCAGATCATGGTCATATTTTTTATAAAACAAGTGATAAATCCCTGTGCCATTGATATCTGCAATCCCATTATTCACCGTATAAATGGCTGCCACATTTTCATTTCCAATCAATCCGACACCTGTATATGTTTTCGTCTTCATAACCAATCCTGCCTTCATCTTCTCCTATCGTAGGAGTCTTCTATTTATTTTATGATCTTAGCTACTTTTTCCTGTGCTGCGCTCAATGCTTCTTCGACCGTTGCCTGGCCGATTAGTGCTTTGTTGAGTTCTTCATTGACTGCATCCTGTACCTGTGAATTGTTTTTTACAACAGGTGGCATGATTCCTGTATCAAGTGCTTCAAAAATCACTTCTCTGCTTTCCGGTTTGCCCTGGGCGATGAATTTTTCTTTTACAGTCGCATCATTGGCTACAGGAAGATCCCAGTTGCTCTCAAGCCTTATTTTCGTAGCTGCTGGATCCACAGACATGAATTTGATGAATTTCCAGGCCGCTTCAGGATTTTTCGTGGTTTTGCTGGCTGCCATTCCGTCAACAAAAACGTGATGGACTTTCTTTGTGTTTCCCGGTTCCAGCGCGATATCCCAGTTGAACCCTGCATCTGCAAAAGTCGACAGCATCCAGCTTCCTGTTCTGATCATGGCGATTTCACTGTTCTTGAACATGTCCTCAGGTGATTTTCCACTCATCTGTTCCGGCGTAGGCTGTATGTTGTAAAGGTACATCTTGTCCATCATCCACTGTACTGCCTCTGTATTTTCTTTTGAATCTATAGTCGGATTGCCTTTTTCATCAAATAAAGCGCCGCCGTTCTGTGCCACTGTTTTGTAAAGTTCATAATACTGAACCGGTGAATAGGAGCCGTATACGCCGTCCTTTGTCAATGCCTGTGCTGCCTCCAGTTCCTCTTTCCATGTCCAGTCCGCCTGTGGATATTCCACTCCTGCCTGGTCAAATAAATCCTTATTGTAGTACATGACCACGTCAGAGAATTTTTCCGTCAGACCGTATAGCTTCTCATCATACTTGAAATATTCAATAGAATTTCCTGAGAGCATTTCAGGCTTGAAATCCTCATCATCACCAGCCAGCGTGCTCATATCAAGCAGCACCCCGTTCTGGGCATAGTTGATAAAATTCTCGTAATTGATTTCAAACACGTCCGGCAGGGTCTTTGATGCTGCCTGTGTCTGCAGTTTTGTAAAATAGTCGCTATAGCCGATCACTTCATAATCAACCTTGATTCCTTCGTTCTGCTTTTCAAATTCCGCAATCATACTCTCCAGATCCTGGATATGGTCTGGTCCTGCCGAATAGGTCGTATACTTGATTGTAACTTCTTCCCCTGCCTTGCTGCCTTCATCCGCTGACTTTCCACACCCTGTGAGTCCCACTGCTCCTATGAGCATTGCGCATGCCAATGTTACCGCCATCATTCTTTTGTTCATCTTTCTCATCCTTTTCTCCTCCTACTTGATTCCGGTGTTCTGGATTCCCTCAATAAAATATTTCTGTGCAAAAATATACACAAGTAAAATTGGTAAGACACTTATTAATGTCGCTGACATTAATACACTCCAGTCAACATACCATCTGCCCTGCAGCTGCGATAGGAACAGTGGTAACGTTGTATGCAGATCGTCTGAAGCGACCAATAAAGGCCACAGGAAATCATTCCATGCTCCCATGAATCCGGTTACTGCCAGCACTGCAAGTCCCGGTTTGGAAAGCGGAAGCATGATTTGAAAGAAGATCCTGATAAATCCTGCTCCATCTATACATGCGGCCTCTTCAAGCGCCGCTGGAATGCTTTTAAAATACTGCCTCATCAGGAATGTTCCAAACGCATTGAACATTCCCGGGAGAAACAAAGCTATATACGTATTGATCAGATTCATTTTGTTCATCAGAATATACTGCGGAATAACGGTTGCCTGCACCGGTATCATCATGGTTGCCAGGTACAGCAGAAACAGCTTTTCCTTATGCCTGAATTCGATTCTGGCAAATACAAAACCGGACATGGCACAGATCAGAATCTGTCCTGCCGTAGCCATCAGCGATACAAAAACGCTGTTGAACAGATATCTGCCTGTATTGTACTGGGAGAACACTGTTCTGAAGCTGTTCAGGGACAGGGAATTCCAGATATTCTTCAGGGTCATATTGTATGTGATGTCTGCATTCGTAAAGGCCACGACAAGCATCCAGCCAAACGGAACAATCATCATAAGTGCGCCCAGAATAAGCAATATATAGATAATCGCATTTTTCTTCTTCATTTCAATATCCTCCTATATTCATGCTCTTCGCCTTAATCGTCATAGTGCACCCATTTCTTCTGCAATACATTCTGTATGACAGTCACAAGTATAATGATTCCGAACAGGACCCATGACAATGCTGTCGAATATCCCATCCGCTGATAACGGAAGCTGTTCCTGTAGATTTCCGTAACCATAACCGGAACCAGATCTGCTGTCGGCTCTCCCGATGTCATGACCCAGATCTGATCAAATACCTGGAAGGAGTTGATAATGGATAAAATCAGGACGTAAAAAGTAGTCGGAGACAGGAGGGGCAGTGTTATTTTTGTGAACCGCTGCCATGGCCCTGCGCAATCAATCTGTGCCGCTTCATAATATGTCTGTGAAATCCCCTGCAGCCCGCCAAGAAAAATGATTGCAAGGAACCCGATATCCTTCCATACGCTCGTCATGATGATCGCCGGCATAACATAGGATGGATTCTGCAGCCAGGCTGGCCCGTTGCCTCCAAAGAACCGGATGATCGTATTGATGATTCCGAATTCCGGGTTCAGCATCCCCTTCCAGATCATGGAAATTGCCACCCAGGAAGAAATAACCGGAAGGAAGAACAGCCCTCTGAACAGCGTCACTTTCTTAACCTTACTGTTCAGCAGCATGGCCAGTCCCAGGGAGACAATCAGTACCGAAGGAAGATAGCCTGTGATAAAAAGCAGGGTATTCTTCAGCGCCTGGTAAAAGCGTTCGTCCTGAAAGATATCCATATAATTTCTGATTCCTATAAAATTAGGATCTCCAAAAAGATTCCAGTCGGTAAAACTGATATACAGCGAGTACAGCATCGAAAATACTTTGAACACAAGCAGCCCCAGAAAGCTGGGCAGCAAAAATGTTAAAATAATTTTCTTTCTTGATTTATACATTGATTCTTCCTCCTTTGGTTAACCGGTTAACCAACCGGCATGAAAACCCTATTTGAGTTTTCTTGTGGTTTCTCTGACCACCATTTCACACTTCATCCATGTTTCCTTTTCTTTCTGTCTGTTCATGATAATATTCAAAATAAGCTCTCCTGCCTTTTCCCCGCGTTTCGAAATATTCTGTCCTACTGTGGTCAGCTTCGGATGCATGATTTTTGCCTGGTAAGTATCATCGAATCCGACAACCGAATACTCTTCCGGTATTTTTCTGCCTTTTGACTGAAGATAATTGATCACACCGAACGCAACGATGTCTGCCGATGCGAGTATGCCTGTAATATCCGGGTCCTCTTCAATTTTCTTTGCCGCCTCGAAACCATACTCATAGGTTACGTCTCCCTCAAAAACAGATTCCTGTCTGAATGCGATCCCGCTGTCCCCAAGCGCCCTCTTGTATCCTTCGAGCCTGGCTTCCAGCAGCATGCTTTTTTCAACTTTCCCTGTCACGACCGCAATATTCTTATGTCCTTCTTCTATCAAGAATTTAGTCGCCATATAAGCCGCTTCTTCATCCTGTAAATTCATTCTGTAAAAATTGCTGCTCGTAATATAAGAATCAATAAGCAGTACCGGAACTGCATAGTTCCCTAAAATCTTGACCATTTCATCATTGTCGATTCCGAAAACGACTGCACCATCCAGATTCCATTTCATCATCATGTCTTCAAAACAGTTCTCCCTGTTCACAACGCTGAGCACAACGCTGTAGCCGGAATTCCTGAGATAATATTCTATTCCTGATATAAATTCACTGTAGAAAGGATTATCAAAAATCATTTTCTGGGTGACATCCACCTGCGGAACTATAACGCCGATCAGGTTGGATCCCTTTCCTGCCAGGGACTTTGCACTATGGCTCGGCACATACCCCAGCTCTTTCATAGCCGTCTTTACTTTCTGCACCATCTCCGGTGACACTTTATTCAGTTTTCCATTTATCACATATGAAACCGTTGTTTTGGTTGTTTCACACACTTTAGCGATGTCGCTTATCGTTACTCTCTTCACGTCAGTATTCTCCTTAGTTAACCGGTTAACTTCTATATTCAAACTATACTACGATATTCTGAAAAACGCAATAGGATTTTTTGTTTCCATTATATTTTGTATACTTTCCACAAGTTATCCGCTCTCTGTTTGTATAGTGTTAACAACACATGAAATGCGTGCACTAGCATCTGCCAAAACGGGGAAACGGGTACCTGACACCATAAACTTTTGTTTATGGTGTCAGGTACCTTTTTGGGGTCAGTCCTGCGTTTGCCTGTCCTCACATGCCTTTATCAAGTCATTTACATGCTCCAAAAGTTTTTGCAGATCTTCACCTTCCGGCAGACACCTTATGATAGCCCTTGCTGCTTCTGCATTTTTTCCATATCCAGGCATGATTTCTTTCAAAATGCTCTCGGCTGCACCAAGCTGTTCAGCACGCCTGAGAGATGAAAACTCATCTGCCAGATCGCGATTCTTATTCCCGTATAATCCGGACAATAGTTTTCGGACCGCCTCATACTGAATTTTTTCAAATGCAGCTGCCTTTTCACCACGCAGTTCCCTCAGCAGACCGACATAAACTTCAATCAGTACATTTCCGCACCAGTTATCCTCTACTATTTTTTCCTTTTGTGTAACCGTTGAATCCGCATATTTATCAGAAAACCCGTCTTTTTTCCACAGAAAGCGGCCGCTGGTATGAGGGATATCCTGCAATTGCTCTTCAGTCACTATTCCGAAATCACATAACACCCCATCCATAAACAGGAGCTTAACGGTATCTTCGCCCTCAATGCCTGCGTAGGCAATCGGCGCAACTGCCTGCATATTATCAAGGTTTTCAAGCAATTCTGTCCTTGTTTCAGATGTACAGACCAACAGAAAATCCAGATCGGAATAATCATCAAATCTCCGCAAATCTCCTAACGACCCAAACCCCATGATTGCTTTTACCCCATTATAACGCTTGAAAAATTTTGTAAGCTCATCCATTCTGGCAAGAGAACAGATGCTCATGTCCGCTCTTGTATTTTTATTCATATGATACTTCTCCTTTTCCTATTTTTCGGTCTCCAGAAATCAATAAACAGGCGATAAAAAACTACTTTGCTCATTTAGTTAACCGGTTAACTTTTATGCTCAAACTATACTACGGCTTTATGAAAAAAGCAATGGACTTTTTACGTTTATTTAATATTTCTACAGTTGCAACAATTTGGCAACTGCCCGTTTGTATATTATAACGAAAAACGAATGCGAAAAAAGGTACCTGACACCATAAACTTTTGTTTATGGTGTCAGGTACCCGTTTTTCGTTTTTTTATGGCTGCATTGCACCAAACAGCACCAGCCACGCCAATATGGATTTAGCCACAAGGCTCAGTATAATGTATATACGTTCCCCATAGATGTAGTCTTTCCATTTGCCTACTTTCTTGTACTGGAGGATCATATTTATAGGGAAGGTGTTAAAGGCTACGAAATATGTCCCTACAATTGCCCATACGAACCACGGAACCCTGTCAAAATTTCCATTTCCAAACATATAAAGCAAAATGGCAATCCATGGTGCAATTCCGGCAATCGACCCCCATACAAAAGGACCCCAGTTCACCTGATTCTTGTCTTTTCCCGAATTCAGCTGTTCCATTACAAGGCCGAACAGATTCATGGACGCATTGACAAAAAAGATGAGGAGCAATGACGCAATGTCATAAATTCCAAACAAGGTTGCAATCAGCACAATCATGATGGATGAACTTAAGGCATACTCGAACCATCTGAACTGGTTGATGCCTTTCTCCAGATCCGCATTGTACTTGGCATTCAATCTCTCCGGAAATGAGATCAGGGCATGCGCAGCGGCTGAAATAAACAAAAAGAGGGCCACCATAATTCCAAAGGGCAGTTCAAACAAAACCTTTGATGCAGATTCCAGAGACCTGGTCTCCTGATTAAAAGCCAGATAAAACTGTACGATTTCCGGTTTGAATTCTGCAATATTCTGAATGACGCTGGTCGCCAGAACGAGCATAATCAAGCCTTGAATGAAATGTAAACTGCCCATGATCCTGTTGAATCTTCTGAGTTTGACGGTTGATAGTTCTTTCATAGGTGTTCCTCCTTCTAAAATTTTTCATATTTCAGACATTTTATTTGTTGATTTCAACACTTTTATCCAGTTGTGTTAACCACCAAGAAATAATTGCCTTATATTCTGAATTTTAACACCTGAAACCTCTTATTACAACATTAATTTATGAAAATTTAATGGTGTCAGGTACCTTTTTTGATGTTATGATTAACATACAGTGAAATTTTAAAATAAGATAATAAGGGGATCAAAAAACATGTCAAAATCATTCGATGAATATATCGCAGACAAACCAGAATTAAATATTATTTCAAAAGAAGAGTCCGCATTGTTAAAAATCAAACTAGGCAAAAGCCATCGCAAAGAATCTGACTGGACAATCATTAAAAATATACTGACTTCACATGATATAATAACGGTAAATATTGGAAATCAAACAAATGGCATTAAATCTGTACATGGTGTTTTATGTGAGGAAAATAAACTAATTGTATTTACAAATATGGATGACTGTAAAAAACATCTCCGTTATCTGCACGCTCTTTCTCTGATTGACAGATTTGTGCATATCGAATCTCTTCCATTTGAGTCCGTTATTGATATTTCAGACCAGACAGATATGCCGATTCTCATTGATGTAGCTAACGAAAAAAATAGAAGACTGATTATATACTATCCACATTTAAAAAAATTAGAAGCTGCAATATTAGCTCCTATGTAGCAAATAGTATCAAACATATTTACAAAACGGTACCTGACACCATTAAATGCAGTTTATGGTGTCAGGTACCGTTTTTTGGACTTTTTTCCCTCCGCCATTTGTTTTTCCCAGGGCGAAAAAATGCCAGGTAAATCCGAATAATTGGATTTACCTGGCATTCAATAGCTGTCAATCATCTTCTTGCTTGTTTATACTTTTTTAATGGTGTCAGGTACCAAATGGGTACCAAATAGGTAAGTACCAACTGTTAGGACCGTACAAGTAATCAGTTCCACCTTTCCAGTCATTCCATAATCCTGCACCTCTGCTGTAGGGAATCCGGCAAGCAGCCCTGCCATCGCTTCCTTCACGGCTTCATCATCCATACCGAACATCTCACTGCCAGGCATCGACATGGGATTTGCCTTCTCTGCATAATAATTCCTTGCTATCAGCCGGTTGTTCAGGGTGCTCGACACTTCAACCTGTATCCTGTTCTCACCCGGTTTCAAAAGCGGGCTGATATCCACCATCCGGCAGTTGAAATCCACTGCCGGAGCTTTCTGGCCATTCACATAAACCGCTGCCGAATTGCCATTCGTGCTTCCGATTTTCAGAACTGCTCCGTTATGCGCAGCCCAGTCCGCGGGAAGATTCACGGTTGTCGTGTAGTAGCCCACCCCTGAAACCTCCGGACCGACTTCCGGAATATCCTTCCACGGCTTCAATGCAGTCTTTCCAACCGGAATCCTGGTTTTTTTTGTTTCATAATAGACTTCCTCTGTTATATTGCCAAGTCCCCTGTCTTCCGTTATGGTGACTTTATCTCCTTCGTTCCAGTCTTCCACTTCAAGATCCCATTCTTCCAGCACAATATTGTCCGGAACACCGATTTCTTTTTCCAAAAAGGTTCCGCTACTGAATACAACTTTATAGATACCGCTCTCAAACGCTGCAAGAGAGAACCTGTTATTTTCCATGCGCAGACCGCCGAAATTCCTGACTTTAATGCCTGCCGCATCTGAAACATCCGTCTCTGAGGCATCCGCATCCGCCCGATTGACCGCAACCACATGTACTGCATCGGCCCTATCAACCGCTATAGCATGCACCGCATCCGCCTCATCTTTATGAAGCGAAACCATTGCCGCTTCGCCGGGCATCAATGTAACTTCAACCGTCGTGTATCCATCCGCCTGCCCGTAGACTGCCGCTTCCGCTTCCGTTCCATTCCAGCAGTCAATGATATAAGGCTTTCCGCTTCCTTTTATCTTCAGTTTTGCTGAAAATGCTTCTGTCTGTGTATACATATAATGATATACGAATACATAATCCGTATCTTCATCCTCACGCATGCAGGTCAGCAGATTCTTGTTTTCTTCCAGAAACGAAACTCTTGGAAGAATACCGAGAGCGGCCAGCGCTTCTCTGGTCCTGCTCTGATCCGCTACTCTCGCAACATTCCCCAGTCCCTCAAGCTCTTTGATTACAGCCTCTAATTCCCTGTCTTTTCCATCATTGGAGATAGTCATAATTGCGGCTTTCTCGTGAAATTTGTCTTTCCCGACATGAATGGTTTCCGTCACGCCATCCACCAGAACGACAGGAAGGCCTTCCATCGCCCACTCCAGTATCCGTTTTGCGCTGCTGATTGGCAGGGCCTCCTGATAGATGATCAGCGCCCGGTATCCCGGGCCGTCCGGTGCTATTTCGCCATCCCTGAACCCGATTCCGTCTTCTTCCAGGATCTGGGGTGCAAAATACTCATAGGTGTAGCCGTTGTTCTGCAGGTTCATATCCTTCCAGTAAACGCCCTCGTTGGCACGCATCATCTTATTCTCATACGTATCTTTTTCATTTCCATAGAGCATATACATGTTGTTGAAATAATAATCCAGCCTGAGGATTCCTATGTCCATTCGGGGTTTGCCCTGGCGGAGTATCATCTGGTATCTTGCCATCATGTCGGTCCAATCCTTATAATGCTGCCATGCAGGCTGCCTGCAGCCGAATCTTTCCGAGAATATGGGAAGCATGCCTTCATGCCCCGGCCAGTAGGTAGATTCATCTGCTCCCGCAATGCTTGAATATCCATGGAGAACTGTCTTGTTCACGCCTGCTGCAAACTGGGTATAGATAATCTGCGTATAAAAATCCAGTCCCAGCATGTAATTGAACAGGGTCGCTCCTGTTTCACTGGAGAAAAGATGCTGATAAAGGTGGGCCGTACCGGCAAGGCCGCGATAGGCATCAATCTGTGATGCGAATTCCAGCGACTCCGTCTCAACTCCGTCCACGTATTTTCCAGGCTGGGATATTTCAAACGGCATACCATAAGAAATCTCGGCACGCAGTTCCATACCTGCGCTGTGCAGCCACTCCTGGAGGGGTTTCAGCATATTTTCCATGTACAGGTCGGTCATTGTCTGGTATAGATCATTCCTGACTTTATCAATTTTCCTCTTGTCTTCTGCTTCGTAATAGAAGATTCCCGGCATCATCATGCCTGGTGCACTTTTTATGAGATAAGGCAGATATGGGACAAGACTGTATCCTCGCCGTTTTTCAAATTCCTCCGGCAGATGATAGCCCCAGAACACCCCGCCTTTTCCAAATGTGCATAGCTCCAGGGAATCCATGTACATCATGACGCGGCCGTTCTTTTTGATCACATCGGTCATTTCAGGAGTCAGCACTTCCTTTTCCCAATATTCGATAAGCGCCTCTACGCCATACTTGTCAATATAATTTACGGTATAGGAGGTGCTGACGGAAGGTTCCGCCGTCTGACCGGTTCCATGAATCCAGAAGGTCAGCAGTTCGTAATCTCCGTCATCAGGCGCTGTCCAGGTCAGGCTTCCTTCACTGACCGCATCCGTCAGAACTACGATACTGTCCTCATCCATCCTCATGCCCTGCCCATCCGGGCCTGACACTTTTCCTGCAACAACTGCGATCAGCTCCTGCTCCTTAATATTCGGCATGGTGAGGCTGCATGTTTCAAGGATTCCCTTCCTGGTTTCCCCAGCCTTCACTGTCTCCGCCGTAAAATCCAGCTCTTTTGCAGCTGCCTTGTCGTCCGGGGTTATGGTAGTCAGGTTCGCATTGGACCAGTTTGTGCCGCTGGTCACGCTTGCGCCCATGCCGTGTTTTGTCACCTGGTCGATTACCAGATGGGAGTCATGCACCCATTCCTCCGATCCCCATCCGTAGACCGAAGAATCGGCCCCCGGTTCCCCCATGGCAAGGAATTCTGCCCCGCCGAATCCGGCTTCATGAAGCAGTTTCACATCGTTTTTTAACGTTTCGTCCGTATGGAAGCCTTCTGCAAGCCACCAGCGGACCTCCGGGCGGTAAACCATCTCCGGGTTCTGTAATTGTTCTTTCTGTATTGCCATATATTTCACCTTTCCGATTAAAAATTCTTGTAACTATTCTGGACTATGTCCTTCATAGTCAAATATGAAGCACACATTGCCAAACCAGCAATTAGGCGCATGCTGAACTTGGATTTTTATGCAAAACATGCATAAAAGTGCCTCGCAGGACTGAGGTTCTGAATAGTTATGAATCATTTTCACATTCCTTATTTATTCCGTTCCCCTTATATAGAAGCCTGTTCAAAGGCAGGATTTCCGCTAACAGTTTCTCTATTCTTCTTCTCTTTTTCCATGCTTTTCCTTCTGGCGCGAAGCGTATCCGTAATCTCACTCATCTTGTCCTTGTCCAAATTATATCCCGCTATAAATATAATCCCACTGACAATGTTGATGAGTCCTGGTATCAGTATGGTTATCCCTATGATTCCGGTAATTGCGCTGCCGATCTGTGCCTGATTTGCCGCATATCCGGTTGCTGCCAGTACGTATCCGGGAATCGCACCGCCAAACCCCTGGCCCGCCTTGATTACAAAGGAGTTCAAAGACGCCAGTGCTCCTTCTGCACGTGTCCCTCTCTTGAAATCAATATAATCCACATTATCTGCCTGAATACCGTAGGAAAGGGCCATCATTCCTCCGCTTCCGACACCGCCGAGAAGGCTTGTCAGGTAAATAAGCGGAATATTGGTAACACTGAAAAGGCGGATCAGCATGAATATTCCGAACAGTACAATGCTGCCTCCATATAATGTTTTCTTTCCGAGCCTTCCAATCAGCCTGGAAGTCAGAAACATACCGGCAAACATGCCGCCCATGGATATCAGGCTGGAAAAACTCAGTACGTCCATTCTGTTATCCAGTATATAGGTCGCAAAATAAATATTGCTAGAGCTTGCCGTGGTCATTGCAACTCCGCCAAGAAGAGAGACTACAAAGCTTATCACTACCGGCCTTTCTCTTAAAATCGAAAACAGATCCCTGAACTTATATTTTTCCTCATTGGTCGGCTGAACCCTTTCCTTGATTCCCAGCGCACCTATGATAGAAAAAATTAAAACGATTGCAGTTGCTCCGCCTACCAGAACCAAATACCCGGTTACGCTGTTTCCGAATTTCTGAATGATCAACGGGGCTGCCATACCTATGCCAAGAATCCCCACCATGTAGCTGGCACCTTTGATTGCACTCAGGGAACCTCTTTCCTTCTCGTCATCCGTCATTACCGGAATCATGGCATTTAACGGGATATCCATCATATCAAAACTGATTCCGATCAGCAGATAGGTGATATATACAACAACAAGCTTGATTCCCGGAAAAAGCAGAGGCGCGAACCACAGCATCAGATAGTTGACCGCACACAGGATTACGCCGATAATCAGATACGGACGGAACCTTCCCATCCTGCTTTTGGGCAGATGGTCAATGACAAATCCCATAATCGGATCATTGATGCCGTCTAAAATTCTCGAAAAGATAAACAGGGTTGCGACTGCAGCAGGGTTGAGTCCCACAATATCCGTATAGAAAATCAGCAGATAAGTGCCTACCAGAGCCATAATCGGGATGTTTCCCATATTTGCCATTCCAAATGCCACTTTTTCTCTGACTGAAATTTTATTCAATCTTTCTCTCTTGTCCATTTGTAAACCTCCTTAAAATTCTAACAGTTTGCGTTCGCCAATTCATGATTTCAAGATTCTGTACCTGCAGCCACCGAACCCCTGTAACTATGAAGGACATAGTCCTGAATAGTCATGTTTTGCCAATGAAATTCATCAATCCGCTTCGTACTTGTATAATAAGACATTTCATTTCCTTTTACATTGTCATTTCATTATGTCATTTGTATCAAATGATTCGCTGTTTGCCAGAAATTATCATCATTATGTCAATTTCAATTTTTCTGTGCTATAATCGGCGTATTGGGATTTCTTTAACAGGAGGATTATCAGGATGGATTTAACAAACTATTATTACAAGGATGTCGAACAAATATATAGGGACATTGAAAATCACCAGGAACTGTACGAGCTAGGCCTTGACAATCCACCTTCTGATTATGAATTGAAATGGGCCAGTCTCACAACGGATAAAGGTCCTCTGACGATCTATCCGCACCCTGCCGACTTTGATTTATGGGCACACTGCCATGACTTCTTTGAATTTGCGTATGTATACCGTGGCGGCTGCAGAATGCACATCGATTCAGCAGATATTGAACTGAAGGCCGGAGACATGTGTCTGTTCAATCTGCAGGCAAAGCATAGCATCGATGTCGATTCCAGGAGTGAGAATATCATTTTCAATATTATCGTGAAGCCGGAATATTTCAACAGCAGCTATTTCCGTCTTGCCTGCCTGCCGAACAACGAATATATCTTCGATTTTTTCCTGGAATCCATGATCAATCAGCAGATTAAGGATAATTATGTGCTGTTCAAAAACAGCCCGGATAACACCTACCAGGATCTGATCGAGCATATTATCCATGAACATTACGAAGGGAAGAGCCACAAAGAGGTACTGCTGAATTTTCTTTTCTCTTCGATGCTTATAGAGCTGTCCAGAACTTACGGAAGCAATCTGGATGCATCCAGTAAAGAAGAACTGAAGAAGTACAAAATCACGGAAATCACCGAATATATCTTTGCCCATTACAAAGACATCACCCTGAAGGACCTGGCTGCACACTTCAATTACAGCTGCGCCTATCTTTCTACGGTCATAAAGAAGTATTCCGGGAACAGCTTTTCCGAACTGCTCCATGCCTTCCGGTTTCTTCGGGCCTGCCAGCTGCTGACGGAATCCGACACGTCTATTTCCGACATCATCGAAGATGTAGGATGCAGCAACCAGACCTGGTTTATCCAGAATTTCAAAAAGCGGTATGGGATATCTCCTTCTGAGTACAGGAGGAGATATCGGAAATAGCAAAAAACCAAAAAGGTACCTGACACCATAAACTACAGTTTATGGTGTCAGGTACCTTTTTCACATTCCCTTTTTCATATGGTCAGGCACCAAAATTCAAAATTCTTCGCAATTCTTTGCAGAATTGTTCAGGATGGAGCAGTATTTCACCATGGCCAAACCCCTCGAATATTGTATCCTTACCCTTCGGGAATGCTTTCCTTATTTTTCTTGCACCCCTGGCAGCCGACTTTTCGTTAGTTCCATACCAGCAAGCAAGTCTGACGCCATTACAAGGTTCCATTTTATTAACATATGTGAACATTGATGCACCGTCATAGAAAGCATTTTTAAGTGTTGTTCTTGAAATACCGCTATATAACAGTTCATTAAGCATTTCAGGAGTAACACCTCCAAGTTTTAGAAACCAATTCATCTTCCCTTTCAGTACTTGTTCACCGAACCATCCCGCAAATTTTGATACTGGTTTATTTAATATACCAAGCGACGTATCCACTGTACCATCAAGGATGATATTGCTTACTGTTACATTCCTACGGTATGCCGTCAAAAGTGCCGTAACACATCCAAGAGACGAACCATAAATCACATCGATCCTTCCACCAAGGTTATCCCGAATAAATCTCTCAACCTGTTCCGCCTCACGTTCTCCACTTATGTAATTTGTCTTCTCTTCCGGGTCATGCCCATCCAGTCCGGCCGCAATAACATGAAAATCACCTTGAAGCAATGCAATTACTTTGCTGAAACTCTTATCCCATGTGGTTCCAAGCCCATGAATAAACATAACCGTTTTTCCATTTTGTTTCCCAAATACATGGAATTTCATATCACAATTCCTCCTTCACGCAGAACCAGCCAACCGAATTATTACTCTATTTTCATTATTGACTCTTAATAGAATTATACAAAAATACTTCAAAAAAACCAACTCCAGTTTGTATGCATCTTTGCAGCCAGGAAGGATATCGTCCTGAACAGCTGCAAATCAAGAAGAAAAAGCAAGGAGGCATTTATGAAAAAAGATGATCACAGTTCCTCGCTTCCTCCATGGGTCATAATTCCTTTTGGGGGCTTATTGGTACTCGGTTTATGCTACATCAAAAACGGGTACCTGACACCATAAACTTTAGTTTATGGTGTCAGGTACCCGTTTTTCCGTTTTCCATAGGGGTCAGCTATCCGAATTATCTTCGAAATAATCCTTGTACTCTACTTCCACATGATGCTTCATTCGTATTATGTTATATGACAAATGGGTCTTTAATGCTTCCGTCAACCCAGCCTTATCCTTTTTTTGAATCAGTTCAAATAAACCGTTATGCTCTTTGATAATACGTGTGAAATTTGTTTCAGTCTCGAGATCGAGCATTCGATATCTTTTATAATCAACCTGCGCTTCCTGCAGAACCTCCCAGATTTTCTTCTTACCGGTTACTCCAAACCAGACCTCATGCATGAGCGAATCAAGATGATAGAATTGTTCTGCCGTAAAATCTTTTCCCTGGATAATTGCTTCCTGCTTTCGAATCAGATAGCGTACTTCTTCTAATATCATAGGCGTTGCAATATCAACAAAGTCACATATTACATTGGTTTCTACAGCAATTCTCATATAAATCAGTTGTTTTATTTCATCATAGTTTAATTTTGTTACATAGGTTCCACGATATGGTATTGTTTCAATAAAACCTTGCTCCTGAAGACTCCAAAATGCATCTCTTACCGGAGTTCTTGATACGTCAAACATCTGACATATTTCGTTCTCACTAATAGCCTGACCCGGAATCAACTCTAAATTCAGAATTTTACGTTTTAATCCTTCATATACTAAATGGTTACGACTTTTAACCAGACTCTTACTCATACCTTTATACACACTCCCATTTTTGTATATTTTATCACACTCAGTTAAGCCCGACAATCATATGTTACATATCCTGAACGTAATTTTATAGATAAGATTCGTCTATTATTAAATAAATAGTAGGAGCAAAGAATAAATATTCATTCTTTGCTCCCAATAAGATAATATAAGTTTCAGCTTACTTCAGTTGTTTTCCAATATTAAGCAAAACACCGTCATCCACATAAAGTATATGTCCATTTACAAAGTCAGATGCATCCGAAGCAAGGAATATAGCAGGTCCGATACCACGGGACGCACCAGCCTTTACTTTTCATTTTGTTATTTTATTAATCCAAGCATATTCGGAACCGTCATAGATAATTCCGGAACAAATGTTACCAATAATAGCAAGACTATTGTGACAGCAAAGTAAGGTATCAGGATCTTAAATACCTCTTCTATTTTAACATTTGCCACCTTGCATCCCGTAAATAGAATTGGTCCAACCGGTGGTGTAATTGTTCCAATGCAGAGATTAAACACCATCATGATACCAAAGTGAACCGGATGCATACCAAAGCTTGTACAGATCGGAAGGAAAATCGGAGTGAAAATCAATACTGCTGGTGTTGGATCCATGAAGGTACCAACAAGAAGTAAAATCAGATTCATGAGAAGCAGAATGATGATCTTGTTATCCGTTAATCCGATCAATCCATTTGATATGATCTCCGGAATACGGGCAAAACCCATCACCCAGCTCATGATAGAAGAAACACCAATCATGAAAATTACAATAGCGCTCATCTTTGCACTGTCTAATAATATTTGCGGCAGATCCTTTACTTTAAGAGATTTGTAGCAAAAACTCAATACCAGCGAATATACGACTGCAATGGCAGATCCTTCTGTAGCTGTAAATACGCCTTTTAAGATACCGCCAATTACGATTACTATTAGCAGCAGGCTGGGAATTGCCTCTAAAAAAGTAATTAAAGCAGTTTTCAGTGTGAGTTTTTCATTGGCTCTGTAGCCACGTTTTGAAGCCATGAAACCTGCTATTACCATAACACCAAGTCCCCAGACAAGTCCCGGTATATATCCTGCCATAAATAAAGCAGATACGGAGACACTGCCGGCAACAGTAGAATATACGATCAATGTATTACTTGGCGGAATCAACATTCCCGTAGGTGCAGATGCTATATTGACAGCTGCAACATATTCTTTTGCATATCCTTCTTTTTCCTCTAACGGTCCTAATGTACCTCCGATAGCTGCTGCCGCCGCAACCCCTGAACCGCTGATTGCTCCAAAAAGCATATTTGCAACAACATTGGTCTGCGCTAATGCACCAGGCATTCTTCCGCTTAACACTTTTGCGCAATTTACAAGCCTTATTGCAATACCACCATTATTCATAATATTACCAGCAAGTATAAAAAATGGTATCGCCAGCAAGGAGAATGAATTCACACCGGAAAAAACTTTTTGCGAGGCTGTAGTCATTGCATTTTCAAAAGGAAGAATAACCAACATTGCTATTACTGATGCCGCTCCGATGCTAATACTGATCGGTACTCCCATAACCAGCATAATCACAACGCAAATCAGCATAATCAAACCTATAAACAACGCCTGATCCATAATTATATTCTCCCTTCCATGCTATTTGATGTTAACTCATTAAAAAGTTTCTTTTCTGTATATATAAAATAAAACAATATAAAAATCGAACTGACAGGTACTGCTGAATAAATAATTCCCATAGGAATCTGTAACGTTGCGTCTAACTGTACCATTTGATCGATCATCTGCGTGTATCCGCCGTATATTAAAACGATGGCTGTAAACAATGCGATAATCAGTTCCCCAATCATCTCAACAATAATGCGTGCTTTTGCGGGCATTTTATCTCTCACAAATGCAATATTCATATGCTCACGCAACCCGAATACATAAGCTGAACCGTACATAATCATCCAGACAAACATATATTTCGAAACTATTTCCGTATATGAATTAGGACTATTGAAAAAATAGCGTACGACAACCTGATAGGTTACTAATACAGTCATGGCTGCTAACAGAAAAATACAAACCCATGCCAGTATTTTATCAATTATTCGTTTGATAGATTCCATCAATCTCATTACCTCTTTCTATTATAAGGATAAATGGATTCTCAAATTGAAGGAATCCATTTATCGATTAAACTTATTCTGCTAAAGTTCTAATTGAATCGTACAAGGCCTGTGCGCTTTCGCTCTTTTCTACAACTTCCTTGATTACAGGCTGTACTGCATCCTGGAATGGTGTAATATCAACTTCAGTAAAAGTGGTTCCGGCTTCTGTTGCCGTATCAATTGCTGACTGTAATTGTTCATCCCAGATTTCGAATTCTCTTTCAGTATATTTTTTACATAGATCTTTCATGATCTGCTGATGTTCTTCGCTCATTCCCGAAAGAATATCTGAATTAATGACTAATAAGTCTGGAATCATAAGATGTCTTGTGTAAGAGAAGTATGGAGCTACTTCATAATGTTTTAAATCTGCATATGTAATTTCATTATTTTCTCCACCATTGATTACACCCTGCTGAATTGCAGTATATACTTCACTCTGCGCCATTGGAGTTGCAACGCCGCCCATCGCATTTAACATAGCAATAGAAGTAGGCGCTTCCATAACTCTTATTTTATAACCAGCTAAATCTTCTGGCGTTTCGACCGGCTTATCCGTATAGATACAACGGGAACCTGCTGTAAATGCTGCTAATACGTTGAATTTGTTTGCTGATGTACTTGCAAATAATTCATCAAGTATACCACTTGTAAATACTTTTTTCTGATGTTCTGTACTATCATATGCATATGGCAATCCAAGAACAGCGAAATCACCGTTTACATTTTCAACAATTGAATTTGCTACCATAGCCATCTGTATTGTTCCGCTTTGTACCAATTCAAATGCATCCTTTTGTGAACCAAGCAATTCATTTGGACTGATTTCAATCTCATATGCCCCATCGGTTAATTCATATAATTCATCGCTCATTTCAGCAAGTGCCTTGTACTGCGGATGATTTTCCGACTGATTAAATGCTAATTTCAGAGTTGTGGTTTTTGCTGCACCATTTTCTGTGGTTTTTGCACTTCCTCCACATCCTGCTAAAGACAACACCATGATTCCTACTAATACTGCCGCTATTTTCTTCTTCATCTTTTCCCTATTCCCTTTCATTTATAATCCAAAACTTATCTGCCATCAGATAAGTGTGGGGTCTTATTTCAGTTCCGTCTGTAACAAATTGTCCATATCATCAAATGCCTGATTTTCTCCACCCATTGCCCAGATAAATGTATAATCAGAAGTTCCTGCTCCACAATGAATACCCCAGGATGGACTGATCACAGCTTCTTCGTTTTTCATAATGATATGACGTGTTTCAGTTGGCTCGCCCATCATGTGAAATACAACATGATCTTCCGGCACTTCAAAATACATGTAAATTTCCATACGGCGTTCATGAGTATGACACGGCATACTGTTCCATACATTCCCAGATTCCAATACTGTCATCCCCATGGATAATTGACAGGTCTCTAATACATCCGGATGAATAAATTGATTGATTGTACGTTTATTTGAAGTTTTTGCTTCTCCAAGCGGTCTCTTTGCTGCATCCTCAATAGGTATAAATTTTGTCTTGCAGACCCTGTGTGCCGGTGCGCTTACCATATAAAATTTTGCAGGATGTTTGGCATCATCACTTCTAAACAACACTTCTTTTGTTTCTTTTGTTATATAAAGACAGTCTTTATATCCCATTTCATATACTACGCCATCTGCCTCAATGCTGCCTTTTCCGCCAATATTGAAAATACCAATTTCACGACGTTCCAGAAAATAATGAGTCCCAAAGTTTTTCCAGCAATCAATTCCCTTGTCAATAGCAACGGTTTCTGTCGTTGGCATGCATCCAAGTGTAACCATGCGGTCAATGTGTGAATATACTGCCTTTACTTCATTTTCTTCATACAAGCCGTTCACCAGAAACTCTGAACGAAGTTCTTCTGTTGTGTACCTTTTTATATCTTTTTGATTTACTGTATAGCGAATCTCCATTTATCCCTCCTGAAATCAGCCCATATGATATCCCGCCGGCCTTTTGTATATGGTTGTTTTAATTGTATTCTTATAATGTAGTTTGTATACAAGTCTCTTTTGTTGTATACATACTAACATATTGTATTTATCCATTCAATGTACATATTGCTACAAAAATCATTGAATTTTTAGTTGATATTACCAAAAAGTGTTTCAAAAAGGTACCTGACACCATAAACTGTAGTTTATGGTGTCAGGTACCTAATACCGCTTGTATTTCAATAGCAATAGTAGTACGCTTGAATTGTAACAAACGTAAACATCAAGAAGAAAAGACAAGGAGGCATTTATGAAAAACCCTGATTCCAATTCCATAATTCCGCCATGGGTCATAATTCCTTTTGGTGGCTTGTTGGTACTTGGTTTATGCTACATCGGTTATTTTGCTGTCTACATGCTGATTGAATCTGTGTTCTTCCATGATGCACCCACATCAGTACCTGCAGGCATTATTCGCAATTCGTATACTGTTGTGCTCCTTTTACTTTATTTTGCCCTGCTTCGCACAAAGATATCAGACCTTATCAAAGCAATCATTTTTATTGGTCCGATGACCATGCTGATCATTGCCGTGATCCTGGCATTTTACCTGACACCAGTCGTAGCGGCAGTATCCACAGCGGCAATCGCAGTTTGCTGTCTTTTCCTGCTGTACAGGTATAAGAAGCCCTGGATCTATTATTATGCTGCGGCGATATCGGTTGTGGTGGGAATCGCATACGCCTGGCCGCGAGCCTGAAAAAAAAGGTACCTGACACCATTAAATACTGTTTATGGTGTCAGGTACCAAATCCCCGGGGTCACGTACCCTGGTATACCGTATCAGATAAGGAAGTGAACTTATGCCCGAAGATAGATTAAATAAAGTCAGCTGCAGCAACTATAGATGTGAGATCGAAGTTACCCTGGAAATCCTGAGCGGAAAATGGAAATCCCTGATTCTCTGGAATCTTCACAATCATGAAACAATTCGATTCAATGAATTCAAAAGGCTGATTCCGGAGATCACTCAGAAAATGCTCACACAGCAGTTAAGAGATCTGGCAAAAAATGGGCTCATTGAGAAAAAGATTTATCCCCAGGTTCCCCCAATGGTAGAATATTTTCTTACTCCACTGGGAAAAGAGTTGATTCCCATTCTGGATGCAATGGATCAATGGGGCAAGCACTTTGTTGATAGCTTCAAACACACACGGAAGCACTAGGTGATACGATCCTGGGAAAAAGAAAGGCTATAGCTGGTTCATATACCGGCTATAGCCTTTTTCATAACTTTAGAAGTTTACTTCTGTTCCATAGTAAGTGGCTTCAAATAATTTTTTCATTTCTCCCACAGAGATCTCTCTTGGATTTGTACCTGTGCAGGCATCCCTTACTGCACCTTCAGAAATCAGATCTAAGTTTGACTTGAAGTCTTCTTCTGAGACTCCGAATTCCCTAAGAGTCGCCGGCATGTTCATGGCAACTCTGAACTCTTTCACCATCTGGATTAAGGATTGAACTAATTCTTCTGTTGTTTCACCTTTCAGACCAAGTCTCCTGGCGATATCCGCATAAGCCGCCCTAGCAGATTTTGCATTGAACTGTATTGCATACGGCAGATAGATTGCATTTGCCAGACCATGAGGAATGTTGAAAATCTTACCTGTCTTATGAGCCATTGAGTGAACGATTCCCAGGATTGCATTGGAAAATGCCATACCCGCCATACTCTGAGCGATATGCATCTCTTTTCTGGCTTCTTCATCCCCGTTGAATGATTTCACTAAGTGCTCAACAGTCATCTCGATTGATTTCATGGCTACGGCATCCGTGATTGCATTTTTAGCGGTCGAAACGTAAGCTTCAAAGGAATGCGTTAAGGCGTCCATACCGGTATTGGCAACCAGGAATGGCGTCATGCTCTGAACTAAGTTCGTATCCACGATTGCGACGTCCGGAGTGATGTTGTAGTCGGCAATTGGATATTTGATGCCTGTTTTCTCATCAGTGATGATAGAGAATGCTGTTACTTCTGAACCAGTACCACTTGTGGTTGGAATAGCGATAAATCTTGCCTTTTTTCTTAATTCCGGCAGGTTAAATGGCTTAGCCGCTTCTTCAAATGTGAATTCAGGATACTCATAGAAAATCCACATTGCTTTTGCTGCATCGATTGGAGAGCCGCCGCCAATACCGATGATTAAATCCGGATTAAATTCCTTCATTGCTTCAGAACCCTTCAGAACGGTTTCAACAGAAGGGTCATTTTCAACACCCGAAAATACGGATGTTTCAATATTCGCTTCCTTTAACAATTCCTGTATTGCAGGAACTGTTCCATCCTTTATCAACCTTTCAGAACCGATCATCAGCATCGCTCTCGTTCCCTTCTCTGACTTCAAATACTCTATCGCATTCTCACCGAAATAAACATCTCTTGGAATTGTAAATCTTTGCACTTTTTGTTTCCTCCTAAATCAATAAACTTGAAATTCTGCTCGAATTTCTTAACTGTCCTCGTTACAAATGTAAGTATAGAGCGATTGTGGATGTTTTAAAAGAGGGCACTTTTCGGTAGGAAAGTTACTAAAAGGTGTGAATTGCGTGATTCCTGGGGTTTTAAAAAAATGGTACCTGACACCATTAAATATTGTTTATGGTGTCAGGTACCGTTTTTTTGTTTGCGCTTTTTACCTGATTCCCGCAGATGTGACGTCGATGACAAGCCCTGCAGAAGAAAAAATTGGTACCTGACACCATTAAATATTGTTTATGGTGTCAGGTACCGTTTTTTTGTTTGCGCTTTTTACCTGATTCCCGCAGATGTGACGTCGATGACAAGCCCTGCAGAAGGAACATCAATGACAAGCCCCTGGTTTGTGACCGGAAGGAATGCCAGAAGGACAGCAAGCATACATACAGAAAGAATTTTCTTTTTCATACTGTCATTTCCTTTCATAATTAATCGGTGACTGTACACCAAAACTATTATAGCATAGCCGACTGCAAAAAAACCATACCGGTCTCTGCCCCTGGAGGTAGTACCTCAATTCCTTCAATTCCTTCAATTCCTTCAATTTTTCAATTCTGGATATCGGGAGGCGGTTCCTGATCCTCGCCATTATCGTGGCCCACCCGTTCCTCATATCTCAATATTTCTTCCGAAACATCTTCAGCGTACAGATTGTTCTCTACATACTGCTTATACAGTATCCGGTTCCCGGAAAAATAATCCAATATTTTTTCATCGGCAGTCAGTTCGCACTTTCGCCTCCCCAAATAGACACAGTAACTGCTCCACCTGTAGTCCTTCGGCATCTTTACCATCTTCGCCTTGACCGGATTCAGATGAATGTACCTGCTGGTCTGCATCATATAGGAATCAGTCTCGATAAGTTCCGAAGTGAATCTTCCCTGGAACAGATGGCCGCTCAGATCGTACTTCTGATTGAAGTATTTTGTGTAATTTAACAGGAGGCTTTGCATGATTTGGCCGATTGGCGTATTGATCGTCTGGATCTGCAGATGGATATGATTTGTCATTAGACAATAAGATATTAAACGAAACGGATACTTGCGCTGCACTTTTTTCAACATCTTCAGGAAAATTATATAGTCCTCTTCCTCAATAAAAATCTGGTCTTTACGGTTCCCGCGGTTCATTACATGATAAACTGCCCCGGGATACCACACTCTTGGTTTTCTCGTGATTTCATCATCTCCTGATAATTTATTCAGATTGGTTTGGTTGGATTTTAATAAGATTTTAATAAGATTTTTATAAGATTTGAATAGAAATGGGTTGTAGATATGTTTATATTACCTTATGAATTTGAAAATTTCAACAACAAATGTGATTTATTTGGCATCTATCGATTGGTACCTGACACCATAAACTGCAGTTTATGGTGTCAGGTACCAATACGTTTTGCTCTGAATTTTCCCCATATCTGCGTCTGAAAATAATCGTATGCCTTATCATAGACAAACCATGCGATCTGTCCTCCAGCCCAGAATATGGCCAGCAGGTCTGCGCTTATATCACCGGCGAATAGAAGCTGCGGAAGAAAAAGTAGCGCCGGTATGTAAAGCAGATTAAATGCAGCCAGTTTCGTCAAAAAGAATGCAATTCTTTTCGATTTTATGATATCCATTCTCAAAAGCAGAAGATACATGGCCTCCCTCATTAAAATATAAGCCGAAAGCCCGGCGAAGGTTACAACATACATTTTGTTTGGAGCAAGGAGAAATCCGAGCAGTGCGCAGGCAATAAAAAAAGCCGTTCCCATGCGTAGTCCGTATTCGCGCACTGCGGCTCCCACAAGATATGAAGCAGCAGCCAGAAAAAACAAGGTATTGCTCTCGATCACTGCCGACAGCACCAGGATTATCGATATAATCGCCGCCAGCAGTCCCAGAACAGCTGCCTGCTTTGCTTTTACATGCATGAACAGATATCCCCTCCCATACACTCGCACAAGGTATCCGCACACCATAAATCACAGCAGAAATTTCCCGATCCGCAGGAGGAACCGCCATAACCGTAGCCGGTGCTGTTGCTTTGATATCTTCCGTTTCCCCATTGAAGCCTGTTGAGCAGGTCGCTGTATTCACGGTTGTTTGGTTCCATACTGGCAGCCGTTCTGGCATGATTCATTGCTTCTATATTATTTCCAAGACCTGCCTGCGCAATTGCGCTGTAGTAATTCCATTGTGCGCTGTGGCTGGATATTTCCGAAAGGACACGCAGCGCTTCTCTGTAATGCCCTGCATTGAGATAATTGGCGGCAGCAGACATTTTCTGGCTGTCCTCTCCGGACTGGTATGCCCCGGAATTATACTGTGATGATGTGCTCTGCGAGGAATACCTGTATGCTCCCTGCCCTCCATTTGCTCTTCCGTCAATGATCTGCTGGTATGCTTCCTGGATCTGTTTGAATTTTTCCTCTGCAAGATGTGCCAACGGGTTATTGGCATTTGTATCCGGGTGATACTTTTTGCTTAATTCCCGGTATGCTTTCTTTATTTCATCTTCCGATGCATTGCGTGATACTCCTAATATCTGATATGGATCTGTAGTCATTTATTTTCGTTCCTCTCATTACTGTTTCGTTTTCTATGCAAAGTCAGCAGCACAAAATTGCTTCGCCCTGGCAGACTCCAGGACTGGGCTCGGGCGCTTTTGCGACACGATTTCCGCCGGGCTACTGAACCGTTATTTTCTTTTTTCCTTTTTTGGCATAATACCTGGTCCAGACACCGCCATACAGAATATTCCTTAAAATCTCTGCATCTTCCACACAGGGAAGCATTTCGAAGCACGCTGCACTTTCCGAAATCATCATTTTCAATATTTCGTGGCAGAACTCCTCATAGTCTGTCCTGTCCTTATAATCAATCAATGGATTATAGCTTTCGTTTTTCAAATCATCCTCCAGATCCATATAGGCATCTATCAGATAAATATATTTTCCCAGAAAAAAACCGAGCCTGCGAAGAGTTTCCTCCCAGGCATCTTTTTTATATACAAGCAGCTCTGCCATCAGCGTGCCGAAGCATCCGCTTACCAGGTCCAGGCTTTTCTCGCCTTTCTCCTCATATTCCTGCAACTGCTTCAAAGAAGATTCTATCACTGCGCACTGACGTGGATATTGCTTTTCAATCCTGCCGTATTTTTTTCTTAAGATCGCAATTCCGGCCAGCCCGTTTATTTTTTTCTCGTCCTGCCAGTCATCCCTGAAGTGATGATAGGCAAGCGCAACATTCATATCTGCTGCATATGCTGTGATTTCATTTGTAAAAAAAGTATGCTTTTTTACCGGATGTACCATGCAGCGCTTTTTTTCGCAAGCAATCTCAGGTTCATACAACGACGAAAGAAGGATGACCAGAAATGTCATATCATAGGTCAGCGTCATCTGTCCGGCTATTCCATGCCTTTGTTGAAGAACATTGCACAATCCGCAATAGTATGCACGATATCTGTCATACTCTTTCATTTTTAATTCCGGTTTATTCACCGTTACATAGCCAAACATAAGATCCGATTCTTTTCCTTTCGTATTTACTGCCTCATGGACATTATAATCCCAATGGCGACAGGAATGCTATTAAAAAACAATAAAATTTGGCGCCTTGTGATTGTGATTTGGTACCTGACACCATAAACTGCAGTTTATGGTGTCAGGTACCGTTTTTTAAACTGCAGTTTATGGTGTCAGGTACCGTTTTTTCTCATATGCCTTTTCACAATTACATTGCCTATGCAATGAATGGCTTTTGTGATAGTTCAATAATAATCGAATTTTCGACCGTCTACCTTGACCGAAATCAAGTTTTTAAAATTTATTCAGGCTACTTGCGTGGCAGGGGGACTGGACATTTAACGCAATCACCAGCATCTATTTACAAACACGCTATTCCGTGTTACTATATACCAGTAATAAGTAATACTGCATACAAGTCATACAGAATAGACAGGGGGAGTTACATTGGAGAATCTTACAGAAATGCTCAAAGGCGTGTTGGAAGGCTGTGTTCTTGAAATCATCAGCCACGAGGAAATTTACGGTTACGAAATCACGCGCCGGTTGAACGCACTTGGCTTTTCGGATGTTGTGGACGGGACCGTTTATACCATCCTGGTGCGCCTTGAGAAAAACAAGTTGGTGGAAATCACGAAAAGGCCATCCGATATGGGGCCGCCTCGAAAGTTTTTCGCACTCAATGACGCGGGACGCAGGGAACTACAGAAGTTCTGGGAAAAATGGGAGTTCGTATCATCAAAAATCAATGGGTTAAAGGGGGAATTATCATGAATTTTGGGGAAAAAGCCACTGGAAGCGATATGACCAAAGAATTGAAGGCATTTGAAGCGCGGGCACAAAAGCTGCCGGCCGATTATCAGGCGGCATGGGAGGAAATAAAAGCAGCTCTTTGGCCGCACGCAGATTTCACCGGCCGCAACCTGATTCCAATTCTTGACGGTGTGCTTGGCATGCTCGAAGAAACGGCGGCGGACGGCCAGAGTGTCCGGGAGGTTCTGGGTGACGATATCAAAGGTTTCTGTTCAGCGCTGGCAGGCGAAGAGGGGGCAAATTCCTATCGCGACAAGTGGCGCGAGCAGCTCAACAATAATATTGCAAAAAAAATCAGATGAGAAGGGGAGAAAAATGATCATAAAGGATATCATCGAAGACAAGAAAAAGTGGCGGGCGCACGTGGCACGTGTCAAAAAGCTCCCGCAGGATTATCAGACTGTTTATAAAGAGATTCAGAAATATCTCTTCAAGGTCGGCCCCGTTGAGCTGACTGGTGGGATCGGACTGCTCTCGGGTATTATCGATCTTTTTGAAGAGGGTGCGGCCTTGGGTAAAGGCGTGCTCGAAGTGACGGGCAGTGACGTGGCTGCTTTCTGCGACGAGCTGATCAAGGATTCGAAGACCTATGCTGACAGCTGGCAGGAATCTGCTGATCGGGACGTTGATAAGGCTATGAAAAAAATGATGGGGAAAATGAAATAAATGCGTGCGAACTTTTCTTTTTTAATGGCGTTTATTTAATATATTTCTCTTTTATACTCTGGTATTTTTCACCATTGAGTACATTTTTTATACTTTCATTATCATAACAACACACTGTGATTTTCTGTCAAGCATATTCCTGCGTGTTTATACTTTTTTAATGGTGTCAGGTACCAATATGACATGGTTGGTACCTGACACCATTAACCCGGCACGCCGTTTATCCATCTTTTTCAACCGCCCAGTCCCGATAATCCTCATAAATATGCTGTTCCCAGTCAGATATCTCCTCGCAGGCATCATGTTGCCAGCTTTTCAGAATTTTGTCGATCGGAGGCTTTTTGATAAAGCCTGTCTGCATAGCCAATACAACTGCGATTGCCATCACCAAAACGCCAATGATTACAGGACCCAATAATCCATATTTCTCTTCTTCTACGGTATCTTCGAATTCTCTGCGCTCCCCGCTTTTTCTTCCGTCCGTGTCATCAGATGGCATACCCCTCACCCTCTCCTCTCACGCCTTATTTTCTGTCATTTTACCGTTTCCAATGGTTGTTGTCAATCATTTCAGCATACTGTTTCTATTTCCGTATTTGCGGGTACCTGACACCATAAACTCCAGTTTATGGTGTCAGGTACCAAATGGCACAGTGTCAGGTACCTCCGTTTCCATACCCTGCATCCAGCCTCTTCAGACCGAATACGAAAAGACAGCTCACAAGGCAGATCACAGCCAGCATCTTGTACAGCCCGGACAGGCTCACAAATTCCAGCACAGCTCCTCCTCCCACGTTTCCGATCAGACTTCCTACCCCCATTGCCGCCGCATTGATAGTCAGCGCCGTCGTCCTCATTTCCTGCGGGGTCGTCCGCGCAATAAAATCATAGGTGGATATCAGGAATAACGGGTAGGTCAGGGACTGCATGGCCTGGACCGCTATCAGCATCTCCGATGTGGTGCCGACAGAATTCAGGAAATAGCGGACCGCATAGAAGAACAGGCCCGCAAGCAGAATGTTGATATCACCGAAGCACTTCAACAGCCGCGACCCCATCTGCAGCGAAGGGAACTCGCTCATGGCGATAACGAATCCGACAAGTCCCAGCTGAAAAAAATCTCCGCCATTATGGTTGATCAGAATGCTCATGTACGCGTTGTTCGCGCCAAAGGAAATGCTCAGGAATACGATTAGGAGTATATAATACAGAAAACGCCTGTCCCGAAGCTGGATTCCCACATCCTTCACCTGGAGGATCGCACCTGTAGTCTGTCCCTTATAATTGATGCGGCTGACGCAAAGCAGGGCAATGACTACGGCAATCGAATATCCAATAAAATTCGTATTGATTCCCAGCATCTTGACCACCATGCCCATACTGAAAGATACCAGTGCGTATCCCAGAGATCCCATGAACCTGATTTTTCCAAAATGCAATTCCTCATTCTGGCTGATAATCTCATAGGTATAGGCATCCGTAATCGTGTTGATTGGCGCCTGAACGCCAAAGAACAGCACGATAGCTACAGCAATTGCAAAAAAGCTGTCCGCGAATACCAGGGCGTATATCGCAAAAGCACTCAGCCCCATCGTGATCATGATGGAGGCTTTCTTATAAGAATACCGGTCTGTAAAAAAGCCCCATATCGGATTTGCCACCACCCCTGTTACGGACCACAGGGCAAACATGATTCCAATCTGTTTCAGATCCAGCCCCTTGCTCTGGAGATAAACGGCCAAAAAGGGGAAAAAACAGGCCATAGAGCCGAACATGCTAAAATATATAATTTTAAGATTCCTATCCAATTGCTTTACTATCATAGTCCTCACCACTTTTTCTTAATCTTATCTATAAGATTACCATACCATCATGGCCGCCAAATGTGTATCATCATTTTTTGTTTTATGCTAATGATTTTCGTTTCTGGTTTTCAAATCGGGTACCTGACACCATAAACTCCAGTTTATGGTGTCAGGTACCAATGTCATTCTTGACTTAATATAAGCCAGGGGCTAATATACTAGATGAGCCTAGAATATTTGAAAAGGCTAAAAAGGAGGCTTCTTATGGAAAATAGAGAGCAGATCGGTCCAGGGTTTTATAAAGGAAATAATCACGTAAGAAGAAAATTCATGTGTACTCTGGCAGGAGAGCAGGTTGCGTGGAAACCATTTTTATTTTATATTGCAAAGATGTTTACAATAACAAAATATGATGAGGATAGTTTTGAGCTTGTAATCATAACAAAAAATCAATTGGAGATCTTTTACAAAAAAGTGAAACATTATAATGGCCGTGTTGAAGAGCACAATTACGAAACGGCCCGGAATGCTGGGGATGCATGGAAGAAAGACAGAATATCTCAGACGGAAGATGCAGTGATTGCTAGTATTTTAAAATAAACGATAATCGGGTACCTGACACCATAAAGAAAAGTTTATGGTGTCAGGTACCAATATGTTTGCATTAACAAAAAAGTAATTCCAATCAGGGACGATAAATATGCCTGGTCGGAATTACTTTTTTTGTTCATGGTATGTTTTTGTTTATGGTTTTTTTATGGTTTTTTTATATTTTTTTTATGGTGTCAGGTACCAATAACGTGGTGGTGTCAGGCACCAACATCAGGTACCCTCTTCATAAAACTCGCAATGATCGAAGCCAATATGCTCACTCCAATCAGGCTGCTGATGGAAACAATCGTTCCAACCTGCGTGGAATCCCCAAACATGACGATTCCCTGAAACAGATCAACAAAGGAACCAACCGAGTCCGCCAGGAGCTGGAACAGGGCCACGCTGTAGCATGCCGTAGCGGCGATGATCAGATAGTCGTTATCGTAGAAAACCAGGACTATGTCTATCGCAAGGCCGAGGATTAATGCACCCCAGATTATCGTGTTCATGGCATTGTGAGCCGAAGCCCATGTTACATAACGAATGATCGAGACGATGGCGATCAGGCCGGCAAATGCCGCAAAATAGAATCCTGCTGTTTTTTTACTTAAAATCTCCTTCATGCTGCCGTTACCTCCTCTTCACTACTCTGCTTCTTATCTTTCATAATAATCCGTGTTAACTTGAAAATGCTTAATAAATCAAGCACAGCAAATAATGCAATTGCTCCGTACATCACCGGCTGCCACCATGGGGTGACTGATACGACCTTTGAATCTGCGCTGTAGCCGTTCATAACATTGCTGTTTGCAGTGACATACAGGATGTTTTTTGCTGCGGTTCTGAGGCTGCCCAGCAGGTATCCGTCATCTGTTGACGTGATAGCTTCTGTTATGACGCGCGCGCTGGTTCCGGAGAAATCCAGGCAGTAGGAATCAGTACCGGCAGTAAGATTTGTGGTGTAGTGGGCTTTGTAGCCTTCTGTCGCTCCGGCTGTCGCATCTGTTTCTATGTGTCCTGTGAAGCCCCATTCGTTGCGGATCACCTGGTTGTTCAATGCTGCACTGGAGGAACATCCGATGAGGCCGAGGCGGTTGAAGCCCTGCATTAGGGCATGCCCATCCGCTTCTGTAACTGCTGCTTCAAATCCTCTTAAAGATCCTTCACGGAATGCCTGTTCATTGAAAAAGCAGGCAACGCCTTCCCTGTTGTTTTCCTGGTCATTTCCTGCAATATGCTTTGCCCCGGCATTCACGCCCTTTGACTGCATTGCAGTTATGTATGGTATCTCACAGAGATAATTCATGTTTGCATCTTCTGAAAAGTATTCGAAGTTTCGTCCGCCGAAAGGCGTTCTGTGCAAATCTCCGCCCGGACCCCAGAGTTCCATGATTCCGAGGAACAGACCTTCTTCGCCCAGCAGCTCGCCGCGGCGTTCGATCAGCTCCTTGTTATAAGTCGAAGCCAGGATGCTCTCGCTTGTGTAGCAGTTTGTGGGAGCGGTGAAGCCGTATTTCGCTTCGTCGAAAGCTGAAACCATGCCGCCGATTCCATCAGGACCGTCGCCTACCGCTACTGCCGGCTTGTCAATGGATACGATTTCCTTGGTGCCGAAACTATCCGCGATCAGGGAAGCCATTTCCTCAATCGTAAGCTGGTTCAGGAAGGTCTCCCACTGGGTGTCGTTATAGTCCACTCCATGCATCGTCACAAGTGAGATCCCCTGATTATCGCCCTGTGTAAAATCACTTACTGATGGGGCATCTTCAGGTTTCTGGTAGAGTTCTCCGTTGTAGATCTCCATCATTTCCTCTGTCATGGTTACCTCGACGGCAACCGGGTAGGTTTCCTGCCACCCGCTTCTGGACAGATAGGTGACTGCCCCGTCAATCCAATGGTTCAGGTCCGCATCTTCAAACTGGTTCGTGACCTTAACTCCTGCTTCCGAAGTGCTGTACTTTTCTGCGTCGAACTTCTCTTCCCAGGTATAGGTTTTTTGTGTATTGCCTGCTGCCGCAGCTCCTGATAAATCGACCATTCCCTGGGCGTCCTTTGCTGCAAGCACATTGTTTAATGCATCGTGGGCATTGTCGCCAACGGAAATGTAATACTCTCCCCCGCTCATGATGTACCCTTTTGCACCGACATAATCGTAGCTTGCCAGGAGGTATTTATCGCATTCGACAGTCAGCGTTTCGGATTCGCCCGGCTGAAGAAGCCCTGTCTTGCCGAAGTCAAGCAGCTGGATCGCAGATTTTTCGACCTGGTTTTCCTGCTCGTATTCGCCGTAAGGAGTCTGGGCATAAATCTGAGCCGCAGATTTTCCGGCTGCATTGCCTGTGTTTGTTACTGTAACCGTTGCCGTGATCGTGTCCTCTCCTACTTCAACGCCATCCAGCGTCTGGTCAAAAGTGGTATAGGATAGTCCGTATCCGAATGGATAAATGACTTCCTTGGTATAGTTCCAGGCATTTCCCGTGGAGGATCCTGCTGATCCGTCCGCATGGTAGCGGCCGAGGACCAGATCCTCATATCTGGTTTCATAATATTTATAACCGATGTAGATGCCTTCCGCCTGGACTGCGTAGTAGGAGGCTTCCTTATCCAGATCTCCTGTATTGGCCAGCACTTCATCCAGATTAGTCCAGGTCTGATTGCTATAGCTGTTGTTTACGCAGGCTGGTGCAGACATGGAATTTGCTGCATAGGTTTCTGTCAGACGTCCGGATGGATTTGCTTCGCCTGTCAAAATGTTTGCAACGCCCTCAAATCCTTTTTCGCCGGGACAGCCAATCCAGAGGCAGGCATCCACGCCATATTCATCCAGCCAGCCAAGTTCCATCGGATTGCCGCTGTTGATCAGAACGATGGTCTTTTCAAACCTGCCAGAATCCTGGATCATCTGCAGCATGTCTTTTTCCTTCTGATGCAGCGCCAGCTGGCTGATCCCCTCTTCAGGATCTTCCATGAATAATTCACTGCCTTCGCCGCCCTGTCTTGCCAGCATGACAATGGCTACATCATGATAGTCGTCCTGCCAGGAGGCTTTCAGTTCATCCGTATAGAACGTGATATCTTCTTCTCCGAATGCCCATGTGGTCGTTTCTTTCGTGGCGAAATTAAAGCCTGCCGTACTGCGTTTTGTCGGGCTTTCCACATACGCATTGAATAAGGTGTCATTAATTTCAAATCCTGCATCCTTTAATGCCTGATAAAGGCCGACTCCCTCTTCCGTCGTGGAGGCGCCTGAACCTGCCGAGCTGTTTCTGAACAGCGGCTGGGCAGTTGCGTGTCCAAACAAAGTGACGCTGAGTTTGTCCGAAGACAGAGGCAATGCACTGTTGTCATTTTTGAGCAGTACCGCCCCTTCTTCCTCCTCCGTTACTGTCTGTTCATGGGTATCCGCAATCAGTTTCTTCAGATTCTCCCCATTCAGCTCTCCGTACCCGCTCTTGTAGTATTCGGTATCAGCTGCTTCCTCGTCTCCCGTACTCACAAGCTTGCTTGTGGTGATGCCAAGAGCCCCGTTGATTGTGCCGGCATAGCTCATTGCACAATTCGTTCCGATGATTGCAAAGCACAACAGAAACGAAAAGACAGATGCAAGGCCAGTCCACAGTTTGTTCTTTTTCATAATGTTTCCCCTTTCATGATATATATATAAGAAACCGGAGTTTCCGGATCTTATTTTTTAATGCTGACACAGGATTTCCTGCAGGTTCTATATCTTGCGCACAACCTGCAGCCCGCCCCTATTTCTTGAAAATGATCTTCAGGATCGGGAAGTACACCCAGAAGGAAACCGCACAGTTGATCAGCATTGAGATCATATCTGCCAGGGTCTCGCCTGCCGTCCCCATATTCCAGGTGTTGATCAGAAGGTTGTAGACCGGCGCCTTGTATAGTCCCTGCAGGGCGGCTGCGCCGATGGTGATCAGGAAAAATGCTACGACGTACCAGAACGCCGCCCTCCTGATGCTTCCCTTCGATTTGAAGGTCACGTTACGCTGTGCAAAAAAATTGATGACCTGGGCGACGGCCAGCGTCAGCTGCACCGCCAGAAAATATGCCAGGCCGCCTCCGCCCCCTTCCGCCAGTATTCCTGACGGATAATCAAAGATATAATAGGGGCTTCCATCGAAATTATGGCCCGCCTGCAGGATCTGAAAGCTGACATCTGCAAGTGCCGTCTTTAAAAATATCCCTTTCAGGATCGGCATAAGCATCAGCTGAAGCACTGTGATCAGATTCGACAGCACGAAGAACACGATAAATTCGGCAAAGGTGGGATGGTTCTCCTGGAATCCCCGCCACACGTCCTTCAGTTTCACAGAAATGGTCATTTCCCTTCCTCCCTTTTGATCGGAACGGTGACGCTGGTATCACGGGTCACATCGGCAACGCTGACTGTAACCTGCCCTGCATCGCCTGACCTGATCACTGCCAGAGCCTCCCCGTAATAGGTATCCGTATAGGTGTGGAGGTATCCCTTTGGATTAAAGGGGCAGGCATTTCCAAGCCCAAGAAGCGTCCCTCCCTCCACTTTTACATGGAGCATATTTCTCTCTAATGGTTTTAGAATGCCCTTCCCGTCGCAGTACTGGAGCCTTACGTACAGCAGTCCGTTTTCCTTCACATGGTCTGCCTCCGGAACAGCCCGCAGCAGCGTCTCTTTCCCTGCCGACTGCAGCGTGGACCTGGAGATCTCATTTCCCTCACGGTCATAGGTGACAGCCGTCACTTCACCTGATTCGTATCTTGCCTGAAAATGCGCCACGCAGTCTTTTTTGAATTTCTTCCTGCCGATCTTTTTCTGATTGACGTACAGCTCGACCTGATATGCCCTGGCATATACTTCGATGAATGCCTTCTCTCCCTCACATCCCTCCCAGGACCAGGACTGTACTGCATCCGTCATTTTCCATGCCGACGGCGAGTGCTTTCCCTTCTGCCCGAGGGGGCGTACTGCCAGGATAGGCGTATCTGCACATTCAAAGGCCGTCTTCGTGTATGCCGCCTCTGCAAGGGGCTTTCCTGTGATATCGATGCGGCCGCTTCCTGCAGTCATCCATCCGGCAGGGGACGCGCCCTTTGGCGCATAATTCTCATACACCCACGCACCGATTCCGACTTCGCCGAGATAGTCCATGCCCGCCCATACAAAATCGCCGATTATCCTTGGATTCTTTTTTGCCAGTTCCCAGAAGGCATATGCGTCCTTGCAGAAGGTCTCGCTGCCCAGGATCAGGCGCTCCGGGTACTTCTTCAGGTCGTGTTCGTAGCGGAGGATTCCGTAGTTATATCCGGCGATGTCCATATTCGCATAGGCATCTCTCGTCTTCACATCGCACCCGTGAAGGGTGGCACCGATTTTCATTGTCTTGTCCCCGAGGAGGCCGGCGAGCATATTATAAAATTCGCTTCCGACCGGCTTTTTCTTCTTTTTCCCGTTGCCGGCGTCCTGGCCTTCTTTCACGGCTTTCTCCGCATTCTTCTTTGCTTTTTCATCGCTGTAGACGCCGAACCCGATCGAGCTCAGGTAGTTGAAAAATATGTTGACTCCGCAGGTTACCGGCCTGGAAGAATCCAGCTGGTGCAGATACTCCGTCATCTGGCCCGTAAATTCGATGCCGCGCTCCTGGGCCGTTTCCGAAACTTCATTGCCGGTGGAATACATGATCACGCAGGGATGGTTATAATCCTTATTTACCATGTCCCTCAGATCTTCCTTCCACCAGTCAGACACATAGCCCGCATAATCATATTCCGTCTTGTGGATGTACCACACGTCCACATATTCATCCATCACCAGCATTCCAAGCCTGTCACAGGCCTCCAGAAGCGCCTTCGAACATGGATTGTGGGCGGAACGGATCGCATTGTATCCATTTTCCTGCAGGATCCTCACTTTTCTCTCTTCCGCTTCCGGATAGCAGCAGGCGCCAAGAAGGCCATTGTCATGGTGGATGCAGGCGCCGCGGAGAATCACCCTTTTTCCGTTCATCGAAAATCCATCGTTGCCGTCCCAGTTCAGGGTACGGATTCCAAAGCGCTCTTCCCTTATGTCCGTCCCAAAGGTAACCCTGCACCGGTACAGATCTGGCTGCTCCGGATTCCAAAGCTTCGCATTGGGAACCTTCATCTTTACGGAACAGCTGCCGTGGGTCACGGCTGATGCCCCTGAAACCATCACATCTCCGTCATAGAGTTCGATTTTCACTTCGCCGGGAGCCGTTGTCGCCACCTCGACGTAAATCTCTGCAGGTTCGATGCCCAGCGTACGGATCCTGATTCCCGTCGGCAGTATATGGGCTTTATCCGCAACATACATCTGCACCGGGCGGTATATTCCGGAGCCTGAATACCAGCGGCTGTTGGGCTGGTCTGCATTCCGGGCCACGACCTGGATCAGATTCTCCTCGCCATATTTTAAAAAGCGGTCTGCCTCCACATAGAAATTCGTATATCCATAAGGGCGGTACGCTGCTTTCTCACGATTCAGGAATACCTCGGCATTGCGGTATACTCCCTCAAATTCAAAAATCACATTCTTGTCCCTGTATTCCTCCGGCACAAAAAAGGTTTTTGAATAAAGATAATCCCCTCCGTCAAAATAGCAGATGTTGCCTCCTCCGGGATTTGTTTCCGATCGCTTCTCAGACAGCATTGCATCATGGGGCAGATTCACTTCTTTTACAGCTGTTTCATTGTCATCGCCATCCTGATTCAGGCGTTTGAATTTCCAGTTTTCATTAAAATTAATACACTTCATATCTTTCTCCTAAATTCTTATTTCTTGGACAGGCGCACAGTTAGCCTGCAAATAAGCAACAGCCCTGCGTTTTTTTATTGGAGTGTCAAAAGCACATCGTAAACCTCGGCTTCGTCAATTTGCACAGTCGCCAGCTGCGGCACAGTCATACAATAAAAAAACTTCCTTCAACATCTGCTCTCTGGCAGAAACTGTTGAAGGAAGTATATAATACTGCTATTTAATTTTCTATATGTTCAGCACAGCCTGTCGTTTTCGACTACATAACCTGCTCACTTCTGCAGGGGAATCAGTATCTGCAGCCTGAACAAGCCTCTTTCCGTGTTGATCGTAATGCACCCGTTGTATTTTTGGACCGTGTACTGGATGCTCTTAATGCCGTACCCATGGAAGTATGTCTCCTCCTTCGTGGTAAGGGGAAGGTCATCCTGAAAAGTCAGTTCTGTGTCAAAGTAATTCTCAACCTGGATCATGAGAAGATCGTTCTTTGTAAAAACTTTAACGACAATCACTTTCTTCTCTTCGTCTTCAAGCTTATCCACGCCTTCAATTGCATTGTCCAGGGCATTTCCAAAGATGGTGTACAAGTCAATGATGTCAATAAAGTCAAGCTCCGTCCCGTCCGCGATGCAGGATAATGTAATCCCGTGTTCCCTGCAAAACAGGCTTTTTTCCATGATGACCGTGTCCAGGGCCTTATTTCCCGTATCTACGGAAGAATCATAGATCATGATCGCGTCCTCCATGCTGCTGATAAAAGCATCCTTCTGCGCGCCATTTTTCATGGTGCCCAGGGCCCTCACCTGATGTTTCAGGTCGTGGCATTTCCGGTTGATGATATCGATATTTTCCTGGGTGAGCTGGAACTGATCCTGCTGCTGGTGCCACATATAATCCATCAGATCAAGCTCATGCTGCAGATGGAGGGCTTCCTTCTGGCTTACCTGTCCCCACAGAAGGAATGCGCAGGCAAACATATCATAAATCTGGCAGACCATTCCCAGATACCTTGTGTCTTCCGTATAAAAATGCTTCTTGAGCACGCTGATAATGAGGACGATCAATATGATGGCGATCAGGGGCACTGCTGATTTTTTTGCCCTGAAATCCACCTTTCCACGCTCGACCAGCTTCTTCACGACCACATGATAGAACAGCGTGTAAATGATGATATAAATCATCAAATAAATGCCGAGTATCCATTTCGTTTCGCCAACGGCAAGCTTAAACAGCAGGCTGCTCTCGGAAGCAAAATGCTGTATGGCAAACCCGCAGATGGCGCAGTAAACAGACTCTGCCAGGGTCAGCGCGCAGCTGAACCAGATGTAGGGAATGCAGAAGAAGAAAAATACCGCCCAGAACAAAAAGGATATGCCCGTCAGGCCGGAAACAGGATAAAGCTGCCACAGGAAGCCGGCTGCCGCCAGTCCTGCCAATGTCGCTACAATATAACGCCTCCAGAAATGCGGCCTTTTCTCCAGCAGGAAAATGAACATGCTGCAGGCCGCAAACAGTTCCAACATATAATTGGCGCCTTCCAAAAATCCATAACCGAACATTACTTGATCCCCCCTATATAATCAGCTACCGCCTGCATGAATTCCTTCTTTTTTGGGCGGCTCATCTGCAGCGGCTCGCCTGCCACCATCACTGTATTCTGCATGATCCCTGTAACATACCTGAGATTGACCAGGTAGCAGTTGTTGCACCGTTTAAAAGGCTCTCCCGCCAATACCTGTTCAATCTCCTTCAGGGAGCCCTGCTGTTTGATCACTCCGTCAATGGTATGAAAATACAGATCATGCCGCATGACTTCAATATAATATATATCTGATGTATTCACTTTTTTAATGCTGTTTTCCGTGGTCAGCAGTATGCTTTTCGCTTCCCTGCGTTTCAGCATCTTGATGGCATTTTCCATCTTTAAAGAAAAAAGGAAATAGTTGATCGGTTTCAGCACAAAATCCAGCGCTTTTACTTCATAACCTTTTATCGCATACCTTGCCATGTTGGTGATGAAGATGATCATTACTTCCGAGTCAATCTCCCGGATTTTCTTTGCCGCCTTCATGCCGTCCATATTCGGCATTTCAATATCCATCAATATGATATCGTAATAAGGCCTGTAATGTTCCACAATCTTTTTCCCATCTTCAAAGACGGAAGTCTCAATCTCTATCGAAAACTCCTCCTGGTATCTGTTCAGATACTCAGCGATCTGCTCCTGATAATTCCTGTCATCCTCTACGACTGCAATATGAATCATTTTTCTTCCCCCAAGATATAATTTGCACAGCACTATCCTTAACTGCCAAGACCATCTGGTATGATAAACTGCTACATTAGTATATCAATAGAGTAGAGAAATAATAGCTAGTATTATTTCCCTCTCATTGAACCGTACGTACGGGTCTCGTATACGGCTCTACAATTTATATTCCAACGCT
>NZ_FMKA01000010.1 GCF_900096945.1 Anaerobium acetethylicum | reverse complement strand
AATCCAGAAACTATTCTGAATAATGACCCTTTTTCTCTCCTTATATACGGGATAGTTATCCACACAAAAGGAGAAAAACATTTATCAATTACCTAAAAACATTAATTATTAGTTACTATCTACTAACTCCCCAGTTAGTTCGATATGGACATATTATATCACAAACCGACCAAAATTGCAAATTATTAAACAAACAATCACAAAAATATATTCAATTATATTAAAAGCATCTTGGCATAATCGTTATTTTTTATAATTCTATTTGTAAAAAATGAATATATTATATCTTTTTTACAAAAAAATGAGAACCAGGCAAAAATATCTATCATCTGTATGCCGGGAAATAATCGCTGTGTTCCCCTTTAATTTCCACCAGCTGCTGATACAGATCATTCAGCCGGATCTTCTTTCCCACATAAAACTCAAAAATGCCCTCTTTTGTAAACTGCTTCTTAAAATGAAGCAGGCTTCCGTCCGGCCCCTGCGGCCCTCCTCCTAAATGCATGGCAATTTTACCGTTGCTCTTTCCCCATTCGCATGCTTTCGCAATAATCAGGCTGCTGCCCTGATACTCATAGCATTCCGGATCATTGCCAGCCAGATGGTAATGAATGTATTCCCCTCCATGTATGAACATTGCCGATGAAATCACCTTCTCATTATGAAGGACATTAATTATAAACTGATGGTTCCTGCAGGCCTTTACCATGTCCGACATAAATCTGCTGGTAAATCTGTATTGTTCCCCGATATGATTCTTTTCTGCCATCAGATTATATAATCCTAAAAGCTCATCTGCCGTTTCACCATGAAAATCAAACTCGACCCGGACACCGCTTTTCTCGGCTTTCCTGATACGGTTTCTGATTTTTGAAGAAAATTCCTCGTTAAAAAAATCCTTTGTAAGATCTACGCCCACGGTATATTTATTGTATTTCATTTCATAGATATCCGAATAATCTTCATGGTTTTTTAGCCAGGGAGAAAATCGGACATATTCGGCAACGATACCATGAGCCCTGCAGTAGTTCTGAAAATTGAAATCAAAATTACGGACCAGATCTTTCCTTTTACCAGGTTTGCACCAGGTTACGACCGGGCCGCTGAATCCATACGGTGTCGTGATGTCATAAGTATCCGGCAGGATCATCGTTGGGCGTTTTATGAAACGGTATACCACCTGGCCATTTTCATCTTCATATGTATAAGAATCATAGACTCCTCCGTCATGCTCGGCATTCAGCAATCCCCAGTATTCCTCAAAATAAATGTCAGGCATATTCATTAGGAAATCAGCTCCTTCTCGCATTGTTTTCCTCTGGCAGCAGACTATTCCCCATTTTTCTAACAGGTCCCTGCTTCTTTCTTTCAGCATCAGATACCTTGTGCAGTCAGATGAATGAACTATTCAGGACTATGTCCTTCACAGCCACATATGATGCACACAAATTGCAGAACCAGCAATTTTACACCTGCAGAACCCGGGTCTTTATGCAAAATCATCATAAAAATACCTCGCGGGACAGGCGTTCTAAAAAATAATTAACTTAATACTACCATTCCAGCAAGTTCATTGTCAACATTTACCATGTAATACAAGCATTTTTTTGCATATTTATCACATTCAGCCATATTTACACACGATTCAAGCATACACCGCACACATTCAATCATTTGAAAACTGCCTGTACCAGGAACATATAAAGAACCGTTCCTCCTCCAATACTCAGCAGCGTGTTGTGCTTCCATTTGTGTATTGCAACTACAAACAGTACGGCAGCGGCTTCTGCTATTCCATAAGGATAATCCAGAAAATCCATCCCTTTCAGGCAGTAGACTACCAGCATTCCCATAACGGCAAAAGGCAGAACACTTCCAAGATAATCCACAAATTCAGGGGTCTTCTTATTTGCCGGGAATAGTATGAATGGTATCAGCCTGGTAAGAAAGGTTCCCATAGCGATTGCCAGAATTATGATCATCGACTCAGTCGTTGTAAGAACCATGATGTCCCTCCGTTTTCTTATCTGCACCAGCTGGGTTTTTCTTTCCGGCACTGTCTTCCATGTATCTTCTGAAGAAGGACAGTATCAGAAATATAACCAACATGGCCGGTATGATGAATTTTCCCTTTCCAAATATCAGAATGCATACAATGCCTGAAATCACCCCAGTCATAGCAGGCAGATGGTTTTTATTCTTTTCCCACTGTTCCACGAAAATCACGACGAACAATGCTGTCATGGCGAAATCTATTCCAGTGCTGTCAAATTGAAAGACTGAACCAGCAATTCCACCTATTGCAGAGCCCAAAACCCAGTAAAACTGATTCATTAAGGAAATAAAGAAGTAGAAACGCCTTTCATCGACCCCCTCGGGTGCTTCTACCGAGCACAAAAGAGAGTAAGTTTCATCCGTAAGGCTGAATATCATATAGGGCTTCATTCGACCCATCTTTTTGAACTTCTCTATCATGGAGAGACCGTAAAAGATGTGCCTTGCATTTACAGAAAGTGTCAGCAGAACGGCCGATGCCAGATCAAAGGGGCTTGTCAGTATGCCAATGCTTACAAACTGCATTGACCCCGCATAGATGCCAAAGCTCATGACGATTGCCCAGACAAATGAATATCCCTTGCTTCCAAGCAGTATCCCGAATGCGGTTCCAAGAAAAATGTATCCCAGCATGACCGGAATTGTATGGGGAAATGCAGCTTTCAATGCTGCTGCTTTTGAATCTGAATGATGTTTCATTTCATATACCTGCTTTTTCATTTAATTATTTAAGTATTTATGTATAAAGCCCTTGCAGTTATTCGGAACTACGTCCTCATAGTCCGCAGAGCGTAAGAAAATCCCTTATGGATAGTGATCCTATACCGCTATTTCAGTTTCATATTGGGATATCTTTCAAGGACTAATTCAGTCGGATAGTATTCATCTATGAACTTTTCAAATACCGTTTCAGCAGCTATTCCTTCTTCTCTCTCTGAAGTCCTTATTACTGCCATTCCAGACAGAACCGAATCGGCTATGAATACTGCCACCAGTATCCAGGTCAGGACCTTTCCTAATCTATCCGGAAGCTTTTCGATTGTATCAGAAAGTCTGGGGAAAATGTCTTTTATCCATAATATGGCCGCCACCCCCCAGAAGAGGCAGAACAGAAGGTTGATCCTGCCATTCAGGTTATAATGCCATCTGCTGTAATCCCAGAACCTGACTCCCACATATTTTTCCAGCGCAAAGCTGCACAGGTACTCATACAATCCGCCAAGCAGTGCTCCCGCAAAGAAAATATAAATTTCTCTTTTTTCAGCTATTTTATGCAGCGGAACAGTCAGCAGCACGAAACCCAGGCCCCATACAGTGCTGAACTGTCCGTAAATCATGCTGCTTCTGCTTATGACCTTACCCGTGGTCAGAAGATAGAAGGTGATTTCCGCCATATTCCCAATGAATCCGCCAAGAAAGAACACCCAGAGAATCTTATAGATATTATAGCCTACTGCAAAATGCTTCCTTCTTCGATTCACTGCAGCCACCTCCACAGAATTGCTTATCTATAGTTTAATTATATCCCTTTTAGCGTTTCCTGCAAATATATTTTCATTGGCGGACATTTCCGGTCAGCGGATTTTATTTCCTCTGTAGCCAGACAGCCCCGGAGTATCATCACTCCGGGGCTGTCTGGTTTGGCTGCTAAAGATAATCATTTACTATAATCATTTACTATCTTTTCAGAAATCCTAAATATTCCAGATTACTATTCAAAAGGAATAACTGCTCCATTGTAGGTGTTGTTCATGAATTCCTTAATTTCATCAGATTTCAAAGCTTTCACAAGTGCCTTAATACCTTCGTTTTCTTCATTTCCTTCTTTTACAGCAATGATGTTGACGTATGTTTTCGCTGCTTCTGAATCGGACTGCTCGTATGCCACTGCATCTTTTGCCACTGTAAAGCCAGCTTCGAGGGCATAGTTTCCGTTCAATACAATAAAGGCAACTTCATCCTTGATCCTTGATATCTGTGCAGCTTCAAGCTCCTTAATTTCAATATTTTTCGGATTTTTTTCAATATCGTTGATTGTTGCGGTCAGGCCGGCGCCCTTCTTCAGGGTGATAACGCCGTTATCCTGAAGCAGAAGCAAAGCCCTTGCTTCGTTTGTTGTATCATTTGGAACCGCAATCACATCGCCTTCCTCCAGATCTGCAAGATCTGATTTTGCTCCCGGATAGATTCCAAATGGTTCATAATGGATTCCGCCTGCACTCACAAGGTGGGTTCCCTGTTCTTCATTGAAGCTTTCAAGGTATGGAAGGTGCTGGAAATAATTTGCATCAAAATCTCCACTTTCCACTACGCTGTTTGGCTGGACATAATCATCGAATATGGTTACTTCAAGCGTCCACCCCTCATCTGCAAGTATTTTTTCGGCCTGCTCGAGTATTTCCGCATGAGGGGTTGCAGATGCTGCCACTGTGATTGTTTTGTCTTCTGAATTTGCGCTTTCTTCTTTTGTACCATCTGTTTCAGATTTGTTACCGCATCCGGTAACAAGTGTCGCTGCGAACGCAGCTGCCAGTAATACTGATAAAATTCTCTTTTTCATAATATTCTCTCCTTTTCATTCTGCTCTTTATTGTCTATTATTCAGGGTTTCGCCCTTCATTGCCGTTTTATTGTTTCTGCTATTTGATTTTTCTTCTGTCCAGTTTTTTGGAAAGCATCATTCCTATTCCCTGAAGGATCTGTACCAGCACAATCAGAAGGATGATTGTAACCAGCATAATGTCAGTCTGATAACGGTAATATCCATACCGGATAGCAATATCTCCCAGTCCGCCGCCGCCGACCACACCGGCCATAGCCGAGTATCCAAGTATGGTTCCGGTTGCGATTGTCACGCCGACAATCAGCGAGGTTCTTGCCTCGACCAGAAGCACCTTCCAAATAATAGTGAAAAGTCCTGCTCCCATGCTCTGTGCCGCTTCAATGACACCTTTATCTACTTCCTGAATGGAAGATTCCACCATTCTCGCAATGAACGGTGCCGCTGCAATTACAAGTGGTACAATCGTAGCGCTTGATCCATAGCTTTTTCCCACGATTGCCTTCGTCAGCGGGATCAGTACGATCAGCAGTATTAGGAATGGTACGCTTCTTATTATATTCACGATGATGTCGAGCATCTTATATATGACGCTGTTCGGCCTCAGTCCCTTTTTATCCGTAACCGCCAAGGCGATTCCCATAGGAAGACCGAGCACATATCCCATAAGCGTTGATACGATTGTCATATATAAGGTATCGTATACGCCCTGTACCAGCATATCAGTTATTTCTTTAGTCCACATATCCTTCCACCTCCTCTACCGCAAGCTTTCTTTCCTTCAGGTACTCTATCATCTTCTGCGCTGTCTCTTCTTTTTCCGGAAGCTGCAGGATCATCTCTCCCCTTGCGGTTCCATTGATATTTCTGGTGTCTGCATACAGGATATTGACCGGCGACTTGTACTCGAGAATCATATTTCCTATTACAGGTTCAAATGATGAATTTTCAGTAAATACAATCCTTATGCAGTGTCTGCTCTTCATGATTGCGATTTTTTCGCCATCGTCGAGTACCAGCTTCCTTGCCTCTTTTGTCTTTGGCGATGAAAAAATGTCAATCACCCTGCCTGATTCCGCCAGACTCCCATTGTCCAGAATGGCTACATGGCTGCATATCTCCTGCACCACGGACATTTCATGGGTGATGATAATAATCGTGATTCCATATTTTGCATTGATATCCTTAAGCAGCGCCAGTATCGATTTTGTGGTCTGGGGATCCAAAGCGCTGGTCGCCTCGTCGCAGAGCAGTATTTCCGGATTGTTTGCCAATGCCCTTGCGATTGCAACCCTCTGCTTCTGGCCTCCTGACAGCTGTGAAGGATAAACCTTCGCCTTATCCTCAAGCCCTACGATCTGCAGCAGCTCCTCAGCCCTCTTCCTTGCTTCCTTTTTCCCCATTCCGGCAATCGTTAAAGGAAAACAGATGTTATCTATGACGTTCCTCTGCATCAGAAGATTAAAATGCTGGAATATCATAGCTATGTTCATCCTTGTTTTTCTAAGCTCCTTCTCAGAAAGCTTTGAAAGGTCTTTTCCGCCTACGGTTACCGTTCCAGATGTGGGCGTTTCAAGAAAGTTCAGACACCTTACCAGGGTGCTTTTTCCCGCTCCTGACATCCCGATGATGCCGTATATGTCACCTTTGTTTATATCAAGGCTGACATTTTTCAGGGCATGAAGCGTGCTCTTGTCAGCACTGTAAGTCTTTGTAACATCCTGAATACGGATAATCGGTCCGCTGCTGTTTATTTCTAATTCCCTGTTTCCATTTTCCATTGTATCACCTTCCGTTTGTTTTATAGTGTTTGTATCTGTTCAGTACTGTATCCTGAACAGTTAAGAGTGTTTTTATTTTAGAGTACCATGTTCTGCACCGGCTGTCATTACTCAACGCACCTTTTTGCAATACCATTCATGTCAGCTAAGAGTTTTGATTTATCGGAAATTCGTGGAATTTCCGATATAGATTAGCCTGTCAAAAGCCCTCTTGTAACCTTCGGCTTCGTCAATTTGCACATTCGGCAGCTACAGCACAGTGATGTAAAACATGTCTCAATGAGCAGCTTTATGAAGACGTTGGTACTTAGGCCGCGTGTTTTGCGGCCTTACGTACCACTACGTCTTCATCTAAGCGAGAGCGCGCTGCGAATGAACATGTTTTGCATCACGTCCTCATTGTCGAAAACTTGTGCAAATTGACGAATACCATTTTGTAAATGGGCTTTTGACACTCCACTCCTGTAAAACAAAAAAAGCAGGTACGTTATGTACCTGCAGCATTGATCCATACTATCCCATCAATCATAATCACTGTCAGATTTCATAACCTACACGAAAAACGGCCTTAGCCATACACATACAGCTAAAGCAGCACATCATCATATCTTCTGACATTCTATTTGTTTCTAATGCTGTATTTGCTGAGATTTTCATGCGGGTTCCTCCTCTTTTTTTTGATCATTCTTGATATTTTAAAATTTTTGCAGTCATTCGGGATACGTCCCTTATCGCCACAAGTTTTTATTATGATAACTTAACTATTTCAGATATGTCAACCTTTTTCTTTTATTTCAGAAATTCATATCATGAACGAAGCTCGAAACGCCTTGCCTGAGAGCAGCTCTGAACAGTTACAGAACTGCGTCGTAATCCATATCAAGCAGTTCCCCGAAGGACTGGATTGTCGTATATTCGCCCTCTACAGAGCCAAAACCATAACCTGCAAAGATCATAGGAATTCCTGCATCTTTGCATGCATTGGCATCTCCCTGTGTATCGCCGATATATACTGCCTTTTTCAGATTATTTCTTTCCATGATGATTCTGATATTATCAGCCTTAAGAAGTCCCGTATCTCCCGGGCAGGTAAAGTCGGTGATATATTCCCCCAGACCTGTATTTTCCAGGAATGCTTCAATATATCCTTCCTGACAGTTGCTGACAATGAAAAGCTTGTATCTTTTTGACAGTTCCTTTATTCCTTCGACCATGCCCTCATAATAGACGCATGGCGCCTTTGCGACTACTGCATTTTCATACTCATAGCAGTGAACCGCAAGCTGATCCTTCTTTTCCTTTTCCAGGCCGGGAAAAAGAGCATCCATAATTTCTTCCAGCGGTTTGCCGAAAAGCCCCATCAGCTCTTTGGCCGTAACCCGTCTTTCCAGATCGGAATTCTCCGCTATTGCCTGGTTCCAGGAGTCCGCAACCACCTCTGTTGAATCCCATAAAGTTCCATCTACATCAAATATTATACCATCCATAAATACTCCTTAACTAAAGTAATCTCACTGTTTTTTTTCATTTTCTATTATAATCGCTCAAAGAAATCATGTATATGGTTTATTGCGTCATCATGCATATCCAGATCATAGATCAGCTGCAGCAGCCCGAATCTGTTTCGCAGCTCTTTCGCATAGACGATGCTGTCTGCCAATGTCTGGTCGTCGACCTCCACCTGCTCAGGCTTATATTTCGCGCCCATGAGCTTCAGGCTTTCCACCAGACTCTCAGCTGAAGGGAGCTTTTTAATCTCTTCAAAAATCAGATCCGCATGTTTCATAAGCCCTTCCAGTTCGCCCCGGACTGTCTGATCTGCATTTTTTGATGCTAATCCTTCCAGCTCGATAACAGCATCCGCTGCCGGTCCATAAGCCTCTTTGATTCTGTTCATCCAGTCTGAATAGTCGAACTCCGGATTTCTACCGGCCTTTTTCAGGACCAGTTCCCGATTCTTCAATAAATAATCATATAATTCCAATCCAATGACTGTTCCGATTGCAACCTTGGTTCCATGCAGCTGGATTTTTTTGCCCGTCAGCAATGCCATCATTTCCCAGTAATGCGACAGGTGATGCTCGCTTCCGGATGCCGGCCTTGAATTTCCTATATAACTCATGGCAATTCCGGTCAGGACAAGCCCTTCCATTACAGAGCATATGGCCTCCTTGTCCCTTTCAACCACAGCTTCTATTGCCGAGGACACTTTTTCAATGGAAGTCCTCACCATCTGTTCCACATGCCCGCAATGGTATTCGCCCTTTATGATATGAGCCAGTCTCCAGTCCATTAAACACACATATTTTCCAAGGGCGTCTCCTACCCCTGCTGCTATCATCTCCATGGGCGCCTGGCTCAATACGTCAAGATCGCCGATAATGACTTTCGGCATTCCAACCTCGAAGGTCGTTTTTGCATGGTTGACGATCAGCGGCGCCACATTCGATGCAAATCCATCCATAGACGGGGCTGTCGCAATTATAAAATAGTCCGTCTTCAATTTATAGCTCATGAATTTGCAGATATCATTCAGGGTTCCTGATCCAACTGCAAGTATCAGATCGCAGTCCCGGCTGATTTCAATCAGCAGCTTTCCCATTGCCGCCTCGTCGGGCACGAGGAATGTGTCCTGAAAAACAATCTTTTCAAAAGGTATTCCCGCATGTTCCAAAATACCGTACAGCCTGATTTCCGCCGCTTTTTCCGTATTGATATCGGACACGATGCAGATATTCTTATACTCATATCTGCCTAATATTTCCGGCAGCTGTTCCAGAACATGATCGCCTATGATGATGTCCTCAACCTCACAGAAATGCGTCCTGCCGCACCCGCAAACAAATGCATCGCCCAATTCCTTGCTAAAATCAACTTTTTGCATGATCGTTTCCTCCAATTTCTTCACTGCACGTTCTGTTCCTATAACAGTAAAACTAGACCCTTCTCATGCTTTTGTCAAACACGGTTTCAAAATATTAATCATACTGTATAATTAATATTTTGATTTATTAATACCAGGGTCAAAAGGTCATGTGTTTCATGCTTGCATGAAAAAGCATGACTTTGAGACCCGCAAAAACATGAGAAAGTAGCCCGACAGGGCGGATTTCGAATGTTTTTTAGGATTGTGAGAGCACGAAGTGCGAAACAATCCGCAGGTATTAAGGGGGCAAAATACCTTTTGCCCCCAACATCACTTATTAACAGGGTAGGAGGAACTTCCCCTTTCAATAATTCTCGGTTCATATTCAACACGGTGCTGCAGAACCACTTCATCTTCACTCTTTCTGTTCTTCGAAAGTTCGATTTTTCTGATCAGCAGTTTGCAGGCTTCCCTGCCTTTGTGCGATGCATAATGGTCGATTGTGGTAAGATCGATACCCCGTATTTTAGAGAAAAGGATGTTGTCACATCCTATCACAGTGATATGTTCCGGGATTTTATACTTTTCTTCCAACAGGGCATCGCGGATACCCAGGGCTACCATGTCATTGACCCCAACAATGGCGGTAACATCGGGCACTTCCCTGATGAGCTCCATGGTAAGCTCGTATCCCGTCCTGTATTCCGAGTCCGCCCCCACAAGTATCCTGTTCATCTCGTCAGGCATGGTTTTAATTGATACCTTGTCCAATCCATTAATATTTTCAAACTCTTTACAGAACCCTTCCAATCTCCTTTTTCTTGCTGTCTGCTTTTCCGACAGGGGAGTCGTGACATAGGCTACTTTCCGATGCCCCAGCTCAATCAGCTTTTTCGCAATCATGCCTCCCAGCTTCCTGCTGTTCAGTTCCACCGCATCAATCCCCGGAACAGCATCCTTTTCCCCGATCAGCATAAGCGGAATCTTCTCATTCAGGCTCTGCATGTGCTCGACCGACGTGGGCGTGCAGGTGAAAAGAAGGCCGGAAGGCCGCAGCTTCTCAATCTGCCTGAGTATGCGGTCCTCAACTGTCTCATCACGCCTTGTATGGGCAATGAATACCGAATATTTATTCATATTTGCCACTTCCTCGATACCGTCTATTAACATATCATAATAGGAATTGCTCGAATGAGGGCAGACAACAAAAATAGTCTTTTTCATATTCGACTGTCTCTGTTTCGACTTTTTGCTTAACGAATATCCCAGTTCCTCTGCTGCTTTTTCAACCCGCTCTATGGTTTCTCGCGAAAAGGAGACATTGTACTTTCTGTTCAAAATCATGGAGACCGAAGCTTGGGAGACTCCGGCCTTTTTTGCTACATCTGATGAAGTTATATCTTTTTTGTTCAACCTTCCAGTTCCTTTCCCTGCCCTTTCGAAGATAAGGTTCACCAGCTTCGAAAAAAGCTTTTTCACTATATTTTATGATACCAGGGTCAAAAGGTCATGTGTTTCATGCTTGCATGAAAAAACATGACTTTGAGACCCACAAAACATGAGAAAGTAGCCCGAATAGGGCGGATTTTGAATGTTTTTAGGATTGTGAGAGCACAAAGTGCGTAACAATCCGTAGGTATCAGGGGGCAAAATACCTTTTGACCCCAACTCATTTTATATCAGTATACCATTTAACGGGTGGACTGTATGCCCCTTAAAATATCCGTATCAGATTTGTGACTATTCTGAACAGTTACTCAGATTTTCCAATTAATCCTTCATTTCAGGATGATCTGATCCGGAAAAGCCTCTTTTCTGGACACATTCCACATTTTGTCGATATAGGCCGTCGTATATACCTGTTCGATGTCGTGATATAGGTAGGATGCCTTCTCGGTGATCTCATAGACATTGCCTTTGCGCCGTACCATCCCTGCCTTTTCAGCAAGAAACAATTCAGGGCCGAACATCTTTTTCAGCGGCGTACCGATTATCTTTTCAAATTTGTCCATATTTATATGCATTGCATAGGTGCTCCAGAAAAGGTAATATGCAGCCCTCTGCCGCCTTGTAAACCTGATGGTGAGGGAGGTCGGAAGCCTGCCTGCGTTTATTCTCTCCAGGTAGCCTTCCAGGGAGAAGGTATTGATCTTGAAGCTTCCCCTTAAGAGTGAGGTTGCAGACAGTCCGAATCCGAGGAAGGCATCCCTGGTGATTGAAGAGTATTTTTCGGTTCCGGGCTTTGCAAAGGTCCAGACAGAAGTCCTCTCAATATGAATCTTTTTACAGTATTCATTCAGGTTTTTCAGCATCCGCTTCTTCACCTTTTCAGACATTGGCTTGTATTCATTATCTGCGAACGTAAAATCAATGAAAGGGTAGGTTGAGACCTGGGTAGCGCCGCAGTCGAAAGCCGTCCTGATGTCCTCTGCCAGGATTTCGTCAGTCTGCCCCGGTATTGCAAATATAAAATCCACATCGACCACATCAAATCCCGATGCTGCTGCAAGCCGTATTTTCTCCCTGAAGGAAGTGCCGCTCCTGCCCAGTTTGCGCAGGCATTCCTCGTTGAATGACTGGATTCCCAAACTGACCATGGTAACCCCGGCAGCCCTGAGTTTCTTCATATTCTCTTCTGTTATGTCACTTGGATGCAGTTCCACCCCGACTCCGCCTTCTATGTCAAAGTATTCCTTCAGCTTTTCGATGATGTCCTGGAGATCGTCGATCATCATCGCCGGAGTACCTCCTCCGAAATACAGGCTGGTTGCCTTTTTCCTGCCTTTCAGGTTTCTGCATGCAATATCGATTTCCTTGAGAAGTGCAAGTTTATACAAGTCTGCCCTCTGCTTATTGTATATCTCCTTGCAGTATGGACAGAAGCTGCACAGGGATCTGCAGAAGGGAATATGGACATAAAGCCCCAGGTCATCCAGGTTCTCGAATTTCAGAGTATTCGTATACCTTCCTTCAAACACAAAAGGCCTGAACGAACGCGTGAGGATTATTCTAAGTATTGATGTAAACAGCATCTCGGCAACCTCCTTCTTAGTCATACATATTTCTTTATGTTCAGAACCGCCGTCCATGAAATGTTAATATGCAGATTTTACATATAAACCCTGGTCACAGATATTTCATATATGTCCTGACCATATCAGCGATCACCCTGATATCACCGCCGAAAACCAGCGAATATTCTGCCGCAAACAGAAAGCCGCACTGGCTGCAGAGCCCCTGTATATCGATACATCTTCCGCAAGTCCACTGTTTTCCGTTCTCGATGATCACGCACTGGCTGCAAGGAGTTTTAAAGGTGTTTCTTATCACATATGGGAATGCGGTTCTGAGATTCAGAACCGGATATCCTGCATCCATCATTTTTCCAATCCTGCTGCAGCAATCCTGCTTTTCCCTTTTTGAGAGTTTCAGATACTCGGTACCAGGATAGGGTGTATGGAAATTAAAAGATACTGCCCTTACGTTCTTCATGCTCTTTGCCGTCCTGCAGACCTTTTCGATATCGTCCTTGTTTATCCTGTTTATGGCCATATAGAGGCAGATGTTATCCGATGTCGAGTTCCTAATGTTTGAAATTATCCGGTCATAGGTGTCCCCGCGTATTGCATTGTGCTTTTCCCTCCCGCCGTCAAGGCTTACCAGAATCAGATCAGCCTCAGGAATTGCAAGTGGAAATGTGCCGTTTGTAACGACATTCACAAGTGCGAAGCCCATGGTTTTCGCCTCAATCACCAGATTTCTGATCGTTCTTCCGCTGTCCTTCCACAGAAACGGTTCTCCGCCATAAAACAAAAGCACCCTTACGCCCTGGTCAAACAGGTTCTGCATATCTGCCCTGATGCGGGCATATGGGTAGAGTATGCCTGTAATATTGCTCACCGCACAGTGTCTGCAGGAAAGGTTGCATCTGTCTGTAACGATGATTGAGCCAATGACAGGCTTTTTCCTCTTAAAAATGACCGTAGTGATTCCTGCAAACGAAAGCTGTAGAAATGATCTGATTTTCATACTTCACCCCGTTCCACTGAAAGGAACTGCCCGGCCCCCGGGAATCTTCTCTCCCGGGCTATGCCGCGCAGCCTTATTTATCCCGCTATGTATTTTCTCCCTTTAGCTTAATTTTGCCTTCTTCTGTCTGAATTCTTTTGTATCGATTTCTCCTCTTGCATAGCGTTCGCGGATAATAGACATGGCAGGATCCCGGCCCTCGCCCGATTCTTCAGGCATCGGAACATATTTCTTAGCAATCCGTACAGCCATGACCATCGCCGCAGCCCAGAACAAAAGATACATCACCATTGAAACAAGCCCTATCCACCAGTTTTTCTCCGCTCCTGCCGGCTGACTTTTCGTCGAAAAAAAACGGCTGTTTTGTCCATAAAATGGATGCATATGTACACCTCCTCTGTGAATCGGCCCTGCTACGGAATAATCAGCACCTGGCCGACAAATATCAGGTTCGGATTTACAATCTTGTTTGACGTGACAAGCTGCTGCACAGTAACTTTGTATACCAGCGAAATTTTATACAGGGTATCCCCTGCTTTTACCGTATATTTTGTGACAGCTGGCGTCGTCGGAGTGACCGGTGTGACAGGCGTGACCGTTCCTCCTGTTCCAGGTATTGTCAGCACCTGGCCAACAAAAATCAGATTGATATTTGCTATTTTGTTTGCCGCTGCCAGCTGCTGAACGGTTACCCCGTATAATTTCGCAATTCTGTAAAGAGTATCGCCCGCTTTTACCGTACATTTTATTTCGGCTGACGGCGTGGTCGGAGTGGTCGGCGTAACCGGCGGCGTGGTTCCACCTGTTCCCGGAATCTGGAGCACCTGGCCTGTGTAAATGAGATTAATGTTGGCTATGTTGTTTGCTGCGGCTATCTGCTGCACGGTTACCCCGTATAATCTCGCTATCCTGTAAAGGGTATCTCCGGCTTTGACCACATACTGTACAGAGTTAGTGCTGAATCCCAGAAGCTCAGGTATCGTCACGAAACGGTATCCTGCCGTTTTAAGTCCGCTGATGATTCCCGGAAGCGCAGCCGGCGTATTAACAGCTCCGGAACCAGCATGCATCAGGATGATTGCTCCTGGAACTGCATTGCCAAGCACCTTCTGGGTCATTTCCGCTGCAGAACGTCCTTCCCAGTCAATGGTGTCGATTGTCCATGTAACGGTTTTTGTATACCCTGCCTCTCCCATAGCCTGCAGCACTCCGGCATTGTAGGCGCCGTATGGCGGTCTGAAATATGGCTTTGTTGTAAGGCCTGTGAGGTTCCTGATCAGGGCATCCGCCTTCTCAACCTCCGCCTTCATCTGTTCTGCAGTGATCTGGGTGAAATATGGGTGCGAGTATGTATGGTTTCCAATGGCATGTCCTTTTGCAATTATGTCTTTGATTTTCTGAGGGTGGGACTCTACAGCCTTTCCTGTCAGGAAAAAGGTTGCCTTTACGCCGTTGTCGGAAAGGATCTGGAGCAGGGCAGCTATATTCCCTCCATCATCGCCGTCGTCAAATGTCAGTGCAATCACCTTCTCTGTGGTATTCCCCTTTGAAACCAACTGGGATGCTTCTGCCGCTTTGGCCTCTGCAGCCGGATAGGCTGCTATCAGCATGAGCATCATAACTGTCAGCATTGCTGTCCATTTTCTAGTTAAGCTTTTCATACCTCCACCCGCTTTCTGAATGAAAAAGGTGCAAATCCGCTTAAAACTTTTCCGATTTTGCATCGCCACTTGTATTTTCCGCCAGCATCGATCAGTCGATCATCTGTGCTTCCGTTCCATCCCCTTTCATCCTGTAAAAATGTCCCATGATGCTCTTCATACCTTCCATACTGGCATCCGGGTTTGCATAATAATAGACCCACTCATCTATCAGCAGGATCAGTGACGCGCTGTCTTCCTGTACCATTGTTTTTTCCTGGCCGTCTGTTTTAATTCTGTATATGTTTCCGTCAACGATATCTGTATAGTAGATCCAGTCTCGGGAAACATTCAGGGCGCCATTTCCAATTTCCATTATCTGGGCCTTTTCAGTGCCATCCGCCTTCATCCTGTAAAGGACTAGCTTCTGCTCTGCCTCCTGGTATTCCCCCGTTGTACTGTCCGTTGTTCCCTCAGGCGTTTCATTTGCAATAAAGTAAACCAGGCCATCTGAAACAAAGAATCTTCCTGTTGCATCTTCATTCAGTCTTTCCGTGTCTTTTCCGTCCGTCTTCATCCTGTAGAGATTGCTGTGTTCATCGGCAGAGTCCACGTAATAGATCCAGCCGTCATACACAGTGAATTCATATGTCGTCTTTTCATACAGGACCTCTTTTCCAGTGCCGTCCGTCTTCATTCTGCAGATCTGGATAGCCCCGTCCTCAAGCATGCTGAAGTAGTAGATCCAGCCGCCGTCCACAATGACATTCACCGCCGTATCATCGCTGAGCCTGGTCCGCTCTGTACCGTCCGTCTTGATCTTATATATTCTCGCAGAGTCGGCATCATTTTCAGCCATGCTGGTCCGCAGATAATATACCCAGCCGTCTTCCACATTGATGAACATGGCAAAATCCTCGCATAACTCTATCTTTTCGGTTCCGTCAGTCTTCATCCTGGTAAGATGGCCGTCTTCGCCCGTCAGCACATTGTAGTATACCCAGCCGTCATCCCCTGCAGCAAGTCCTCCGTTTGAGATGTTGCTATGGTTTACCGGCTCCTGGCCATTTTCAACCTCTGTTTCTTCTACTGTCTCTTCTGCCGTCTCTTCCTTGGTTTCTTCTTTGGTTTCCTCTTTGGTCTCTTCCTCTGTTTCCTGTCCGTTTCCATCCGCGCCACATCCGGAAAAAGTTCCGGCAAGAAGCATGCATGCTGCAGTTATTGCAATGAATGTTTTCATCCTCATTTTGATTACCTCCTTAAGGAACGAAAAACTGTCACATCAATATCGGCAGCCATTCAGGACGTTATCCTTCCTGGTTACAGATATCGTAACTGTTCAGAACCCCTGTCTCGCGAGGTGTTTTTATGCTGAGTTTGCATAAAAACCCGAGATATGCGTGCGCCAAATTGCTGATTTTGCAATTTGTGTGCATCATTTGTGACTATGAAGGACGTAGTCCTGAATAGTTACAGATATCTTTCCACTCCGTCTATGGTGACCTTCGCAAATACAAGAGGTTTCTCTGCAGGTTTTTCCAGCGAAAATGAATATGCAGTTTTCAATATGGCCTCCGCCTTTGGGAACAAGCCCTCCGAGGATGCAAAAAGAACTGCAAGGGTATCGCCTTTCTCCACGTAATCCCCTGTCTTCTTTCTCAGAATCATTCCTGCAGTATAGTCGATTATGCTGTCCTTTGTCTCTCTTCCGGCACCGAGCACCATGGAAGCAATTCCGCATTGTTCTGTATCCATATGGCTTACATACCCTGACTGATCCGATTTTACTTCAAAACTGTATGGCGCCTCTGCAAATTCTCCGGGATCCAGAATCACTGAAGAATCGCCGTCCTGGGCTTCGACCATTTCCACCAGTTTCCTGAGGGCGCGCCCGCTTGAGACCGCATCTTCCGCGATTTTTCTGCATGCCCTGATTCCACCTTTACCTGCCAGATAAAGCATATTCGAAGCCAGTGTCAGGCACACCTCCGTCAGGTCATCCGGTCCCTGTCCGTGAAGCGTATCCACCGCCTCGATTACCTCCAGTGAATTTCCGATTGCATTGCCCAGCGGGATATCCATATCGGTAATGACCGCCATTGTCTGTCTTCCCGCCTGTTCTCCAATAGACACCATGCATTTTGCCAGCTCAATGGAATCCTCCAGATCCTTCATAAACGCACCGCTGCCTGTCTTTACATCCAGAAGTATGCAGTCGCTGCCTGAAGCCAGCTTCTTGCTCATGATGGATGCCGCAATCAGTGGAATGCTGTCAACGGTGCCTGTCACATCACGGAGGGCATAGAGCTTCTTGTCTGCCGGAGCAAGATTTCCTGACTGTCCGACCACACTGACCCCGACCCTGTTCACGATCTCACAGAACTTTTTCTGGTCTATTGCCGTCTTCATGCCCGGGATTGCCTCCAGCTTATCAATTGTTCCCCCCGTATGGCCAAGGCCCCGACCGGACATCTTAGCGACTTTCACGCCGCAGGCTGCAGCTACGGCTGCAATCACCAATGTCGTCTTGTCGCCGACACCGCCCGTGCTGTGCTTGTCTACCTTAACGCCTTCAATTGAGGAGAGATCCACCATGTCTCCAGAATGGGCCATTTCCATGGTAAGTGCTGTCGTCTCCTCCGCATTCATCCCCTGAAAGCAGATTGCCATGAGCATGGCGGACATCTGGTAATCGGGGATTTCGTCCGCCACGTATCCGCGGATCATCGCTCCGATTTCCTCCTTTGAAAGTGCCTTGCCGTTTTTCTTCTTCACAATCAAGTCATACATTCTCATGTTTTTTCTCCTTTTCATGCCCTGTCAGCTATCTGCCATACTCGTTTCCATTCAGCCTGCATTCTGCAAGCCGTTCTCCTTCATAGCGGAGTTTCAGCGAAAAGAACGGTTCGTCTTCTGCAAGCAGCTTCAGAAAGATTTTATCGCCTTCCCATAATTTCAGCTTATGGATTTCACTCTTTTGCACCCACTCCAGGATGCCTTCCCTGCAGGATGCATTCATACTGCCTTCGAAAGAATCCGCAGTATAGAGGCACATATATTCAGAGGGCCATTCATCCGATACAAAAGTGACGATTCCCCGGAATCTGAATGAAGTAAGGGTCAGACCTGACTCCTCCTTCACTTCTCTCAAAAGGCAGTCCTCGGGGCTTTCCCCTTCTTCAAATTTGCCGCCAAGCCCGATCCATTTATCCTTGTTCGGATCATTCGTTTTGGACACCCGGTGGAGCATCAGGTAGCAGTCGTCTTTTTCTATATAACAGAGGGTTGTAAGTATCATTCTTGTTATCCTTTCATGCAATTCTTCTAAACTGTACTTTCGGTTCTTTGCAGGTGCTCAGGGTTCTATATATATTCAGCATCATTTACCTCACAGACCAGTGTGCAGCACAATTTCTTTATATCTAAATATTACCATACTATCAGTTCTTTGTTAAGACAATAGAAGCTGTTTTCTGATAAACTAAAACAGAAAGTTACATAAATGCACAGTTATGAACCAACATTATGATGTTACGCCTGTGGAATACAGGCAGAAATACGTTTGAGCGCAATTAAGGAGGGCATCCCGGTTCCGGTCTGAAACCGGCATCGGGATGCCCTCCTTTTTGACATTAATATTTACATTTGCAATATTTTAGATCTTATGACAACCTAAGCGCCGGATCCACATCATATATATTCTCCAATGCAATCCTAAGCTCCCGCTTCCAGTCCATTTTCCCTTTCTTCATGCACCAGGTAGCCTGGTATCCCAGAAATGTATATGCCGAAGCCGTATATATGGCAAGCGGCTCATTGGGATTTCGTATCTGCCCCGCCTCCTGGGCCTTTGTGATGATGGACACTGCAAGATTTGTAAGTTTTTCCCTGAAATCATAACTTCCCCTGTCCTCTTTCAGATTCAGTATGAATAGCTGGCTTTGGAAATCAGGTCCGAGATTCATCGATTTGTCAATCAGGGTTTCAAAGCAGATCATCAGCTGTTCCCAGTGATTATCGGCCTCCAGAATATCCACAAATTTTTCAACAATGTCCGTTGCAACGGATTCATAGAAATCTGCAATAATGTCCTCTTTTGACTTGATATATGCATAGAAAGTTGGTTTGGAAATACCGCAGCTGCTGCATATATCGTTAACCGTCACTTTCTCATAACCGTATTCAGAAAAAAGCTCATTCGCTTTTCTTACTATTTCTTCTCTTGATATCTTATTAACCATATTTCCTCCTGCATAAATTTCACTTTCAACAGTATATACCATTTCTCCCAAAAGAAAAAGTATACATATTTTTTCAGGAAAGATTGTTAATTTTTTCTCATTTTTTTCATTTACAAGGTTTTCTTTTTATGTTATCTTTACCTTAGTAAAGCAATTCTTTACCAGAGTCAAATCACAGAAGGGAGATTCATTCATGTCCAGATTATTTGAAAAAACCATGATAGGCAGCATGAAGCTGAAGAACAGGATCGTTATGGGACCTATGGGTACCACCGGCGAAGCGGACGGCGCCTATAACATCGATGGAATCAATTATTTTGAAGAGCGCGCAAAAGGAGGTACCGGCTTAATCATTACCGGTGCAAACGTGGCAACCACAAAGTATGAGGACAGACCTTGTACAGAGCTCAGCAATTTTCACCATGTAGAACGTCTTAACATGCTTGTTGAACGATGCCACCACCATGGCGCAAAGGTATGTGTACAGGTATCACCAGGTCTTGGAAGGCAGGTATTCACTGATCCTTTTACACCTCCGTATTCAGCAGGCGACACTGCCCACTCTTTCTGGTTCCCGAACTTGAAATGCAAACCTTTTGAAATTGAAGATATTAAATATATTGTAGATAAAGTAGGATATTCCGCATGTCTGGCGAAATCAGCAGGCGCCGATGCTGTAGAGCTTCATGCTTACGGCGGATATCTTCTTGACCAGTTCCACTCCACTATGTGGAACAACCGTACAGATGAATATGGCGGAAGCCTGAGAAACAGGATGCGTTTCTCCCTCGAGTGCATCGAAGCGATCCGCAAATACTGCGGTCCTAAATTCCCGGTTCTCGTTAAATTCACCCCTTACCACGGAGTTCCAGGCGGACGCGAGCTTGAAGAAGGTTTAGAAATGGCTAAGATCTTCGAAGAAGCAGGCGTTGATGCGCTTCACGTGGATGTGGGATGCTACGAAGCATGGCACAAGGCAATCTCAACCGTATATGAAGAAGAAGGCCACCAGATGCACGTCGTCGAAGCTGTCAAGAAAATCGCAACCGTGCCTGTTCTCGGACAGGGAAAGATGTTCGACCCTGTAAAAGCAGAAGCTGCAGTGGCTGATGGAAAAACGGACTACATCGTTCTCGGACACCAGATGATTGCCGACCCTCATTGGGCAAACAAGGTTGCAGCAGGCGATGTAGCAGGCATCGTTCCATGTATCGGCTGCAACGAATGCCTCTATGCCGGATTCTCCGGAAAACATTATTACTGTGCTGTAAATCCTTTATGCTATGCAGAAAAGGAATTTGTCCTTCCGGCACCGGACGGAACAAAAAAATCAGTGCTTGTTATCGGCGGCGGCCCTGGCGGAATGTCTGCTGCAATTGCAGCTGCAAGAAGAGGCTTTGACGTGGAATTATGGGAGAAGACCAGCCGTTTAGGCGGAAACCTCTGGGCAGCAGGACTTCCTTCCTTCAAACACGACGTATTGAAATTGATCCAGTATATGGAAAGAGAAGTGCTTAAATTAGGCGTTAGCGTAAAGCTGAACAAAACTGCAACTGCAGAAGAAGCAGCAAACGGCAATTATGACAAAGTAATTCTTGCTGCCGGCTCCTCTTCCATCATGCCTCCAATCAAGGGAATCGAATTTGCTGCACCTTCCGACCTCTACCTGACTAACGTCAAAAAACCAGGCAAGAACGTAGTTGTAATCGGCGGCGGATTAGTAGGCTGCGAAGCTGCTGCCTACATGAAGGAAATGGCAGACGAAGTGACAATCGTAGAAATGATGGATGACATCCTTGCTTCTGCAGACCACAGCCTCAACTGTGACCAGGCATTAAGAACGATGCTCAAAGACAGAGATGTCAAGGTTGCGGCCGGAGCAAAGGTTACAGAAATCACAGAAGACAGTGTTTCCTATGAAAAAGACGGTACAGTAAACACCATACCTTGCGATACCGTAATCATCGCAGCAGGATACCGTTCAAACAACCAGTTAGAAGACGAGCTTGATGGAAAAGTGAAATCCCTTACGGTAGTAGGCGATGCACAGGCTCCAAGAAAGATTATGACAGCTGTGCATGAAGCTTATCATGCGATCCGTGTAATGTAAGTACTTGAACACTCCTTAAACACAAAAAGTATCCTGCAGGTTTTCAGTTAACCTGCAGGATACTTTTTTTTAGTAACGATTTAGTCCTACGTCCTTTATAGTCACAACGACTGGATAGCTACCTTTATTGTTCATGTCAAGGGAATATTAACTGGCATTAACTCCCTCACCACATGTTTTTTATATTACCCCCTTTTTCAGGTAGTCATGCTCATACTCCATAATCCTGTCCACCTTAGGTGCTGATCCGCCTCCTGCGAAATCGCAGTTCAGCCAGATATCGACCAGATATTTTGCAAGTTCAACGCCGATTACCCGTTCTCCCATGCACATGATCTGTGCATCGTTGCTCTTTCGTGACCGTTCTGTTGAAAATGGATCGTGGCATACCGCAGCTCTGATTCCCGGCACCTTGTTTGCCGTTATCGCCATGCCGATGCCTGTTCCGCAAACCAGGATCCCTCTTTCGAATTCCCCTTTTGCAACTGCTTCAGCTACTCTCACCGCTACGTCGGGATATAATACTACATCGCCTGCATCTGCTCCAAAATCTACCACTTCTATGTTCTTAGACTGAAGATGTTTCATAATCTCTACCTTGAGACTGTAAGCCGCTTCATCACATCCAATTGCTATTTTCATAATGCTTTTTCCTCCTGATCCTGCCTGATTGAAAACTGATGATCTAATAAAAGTTTATGCCGAAACTTCTTCAATTCCATCAGCCATGGCAGTAAGAATGATACTGCAAGAAGTTGCACCTGCATCCAGAACACCTCTTGAACGTTCGCCTAAGCGGCTTGAACGACCGAATTTTGCCACCATGTCCTTGGTTGAGTCTCTTCCTTCGGCTGCAGCTTTCTTCATTGCTGAAAGTGCTTCTTTATAGTCCTTTCCTTCGGCTGCTGCTGCTTTGATCGCATCCGCTGCAGGAGAAAGTGCATCTACAAGAGTCTTGTCGCCCACCTTTGCATCTACGATTCCGCAGAGGCCTGTGAGTCCTGCCGAAAGCATGTTTCCAAAGTCCGTAAGGGAAATTTCTTCCAGGTCTTCCCCGGCTTCTGCCATTTCCATCAGGATGGTTCCGTAGATCGGCCCCATAGATCCGCCGATTTCATTCAACAGGATCATCCCCAGTTCTTCCAGCCCTTCTGTAAAGGAAAATTCTTTGTCCGCAAAACGGCTTTCGAATACTGAAAATCCCTTATTCATGTTCATTCCATGGTCTCCGTCTCCGATCAGGCCATCGACTTCTCCAAGATATGCTTTATTGTCCTGGATTGCTTTTACCATTTTAAGCAATACTTTTTTTCCATCTGCATTTTTGAATGTGCTCATAGTGATTACCTCTTTCTATATATGATTCAAAACCTTTTTCCATTAGTTTCTTCCCTTTTAACGTACTTATGCTCCCCGTCAAAGCGGGTATGAACAAACAGCTCCTCTGTTTGCTCATATCCTTATTACCACTTCGTGGTATTTTAGAACTGCTTTAATCCCATGCTGTTTGCAGGCATATCGATCAGTTCTTTCAGTTCCTCATCGACTTTCATCATGGTCAGGGTTGCTCCCATCATTTCGAGTGATGTGAAGTAATTTCCGACATAGGAGCGGTGTGTTTTGATTCCCTTTTCTGTCAGGAGCCTGTCGATTTCATCATAGAGCACGTATAATTCCATGATCGGCGTAGCGCCGAGTCCTGAAACCAGCACGACCACTTCGTCCCCTGCCACAAAAGGATAATCCGGAACTACTACATCCACCATTCTCTTTGCCATCTGGGCAGCTGTTTCCAGTGCACATACTTCGATTCCTGGTTCTCCGTGGTGTCCGATTCCCACTTCCATGGTTCCGTCTTTAATCTCGAAGTTCGGGTGTCCCACTGCAGGGAGCGTACATGGAGTGAGACCGATTCCAACGCTTCTTGTATTGTCGATGGCTTTCTGGGCTGCCGCAATTACTTCATCCAGGGTTGCGCCTTTGGCAGCTTTGGCGCCTCCGACTTTCCACATAAGCACTTCTCCTGCAACACCGCGGCGTTTTTCACACTGGTCCTTTGGTGCTGAGGCAACGTCATCATTGGCCACTACGGTCTTTACTTCAAGTCCGGCTTTTTTCGCCATTTTGACTGCCATTTTTACGTTCATGTTGTCGCCTGAATAGTTTCCATACAGACATGCAATGCCTTTTCCTCCGTCAGCCGCCTTGAATGCATCCAGGAATGCTGCCGCTGTAGGTGAGGAACAGATTTCGCCGACTGCCACCGCATCACATAAGTTTTCTCCTACATATCCGATAAATGCAGGCTTGTGGCCTGAGCCGCCGCCCGTTACCACACCAACCCGGTCAACCGGAGCCTTTACGGCTCTGACCACACGAGGGTTGTCTGTCTTTACGACTATATCACTATGGGTTTTCAAAAACCCTTTCAGCATTTCATCAACTATATTATCTGGATCGTTAAATATTCTCTGCATATTCTTTCCTCTTCCCCTGACAGATTCCATCTATTTTTGTTTTCAATACTGTCCGGCTCTGTCAGCTGCGGGACAGCATTTGGTTTTCAATGTTTTTTTGCTTTTCATAACTTTATATAATCGTATTCTACGTTTGAATTCGTATTTAAGAACAGCTATTTGATTGTGAAGCCGCCGTCTATTAAAAGGTTGTGTCCTGTGATCATTCCGGCAGCTCCGCTGCATAAGAATGCAATCGTGCCTGCAATTTCATCTGGTTCTGCAAAACGTTTGGATGGCATTTCCTGTTTGAATGCATCTCCTACTGGACCGCCCCATGCTTTCTTTCCAAGTTCCGTCAGTACGACTGTCGGGGATACGCAGTTGACACGGATTCCATATTCACCCCATTCAAGAGCCATCACTTTTGTCATTGCTATGATCGCACCTTTGCTTGCGCAGTAGGCAACATGTTTGTCCAAAGCGATAACACCTGCCTGTGATGCCATATTCACGATTGATCCGGGCCTTTTATTGTCGATCAGATATTTTCCTACAGCCTGGGCCATCATAAAAGTTGATTTCAGATTGATCTCCATTGTCTTGTCCCACATGCTTTCGCTGATAACTTCAGCATCATCAAGGGCTACAATTCCTGCACTGTTAACAAGGATGTCAATGCCTCCGAATCTGGCAACCGTCTCCTCAATTACTTTCCTGCGGTATGCTCCGTCTGTAATGTCGCCTGATATTCCGATGCAGTCAGCGCCAAGGCCTTTTGCTATCTTGTCTGCTTCCGGATTCAAATCCGCCAGTACAAGATTAGCTCCTTTTGCTGCAAAGAATTCAGCCGTTGCAAAGCCAATACCTGCCGCACCTCCAGTTATGATTGCTGTTTTTCCTTTTAATGAATATTCCGTATCCGCTCCGTAATATGGTAACATAACAATTCCTCCTTATTATTCGACTGCTGCTATTCTTTAAGTTCCCATCTTTTCTTTTTATCATCCGGGGCATTTCCAACAGAATCCCCGGATGATGATTGCTTCTTATTTCTTTTTCAGCCTTATACTTCCTGGCTACTGCGCCCTTTTCTTGAATTCTGCGACGTTGTCTTTTGTAACAGGTTCAAAATCAATCCAGTATTCTTTGTCAACTGTTTCGCCATTGATTGCATTGATCAGGACTTCAACAGCCTTGCTTCCCTGTCCTGCTCCATCCTGGAAGATTGAAGCAACCATGTCGCCGCTTTCTACTGCATTAAGGGCATCTGTGATACCGTCAACGCCGATAACCGGGATGTCGAGGCCTTTTGCTTTGATTGCTTCTCTTGCACCTAAAGCCATTTCATCATTTTCAGCGATAACTGCATCTACATTGTCGAATGCATTTAACCAGTTTTCCATGATTGTCATAGATTCTGATCTTGACCAGTTTGCTGTTTTTTCAGCAAGCACTTTGATTCCTGTGTTTTTGTCTAAAATATTCTGGATACCTTCACGGCGTTCGATCTGTGCCGACTGGCCAAGAGGTCCTTCGATGATTACACAGTTGAATGTGTCACCAATTAAATCTACAATGTACTGTGTTTCAAGTTCGCCGGCATATACGTCCTGCGATCCGACATAGCTTGTCAGTTTGTCGCTCTTTACACGGGTATTTACGCCTACTACAGGGATTCCTGCTGCAACTGCCTTATCAACGCCAACTGCAAGTGCCTCTGCATCCTGAGGATTTAATACAATACCGTCCACACCGTCTGAAATCATTGTTTCAATCTGGCTGATCTGGGTGCTTGGGTCATAGTTTCCGTCGTAAATTTTCAGTTCGACGCCCAGTTCTTCTGCTTTTGCCGTTGCTGCATTTGCAAGTCGGACTGTGAATTCATTTTTAAGGCTGTAAAGGGTCATGCCGATTACAATTTTGTCATCACCTGATTCGCCTGATGTCTCTTCCGTTTTGCTGTCTGATGTATCTGCTTTCTCTTCGCTTGCACATCCAACAAGTCCACCTAACATCATTACCGTAAGTGCCAGTGCCATACCTTTTTTAAACATTCTCATAAAATTTTCCTCCTCTGGATAATTATATTCTGAACGAATCATCTATCATGATTTCGTTTCATTCAATGAGTCAAGTAAAACTGCAATAATAATGATGCTTCCTTTGATTACCAGCTGCCAGTATGATGATACCGCCATCATATCGAGGCCATTGTTCATAACACCGATGATCAGGAAACCGACGATTGTTCCCCAAAGACGTCCGCGTCCGCCTGCAAGGCTGTTGCCGCCTATAACTGCTGCTGCTATTGCGTCTGTCTCATAGTTCTGGCCGCTCTGTGCAAGGCCTGATGTAACACGTGAAGTAAGGATTACACCTGCAAGGCCGGCTAAAAGGCCTGAAATCATATATACTGAGCAGATAATCTGTTTAACTTTAACTCCTGATACCCTTGCTGACATCTGGTTACCGCCAGTTGCAAATACATATCTTCCGTATCTGCATCTGTATAAAAGCAGAAAACAGATGCCCAATACAACTGCCAGTATGATTACGGGAGTCGGAATAGGTCCGACGCTGCCTCCTCCGATTTTCAGAAATCCTTCACTGAGTCCCGGCACCGGTCTGGCATCACTTGCCATGTAGGTGATGCCCCTTGCGATGCTTAACGTTCCAAGGGTTGCTATGAAGGCCGGAACCTTCAAATATGAGATGATTACGCCGTTCAAGGTTCCTAACAGAAGGCCTACCCCGAGTCCTACAAGCACTGCAAGGTACCACGGAAGCCCTGTTTCTGTTCTTGCTACAAGTGCCGCGAACATGCCTGATGCACCGACGATTGAACCGACCGAAAGGTCAATTCCTCCTGTGAGTACTACAAATGTCATGCCGATTGCCAGGAGACCATTAATGGATGCCTGACGGAGCAGGTTTAAAATATTGTCAACTGATAAAAATTTAGGTTTCAGTATTGCTATGATGATTACGATGCCAACCAGTCCGCAAAGTGTTCCATACTGTGACGTAAATCCTTTTAGATTGATTTTTCTTTCCACTTTTTCTGTCTTTTCTATTTTTTCTGTCTTTTCTATTTTTTCTGTCTTTTCCATTATTTCCACCTCATTCTATGTTATATGTTGGATACCGCATAGCTCATGATTCTTTCCTGCTCGAATTCTTCCCGGCCAAGTTCTCCGCCGTGCAGTCCGTTGCTCAATACGATTATCCTGTCTGACATGCCCATTACTTCCGGCATTTCCGAGGAAATCATGATGATGGAATTTCCCTTTGCAACATATTCGCACATGAGTCTGTATATTTCCGATTTTGCCCCGACGTCAATTCCTCTTGTCGGTTCATCCAGAATCATAAGCTTAGGATTTTTCATCATCCATTTTGCCAGAACCACTTTCTGCTGATTGCCGCCTGATAACGAACCTACAAGCTGCCTCGGGCTGTGAACCTTGATCCTCAATGCCTTGATCTGCTCCTCAATAATCCGCTTCTCTTCCTGCAGCAGTATGCCAAGACCTTTGCTGAGTGTTTTCATGGAAGCCAGCGTTATGTTCTGTCCGACCCCCATCTGGAGAAACAGTCCTTCATTTTTCCTGTCCTCTGTGACATATGCGATTCCGTTGTCAATTGCATCCTGAGGCGTATGTATCTCTATGTGTCTGCCTTCCATGTAGATCTCACCGGTGTCCGGAGGTACAAGTCCGAATATGGAATTCATGACCTCTGTCCTTCCAGCTCCCACCAGCCCGGCAAAACCTACGATTTCACCTTTTCTCACTTCAAAATTGATATCCTTGAATTTGTTTTTCAAAGAGAAATTTTTTACTTCCAATAGAACTTCGCCTATCGGCACCTTAACCTTCGGGAATACATCCTTCAGTTCGCGGCCAACCATATTTTTGATCAGGATATCATTGTTAATATCCTTTGCCTGCCAGGAATTGATATAGGTCCCATCCCTGAGAACGGTTATTTCATCTGCAATCCTGAAGATTTCATCCATCTTGTGGGAAATGTATATAATTCCCTTTCCCTGCTTTTTCAGATTTTCGATAATCTTGAAAAGGTTATCCACTTCCTTATCTGCGATTGCCGAAGTAGGTTCATCCATGATGATGATTTTTGCATTGAAGGAAATCGCTTTTGCAATTTCAATCAGCTGCTGGTCTGCAACCTTTAACGTACCGACCTTTGCTCTTGGATCGATGTTTACATGAAGGCTCTTTAACAGTTCCTCTGTCCTGTCATACATTTCGCTGTAGTCCATAAAGAATCTGGATCCCGGTTCCCTGCCCAGGAATATGTTTTCTGCAACCGTCATCTGAGGTATTGCAGATAATTCCTGATGAATCATTGCCACCCCTAAATTCTGTGAATCTGTAGGTGATTCTATGGATACCTTTTCCCCATCTATGAATATCTCTCCGCCGTCACTCTTGTAGATTCCAGCGAGTATCTTCATCATTGTTGATTTTCCGGCACCATTTTCGCCCATTAATGCGTGAACTGTTCCGTGCTTTAATGAAAACTGGATGCCGTTCAAAACCTTGACAGTGTTGAAACTTTTCTCAATATTTTTCATTTCCAACAAACTCAAAACAATCACCCCTCTCTGTTAGATTTATTTATGTCTAACTTGTTTTTGTATACTCATTATATAATTTGCGGAGAGGAAAATTGGTTTGATATTTGATAATAAGGTTTCAATTTTCATTTTATAGTTTAATATTTAACAATGCTTAATCCTATGAGAGAAAAAAACCGCCAGAAACAGGAGATACCAGTTTCTAGCGGTTTCAAATCTATTCTTTGATTATTTTTTCCCTGTAGCTTTTAGGGCTTTCCCCCGCAACTTTCTTGAATACCACTGAAAAATATTTCGAATTCGGGTATCCGCACAATTCTCCGACCTGCTGTATCGGAACAGTACTGTCTCCAAGGAGCTTCTTTGCTATTTTGATACGCTCATTAGTGATGTAGGAATTGAAATTGTCATTCGTCCCCTTCTTAAATAAAGTGCTGATATATCCGGGAGTCCTGGAAAAACGGTCTGCCACAATGTTCAGGTCCAGTTCCTTTGTGATATTCTCCTGCATGTACCTTAAAATCTCCGCCATCAGCTTCCTGTTTGAAACATCATTTTCCCCTTTCCCAGCCATCTCCTGTATCTGCTCGATGGAATCCCTGACTTCCTTTTTCAGTTCGGAAATGCTCCATAATTCGCTGAATGACTTGATTTTCCTGACCGGCTGATTATCCAGATATTCATAATGGCCTATCTGGTTATAAATAATCTGGCCAAAGTCCCTGTAGGCGGACTCTGCCGTTTTCAGCGCATTCTGGGACTTAGGCTCTCGTGTCAGGAATTCGAACACATTAGCCACCTGTATTGGATTCGCATCTTCTATTGGTTTTAGCAGCTTTTCAATACCCAGGAATTTATACTCCGGTCCCCTTGGGATTTCCGCGTACAGTTCGACATTGTCGCTGCCCCCGTATAGTTTGAAATTCACTGCCCAAAGCGCATGCCTGAGGGATTTATGAAGATGCAGCGAATCATAGGAAACATCCCCTAGTCCGATAAAGACATCGGTTTTGCAGTATTCTTTCACAAGATTTCCAGCTTTTCTCAACAGTTTTCTTTTCGGCTCCTGAAGCACCTTCTGCTCTGTCCCTTCGAATATGACCACCGCTTTGCCCCGCGCGTATTTCACGGTAACGACACCATCTGTATCCTGCATATTCAGATATTCATCCAATATGTTCTTTACTGCAAAATCGATATAATCTTCATTTTCCTCACTTACCCTGTACTGGACCACGGCACAGGCAAAAAGCATGGGCTGGAATGTCATACCAAGGGATTTCAATTTATCAAGATACTGTGAGGCCTCCTCTTTTGTCACACAGTTCAAAAGACCTACCAAAAAGTCATGCTTGAGCTGATTCATGATTTTATTGTTTTCAACATTCCTGATGATTTCTTCTTTGGTCCGGGTCTCAACGCTCTTGATGTCCGTCACATACTGTTTGATGAGGGCTATAAATTCCGGTTTTTTTATGGGTTTCAGGACATATTCCTTCACCCCCAGCTTGATTGCGTTTCTGGCATATTCAAAATTCTCGTATCCTGAAAGGATGATTACCGTCGCCGTACTGTCCGTTTCGTTGAGGGCCTGTATGAATTCAAGTCCGCTGCGCCCCGGCATGCTTATGTCAGTAATAATCAGATTCGGCTGTTCGCTTTTAGCAAGTTCAAGGGCCTCTATCCCATTCCTTGCCTCAAAGCACTCTACCTCTTCCTCCAAATCACGCTGCAGGATTGCTATAATACCTTTTCGAATAAACTTTTCATCATCGGCAACAAGTATCTTAAACATTGCTATTCCTCCTCAAGCACTATCGTGATCACAATTTTGGTTCCAATGCCAGGCAGACTGTCAATCTCCATCCTGCTTCCCGGCCTGCAGATCATATCTATCCTCTGTTTGACGTTTATTACGCCAATTGACTTCCTTTGCTGCTCTGCATTTTCAAAAGGAGTGTTTCTTTCCATGCATGCCTTCAGTTTTTTAAGACGTTTTTCTTCTATTCCAGCTCCGTTATCCTCTATTTCTATCATAAGCCTGCCCTCACGTTTCAACGCCCTTACGGAAATGACCCATGGCGGCAGAGACTCCTTGAAGCCATGATTGAAGCTGTTCTCAACAAGAGGCTGAAGCATCAGCTTCGGAACGATAATGTCATCGATGCCCTCGTCACATTCAAGTATGCATTTGACGTCATCATCAAAGCGCATCTGCATGATGGCCATATAGTTTTTCAGGTTGGCCCATTCCATTTCAAAGGGAACCTCTTTGCTCCCCCATTTTATGCTGTACCGGAAAAGATCCCCCAGTGCAGCAAGGCTGTCGCTGATTGTAAAGTATCCGTCAATTTCACACTGCATCCTCATGTTTTCAAGGGTATTGTATAGGAAATGAGGATTGATCTGCGCCTGCAGCGCCTGCAGTTCTGCCTCTCTCTGGGCATGTTCCCTCTTGATAGCCGCATTGATCACGGACTCAAGCCTTGAGGTCATCCTGTTGAATGAACGGCTGATACGCGAAATTTCATCCTCATGCTCGTCTTCGATAACCACATCAAACTTTCCAGACTCGATTTCCGACATCTTCGAATCCAGCACAAGCAGTCTCTGCAGCATCCGCCTGATCAGCCAGTAGATGATGCCGACCACGATGCAGATTCCAGCCACCGCAACTCCGATCAGCCTGAAGAGCATATCTTCGGCAAAAACCATTACTTTATCTTCCGGCATTACGACCGCCCTGACCAGACCCGTTATGTCGCACCTGCTGTAGACCATCATGTACGGTTTACCGTCAATTGTAACGTTCCTGCTGCCTTCCCTGTCTTCGAATTCTATACCTTCAAATCCCGCATTCTCAAAATCCTTTGTATTATATAGCAGGCTGTTATCCTGGCCGAACAGGAGATAGGAAGAATCCCCGCTCATGCCCTCCAAAGTCCTTCCGCCTACCAGTTTCGTAATCTCAGTGTCCACCTCGACAACCCCGACTATTTCCTTTGTGCTTAGGTTATATACCTTCATGTAAGTAGGCAGCACAAGTATAGCTGACGTATCCAGATTATAGTCGCTGACATTGATGTTAGAGGTCTTGAATTCCGAATTTCTGACCGATCCATAGCTGACTTTCTCATCAGCCGATTCGATCTCATCATAATAGGGCTTCGCTTTCAGCTCGGCCAGATCGAACTGTCTTTCATAACTGTTTTTTATCTGATTGTTGGAGGAATATACGGCGATGTAATGAAACCTGTTGGGATAGAGGTATCTGATATTGAGAAGCTCCTCCTGCACGCTTGAGACATAGAAGTTCTGCTCGCTCTTGCTGAGCACATTCCTGTCATCCAGAAAATACGAGAATTCCTGCCGGTAATCCAGTTCACTAATGACTGCATCAATGGTATCCAGGTTCGTATCCATCATTGATTCCATCTTCCGCAGATCATCTTCCAGACCGCTGGCCGCATCACTGATCAGGGAATCCTGAAATGCTCTGAAGTAAATAAGGCAGACTACAAAAATCGGGATAATTAACACAATCGCTATTATCACGGTTATTTTTGTGACTAAATTCATTTTTTTTAGTTTTTTCAATATTTTTTCCATGTTTCCCACTATGTCCAATCGACTTTTCCCTCTATTATAGTACACATTGTACAAAACCACAATATTTTCAAACATTTTCGAACATAATTATAGGTATGAAAAATGGGCTGCAGCAAAACTAACAGATCAAGTTAGTTTTGCTGCAGCCCATTTATTTTTAATGACAACGGAATATTAACTGGCATTAACTCCATTATCATATGTTTTTAATCACTCCTTTCTGATACGTACCGCCATGTATTCATGTCCGGGAAGTTCAATTTTAAACCTTCCTTTGAATATTCCGGCGTTTTCAATCGTCATGTTCCATGTATCGATTATTTCCGCCTGGTACTCATGCACATCATCAAAGTAATATTCACGGAATGAAGGGCGGTTGAACCCGTAATAGTACAGATAATATCCTGACTCACCGGGAATCGTCCTCTCCACAGTGGATGCGACTTCATCCCATGACGCCTTCATTGGAACAAGACCCATTCCCGGCGTCTCCTTCATGATACGGAGCAGAAACCTGAATCGTTCCGGACTGTCTCCATGAAGCTGACCGCCGTGGGACCACCAGAGGATATCCTCCGGATGCATATAAGTTTCCCCGTGTCCGGCATAACCGCCTCGGCAGGTGGTTTCCCAAAACCTTCTTACCATTTCCTTCCCGCTTATGTTTCCCCAGCCATGCTGGATGTTTCCTTCATATGCAATTTCGTCTATGATAATCGGTTTTTTATAGCGAATTCTCCATTCGTCCACAAGTTCGCCCGTTTTGTAGATATCCTGCCGCTGGATGCTGCAGTGCGTGATCCATGGGCGTGAATAGTCGTAGAACGGTTTGCAGTTGTGTATGGATCGAAGATGGTTGTACGCATCTTTTTCACAGATGATAGATGCATACCTCTCCCAGTCCTCTGTTGTCTTTTTTGGAAAAAGATCGTATTCATTCGCCAGAGACCACCATACATTCCTGTATGCGCTCAGTCTGGCAATCACGTAATTCCAGTACAGGTCGTCGCATTCCGCATCCATCTCACTGAATCCCCATCGATCATACGGGTGCATTACGATGATGTCCGCCTCGATTCCAAGGTCCATCAGGTCTTTCACGCGTTCCTCGAACATCTGGAAATGTTTCGGATTGAACCTTTTGAAATCCCAGTCGTTTCCAGGCGCACTTCCCATATATTCAAGAAAATTTTCTTTCGTCAGTACCGAGCTGTCGCAGGGGTTTCCTTCGTATGGATAGCTGATCGGTTCATTCAGGTTGTAGTCATAGTGCTTCGGAAAAATACAGAAGCGCATTTTATTGAATGTGTTTTCCTCAAGCGTCTTTAAGGTCTGTTTCTGAAGTTGCTCCGACTGGAGGCTCCACACATAGCAGGTGGTTCCGATTGAATAGTACGGAGTGCCGTCTTCATATGCAAAATGATAGGTGTTTGCTACCCTGACTGGTCCGTGATTTTCTTCGGACGGCGCCACTGCCTCAAAACTGCCTCTATAGGGTTCTTCCGCAAAGCTGCCTGTTATTTCAAACTGGTACTCCTCCTCGAAGGAAGGCATGAACCTTACTTTGTATATGCCGTCCCCGTCGTAAAATCCATCCACTTTTTTCAGTTCGTTTTTACTTTTGAAAATCCCCTCAATCGTATAATCTATAAAAGGATTACCGGCTGAGTGCCCTTTCACGGACGCCTCAAACACATCCCACTTCTCTACCTGTTTATTATAAGTACATTCATTCATACTTCGCCCTTCCTGTCCATTTTATTAAGATTTTACCGCACCAGCCATACCTTCCACGAAATGGCGCTGGAATACAAGGTAAACAATCAGTACAGGTATCACTGATATCAGCACACCTGCACACAGATATCCATAATCAGTCCCGTGTTCGCCCACAAAAGTCATAAGGCCTACAGGCACTGTTTTTTTCGTATTATCGTTGATAATGACACTCGCCAATAAATATTCATTCCATGTTGCCAGAAAATCAGTAATCAGCAGGGTGGCCACTGCCGGCTTGGAAATCGGGAAGATAATATGCCAGAACAGCTGCCATTTGTTGCAGCCGTCAACCCATGCCGCTTCATCGATATCCTTCGGGATTCCTTTCATGAATCCCCTCAGGATCAGTATCGCATAAGAAATACCAAAACCTACATATACATAAAAAAGTCCAAAATATGTATTCAGTAATTTTAATTTGCTAAAAATAACATTGATTGGCACAAGCGCTGCCTGCATAGGAAGCATCATTCCGATCAGGAAAAAGATGAATATTCCCGTGCTGTACCTGATATTAAGCCTCGTCAGCGCAAAGGATGCCAGAGAACCAACAAAAATACCAAGTGGCACTTTCAGACAGGTGACAATCAGATCATTTCTCATATAATCAAACAGCCTTCCCTTTGTCAGAGCATTAATAAAATTGCTCCAGGCTATGCTTTCAGGAAACTGGAAAAGACTGATTCCGCTCATGAAATCCTGTCTGCTCTTCATCGCCGTCGCAACCAGTGTAAACATCGGGACAACCCATATCAGGGCTAATACCGCCAGGGCAAAATATAGCACCAGTTTCTTTATGATTTTTTTCTGTTTCCCTTCCATAATCATCATCCTTCCTTAATTTTCTTTCGCCGTAAATGATACATACGGCACAATAACCAGCATCATCATAAGAACCATTACGCATGCAACCGCTGTTCCAGTCCCCACATTGTTATACTGGAATGTCTGGGAATACATGTAAGTGGAGAGCATCTGCGTGGAATTGGCAGGTCCGCCTGCCGTTAGACCCTGTACGACATCGAATACTTTCATTGCCGATACGATCAGGGTAGCAATAACGATTATAAAGGTTTCCTTCATTAGAGGAACCGTTACGTATAAGAATTTTTTCACCGATCCCGCGCCATCAATGGTTGCTGCTTCCAGAACATCCACTGATACCGACTGGAGCCCTGCAAGAAAAAGAATCATGGGCTGCCCTACCGCCTGCCATAAAGATGCTGCAAAAATTGCAAACAGACTGACTTTCGGATCAGAAATCCAGCTCTGTGCATAATCGATTCCAATAGTTTTAAAAAACTGGTTGATAAAACCGACATTCGGGTTGTAAATCCATCTCCAGATGATTGCCACGGCTATCGGTGCGATAACGCAGGGAAAGTAGAAGAAGCCCCTGAAAAATGTCCTTCCCCTGAATTGATTATTCAGAAGCACCGCAAGTGCCAGCGAAACGGACATAGTCACAATAATCGTTAGTGCTATCCAGATCAGATTATTTTTTATGGCAATGGCAAAAATCTTATCATCCGTAAAAAGCTTCACGTAATTTCCCAATCCTGTAAACTGCATATCACCGATTCCATTCCATTTGAAAAGGCTGATATACAATGAATAAAATACAGGGGCAATGATGACCGAAAGATAAATGATGCCTGCCGGTATCAGAAAAGCATATGCACTGAACTCTATTTTTTTCTTTTTATTCATATCATCTGTCTCCCATTTTAAAATTAGCGGTCCGGTCTAACTTCATGACCGGACCGCTGTCAGGCAAAGTACTATTTACTAGTCCTGAATAGTTACCTATTTATTCAGATATGCTTCAATTGCATCCTGAATGCTCTGCGCAGCTTCTTCAGGCGTCATCTGTCCATTTGCCAGCGCATCCTGTGCACTGAAGAGGACATCGGCAACTTCCGTTGGCAGTGCCTGGTCAGTAATTGTGAAAGTTCCGTTTTCGTTGCTTGTTTCGAGCATCATCTCTACATTCGGCTGTCCTTCAGGCATCGCTGCGCCTGTCTTAGGAAGCGGAAGGTTGTAGTATTCGGCATACTGCGCAACATTTTCATCGCTGTAGTAGAAATCAAGGAACTTCATTCCTGCTGCCAGCTCTTCGTCGCTAAGATTCTTATTGAACTGTACCATTTCCGCAAATGCCGATAACCTGTCTGTGCCTCCCGAAGGGAAAGCAAATGTGCTGAACTGGCTGATGTCTGCCCCATCCTGGAGAATCTGTCCGTCATACCACTGTCCCTGGATGTCCATTGCTGCTGTTCCTGAGACGGTAGCCATTCTTGTATCATTAGGGTCTGCTGTTATGAAGCCTTCAGGGAAGTATCCTTTTTCGCAGAATTCCTGATATTTTTCAAATGCCTTTACTACAGCTTCATTTGTCCAGCTCTCCTCAAACGTGTTCAGTTTGTCATGAAGCTCTGCGCCTGCATAGTGTTCGATCAGAAGCTCCACAAAACGCATTACATGCCATCCGTTTAAGCCTGCTGTTGAAATAGGGGTAATCCCTTTTTCCTTTAAAACCACACATGCCGATTCAAATTCCTCGAATGTAGCTGGTACTGCGATTCCATTCTGTTCAAAAATATCCTGTCTGTAGTAGACATCAAGAACATTATAGCTTGTTGGATATCCTGCCAGCTGGTCGCTTAAGGTACAGAGGTTTAAGGCACCCGCGCTGAATTTATTGCTCCAGTCATTCTCTGCCGCATAATCCGTCAGATCATAGGTAAGTCCGTTTTCCGCATAGAATCCACCAAGGCTTCCACCCCAGTTAAACCACATGCTTGGCAATGTGTCTGATGAAGCGGCTACTTTGCATGCATCTTTCATACCGTCGGTATCGTAATAGGAAACTGTGATTTCTATATCCTCATTCTGTGAATTGAATTCCTCTACAATAGGTTCAACTGCATTCTGTCTTGTACTGAGTGTCCAAAAAGAAAGTTCCACCGCATTTCCGTTTCCATTGGCTGAATCCTCCGATCTGTCCTTTTCGGACGAGCCGCCGCATCCTGTTAATGCCGTTGCTGCCAGCATGGCTGTTGCTAAAACTAAAGCTACTAATTTCTTTGATTTCATCATACAAACCTCCCATTATTCTTTTAGATATACAACTTATTATAGACTGCGCGCACATTCTACTAACATCGTTTAAATCGTCGTTTAAATAATTTTAATTAATATTTAAACTTTTAAACTTGTTCTAAACATAATTTATCATATATTTATTTTTCTTTCAAGTATTTTATATATTTTAGTCACAATATACATTTTTTCTTGTGCTGGTTTGTGTCTTTTGCATAGCAAATGATTTAAATATGTTTAAATCATTTAAACACTTATATAAACAAAAAATTTATATGCGCATCCAGATGAGCATTTTTATCTTTTACTATGAGACAAAAAAACGGGTTATCGCACGCCCTTATCAAATTGCCGTGCGATAACCCGTTTCTTGTCATCATTTCAATATGTTTTTAACACTGTTTCCAATTACCAGTTCGTTGTTAATCAGTATATTGATGGATTCCTTTCGTTTTTTCCTGATCCTGTCCAGAAGCCTTCCCATCGCTATATTCGCTTTCTGCGCATGGAATGCCCGTATGCATGTGGGTTCAAAATCAAGCAGCGCCATTCCCGGAATTTCATCGAAACCGACTATTGAGATATCTTCCGGTATCCGATATTTGCGGTTTTCAAGTGCTTTTGAAACGCCAATCGTGACTTCAAAATTTTCCGCAAAAATTGCAGTAGGCATATGGACTTTCTTGTCGATATACTTAAGCATGCCCTCATAAGCGGCCTGCGTATCTCCTCCGATATCCACGATGCTTGTGTCCTGATCGAACTTCAGCCCCTTTTCCTCCATGAAACGGCGATACCCTTCTCTTCTTTCATACATGTTATAGAAATTGTTGGAATTCCTGAAGTACAGGATATCCCTGTGCCCGTTTTCGTACAGATATCCGAGTCCCAGCCGTACCCCCTGCTGGTTGTTGAGCACGATGCTGTCTGTCCTCAAATCATGAAAATCCTGATCGCTAACGATAAATGGCAGATGAAACTCATGAAAGCAGCGGTATTCCTCTTCGGTCATATAGGTTGCATTCATATATACGCCTGCCACATTTTCCTTTTCGCAATCCTTCAGCATCTTCGCCAGATTATCCTTATCCCGGTATACGCATACCATGTCCATCTTATATCCTGCGGTTCTGGCTCTTCTCGATGCTTCCTCATAGGAAGAATAGAGCCTTATGTTCTCTGATGCATCCCAAAAAGGCCGGTCCTCCATAAGAGTATACATGCGTATTGTCTTTTCCTTTTTATTCTTCCACTCTTCATCCGTATCCTGCGCCTCGTCTAGATATTGTAGTACCCTGGCACGAGTTTCCGCATTCACCCCCGGCCGGTTATTGATTGCCAGTGAAACCGTAGCTGTTGACAGGCCTAATTCACGAGCTATATCCTTTGCCTTTATCTTCATTTTCTTCCCGCCCTTATTTATCTAAATTTAAACTTTTTAAATATTTAAATTTATTTTATACGGTAATTCAAATGAAGTCAATAGGCAGCGGGTACCTAATGAAAAAGATACCCGCTGCCTTGCATGCTCATTCCCCAATCATAATCGAATGCACCTCTACCCCGTACCGGCGGACCAGATCCTGCTTTGCTTTCCTGTAGGCTTCCGGCTGCCCTTTTTTACGTGTCCTGTCTATATAGCGGCGGGCCAGCTCATCGGTTATGACATCCAGGAAAAGCTCCGCAAGCAGAAGCCTCGCCCCATCCCTGAACTGCCCGTGGGCGTCCACATACAGCCTGACTGTCGGTGCTTCGGTGTTGATCAGGATCAGGTGCTCTTCCGGGCTGTAGATGGCCCTGTCCATATCATTGTTCAGGCTTCTCAGTTCATAGCCTTTGAATATATTCACATACTTGTGCTCATCCCAGACTGCACGATGCTTTTCTGCGGGATGTCCGTATGCCTTTTCCGGAGCGGTATCTGAAATCACGAACTCGCCTGAGGCTTCATAATCTCCGGAAGTTACGGTTATCATTCCGGCCTCCCCGGTTTCGCTTCCCGTCACCGTGAAGACAAGCCTGCCGTCTTCCGGAAGCTCCGAAACCGGGATGCTTTCAGGATGGGGCTCCACTGTCATGGTGTCATTCACATCATATTTAAAGGTAAGCACCCCGTCATCCGGCAGCTGGTTCCGATCAGCGGTCATCGTGATATGGAACGGCTGCCCGGCTTTCCTGTAATAGAAATGAGTGATGAACCGCAGTGCCGCAGCTGGTCCCTCCGCCTGCCCGTCCGCACTGGATTCCAGCGGCAGGATGATGCCGAGATCCTCCACCGCAATCCTGTTCATCTTCTGCAGAACGCTTTCAATCATGGTCTTTGTCTTCTGGGAGGTCTTAGCGCTGTCGAAATGGCTGAGCCTCAGCTGCTCACTTTTTACAGGATCTGTCAGCATCCTGCTGACCGCCTCTGCAAAAGCAAGGACAAAGGGCTCTTTCATGTTCAGCCCTTCCCTTTCGTCACTGATTACCGGATATCCTTTTGCCAGCATCTGGGCAAGCCCGTCGCAGTTGACCATTCCGAACAGATACTCCGTTCCGAGCTGGTTTTCAAACTTGAAAAACTGGCAGTCCAGGACTGCCGTTCCCGAAATCACGAGAAGCCCGTTGGTCCTCTCGTCCCCTTTTAAAACCAGTTCCGTATCCCTTGCCCTTTTCAGGGTCAGATCAAATGGATAGTAGACACCCTGGAAGCTGAATCCTCCCGGTTCTTCAGGGCCCACCAGTGTCTCCGACTGCGGTTCCTCATAGCGGATAGGGACTGCAGTCCGGGCTTTCTTCGGCTGGTTGAGATTGACCATCCGGATGTCCCTCCGTCTCAGGATATCACGGAGATATATGTTGTTCCTGACCGCCGTTTCCAGGGAACTGTAAAGCGGAATGCTGGTCTGCGGATTGTCTACTATGATGGTGACCTGAGTTCCATTTTTTCCTGCAGGAACCTGCATCCGGACATAATCCCTGTCCACTGCCTCCCTGCTGCGATCCCAGTCATCATAGAGATACTCGCCCGTCAGGGCGCGGTAAAGATCCACCCTGCTGTACATTCCCGATTCCAGGGATTCGATCCAGCCATAACCGAGACCATAGATGGCCTGCTTCAGCCCACGGCCGAAATAGCCTCTCCCAGCAGCCTCCCCCTGTGCAAGGCTGCTATATGCACCTCCATACGTCAGGACGAAATGAACCCGTTCGAAGGACATTCCTTCCGCTTCGTCCGCAACAGACAGGACAGCTCCATTTTTATGCCGTTCAAAGCTGATCGTGATTTTTCCGCTGCAGGGTATTCCCCTTCTTTCCAGGCGCGAATAGCTGTCGTCGCAGTTTGTAATAAGCTCCACCAGCGCCTTTTCTACTGATGCAAAACGTCTTGAATCAATGCCTATTACTCTCTGATCCACAGGCAGTACTGATACTCCCATACACTCATCCCCCTTATTTATAAGGTCCGTCTTGTGAAGGTTGCCAAGCCATACTCTTTAGTTTCAGTATATAGAATCTGCGCCCCGCAGGCAAGCAGTAAATCCCAATGATAACAGCTTCAACTTACTGAATTACTACCCCCAATAATTTTGCCAGTTCAGCTGCCTGATATAAATCAACAATTGCACCTTTTAGTTCAACACCTTCCATAGATACCACAAGCCCGGTTATGTTGCTTTTCGTAAAATTGATTCCTTTTAACGGAGTTCTGAAAAAACTGGCATTTAAAAATTCGGTATTATTACAATATAAATTTTTAATCTTACATTCGGTCAGATATGCGCTCTCAAAAGAACTATCTTTCAATTCCACAGCATCCATCTTCATTTTATTGAAATTCGAATATTTGAAATTGCTTTCAGTAATGCTGACATCCTTCATACATGCTTCTGTAAATGTTGCTCCAAGGGCCTTATTCATTGAAAACTCACACCTGTTGAAATATCCATAATTCATATTGCTGTTAGAAAAATCACAGTTTGCAAAAACCACATCTGAAAAATAAGCTTTTTCAAAACTGCATTCACTGAATCTGCACCTTTCAAAAAGAACGTTTTCAAATCTTGCTCCACAAAAATCTTCTCCAATGAATTCCGCGCCATTTATATGTACCTGCTCCAGATCGATTTCATTATCTCTTTCCTCTCTAAGTAATTTAATGAAATCAACAGCTTTCATTAAATCAGGATTCAATTTTGGTTTTTGTATTTTCATATCCACATCTCCATTCAGGTATAAATCTATATGTCATCGAAACAACAATTGTCAATACTATTGTAGTTCCAAAAGACAACTTAGTAAAGGGCGGAACTGCACTCTGCAGTTCCGCCCTCGTAAAATCCCGGCATCCTTATGCCTTTATTGAAAGAATAATAACTGTATAAATAGCAACAATAGCCGTCAGGGCAGCTGCCAATACGAATGCTATCCTGATCACTTTGTTTTCTTCGCCCAGCTTGTCAATTGAAGCCGCGGCATTCTGAAGCTTTGCAGGCGAAATCACGCTTGCAAGCCCACTTCCGAAAGCCAGTGATGCAGTTATGATAATCAGCCCCGTTTTATCATGTCCCAGGGTGCTCGCCGTTTTCATTGCGTAATTTGCGAACATGGCAATGGCTGAAGCCTCACTTCCTGTGAGGAAACCGCCGAACAGTCCTATGAACGCAACTGCTCCGCCGTAAATACCGCTGAAGATCTGTGCGGAAGCATCTGCCAGCACCCTTACCATATTCATTCCCTCTGCAGTGGTCTTTGTCACCATGTCAAAACCTGAGGTATTCATGACCTCTCCGATTGCAAAGAAGATTGCCGCAGAGAATAAAGGCCTCGGTGCTCTCTTACGCCAGGTCTGCATCGTATCTTTGAGCTGCTTTTTGGTCGGTCGTACAAACAGCATCGAAAGGATTACACTGACAAAAATCCATGTATAGGCATTCCAGAGGGCCCTGGTATTGATTGGCGAGCCGTCCGCACACAGTCCTTCAATCGGAAGGACCATAGTCCTGTACAGATAATTGAAGACGCCTTTTGGAAGGTTGAGAGCCAGGACAAGCACAATCAGCAGGATCCATGGCATGCATGCTTTCCAAAGCGGAAAGCTTTTTTCATATTCGATTTCTTCCTTCGTGAGGCCGCTCCTGTCGATTACCTTTTTGCCCGTGAGCTTCAGGTAAAGCACCATGACAATAATAACCGCAAGCCCGCACATAAGGCCTGTCAGGGCAACAAGGTTGTCTACCCTGTTTGTGAAATAGGAAACAACTGCAATCACGCCTCCTGTAATGACACATGGAATCCAGCCCTCGCGGATTGCTTTCCACTTTCCGACTATCCACAGCATACAGAACCCGATCAGGGTGGAAACCAGCGGCAGGAAGTAGTAGAAAATCATACCCGCATCCGAAAGGGTTATCTCATTTCCTGCACCCAGGTATTTGTTGGCCATATCAACAAATACAACGATTGGAGCCCCAAGCAGCGCATAGGTGCACAGCGCATCATATCCGATAGCCGGGAGGGCGATCGCCACATAGCTTGAATACCCAAGGGCAATGAGAATCGGAGGAAGAAGCGACACCGGCGTCGCACCGACAGAAACCATCAGCGTTCCAAACCCTATGTTGACCATCATAATCTGAACAGCACGGTTCTCATTGGAAATCGTTTTGATGAAAATGATAATTCTCTTAAGTGACCCGTTCTTCTCCATATATGCCATCTGAAGCAGTGAGGTCGCCACGATGAGGGAGACTGGAAATGACTTAATCAGGCCCGCTACCGTCGATCTAAGAACCACCTCCGGCGCCGTTTTGAAAAACAGAATTGCAATGATAGAAATCAGCAGCCATCCGGCTGTTCCGCTTATATCGGCAGGCTTCTTCCAAATGATAAGCATGCACAGAATAAGTATGATTGGTAATAAAGTGAGAATTAGAGATTGTACCGTCCACATTTTTTGCTTTACCTCCGTAAGTTTGAACATATTGTATGATATATGGAATACATCTGTTGTTCATTTGGTTCTGAACAATTATGTTCATTTTACATGGTATTTTCAAAAAAATAAAGGTGTTTAGGCAAAATAATCCAAAAAAACTTAAATACTTTAAAGTGCTAGATGCTTTAAAGTATTAAACACTTTAAATCAGTAAAGTTTTTTTTTGCATTCTGATTTTTTAAACTTCCATCTTAACTATTCAGGACTACGTCCTATGTGGTTCTGAGTAATACCTTCCATCTCAATAGAACAACGCAATCTCACCGTACATTCCCGTACTTTCCATAATCTCATGGCTTAACCGGATAAACGGTTCCGGATATTTCATCTGCTCCCTGTCGGCCGTCGTGGTTACAACTACACGGAGCCTGTTTGCTCCCTTTTTCATATAGCTGCCGACCTCAAATATATAAGGCGGATTCAGTAAAGTTCCAACTTTCCTGTCGTTTACCCATAATTCCATCACTTCGAATACATTGGTAAATGCAAGGTACATACGGCTGCTGACTTCCTTTATTTCAATTTCCTTTTCATAGCAGATATGACCGGAAAAATCAGGTTCCTCCTGCGAAACCGGCCTTAGCTTCTCCATATGCCTGCTGGATCCGAATTTCGGATACTCCTTTGCAGATGCCAAGGCATAATCCCAGCCATCCGACAGATCCAGTTTATTGGGTGCCAGATCAAGCTTTTCGGTGAGGCATTTATATTGTTCCAGCTCCTCATCCTGGCAGTCTATGATGATGCAGGATTCGTATGGCCTGAGCTCCAGACGGACCAGTTTCTTCCCATCTTCTTCCCTTATATCCATCTTAAAGAACTCATTCTTCATACAGTCGTAATATACGGCACCCTTTTTAAGCGGAAGTGCGATCTCGCCACAATATGTCCCGCATGCGGATTCGTTGTTCAGCATATAATAATCCTGTTCCTTGCGGTAATGATAAAAGACAAGTTCGGAGAACGCTTCGGTCAGCTCTATTTCTGCCATTCCCGACTCTCTTAATGCTGCTGCCAGCTCCTCAAGCCTGATTACGCCGCATCCCTTCAAAGCCTCCTGCAGTTCGTCCTCCGTCACATCCCCACCGGTCACCATGGCGGGCAGGCTGTCGATAAACAGCACGCTGGTCTGCGGATTCTCCCTGATGAACCGGTATGCGCCATAGGGCAGATTCTCAAGGGCTGGAATGACAAGGCAACGGAATTCCTGGCCGTTCAGGCTGAATCCCTCTGTTCCTGTTTTTCCACAATACTCCTCAGGGGTATCCAGCATATCTGCTGACACAAAATCAAATTCAATCTGATTCTCCAGCAGCTTCCTTGCCGGTTTCTGAATAAGCATGCATGTCCCGCTCCATTCAGCATCTGCATGGTAAAGCACCGCAACCGGCGCGATATGCTTTCCTCCGCTGAGCATCCCGCACATACGGTTGGCGTATTTCATCAATTCCGCAAAGTGACGGAACTGGGGATTGTTTCCCCGTGCATAAAAATGGGGTGGACAGTCCATATCCGGATAATCCGACATGGAAAATGCATGGGGCACCAGCACATTGATTCCTCTTGCCAACAGATGATTCAGGATCCATTTCATATCCCGCACCCCGGTTTTCCAGCCGGAAGCCCCGAAAAGTTCGCACATGGTGCGGCCGCCTTTGCCGGGATCCAGATGACCGCAGGAAGCACCTAATTTTCCGAGGGCATAATGGAAAAACTCGCCGTCCCTGTCAAAGATTCCGGTCCTCCGATACCCGGCGCCGCCGAAATACACCTGGTCGCCGATCACGTCTATCCCCGCCATGTGCTGACCCTTCATGGCCCTGAAATAGTGGGCCGTTCCATTCCCAAGCCTTCCGTGCAGATTGTCATCCTCCACGACGTGTCCAATATATTCCACGCCATGATTTGTGCACCATTCTCCCAGCCGAATGCTGAAATTCTCCGCATACAGCTTGCTGACGGCATCCATAAAATGATGTCTTGCCTGGGTGCACTCCTGCTTCTGAACGGACTCCGTCCATAAGAGCGGAAGCATGCGGTACCAGGTACCACCATACTGTTCTTCCATTTTTTCTTTCAGCTGTCTGCTCCACGGAAGCGGCATTTTGCTGTTCCCGATCTGGACATCTGATCGAAAACCGCCGATATTCCCGATTTCAGGTTCATCCGAGAAGAATCCCGCAATGGTATTCCCGAATTCCTCCTTGAAATTGGCAAAATGGGGCTCGTACACCGCTTCGATCAGGGTGCTGACGGAATCCCGGTCCATCATATTGATGTAGTCCGCATTTCCCCCGTCGGTACGTGTTTCATAGATTACATAGACACGGTAATTGTCCTGCGGAAAGGTCCAGGTGACGCAGCCGTCCTTCACCTCACCAGTCAGGTCGATCGCCCCGGATTCCTCCAGCTTCAGTTCTTCTCTTACCGGATAGGCAACGACTGCCACCAGCTGATTCCTGCCCTGCTCCTCCAGATCCCTTGGCTTATCCAGCTCCAGGAAGCTGACCAGGGGCTTCAGCATCTTCGCAACCGGGATGGTGATTTCGCCTTTTGGTCCCCATACGTTGACCGTGTTATAGTTCAGATACTGCTTCCTTCTTTCGGGATATTTTTCCTTGATCAGGCCGTTGGCATATCCGGTAGGGAAATGGGCATCATCCAGAATCCAAACCTTCATATCCCGCTTTTTCGCTTCCCGGATAATCATCCTTAAATCAGACCACCATTTATCTCCCATGAAATCCGGATGGGGTCTGGACTCCAGGCAGAATGCCCGAATGCCACACTCCCCGATTTTCTGGATCTCCTCAATTATGACGTCCTCCTCTTCCCCCCTCATCCAGAGGAAGGGAAGGATGTAGTTGTTTTTATGATTTTCGCTTTGTTTCATTAATTCTGCCAATTCCTTATTCATGCCTTATTCTCCTTGTATGTATATTTTTTATCAATAATAGAAGAAAGTGGCTTCGCCACATCAACTACCATATTCCTCACTCTTGAGGGCGCAGACACTTTGTAGTGCAAAGCGTTTTTATATCACAGGACGAACTTTCTTGTAATATAAAGCAAGAGCATTCCGGTTATGTGAATGCTCTTGCTTTTTTCTTCTGCCTTTACTCCGTTAACCAGGCTATTCCCCTTAAGATATTCCTGTCCCAAAAGTCCCATTCATGGGCTCCCGCTTCCTCCAGGTAAGTCAGATCCGCATCCACGGACTCCAGGAATTTCCTGTATCTCCGGTTCTGCAAAAGCAGGAAATCCTCCGTTCCGATTGCCATAAAGATCTTCATTTCCTTAGCACAGTCTCTGTACAGCTGCTCGGGATCCGCATCGCTTCCCGGCACATTATCCAGTTTTCCGAATATCCGTTCCGCGTATGCCCTTCTCCTCCAGGGAATCGGATCATCGTCGGTATAGTCCGGAAGGTCATAGATGAGCAGCGCGCTTGAAAGTGCAATGATTCTGCTGAATGTTTCGCTGTACTTCAGTCCGTTCCGTATCGCTCCGTAACCTCCCATGGACAACCCGCCGATAAAAGTATCCTCTCTTTTGTGGGAAAGGGGAAAAAGTGCGCGTGTTACTTCCACCAGCTCTTTTCCGATGAACTCTCCCCACCGCTCTGTTTCGCAGTTATCCAGATAAAAATTATTGTTTCCATCCGGCATGATCACCGCTATCTTATTTTCTTTGGCATAACGCTCAATCCTGGTCCCATAAAGCCAGTCTTTTTCATCACCGGTTACCCCGTGCAATAAGTACAAAGTCCGCATTGGATTCTCTGCGGCATATGGGTGCGGATTCGGATTCAGAAAATCTTCTCCGAAATCCTCAAATGGAATCACTGCCGTAAACGACACAAATCCTCCCAGACAATTTGAATTATATCTTGTTGTAATGATAGCCATGCTTTTCTCCTCCGTCCAACTCTCAAAAAAGTAAAATACTCAAACTTCGCATATCAATAATCATCCCGATTCTTTCATAACTACCTTGATTCGGGTGTCAAAAGCCCTCTCACAACGTTTGCTTCGTCAATTTGCACATTTGCCAGCTGCAGCACAGTCATACAAAACATGAATTGATGAGCAACTTTATGAAGCCGTTGGTACTTAGGCTGCGTACTTTGCGGCCTTATGTACCACTACGGCTTCATTTAAGCGAGAGCGCGTTGCGAATCAACATGTTTGTATGACGTCCTCATTCTCGAAACATGTGCAAATTGACGAATACCATTTTGTAAATGGGCTTTTGACACTCCACTCCTACCATGCAAACACTTTCTTCAGTTCATTTTTGGATTCCGTTTCCCCATATTCCCTGGGCATTCCCGGAATATCCATTTCCGCCTTATTGCTCTGCAGTATGCAGACCCAGTCGTGTTCACTTCCTCTGGAAGGGCTTTTTATCAGAATTCTGCCCTGATTCAGATGGCCGGCTTCAAGGCTTACGGTCTGTGCCGGTTCCTGTGTCTCTTCGCCGCCAGCCGTATAATACCTGCCATCTTTTGGGCAGAACCACCATATCTTCAGGATATCTGCATCCAGTCTGCTGATGTCTATTCTTTCCTCTCCACCGGAAGGCAGATAGACGCATGCAAACAGTCCATTCCGTTCCATACACGCCTGCCTGTGCTCATCCAGCAGATCCTGATCTCTTTCCATCTGGTTCAGCAGGATTTCCTGTGACGGCACGCAGATGCTTAAATCAATGGTCTCCATGAAATCACGAAGATGCTTCATCTGCATGGCTCCCGGCTGTGCAAGTGCTTCAAACCAGGAATATTTTCTTACCGCATCCCGTTCCTTTTCCGATATCATGCACCATACGGAAGAATGCCCATATGTATGTCCGAAAGAGCCTGCGAAGAGACTCCAGTATGCCCTCTTCCTGACCATCCAGTCGCCGTGGAAATCCGTAATGACCGGCCATGACGTGGGCATCATCTCATATGCAGGTTCTCCATCAAAGACAGGCATGCAGTTTTCTCTGCCATATTCTTTTTCGATCAGATTGTAGTTTTTTACCTCCGTGCCATGCCCTGACTGAACCATGATAAAAGAGATCCACTTCTCTTCATCCGTCCAGTAGGACATGGTGGAACATTCTCCGGTTTCTGCCTCGTGGCACGCATGATAGGTAATCAGCAGCTTTTTCCATCGTTCATCAAAAACATTGTATTTGAGATCGCAGTCCAGCACCCCTTTTGCAATGCCCTCAGCCATGAGCCGCCATACATTCCTGTAGTCCGTTTCCAGATGGACCGGCATCCTGTCGCCGCCCAGGCACCATATGATATTGCTTCTGTCCCTGTAGCGCTCGCCAATCCACCGGCCGTAGGCATAGGCATTTTCTTCTGTCACAATGTTATCAGAGAATTCTCCCATCCAGTTATGGCCGACTACAAGCTCGCCCCAGACCGGGAGGAGCAGTACATGAAACCCATAGGACTCAGCTTTATCCAGTATATAATCAAGATATTTGAAATAAAGCTCGTTGGGCCGGCTCAGGTCATTGTCAAGCAATGCTTTATCTCCCGCCGGATTTCTGATTTCCTTGTCCTGCTCCGGATCGAGGGCGACAATCTGAAGCACGGTAAAGCCCTGCTGCTTTCTCTTCTGCATGTAGTAATCCACATCATCCCATTTAAGCCTTTGTGGCATTGTCCAACAGGTATCCGCAAGCCAGATGAAGGGCTTCCCGTCTTGATCCACAAAATATCTCCTGTTGTCTGAAATCTTTAAGCTGGTCATATCATCTGCTCCTTTTATAGTCGGTAAGGTTTTTCCCGCAACGCATGCATAAAACATCTTAGCACTGGCTGTCTGAAAGTTGCTTTAGTACTTAAACAGTTCCACACGATAGCATTTCGGCATCTCTCCAAGCTTTACGGCCATCTTCTCGTCTCCGTTCAAAATCCGTCCCGGTTTCCATTCCCCGTTCACGATTTCTCCTTCTTCCATTTTCAGGAAATCCACTTTCACATTCTCTCCAGCTTTCGGACGGAAGGTAATCGTGCTCATCATGCCAGTTATCAGGAACTGATTTTCAGCAAGTTCGATCATGATGCCTGCAGCCAGCGGCTTTGCCGGCATCTTTGGTGCGTATGAAACAGTGACGTCATATTCCGCGAATCGGAAAAACGTTCCGTAATCTGTCTCTGATTTTTTCACATAACTCTGCAGGTGTTCTGTTCCGCGGTAGTTCATGTACAACGGCTTCATTTCATCAATCAGTTTGTATGTCTGTCCGAGAATCTCCCTGCTTCCTGTAATGTCAAATGCGGAAGGATCAATATTCAATGCGATCATTACTTCCATCGGCGGCTTATCAATATCAGCAGGGTCCAGAGCCAGATCCTCTATGCCAAACGGAGAGTAGCAGATTGCATTGTGCTTTCCAAATGCGTACAGGCAATAGGATGCCGTCACCGCATCTTTTCTTACTTCCGGTACGAACAGGGGATTCCCCTCATAGCTGTACTCATCCATTACTTCAGGCACATAGGATACATAAATATCCGGCGCCAGCGTAAATAGCGATGGTGCAGTAAGTTTCCAGATTTTATGTACTTCTTTTACCGGTCCTCCGGATGGATATGAGCCTGCATACCACGGGTACTGCTTCAGCCATGCGTTGGTATAACACGGAATCGGATATTCCTTTTGTCCAGCTGCTGTGATTTTCTCCAGTGCCTTAGCGAAATAATACGCCATGAAGTACTCTTCGGCATCCGTTTTAAATGCTTTTTTCCAGTCTCCCTCTACCTCGTATGCATCGGCGAGTTCCTGTGGAATCTGTTCCACGAATGCTGCTTTTGCCTGATCGCTGTAATCGCAGGATGTTCCCAGCAAGCCGAGCTCATTTTCTACCTGCATGATGATTACGGTCGATTCCTCCTCGTCAACACTCCTGATATGGGCCATGATGTTGGCAAAGACCATGGCATCTTTTTCCACAGCTGCCTGGCAGAGCGGCGAGATTGTGTTGATCGGTTCCCCGTTCACCTTCCTCACGCGGAAATACGTTTCCGTATCCTTTTTCATCCATCCCGGTACATACATTGACTCCGAATTCTTCCATAATCCGAACCAAAGCAGGATCAGGTGCATATTGTTTTCCCTTGCCTGCGCAATCAGACCATCTAACAATTCATAATTGTATACACCTTCTGCAGGTTCAATCGTTTCCCAGTATATTGGCACAATAACCGAGTTCATATGAAGTCCCTTTAATCCGGGCCATACTTTCTCTTCCATAAATTGCAGGCTGCTTGCGCTGGAATTATGAATCTCTCCTGACAAGGCCAGAAACGGCTCACCCTTCACATAGAGTGTTGGAATTCCATTATCTATTTTGATTTCTGATATATGTCTCATGTCTGTCTCCTTCTTGTAAGTATTCGGGACTATGTCCTTCCTATTATTCTTTCACTATGTCTTTCCTATTATTCTTTTGCAATGACTTTCCTGTTATTCCTTCACTCCGCCCATTGTCATGCCCTTCACAAAGTATTCCTGGAAGAACGGATAGATGAGCAGTATCGGAAGAATTCCGATTGCCGCCGCCGCCATTCGGACCGTTTCCGTTGGCATATCCGCCCCGCGTCCAAGCATCCTAAGGTACTGGGCATTCGTATTGATCGCATTCAGGATATTCTGAATGCCGAACATATTGACGTCATCCAGATAATACATACCGTTCTGCCAGTCGTTCCAGTACATGACGCCGCTCAGCAGAGCCAGCGTAGCCACCATCGGCTTTGAAAGCTTCAGGACGATCTGAAAGAAAATGCCGATTTCGCTGCAGCCATCGATACGCGCTGCTTCTATTATTTCCTCCGGTATGTTCCCCTTGAAAAAGTTCTTTGTCATGAATATGTAGAATGCATTGGTTACCAGATTGGGAATGATCAGCGCAAAAAGCGTGTCCTTGATATGAAAATTCTGGGTGTAGTTGATGTAGGTGGCTACCAGACCGCCATTGAAGAGCATTGTGAAAATGACCATGTAGTTAAATATTTTTCCTCCCGGAAGCCCTTCCCTGGAAATCATGTAGCCAAAGGACATGGTGACTGTCAGGCAGAGTATAACGCCGATTACGGTTACTATTATGGTAATGGCATAACCTCTTCCGAACATCTGCCACTGGCTCATCAGATATTCATATGCCGCAAGCGACAGCTCTTTCGGCCAGAAAGCATAACCGTTTTTTATGGCATAAGCCTCATCCGTGAAGGACGCTGCCAACAGAAGCCAGAACGGAACAATGGAACATATTGCCACAATGATCAGAACCACATGGGACAATGCTAAAAATTTTTTGTGACCTTTCATGGAATCCTCCTTCTAGAATAATGCATTTTCTTTGCTGTATTTTTTAATAATATTGTTGAATATGATGATGGTAATAAAGCATACTGCTGACTGATAAAATGCCGCTGCGGATGACAATGAAATATCACCGCTCTGAAGCAGCGCACGATATACGTAGGTATCAATGGTATTCGTAACGGAGAACAGCATTCCCTGATTTCTTGGCACCTGATAGAACAGGCCGAAATCAGAACGGAATATATTTCCCATGCTCAGTGTGACCAGCATGATGACCGTCGGTTTCAGAAGCGGAACCGTGATCAGCTTTATCTGCTGCCACTTTGTAGCGCCATCCAGTTCAGCTGCCTCATAGTAGCTTTCGCTGATTCCGACAATGCTGGCAAGGAATATGATTGTTCCATATCCGATATTTCGCCACTCATTTACAAAAGTTAAAATCAGTGGCCAGTATGTCTTTGTCATATAGAACTTGACAGGCGGCAGGCCCAGTGATGTCAGCAGATGGTTGATCATGCCCGTTCTGTCTCCAAGGAATATATATGCCAGGTAGGAGACCACAACCATGGACATCAGGTACGGCAGCAGTATCGCGGTCTGGTAGATTTTCTTTGAGACCTTTTTCCGCACTTCATTCAGAAAAATCGCCAGCGCCACCCCGATGACCGTATTCAGCAAAATAAACAGTAAATTATATCCTATCGTGTTTCTTGTAATAACCCACGCATCTTTCGTCTTAAATAAATATTCAAAATTCTGGAATCCAACAAAGGGGCTTTTCCATACACCAAGCGAGTAGTTGTAGTCTTTAAAAGCAATCAGCAGTCCATATAGCGGCATATAATTATTAATCAGCAGGTATAGTATACCCGGTAGTCCTAAAATATAAATCGGTATCCATTTCTTCCATTGCCTGTTTTTCTTCATCTCATTCCAACCCTCCTGTTTCAAATCATGAGACCATAAAGAGGGCAGTAAGGAAATACTGCCCTCTCAATCAGTCACCCTAAATCATCATTGCAGCTTACATCTTATTTTGTTTTTAACCATGCATCAAGCTGGCTCTGGTTTTCTTTTATAACTTCATCAATGCCTGCATCCTTCAGCGCTTTTATAAATTCAGGAATCACTTCATCAGGATTCACGTTGCCAGTTGTGAGTGTCGGCTTGTATTCGCCTACTACACTCTGTACTGCTGCAACCTGGGTCGCAACTTTTGATGTGTCGAAAGTAAAGCCAAGACATAAGGACTTCTTCGCGCCTTCTAAACCGTAGTCATCAATGGTGTCAAAGAACTCATCTGTATTCGGCGTACGCTGGAATGCTGTCTTTGTGTCGCCAAACCAGGAAATGATGTCTCCGCCGTATCCGACTGTTGAAGCGTCCTTGCCTTCCGGAAAGGCAACAATGTTCTGCGTGCCATCCACTTTTGCATAATGGGAGCCTTCGATGCCGTAATTCATGAGATTTGCCAGTTCCGCATTCTGAAAGAGAAGATCTAAAAACTGCACTGCTTTTTCAGGATTTTCACTGTTGCTTGCAACACCCCATGACTGCGTGTTCACATATCCGGTTGTCAGGAGCGCCTCCCTCACCATAACCATTTCAAGATTTTTTCCTGTCAGATTAGATAAATATGCCTGTGACATGCCAACGCTGTTGCTGCTGGTAACTGCAAAACATTCTCCGTTTGCCATAGAATCAATCGTTGTATACCCGTTTGTAAGAGAATCCGGAACACAGTAGCCTTTCTGCATCCAGTCATAGTGATCATTGCAAAGTTGTGCAAAGTCCTCTGATTCATACCAGTTCGTGATCGTTGTATTTTCTTCCGGATCCACGACAACACCGTAGCTCAGAGTATTGTTATCGCCGAGCCCGTCTAAATTTGCTCCGAATTCCATGATAGAAGCGCCGCCTCCGTCACCAAGTGAGATTCCGTAAGCTGACATTCCACTATCCTTAACCTGTTTCAGAATATTCTCCCAGTCTTCGCTTTTTGAAATAGCCTCTGGAACTTCGATTCCGTACTGCTCTGCAAGGTCTTTGTCATAGAATAAACATGCTACCGTGCCCGGATATAAGATCGCCGGATAGGAATACACTTTGCCGTCAAACGTTCCTGCTGCAAGCAGATCTCCTGCAAGTTCTTTCATGGTAGGCGTGATATATTCAGTGATGTCCGCCAGCAGCCCTTCACCAACAAGTGTGCTTGGACTTGTCAAAAGACCTGTATTTACAAGATCGATCTTCTCATTTCCTGCAACCATCATGCTCAGTCTTGTTCCCTGTTCAAAAATCGGAACTGTCATCAGTTTGACTGTACAGTTGATTTCAGGAACCGTGATTTCATTAATGGCCTCCTGCACTGCCTCAATATCGGCAAAGCTCTGGCTTATATTGACTACTTCGATTACAAGTTCATATGGCTCTTCGCCATTGTCTGTTGCCGTCTTGTCGTCTGTTACATTTTTTGCTGGATCCTCATCGCTCTTCTTTGAGGAACAACCGGTGACCATCGTAAGTGCCATGATTAGCATCATTACTACTGATAAAACTCTTTTCCATTTCTTCATTACTGTTACCTCCCTGTTTTGTTTTGTTGATAATAGAAATATACCATAATCATTTCACCTGAAATAGTAATATAATAACCTGCACTTGGACAAAAATGACCTGCTTTCTTTGTCTGTTTTATCTTATTATCTATTAATCATACACTCTTTTATATACACTTCGTACAATCTCCCGCTTTTTATTTATATATCATGGGGCAGACTTTCCTGTGAGATAAAAATAATGCCAGCTGCAAGAGCAGCTGGCGAAAAAGATTTGCTTGTTTTCCACAAGTTCCCGCAATCGGGTATTCCGTCTATTCGCCGTTGTCCTGCTTATTCTGCCGATTTCGGTATTCAGAAGGTGATGTCTCGTACTCCTTCTTGAAAACCCTTGTAAAATAAGCATAATCGGCGTATCCGATCATGTTTGCCACATCCTTGATTGGAATCTTTGTATCCTTTAAAATCTGTCTGGCCGTCTCCATCCTGGCCTTCGTGATGTAATCTCCGATGCTGAATCCTGTTTTATTTTTGAAAGCACGCATCAGGTACTGGGGATTGAAGTTCAGCTCTTTTGCAATATCGGGGATGTTGATAGAGTCCATCATATGTTCTCTGATGTACTTTTTCACTCTTCTCTCCACATCCTGCTCGCTGAACGAGTTCTCTTTCTCCCTGATCTGATAATCCGTAAGCCCTCCCCAGTTGACAGCCTCGGTATCCACTCCTTCTATAGAAGAAGCTTCCATTTTTTTGACAAGTTTGGTCAGAACCACGGAAAACTCCGAATAGTCGATCGGCTTCAGAATATAGTCATAGCATTTCAGCTGTATCGCCTTTCTCATATAGTCGAATTCCGGATGGCAGGTGACAAAGATGCAGTTGATTTCATATTTGTGTTCTCTGAGCCACTCAAGGAGATGCAGGCCTGACCCGTTCGGCATCTCGATGTCGCAGATCAGGATATCTATTTTGTGCTTTTTTATGATACTGATCGCACTTTCCATATTCATCGCTTTATGGACGTCGCGGATTCCACACTTTCTCCATTCGATGTTGGCTTCGAGCGCATCGATGCTCCTCGGTTCATCATCCACTAAAATAACGTTATACATTTCCTATTTCCCTCCAAAAAGCTCCAGTTCCAAAGGCAGGCAGATTTCGACAACTGCTCCGCCTGTGGGTGCATTCCTTATTGACAGCTCAACTCTTTCCTGATACAGGATGTCCATCCGTTCAATGGCATTCTGTATCCCGACTCCTAAATCATCCTGGTATACCCTGGTATCGATATAGGCATGTATCTTCTCGAGGACTTCCTCCGGGAAACCGTGCCCCGTATCCGCGACAGTAAGCTTGACTTTTCCATCCACTTCCTGAGCCAGCACAAAGATCGTGAGCTTTTCATCGTTTTTTATTGCATACTTGATGCAGTTTTCAACAAAGGTCTGGATAATCAGGGGCGGAATCATGCATTCCTTCAGCTGATTCTCCCATTCCACGAAATATCCCAGCCTGTCCAGATACCGCTCTTTCTGTATCGCCAGATATGTCTCAACATGATGGAACTCTTTTTCCAGCTCCACGAAATCCACCTGCAGGTTCACGATATAGCGGAAATATTTCGTCAGATAGAGGACCATTTTTTTTACCAGATGGAATTCGCTTATGTTATAGGTGTATATGATATTCAGCGCATTCAGGATAAAATGGGGCCTGATCTGCTGGCTGATGTATTTCAGCTGCGTCCGCTGTTCCTTGATCTTCGTTTTGTACAGGCTGATTTCCAATTCATTCAACTCATCCATCATCTGGTTGAACCGTTCCATCAGCCTGTAGAATTCGTCGTTGTCTCTTTTCTTTTCCAATGGAATCCGGTATTCGCTTTCTCCGTTACTGATCACTTTCATGGCATGTTCCAGTTCCTTCAGCGGTCTGGCGATTTTTATCTGGAGCCAGTAGATTGTTCTTGGAACCAGCAGTACGGACAGGATTGCCAGCCCAAAGAAGATCTTTATCATGACCGGCAGATTCCTGAGGACTGAATTTCCGGGGATCAGCATTCCGATGGAGTAATCCTCATTCCGCGAAAGAATGCTCTGATTATGGTATGCCTCTCCTGCTGCCTCGATGCGTTTATCCGCTATTCCGCTCTCCTTCAGTGCCTCGTTAAGCTCCATATCCGTTAAGGTGTTATTGCTCTCAGAATCGATGATATAGACGGTCCCCAGCAAGGTATCTTTTGCCAATCCCAGTTTCTTCATGAATTCATCAAGCGGAATCCAGCACCCTCCTGTAAAGTCCCCATATGCCTTTACATACAGCAGAAAATATTCATCCGCTATCTTTGTGACGCTCATATGGTTGTAGTTCAGTCTCTCCGAATCCAGATGCTCCCCGATATACTCATGGACATCCCGGTTGATCCCGCTTCCGCTGCCCCTGAACAGCAGCAGATCCATATTCTCATAATATGCAAACACGCCGTCGATATCCCCGTAATCATAAGCCAGATTGCTCAGCCAGTTGACTGTCGCTGCTTCATACCGGAAGTATTCCGTTTTGGGAGTATTCTCATCAAAGCTGCTCATAAAGGTGTAGCTGTCATTCGTCGTAACATAACGGATGAAATCCTGGTCAACCTGTGCCAGCAGATTATCCATCTGACTGAGGGCGATCTGGAGGGAGTTGAAATTGCTGTCAACCATCTTATCTTCCATGTTCTGGTAGCTGATGATACATGCAGCTATTGTGATGATAATAATTGCGCCCATGACAAGCAGAGGCAGTATGATGACCTCTCTGATTATGGACCGAAATCTCTTTTCCTTCATGATGCTTTCCTTCCTCCGGATATGCGAAGTGTTATTTTTCCTATAGGACGTGATGCAAAACATGTTCATTCGCAGCGCGCTCTCGCTTAGATGAAGACGTAGTGGTACATAGGGCCGCAGAACACGCGGCCCAAGTGCCAACGTCTTCATAAAGCTACTCATTGAATCATGTTTTGCATAACTGTGTGTTGGATGGCGAATGTGCAAATTGACGAAGCCGAATGTTTCAAGAGGGCTTTTGACACGCTGGTTTTATGAGCTAAATAAGACCAGCTATCATAATCAGCCAGTCTTATTTATTCTCAATTCATATTAGTCAGGTTACATTCCTTCATAGTCACATATGATGCACACAAATTGCAAAACCGGCAATTTGGCGCATGCTGAACTCGGATTTTTATGCAAAATCAGCATAAAACACCTTGCGCAACCAGGGTTCTTAATAGTTACTATTATACATTATCTATGACCATAAGACCAGTAAAAGCTCCCATGGCCGAAGCTACTACAGCGCTTCTGTCACGTACCTGAACCATTCGAATTCTGCACGATTATCACTCTCTTTTCCATTTCCGCTTGCAAACATGCCGATCATCGTGCCGACCATTCCCCCGACAATCTCCGGATTGATCAGTTTTCCATCCGCATGGTCGAAAATAGAGGAGAGCTCTCCTTCATCGCTGCCGTAAAAGAAGCTGTAATCCTGCCCTTTCACTTTTACGCCAAGGATAATCTCTTCACCCTCGTGTTGTATAGATGCCAGAACGGTTTCCCGGGTCATGCTCTTGAATCCTGGTATATGAGGCGCACTGGACATCTCAGTAGTCACCAGCACAAGCTGCAGTATCTGCTGACCGTCTTCCTGTTTCCTTTCCAGACGATACTGGTGGTTGCTCGCCTGCATAATAACGAAACCTGCCGTTTCTTTTTCTTGCGGCGCGAATTTCATCTTACAGGATGCTTCAAAATCAATGGCAGTCTGCCTTCTCCCGATGAAGCTTACACAATCATCCTTTTTCATGTCAGGCTTGCCGACTATGATTGGATCTAACTGTCTGGTAATCGGTCTGGACAGGCATTTCAAACGAAGCTTACTGTCCTGTATATTCCAGAACTCCTGATAAGGTGTCCCCCAGAAGCTCCAGCAGAGTCCCAGTTCCGCTTTCTCAAAGTCGTCCTTTTCCGGCTGTTTTGGGAATTCCGTCCACTGGAGTCCCGGCACGGCAGGATATTCCATTTCCACTTTTCCGGTTCCCGGACAGAATACCGGCCAGTCGCGTTCCCAGATCACCGGGCAGATATAAGTCTCGCGCCCCAGATTCTTGTGCTGTCCCTCAATGATTCTGGATCCAAGCATAACAGCATACCATTCGCCGTCCGGCGTATCGACAAAATCCGCATGTCCGATATTGTCGACCGGATAAGAAAATCCAAGATGCCTGTGGGTCAGCACCGGGTTTGCAGGATTTCCCTCATACCAGTCTGTCAGCCTTCTGCTCCTTGCCACGGTCACGGCATGATAATGCTCCGTTCCGCCTTCGGCTATCATCAGATAATAATACTCTCCTATATGATAGATATGTGGCGATTCCGGTGACGCTGCATTCCTCATGGCGCTGTTCCATATGTGCGTTTTTTCCCCAACCGGCTTCATCGTGCGGATATCAAACCCCGTGATAAAGATACCGCGTCCGTTGTCCTCATTTGCTTTGCCAGGACTTACGATGTAGACTTTCCCGTCGTCATCGAAAAAAAGAGAGGCATCGAGATCCGTGATTTCAGGAATCCAGCAGGGATCCGACCATTTTCCCGCAGGATCTTCAGCTGTCACGATAAAGTTCCCTTTATCGCCGAAATTGGCATTGATGATATAGAATAATCCCTCGTGATAGCGGATTGTAGGAGCCATTACGCCCCCGCTTATTACGTTGGCATTTACATGGAATCCGTTTTCCTTATTCATTGCGTAGGATATCTGCTCCCAGTTAGCAAGATCTTTGCTATGGAATACAGGTATTCCGGGATAAAGTTCAAAACTGGAGCATACCATATAATAATCTTCGCCGACCCTGCAGATCGACGGGTCGGGATAGAATCCTGGCAGTATTGGATTTTTTATTTTATTCATTTTCATTTTATGGGAAAATCTGATATTCCCATTTCCCCTTTCGCATATGTGACTATCAGGTAACTAATCAGAACGATGTCCTAACCCGGCAACTGATCAGGACTATATTCTTCATAGACGCCTTTTGATCTTAGTATCCCAGCAGTTCTTTTTCCATGGCGATATGGCGCTTTGTGAATTCCGTGCCACCGCAATACAGCTCATCCTCATACTCGCTGATGATGTAGCCGTCAAAATCCGACTCTTTCAGCACATCAAGAATTTCCTTATACGGAATGCTCGGCTCCACGCAGTCCTCATCCAGGTAATGGAATTTTCCGTGCATCTCGAAGCAGTAAGGCAGGATTTCCTTCAGCTCTTCCAGAAGCCCCGGTAATGCTGATTTAGGGCGGAACTGTACAAATCCATACATCCCCTGCAGCGCGGTGTTGATTGCAGGGTGTGCTCCTGCCTCCATCAGCTTCTTCTGCGCTTCCTCAATCGCAATCCCCTGATAGCGCATGTCTGCCGCCATCTGAAGATGCTTTTCTTCAACGCCGGCTTTCAGGGCTTTTATCCAGTGCGGCTTATTTGGTGCGATGGAAAAGCATCCAAAATCAGGTATGAATCCCAGATGCCTGGAACCTGTTCTTTTTATCACTTCCAGATATTCCTTCATAACGGGGGATCCCGGCGTCGCCGGATTGTGTATCTCGATTCCCACCTTTACGTCATACAGCTTTGCATATGGCGCGAGCCTTTCAAATGCTGCCGGCGAAAGCATATACTGGGAACGCATGACTTTACAGCCCAGTTTATTTGCAGCCTTCAGGTCAATGACCGCATCCGCAAGCATCTCGTCGTCGTTCAGGTCACGGTCCCAGCGCATCCCCCTGTCATTGTTCGCACCATAGCCGACAGGACCGATTCCGTATTTCACCTTCAGATCGTTCACAAGCCCTAAAAATTCATCGCTGACATTTGGGTAGGAAGGGAGCATCTGCGTCCCGACAATCTCATACCCAGTGGCGCCTGCCAGCGCCGCCTGCTTCACGCACTCTTCAAAATCATACTGCTTCCTTGCATACTCTGTTCCATAACAGAACAGCGTTGCACCTAATTTTATATCACTCATATTCCTGCTCTCCTAATCTGCAATTTGCAACTATTCAGGACGATGTCCTTCTCCGCATAATAACGCTTCGCCGTACAACGATCCTGAACTGTTATGCAATTTCAATATCAACCGCATCCCCGCTGTCGAGCGGCATATATGTATGATCACCGCCAAGGGCCATGTATGGAATACGCAGCATCAATTTCAATTCCAGGCTGTGCTTCCCTGCCGCCAGTCCGCCTTTTTTGATGACACGGATGGTTGCCGGCTCCACCTGACTCCAGAATTCAGTCATCGCATAATTCAGCTTGTAAAGAGGCATTTCCTTTCCCCTCAATTCAAAAGTGACTGACTCCGCTGGCATCTTCTCACCGTCCGCATAAACCTCCAGGAGTTCGATGTCTGACAGATAATGTCCGCGGTAGTAAGCCAGCTGCACATCAAACTCAAAACCGTTCTTCTCACCATTGATATACATGCTTCTGACCGACTTTGCATTTATGATCTCATCATTCAGCTTCATTCTCATTGCAAATCCCATAATCATTTTCTCCTGTTCCAAAATTTGAGCAGCAGCCCAGACCTGCGTCCTACATGAGCGATCATATGCCGGACTGCTGCAGACCTGACTGCTTTCTATATACTATTATATAAAATGACAGCAATATTTTCTTGTTAGATTTTGCAGTATTCCAGCAATAATTTTGACCTGTTTTTGTCTTTTTCCTTTATTATAAAAAAAGTGAGCAAAAAGTCGATGTCACTTTTTGCCCACTTTTTTTCATGCCTCTGGCTCTGGATCCTACACAAAGCGTTTCTATCTCATAGTAAGTAATTTCCTATTACGACTAGCGTATCAAGCCCTCTTCTAACGTTTAGCTTCGTCAATTTGCGCATTCGCCATCCAACACGCAGTGATGCAAAACATGATTCAATGAGCAGCTTTATGAAGACGTTGGCACTTGGGCCGCGTATTCTGCGGCCCTACGTACCACTACGTCTTCATCTAAGCGAGAGCGCGCTGCGAATGAACATGTTTTACATCACGTCCTCCTTCGAAAACCTGCAGATCCTAATGCTTTCCATCAGGCAGTCCCTTGCATTGGCGCCCGCATAGATACGGAATTCCCCGTCCTCCAGATGATATTCGTAATCGTCATCATAGAAGCCCATATCCTTTTTGTCCAAAATCATGCTCGCTTTTTTGCTCTCTCCCGGCTTCAGTGTCACTTTGCAGAAGCCTTTCAGTTCTTTTACCGGGCGGACCAGACTTGCCGTAACATCCTGCATATAAAGCTGGATGGTCTCTTCCCCTTCCCGCATTCCCGTATTTTCTATTTCCACCTGTATCTTCAGGCAGTCTGCCTCTTCAGTCACTGACAGACCCTTATATGCAAACGTTGTATAGCTCAGTCCGTAGCCAAACGGATACAGGGGTTCCAGAGGTGCATCCAGATAGCGGGAGGTGAATTTACTCCTGCTGCCGGGACGTCCTGTGCTTGGATGATTATAGTACATCGGGCATTGTCCGGTCAGTGCAGGAAATGTTGCCGCAAGCTTCCCGGTCGGATTATATTCCCCGTAAAGCACTTCTGCCACTGCATTTCCCATCTGAATGCCCAGCTGCCAGCATTCCACGATTGCATCTATGTTCTCTGCTTCCCAGTCAAGGGCAAGGGGACGCCCATTCATCATGCATAGGACTACCGGTTTCCCAGTCTCTTTGAGACGTTTCAGGAAGCTGCGCTGCTCTCCCGGCAGGGTGATGTCCGCACGGGACGCTGCTTCTCCGCTCATGGATGATGTCTCTCCCAAAACGGCAACAATCACATCCGTTTCTTCCAGATTCCCGAAAAGTATGCTTATCTCGTCTTCGTTCAGATCCCCTTCCGGACCGCAGCAAGGATAGTATTTCATCTTCGCATTCCTGTTTTCCAGTCCCTGCTTTATGCTGACGCAGTCAGAAGTGCGTCCTGCGATTGCCCATGCACCCATGACTTCTTCCGGCATGTCTGCCAGCCTTCCTGCCAGTGCAATTCTTGTCTCTTTTTTAACCGGCAGCACCTTTTCGTTTTTCAGAAGCACGATGGATTTCTTAGCCGCCTCTAAAGATGCTGCAACATGTTCCGCAGGAAGAACATCGTATTTTTCAATCTCTTCTTCCGACAGATACGGATTTTCAAAAAGTCCCAGGGTCATTTTCACATACAGGATCCTTCGCACTGCGTCGTCGATCACCTGCTCCGACACAAGCCCTTCTTTCACCGCCTGCTCCAGGTTCTCAATGAAGCAGCTAGTTCCCATATCCATATCCATTCCGGCATTGGCAGCTTTCACGGACGCATCTTTTCTGTCCTCTGCAAATCCATGGTTCACGCATTCCAATACAGCATTGGCATCGCTTACCACATAGCCTTCAAACCCGTACTCTTCTTTCAGGACTGTCCGCAGCAGGTAAGGATTTGTCGTGCACGGCACCCCGTTGAAATCATTGAAGGCCGCCATGGCAGTCATGGCTCCTGCTTCCACTGCCTTTTTAAATGGCGGAAGATAGCCGTTGTGCAGCATGGATTTCGACATGCTTACCGTATTATAGTCCTTGCCGCCCTCCACAGCTCCGTACGCAACAAAATGCTTCAGACAGGCCGCAAGATGTTCCCTGTCAATCCCTTTTTCAGGAGCCTCTTCCCCCTGGAAGCCTTTGACCTTTGCCTCTCCGTAAACTGCGCTTAAGTATGGGTCTTCTCCCGGCGACTCGCTGATCCTCCCCCATCTGGCATCCCTTGCAATATCAAGCATCGGCGCAAAGGTCCACTGGATTCCGTGGCTCCTCGCCTCTCTGGCTGCAATTGCGGCAGACTCCTGAAACACTTCGGTATCAAAGCTTCCCGCCTCTGCAAGGGGAATCGGGAACACGGTCTGGAATCCGTGGATCACGTCGAATCCGATGATCAGCGGAATCCCGAGCCTGCTTTCCTCCATGGCTATTTTCTGCAGTTCATTTGCCTTTTTCGGGTCATTCATCAGGCAGGACCCTATCCTTCCTGCGCGGATGTCATCCTCGTGAAAATCCTTCTCTGAATTCATCAGGATGTTGTTGAATTCTTCATGGCTGATCCTTCCGTCCGTCATCATTTCAATCAGTTCTTCAAACGGCACCTCGAATCCGCCTACGATTGACGGCGACAGCTGGTTCATCTGCCCTATCTTTTCTTCCAGCGTCATCTGACGCAGAAGGTCCTCTGCTCTTCTCTTGATTTCTCTGTCCATATATGATACCTCTCCTTGCATTTCATCTGTTATATTGTTATATTAATACTATATACCTGTTTACTCACAAGTTAAATCATAGGATATTCGTATTTATATTAAAATATTAAGGTGGTTATAAGATGTCAGAAAAACTTCTGTTTACAAGCGATTCTAAGCGTTATCCAGGCCTTCCGCTGGCTCTTGACGGTATGGGCCTGTTCCATCTCCAGGAGCCTGTTGTCCGTGCAAACGGGGTTCCCTTTTATCAGTGGGTACAAAGCGTAAAGGGGAAAGGCAGGCTGATCCTGGATCAGCAGAGCTTTCTCATTCCGGAAGGCTGCGGCGTCTATCTGCCCATGGACATCCCCCATGAATATTATGCGGTCACGGACCTGTGGGTAACGAATTTTCTGTGCTTCAGCGGTTCCTGCGCTGCCGGACTGCTGTCGTCCCTTGGATTTGGAAATCCGGGCGTCTATTCCCTGCAGGAGCCTGAAAAAACACTTGCTTCGGAACAGGAAATTTACGATATCTATCAGTCCGGCCTTCCCGACAAGGCTCTGGAGACTTCCAAAATACTCTACCAGCTGATTCTGGACCTGTCTGTCAATATCACAAAAAGCTCCACTTCAGCAGGCAGCATTTCCAATCAGAAGATTTTGAATGCAGCACGCTTTATGGAGCTTCACTTTAAAGAACAGATTTCACTTTACGATATCGCAGAATCCGTGCAGCTTTCCAGGGAATATCTCTGCACCCTTTTCAAAAAATCCACAGGCACATCCGTATCCGATTATCTGCTGAACATACGGATGGTCCATGCAAAAACGTATCTGATTCAGTATCCTGACAAAAAAATCAAAGAAGTCGCAGCCATGTCAGGCTTCAGCGACAGCAGCTACTTCTGCTCTGTCTTCAAAAAAACGGAGCAGATGACCCCGAATGAATTCCGGGAGCTGAGGCACTGAGATGCCCGATCAGCTGCTCCCATAAAGGGCTAAACGGCTACCGGAGCAGCTCCAGCAGGTCCTCCCTTGTAAAGCCGACCCCGCCCATGCCTTCTCCGCTGAACACCTGGTCCGCCAGCTCTTTCTTCTTTTCCTGGATTTTCACGATGTTCTCTTCTATGGTATCCTTCACGATCAGCCTGTACACGCTGACTACATTTTTCTGCCCGATCCTGTGAGCCCTGTCAGTCGCCTGGTTCTGCACCGCGCTGTTCCACCAGGGATCAAAATGAATGACGATGTCGGCAGACGTCAGATTCAGCCCTGTTCCTCCCGCCTTCAGCGAAATGCAGAAGACCGGCGTATCATCCTTGTTGAACCGCGCTACCATATCAGCCCTGCTCTCCTTGCTGTCCGCACCGGTCAGGGAATAGAAACGGATATCCTCCTTCTGCAGCCGTTTCTGCAGGTTTTTCAGCATGGATGTAAACTGGGAAAAAATCAGAATCTTATGGCCCCCGCTGATGGCATTCTGTATCAGGTCCATGCACATTTCCGTTTTCGCGGAGCCTTTCTGATACTCCTCGTAGAGCAGCGCCGGATCACAGCAGATCTGTCTCAGCTTTGTCAGTTCCGCCAGAATCTGGATTTTTGATTTTTTCAGTTCCTCATCCGACTCTTTCTCCAGCATGAGTTTCAATTTCTTCACATGCGCATCGTACAGCTTCTGCTGCTCGCCCTCCAGTTTCGCAAATACATTCTCTTCCAGCTTGTCCGGCAGGTCTGTAAGGACCTCTTTCTTCAGCCTTCTCAAAACGAAAGGCGCAATCATCTTCTGCAGGCGTTTTATGGCTGTTTCCTCCTGGTTCAGAACGATGGGGATCTCCAGTTCATCCCGGAACCTCTGGTAGGTATAGAGAAATCCCGGCATCAGATAATCGAAAATGCTCCACAGCTCGCTTAGCCTGTTTTCAATCGGAGTTCCCGTAAGGGCCAGCCTGAATCCGGCATTCACCTGCTTTACGGCCTTTGCAGCCTGGGTATTGTGGTTCTTGATAAACTGGGCCTCATCAATGATCTGGGCATGGAACCTGATCTTCTCATAGTGGCTGATGTCACGCTTTAGCAGATCATAGGAGGTGACCAGGATCTCCCTGTTGCCCATGTTCTCCAGCATTTCCCGGCGTTCTGCTGCAGTGCCGATCACCATTTTTACCGGAAGTTCAGGAGCAAATTTTTCAATCTCGCTTTTCCAGTTAAACACAAGAGATGCCGGGCACACAACAAGGCTTCTCCTGTTGTCCTGGCTCTGCGATTCCCGATACTCTGACATCAGAAAGCAGATGACCTGCAGGGTCTTCCCCAGACCCATGTCGTCTGCAAGTATTCCGCCGAATCCATTATATCTGATCGTCTTGATCCAGAGAAATCCCCTCTTCTGATATTCCCGCAGGATTTTCCCCATCCCCTCCGGTATATCAAAATCGTTATCCTCCACTGTCTTCATATTCCGCACCAGTGCCTTGAACTCCTTATCCTTCGCTGCCGGAAGGGAATTCCTTTCCTTCAGCTCCGCATCCAGATAAAGGGCCCTGTATTTTGGAATTTCTATGGTCGTATTCTTCAGCTGGGAAGCCGACAGATTCAGACCCTGCCTTAATTCAAACAGGGCTTCGATCTCTTCTCCCTCGATATTGACGAACTCGCCGCTCTTCAGGCGGTAGAATTTCTTTTTCCTGTTGTATTTTGACAGGATCTCCATAAGCTGGTCTCCTGGCATCTCCTCAGAAGTCATGCTCAGCTCCAGCAGTTCTCCGGAAACGGAAATCCCGACTGCCACCTTCGGGGCCGCCGTCACCTTCATCCGCTTCAGGGCGTCCGATATGTACACCTGGGCCAGATCCTGCATTCTTGGTATGCCGTTTACCAGGAGTTCATATATCCTGTCCTCGTCCTCTGCCAGGACCATCAGCTTTTCCTTCTCATCATAGGCATTGCAGAAGAAGGAGACCGCATTTCCAACTTCCATCTCCGCTGTCAGATCCCGCTGGGGCACGTCATCCGTGTCATTGTAGATATTGTATTTTTTATCTCCATAAACGGCCAGAATCTGGAAGGTGATAAAATCCCTCTGGGGAGCGTCAACATAAATTTCAAAGCTGACAGGCACCACTCCGTAATCCTTCTCGTCAAAATCCGTTTTCGTACAGACATAAAATTCTTCCAGCGCAGGCAGCAGTTCCCTGCTGAATGCTGGGATATCCTCCTTCTGGATATAGACCTTGTGCCCCGGAATATCCGCCATGCAGGTCAGAAAATCCCTGATTCCCTCCATTTTTTCCTGCTGGACTCTGTAAACACTGCCCTTCTCAAAATAGATGTAATCCCGGTCGCACTGGTAGCCGAATACAGGATCGATCTTCACTTCGATTCCGCTGCCCTTCCTGCTGACCGACATCTCCCTCGCAAGGGCTTCCTCCGTAACCTTCCAGCTCTTCTCTCCCTTACCGGTTACATCTGCAAAAAACGGCCTGCTGCCCATGGCATCCAGGAAATCCTCCACCTCGCCTCCGCTCAGGGGAAGCAGCCTTAATCTGGGATGGACATACCCGAAAGGATGGCTGTAATAGGATGTCTGCATATAACGGATCCTGTTGTTCTGCACCCAGCTGCGGATAAATTTGACCAGAGGCCTGTAGTCCGGATCAAATGCCTCCAGCGTATGCACGAACTGCAGCTTTTTCCCGTAAGAAACGCTTTCATTTTTTTCCAGGGCTTCCGCAAAGGCAAATACGTCTTTCAGGATATACATCTGGCCGGCGCCTATTTTAAACTCCGCTTCGATCCCGTTCGTATCGCATTTGAGCATTGGTTCGATGCGTACTTTTCCGTGCACGGAATCCGGTATCAGGGAAAGTGTCTTCTTCATCAGGCGTTTGGCAAGCAGCTGCTTCATGGCGGGCGTTGTTGCCTGAGCCTTCATCTGCGGAACAGGCAGCTTCTGGGCAGATGGCTTCTGGACTGGCGGCGTCTGGACTGGCGGATTTTTGGGCGGCATGCCTTTCAGTGCCTGAAGCCTGGCCAGGCTGGTCTCTTTTTTATATTCCTTTTCCATTCCTGCACGCTTCGTTTCAATATGGCCCAGATACTTCAGCATCACCGCAACGCAGTGCTTGCAGATTCCGCTGTACTTGGAAAATGCAGGGCAGGCGCAGCTGATATCCTCCATCCTGTCATTCTCCAGGTCATATACGACGTCTACGTCATACCGGTTACGGCCGCTTCCTTTTACCACTGCTCTGATATCATCAAAAGCACCGTCTTCCTCCACTGTAAACTCTTCTATCCTGTTAGAAAGAAAGATGTCCACTCCTTTTGAATAGCTGGCAGTGTTGGCTGCTTTGCGGATGTCTGATTTTGTTAACATGTTTTCCTCCTAAAGTGTTTCATTGCATTTCCTCTATCTGCGAAAGCGGCAGCTGCGTTTTTTTCGCTACCTGCTCTGCTGTCATTCCTGACTTCAAAAATCTGCGGGCCACCGCTTCCATCGGCTCCCCAATCTCTATAATATGCCTGTCCGGGTCATAAAGACGGATTACCCTCTGCCCCCAGTCATGCTCGATGCATCTGTTCAGATACTCGATTGCAAACTCACTGTTCTCCAGTTTCTCCAGGAAACCGTCAATATCATTCTCCTCAAAATACAGCTCCGCATCATTGCCGCCGGCGCAGACCGTTCTTTCGATGAATTTCTCCCACAGTTTCTTTTCCTGGAGAACAAGCCCTTCTGTTAAAATTATATTTTCGCCAAAGTCTGCGACCACCTGCAGGCCAAACAGATCCCTGTAAAATGTTTTTGATTTTTCTATGTCGTTGACAACAAATAAGATGTTCTTAAGCTTCATTTTGATTCCTCTTCTATTATCTCAATCTCGTTTTCTTTGCACCATTCTCTGGCAATTCGTGAATATTCAGCATCCCGATACCGAAACCACTTCTGTTCCAGACCCAAATCATAGACCATATCCTTAAATCTGCGAAAGGCCCCCCTGCCCCGGATCGCATCAGCCAGCTTCTCCTGAGTTTTCCCTTCGGGCAGGTTTTCAATAAATTCTTCCATCATGTTATATTCGTTAACGTCATATTGATTGGGAAGCCTAATGTAATCCTCAAAATTTTCCTCCATATCCTCTTCCAATTCTGGATTCTTATCTCCATTAATCATTCCATCAAAACATATAAGAATTTCTTCAGTTTTAATGCTGTAATAGTATTCTATTTCCATATCTGCAAATTCAATTGCATCAATAACATCGTTTAAATTTACTTTCATAATATCCCTCCGCAAATTCATCACAGTTGTTTCTATTAGATTTTTCCGCAACATTTCTTATACTTTTTCCCACTTCCACAAGGGCACGGATCGTTCGGGTATACTTTTTTACTCGAAACCACAGGTTCGCCATCCAGACCATGCGGGTAAGCGACTGCCGGTATGGTTGCAGCATTCGATTCATAATCGATATTGAATCCCATCCTATTCAGGTTGGCCTGCGTCTCCCGAAGCATTGCCGCCGCATTACTGCTTCCAGGCACAATAGTTGGCATCTGAAACGGTTCTTCTTTTTTTCGCTGAAATACAATTTCTTCCGGTGTAAATCCACGGTTTGCAAGCATTCTGGTATGATTATTCGCACTTTACATAAGTTTTATGAATTGCTGAAGATCCAATTCACTATTAAACACAACACCGCGTTTACTCAGCCATCCCATGACTTCGTTAAAATCATCGCCTTTTTCCAAACGATACCATATCTCACAAATGTCGTCTTCAGCTTCCTCATATTGCATATGCATCCTGGATTGTAAAAAGGATTTCATTTTCTGATACGCCGGTTCATCTGTCATATAATGATGCTTCCAATAATCCTCTACCTGGCGGTATGTGGGAATATAGAAATCCTTATCCATCTGCATCCCAAGCAACCATCTCATGCGATTTTCATACCTATAAGAAGAAGCAATGATATGATCACCCAGAATACAACTCCAGTTAATATCATCCGGTATCTGTTCAAACAGATGAATCAGTTCTTCTCTGCTTATCTTGTATTTTGGTTTTTTCTGATAGATCTGATGCAGAACATCAATCGGAGCAATGCCATAAAAATTCTCACAAAAATGAATGCATTTTATCAGCCAGCTCGCCTTTATTCAAAGATGAGATACGGCGGATATGCAGTTTACTGGCATAATTTTTCAAGTCCTCTTTATTAAATACTTCTAGTGCGCTTTTTAATGTCGTCATTTGAATCTCCTTTTATAAGCGATTGGCTTCTGGCAGCTCTACGATCATTGCCTCATGATGAACCGCCGGCAGGAATTTTTCCAGAATATCTTTGATGCTAATCTTTATACTTGCAGTACTGACGCAGGGATGGCATCCAATCGTATCACCCTCCGTCACCTGCCGGTCGATTAAAAGCTGCACCTGATTGTCTGTATCATTCATCAATCCCATAATTGATACCGCTCCCGGCTTAATGTGGAGATACTCCTCCATGTATTCTGCATCTGCAAAGGAAAGCCTTGCGCTATTGATCTGACTGGACAGATCCTTTGTTTTAAAAGGCTTATTTCCGGGCATCATCAGCAGATAGAACTGCGTCTTCTGCCTGTTGCACAAAAAAAGGTTCTTGCAGATGTCGGCATTCAGCAGCAGATCTATCTCGTGGCATTCTTCCATGGTATTCGTTTCTTCATGGTCCATTCTTTCATATTCAATTCCCAGTTCTTCCAGTAAATCATATACTTTTATTTCCTTGTCTGACCTTCCAATCAGATTGGTTGGTCTGCCTTTTACCAGTTCCATTTTAATCTCCTTTACTGCACTTTTTTTAAGAACTTGCATGGCTTTTCTGCTGCTTCTCAATTATTTTTTCCAGTCCTGATGTAAAATTTTATTTTAATCTTTTGTCCCTTTAGTAAAATTCTTTAATATCATTTTCAATTATTTTATCTTATATATTTTATCTCGTGTTTTTCCTTCACTCTTCAACAAACCAATTTCTTCTGCCTGATTCAACAATCTACTGGCAGTTTTAATTTGAACATCTAAAATCGATGCAACAACTGCACTACTTACACTTTCAGTTTCTTTTAAATAAGCTAACACCACTTTCATTCTACTTTGTGCCAATTCGGACATTGATTCGGACATTGATTCGGACATTGATTCGGACATTTTGCCCTTATTTTCAAAGCCTTTTCTCATCTTAATCGTTATAATCAAATAAGTTCTATTCTCATCTGTCTCGAATTCCGGCAATGGAGAGCCATTCTTCTTTAGTGCCGAAAGAATTGTAGGGATTCCTGTACCTTGTTTCTCTGAAAGATCTATTTCTTTAAAAAATTCTCCGATTCTGCGATTGCGGTATTTTCTCGCTCTAACCTTACCAGTTGAAAATTTTTCCATGTTTATCCATTTATCAGGGCCTGGATAATTAATAATCTGAATGCTATCAACATAGATTCTGATTTCAACCGGCTCGCCATCTCTATAAGATTTATGGAATGCGGCATTTACCAGTGCTTCTTCAAGCGCGTTATATGGATAATTAAAATAACGGTCTACTTCAGCCTGATTCTTTATCTTCACAACTTTTTCTTCAATAACCGTTGATTCTATATAAGCTAACGCATCTTTTACCTGTTTCCAGATTGGTCCTGTAAATGTCTTTTCAATAAAATCATTCGACGCCTCCGCCTCATCTGTATTGAACTTGACCAGATTAATCTGAGCTCCAGGAATTAATTTGTCAGGTCTATCAGAAAACATCAAAACACCAATGTTTCTAATTGCTAAATCAGTATCCGTTTCATTTGCAACTTCAAGTGAAATAAGTAAATCTTCCAGGGTTCTGGAATTTAACTCATTTGTAAGTGTACTATTGCTATCCCGAATAAAATCCTCCAGATACCCTCTGCGAATAATATCAATTGTCGCCATGCGGTTGATCCTATCATCATAAGGAACCGCATTGAATTTTTCATATAGTTCTGATAATTCATTTAGCTTAGCTGGTGTTGTCAATGAACCTGGACGGATCCAATATTTCATGGACTTATCAGTTTTTTTATCAGAATGTTTTTTTGAATATACGTCTACTGGTGCCTGATAGGGTCCTGCATCACCGGCAGAACATTTCAAATAAATCAAATGCGTATCGTCATTCGGATAATTTACCACTTCAATTGTCGGAATATAACGTGGTTCAATCTTATTACAATACTGGAATATTTCCTGCTGTATAGAATCTACCCGCTCCTTATCAACACCTTTTGGAGGCAAGATTGGTATGCCGTCATTTGCCGCCACGCCAATAACAAGATAGCCACCATTGACGTTATCATAATCATTTGCAAATGCACAGATTGTATGAATAATATCCCCTGGATTCCAGCCCTCTTTGTATTCAACTCTATTTCGCTCTACCACTTGTCCTTGAAGCAGGGTTTCTATTTTTAATGGTATCACTTAATCACCTCCATAGTTGTCATTTCAATAATATTCAAGCCAACGTGCTATCTCACCTAATGATTTTGCAGCTTGTACAAAAATAATCGCTCATTTTCATTCTTAATTCTAATCCAGTTCCGTATACTTCAGGTTCTTCCCCTTGATCTTCTCCACTGGATATTTCTGCCCGTTTTTTGCAAGCTTGTCTTCTAAGATTTTTTTCAAATCAATATTATTCATCTGGGCAAATCTAAGGACAAAGAATAAAGTATCTGCCAGTTCTTCCTCGACGCGGATCTTTTTATCCGTGCTGGCAAATATTTCTCTCATATCTTCTTCTGATTTAAAACGAAATAAGTCCAATAATTCATTGGCCTCTGTGGAAATTCCAATTGCAAGATCCTTGGGATTGTGAAACTGATCCCAGTCACGCTCTTCACAAAATTCTCTCACCAAGCCCGTGAGTTCCTGTATATCTGCTGCATTCATAATTTACCCTGCTTTCTTCACAAGTGTACATTTGCATGTTTTAATGCCTGTCTAAGCTCGCCATCCTGAACAGTTTAGATTTATTGGGTTCTTAACAGTTAAGATTTATTTTACTACATCACCGCAGAAAAAAACAGTCGTTTTTATTCCTGATTTCCAAATTATGGTTTGTACATTGTATTTTGTACAAAACATACAATATACGCTTTCATTTTTCAAATCATGTGTTATAATATCAAATAGTGTGATTTATATCATATCTTCTAAATTACTTATAAGACATAGTTTTAAGAAAAGGACGTATCTATTTATGAAAACATTTATTAAGGCAATTATGGGTGGCGTTGCGATCAGCTCAGGTGGAACTATTTATTTAACTCTGGAAAACCACATAGTCGGCGCACTTTTATTTTCTATAGGTCTCTTTACTATTTATACTTTCGGTCTGAATTTATATACCGGAAAAGTATGTTATATTGTGAACGAAGAACTGTCATTCTTCAAAACAATTCTTGCAGTATATTTTGGAAATATGGTAGGAACCGTTGGAACCGGTTATCTGTTCCGCCAGACAAAATTAGCGAAACTGGTCGAGCATACCGTTGAAATAGTTGACTTAAAATTATCAGATACCTTATTCAGTACATTTATTATGGCAATCATGTGCGGTATCATGATGAGCATCGCAGTTATCGGCTTCCAGACCATTAAAGATGGAGTAGAAAAAAATATCGCATTAATTTTTCCGATCATGGTATTTATTCTTTCCGGGTATGAGCATAGTATTGCCGACATGTTCTATTTCTCCATGGCAGATGCGTGGAGTGCAAAAGCGGTTCTTTATATTGCTGTTATTTCTTTAGGCAATCTGGTAGGCGGATGCCTGATTCCGTTATCAGCGAAAATATTGGATAAGGAAGTACTGACCAGTCATTAAAACAAAAAATATCATCCATAAGACTATGTTAATCTTCTGAATGATATTTTTTTCATTTTATCTTATAAACGGTCTGTCAAAAATCTGTAAGCAAACTCATCTGCTGCTTTTCCCATTGATGGCCCATGCCCTGCATTGGAATAGGAAAGATAGGTGACATCTGCACCTGCTTCAACCAACGCTTTATACAGCTTCTCACTCTGATCAATCGGCACCACAGGATCTTGTCCTCCGTGCATGATAATCATAGGTGGGCAATCCTCTTTCACATACTGAATAGGGCTGCATTTTCTGGCAAGTTCAATGTATCTCCAATCAGTATTAGCTGTATCTCCATTTTCCAATACTTCGTTTAATGTCCACAAATTCTTCCCAGTCCCTCTGTACCCCAGTATCTGTGTTTCAATTTCAACCGCCTGACCGGCCGCACTGTCAATTTCAGTACCTTCCAAATTCTTTGGCGGGCCATCTATTTTAGCTGCTCCCACATGAATCAGCTCTTCTAAATCAGTTGGCCCATAGAAGACAGCTGCCGCCTTGACTGCACTGGAATGCTCCAGATTGCCGCCAACATCGCCCTCCATTTCTTTGCTGTCTGCACTCATTGCAACCATAGCCGCTAAGTGTCCACCCGCCGAATTGCCTAATACGCCAATACGTTCCGGATCAATATGAAAAGTCTGTGCATTTGCCTTTAAGAAACGCACTACTCCCTTGCAATCATGAATGCATGCCGGAAATACTGACTGGCTTGCCAGACGGTAGGATGGCGATATGATGGTATAGCCTTGCTCTACCAGTTTTATTAAATCCCTGCAGTACACAGCTTTCTGAGTAACCTGCTTGTATTCCCCCCACATCCATCCGCCGCCAAAATAGTAGATGATGCAAGGTCCTGGCTCTTTTTGATTTAGGTCCTGGTAAATGTCCATCTTTAATGTATGACCCTCTCCATTATCCAAAGTCACCTCTGCATATGGGACATCCACATAACGTGGGGGGGCGTCCTGGAGGGCATAAAGGTTTTACTTTTGGTGATTCTTTCATCTGTTCTTTCTCCTTTCGGTTCAAAATCCAATATGTCTCTTATAGGGATTCTCTAGAGAAATTCATCAAATCCACCCTCAAAACAAATGCTAGTATTTACATACTTTCTCCATTATATTTTCCTTTTCCAAATGTCATTTCAAGAAGTTCACTTGCTATATTTTTACTGCAAACGCGCATCAAATTATCTTCTTTTCCATTCTTCCACACCAAACCTATCTCTCAGCACAGCGTTAGATACTTCCATCTCATTTACATATAAATGCTTTTGAAATTCTTGTATTCTAAACCCATCTTGAACTACCTTTTCTAAATTTATGTCTTAAAAGTTAGTCTACATGCCATAATAATTTTGTTATGCTCCGCTTTCACTTCAATTTATATGTCCTGTTACTGTTTCCACCTATAGCTTCAACATCATCCATCTCTGCCATAATTACTCTTGTTCTTGCCGGACTTAATTCAATATGAGCAGCAATATCACTTGTTGTTGACTCGCCATATTTCTGCAGATATTTTCTGATTTCAACCATATTTTTCGTTGTTTTCTTCGCTTGCTTTTTATCGCTTGTTTTCTTCGCTTGCTTTTTATCGCTTGTTTTCTTCGCTTGCTTTTTCTTAAATTCAAGCGTTAAAATCATTCTATCAGGATCAAACTGTTCCTCAATCACTGGCTCAATCCAGCCCTCGTCTTCCCATACATTAAAAATATTTGGAACTCCGCTTCCTGCACGTTCACCAATGTTAATAAGATTGAACATCTTCATAAGCGTCTTATTACGAGGATCTGATACTCCACCTTTTCGCATCTGAGCCTTTCCTGTCCTGCTATAACCTGGATTTTCCATAATTAGCTTATCTGGCTCTTTTTTAATTACCACACCTCTGACTCCATAAAAATCTGTATTTATTAGGCAATTTGCAAGCGCTTCTCGTAAAGCTTCATGCACAGGAGTGTCATCAATACGGTCCCCGCCCTTAGTCTTAAATGGCACTTTAATATCCTTGATCATTTTGTTATATACCCTAAAATAAAAATCACAGATATTACCTGACCATTCACCGGAACTTGACTGTAATCGATCTGTCCAACGAATCGTAGGATCAAGCAATTCTCTATAGTCTAAAAAGTATTCCGGAAAATGTCTCACGATGTTATACTCATTTCCAAACATTAACATACCTGCTGCAGTAGGATGTAACTGTTTGTCCACATCGGATACAGCTGCTGCACCAATGCTACGAAGATACTCTAAATCATCTAATCTTTCAAATGGATGCCCAGCTTTTAATGTCCTATGGCGATTTCTGTATCCCTGAATTGTTTCTTTATTCAAATCTTCCATTAATGCATCATCCAAGACTTCCATATCCATTGTATTATCCGTCTGATCACGCAACATCGCTTTTACTTGAAGTCTTGTACAATGATAATCTCCAGAATGGTCTCTTCTGAACGTTCCGCCAAACATATCATTATTTATAAATACAGGCTTTTGTTCGCGTTTTGCCATTGGAACACAAATCACTATAATTAAGTCCTCACCAACCTCGTAAACCTCTACATCATTTTCAGATAGGAGATTGATATTTACCTTTTGACTGTTATGGATTAGATTCCAGAAATTATCCAACAGCTTCTCTTTATCAGCTGTCTTTAAGCCTGTAGTTTTCCAACTTTTATCATCCAGTTCTTTAATACCTAGAATAATTACTCCACCATAAGTATTGGCAAATGATGAATAGGTATCCCAGAGTGCAATTGGAAGGCCGCCGTTTGCTTTCTTCACCTCTCGGCGATTATCTTCTTTGTATGAATCGAACTTTGAAATGTCAAATAATTCCGTCACCAAGTATCATCTCACTTTCTTTCAAGTATTTGCTTATCTTTCCTTTTCAATAAAACTTCTTGCCCAACTACTTACATATGACCAGTTTACTCATCACAATACGTGTAGTGGACTGTAAAATCCTATCAAATTTACATGCGCTATAATTTATACTTGCTAAATTTTTATGCATTATTGTTCAATGTCCTTTACCATTTTATATTTCTGCTTACTACTATTCGGCTTATCAGGTATGGTCATTTCAATATAACCAATATCCATAGCTGGCAACAAATAGTTATCTCTAAACGTTGGTCTATGCTTTAATTCCAGTAATTCCATAAGCTCCTTGGTTGAAAATTCTTTATCACCAATAACCTTTAACAGCCTTTCAACTTGTTCGGTTACTTGTTCCATAACTTGTTCGGTGTCTGCAATTTCACATAACACCTCATAAATAGCTTTTAACAGAAACTCTACGAATTTTCCAGAATCAGCACTTTGGTCACATTCATCTAGCACTTTGTTATATTCATCTTGCCGCTCCCTAATTAATGTTTCAATTGGAAGCCAGCCAAACAGTGATTTCCATTTATACAGCAATAGTGTCTGCCACATTCGTCCCATTCTACTATTTCCCTCTGCAAATGGGTGAATAAATTCAAATTCATAATGGAACACACAACTTTTTATTAGTGGATGTACTTCTGCCTTTTTTGCCCAATCAACCAACTCCTTTATCAGATGTGGCACCTGATTTGCCGGTGGTGCCATATGAACTAATTGTTTTCCCACAAATACACCTGCACCACCACTTCGAAATGTTCCTGCCTCTTTTGTTAATTCATTCATCAATACTTTATGGGCTAATAACATATCCTTAACTGAATACGGATTCATTTCTAACAGCCGGTTATATGCTTCAAAGGCATTCTTTACCTCACATATTTCAGCTGGTGTCCCCAGAATTTTTTTCCCATTGATAATATCAATTACTTCATCCAAAGATAAGGAATTATTTTCAATAGCTAATGAGGCATGAATCGTACGGATACGATTATCTTCTAGAAGTCTTGGGATGTTGGTCATATCATCATTTATCATGAGTTTGGTTATTATTTCAGTTATAGCAGAAACTAAATTTACTATCTTATCTGTTATTGTATATAGTGGAATATAAACTTTTTCGCTCATGTTTCCCCTCGCTTTGTGCTATGATTTGCCCCTACATGATTTAGCATCTTTTTTCTTACTTGTACATCATTATACCGTACAAGTTTCGATAATACTACTGATTTTTAATTTATTTAAAAGTACATTTTATAAAGCCATTACAAAAAACAAATCCTACAACCCGCATAAAAACTGGGCTGTAGGATTTTCCTTTATTACTCAAACTCAATCACATCCAGTGGCTTCCCACCCCTTACTCGCTCCTCAACGCCTCCACAGCATCCTTCTTCGCCGCCATCTTCGCCGGAATATGCCCACCCATCATAGTCAAAACGGTACTCACCGCAATCAAGGATATCGCATATACCGGTTTCAGCTGTGCCACATCCGGCAGCTCCGTCATTGCCTCTATCACGCTGTTGATCGGAAATGTCAGCAGGTAGGAAATTGCAATTCCAAGACATCCTGAAAATACTCCCAGAATGAATGTCTCCGCATCGAAAACCCTGGTGATATCCTTCTTTCTTGCACCGAGCGCCTTCAGGATTCCGATTTCCTTTGTCCTCTCAAGGACTGATGTATAGGTGATGATTGCGATCATGATCAGGGATACCACAAGGGAAATGGCTGCAAATGCAATCAGCACCAGGGTGATGGCATCCATGATGCCGCCGGTAAGGTCCGTCATCGTTGCGGCCAGGTCCGTGTAGTAGATGGCCTCATCCTTTTCCTTGTCGTTATTCCAGGTGTTCAGATACTCTTTCACTGCTTCTTTTGACTCAAAGTCCACAGGGTATATGTTGATCATGTAAGGGGTTCCCGTTGCGCCGAGCATGGAAAGCAGGGCATCTTTTGTCATGCTCTGGCCTGCACCTGAACCGCCTCCCATCATGCCCATCATGGAAGCCGTGGAATTGGAACTGCCGCCCATGGAGGACGGTATGGCGCTTGCTGTTGAAAAGCTTTCGCCTGTAAGGATGTTGAAATCAGCTTCCTCCTGGGCTTTTACAATGTCTGATTCTGCTGCGTCGTTTATGAAATCCGTGGCAAGTACGTCGGCATAGGCGATTCCTTCTCCAAGGACGGCAATCTCAACGTCTTCCTTCTGCCTGATGATGCCTGCTATTTTGAGCTCTTCGCTGTTTTCGCTGTTGTATGCGGCTTCGAAGTCAGGATTTATGGTGTAGATTCCAAGATTGGTCTTTGCATAATAATCGTTGTTTTTTACGCTCCTGAATGATAAGGAGAGGATCTCGTCAAAGGGGATTTCTTCTGCCTCTGCATCAAGGCCCAGCGCCTTCAGTACGCTTATTGGAACTGTGTTTTTTGTTGATATGACAAGCACAAGCTCATTTTTGCCTTCCGGATATTTTCCTGCAAGAAGGTCGTAGTTCTGTTCGATATAGGACATGCTGTCCTCTTCACCGATGGTTTTCGGATAGGATGAAAATCCGATGTCGCCTGATGAAAGGGATGATAGTTTGCCGTCCTTTTTCATTAACAGGTTCAATCCTACGGTTCTGGTATAGCCTACCGAGGATACCATGCCAGGATCGATTTCTTCCAGATATTCGATGTATTCGTCGGAAAAGTTGTTTGTATGCGCGCGGCTGTTTTTGGAAGGGTCATATGGATAAACGGCAGCAGCATCCGGATATTCATCTTCTGATGAAGAAGTACCCATCATTTCACTTCGTGCTTCCCTGGACTGTTCCGACATGGTTTCCATATCCATGTCCATGGTTGTCTGGGTGATCGTGATCGGGAAGTTCGAGAGGCTGTCTGTCTGGAATTTGTCTATCTGTATCTGGAATCCTCCGGACAATGACAGGATCAGGGCAATGCCGATGATTCCGATGCTTGATGCAAAGGCTGTCAGGGCAGTCCTTCCCTTCTTTGTTCTGATGTTGTTGAAGGAAAGCTTGAGGGCAGTCAAAAAGCTCATGCTTGTCTTTTTCAGCTGGAAGCGGTCTTCTTTCGGCTGCTCCACATGGGGATGGGAATCTGAAATGATCATTCCATCCTTGAATTCTACGATTCTGTCTGCATATTCATGGGCAATGTCAGGGTTGTGGGTGACCATGATGACCAGCTTGTCTTTTGCTACTTCCCGGATTAGATCCATGATCTGGACGCTCGTTGTCGTATCCAGGGCGCCTGTAGGCTCATCGCACAGAAGAATGTCTGGGTTGTTTGCCAGGGCGCGGGCTATGGCCACCCTCTGCATCTGTCCTCCCGAGAGCTGGTTGGGCCTCTTGTGGATATGCTCCTTCAGGCCTACCTGTTCAAGGGCCTGGAGAGCCTTCTTCTTTTTCTCATGTTTGGATACGCCGCTGAGGGTCATGCCAAGCTCGACATTTTCAATGATGCCCAGATGGGAGATCAGGTTGTAGCTCTGGAACACGAATCCGATGGTGTTGTTCCTGTATGCGTCCCAATCCTCGGCTTTGAAAGCCTTTGTCGACTTTCCATTGATTACCATATCTCCGGAGTCGTAGGCATCAAGGCCGCCCACGATATTCAGGCAGGTGGTCTTTCCGGAACCGCTGGTCCCCAGTATGGCTACGAATTCTTTCTTTCTGAAGGAAACGGAAATCCCATCCAGGGCCTTTGTGATGTTTCCGCCTACGTTATAATGTTTCTTTATGTCTTTCAATTCCAGCATCTGTTTTTCTCCTGTATCTTAAATATTGAGCCGCCTGTTGTTCCTGAGGCTGCGGTTAAACAGTTACAACAATCGCGCTTTGATTTCAAAAGCGTGTTCTTATATATGTTAGAGTTTGCGGATTCAATGGACAAATCCGCCTCTTCTATTATATTCCATTCGTAGCCAACTGGTGTCATAAATTTTTCTGGCTTTGATGAAATTTTTATAAACATAGCGGCAATATATTATAAACAGCTGCCTACAGGACAGAAAAAAAATCAGACCGATGCTGGTCTGATTTTTTTCTGTCCTGTAGGTTTCAGCCTGGTGTTTGTCCAGACGGTTGGTTCCTGCTTCTGCAATCCTTCTTCAGCAGCTTCACCTTTTCTCACTCGGCTGCGCTGCGTCGCAGTCTCTGATCCGGAACCTACGCCAGTTCAAATGCACCTGTGTAGAGCTGATAGTACTTGCCCTTTTTCCCGATGAGTTCTTCATGGTCTCCACGCTCGATGATTCTTCCGTTTTCCATTACCATGATGACATCGGAATTCCTGACAGTGGACAGCCTGTGGGCAATGACGAATACCGTCCTGCCTTCCATCAGCTTGTCCATACCCTCCTGCACGATTGCTTCCGTCCTGGTATCGATGCTGGAGGTTGCTTCGTCGAGGATCAGAACCGGCGGATTGAAGATTGCCGCCCTGGCGATTGCGAGGAGCTGCCTCTGGCCTTGGGAAAGATTTGCGCCGTCCCCGGATATCATGGTATCGTAGCCTTCAGGCAGATGCCTGATGAACAGATCCGCATTTGCCAGTTTCGCTGCTGCGATGACCTCTTCCCTGGTTGCCTCCAGTTTTCCATAACGGATGTTGTCAGCTATGGTTCCGGTAAAAAGGTGGGTATCCTGGAGTACGATTCCAAGGGACCTCCTCAGGTCATCCTTTTTGATTTTGTTGATGTTGATGCCGTCATATCTGATTTTTCCATCCTGTATGTCGTAGAAACGGTTGATCAGATTTGTGATCGTTGTTTTTCCTGCGCCTGTGGATCCGACAAAAGCGATCTTCTGACTAGGTTTGGCAAACATTTTTACGTTATGGAGAACCATTTTTTCTTCCGTGTATCCGAAATCCACATCGTCAAAAGCCACGTCGCCGCAGACTTTTTTATAGGTTACTGTGCCGTCTGCATGAGGATGTCTCCATGCCCACACTCCCGTACGCTCTTTTACTTCTTCAATGCCGCCGTCTTCATCTTCCCTTACGTTTACGAGAGTGACGTATCCTTCATCTGTCTCCGGCTTTTCATCCAGGAACCTGAATATGCGTTCAGCTCCTGCAAATGCCATAATCACTGCATTGAGCTGTCCTGAAATCTGCATAACGGTTCCGTTCAGGCTTCGGGCAAGCTGAAGGAATGCGGCGATGCCGCCAAGGGTGAACCCGCTGATTCCCGAGATTGCAAGCAATGCACCCAGGATTGCTACCAGGACATAATTTACATATCCCAGGTTTCCAAGCACTGGCATCAGGGCATTGGCATATTTATTAGCGCTGTCAGCGCTTTCAAAAAGCCCGTCGTTCAGTTCATCAAATTTGTTTTTCGCTTCTTTTTCGTGGCAGAATACCTTAACGACTTTCTGGCCTTCCATCATTTCTTCGATATATCCGTTGACGGATCCAAGATCTTTCTGCTGCAGCATGAAATATTTCCCGCTTTTCCCGCCGATATATTTTGTAAGATACACGATGAGGACCATCATCAGGACCTCCACAAGGGTGAGCGGTATATTCAGGATCAGCATAGAAATGGCGATGCTTACAATTGTGATAACAGAGGCTGCCAGCTGGGGCATGCTCTGGCTGATCATCTGCCTCAGGGTATCGGTATCGTTTGTATAAAGGCTCATGATGTTTCCATGGGCATGGGAATCAAAAAAACCGATCGGCAGGGATTCCATATGTGCAAACATGTCATTTCTGACTTTTTTCAGAGATCCCTGGGCCACATAGATCATAATCCGGCTGTATACATAGGTTGAAACTATGCCGCCAAAATAGATCAGCGCCATGATGGAGAGGGCTTTCAGAAGCGGGCTGTAATCCTGCTCCGTCTGCCCAATCATCGGCAGGATATACCCGTCAATCAGTTTTTTCAGGAACAGGGTTCCGCCCACATTTGCAACGGAACTCAGGATAATGGCTGCAAGAACGACCAGAAGGCTTAGTTTATATTCCTTTACCACATAGGATATCAGCCTTTTCATGGTCTTTCCCGAGGCCCTTTGTTTTTTCCCCTGTGTGCCTGGATTCTGTTCTCTGCCTGTGCCTGGATTCTGTTCTCCGCCTGTGCCTGCATTCTGTCCTTTGCCTTTTCCTGCTGCGTCAATGCTTTCCGTTTTATGCGATTGCTTCATCATTATCATCTCCCTTCATCTGTGATTCATATACTTCCCTGTAGATGTCATTTGTCTCAAGAAGTTCCTGATGGGTTCCGAAACCGTTGATTTCTCCATCATCCAGAACAATTATCCTGTCCGCTTCCTCTACTGAAGAAATACGCTGGGCAATGATCAGTTTCGTCGTGTCCGGGATTGCCTCTTTAAATGCCTTCCTGATCAGAGCGTCGGTCCTGGTATCTACTGCGCTGGTCGAATCATCCAGGATCAGTATCTTCGGTTTCTTCAGCAATGCCCTGGCAATGCAGAGCCTCTGCTTCTGCCCGCCTGAAACATTGGTGCCTCCCTGCTCGATATAGCTATCATATCCGTTCGGGAATTTTTCTATAAATTCTGCTGCCTGGGCCTGTCTGCATGCCGTAATCAGCTCTTCATCTGTTGCCTCCGGATTTCCCCATCTCAGATTTTCCTTGATCGTACCAGAAAAAAGGACATTTTTCTGAAGTACCATGGATACCTGATTTCTAAGTGTCTCGATATCATAATCCCTGACATCTGTCCCGCCTACCCTGACGGAGCCCTTCGTCACGTCATAAAGCCTTGGAATCAGCTGGACAAAGGTCGTCTTCGCGCTTCCCGTTCCGCCGATGATTCCGATGGTTTCACCCGAATGGATGGTCAGATTGATGTTCTTCAGGTTGAGGTTGTTTTCATTTTTACTGTAGCTGAAATCCACATGGTCGAATTCAATGGAGCCGTCTTTCACTGTGAATACCGGATTCCCGCTGTTGGCCAGATCGCTTTTTTCACCCAGCACTTCCGTGATTCTCTCAGCGGATGATTTTGCCATGACCACCATGACGAACACCATGGACATGATCATAAGGCTGATCAGAAGGGCACTGATATAGGTAAACAGGCTCATAAGCTCGCCTGTTGTCATGGAGCCGGATACAATCAACTTTGCTCCAAGCCATGATAACAGCAGGATGCAGACATACATGGTAAACTGCATGACCGGGGCATTGAATACAAGAATCTTTTCTGCCTTGATCGCATAATCGTATACGGTTTCTGAAGCTTTATGGAATTTTTCTATTTCATGATCTTCCCTGACATACGCCTTCACAACACGTATGCCTGTCAGATTCTCCTGGACACTGGCATTGAGATCATCATATTTTCTGAACAGCTGTTTGAAAAACGGATGAACCCCTATCATGATCAGATACAGGATAATGCCAAGAAAAATAATCGCCCCCAGGAAAACCAGGGCTAATTTCGCATTGATATAGAAGCACATGAACATTGCAGATACAATCATAATCGGAGCCCTAACGAACATCCTGATGATCATCTGAAATGCATTCTGCACGTTTGTGACGTCAGTGGTCAGTCTTGTGATCAGCCCTGCCGTTGAATACTTGTCAATATTTGAGAAGGAAAAATCCTGTATGTTGTGGTACATGCCCCTTCTCAGGTTTCTGGCAAACCCTGTCGATGCCCTTGCCGCGGTTTTTCCCGAAAGGACTCCGAAAAGCAGGCCCAGCAGGGACGCGCCTATCATAAGGGCTCCCACTGTATACACATACTTCATATCCCCCCTGCCAACTCCATTGTCGATGATCTTCGACATTAAAAATGGAATCAGGATATCCATCATTACTTCCAAAACTACAAATACAGGTGTCAGGATCGTATCCTTCCTGAATTCACCTATATACGCCATCATTCTTTTTATCATTTTCCATCCTCCTTTGTTAGATTTCTAACTAATTTTTCCCTTAAACAAAGAGTTTGCCATGGCAAACTCTTTATCAATCCTCTTCGGAAATCTTTTCGGAAATCTTATCCAACAGTTCAAACAGCAGCTCCCGTTCTCCCGGTGTCAGTGCCTCTGTCATGTAGTCTTCCACCTTCACGATCTGCTGGTACACGGCGCTTTGAATCTCGCGCCCCTTTTCCAGGAGCATGATTTTCTTCAGCCTTCCATCCTCCTCGACGCTGACCCTCTGGATAATTCCGTTACTTTCCATCAGATTCAGCACGCTGGTTACCGATGAACGTCTTATGTCGAACCTCTCTTCGATGTCCTTCTGGAAGATATTCCGTTTGGAAGATTCACAATATAGGAATCCGATTATTTTGGCCTGTATATTCGTCACGCCATACTGGGCGACCCTCTTGCCGATGATCCTGTCAATCTGGCGCGAAATATGTATGATCTTGTGTCCGATATTCATTTCCTTATTCACAATTGCAGCTCCTCTTGGATTAGTTAGATTTCTAACTAATTATAAAATGGAATTGTGCATGTTGTCAACATTTTTTCAGTTCTGATTCCCTATCCGGACTGGTGCACTGTATTACTGATACATGAATAAAATCGCCGGGCAGTACAAAACTCTGAACATTTAAAATCGTTTCACATAGCAAAACGGGTAAACCTTATTCAAACATAACTGCAAATGTTTTATCACATTGGACTTTAACTCTTAAAATTGCGCCCATGCCGGGCGAACAAACACGAAAGGATGCTCCGCATATGCAGGGCATCCTTTCGTGTTTTCTGTTTATCTGTTATATTGTGAAAACGTATAGCTGCAATCCGCTTCGCTTTCCACCTTTATCCTGTATCCGGCTACGATTTCCTCCCTGGCAATTGCCTTATCGCTTACCTCTTTGTTGTTATAAGGAGTCAGCCTGAAGGAAAGCTCGAATTCCTCGAACCTGCACTGGTACTTTTCAAGCTGCCTCTGTCCGCAGGAATTGCTTCCCAGACCATTCTGCCTGTGGTCGATGCGCAGCACGATGTAATCGCGTTTTTTCAGTTCGCACGTGTGTCTGGCATTTTCCAGATCACTGTCTTCGTAGTAGGATGCACTGAAGTTGAAAGTATCTCCAGCAGTCGCCACAAGACCCATCCCCCTGTCATCCGTAAAGGAAGCAAATGAGCAGTCCATATGGTTCCCGTTTTCCTGCGGATGGACATAGTTCGTGAATATTCCGTCCACTGTGTTTTCATAGAGTCCGAACATTCCCGCCTCTTTGGAATCTGCATAGTTTTCTCCCGGTCCCCTTCCGCTCCATCTTACCTTGGAAAGGTTTTTGTCGAGCTGCATGGTGACCCCGATGCGAGGGAGCATCTTCGGAGCACACTGGATTCTTCCTGCCGGAACGCCTGCCACCTTCACTTCTATATCCCCTGAAGAATAAACTTTGTATGTGTATGTGGTGTCATAATGCCATGCGCTGTTGGTGGTTCCGTTGATTGTCCTGACTATGACGGCCATGTGGTTTCCTTCTTCGAAATAAGTGATTTCCTTTACAACCTCGTGCTGGAGATGAAGGAAATATTTTGTCTTATAGTCCGGAACCAGTTCGTCCATATCGTTGTCGATGGGAGCCCGCCAGAGATTAAGTCTCGGGCCTTTGGTCATGACTGTGATTCCATCCCTTACCAGTTTGATGATATTTCCTCTTACAAGATCGAAGTCCACGCTGAACGTATCACCGGTTATTGTAAGGGTGGTATGGCTTTTCACGGCGCTCAGGCTTCCAACCGGATATACCTTGTATTTTTCCGCTTTTACAGGAAGAACGAACTGGGCCGTAGCAAGCTCATGTCCCGCAGGCGCATAGTACGTGCTGCTTTTCAGGCGGTATGAAATGTTAAGATAATAGTTTGCTCCCGGCACAGCTTCAAAGTCCAGACTATATGGAAGGCTGATTTCCCCGGACATCCTTGCAGGAATGGAAGGAATCTCTGTTTTTCCGCTCTGCAGCACGATATCATCCTCCATGACCGCATATACAAGGTCAAACTGGTTCAGATCCGCAAAATCGAATCTGCTCAAAAGGCTGATTGTCCCCTTTTCCAGGTCGACTGCTGTCGTGCAGATGGGTTCTATCACCTTCTTATATTCAAGAAGTCCCGGTGAAGGCGTCCTGTCGGGCATCAGAAGCCCGTCTATGCAGAATGTCTTGTTGCTCGGATCATCCCCGAAATCCCCGCCGTATCGGTAGTATGGCTCTCCGTCCGCCGTTTCGCTGTAGATTCCATGGTCGAACCATTCCCAGATGAACCCGCCCTGGAGTTTGTCATGGGCATAGGTGGCATCCTGATATTCCTTCAGATTTCCCGGCCCGTTACCCATCGCGTGGCAGTATTCACAGTGCACGTGAGGCTTACTGCTCTTTTCTATGATGTCCTTCATCAGGTAAGGCTTCTTGTCATTTTCAAACCATGTATACATGGTGCTGTAGACATCTGCTACTTCAACATCGAAATCCCCTTCATAGTGGATCAGCCTGCCCTGATCCATTTCCCGTGCTTTTGCTGCCATTGCCCTGAAGTTGTGTCCAAAAGCGGATTCATTGCCCAGAGACCACATAAGGATGGAAGGATGGTTCTTATCCCTTCCGATCATCCTGATCATTCTGGAAACATAGGCTTTTTCCCATGCCGGATCATCGCTGATCCATTTATAGTCGCCAGTCAGCTCAAAACCGTGGCATTCAAGGTCTGTTTCTGCAATCAGGTACATTCCGTATGTATCGCACAGGTCATAGAGGTAGTAGGAGTTCGGATAGTGTGCGGTTCTGATTGCATTGATGTTATGCTGCTTCATGAGGATGATATCCTGCTCGATTTCCTCTTTTGACACAACTCTGCCGTTCTTCGGATTGTAGTCGTGCCGGTTGACTCCCTTGAACTTGATTGCCACGCCGTTAACAAGGAAGGTGTCCCCATTCAGTACGATGTTCCTGAAGCCGACATTCTGGGGAATCGCCTCTATCAGCTCGTTGTCCTGATACACGGAAATAATGAGTTTGTAAAGGTTCGGCGTCTCGGCAGTCCATTTTTCCGGGTTCCCGACTGGTTCTCTGAAAGAGAAGTTCTCGCCGTCAGCCACCGTTTCCGTCTCCAGAACAAGGTTTCCGCAGGCGTCAAAAAGCTCGGCCTTCACAGTCTGCCCTTCCGCCTTTGAAAGCGTTCCGGCTATCCTGAGGACCGCATCTCTGCAGGCAGCGTCCAGATCTGTATCGACCTTGAAGTCGAAGATTCCGTTGACCGGAATTCCAAGCAGCTCCACATCCCTGAATATGCCGCTCATCCACCACATATCCTGATCCTCGATATAGGTTCCGTCCGACCACTGGTATACGCGGACCGTCACATCATTTTCACCAATTACTGCAATGTCTGTGATGTCGAATTCAGCCTCATTTCTTGCGCCTTTGCTGTATCCCACTTCCCTGCCGTTCACCCACACGTTGTATGCGGAATCCACGCCGCAGAACCTGAGGATTATGCGCTTGCCTTCAAATTCGCTCCCGATTCTGAATGTCCTCTTGTAGATTCCCGTTGGATTTTCCGTAGGCACATAAGGAGGGTTGATAGGAAAATTGTACCAGAGGTCCGAGTAATGCATCTTTCCGTACCCCTGCAGCTGCCAGTTTCCCGGCACAACAATATCATCCATGTCCTTCGTATCGAATCCGCTTTCAAAAAATCCCTCCGGGCTGTATTCCGGAGCATCCAGGAATAGGAACTTCCACGAGCCGTTCAAATTCCTGAAGGCATGCGTATATCTGTTTTCATTTCTTTCCAGCGCTTCCCTGGTCGGAAAGCTTAAAAAATGAGCCCTTGGCTCCAGACGGTTGATTCCGTCAATCTCTATGTTTTCCCATAATTTCATCTTATTTCTCCTATTCTGCTGTATCGAATTGCAGCTGTCCAGCCCTGACGACCGGACAGCTGCATTTGGTTATCATTCATGATCAGGACACTACTCCCTGACCGCTTTTGCTTCAATAGCCTGCTTTTTTTCATATCGGTTCCAGCAGACAAGGGCAAAGCCTAAGAATGCAACGAGTCCGCCTACATTGTAGAGCAGCGTGGTAATCGGTTTTGTAACACCCTCTTCGAGTGTTCCGTTCAGCTGGGCTGCAATCAGGGATGGCTCCGGAACCGTTGACATGAAGAATACGAAAATGAATACGCAGAGCAGCAGGACTCCGATTGCCATGCCGGCTTTTCTGCTTCCAAGCCTGAAGTCACGTTCCATATCATCCTTTTTCCACCTTAACACGATATATGCCACAAAGAAGAACAGCATCGGGATCAGGGCGGTGGATGCAGTCATATTGATCAGCGTCTGGAGGAAGCTGTCCATGGAGCCAACACCAAGTGCAGGGATGATAAGAAGAACGCTTACTACGAATGCCTGGGCGATAAGCGCATTGTACGGATTTCCTTTTTCATCTGTCTTAGCTACCCAGGACCCAAAAATCCCATCCGGAATTTCCGAGAAGAATACTTTTACAGGTGCGGCAGTCCAGATTACCAATGATCCGATGTTGCAGAACAGCATGATCAGTCCTACAAAACGGCTCACCACTCCGCTGATTCCGAAGTTTGCTGCCAATGTTGCAAATACATCAAAAATACCGTTGGAATAATTGTTCTGTAAAACCTCCGCAGGAACGATCAATCCGATTGCAATACATCCGAGGACATAAATTCCGCCGATGATAACTGTTGAAAGGATGATTGTCTTTACAAATGCTTTGTTTCCGCCTTTGATGTCCTTTACATAAACGCCGATGCTTTCAGCACCGCCTACTGCCTGGAGAACCCATGCCATTGTCATGAAGAAGGTCCAGTTGAATTTCGGCTTCACTGCAGCAAGGTCGATTGCCTGTGCAGGTGCTTTTCCCAATCCGAATATTACAAAAAATGCCAGCACGATGAAGATGATGCCTAACAGTATCTTTGCCACGCCTGCAACATTTGTTACTTTTGACAGCCAGTCAACACCTTTGATTGATACATATGTTGACACCCAGAAAAGTACGATCGGTCCTGGAGGATTGCGGCCTGACCTCAGGCAATTTCGTGCTTCACTATGACAAGGATGATACTATCCTCAATGCTTTCCGAAGGGTATACGACTATTGCGCCAATCAGGATTATTATATGGCCATGGGCAGCCTCTACCACTTCCTGGGAACCCTCAGCAAAAAGGAACTCAAGTCCAGTGAAAGCACCCTGAGCTCAGGTGAACTCTATTTCAGGAAGATCGTGGATTACATCTCCGCCAACTACTTCAATGACATCTCCGTCCAGAGCATCGCAGATGAATTCAATATCGACAGGACCTATATATTCAAACTCTTCAAGAAGCATCTGAATACCAGTCCAAAGCAGTATATTATGAATTTCAGGATCGACAGGGCCTGCGACCTGCTCAGAAAGAGCCATCTGGATATAACGGCGACTGGCTTTGCAGTCGGCTTCAACTCTCCGCCCTATTTCTCAAAACAGTTCTCACTGAAAATGGGGATCACCCCACTTAAATACAGAAGACAGTTTATCGAGGCCGGCATGCAGAAAGGGCACTATGCAAACGTTTATTAGTTTGCATAGCGCCCTTTTATTTTGACTGTTGCCTAAAGTTCGAATGACTCCATATCATCCGGCACATAAAGATTTCCGTGATAATACTCCTGGCCCTCCCGGGTGTAAAGGAATTTCCTGTTCTTCAGGTTCTCCTCCTCTGTGTGGTACAGGATCAGATTCGGAATCTCCATCTTTTCTGCCAGTTCACAGGCTTCCTTTACGGTGCTGTGGTTCTTCTCATAAGGCTTGAACTTATTCCTTTGTGAATAGAGGCAGAAAGCCTCATGCATGAGCCAGGTGCTGCCCCCTACATATTCATAGTTGTTTTCATTGTAGGGCTCGTCTCCGCAGCAGGTAAGAACCTTTCCATCGGGAAGATCCATTGTAAATCCGTACTGTTTCGCCTTCGTCGACTGTATATCAAAAAACCTGACCCTGCAGCCGAGTATCTTCTTCTTTTCCCCGTTGTCCAGAGGAACGAAAATGATTCTTTCTCCTATCAGTCTACATACTTTCTTCTGGATGGTAAGTCCCGCAATCGTCGTGATTGCTTCTGCAAGTTCCGGATGGCAGTAGATATTCAGTTTCCCCTCATATTTGTCCTGGTTCATCTTTGTCCCGATGACACGGATGAGCCACAGGATTCCCAGAATGTGGTCAAGATGTTCATGGGTCACGAAAATATCATGGATCTCCGTCGTCTTCACTCCGGCATCCTTCAGGGCCTTCAATATATGATTCCCTCCGCCTCCGTCCACAAGAAAATGCCTGTCCTGATCCGAAATCACAAAACAGGTGTTATAGCATTCCGTCACGGTAGCCATTCCAGTTCCTAACATAGTCAATTTCATATCTTATCCCCTTCTTTCGCTCAATCTGCAATCCTGTTTGTCAAAGCACCGATTCCCTCAATCCAGCACTCGACCACGTCGCCTGCCTTTAAGAACGTCGGCGGCTCCATTCCCATTCCGACACCGGCAGGAGTTCCCATTGAAATGATGGTTCCTGCTTTCAGGGTCATTCCCATGCTCAGCTCACTGATTACATGCTGGATAGAAAAAATAAGCAGCTCCGTATTGCTGTCCTGCCTCAGTTCCCCGTTCACAGTTGAAGTGATGCGGCGTTTCGGTGGAAATTCCAGTTCGTCCTTTGTTACGATCCAGGGACCCATAAGCGTCGAACCCTCAAGGCTTTTTCCGAAATACCACTGCTTATGGCGGATCTGGAGTTCACGGGCGCTGATGTCATTCAGAACCGTATAGCCAAAAATATAATCGCCGGCATCTTCAGGCTGCACGTTTTTTGTGTCCTTTCCTATGATAACCGCCAGCTCTGCTTCATAATCTAGCTGTTTTGTAATGTCACTATGAGATGGAATGTCCCAGCCGCTTCCTGCCGCTTCGTTCACCCTCTTGCTGAAATAAACAGCATAAGGCCTTTCTCCTCCGAAAGCTTCCTTCTTGAACCTTGCAGACTCTTCCGCATGGGCCATGTAATTAATTCCCAGACATATGATATCCTGTTTTGGACAGGGTATCGGTGCGCATGTCACCACTTCCGAGTACAGCACCCTTTCTGCCGCTCCCTCAAGGTCAGCAGCTTCCAGCTTTTTCAGATCATCCGGGCTGTCTATGAGTTCATTCATGGTCCGGCTAAAAATTCCAAACTGTCCAAGGGGAAGGATATAGGTTTCAGACGGATCTAGGATTCCTATTTTTTCCGTATCCTCATATTTGTAAGTGAGCAATTTCATTTTTTACCTCCTTGTAATATGCTCCGCGGCTACCTGGTACTTTGTCCTTTATAGCCACACAGCTTCTATGTCTTTAATAATACATGAGCCCGGAACATAACGCAATCGTAACTGTTCAGGACTACGTCCTTCATAGTCACAGATGACAGAGGTTCTGAACAGTTGCACGCAATCATTTCTGTGCTCGGATTTCAATCCTTCCGTCCTAGGTCTAACTCCAAGGACGCGGAAAGAGCCGGCAGATTCTTACCATCTGCCGGCTCTTTCCCTGCGCCCGGGGGGATGGACGCCTTCTATGTTCTTAACGATTATTACAGATTTTCGTAACTGTTCAGAGCCCCTGTCTCGCGAGGTGTTTTTATGCTGAATTTGCATAAAAACCTGAGACATGCGTGCGCCAAATTGCTGATTTTGCAATTTGTGTGCTTCATCTGTGACTATGAAGGACGTAGTCCTGAATAGTTACAGATTTTCTTTCAGGAATGTGCTTAATGCTTCAATAGCCTCAGCTTCATCTTCGCCTTCCACTTTCAGGATAATGTCGTGGCCCTGTTTCACGCCAAGACCCATTACTCCGAAAATTCTCTTTGCATCGACTTCTTTCCCGTCTTTTGCAATCGTAACGCTGCTTTTGAAGGATGCAGCCTGTTTGACGAAAAGTCCGGCCGGTCTTGCGTGGATTCCTTCTGGATCAGCTATTGTATATGTAAATTCTTTCATTTCAATTTCTCCTCTTAATTCTCAACTGTTTTTTTCAATATACCGAGCATAAATGCTCCTGCGACTGTTCCTGCCACAAGTGCGACAAGATACATAAGTACATTTCCAACCACTGGAAATACGAAGATTCCTCCGTGCGGTGCCATCAGTGTGCAGTTCGCTGCCATGGATATTGCTCCTGCCAGTGCAGAACCGATTATACAAGCTGGAAGCACCCTGAGCGGATCTGATGCGGCGAAAGGAATCGCACCCTCTGTGATAAAGGAAAGTCCAAGGATAAAGTTCGTAGGACCGGCTTTTTTCTCATCTTCTGTGAATTTCTTCTTGAACAGAATCGTTGCAAGTGCAATTGCGCAAGGTGGAACCATACCGCCTACCATAACTGCTGCCATGATGTTGTAGTTTCCTGCTGCAATGGATGCGGTTCCGAATACGTATGCCGCCTTGTTTACAGGGCCTCCCATATCCACGGACATCATTCCTGCGAGAAGGATTCCCAGGAGAATCGAGCTCGTATTTCCCATGTTTGCTAATCCGTTGTTCAGTGATGTATTGATAACGCCTACGATCGGTTCAACTATTTTAATCATTGCAAGGCCTGTCAGCAGGATACCGAAAAGCGGATAAAGCAGTATCGGTTTAACGCCGTCAAGACGTGCCGGAAGTCCTGAAAACACCTTCTTAAGAAGAACAATGATATATCCTGCTATAAAACCTGCTATAAGCGCTCCGAGGAATCCGGATTTTCCCTGGGAAGCGATATATCCGCCTACGATACCAAGTGCAAGACCTGGTCTGTCAGCGATGCTCATTGCAATGAAGCCTGCAAGGATAGGGAGCATGAAGGCGAATGCCGATCCGCCGATCTTCATGAAGAGTGCTGCCAGCGGCGTGATGGAACCGAAACTGGATCTGTCAGCTTCAGGCAATGCGTTCAGGTCAACTGAAAATCCATCAATCAGGAATGCAAGGGCGATCAGGATACCTCCGCCTACAACGAATGGAAGCATATGGGATACGCCGTTCATAAGGTTCTTGTAGATCTTACGTCCTACGCTCTCTTTTCCTCCGGTGAACTCTGCACTTGATGCGCCTGTTGCCTTAAATACAGGTACGTCTCCGCTGATTGCTTTTGCTACAAGCGCTTCCGCCTTATTGATTCCGTCCGAAACCTTTGTGATGATTACCTTTTTGCCGTTGAATCTGTCCATAGGCACCTGGGTGTCAGCTGCTACGATGATTGCATCTGCTTCTGCAATTTCTTCAGCAGTGAGGACATTCTTTGCGCCGCCGGCTCCTCTTGTCTCAACTTTGATGCTGCAGCCCATGGCTTTCGCTTTTTTCTCGATATTTTCTGCTGCCATGAAGGTATGTGCGATACCTGTCGGGCAACCGGTCACTGCGAGAAGCTTTGCCGTTACAGCTCCGGTTGCAGCAGGCTGTACCTGTTTTGCAGCTTCTTCTGCATCCTTCTTTGATTCCGTGTCATCAATTACCTTGAGGAATTCATCTACAGTCTTTGCTTTTCTCAAACCATCAGTAAAACCTTCATCCATCAAAAGGACTGATAATTTGCTGAGCACTTCAAGATGTACATTTTCCTTCGTATTCGGCGCTGCAATAAGAAAGATCAGATCTACCGGCGCACCGTCCAGAGAGTCAAAATCGACACCATCTTTTACTACCATGGCACTCAGTCCCGGTTTTGCAACTGAATCTGATTTACAATGCGGAATGGCGATACCTTCTCCGATTCCTGTTGTTCCTTCTGCTTCCCTTGCAAAAACGCCCTTGCGATAAACCTCTTTATCCTTGATTTTTCCGCTTGCCGTCATAAGTTCAACCATGGTGTCGATTGCTTCCTGTTTGCCTGATACTTTTCCTTCAAGCCTGATGCTCTTTGCATCCAATAAATCCGTAATTCTCATCACATATTCCTCCTTATTTGACTACCGCTTTTTATATAATGGGGAATCGCTTCCCTGCAACAAAAAGTTCTCCGTGAAGATATTGAAAACCAAGTAACTGTTCAGTAATCCAGTGACGCGAGGTGCTTTTATGCTGTTTTCGCATAAAAACCCGAGTTCTGCGTGCGCCAAATTGCTGATTTTGCAATTTGTGTGCATCATCTGTGACTATGAAGGACGTAGTCCTGAATAGTTACAAATTAAATTTATGGGCACTCAGCAGTTGTTCAACTTCTTCCCTGGTTGCAAGCTCCTCTGAAAATGCGCTTGCGCTTCCTGTACAGACAGCTGTCTTAAATGCTTCGGCATAGTCCTCAGACTGAAGATATCCTGCTATGAATCCTGCCACCATGGAATCTCCGGCTCCTACCGAGTTCTTCAGCTTTCCTTTCGGCGCTTCAGCCATGTAGACCGCTCCTTCTTCCGTAACGAGAACAGCTCCTTCACCCGCCATTGAGACAAGTACGTTTACGGCACCTTTCTCCTGCATCTTCTTTGCATAAGGAACTACCTCTTCCCTGGTCTTCAGCTCAACTCCGAATATTTCTCCCAGTTCATGGTTATTCGGTTTGATTAAGAATGGTTTGTATTCCAGGACATTCAGCAGAAGATCCTGCGTTGCATCAACGACGATCCTGATGTTCCTGCCTTTCAGAAACGCCATGATATCGCTGTACATGGTACTCGGCATAACGTTTGGTATGCTTCCAGCCAGAACAAGCACATCGCCTGCCTTGAGATGGTCCAGCTGCTCAAACAGCTTGTCAATGGAATCCTTGTCGATTGCTGGCCCCTGACCGTTTATTTCGCTCTCCCTGTCAGAACGGATCTTGACATTGATTCTGGAAATCCCGTTCGTAACCTTAACGAAATCCGTACTAATTCCTTTTTCAGACAGCAGCCTTGAAATCTCTTTTCCCGTAAAGCCTGCCACGAATCCCAGTGCCGTGCTGTCATAACCCAGATTTTTAAGCACGATGGAAACGTTGATCCCTTTGCCTCCGGCATAAATAAGTTCCTTGGTCGTCCTGTTTACTTTGCCTGTCGTAAAATCATCCACTGAAACGATATAGTCCAGTGACGGATTAAATGTAACTGTATAGATCACAGCTTATCCACCTCCACTATGTTCCTGCAGTTCCTGTATGCTTCGTCGTGAACAGCCGTCGTGATGATTCTGGCTGATTCGAACTCTGCAAATATGACTGAGGATATTTTTGTAAATTTGCTTGAATCGCTTAATATGTATCTGTTCCTGCAGTGCCTGATTGCCTTCTTCTTTACCATTGCCTCCTTCACGTCCGGGGTGCTGTATCCATTGTTGACAGCTATTCCGTTCGTTCCAAAGAAGCCGATCGTAAAGTTATACTTATTCAGGCTCTCAATGGCTTCCTCGCCTACAATCGCTTCCGTCGTTGCCTTGAATTCTCCTCCGAGAATATAGGTCGTGAGTCCCATCTGCGATAATTTTCTGGCGTGGTCGATGCCGTTCGTAACGAAAGTTGCTTTCTTCTCAGTGATGTAGTCAAGCATTACTTCTGTCGTTGTCCCTGCGTCGATGAAGACAAAATCTCCCGGCTTGATCAGTGATGCGGCATATTTCCCAATTCTCACCTTCTCATCATTGTTCTGATCCTTCCTGGATACTACATCAGCATCAACAGTGTAGTATGTATTCCCGACTGCCACTGCTCCGCCATGCACCTTTTTGATCTGACCGTTTCCGTCAAGAACATTCAGATCCCTTCTTACAGTTGACTCAGAAGCACTCAGGATGTCCATAAGCTCCGTAACCGTGACGCTTCTCTTTTCTTCAACAATGGCTACAATTTCACTGAGTCGTTTCTCCGCAAGCATTCCATCACCTCTGCTCTTTTTGATAGTTTGATGATACCATTTTATACCACCAAAGTCAATCATATTCTTTCATTTTCAACCAAATTCATTCATATTCAATCATATAATTCCCATATTTTACAGAAAGCAGTCAGGATGGCTGTTTATGCTATGCCGAAAGCCCCATAAACAGCCACTCTCATGCAGTTTTTCCAGTTTTTGCATTCACTATTGAAATCCTTGCCTCTATCCATTAAACTATAGTCATACACTTTCTTTTTTATTGTTTTTGTTTGAATCCCTGTTAACAGCATCTGTAAACTGGAGGGTACGCTTATGGAAAAGACATTCGTGATTATTAAACCTGACGCAATGGAAAGAAGACTGATGGGAGAGATCATCTCCATTTATGAAAAAAAGGGACTCCGCATATCGACGCTCAAGATTACGAAGCCTTCCCTGGAACTCGCCAGAAGGCATTACCAGGAACACAAAGACAAGCCCTTCTTTGACGAGCTGACTGCCTACCTCTCCAGAAGCGAGTTATGCGCCATGATAGTGGAAGGGAAAAATGCGGTTGCTGCTGTCCGAAAAATAAACGGGGGCACAAATCCCCTTGAAGCCGATGCGGGTACCATAAGGGGCCGATTCGGCCTCTCGAAAACCGAGAATTCGATTCATTCTTCCGATTCCCAGGAGCATGCCGAAGAAGAAATCAAACTCTGGTTCCCTGAATTTCAGGCAGACTAAAAAAAGCGGGTTCGCCACTCTCAACTCCCGTGGCCCTCAATCTTGTGGACAAAGACACTTTGCAGTGTAGAGGGCTGATTGATGTTAGTCCTATGAGATTAAAAACAGGCCGTCCATGAAAGCATAATGCTTTCATGGACGGCCTGTCTCGTATAATTCTCTGATTAATCAATTTTGTGACTATTCAGGACTATGTCCTTTATAGTCACAGATAAGTTCGATTTCCCATTTATTCTCATAGCTTTTGCCAGGTTCCAATGAAATCAGGTTATCCTGTTTTGTGATATCTTCCACCACATCCTGTCTCGATGGCAGGGAAGACCAGGGCTCGATGCAGACATAATCCACACTTGCCTTCGGCCAGTGCCAGATGCCAAGATAGCTCATATCCGGAAAGGAGACTGCGATCGCGTTTTTCCCATTCCTGCGTTTCAGCACCACTCTTTTTCCCATGTTTTTGAGCAGGATCGCATCCTCATCAAACAGGCCATGCTGAAGGTCGAGATAACGACCTTCCCGTAAGGGGAGGTTTCTGTCCGGTCCCTGAACAAAACATTTTTCCGACATTCCGATCCTGACCGGTTCAGCATGTTCTTCAAATTCTATGGTGTAATCTTCAAACCTGCATCCCGCTTCAAATGGAACGTTGAATCCGGGATGTCCGCCCACGCCGAAATACATGGTCTCATTTCCCTGATTCAGCACCCTGTACGTAATCTCTATCCTGCTGCCTGACAAGGCATATTCCACATAAAACCTGAAAGGAAAAGGATACTGCTTCCTTGTTTCTTCATCATCTTCCACATATAAGGCAGCTGATTCATCCGTCTTCTGCTTTGCCAGGAATTCTTTGTGCATGGCAAAGCCATGGATTCCCATATGATAGGGTTTTCCATTTATGGTATAGGTCTCTTCAGTCAGTCTTCCAATATACGGAAAGATATTGGGGGCCTTGTCTTCCCAGCTGCTCCTGCTCCCCTGCCACAGATACTCGTTTCCTTCCTGGTCCATAATCGACTGCAGTTCAGCGCCTTTTGAAGATATCGCCACTTTAAGCCTGCTGTTGCTGATTACATATTCCATACGGCTTCGATTTCCTCTTTCGCAGGCAGGGCCGGAATGCCTCCCATTTTCTGCACGCATATGGAACCCGAAATATTTCCATAACGCAGTGCATCCTTAACAGCATCCTCAGTTAAATCAGCCACGCTGTTGATTCCGCTCATAAGCAGCTTTGACAGGAATCCGCCCCAGAAAGCATCGCCTGCTCCGGTTGCATCTACAGCATTCACTTTTCTTCCTTCTACCGTTCCGGAATTTCCCTTATAGAAGTATTTTGCACCTTTCGCACCTAATGTCTCAATCACCACCGCGATACCGTACTCTTCCATCATGTTCGGGATGTTCTCTTCTCCGCCGACGAAATACAGCTCTTCATCTGAGATTTTCAGGAAATCCACGTAAGGCAGCACCTGATCTACCTGGCTTTTCGCTGCTTCCCTGCTCTCCCACACCATATCCCTGTAATTGACATCGAAGCTTACAAGTTTTCCGCTGTCATGCGCCATCTTCATTCCATATTTTACAGCTTCGGCACCCGGCTCTGCTGACAAGCTGAAGGATCCTGCGTGGAACAGTCTGCATGCCTCTATGTCTTCCTTTTTGATGTCTTCTTTTCTGACCAGCATGTCTGCTCCTGGTTTTCTAGCAAATGTGAAAGAACGTTCTCCTCCTTCATAGAGGGTAACAAATGCCAGGGTAGTGACCGCCTCGTCTGTCAGTTCCGGACAAAGTACCTTTACCTGATTCTCTTCCAGCGTAGCCTTCAGGAACCTGCCGAAATCATCATTGCCGAGCTTGCCGAGGAATCCCGCCTCAAGCCCGTTCCTTGCAATGCTCACAGCCGCATTTGCCGGCGCTCCCCCTGGATTTTTTATATAGCTGTCCTTTTCTTTTCCTGGTGTAAAATCGATCAGCATTTCTCCCATACAAATTGCATCCATATTATCATATCTCCCTTTCTTCTCAAACCAAAAAATGTTGACTTTTCCTATCTTCCATTATAATATTATTTGAATTGTATTACTATCTTTTATAACCACCGTACAAAAATAAATATTTCGGACAGGAGACACGATTATGGAACATGCCATACATTTAATAGACAAGCCGTATTTCTCAACAAACAGAAACGTGCTCACCCAGGAACAGCTTCAGATACCCGGGCTTCAGATGTTCGGAAAACATACCATGACTACTGCCATAGCGCCCCTGCCGAACCATTATCACAAGGGCTGCTTTGAAATCACCTATGTTTCAGACGGCGTCATATCCTTCTCTGCAGACAGTTCTGACTACAAATTAAGCGGAGGGGATGTGTTCATCACCTTTCCCGACGAAATCCATAGCACGAATCTGATCCCCATTTCCGTGGGAGAGATTTTCTGGTTCCAGATCAACATTACAGAAGCTGATACAATCCTTGACCTGAACCGCAATGCTTCAGCAGACCTGATCACCGCTCTCCAGAGCCTGAACAGTCACCTGATCAAGACCGATACAAAGGAAATGTTCCAGCTGTTGAGGAAATCCTTTGAAGCATGTTTCCTGAACCAGAACCGCCACCTGGCGTCCTCGTATCTCTGCGTATTCCTGAACAGGCTTATCGAATACGACAATCTTCCGCAATCCGGCCTGACCCAGGATATCGAAGGGTCAGTTGCCTACATCATGGAACATCTGAAGGAAGAGCTGAGCCTCGACACGCTTGCTGCGCTATGCAGCCTTTCAACCTCCCAGTACAAGCAGAAATTCAAGGCTCAGATGGGCATTTCCCCCCGCAGCTTCATAAACTTTCAAAAAATCGAACTCTCAAAAAAGCTGCTTTCCGAAGGCATGGAAATCACAAGGACTGCCATGGAACTCGGTTTTAACACAAGCAGCTATTTCTCAGTGGTATTCAAACGCTACAATACCTATAGTCCTTCTGCTTATATAAAACAGCTCAAACGATAAATCTTTGATTTTGTACACTGTCCCCAACTAAATGCGTATATTCTTAAATCAGTCTATACTAAACCTATAAAAGAAAACGCGAACATATGGAGGTATAAAAATGAAACGTTCAGAAATCAACCGGGCAATACAGGATATGGAAAAGCTGATCAACGAGCACCGCTTCGAACTCCCGCCGTTCTGCAATTGGACCCCGGAAGACTGGAAAAACAAAAACGAAGAATATGATGAAATCCGGGACAACATGCTGGGCTGGGATATTACAGACTACGGCCTCGGCGATTTTGAAAAAACCGGCTTCGCCCTGATTACCATCAGAAACGGAAACCAGAATAATCCAAAATACAAAAAGACCTATGCCGAAAAACTGTTAATGCTTAAGGAAGGGCAGCATTCCCCTATGCATTTCCATTGGAACAAGAGCGAGGACATCATCAACCGAGGCGGCGGAACACTGATCATCCACCTCTACAACGACAAGGGCGACGGCTCTTTCGATGATTCCGACGTTCTGGTAAATGCCGACGGCCGCTCCTACTATGTAAAGGCAGGCACCGGAGTTGAACTCAGACCTGGAGAAAGCATTACCCTCTGGCCTCACCAGTACCATGATTTTGACGTGAAACCGGGCACCGGAGATGTGCTGATCGGCGAAGTCTCCATGTGCAACGACGACAATACCGACAACCGCTTCTATGAGCCTGTCGGACGATTCCCGACAATTGAGGAAGATGAGGCGCCTTACAGGCTGCTCTGCAATGAGTATCCTGGGGTATAAAATAAGACAGGGCTGCTGCTCAATGATTGAAAATCAATCATTGAGCAGCAGCCCCATATAATCATATTTTTTTCAGCAGAGCATTTATTTGCTCTGCTAATTTGAAATTTATCTTTGCGCATATTACCAAGTTCGCTAGAGATTCCACTTAGTTCTTATTCATATTGAGCCTGCCGAATGCCTTTTGGGCCATTCCTATATAAGAGGTCGAAATTTTTCGATGCCACACTTTTTCCTTTTATTATCTTGGCAGTTCCATCAAGTAAACCATATGATTAATTCGTACAACTCAGGCTTTTTTTCTGGATAAACACTCCACTCTATCTTATGTATTTTCCTACAATACATTCTGCTCTATCATCTGTTGTTATAGATAATTCAGATATGCCAACCTTATCTTTATCCTCCGAATTAATTAAATGAGAATAAAACATAATTTCATATTTTTTCCCGGCATCTGTTACAATACCTGTAATTTTAGGTGTAATAGTCAATTTTGTTGTTTTCCCGTCGTCAACGGCACGGCTACCACCACTAATCCCGACGAGTGAATCGTGCTCCGTTACTTTCCCATCGAAGAATTTCATTACTTCTTCTATTTGTTCATTAAAATCGGGTGCGGATCTTGTTGTATTACAAAACATACTTTTTAATCCTTCCTCATCATCGTTACTCAGATATTGTAAAAGTTCTTTGCTTTTTTTTGCCCTGTATACCCCGAATCAACAAACGTATCACTCGAGCACCCTGAAACAAACGATATTGCAACGATATGCATTAAAATTACAGCAACTATTTTAAACTTTTTCATTTATACCATCCTTAATTCACCCGAAAATTTACATTAATCTATATATTCTCCTTTAAATTGGAACTTTTCGTCACGCATGTTCCCATTGGTTCCTGTTCTGAAGACAAGATCATAAAAGTCATTATATCCCCAAATTTCCTGCCAGGTATCAACTTGTGAGTGTACCGCTATATCCTTATCATCCAACTTGAAGTTCAAAATCCGAGATCCTAAAGCAGCAGCAATCTTCGAACGTATTCCATTATCTTTTGCTTTTGTTGTGTAAACTGTTCTGTAAGTCCCTTGTCCATCCGTTAGCAAAACGATATACCTGGCCTTTCCATCACCGTCATAAGCAGATGATGTAAATAAGCCAATTGCAGATGACATCGCATCAGACAAACTGGTTCCACCCGAACTGTCAATTTTGTTAACAGCTGTATTCAAAGTTTCTGAATCCGATATGAAATCGGAATAAGCAGAAGCATAACTGCCAAAATCCAGAATTTATTTGTTTCTTTTCACAGTAAAATACCATATCACTAAATGGATACAAAAATATTTATCTTATATATTCTCCAATTATACATTCATTCCCATTATCAGTTTTTATAGTTAATTTTGATATTCCTACTTTGTCTTCATCATCTGTATTGATAATATATGAATAAAATTTTATTTCGTAGGTTTTTCCTACATCTGTAACAATACCAGTTAGATGTGGCGAACTATAAAGACGTGTTATCTTTCCGTTTTCAACTGAACTCCCATCATTTTTTAATGTAAATGGATCATGCTCAATTACCTTGCCTTCGAAATAATCCATTGCAACTTGTATTTGTTTATCAAACTCAGATGAAGATCTTGTCATATTACAAAACATACTTTTTAGCCCTTCTGTATCATCTTCACTAAGGTACTGCACAATTTCATCACACTCTGTCTCAATTTTTTGATACGAATGGATATCCTTTCTTAGCGAACACGCAGAAAGCAAAAATAATGTATATACAAGTAACATAAATTTGATTTTTTTTTTCATTATAACTCCCACCAAATAATCCATACCATGTGATTTTCATCATCAAAAATCATAAACTTCTTAAGATAGTCATCGGTAATAATCTCAGATTTTAAATCACTATAGAGTTTTTCTTGGTCAGTAAAATCTATTGTCCCAAGTGTTACCATCTTTTCAACCTTAGGTTGATTAAAATCTGGTTTAAACCCCGTTATCCACCATTGGGTATCTTCCGGTGCCCAGCTAAATACATTCTCAATATCATCGTTCCCATTATAATTATAAAGATTCAATGTCATCGGTAACTGAAAATCTACTGCTTCCCAATGTTCGAGATTGATTAGCGGTGCTTTTCGAGGGTTAGTATAAATGCCCATTTCCGCACCACTTCCCAAATTCAGATAATCACCACACCATATCCAAATTATATAATTTTCCCCATCACCATTGCTAAATTGAAACTTATCTTTGCGAATATTACCATTGGTTCCTGTTCTGAACACAAGATCATAAAAGTCATTATATCCCCAAATTTCCTGCCAGGTATCAACTTGTGAGTGTACCGCTATATTCTTATCATCCACCTTGAAGTTCAAAGCGCGAGATCCTAAAGCAGCAGCAATCTTCGAACGTATTCCGCCTTCAAAGGATGACAGATCAAGGTTAAACTCGTACCAATCACCAAGTTCGCTAGAGATACCCTTTGATTCTTGTTCAAACTGAGCCTGCCAAATTCCTTTTGGACCATTCGCATGTAGGAGGTCAGGATCTTTCGGTGCCACCCTTTTTCCGTTAATTATTCTGGCAGTTCCATCAAGTAATCCATCTCCATCCGTATCCCCGGTGGTAGGATTCGATTTCATTTTTACATATACCAGATGGCCTGATTTTGACACTTCCAGTTCTTCCCCATCTTTAAGAGTATCACTATCTGTATCTGCATTCAAGTAGTTTAATCCAGTTAACTTCACACCTGTTCCTAATCTCAGATTTCCACTATTTATTTCTTTCTCATAATAATCTTTCAATTTATCACTGTCAGAATCTTTATATAAATCGGTTTTGTCTGCAATTGTATCAAAAATTCCCTTTAACTTATCCGCATTATTTGCGTGATAATATTCCCCACCAGTTCCTTCCGCTAACGTAGTTAAGACGCTCGTTGATACATTGCTTCCTAAGCCTACCGTATAAACAACTATTCCATTATCCTTTGCTTTTGTAGTGTAAGCTGTGCTGTAAGTCCCTTGTCCATCCGTTAGCAAAACGATATATCTGGCCTTTCCATCTCCGTCATAGTCAGATGATGTAAATAAGCCAATTGCAGATGACATCGCATCAGACAAACTGGTTCCACCCGAACTGTCAATTTTATTAACAGCTGTATTCAAAGTTTCTGAATCCGATGTAAAATCGGAATAAACAGAAGCATAACTGTCAAAATCAACAACAGCTGCTCGATCATTCTCTGTTAATACATTTATAAAATTCTTTGTCACTGTTTTCCTGACACCGGATCTATCATTTGATGTCATGCTTCCTGATGAATCGATAGCAAAAACAATATCCATGCCTTTATAATTACTTGCATCGTCTTCATTATACAGAAGCGTGTATACCCTTGATTTATCATATACAGTCTTATTTATCAATATATATTTAGAAAAATGCGACAAAGTTGCGCTGACAATCTCTCCATTGATTTGCTGATTTGCAACTTCTTCTAATAATTGGGTTTCCTCGTTGAAATAATATAAAGCAGGAACAAAATCCTCTTCATCAAATAAGGTTTCCTCCAGCGTGTACGAGACTTCTGCACTTTCAAATGAACCCTGAGTTGTAAATTCGCAGCAGTCACCTATATAACCTGGAATTTCATTGTTAAACATCGCATTTTCTATAGTTGAAATGGATAATGTCTCAGCCGCATTACCATCACATCCATTGATTTTTAGTGATACCTCTGTAATTTTCTCATTTAATTTAATTTCACTGTGAGACACAAATGAGTTATTGTATACACACGGATCATACTCATTGTCTATTTCCCATTTGTCCGATGCTTTATCCCCATCTGTATCCTGACTAAGAGGATCCGTTTTATAGGTATCTATTTCCTCCCCATCCATAAGACCATCTTCATCGCTATCCTTTATTGCCGGATTGGTTTTTGTATCCATTTCTATCAAGTTGGACACTCCATCCTGATCACAATCTTCATTTCCGTCTGCAATGCCATCTTCATCACTGTCTACCTTAAATGCATCAGTATATATCACTTCTGCTTCAATAAAGTTACATAGACCATCTCCATCACTATCCTGTGATAATATGTCATTTACCAATTCTTCACGATCAATTGCATCTCCCATATTATCCTGATTCGTGTTGTATAATTTAATTGAAGCAGAAGTCTTCCCTCCAGAAGAATCTGTGGCTGTTACGGTAACATTGTTTGTTCCATAGTTTAAATCAAAGTCTGAGAATGACCATTCTTCTGCAACATCTATCCTTCCTGATGAAATCACAATTCCTGAGATTGACGTAATCTCGTAATCCAGCTCTGAAACCTCATCAACACCTTCTATCTTTCCTCTGATATCGTTTAACGCACCAGATACAAAGTAGCTTTGATCTACGTCTGATTGTTCAAAATCCGAATCATCAATAGTGATTGCGGTATTCCTTTTTTCTGTGTTGATCTGAATTAAAGATATATTAGATACAGAATTAGCCGACGAACCATTATTAACCGTAAAACCAAAGCTAACGCTCTGGCCAACTCCGATATTTTGATTGTATTGCTTGTTATATAAAGTATAATGGCTTCCCATATGTTCTTTTATTGTTGCATTCCAGATATTACTGATTTCATTATCAAAATCAAATTACATGCACCAGTCTTCAATCACTTTTTCTGATTTATTGGTTATTGTTACTTTACCGTTAAATCCATCACCCCAGTCACTTTCTATTTCATATGCAACACCATATTTGTCCATTGATACTTCTTCTGCTTTACCAAAAATATCATAACAATTTGGAAATCGTGAAAAATCCCCACTTGCAGTGAATCCAAAACTCACACTTGTGCCAATAGCAATATCCTGATTCCAGCCCATATTTTTTATTTTATAATAGCCACCACTGATGTCTACTATACTTGCATTCCAGATATTACTTATCGTCTCCTGCAAAGGAAAAGCAATACACCAGTTCTCAATATTCTTGTCAGCGGTATTCTTAATTGTAATTTTTGCATTATAAGCTCCGCTCCAACTTCCGGTGACATCAAATATTACCTCAAATCCTTCTCCACTGTACGTGCTGCTATTAATTACTTTTTTATTTGCAGCATATACCTCTGGAGAATAGCAAGTTATTACGAGCATAATAATTGCCAACATTAACGCCAGACCCCTATTAGTACATTTTTCAAACATACGTTTTCCTCCTTTTTTATCTCGTTGTTTTGTCGAAAGGCAGAAACAACCATAACTGTCATGCTTCGCAAGACACCACCTATTCGCATGCAGCGGCAAATTGATATGCAAGCATAGACGTTTGCCTTGTGCCTTCGCACAAAAAAAGCAACCAGTTATTCTGATCGCAACCGAACCACCTGAAAGTTAAGTTAGTTCCCCAATACTCTCTTTACGGCTTCCAGTTTTGTGTCCTTATCTTTCAATAAGTTTACCTCCCTTAAACTTTAACATTTATTGTTGATTTTGTCAACATAAGGGTTATTATTAAAAAAAGGGGTTAGAGGTAAATGCTGTATTTAACAAAAAAAAGAGCCAGACCCCTCTTTTCCTTCAAACAGTATGGATGTGGGGATATGAGACGTCTTACAGGCTGCTCTGCACTGAGTATCCAGGAGTAGAAAAATGACAGGGCTGCTGCTCAATGACTAATAATAAGTCATTGAGCAGCAGCCCTGTTTCTACAATACTTTATAGTACCTAGGAAACCTCTGAAAAAGGACATCCACAGTATAAATATTCAAAACAACGAATATAATTACAAAACTTAAAACCAACTAATAAATCATCACAACCTCCCTGGAACTCTGCCATTCTGGTAGCAAAAGTGCTACAATAGAATGAAAGAGAACATCCATTTTAGGGAGGTTGAATCAATTATGTTTAATAAAAACAACGGTCAAATGAATGCTATAGATAAGACAATCTTTGAGCAGCTTATCCCCAAAGACCATCTTTTGGTAAAGATCAACGAAGTTTTTGACTTTGACTTCCTATATGAGAAGTTAAAATCAAAATACAGCGACATCGGGCGGCATTCCAAAGATCCTGTTATGATGTTTAAGATTCTGTTATTGGAATTCATATACAATCTTTCGGATGTTCAGATTGCACAACGCGTCCAGACAGATATCGCTTTCCGTTGGTTCTTGAAGCTAAGCATAAACGATAGCGGGCCAGATGATACGACAATCAGCTACTTCAGGACCAGACGCATCGGCGATGAAGATTTCGAGCTGCTTTTCACCTCTATCGTTAAGCAGTGCATTGAAAAAGATATCGTAAAAACACGCAGATATCAGGTCGATTCGACGAATGTCGATGCAAATGTCAACTATCCATCGGACAAAAAACTTCTCAGGCAGGCAGTTGAAAAAGTAGCGAAAGAGATCCGTAAGTTCAACCCCAATCTTGCAGAACAATGGATGCAGGATTTCGAATCCGAAATTGATAAGTTCTACGAACAGCAGGAACGAGTCCATCCGACAGCACATTATGAAACAGCGAAGCAGATGCTCGAATCATTGTATTGCAAGACATATGATGAGCTGCAGGGAAATTCCAAATATATTGACGCATATACTGTCTGCTATGAGCTTGTCGACCGGTATCTGTTTAATAAAAAAGACAAAATCATCAGCGTCGTCGATCCCGAAGCCAGAGTTGCATACAAAACGACAAGAAAGACCAAAACCGGATATAAGAATCATATCATCATTGATAAAGACAGCGAAATCATCCTTGGGTCTGTCCAGACGCCCTTCAATGTTGGAGACCAAAAAGAGTTGCTGCCATTAGTCGAACAGGTAGAAAAGAATTATCATCTGAAGCCGAAAGAAGTGTCAGCAGATAAAGTCTATGGTACAACAAAAAACAGAGCTGATTTGAAAGACAAGGACATTATTTCGAATATAAACTTTTATGCAGAGACGGAGGGCGAGGCCGATGGCCGGTACACCACTCATGATTTTCTTGTGTCGGAAGATATAATGTCGATGACCTGTCCGAATGGTATTGTAACAAATCGGTTCAGAGATGTTACTATCAAGTCGGATGAAGACAGCTATCCGTATAGAGATTTCAAATTTGACAAGCGTTATTGCGACAATTGTCCGCATCGTGATAAATGTCTCAACAAGAGAAAAGACAAATTCGTTGAAAGAGGAAAACGGATCAGGATTTCATCAAGATATGATGCCATAGCGAGAGACAAAGCGCGGGCAAAAACGAATGAATTTAATGACGCATTGAACCTACGTTTTAAAATCGAAAGGCGATTTGCGACGCAAGTCAATCATCGTGGTGCAAGGCGTACCAGGTACATTGGACTCGCCAAAACAAAAAACCAGATCAATCTGGTAAATACTGTTACCAACATTATCAGAGCGATTCATATCATCGAATCGCTCAACATAGGGACTGCTTAAATAAAATAATATGCTAAAAACCCAGGAATTATAAGGATTGTATCCCTCATAATTCTTGGGTTTTAAGTATAAATCCGACATTTCGTTGCAAAAAAGTATTTTTGGAAATTTATAAACATACAATACTACAAAGAAACCTCAGACATTACTGCCGTTTTTCAGAGGTTTCCCTAGTACCTTATGCCGCGGTCTGCAACTTATTCTGCGAAGCCTTCTTGGTACTTGCAACCAGAAGACCAAGTAGAATAGAGAGGAATGCCGAAGCCAATACCCTGTACTCTGCCGCCATCAGAAACACGATGGTATGGCATGGCGTCCAGATGAGCAGACAGCTCTTGACCCAGGAGAATCCGACCAGAGTCTGCCAGTCGACTCTCTTTACCATGGCTTCGATGGTGATTTTGCCCTGCAGCGTTCCTTCCTTTTTCTCAATCAGCATATCCACAAGCATATCGCCGAATTTATGATATACATACATCATAGGTCCGAATGTCGTATTCATGATAAGGCTTCCAAAGAATGCGACTGCAATCTGCGAACCTTCCCATGGCAGTTTCCCGCCTGCCTGTGCACCGGCTGCCCCGGCCATGAAAACCGTGAACACCAATGTAATCATCATACCGAGAATCCCCCATACGACAGCCTTCCAGAAAAAGCCTTTTGGGATTCTCCATTCTCCATTCAAAACTCTTGCCCCCAGCATGTCGCCCATGGATGCCAGGATAAAGAATTTGATAAACCCGCCCGCATATGCATGCTCTGTCGAAAATCCCATAAATGCATCCCTGGTAGCAGGCACGACAAGAATCAGCACCCAGATCAGAAGCAGGGCTGCCCAAAGCAAATCTCCTAATAAATTTTTCTTCATTTTTTCTACCTCGTTTTCTATTCACTGATTATGTTCTCAATAGTACACTTGAGAAGCTTCATCTATGATTTTATAGAAAAAAGGTTCCTTTATCATCTATTATTCGACTCTTTTTCCCCGTATTATCAGCCTTCATTTTTGATTATTCGTCTGCCCGGAAGAAAAACCATAAATTTTAACGCTGCTTTTTTGTCCTCTCATACTCTTTCTGTTTTCAGACCTCCAAAAATCCAAAGGGATTCTCCCTGTCGCTCTGCAGAAACTGCATCAGCAGAAGTGCGCATTTCATGGCCACATTCCCGTTCTTCAGGATATCCCTGGCCATATCCTTGTCAGCGATGATGATCTCTATATCCTCAGAGTCCTCACTAAAGGCATCCGTAGCATTCCCGCCTGCATATCCATATACGATGCTTACTGCCTCATCCGTCAATCCTATGGTCGTATAGAACGGCCTGCGGCAGCTTTCACTTCCGGAGGTCACTACCTTCAGATCCATTCCCGTCTCTTCCCTGAATTCGCGGACAGCCGTCTGGTTCACATCTTCCATTGGATCCACCAGTCCTGCCGGCATTTCGTAAATATAATCATCAATCGGGTAACGGTACTGCCTGATCAGCACGATTTTATCGGGCTCCTCCTCAAGGACCGCATACACCATGACACCCTCAGCAAAATTTTTCTTTGTCGCGCATTTGAGTTCGCCCTCTTTCCCCCTGGATGCAAAATAGTATTTCATAGGGTTTCCCTTTGAATCTCTCGCATCCATTTCATACATGTTTAAAAACCGGTTATCTGTTAATTTTTTGATATTCTTGATCTTGTCCATTGTCCCTGCCTCTTTCTTTATCTTGTCCATAGTGCCTGCCTCTCCCTTCATCATTTCTATTTGATACTGGTTCCATCCTCCCACCACATACCGGTCAACCGCCCATCTGGCTGATGACCATGTCATAATAGGAACCTTTCTTCTGCATCAGCTCTTCGTGGGTCCCGCTCTCCTTGATCCTTCCATCTCCGATCACCATGATCCTGTCCGCATCCCTGATCGTCGAGAGCCTGTGGGCAATCAGGAAGCTGGTGCGATCTCTCATCAGCCTGCGGAATGCATGCTGTATTTCCTTTTCCGTCTTTGTATCGACGCTGCTTGTCGCTTCGTCCAGAATCAGGATTGGAGCGTCACAGAGTACCGCCCTTGCAATTGCCAGGAGCTGCCGCTGGCCCTGGCTCAGGTTATCCGCACTGCCTGTTATGACCGTGTGACAGCCCTCCGGAAGGCGGGAAATGAACCCGTCTGCATGGGCCACCTTTGCGGCCTCTATGACCTCATCATCGGAGGCCGCCGGCTTCGAATATCTGATGTTATCGCAGATGCTGCCGGTAAACAGACAGGTATCCTGAAGCACCACCGAAAAGCAGCTTCTCAGGCTCTTTCTGGTAATATCCGTGATATCATTGCCGTCAATCAGGATTTTTCCCTTTTCCAGTTCATAATACCTGATCAGAAGGTTGACTATCGTCGTCTTTCCAGCCCCAGTCTCGCCGACCAGGGCAACCACTTCCCCTGGCCTGACCCTGAAGCTGACATCTTTCAAAACAGGCGCGTCTGCCGAATAGGAAAAGGATATGTTGCAGAACTCAACTTCTCCTTTGGGATTTTCCAGTTCCCTGGCATCTTCCTTATCCGAAGCCTCCTCCGCCTCATCCATGATTTCAAAAATCCTTTCGGCTCCCGCAAGTGCTGACTGGATGTTATTGAACATGCCCGCTATATTGTTCAGAGGCATGCCGAACTGTTTCGAATAGGTAAGAAAACTGACCACCACACCGACTGTGACCGTTCCCTGGATGGTCAGGATTCCTCCGGTAAAGGCTATCAGGCCAAAACTCAGGTTGTTGATGACATTTAAGAAGGGCATCATGAACCCGGCCCAGATCTGCGCTTTGGTAGCCTGGGTGCAGAGCTCCCCGTTAATGGCTTCAAACTCCTCCATGACATTCTGCTGCCTGTTGAATGCTTTTACCATCTTCAGGCCCACGATATTCTCCTCGATCACTCCGTTCAGCGCCCCCAGCTTCTGCTGCTGGCCAAGGAAATACTTCCGGCTGTGGCCGGATATTGTTTTTGTCAGTATTGTAAAAAGTGGAACGGATATCATGGCTACAAGAGTTAGATACGGGCTTAAGATCAGCATCATGACCAGTGCGCCTGTTATGGTGAAAATGCCGGATATGAGCTGTGTTGTGGTCTGGGCGATGGTGCTGCTGATATTGTCAACATCATTCGTCATCCTGCTCATGGTATCCCCGTGGGATCTTCTGTCATAGAAATCCAGTGGAATCCGCTGCAGTTTGGAAAAGAATCCGGTTCTGATATGCCTTACGAGATCCTGGGAGACCTTCGCCATCATTACCCCGTTTATGGTATCAAGAGCCCAGCAGGTCAGATAGCACATGACCAATATAAACAGAACTTTTCCCAGAAGCCCGCTGTCAGCCTTATTCGTCCTGATATCAAAGGTATTGACTGCCTTTCCCAGCAGCAGAGGCGTCGCCATGGAGACTGCGGACACTATGACTGTCAGCACCATTGCCAGCGTGATTGCTTTTTTTCTGAAGCCAAAAATCCTGATCAGCCTCAGCAGCGTCACCCTGATGTTTTTCGGCTTTGCCGACGGATTAAACCGTGCGGGCCCGCCTCCGGACATCCGTCCCAGGTTGGGGATGCTTTCATAACTCTTATTGATTCTTGTTGGTTCTGCCATCATCATCCCTCCATGCCTATCTGGGAATCAAAAATCCCCCTGTACACCTCACAGGAAGCAAGCAGCTCATCATGGCTTCCAAACCCTGCCTTTTCCCCATTGTCAAGCACCAGTATCCTGTCTGCGGCCATTGCCGTTCCAATCCTCTGGGTGATCATGATCACGGTCTTCCCGTCAGCAGCCCTCAGGCCCTGCCTCACCTTCGCTTCCGTGACTGCATCCAGGGCACTTGTGCAGTCATCCAGAATCAGGACAGGAGCTTTCTTTGCCAGCGCCCTGGCGATTGAAATCCGCTGTTTCTGCCCGCCTGAAAGGTTGACTCCGCCCTGTCCCAGAATACTTTCATACTGGTCCGGCATTTTCCTGATAAATTCGTCAGCCTGGGCAGCACGTGCTGCCTGCCTGATCTCTTCTTCCATAGCATCTGGATTGCCCCAGGCTATATTTTCAAAAACTGTTCCTGTAAAAAGCATGCTTTTTTGAGGGGCTATGGAGATGTTCTCCCTAAGGGTCCTGCAGTCCATCTGTCTGATGTCTGTTCCGTTTAGGCAGACCTTCCCTTCTGCAGCATCATAGAATCGCAGGCACAGCAGGGCCACCGTGGATTTCCCGGAACCTGTAGGACCGATGATCGCCAGCGTTTCTCCCCTGCCCACGTGAAATGTAAGATTTTTTATTGCGGGCATCCCGCTGCCGCCCGGATAGGCAAACGTCACATCATGAAAGGAAATTTCTCCCGACTCATAACCTGCTTCTTTTTCCATGCAGGTGAAATCCTCTTCACTTTCCAGCACTTCGCGAATTCTTTCATCAGATGCCTTCGTCCTGACAAACGTGTTGAAAATATTGGTTATCATAATCAGGGAAGACAGGATCTGGGCCATGTAGTTTATGAATGCAGCTATCCTTCCAACTTCGATTTCCCCTCTGCCGAACAGGATGCTTCCAAGATAAAGGATCGCGGCAATGCCTAAGCTGACGGCAAGAGAAATCAGAGGTGAAAAACAGGCAATGACAAGCTGGGAGGATACCCCCTTCTTCAGAAGATCCGTATTCGCTTCGTCGAACTTTGCCTCTTCTTCTTCGTAACGCCCGAACGCCTTCACAAGCCTTATCCCCAGCAGATATTCCTGGACGACCGTATTCACCCGGTCAATCGCATACTGCACCTTTGCGAACCGGCTGTAGCTCATTTTCATGCTGATCACAATAAAGACTGCAACCAGACATACGGCAGCAAACATGACCAGACTCAGCTCCGGGCTCAGGATGACAGCCAGAATAATGCTTCCAATGCAGGTGACAGGTGCTTTAAAGAAAATTCTCATAATCCCGTTCACGAACTGGGTAATCTGGGAGGTGTCATTTGTCATCCGCGTAATGAGGGATCCGCTTTCAATTTTGTCTGCGCCTGCCTCAGAAAAACGCATGATTTTCGCAAACAGGTCATGTCTTAAATCCGCGCCGAAGCTCTGCGATACCCTGCTTGCCAGAATGCTTCTGGCCGCTGCAAAGCATGCTCCCAGAGCAGTTACCAGGAGCATCAGAAGACCAAATCTGATCACCGTATCCAGGCTGCTGTTCTTAACCCCCTGATCAATAATCTGCGCCATAATCGTTGGCTGGAGCAGATCGCATATCCCTTCAAAAAATACGCAGCTGATTGCTGTAAGGAACATCCATTTATATTTATCGAAATACCGTTTATAAATTCCCATCTTGTTATTCCCTGTCTCTTCATAAAAATTGAAATGCCTGATAAAGTATCATGCTTAAAATCATATCCTATTATTCAGAAGTAGTAAATACCTGCAGGACATTTCTAATCCAGATCTCATCATCAATTCATCGGGATTCAGGAGCGTGTGTACGTATAGAACAAAGTTTCCTGTGCACAACAAAAACCGGCAGCGCAAGATTCAGCCCTTGCGGCTGCCGGTTTTACCAGACATCCTTATTCCATACACCTCTACCTGCTATTCATATCTGCATTTCATTTATTTGATATCGGTATTTTATATATTCCTATTTGACAGGCGTTATATTTTTATCTTTTAGAACCACATCATGGGCTCCGCCTTCAACAATACTTACAGAAGAAACCAGTGTGATCTTGGCCTTTTCCTGCAGTTCTGCAATATTCAGAGCGCCGCAGTTGCACATGGTCGAGCGGATCTTGCTCATGGTGACACTTAAATTGTCGTGGAGGCTTCCTGCATATGGCACATAGGAATCCACTCCTTCTTCAAAGGAAAGCTTAGCCGCACCGCCAAGATCATATCTTTGCCAGTTCCTTGCCCTTGCCGAACCTTCGCCCCAGTATTCTTTCATATAGTTTCCATTTACCATAACCTTATTTGTAGGGCTTTCATCAAATCGCGAGAAGTACCTTCCCAGCATACAGAAATCGCATCCCATGGCCAATGCCAGCGTAAGATGGTAATCATGAACGATACCGCCGTCAGCACAGATCGGTATATAGATTCCCGTCTCTTCAAAATATTCATCTCTTGCCTTGGAAACCTCAATAACCGCTGTCGCCTGACCGCGTCCGATACCCTTTGTCTCACGGGTTATACAGATTGAGCCGCCTCCAATACCGATTTTAATAAAGTCCGCGCCTGCTTCGGCAAGGAATCTGAATCCATCTCTGTCTACGATATTGCCTGCACCGATTTTTACGCTGTCACCATATTTTTCACGGATATAATCAATGGTGATCTTCTGCCATTCTGAAAATCCTTCTGAAGAGTCTATGCACAAAACATCTGCACCTGCTTCAACCAGGGCCGGAACACGTTCCGCATAATCCTTTGTATTGATACCGGCACCGACAACATATCTCTTTGAAGCGTCCAGAAGTTCAAGGGGATTGTCCTTGTGGGAATCGTAATCTTTTCTGAATACAAAACCGACAAGCCTCTGGCTGTCATTTATAATCGGCAGCGTATTGAGTTTATGGTCCCAGATCATATTGTTCGCTTCTTTTAATGTGATTCCCTCTTTGCCATAAATAATCTTTTCGATGGGAGTCATGAATTCGCTGACCTTCGTGGCTTTGTCCAAACGGCTGACACGATAATCCCTGCTCGTTACGATCCCCATCAATTTCCCATTTGGGGTGCCATCGTCAGTGACAGCGACCGTCGCATGCCCTGTTTTTTCCTTGAGCGCAAGAATATCTTCCAGTGTCTGGTCCGGTCTTATATTGGAATCGCTGGAAACAAAACCAGCCTTATATCTCTTTGCCTTCTTAACCATCTCAGCCTGCTGCTCAATCGTCTGGGAACCGTAGATAAATGAAATTCCCCCTTCTTTTGCAAGCGCAACTGCCATCTTATCATCAGAAACAGATTGCATGATTGCTGAAACAAGAGGAATATTCATAAAGATTTCTGGTTCTTCACCCTTTTTGAACTTGGTGACAGGTGTTTTTAAAGATACATTCGCCGGTACGCATTCTGCTGAAGAATATCCAGGTACTAATAAATATTCGCTAAAAGTATGTGACGGTTCACTATAATAATATGCCATTCCTTTTACCTCCATAATGATTTTATCAATATTATAGACCTTTTTCAAAAAAATACAAGTTCTATGATTATGCTTTCATTTTTTGTATATATTTGTTCTTATAGGCTAAACAAGTAAATAGAGTGTTAAAGCAGAAAAATTAATTTCTCTGTTTTTCACATATATCAGAACTCAAAATATTGGGGGTTCTGAACAGTTGCATAATTCAAATAAAAAAGGGGCTGTTGCAAAACGACTGATTTTCAGTCATTTTGCAACAGCCCCAGTAGTGTTAACAATTATTCTTTTTTCGTGAAACTGTTAAAATAAGAGCTGTTACATTAAACGATAAAGTAAACAGAGTTACTGTAACATAATAGTTAATTTCAAATGGCGACAACATCATAAGACTTGTTGATATATAACTGAGGGGCACTGAAAATAATGAAAGAAGTATAGGTATTAAGTGTTTTTTCATAATTCTACTCCCTTCTCATTTTATTGTTAACGCTGATAAGCCACTCATCCATCCGTTCCGAGTTTAAAGCAACCTCTCTGACACGCTAGTCAAAATATTTCATTTTTATCTCATCATCAAATTCTACCAGATTCCCATGATCCAGACAATATATGGTATCGCACAGCCTGTCGAGGTAGTTATGCTGATGGCTTGTCATAAGAATTGTTCTGCCTTCTTCTTTAAGCTTTGATAAGATCTCCGTAATCTCTCTGTTTGTTTTATAGTCCAGCGCATTATAAGGCTCGTCCAGAATAATGATTTCCTGATTTTCCATAATTGCCTGAGCAATCCCAAGTTTCTGTTTCATCCCCATGGAATATTTCTTTACCGGCGTCTTATCATTAAAATCCAGTCCCACAAGCTCCATCGTCTTCTTGATCTGTTCATTATCAATCACATTCTGTATGCCGGCTAAGAGCTGCAGATTCTTATATCCAGAATAGTACTCAATATAACCCGGATTATTAATGAGTATTCCCACGCCCTCCGGGAAGTCTGCATTCTTCTCCCCGATCTTCTTTCCGTTGACATAGACCTCTCCTCTGTCCGGAGGAATCAGTCCTGTCATAATCTGAAACAGCACCGATTTCCCGGCACCATTTGCTCCGACAAATCCAACGAACTCCCCCTGTTCGACTTCAAGATTGACGCAGCAATATAGTTCCCTGTTCTGAAATTTTTTCTCTATGTTTCTAAGTTTAATCACACTTCCCATTTCTGTCCCCCCATAATAGCTTATTTGTAAACATTAATATGCTCAGCAGGCCTGCATCAGCCATCACTACATACAGACACCCTTTTCCTATTCCTTCTCTGGATACCGTTTCTAAAATATTGTAAAGTGCAGAGCTTCCAAACGGGTATGCTGTCCTTTGAGCAATATCAGAACCTGCTAAAAGATAACCAAGGCCAGTCATCAAAAAGGCAACTGTCGTATTCCCTGATATCCTGAATATCAGAATATCCACTTCGAACAGGACCAGAAGCTCCACTCCCCTCACGACAGCTGCAAATAACGCTAACTCAAGAAATTGGCTTGATGTGATCCCATAATTCCCAATAAACTCTTCTGCCAGATCAGACTTCCCGCTGCGGTTAAAGAAAAACGCCGCAGAGGTTAAAAAAAGAAGCAGCCCTACATACAGGATGCTGTACTTTACGACGTATGTTCTCAATATTTTATCAACATTTCTATACCACTTTTCATGGCTCCCATACCGGAACAAGCTGATTGTATTTCTGTTCATTTTCTCTTTTTCAAGAAACATGCTGATCATAAAAATCGGAATTACAAAATAGGAAATGAAGCTCAGAAACTCTTTCCAGTAAAAATTGCTTTTAGAAAATCCATTAACATTAAGAAAGAGAAAATCCATCCAATTGTGGTTCCCATATATCATAACCCACAGATTCATACCAATCAGAATCATTACGGCAGCTGCTGAAATCAACAGCTTCCCCTCCGCCATGTCCCTCAAATATGAATTACTGCCCTGACCTGTCCGTTTCCCTCGATTTTTTCTTATGGCTGTCCTGTTCAAAAGCATGGGAGCAAGAAACGCAATTACGATATTGGTTCCTACTGCCCAAATGCCATTCAGGAACAAGCTGTGATGAAGCAGAAAATAATTGTTCAGGAAAACCACTTCCAGAACTGATTCATCCACTTCAGTCTTGAATCCAATAAAGACATTGATCAGTATAATGCACAAACTGATGATTACAATCCTGTCTCCAAATAGTTTGTACACATAGAACATGATTTTATATATGAACAGGAACCCTATTGCCATATAGATGCATACTGCAGCCGTTGCCTGCAATGGTGAATTGAAATAGTCTTTAAACCGGTATATAAATTGCAGGGTGCTTGTATAATACGTATCCAGGGCATGACCCCTGAATTCATCAGACAAGCCAAAATTCATAACTCCCAGTATCGCTGCAATACTTACATGCATGAATATTATGATTACAATTTTTATAGCGGCTGCTCCATTCCGCACCGCAAAATAATGACCGTGATCCCTGTACCTGATCAGTTCAATGTTATTTTCATTTCTGATATTCTTAAAAATCCAGAACATAAAAAACAGGAATAGCCCGTATACGATATAGTAATGATTACTAAGCGACAAAAGCATATATTCTCCGGCTGACATATTTGCTGCCTTTGCCACCGGAATATTCGTTCCACAAAAGTAAGTGAAAACCAGGAGCAGTAATACGATCCCTTTATTTTGGCCTTCCCTGACCAGTTCTCCCCTAAACTGCCTTACCATCATTCGTGACTCCTGTTCTATATTTTGCCACACCTATTATGAGCAGGGAAATGACTATAAAAATCACAACACCTGCAGCATAATTCCATATATGCATCGCCGATGGCGTTAATCGGTTTAAAACATAGGAAGTCATGATGCTGTATTGCGGTATCTGCAGCGTACCCGTAATCAGATTCTCCGCCATACAGTAAATAAACGGTGCGATCATAATGACAAATATATTGTCCATGAATAATGATAACCCATAGCCAAACGCGACAAACAGGCTTGCGACAATGCTTTTCCAGATACACCATATGAAACCGAATATAACCGGACTTTCTGCCTGGTATCTGCCGAACAGATACGCAGACAAATAGCTTCTTTCACTAGGGCATGATGGCGTTAACAGATATACCGAGAACAGCAGCCCGATAAAATACATCAGGAAAACCATAATCGCAGCCAGCAGCACCCCTGCGCCTATCTGGGCCAGAATATATGCTCTTCTGCTCGTTCTTACCGCTGCATAGTATAGAAATCCGTCTTTCCTTTTCATGAATAGGAAAGCAGTAAATGGTATAGATACTATAAGCGGCAGAAAAAAATCTATCACTGTGCACCCCCCGATCCACATTTCAAGATTATCCCCGATGGCTGTGTTCTGCGATATCATATAACAGGAAATACATAAGGCAATCGTGCCTGCCGTAAGCATTATGGCCATTGGCACTATCATTTCTTTTATTGCATTTGCTACTAATCTATTGTTCATTTACATTCCCCCAAAAAATCATTACTATTCAGTGTTTACAAAAAATACAATGTAGTTCGTTTTACGAATTCTCCTGGTAGCTGGATTAACAACTGGTTACTTGTTTAGTTGCTTTTCCATTGCCCTATAACCTGGACGTCTACCGGGGTATTTATATCGTTGGAAAACTGTGCTCTGACGGAGGTGCCGCTTGTCTGATAAGAAGATCCCGGAAGTTCTCCCCATGTTCCGTCGGTTACATCTCTTCTCCAGGAACCACTCCCTTTACTGCTATTCATTCTTACATCGACCTCATAGTCTCCGCCTACCATTGTAGACATGATATATCCGTTTGCTCCACCAGTCGATTTTGTCTGATATCCTGAATACCCGCATCCGTTAAATTTACCTACTATTGTGTTGTATCCGCTATAACTTGCTCCTGCAAATGCTGCCGTTCCGAACATTATAAGTGCAATCCCCATCGTTAAAACAGTTTTTATGAATCTTTTCATCAGTTGCCTCTCCCTTGCTGAATAGTAATGAATTTTACAAATATATTATAATCCCCAAATCTTACATATACCTTTTTTGTACCTTAATTCTACCTTAATTTTTTCTTTTTTTTCGGTGTGGCTGCCAGACGCGCAAAGGACATCAGCCTCTGCTGATGTCCCTCACAATACGATTTCAAATTCCGTTCCTTTTCCAATCCTGCTTTGTACTTTTATGATGCCGTTATGTGCTGATATCGCTTCCTTTGCTATTGCAAGTCCTAATCCCGTTCCTTTTGTATGTTCAGAATTGGTTCCGCGATAATACCGTTCAAAAATATTGGCCAATTCATGTTCACTCATTCCTTTTCCATCATCCTTAATCAGAATATGCACTTTTTCTTCCTTCCAGACACGAATGGACAAAACAATATATTTATCATTATGAATCACCGCATTGTGCATAATATTCAGCAGGCTCCTTTTGATCAGCATACGGTCACATAGGATGCTTTCTTCATCTACATAATTGAAATCAATTTTCACTCCGCTCTTTTGCTTCGGTTCAATTTCAGAAATACATTCTTCTATCAAATCAACCAAATTGACACATTCCACTTTCAAGGGGAATTTCCCCTCTATTAAAGTCTGGCTGACTTTCAATTCCTCTACCAGATCTTCTATTGCCTGTTCCGCTTTCAATATTTCACCCGCATAAATCCCGATTTCGGAGCGCTCGAACTCGTAATCCTGTGTATTGAGTATCTCTGCATATCCTCTGACTGCCGAAAGGGGTGTCTTGATATCATGTGAAACATTTGAAATCCATTCTTCTCTCATTTTTTTGCCCATCTTCAATTTGTTATCAAGACTTTCCAACTGCATAAATACATCCTTGTATATATTTTCTTCAAAATGGGATTTGACAAACTTCTCTTTTGATATTTCATCGATTTCCCTGATTACAGCAGCAACCGGCCCGGACACTTTTTTTGAAAAGACATATGCCGCAATCATAATAATACCAGTCGCAGATATAATTAAGATCAAGATACTTTTTGTAATCGCATCCTTCCCTTCTCCCGCATAACTGTAGGATTTTTTCCCAGCCACGTTGCTGCTGCACCCTATTATGATTCCATACCCAGGATGTTTTTCCACGTCTGTTGCAAAAACAGTATATCCTTCCAGCCTGTTGGATTCCAACGTATAATTTATCAGCTGATACCAGTCGTATTGAGCAGGTATCTCTTCAGGTACGTTCGTCTCATAGACCGCGCTTCCGTCCGGACCTAATATCTGCATCCACAGATCATAGGGCTTCAGCCTGTCGATTCCCTCCTCCGATATTTCCACCTGATCACCTTTTATTTTCACATACTGGCTGAAAGAACGCACCAGATATTGCGGAAGATCAGTATCAACCGATTTATCTGCAAACAGCAGAAAATAGCTTAACGAGACCCATATCAGCACAATAGCAGCTATTGCCGCCACTACTGTCTTTAAATATTCTCCTATTATTTTTCTATTCATGGCAGCACCATTTCCTTATCGGAATCACAGCTCAAACCGGTATCCCCTTCCCTTGATCGTTTTTAAAAAAGCTGGATTGGATGGATCTTCTTCTATTTTTTCTCTCAGATGCCTGACATGTACCATAACCGTATTATCATATCCTTCATATGCATTTCCCCAGACCTGCTGCACAATTTGCTCTTTGCTGATTGTAATGTTGCGGTTTTCAATCAGATAAGACAATAACAGATATTCCTTTGCTGTCAGCTGCACCGGACTCTGATTTTTAAACAGTTCCTGTTTATCGAAATCAAGCATGTATTTCCCGAAGCGTATACCATTTTCCTTTTTACTGCATTTCCCCTCATAATAGCTGATCCGTCTTATCATTGCCTTTACATGGGCCACCACTTCTTTGGGGCTGAATGGTTTTGTAATATAATCATCTCCCCCTATGGCAAATGATACCAGCTTGTCAACCTCTTCTGACTTTGCCGACAGAAACAGCACTGGCGCGATTGAAAATTCTCGTATTCTCCTGCACACTTCAAAGCCGTCAATGTCCGGAAGCATGATATCCAGAATTATGATATCCGGATCTTCGTTTCTGCATATTTCGACAGCCTCCAGCCCTGTTGAGGCCTTCAATATATCAGTAAACTGCTCTTTTCTCAAAACTACTTCCAACAGGTTTTTTATTGCCATTTCATCATCTACCAGCAATATTTTTTTCACTTGGCACATCTTATGATAACTCCTTCATGTTGTCTGTTTTTCTGTTTTTCGTATGGGGCATCCATAACATTACTAGATTTTTCATTGCTTTCTCTCTGGACCGGTGACATTTAATTGAATTTCACCTGCTTTTCTCTATATCATATCCCATTCTCCAATTATTGTAAATACGAATGCGCGATTATATAGATTCGGCTGTAATGCAATCAAAAAGGCATCCAGCCATTTTTCGTAAGCCACTCATTCATCTGTTCCGAGTTTAACGCAACTTCTCTGACATGTTGAATGGCCGTATCGATATCGCCTGCCTGTATTACCAGCAAAGCATGCGTTCCCGCTTGAGAGCCGGCCTTGTCACTGATAGCCGAATCAACTGTTATACCACAGACAATGACATTCCAATCCCTGGATATGGCAATAATCTCGCACAAAGGCTTATAATCACCACCTACACTTGTACAGGTATAATTTGATCCTTTGTAAAACTCGGTATAGAAGCCAGGGTAAATGGTATCCCCATTTCTTTCCTCTCCAAAAATACTGTATCCATTCACAAAAATGTCTCCTTGGACACAGTCTTCCCTATTACGGAAAAAATAGTGGAGATTCTCGCCATACATTTCTACGGGGACAAGCTCATGGAACCTTCCTTCTGTGTTATAGATCAAGCAGCCTGTTGCAGAAAAGCTTACCTCTTCTTTGATTGGATTGGAATAATAGTATATTGCATACTGCAGGATGCTTAATAGAATCACAACTGCAATTATGGAGCAGACAATCAGAATTCCTTTTTTTATTTTATTTAATTTCATTTTCTGTTCATTATTCAAGTACAAAGTCTTCATCTCCTAGTAGAATTATCTTTATCATATAATTGTCAATTTATCACTCTTCATTTGTAGCCTTAAATCTTATTCTGCCTGTTATGACTTCATTTTCGCAGGCATTTTCATATTCTTTATACTCGTCAGATGATACAATCTCACTTATAATCGTCCCCTCTAAAGCCAAATTTGAATTCGGGCCCGATATCAAAAGTGAACCATCCGGCTGAGCATAGGCGGATATAATATAATATTTATTTGTTTCTAACAATATATCATCTTCATATAAAACGACAGACAGATTATCACTGCTAATTCCTCCATGTTTTATTATGCTAAATGCTTCACTCTTTCTGAGATTTCCTTTGAGGTTATCAATTACCGCAATTGAGTACTCTGTATATGGATCACTAATTTCTTTCATCCCATCGTCAGTCTCTATCGTTACCTTGTTTTTGTAAATTGTTCTAATTTCTTCCTTGACTTCCGCAACGAATACATAATCCGCATCCCCTATAACCTGACTTAAATCATTTACATCAATACTATAGGAGCCTGACAAATAGGTTACTGGTAAATCACCCTTGCTGAAATTTTCATTTGAACATCCTCCAAATATGACTATTGCCATAAACATCAAAACATTCAATTTCTTTCTCATAGGTTACCCATCCCTTCAATTTTTTACTTTCAGATTGCAAATAAGAAAAATAAACGGCTTGTCCATGACCGTTTTTTCAATCCTATTTATTTTTTAAAGCGCTATTTATTTCATTAATGATGCTCTCTTCATGCGCATCCTTAATATTAATGTTCATATCTGGAACCTTTGAAAACACATTATTCATTGAATTCAATATGCCATTTGTATACATTAGCCTTCCCTGTGGACCGCCAAGAATACAATATGTCCCGTCCACATTTTGTTTTGCAAAAACAAGAAATTTATCCCCTTTACTTGGCAACGGATCCTCTGGAATTTCTAATTCAGTATCCTCATTCTTAATCCCCGTCATTGTGAGGACTATACTTTGTCCCTCTTCACAATTAAATATCGATTTTACTACCGTTAGATTATATTGGGTGAATGGAATTCCATTGAGCTCATACTCTTTTTTAATCTCCCCCACCTCAATCATCCCAATCAAATCACTTGCCAATACAAGTTCAGAGATACCTGTATATACATAATCCCAGCTTGCATTCGAATAGGTATCTGAATCTGCCGGATCATCGGACACCACATCATTTGCATATTGGTTTCCGTTATTAATCAAAGGAATTCCTACACAAAGCATTGTTGCAAAACACGCTGCCGCTGATACAATTATAATGAATATTTTGTTTTTATGACAATTCTTGCTTAACTGCTAACTTCCCAAGGTTTACCCACTCAATGCCATCTGACCTATTAGAAATCGATGACATTGGGATATAGATTACTTGCTCTCTAAGAAAGCAATAATCTCAGCGCGGCTCCTACAACTATTTTGTATCGCCGCTATGAGTTCCTCGTTTTC
>NZ_FMKA01000004.1 GCF_900096945.1 Anaerobium acetethylicum | reverse complement strand
TTTTTCCGTATATGCCGATGCTACTCGGTCATATTTTACTGTTTTTTAGGTCGTGTCTCTCGACACTGTTCTTTGATTGGCCGGATACTAAGTCCAGACCGATCATGAAATCTCTTTTCCAGACTTTGTCTGGTTTTGAATTTTCAAGGTTGTTTCACTGTTCAGTTATCAATGTTCTGTGTTGTCTGTGTGACCGGCAACTATGATATCTTATCACAAGCAGTTGTCTTTGTCAACACTTTTTATTATTTATTTTCCAGCTCGTTTTTGTTTACCCGAGTGGATTTACATCATACCATCTGCAATCGTCTTTGTCAACACTTTTTCATGTCAAACGATTATCTCTTTTCAAATTGAAAAGAACGGAGAAAGAGGGATTTGAACCCTCGCGCCGCTATAAACGACCTACACCCTTAGCAGGGGCGCCTCTTCAGCCACTTGAGTATTTCTCCAGATTTAAAACTTATTATGTTGTGCATTCCTTGACGCAAAAGTAATTATACTAAACACTTATGTATTTGTCAATTGATTTTTGTAAATTTTTTATATTGCTCAAATTTAAGCAGTTTTTACTGGAAATACCTATATTATCTATATAATATCTTCATTCTGTTTTTTCTGATTTGAATAATAAATATTATTTTATTCAAACCTTCTTATAAAGGACATCGTCCTGAATAGTTACCATCTATTTTTCATCTTACAGGAAATTATATCCTGTAAGATGAAAAATAGATTATTCCTGGTAATTGGTTCATAAGTTTTCATTTTCTTTAATAACGATATCGATCCTGTCTCTGACCAGGTTTGCAATTTCTGTAGATTTTAGATCTTTATAATCCTCATAATATAATGGTTTCAGATAATGGATCTGTAATCTGACTTCTTTTATTGAATTTGTATCAAATGCTTTATATGAGTCAATCAATGCCACTGGTAGAATCGGGCACTTTGCATTCATAGCGCTTTTGAAGCTTCCTCCCTTAAAAGGAAGAAGATTATTTTTATCCCTTGAGCGTGTTCCTTCCGCAAAAATCAGATAATTTCTGCCCGATTTTACTTCTTCAGTCATTTTTAGGATTACTTTCATGGACTGCCTGACATCTTCCCTGTCTATTGCCTGGCCTTTTAATAATCTCAAAACCTGTTTGATCAGAATGATCTCCGATACTTCTTTTTTCATGATGATTGAAAATGGATCCGGATGGATTTGTAAAAATGCAAGTACATCAAATAATCCCTGGTGGTTAGGAAATATGACATATCCTTTTTCCTTTGGTATGTTTTCCATCCCAAAGGATTCAATTATTACCCTTCCTCCTTTATTGATTCTTGTTGTTATTTTTTTCAAAAGTAAAAATCTCTCTTCTTCTGAATATTTGTCAGACTTTCCATACAAACATATTTTTACAAACCAACAGGGTACTATATAAATATATTTAAATATCATAAATAGGATTCTTTTCATTCTAAAGTACACTTCCTCCGTAATTGCTGAGTTTTTTATTATTTTCACTACCTGGATATATTTTACTGACCAGAAATGCCAGCAGACAAATATAATTTTTAGAAATAGTCTGATCTGCCTATTAACGGCATACTAAGCTAATATAGCATAACTGGAACACAGTTTATTACAAATTTCTAACTTTATCCTGACATTATTCAACTTTATATTTTTCAATCGCTGTTTCATATAAATTATTTCCTTCTGAATCAATTACTACAATAACCGGAAAATCAACTACTTCCAGCTCACGGATTGCCTCAGTTCCAAGATCTTCATAGGCGATTACTGTGGATTTGATTATGCATTTTGATAAAAGAGCTCCTGCTCCGCCTACTGCTGCAAAATAGACTGCCCCATTTCGTACGATTGCCTCTTTTACAGTATTTAACCTTTTTCCTTTTCCTATCATTCCTTTCAATCCCAAATCCAGTAAACTTGGGGCATACTTATCCATACGGCTGCTGGTGGTAGGTCCAGCTGATCCGATTGCCCGTCCTTCCCTTGCAGGTGAAGGTCCCATATAATAAATGATATTGTTTTTCATGTCGATCGGCAGGCTTTCGCCTCTCTCCAAAGCTTCATACATTCTTTTATGGGCGGCATCTCTTGCCGTATATATTTTACCTGTTATATAGACATAGTCGCCTGACCTTAAACTTTTTGCTTCTTCATTGCTGATTGGAGCCTTTATATATTTATCCATATGATTTTCCTTTCTGCCTATGCATATCTTATGATCAAAATCCGTTAAATAGTCCTTACTGAGTGTCGGTTTACGTGACAGCAGATATTGATTCCGACTGGAAGCCCTGCTATATGAGTCGGATATGTATCTACGTTTACAGCGAGTGCTGTGATATTTCCGCCCAGTCCTCCCGGACCTATTCCTGAATTGTTTATTTTTTCAAGAAGCTCATTTTCCAATTCCCTCACATATGGAATTTCCGAACGAGTTTTAATATTTCTTGTAAGGGCTTTTTTCGCCATAAGAGCGCATTTTTCAAAACTTCCTCCTATACCTACTCCTACCACCATAGGCGGGCATGCGTTCGGGCCCGCATCTTTGACTGCTGTAAGAACAGCTTCTTTAACCCCTTCTATCCCGTCTGACGGCTTAAGCATGAATACGCGGCTCATGTTTTCGCTGCCGAATCCTTTTGGCGCAACTGTTATTTCAATTTTGTCACCCGGAACGATTTCATAATGGATGACGGCCGGAGTATTGTCTTTTGTGTTTTCCCTGTATATTGGATCACCTACAACTGATTTTCTAAGATATCCTTCTTTATACCCTTGACGTACACCTTCATTTACAGCATCCTCTATTCCTGCACCTTCAATATGTACATCCTGTCCAATTTTCAAAAATATGATTGCCATTCCTGTATCCTGACAGATTGGAATGTTGTCGTTCTGAGCTATATCAAGATTTTCAGTGAGCTGGGCTAAAATCTGCTTTCCAAGAGGAGAGCTTTCCTTTTTCCCTATGTTCCTCATTGTTTCATCCATATCTGATGAAAGTGTATAGTTTGCTTCGATACACATTTCTTTAACGTTTTTTGTTATTTCATCTGCGCTGATTTTACGAATCATATTTTTCCCTCCAATATTTGTTATCCTAATACAGACATTTGCTGACTTTATATGTAACTGTTCAGAACCCCTGTCTTGCAAGGTGTTTTTATGCTGATTTTGCATAAAAACCCGAGACATTCGTGCGCCAAATTGCTGATTTTGCAATTTGTGTGCCTCATATGTGACTATGAAGGACGTAGTCCTGAATAGTTACCTTTATATTTAATGATATGATACCAGGGTCAAAAGGTCATGTGTTTCATGCTTGCATGAAACAACATTACTTTGGGACCCGCAAAACATGAGAAAACAGCCCGAACAGGGCTAATTTCGAATGTTTTTAGGATTGTGGGAGCACAAAGTGCGGAACAATCCGTAGGTATTAGGGGGCACAATACCTTTTGCCCCCTACATCATGATATGTTATTATAAATGTTAAATCAAGATAAATTTGCACGCTTTTATGCTTCTGAAAATCCCCTGCCGTTTAAGGATAACCTTAAACGGCAGGGGATTTTTTTTTGATTTTTTTGGTTTTTACTATTATTTACTAATTTTCTTCTTTTGCACGTTCTTCTTCCAGCTTTTTCAGCATATCTTCTTCCGTAACATTGGATTGTTCCCTTACCTTTGCAATACTTGCAACTGTAATATCGTTCTGGGTATCCATATTGATCAGGATTACGCCTGAAGTTATTCTTCCTAAAGTTGAAATATCTTTTACCATAAGCCTTATGACTATTCCTTCTGTTGTGATGATCATGATTTCATGGTTGTCATCAACAGCCTTGACACCTACTACATTTCCTGTCTTTTCGGTGATTTTATAGCATTTTACACCCTTGCCGCCTCTGTGCTGTTTTGTGAATTCTTCTAAATAGGTTCTCTTACCCATTCCTTTTTCAGAAACGATCAGCAGAGAATCTCCCTGTGTATCAAGCTGCATTCCGACGATCTGATCGCCCGGTACAAGATTCATTCCGATTACGCCCATGGAACTTCTTCCTGTACATCTTACGTCATTTTCGTCGAATCTGATGCAGTATCCGTGTTTTGTTACAAGGATAATTTCCTTCTTGTCATTTGTAGTCTTAACTTCAATCAAGTCATCTTCTTCCCTGAGGGTAATTGCCTGAAGACCTGTCTTTCTTACATTCTGATATTCCATGATCGAAGTCTTCTTGACAATACCGTTCTTTGTAGCCATGAACAGATAACGGCCTTCCTTGTATTCCTTGATTGGTATGACCGCTGTTATTTTTTCACCAGGAGTAAGCTGAAGAAGGTTGATGATTGCCGTTCCTCTTGCAGTTCTTCCTGATTCCGGAATTTCATAGGCTTTCAGTCGGTATACTTTTCCCTTATTGGTAAAGAACATGATGTAGTGGTGAGATGTAGTCATCAGAAGATCTTCGATATAATCTTCTTCGATGGTCTGCATTCCCTTGATTCCCTTGCCGCCTCTGTGCTGGCTCTTGAAATTATCTACTGTCATTCTCTTTATATATCCAAGATTTGTCATGGCTATTACCGTATCCTCTACAGGAATCAGGTCTTCCATCGATATATCGTACTCATCGAATCCGATTACAGTCCTTCTTTCATCTCCGTATTTTTCACCGATAATCATGATTTCTTCTTTGATTACTGCAAGCAGTTTCTTTTCATCTCCGAGAATAGCTTTTAATTCTGCTATTTTTTCCATTAATTCCGCATATTCTTTTTCCAGTTTTTCTCTTTCCAGACCGGTAAGAGCACGCAGCCTCATGTCTACGATTGCCTGAGCCTGTACATCAGAAAGCTGGAATCTTTCTATCAATCGCTCTTTCGCTATCGTCGTGTTCTGGGATGAACGGATTATGCTGATCACTTCATCGATGTTATCAAGTGCGATGATCAACCCCTGTAAAATGTGTGCTCTTTCTTCAGCTTTGTTTAATTCATATTTTGTCCTTCTTGTAACAACCTCTTTCTGATGTAAGAGGTAGTGGTTGAGCATTTCAAGAATATTGAGTACTTTCGGTTCATTATTTACGAGAGCCAGCATGATTACGCCAAAGGTATCCTGAAGCTGGGTATGTTTATAAAGCTGATTCAATATGACATTTGCATTTACATCTCTTCTGAGTTCGATTGAAATTCTCATTCCGGAGCGGTCGGACTCGTCACGAAGATCTGTAATTCCATCGATCTTTTTATCTTTTACAAGCTCGGCTATTTTTTCAATCAGCCTTGCCTTATTTACCATATATGGAAGTTCAGTTACTACAATCCTGTTTTTTCCATTCTGCATAGGCTCAATGTCAGTGACAGCACGGACACGGATTTTTCCCCTGCCTGTCCTGTATGCTTCATCAATTCCATGTGTTCCTAAAATTGTTGCCCCTGTAGGAAAGTCAGGTCCTTTTACGATTTCCAGCAGTTCCTCTATATCTGTTCCGCGATTCTCAAGAACCTGGTTGTCTATGATTTTAACTACTGCATTGATTACTTCCCTTAAGTTGTGGGGAGGTATGTTGGTCGCCATACCTACTGCTATACCGGTAGTTCCGTTTACAAGAAGATTCGGGTATCTTGATGGAAGAACCATCGGTTCTCTTTCTGTTTCATCAAAGTTAGGTGCAAAATCAACCGTATCCTTATTCAGATCCGCAGTCATTTCCATTGATATCTTGCTTAATCTTGCTTCGGTGTAACGCATGGCCGCAGCACCGTCACCATCGACTGAACCAAAGTTTCCATGTCCGTCTACCAACGGATATCTTGTTGACCATTCCTGGGCCAGGTTAACCATTGCACCGTAAATGGAACTGTCACCATGAGGATGATACTTACCCATTGTATCACCGACAATACGCGCACATTTACGATGCGGTTTGTCAGGACCATTATTTAACTCTATCATTGAAAATAAAATTCTTCTTTGAACCGGCTTAAGGCCATCCCTGACATCAGGAAGGGCACGGGCTGCAATAACACTCATGGCATAATCAATATACGAAGTTTCCATGGTTTTTTTCAGGTCAACGTCATGAATTTTATCAAAGATGTTTTCATCCATTATTTTTTTCCTCCAGATTTATTTAGTTGCGCAGCGGAAAATGAAGCCAGTATCCTAAGCTGCATGTATTTATTCAGAACGAACCAGGACACAGCAGTATCCTGCTGTGCCTGATCTGTCTATATATCTAAATTTTTAACATATTTAGCATTGGCTTCAATGAATTCTCTTCTTGGCTCAACCTTATCACCCATAAGTGTCGTGAAAGTCAGGTCTACTTCTGAAGAAGCCTCTTCGTCCATTGTCACTCTGAGAAGGATTCTTTTTTCAGGATCCATGGTTGTATCCCAGAGCTGCTCGGCATCCATTTCTCCAAGACCTTTATAACGCTGGATTTTATTATTGGTATCCCTGCCGATTTCAAGAAGGATGGTGTTCAGTTCATCATCGCTGTATGCATACCATGCTTTTTTGTTCTTCTCGACTTTATAAAGTGGAGGCTGCGCAAGATATACATATCCCTGTTTGATCAGTTCGGGCATGAACCTGTACAGGAATGTCAGAAGAAGCGTACTGATATGGGCTCCATCGACATCGGCATCTGTCATAATAATGATTTTGTGGTATCTTAATTTTGAAATGTCAAAATCATCATGTATTCCTGTTCCAAAAGCTGTAATCATTGCCTTAATTTCTGCATTCCCATATATTCTGTCAAGTCTTGCTTTCTCAACGTTAAGAATTTTTCCTCTAAGCGGAAGTATGGCCTGGGTATTTCTTGAACGTGCAGTCTTTGCCGATCCGCCTGCCGAATCACCTTCGACTATGTAGATTTCACAGTTTTTAGGATCTTTGTCTGAACAATCCGCAAGTTTTCCAGGAAGTGCCATAGTTTCAAGAGCACTCTTTCTTCTTGTCAGATCCCTTGCTTTTCTTGCAGCGTCTCTTGCCCGCTGTGCCATAATCGACTTTTCGCAGATCATTTTTGCAACTGTCGGATTCTGCTCCAGGAAGTAGGTAAGCTGTTCGCTTACTATGCTGTCTACGGCAGAACGTGCTTCACTGTTTCCAAGCTTCTGTTTTGTCTGGCCTTCAAACTGGGGATCCTCAATCTTGATGCTGATAATCGCAGTAAGTCCTTCTCGGATGTCTTCTCCTGAAAGATTTGTTTCGCTGTCTTTTAACAGTTTGTTTTTTCTCGAATAATCATTGAATGTCTTTGTTAATGCATTTTTGAAGCCTGCAAGATGGGTTCCGCCCTCAGGTGTTGTTATATTATTAACAAAACTGTAAGCACTCTCTGTATAGGAGTCATTATGCTGCATTGCAACTTCGACATATACATTATCTTTCTGGCCTTCACAGTAAATAATATCTTTGTAAAGTTCAGTTTTACTTTTGTTCAAATATGCTACGAACTCTTTGATTCCGCCTTCGTAATGGAATGCTTTTTCAACAGGTTCTTCGGGCCTGTCATCCCTGAGCACGATTTTAAGATTTCTGGTCAGGAAAGCCATTTCACGGAGTCTCTGTTTCAGAACCTCATAATCATATACGGTCTCTTCAAATATGGTCTTATCCGGTAAGAAGTCGACTCTTGTTCCTGTCAGTTCCTCATCACACGTATCGATTATTTCAAGCTTTTTGACTACTTTTCCTCTTTCGTATCTCTGGTGGTATACTTTTCCATCTTTTCTAATACTTACCTCAAGCCAGGTTGAGAGTGCATTCACGACAGAAGCTCCAACGCCGTGAAGGCCGCCGGAAACCTTATATCCCCCACCACCGAATTTTCCGCCGGCATGAAGGATCGTAAATACAACTTCAACTGCCGGGATTCCTGCCTTTTCATGCATTCCAACAGGAATTCCACGTCCGTTATCTGTTACAGTTATTGAATTATCCTTGTTTATCGTGATTTCTATAGTGTCGCAATACCCTGCCAAAGCTTCGTCTATTGCATTATCTACAATTTCATAAACCAGATGATGGAGACCTTTTGAAGAAGTGCTGCCAATATACATTCCGGGTCTTTTTCTTACTGCTTCAAGCCCTTCCAGAATCTGTATTTGATTTGCGCCGTAGTCATTACTCATTTGTATCCTCCTGTATTTCTTAATTTTCGCTGAAGACACTGCCCTCAACTACTTTGTAAATTTTGTTGATATGGAATCTATTATTTATAAACTCATCAAGACCGGTACAGGTTATTAGCGTCTGAATATTTTGAATGCTGTTCAACAGATAATTCTGCCTGTGGCTGTCAAGCTCTGACAGTACATCGTCCAGCAACAACACCGGTGTGTCATGAATTGTTTTTTTTACAAGTTCTATTTCTGATAATTTTAGTGATAAAGCCGAAGTCCTCTGCTGTCCCTGGGATCCAAATCTGCGGATGTCCACTCCGTTGACTTTAAAACACAAGTCATCCCTGTGAGGGCCTGCGGAGGTCATTTTCATTTTTATATCCCTGTCTCTGTTTTTTTCCAATTTTTCATGCAGCATATTTTCGTCAGAATCCGGTTCGTAGATCAGCTCTATCTCTTCCTTTTCCCCGGTCAGTTTTTTATGTATGTCATGAATAATCTCATTTAGCTGTCTGATAAATACTTTTCTACGCTGTATGATTTTAGAACCATAGCTGCAAAGCTGCATGTCCCACATGGAAAGCGTGTCCAAAAGAGCTCCGTCACCCGATCCATATCCAATATCCTTCAACAGCTTGTTTCTCTGGCCAATGATTTTATTATAATTCGTCAGGTCATGCATATATACTTTATCAAGCTGACACAACTCCATGTCAATAAATCTTCTTCTCTCCGAAGGACCATTCTTAATTATATTCAAATCCTCTGGCGAAAAAAACACAATATTCACTATGCCAAAAAGATCACCAGCTTTTTTGATTGGTATCCCATTGACAGCAATGCCCTTTGTTTTGTTTTTTTTCAAATGCATATCGATGCGATAAGATATGCCATTTTTTCTTACCATGGTTCGGATATGCGATTCTTCATGTTTGAAATTTATTACATCCCGGTCTTTTGATCCCTTGTGTGATTTTGTCGTACCACTTAGATAAACAGCCTCCAGGATATTTGTCTTTCCCTGGGCATTATCACCATATAAAATATTTGTCTCACTATCAAACTCCATTTGAAGTTTTTCGTAATTCCTGAAATTTTTAAGTTCAATAGATTCTATAATCATTTCACACCAACTATCATCCCGGTTATTTTATGATTCTGACTTCCTCTCCGTTGTAAGAAACAACGTCACCGTCATAGAGCTTTTTGCCTCTCTGATATTCGACAGCTCCGTTTACTTTTACCAATCCGTCAGTAATTACAAATTTTGCATCTACTCCTGAACCAACCATACCTGCAGCCTTTAATGCCTGTCCCAGTTTTATGTACTCATCTCTTAATTTTATGGTTTCCATACGAAATCCCCTTTTTAGTTGTTAATTGCATTAAAGTTAACAGGTAATATCAAATAAATATATTTTTCTTCATCATCCCTGATAAAGCATGGTGCTTTTGAATTGACAAGATAGATGTTTATTTCCTCTTCGTCTATAACGCGTAATGCATCGATCAGGAACTTAGGGTTAAACCCTATTATAATGTCTTTTCCAATTTTTTCAATATCAATGTTCTCATTCATTGAGCCCAATGCTGAATTTATCTTAAGTTCCATATTTCCATCAGTTATGTTTATGATGATTGGCTTTTTATCGCCTTCTTTCACCAGAAGTGTTGCTCTGTCGATACAGTTCAGGAACTCTTTTTTATTGATTTTGACTTTGGTTTCATAATCACTTGAAAGCATCTGATCGATTTTAAAATATTCACCTTCGATAAGCCTTGATACAACTGTAGTTTTATCGAACTCGAATACGATATGGTTTTCAGTAAAGAACATATTTACCATATCATCCATCTCACCAGATAAAATTTTACTCAGTTCCACAAGGGTCTTTCCTGGAACAACGACCTTCTTTTGATCATAGTGATCTTTCAGTTCTATTTTTCTGATCGAAATTCTGTGTCCGTCAAGAGAAACCATTTTTAAAGTATTGCTATTTATTTCAAATAACTCACCTGTCATCAGTTTGTTATTATCATTCATCGCAGTTGAAAAGATTGTCTGCCTGATTGTTTCCTTCAAGGCAAACTGTGAAACCGATATAAAATAGTTTTTTTCTATATAAGGGAGATAAGAAAAGTCTTCTCCTGATTTTCCGGCAATGTTGAATTTTGATTTTTCACAGCTGATGATGGTTTTAAAATTATCATCAACTTCGATCGTTACTTCGTTATCAGGCAGTTTTCTTACAATCTCAGAAAAGATCTTTGCATCTATTGCGATAATTCCTCTGTCTTCAATGTCACCTTCGATGATTGTTTCAATACCCAGTTCCATGTCATTGGCAATCAGTTTGATCTCATTTGATGTGGCGTCGATTAAAATACATTCTAATATAGACATTGTGGTTTTTGATGGAACTGCTTTTGATACGATATTTACCCCTTGGAGTAAATTGGATTTGCTGCATACGATTTTCATGTTGTGAATAACTCCTTTCTGGATCTGCGTGTATAAAAATTGAAAAGAAATTAGTAGTATTATTAATAGGGGGTGTGATTAAGTGAATAAGTGCCTCAAAGCCATGTAAAATAAGGTTTTAGGGAAATGATAAGTATGTTAAAAAGCGACCTTGAATCAAAGGATAAGTTTTGAGTTATTCACAGAGGCTGGTGCACGACAAGAGATATAAACACAATTTGGACGGGTTATAAACATAAAAATGTGTATAACCACTATGATTTGTTCATAATCCTTTTAAAATCGGCACTCCAGGTGAATAACTCAGATCTTTCAGCCAAAAAAGGACGTAATCATGGCTGTCAGTTAGGACTGATTTTTTTCTTGATGATTTCTATTACATTTTTTGTAGATTCATTCGTTAAAATATCAGATGCGATTTTGTCAGCTCCGTGGATGATTGTCGTATGGTCCCTTTTTCCAAGCAGATTACCGATTGATTTCAGCGGAGTGTCAGTCATCTTACGGCATAAATACATTGCAATCTGCCTTGGATAAACGATTTCCTGGTTTCTCTTCTGAGAAGAGATATCCGTTGTAGAAATATTGAAGTGATCTGCAACTGTCTGGATAATGAGCTCTGCAGTGATTTCCTTTGGTGCGTCAGGTGAAATGATATCCTGGAGTGCTTTTTCCGCAAGTTCAACATTGATTTCCCTTTTTTCGAGGTTCGCATAAGCAATGAGTTTATTGAGAGCGCCCTCAAGTTCACGGATATTGGATTTTATGTTTGTTGCAATATATTTAATGACTTCATCGTCGATGTTGTATCCGTCCAGCTCCTCTTTTTTCCTGAGAATGGCCATTCTTGTCTCGTAATCAGGAGATTGGATATCGGCAATAAGACCCCACTCAAAACGAGAACGGAGCCGGGCTTCTAAAGTTTCCATATCTTTAGGAGGTTTATCTGATGAAAGTATGATCTGCTTCTTAGCGCCGTGCAGATCATTGAAAGTATGGAAAAATTCCTCCTGGGTACTTTCTTTTCCTATAATGAACTGAACGTCATCGATCAGAAGAACATCGATGTTTCTGTATTTTTCACGGAATTTAGCCATTGCGGTGTTGTTTCCGTTCCTGATCGCCTCAATCAATTCATTGGTAAAATATTCTGAAGTAACATATAAAACCTTGGTTTGCGGATTCTTTTCTAAAATGAAATGAGCAATAGAATGCATCAAATGCGTTTTTCCAAGACCAACCCCTCCATAAAGGAATAAAGGATTGTATACCTCACCGGGAGATTCTGCAACAGCTAAAGAGGCGGCATTTGCAAAACTGTTGTTGCTGCCGACTACGAAAGTTTCAAATGTGTATTTTGGATTTAAATTTGCTTTCTCGATATTTTCGTTGATCTGAGGTTTGAGGCTCTTTACTTCTTTTGTTTTTGTCTGCTCGGGGAGGATCAGTTCTATTTCATAATCCTGGCCGGTAACTTCTGATATTGCAACCTTTAGCGGAAGCATATATTTTTTACTTATATAATTAAGTCCCATTTGTTCTGTCGGAACTAAAACAGTGACGGTGTCGTTTTGAACGGCATGTACTTTCAGTGGCTGAAGCCACGTTTTAAAGGAAACATCAGAAAGTTCATGCTCTTTTCTGAGTGTCTCGAGAATCTCATCCCATTTTTCCAATATTAAATCCATGTTAAAAATCTCCCTAACTTGCATAATGTTATACTAATTCCATTTTATAATAATTTTCATTAAAATGATTCTATCTTATATTAAACTATAAGTTTTAAATTTTCAATGGCATATTTTTTTTGCATGTGGAAAAATATAGTTATTGACATCATATAAACATTAAATTAACATGAAAATGGAATGAAAATTCAGACAGTGTGAATATCTTGATAACTATATTCACATCCTGAAAGCCAGAAAAAATAAAGGTTTTTTGAACATAGAAAAAAGTTTTACACACGTTTTTAAAAAGTTATACACAAGTTATGCACAAAATGTGGATAACATTATGTAAATCACCTGTTAATAAAATAAAGGTGTTGAAAATCAAAAAAAGCCCCAAAATTTCTCCAAAAAACCCCGCGACTTTCGTCGCGGGATAAAAATTACCAGAATAAATTTTTTTTTATAGCCAGGAAATGTATTCTTGGCGGCGTTAAAATGAATGTTCAGAAGGAAAAGCACCTGCCGCTCTTTATACCTTATAAGTGAAGAGGGCTTATTTAGATGCGAAAATAAAAAAAATCTCAGTATTTACTTGACGTAACACCAATATATGAATATAATTGAAATGATATTTTTAAACGCGAGCATACAATAAAAAGTCTATAGCTTCTTATTGTTGTGATATTATGTTTACCATATATGATAGATATTTGGTTTATATTTAAAGGAGGTGCCTTAAACAATGAAAATGACATTCCAACCTAAGAAAAGATCAAGAGCTAAAGTTCACGGATTTAGAGAAAGAATGAGTACAGCAGGCGGAAGAAAAGTATTAGCTGCCAGAAGAGCAAAAGGAAGAAAAAAATTATCAGCGTAGGCCGCATATTTGTGGCCTTTTCTTCTATTAATAATCCCTGCCTTAGGGCAGGGTATTTGTAATTATGCAATAAATAAATATCGGTAATATTCGTAGTGTTAGTTAGGATTAAAGTGTAGATACCTTTTCCCTGAAATAAGAATGGGAGTGTTTGGAGATGAAGAAGTCGGAGTCGCTTAAAAAGAATGAAGACTTTAAGACAGTTTATAAAACCGGAAAGTCTTATGCGAATAAATATCTTGTAATGTATATTGCCGAAAATAATCTGGACAGAAACAGAATTGGGATTTCAGTAAGCAAAAAGGTTGGCAACAGTATCGTAAGGCATAGGATTACGAGATTGGTAAGAGAAAGTTACCGGCTTCACGATGATATGTTTAATAGTGGTTTAGACATAGTGATAGTAGCCAGAGGCAATGCAAAAGGAAAAAGCTATAAGGAAATTGAGAGTGCATTGCTTCATTTAGGAAAACTTCATGGCATAATGAGAGAGAAGATATCATTTTGAGTATGAAAAAAATTTTAATTTATTTAATTAAGTTTTATAGAAAATATTTATCCCCTTTAAAGATAACAACGCATTGTATCTATACGCCGACATGCTCTGAGTATGGCATAGAAGCGATAGAAAAATATGGTGCTTTTAAGGGGACTATTTTGACAGTATGGAGAGTGCTTAGGTGTAATCCGTTTGCAAAAGGCGGATACGATCCCGTTCCATAAAAATAAGGAGGACAATAATTTGTTGGGAGTATTATTAACACAGAGCAGCACACCGATCATAGGACCAGTTGCAAAGGTTCTGGGATGGGTTTTTAATGGGATTTTCAAGTTTTTAAGCGGAACATTCGGAATTGAGAATATCGGTTTATGTATTATTATATTTACATTTTTAATCTACACATTTTTAATTCCTATGACGATGAAACAGCAGAAGTTTTCAAAGCTTAATGTCCTTATGAACCCTGAAATTCAGGAAATAGCAAAAAAATATAAGGGTAAAAAAGATAATGATTCGATGATGAAAATGCAGGCTGAGCAGAAGGAGATTTATGAGAAATATGGTACTTCACCTACTGGCGGATGCCTTCAGCTCCTGATACAGATGCCGATCATGTTTGCGCTCTATCAGGTTATCTATAATGTTCCGGCGTACGTAACCTCTATCAGGGAAGCGTATGCACCTCTGGTAAATGGAATCATGGAAACTAAGGGCTATGAAAAAGTAATGACAGCAATCGGCGAGACATTAAAAATGACCGCAAAAACGGATTATGGAACAGAAAATGGTATTATCGATGTTCTTTATAAATTCAAAGCTACAAACTGGACCGAATTGGCAGATAAGTTCCCGGGTCTGACGGATGTAATATCGGATACTTCCAGTAAAATGGCTCATATGAACCAGTTCATAGGGGGAATCAGTATTGCCGAATCTCCAATGACAAATCTTTTAAGCATTGCAATTTTAATACCGATACTATCAGGTCTTACACAGTGGGTTCAGGTAAAGCTTATGCCAACGGCAGCTACGAATGATGAAAGCCAGATGGCAAACACAATGAAATCCATGAATGTAATGATGCCATTAATGTCAGTATTCTTTACGTTTACCATGCCTATCGGTCTCGGTTTATACTGGGTAGCCGGTGGTGTTTTCAGATGCATACAGCAGATCATTATTAACAAATATATGGATAGAATGGATGTTGAAGAACTTCTTAAGAAGAATCTTGAAAAGGCAAACAAGAAACGTGAAAAAAAGGGTCTTCCACCACAGAAATTGAGCAGCACTGCAGGAGCTAATGCAAGAAATATACCGGAAGCAAAGTCACCGGAGACGCCTAAAAAAACAAACCTTTCTTCCCAGGCTTCTAAATCTTCAACAACAGATTCCACAGAATTATATAAGAGTACATCAGATTCAAAAAAGGGAAGCATAGCTTCAAAAGCAGGAATGGTTAAGAAGTACAACGAAGATAGCAAAAAATAGGAGGAACGATAATGGATTTTATCGAAATTTCAGCTAAAACAGTGGATGATGCCATTACAGAGGCACTCATTAAACTTGGAACAACAAGCAGTCAGATAGAATATGAAGTTATTGATAAGGGAAGCACCGGATTTTTGGGATTCAACAGTAAACCTGCAAGAATCAAGGCAAGAAAAAAATTCAGCATTGAAGATACTGCGGAAGAGTTTCTGAAAAAAGTATTTCAGTCTATGAATATGGATGTGGAAATTATCGTGACTACAGAGGACGATAATACTTCCGTAAATATAGAATTAAAGGGTGCTGATATGGGAATCCTGATCGGAAAAAGAGGACAGACTCTTGATTCGTTGCAATATCTTACAAGCCTGGTACTTAATAAGGAAAGCGAAAATTATATCAGGGTTAAGGTTGATACAGAAAATTACAGACAGAGAAGAAAAGACACATTAGAGAATTTAGCAAAAAACATCGCATATAAAGTAAAAAGAACAAAACGTCAGGTTTCTTTAGAACCTATGAATCCTTATGAGAGAAGAGTGATTCATTCAGCTTTACAGAACGACCGTTATGTTTCTACTTATAGCGAAGGCGAAGAACCATATAGAAGAGTAGTAATAACACTTAAAAAGTAGGTTGCGATAATTGGGAATATGTACAGTAATCATGTACATATTCCTAATTCATTATAAAGATAAAGGAAGGAAATCATATGAAGACGGATACAATTGCAGCAATTGCTACTGCTATGAGTAATTCAGGGATAGGAATTGTTCGTATCAGTGGAAGCGATTCTCTAGAGATTATCGATAACATTTACAGAAGCAGAATAGCCGGCAAAAGGCTTTCAGAAGCAGACAGCCACACTGTCCATTACGGATATATCTGTGATGGGGAAGATGTAATCGATGAAGTCATAGTTCTGCTCATGAAGGGGCCAAACAGCTTCACCAGGGAAGATGTGGTAGAGATCGACTGTCATGGCGGAGTTCTGGTAACAAAAAAAATACTAGAGACCGTAATAAAATATGGTGCAAGACCAGCTGAACCAGGTGAATTTACGAAGAGGGCATTTCTAAATGGAAGAATAGATCTGTCACAGGCAGAAGCGGTTATAGATGTTATAAATGCGAAAAACGATTTTGCACTGAAAAGTTCAGTCAGCCAGCTGAAAGGCGCAGTTCATGATAAAATAACGGAAATGAGAAGCAGGATTATTTATAATATTGCTTTTATTGAATCCGCCCTGGATGATCCGGAGCATGTGAGCATTGAGGGATACGGAGAAAAGCTTCTTGTGGAGGTTGAAAAGCTTCTTATAGAATTGAAGAACCTTCTGAAATCAGCAGATAATGGACGAATCATTAAAGAGGGAATCCAGACAGTAATAGTCGGGAAACCGAATGCCGGAAAATCATCTTTGCTGAATCTGCTTGTTGGAGAGGAAAGAGCGATCGTAACTGATATAGCAGGAACTACCAGAGATGTATTAGAAGAAAGCATACAGCTTGGCGGAGTCAGCCTTACGATTATGGATACCGCTGGGATAAGGAATACGGAAGATGTAGTGGAGAAAATAGGTGTTGAACGAGCAAGGGAATATTCATTGAAGGCTGATCTTATTATATATGTTGTGGATTCCTCAACAGATCTTGATGAAAATGATGAGGAAATCATACAGATGATAAAAGAGAAAAAAGCGGTAGTGCTGCTGAATAAGTCCGATCTTACAATGGTTACGACAGAGGAAATGCTAGAAAAGAAAACCGACCACCGAATCATCCAGATATCCGCAAAGGAAAACAGGGGAATAGAAATTCTGGAGGAAACGCTGAAGGACATGTTCTTTTCTGGAGAAATTTCATTTAACGATGAGGTTTACATAACAAACATCAGGCAGAAGAATCTGATTCAGGAAGCATATGAAAGTTTGGAAATGGTCAAGAAAAGCATACTTGAAGAGATGCCTGAGGATTTCTATTCAATTGATCTGATGAGTGCCTATGAATCTCTTGGCAGCATCATCGGAGAAAAGGCGGAAGAAGATCTTGTAAATGAAATTTTCAGCAAATTCTGTACCGGCAAATAAGCAGGCTATAAGCACATAAAGAAAAGCAGATTCTGATTTACAGTAGAAAGAGGAGAAATATAATGTCAGCGATAGTTGAAGAATACGACGTAGTAGTCATAGGAGCTGGTCATGCAGGATGTGAGGCTGCGTTGGCAAGTGCAAGGCTAGGGCTCGAAACAATAATATTTACTGTCAGTGTAGACAGCATTGCACTTATGCCATGCAACCCGAACATCGGCGGAAGCTCGAAAGGCCACATAGTAAAGGAAATAGATGCGCTTGGCGGTGAAATGGGAAAAAATATCGATAAGACATTTATTCAGTCAAAAATGTTAAATCTTTCCAAAGGACCTGCTGTACATTCTTTAAGGGCGCAGGCTGATAAGGCAGAATACAGCAAGAGCATGAGGAAAATACTGGAAAATACAGATAATTTGACAGTAAGACAGGCTGAAGTTGTAGAAATCCTCGCAGAGAACAATGTTATCAGGGGAGTCAGGACATTTTCCGGTGCAACATATAATTGTAAATCTGTCGTATTATGTACCGGGACATACCTGAAATCCAGATGCATCTATGGCGACGTCAGCAGCTATACCGGACCGAACGGTCTGCAGTCAGCGGATTATCTGACGGAATCACTGAAAAATCTTGGAATTGAGATACAGCGTTTCAAAACTGGAACACCAGCGAGAATCGATAAGAGATCCATCGATTTTTCGAAAATGGAAGAGCAGTTCGGGGATGAAAGGGTAGTTCCGTTTTCATTTTCAACTGATCCCGAAACGGTGCAGATCAAACAGGCTTCCTGCTGGTTGACTTATACAAATGAGGAGACACACAGGATCATCAGGGAGAACCTGGACCGTTCTCCCCTGTATTCAGGTATGATAGAAGGAACAGGTCCGAGATATTGCCCTTCAATAGAGGACAAGGTCGTGAAATTTGCCGATAAAGACAGACATCAGGTATTTATAGAACCTGAGGGCCTGTATACCAATGAAATGTATGTGGGAGGAATGTCAAGTTCACTGCCTGAGGATGTCCAGCACAAGATGTACCGCTCAGTTGCGGGTCTTGAGAATGCCAAGATAGTAAGGAATGCATATGCAATAGAATATGATTGTATAAATCCGAGACAGCTGAATCCTACACTTGAATTCAAACAGATACAGGGATTGTTCAGCGGCGGCCAGTTTAACGGCAGTTCAGGATACGAGGAGGCTGCCGGTCAGGGGCTTGTTGCAGGTATCAATGCTGCGCTGAAAATCCAAGGCAGAGAAATGCTTATTCTGGACAGGTCAGAATCCTATATCGGCGTGCTGATTGATGATCTCGTAACAAAAGAAAACAAGGAACCTTACAGAATGATGACTTCAAGAGCGGAATATCGCCTTTTACTGAGACAGGATAATGCGGATTTACGACTCATGAAAAAGGGATATGAAGTAGGGCTTGTTTCAGAACAGCAGTATAACAGTCTTATAAATAAGGAAAATCAGATTGCAGCTGAGATTAAAAGGCTTGAAAATACGAATATAGGTGCTTCAAAGGAAGTGCAGAGTCTTCTTGAAATCAAGGAAAGCACCCCTCTTAAGACGGGAACTACACTTGCAGAGCTGATCAGAAGGCCGGAATTATCATATGAAATACTAGAGCCTTTAGACAAAGAGCGTCCTCAACTGGCGGCAGACGTCATTGAGCAGATCAACATAAACATTAAGTACGATGGTTACATTAGAAGGCAGCTGAAACAGGTAGAGCATTTCAAAAGTCTTGAAAACAAGAAAATACCAGCGGAACTGGACTTCCTGAATATAGATGGACTCAGGAAAGAGGCGAAGCAGAAACTTGATTTGTATAAGCCGCTTTCGATTGGACAGGCATCAAGGATATCAGGGGTTTCGCCTGCTGACATATCTGTACTGCTCGTCTATCTGGAACAGTACAGGCATAATGCAAAAAAACAGGATATGAGGTAAATAGATGGAAAAATATAATATTCAATATTTCGAAGAGGGCCTTAGTCACCTTGAAATCAAGTTGAGCGGCAGGCAGATTGAGCAGTTCATCAGGTATTATGAAATGCTGATTGAGTGGAACAAGTTGATGAATCTGACAGGGATAACGGAATATGAAGATGTCATAAATAAACATTTTATTGACAGTCTTTCGCTTGTCAAGGCGACTGATCTCGCTGGCATCAGTTCCGTGATTGATATCGGAACCGGAGCAGGTTTTCCAGGTATCCCTCTGAAGATAGCATTTCCACACCTGAATATCGTGCTTCTTGATTCACTGAACAAGAGAATCAATTTTCTGAATGCGGTAATCGAGGAACTTGGCTTGGAGAATATCAGGACAATTCACGGACGCGCTGAAGAATTTGCTCAGAAAGAGGAATACAGGGAGTGTTTCGACTTATGTGTATCAAGAGCAGTTGCAAACCTGTCGAGTCTTACCGAGTATTGTCTTCCATATGTGAAGGAAGGCGGTAAATTCATCCCTTATAAATCCGGGAAAATCGATGAGGAACTCGCAAATTCTAAAAATGCAATCTTCATTCTTGGAGGAAAGCTTGAAAAAGAGGTGGAATTTGAACTTCCACGAACAGATATGTCTAGAAATCTTGTGGTAATAGAGAAAGTCAAAAAGACTCCGAAAAAGTATCCTAGAAAAGCAGGACTTCCTACAAAAAGCCCGATTGAATAGGATGGCGGTTCATAATCAAACTAAATGAGAATATCAGAGAACAAAAAAGGCAATGTATGCGAAATTTCATACATTGCCTTTTGTTTAATCATAATCATACATTGTCACTATTTCAGAAGAAAACAATCGGGAATCAGCTAACTATGGAAGAAAATCTGAATCTGTTCAATAATTTCCTCAGGAGCTTCCAGTTGTGGAAGATGTTTAGTATCTTCAATATAGGCGCTTTCAATCGATGGATTATAGTAAATATAATTATCAATTGTATTATTGATATCTTTTTCATCAGAACCGCCTATAGCGAAGATGCTGTTATTCAATTCCTTCAGTGCATGCAGTATATTGATATTTGTATATTTCCCAAGTATGCTTGCGTACAGGTATTTTGAATGGTTTTTATCATTATGTGCCGATTCAAAATAAGCATTGACTGTCTTATTAGAAACCATCTTTTCATTGCTGAAGAAGCGGTTTTCAAAAGCACAACGTATATTTACTTTACATGTCCAGATATTATAGATGAAGGTTCCGATTACAGGCACATCAAAAATCAATTTTAATGATTTTGCTTTCTTGGAAGGAACCTGGTTCAATTTGAACAAGCTGTCAGGATTGATCATCAAAATTTTGTCAAATATAGTCTCATCATTATGACATGCCATGATCACAAAGGAGTTGGAGGCACCGGTAACAATAACATCAGTCTTATGCTGGATTACATTTTTAACAAAATCTGAAATCATCTGTACATAAAGAAAATTGGTGTAAGTAAGGTTTGGCTTGTCAGAACGTCCGCATCCGAGAAGGTCTAATGCATATACCGTATTGGTTTCAGAAAGAGATTTGATGATCCGATTCCACTCATAAGATGAAGCAGAAGAATTAAGGTCATGAATCAGCAGAATAGGAGAACCATTTCCCTGCTTTGTGTAAAATATCCTGCCAAATCTCCATTCGTAAAAATTCCCCTGGTTTGTATTTAAAATTCCTTTTAGTGTTGCTAAATAGGATACGAAATGGTTGATGAGGTGTAGGATGGCAATAGCTGCAGTCGTAACCATTATTAAAAATTTAAATCGGTTTCTAGATTTCATGGGAGACTCCTTTCGTTTAAATATAAATATATTATAGTCTAATTCGTCGGGATATACAAATGAAATCATATAATATTTTAATAAATATATGGATAAAAGTTTAAAAATTTACATTGGGAAGAAAAGGAGTAAAATCAATTTATGTGAATCATCTGCAACCAGGAAGGATGTGGTTTTGAAGAGTTGATTTAATTTTTGTATGGGGTTCATGAAACGCGATGATTTTGATCGGAAATGCGAATGTTTCACGTGAAACATCGAGAACTGAAGTTAGGTGAAAAAAGTAGTGTTTGTGATGTGAATAATCTGTTGATGGAAGAATGTAAATAAGTATAAAATATTAACAGATAATTTAATGGATGCAGTGAGATGAGAAATAGAATGTTTCACGTGAAACATTCTGCCTTTGAATCGAAATGAAAACTGCAGGCGCATGGAATAGTTGAAGTATGGTAGTAGAAAATTCAAGCATAGTCTGGAAGTGCAGATAGAGAATTGGATGCATATCCAGAGAATTAGATTTAGATAAATAGCATTAGATTCATAAAAATAGAATTAGATTCATAAAAATAGAATTAGATTCATAAAAATAGAATTAGATTCATATCAATAGAATGGAGAAACGATTCATATCAAGAGAATAGAGAATTGATTTACATTCAGATAATACGGGGTTGATTTATATACTATGAAGTGAGTACATAGGAATACATCTTGGTTTGGTGAGAAACCGCCAGTGAGGGCAATGAAATTACAATGTTTCACGTGAAACATTGTTTAAGTGGTAGATTATAATTTTGAATAATGCTATAATGATAAATGTGTTTATGCAGATGAAGAAAGGGGATTACAATGGGAAGAGCTATCGCAGTGGCAAATCAAAAAGGCGGAGTAGGAAAGACGACTACAGCCATTAATCTCTCGGCATCTCTTGCAGAATTAGGACAAAAAGTGCTAGTAATTGATCTTGATCCCCAGGGAAATACAACAAGTGGTTTTGGACTTAATCGAAACGAACTGGAGTATACAGTTTACAACCTTATTCTCGGTGAATGTAAGGTCGAAGACTGCATGAAGGAAGATGTGATAGAAAATTTATCGATAATTCCATCAAGTGTCGATCTTGCAGCAGCTGAAATTGAACTTATTGGTGTCGAAGGAAGAGAATTCATTATTAAGAGAGCAATAGATGAAATTAAGGACGATTATGATTTTATCATTATAGATTGTCCTCCATCCTTAAGCATGCTTACAATTAATGCTATGACGACAGCAGATACAGTACTTGTTCCTATTCAGTGTGAGTATTATGCTTTAGAAGGATTAACGCAGCTTATGCATACAATAAACCTGGTCAAGGGCCGCCTTAATCCATATCTTGAATTGGAAGGCGTTGTTTTCACAATGTATGATGCAAGGACAAACTTGTCCTTACAGGTAGTTGAGAACGTTAAAAGCAATTTGAAACAGAATATTTATAAAACGATAATACCAAGGAATATAAGGCTTGCTGAATCACCAAGCCACGGGCTTCCGATTAACTTGTATGATCCAAAATCGACAGGGGCGGAAAGCTACAGACTTCTGGCTGAAGAAGTAATCAAAAGAGGAAAAGAGGAAGACGAATGGCAGTAAAAAGAGGAGGACTGGGTAAAGGACTTGACTCCCTTATACCTGAGACCATAATCAAGACGGATGTTAAAAAGACAGCAAAGAGTACAAAAGAGAATGTTGTTGAAACAAAACTTAACATAAATAAAGTTGAGCCTAACAGAAATCAGCCAAGAAAAGCGTTTGACGAGGATTCCCTGATTGAACTGGCAGATTCAATCAAACAGTTCGGTATTCTTCAGCCACTTCTTGTACAGCAGAAAGATGGCTACTATGAAATTATTGCAGGTGAAAGAAGATGGCGTGCAGCAAAACTTGCAGGCCTTAAGGAAGTACCGGTGTTGGTCAGAAAGTATTCGGATCAGGAAGTGCTTGAGATTTCACTTGTTGAAAATATTCAAAGAGAGAATCTGAATCCGATAGAAGAGGCGCTGGCATACAAACGCCTGTTGGAGGAATTTAAGCTCAAACAGGATGAGATTGCAGAAAGAGTATCAAAAAGCAGAACAGCGGTAACAAACTCCATGAGGCTTCTGAAACTTGATAAAAGGGTACAGCAGATGATCATTGATGAGATGCTGACACCAGGCCATGCAAGAGCTCTTATTGCAATTGAAAATCCGGAAATTCAATATGCATTAGCTACTAAAATTTTTGATGAGAAGTTGAGTGTCAGGGAAACAGAGTTGTTGATCAATAAAATGACAACAAAAACGGAAAAGAAAAAACCTGAGGTTTCTGACCACCAGAAATTCATTTATAAAGATATTGAAGAAAAAATGATCAGTATTTTTGGAACAAAAGTAGCTGTCAACTCAAAGAACAGAGACAAAGGTAAAATAGAAATAGAGTATTATTCAAGCGAAGATCTCGAAAGAATACTTGATTTATTCATGTCAATACAAAACTAAAGCCAGGCTATCCTGTGTGCAAAGAAAAACAGATCAAGTATATTGGAAAGGGATTGTTAAAATGAATAGCAGTATCATAGATTTTCTTAAGGAATACCTAGTATTCATAGTATGTGGAGTAGCAGCATTTTCTATCATTCTGCTGATTATGCTTATAGTTTCTCTTGTGAAAATCAGAAAACTAAATAAGAAATACAGTTTGTTTATGAATGGAAAAAATGCTGAAAGCCTCGAAGATGTGATATTAAAAAGATTCAGCGAAATAGACGAATTGAAATTTTCAGACAGGGTAAATAAAAGTGATATAAAAAGAATTGATGAAAACCTCATGGTAACATTCCAAAAAGTGGGGATGGTCAAGTACGATGCATTTAAGGAAATGGGAGGGAAATTAAGCTTTTCTCTTGCGTTGCTGAACAGCAGAAACGATGGACTTGTTCTGAATTCCATGCATAGCAGGGAGGGCTGCTATACTTATATAAAGGAAATTGTAAAGGGCGAGTCTTTTATAGTTTTATCAGAAGAAGAGAAGGAAGCTTTGGATCAGGCAATTCGATCAAATGATTTCAATATAAAAATATGAAGTAAGTAACAAAAACAAGTGTCCGGGATATAGTTCTGGACACTTGTTTTTGTTATTAGTGAGCATAGACCAGTATGTTATAAAAGGGTACTGTTCTGAATCCAAGTCCAGCAAGAGATTTTTATGCTGGATTTGCATGCAAATCCGAGTCATACGTTCGCCAAATGGATCATTTTCAAGCTGTACGTATTATCCGTGACTATGATGAACGTAGTTCTGAATAGTCACAGATAATGTTATAATACAGGAGCATAAACATGAATTCTGGTATAAAGAATAAACCAGAAAAGACGCTAAGCATTATTGCTTTAGCGGCTTTCCTGGTTTTATTCAGCTGCATGATCATTGAGATCTATGCAGCTGTTATGTTATTTCAAGAGGATTAAAATGATGATATTGAGTGTGATAAAACTTATTTTGCTGCAGGAATGTTTCCTTTTCCGTAGTACGCTATCATATATAAGTCTTTTAATTCAGTTACTAATGGAAGTCTTGGGTTTGCAGTTGTACACTGATCACCGAAAGCTAAATCTGCAAGTTCGTCTACTTTATTAGAGAATGCTTTTTCTTCGATTCCAAATTCCTTTAAAGTTGCAGGAATTTCTAAGTATTCGTTTAATTTTTCAACTTCCTGTGCAAATTTTTCAACAGCGTCGTTGTTGTTCTTTGGATTAAGTCCTAATTTCTTAGCAAGATCAAAGATTTTATCGCCAACGATGTAGTGTTCATATTTAGGGAAAGCTGTAAATTTAGTAGGGCATTCCGCTCCATTGTATCTGATTACGTGTGGAAGAAGGATTGCATTTGCACAGCCGTGAGGTACGTGGAATTCTCCGCCAAGCTTATGAGCGAGGGAGTGGTTGATTCCAAGGAATGCATTTGTAAATGCCATACCAGCGATTGTTGATGCATTATGCATTTTTTCACGTGCTGTAGGATCTTTTGCTCCGTTCGTGAATGAGCTCTTCAGGTACTGGAATACGAGTTCAATTGCCTTAACTGCAAGGGCATCTGAGTAATCGGAAGCCATGATTGAAACGTATGCTTCAAATGCATGAGTAAGAACATCCATACCTGTCCAAGCTGTTGATTTTTTAGGAACTGACATTACGAAATCTGGATCGATGATTGCAACATCAGGAGTTAATTCATAATCTGCTAATGGGTATTTCTTGTTTTCAGTTTTGTCTGAAATAACTGCGAATGAAGTTACTTCTGAACCCGTTCCTGAAGTAGTAGGGATTGCAACAAACTGAGCTTTCTTTCCAAGCATTGGGAATTTGTATGCTCTCTTTCTGATATCAAGGAATTTTAAGGACATGTTCTTGAAGTCAGCTTCTGGATGTTCATAGAAAAGCCACATTCCTTTTGCTGCATCGATTGCTGATCCGCCACCGAGTGCGATGATAACATCAGGATTGAAGTTTTTCATTGCTTCAACACCTTTATTGATTGTATCTAATGAAGGATCTGGTTCTACCTGGTCAAAGATTTCGCAGTGAACATACTGTTCTCTTTTTCTTAACTGGTATAAAACTTTATTTACATATCCCAACTGAGTCATTGAAGGATCAGTTACGATGAATGCTTTTGTGATGTTAGGCATCTTGCTTAAGTAAGCTGTTGAGCCTGATTCAAAATAAATTCTATCCGGAATTTTAAACCACTGCATGTTGTTTCTCCTTTTTGCCACACGTTTTACGTTAACTAAGTCGACAGCTGATACGTTACGTGTTGTTGAGTTTCCGCCGTATGAACCGCAGCCAAGAGTCAATGAAGGCATGTTGGTGTTGTAAAGATCACCGATTGCACCGTGTGTTGATGGGGAGTTGATGATGATACGTCCGGTTTTCATTCTGTTGGAGAAAGCGTTGATTACTTCGTTATCTGTTGAGTGGAGTACTGATGAGTGTCCCATTCCGCCGAGTATTAACATTTTCTCACATAAATCGAATCCATCTTCAACATTCTTTGCCTTTACAACAGCAAGAACTGGGGATAACTTTTCTTTTGAAAGAGGGTACTGTGGACCAACGCCTGCAAGTTCAGTACAAAGAACCTTTGTTTCCTTAGGAATCGTGATTCCTGCAAGTGCTGCGATCTGGTATGGAGCCTTTCCTACGATTGCAGGATTAACTGCGCCTTTTTCAAGGTTGATTACAACTGGTTCAAGTTTTTTGATTTCTTCTTTTGTTGCAAAATAGCATCCAGCTTTTTTCATTAAAGCTACTACCTTATCATAAACAGGAGCCTCGATGACTGCAGCCTGCTCTGATGCACAGATCATACCATTATCAAAAGATTTTGAAAGTACTAAATCGTTAACCGCACGTTCAAGTACTGCAGTTTTTTCGATAAAGCATGGAACGTTACCAGGTCCAACGCCGAGTGCAGGTTTTCCTGAAGAATAGGCCTGTTTAACCATTCCTGATCCGCCTGTTGCAAGGATTAAAGCTACTCCTGGATGATTCATCAGTTCCTGTGTTGCTTCAAGTGAAGGGTATTCAATCCACTGAATACAGTTTTCAGGAGCACCGGCAGCGATTGCAGCATCTCTGAGTGCGAGAGCGGCAGCTTTTGAACACTGCTGAGCGCTTGGATGGAAACCGAAGATGATTGGGTTTCTTGTCTTAGCACATGAAATTGCTTTGAACATAGTAGTTGAAGTTGGGTTTGTTACCGGAGTAACACCTGCTACAATACCGATTGGTTCAGCTACAAGCATGAAGTCGTCTTCTTCGTTTTCTTCTATGATACCGACAGTTTTCTGGTATTTGATTGAATGCCAGATATATTCAGTCGCGAAAATGTTTTTTGTGATTTTGTCTTCGTAGATTCCTCTGCCAGTTTCTTCAACTGCCATTTTTGCAAGTTCCTGCTGTTTTGCAAGTCCTGCTAAAGCCATCTGATGAACGATGTTATCAACTGTTTCCTGGTCGAGCTTTAAATATTCTTTTAAAGCTATCTGCGCGTTATCAACGAGCTGGTTAACATGTTCTTTTGCTGTTGGTATTTTCTTTTCTTCCATCAAAAATTCCTCCTAAAAGTATGGCGGGACTACCCCTGATTTATTATGTTAAATATTTAACTGTATTGTTAAAAGTTTATCTAGATGTATCTTAACAGATACAAAAAAGATTGTCAATAAAATAACGAAAAAAAATAAAATTTTAATATGGAAATATATGGGCAAAAAAAGACGCTGCGGCTGCCAGATCTGAGAATGACAGGAACGGATTGCTGGTTCTGCAATTTGTGTGCATCTTTGTGACTATGAAGGATATAGTCCTGAATAGTTACTTCTTTCCTTATAATAAAGAACGTTTTATATCACCAATATGAGAGTATGGAAGAAAAGCAAATATAGAAGGATAATGGTATCTTTACCATAACGAAATATATATTTTCGAAAATGCTTGACGCATCGGTACAGACATGATATAGTAAACAAGTATTACAGAAGTATTAATGGATTTCACATATTTTTAGAAAATATATGTATTCTGCTGGTATATATATATTTTGTAGAAATGTGTGAATTTTTTTATTTACAATGGAGTATAAATAAAATAATTAGGAGGTACCTCAATGAATAAAGGTACAGTAAAATGGTTTAACGCAGAAAAAGGTTTTGGATTTATCACAGCAGATAACGGAAATGACGTATTCGTTCATTTTTCAGCTATCGAAGGAGACGGATTCAAATCATTAGACGAAGGTCAGTCAGTTAGCTTTGAAATCACTCAGGGCAACAGAGGAGATCAGGCTACTAACGTAACCAGACTTTAATTAGCAGGGTTATTATTAAATAGTTTGTAGCGTGAAAACGTAAACGGAGGCTGCCTCCAACTAATATTATGTTAGTTGGAGGCAGTCTTTTTATGTCAAGGACAGGTTCGTCCTATAAGATAAAAATCCATATAAAACGCACCACTTAAAATAAGAAGCTAGGGCTTGCAAAATAAAATATACTATTATATAATGAGTGCAATGATTAAAATTAACACTGTTAGAAGAGTAAAATGGCGTTTGCGAAAACCGAAACAAGCATTTCGACATACGGCATAATCAGGTTTTAGCTTATGTTACAAGTAAGTTGCCAAGCGGATTAAGGGATATCTTTGCTAAACTTAAGGGTTCGGTGAATTAGAGAGCGGATTCTTTCGTCCTGTGTCAGTGGATGAGAGGATTTTTTTTTATCTCGTAGCAAAGTTCGTTCTATGAAATACAGGTTACGAATAGAATGGCAATCAGGTAAATGATCTTATAGCTTCAATCATAAATAGAAAAAGAAAGGCATGGTATAAGGATGTTAGATATCAAATTATTAAGAACTAATTTTGAAGACGTGGAAAAAGCACTTTCAACAAGAAACGAAGATTTTGATTTAAGCAGATTTAAAGATTTAGACGAAAAAAGAAGAGCATTATTATCGGAAGTTGAAGTACTGAAAGCGGAGCAGAATGCAGTTTCTAAAAAAGTACCTGCTATGAAAAAAGAAGGAAAGGATGTTTCTGCAATCTTTGAAGAAATGAAAATCCTTTCAGATAAAGTGAAAGAAATGGACAAGGAAGTATCGTTAGTTGAAACTGAGTTAAATGATTTCATGCTCACGCTTCCAAACATTCCAAATCCGACTGTTCCGGCAGGCGCTTCTGATGAAGACAATGTGGAAATAAGAAGATTCGGCGATCCTACGAAATTTGATTTTGAACCTAAAGCACACTGGGATCTGGGATCAGACCTGGGAATCGTAGACGCTGAAACTGCTGCTAAGGTTTCAGGCTCAAGATTTACTTTTTACAAGGGTGCAGGAGCAAGGCTTGAGAGAGCAATCATCAACTTTTTCCTTGATACGCATACGGAAAAACATGGCTATACAGAAGTATTCCCTCCTTTCATGGTAAGCAGGGAAAGTATGACCGGAACAGGCCAGCTTCCGAAATTTGAAGATGATGCTTACAAGGTACAGGGTGATGGAAAGGAATATTTCCTTGTTCCGACAGCTGAAGTTCCTGTAACAAATATGTACAGGGAACAGATTTTAGACGGAAGCCAGCTTCCTATCAAACATGCCGCTTACACTGCTTGTTTCAGGGCAGAGGCAGGTTCAGCAGGAAGGGATACGAGAGGACTGATCAGGCAGCATCAGTTTAACAAGGTGGAGCTGGTTAAATTCACAAAACCTGAAGATTCTTATGCAGAATTGGAAAAACTTACTGCAGATGCAGAAGAAGTGCTGAAGATTCTTGGCCTTCCTTACAGGGTCGTGAAAATCTGTATGGGCGATCTGGGATTCACAGCTGCTATGAAATATGACATCGAAGTATGGATGCCAAGCTACAACAGATATGTTGAAATTTCAAGCTGCAGTAACTTCGAAGAATTCCAGGCAAGAAGAGCAAATATCAAATACAAGGATAATGTGAAAGATAAGGCAAAATTCATCCATACATTAAACGGAAGCGGTGTCGCTGTAGGACGTACGACAGCAGCTATCCTTGAGAATTATCAGCAGGCAGACGGAAGCATTAAGGTTCCTGAAGCACTGATCGGATATATGGGCGGATTGACTGAAATCAAGAAATAGGGAAACAGGAAAGATAGATACCTTAAGCATAGGGAAGAGGTGAGTTTAGTGCATAGTTATTTAAGAGCAATAGGTTTTAATATGAAAAAGAAGAAAGAAATAGAAGAAATTGTAAAAGAAGTGATCAAGGCACCAGCGAGCATAAAAACGGCAAGAATAAACGAAGACGTTGAAATTACTCAGATCTCAAAGAATTTTTCCGAACGTGTCGGTCTGACACTGGTGGGAGAGTATAATGAGAGCAATGAGTTTATTATGGATTATTATTATCCATACTTCAATGGATCCGGAGTTACGACTTCTGAAGATGTGGTAGTTGAAAAACATTCAGATAAGGAGTCTTATGCCGGTGTATGCGATGAAATGAAGGTTGGCGTTTCACTTATATTTTATCTTCAGGATGTTGCAGAATATATGAACGGAAGGCGCGAGGGTAGCATGTCTAAACAGAATACAGCCGTAACCCTTTCCGGTCTTTCCCTGTCAGGAAAGATTATTCTTCCGATCAGCAAAAATGAAGAGCAGAAGATTAACTACAAGGAAGCAAGTGTTAATAGAAGCCATCTGATAGCGGCTGCGAGACAGGGCGATGAGGAGGCAATAGAGAGCCTCACGCTGGAAGATATTGATACCTACACCCAGATTTCCAGAAGGATCATGCATGAGGATGTCTTTACGCTTGTAGATACTTATTTTATGCCTTATGGTATTGAATGCGAGCAGTATTCGGTAATGGGCGAGATACTTGATTATTCGCTTGTGAAAAACAGCATGACGGGTGCAGAAATATATATGCTATCCATAGAGTGCAACGAGATGATATTTGATGTCTGCATAAATAAGGAAGATATCCTTGGAGAACCGGCAGTCGGAAGACGCTTTAAAGGCGTAATATGGATGCAGGGAAAAATCGATTTTATGTAGAAGTCGGAATATGCAATGTTGGTTAATGTTCACTCCGTAAATAGCAACCAATAGTGCATGTGTACTTAAATTAATAAATGAATTGACATTTTATGAATAAAAGGTTAGAATATCATAGACGACTTTTTTAGCCGTCTATGTAATATGTTTCCGTAGCTCAGTAGGATAGAGCGATCGCCTCCTAAGCGATAGGCCGTGCGTTCGAATCGCATCGGGAACATTATAGATAATAAAAATGCCGGGAATCGATGATTCCCGGCATTTTGCTATTTATAAGGATTAGTATGTCAAAAGCCCTCTTGTAACCTTCGCTCGCAATCTATCAAGCAGTGATACAAAATATGAATTGATGAGCAGCTTTATGAAGATGTTGGTATTTGGGCCGCGTATTTTGCGGCCTTACGTACCACTACGTCTTCATCTAAGCGAGAGCGCGCTGCGAATCAACATGTTTTGCATCACGTCCTAATTTTTTGTTAATACATTCTCCGTCTTCTTCTTTTAGGGCGTCTTTTAGCAGGAAATTTTCTGCTTCGCAATGAAAACTGGCTGCTTCGGAAACTGGATCCTCTCAGGAATAGATAGATTCCTGCGCCAACAATCAGAATACCCAGAATTACTTTTATGTTAATTTTGATAAAGTTTCTCTTATCTGGGACTGGCTCAGCAGTTTCAGCAGTATCAGAGCTGATTGTTTTTCCAAATGCAAATTCCTGTATATCGGATTTCTGCATGTCTATGGAGGTTCCACCTATATAACGGTCAAGATAGGTGTAGGCGAGCCTGCCAACGGCTTCTGTATCGCCGGCTGTTCCTGCAGTGCCGGCATCAGTATCTTGAGAATCAGAATGTTCGGATCGATCTGTATCATCAAATTCCAGGGCGGGAGATGCATCGCCAAAGGCTGCAGTATTTGGAAGTACTATATAGCCTGAAGTATTGAGATTTACTGGAGAATTGGTGTTTCCAAAGATGTTGCTCCGGGTATCGAAAAAGCAGGAATCCCCAAGTGTAAAGTTTGTTTCATGCTCAGCTACATTTTCCATGTGGAAATTATTGAAGCCGTAGTCCAGAAGCAGGGCTGTGTCTGTATATACCTGTGTTCCCTGGGTCTTCATGGTGACGCATATAAGCTCCATATCGCCGCGTTTTGCAAAGGTGACGAGGGTATTCAGGGCAACGGTCGTATAGCCTGTCTTTCCGCCTTCACAGCCGTCGTAATGATATTTTGTGTTGCGGAGCATTTTATGGTGGTTTTCAATATATCTGGTTTCGGGCTGTATATTCGTGGCTGGAATCGTATACCGCGGGGTTGCGACAACTGTCCGGAAGGTATCGAGTTCAAGTGCCGCCCTGGAAATCAGAGCCATGTCATAGGCAGTGGTATAATGGGTCTCATCGGGAAGTCCGTTTGCATTTGAAAAATGGGTGTTTTCGCATCCAAGCTCTTTTGCCTTCTTATTCATCATGTCAATGAAGGAATCAAGATCGCCGCCTACGTGTTCGGCTACAGCATAGGAGACTTCGTTTGCAGAGGCGAGCATGATGCCGTAGAGGCAGTTCTCCATAGAAAGCTGTTCATCGACGTCAATGCCGATATGGCTGCTGTCTCTTTCTATTCCGAATATCGCCTCTCTTGAAAATGTGACGACCTCGTCCAGGCTGCTGTTTTCAATTGCAAGCAGGGTTGTCATGATTTTTGTGATGCTGGCGGGATAATGTTCATCATGAATGTTTTTTTCGTAAAGGATGGCGCCTGTAGAAGCTTCCATGATGATGGCTGATTCTGCAGCCACCTGAGGGCCCTCAGGCCAGCCTTCGATTTCATTTGTCTGTATGGTATGGCTTGTACAGTCGGTAACTGTGGCAAGCGTTTCTGTATTTGCGGCGTTTGTATGTAATATGCTGGAAAGGCATATGATAGGCAGTAGAAGGGCAGCAATCAAAGTTCTTGTTTTTTTCATCTATTTAAAATCTCCTTATATGGGCTTGGAAAAAACAGTGGTGCGGTAAGACCGCACCACTATGCACTATTAAGCCTAATTATATGGTATTTTTAAGAAAGTAGCAATATAATATGCGATGAAATAAGTGTGAAAAAAGAACCTCCGGGAATCATCTTCCGGAGGTTTGCTCTTTATGTCGTTTGATGATCTTGAGGCGGGTGAAATCCTCCCGTTCTTTTTCCTCAAGGGCTTCCTGAATGCTTTTGCTCAAGGCCTCGTAGGCAGGAATTGTGATATTCTTCAGTGCATTTGCACGTTTCTGGGTTTTCTTGATATTTGCTGCAAGCCTGTAGGCGGAATTTTCAACCATTGATAGCTTGATGGTGAGCTCCTTTACTTTTCTGAAAGCCGCATATGCCCGGTCAAGGGATTCTCTTGTGCTGTAATAGGCATAGGTAGGCATGTCAGACCCGGGAATGAACTCTACGAGTGGGATTTCGGTCCCCATGATGCTTCGTGTCTTGATGCGGATGGAGTCTTCAATGGGAACGGTAGAGGAAATTTCCTCTACATAGCTTATGCCTAGTTCCATGTTTGCCTTCTGGAGGGAGCTGTAGGCGGCAGTGAAGGTGGCATCTATTTCAGCCTGGATGCCCTTCGCTTCGCTGATCAGTGCCATAAGCTCCCGGATAAGGATGTTACGTTTTTTATCCATAAGATCAAAGCCCTGTCTGGCAAGGGCCAGGGAGTTTTTGGCCAATATCAGGTTGCCTTTTGTGGGAAAGGTATTTGGATCCATACTATCACCTCTTACTCTGCTGCGTTGTAGTATTGTTCAAGTATAGCTGTATTGATGCGGTCCAGCTCTTCTTTAGGAAGGAGCCTTAAGAGCTCCCAGCCCTTGTTCAGGGTGGTTTCTATCGTCCTGTTCTCGACTTCTCCCTGTCCGACAAATTCTGATTCGAAAGCCCTTCCGAAGGTCAGGTATTTTTTATCAATGGGCGACAGCTCATCCTCGCCGATAACGGAAGCAAGGGCTCTTGCCTGCCCGACTTTTGCATAGGATGAGAAAAGCTGGTTTGCGACGTCCTGGTGGTCAGCTCTTGTATAGCCTTCGCCGATTCCATCCTTCATAAGACGCGAAAGGGAAGGGAGGACATTGATTGGAGGGTATATGGCCTGGCCATGGAGATAGCGGTCAAGTACAATCTGCCCTTCAGTAATGTAGCCCGTAAGATCCGGTATCGGATGTGTAATGTCATCATTCGGCATGGTCAGGATCGGTATCTGGGTTACGGAGCCGTCGACGCCGTCAATGATTCCGGCCCTTTCATAGATGGTGGCCAGTTCGCTGTACAGATATCCGGGGAAGCCCTTTCGGGAAGGGATCTCTCCTTTCGAGGAAGAAACCTCGCGGAGGGCTTCAGAAAATGAGGTCATGTCCGTCAGGATTACAAGGATGTGCATGTTCTGTTCAAAGGCAAGGTATTCCGCGGCTGTAAGCGCTACCTTCGGGGTTATGAGCCTTTCGACTACCGGGTCATTGGCAAGGTTCAAAAACATGACGACATGGTCTGCGACACCGCTTTCTTCAAAGGTGCGCCTGAAAAATTCAGCCACGTCGTATTTCACGCCCATGGCTGCAAAAACGATTGCGAACTTTTCATCGGAGCTGTTGTCTCCAAGGGAAGCCTGCTTTACGATCTGAGCCGCCAGTTTATCGTGGGGAAGCCCGTTTCCGGAAAAGATGGGAAGCTTCTGCCCCCTGATCAGAGTCGTAAGGGCATCGATTGCAGAGATTCCGGTCCTTATATAGTTACGCGGATATTTTCTCGAAACGGGGTTCAGGGGAGAGCCGTTTACATTTCTTTTTATGCCGGATATAGTGCCCAGATCGTCTATGGGCTGGCCGACGCCATTAAAGGTCCGTCCCAGAAGTTTTGGAGAAAGTGCGATTTCCATGGGATGCCCGGTCAGTTTCGTGTGGGTGTTCTGCAGGGACATGTTTTCGGTGCCTTCAAATACCTGTATGACGGCTTTGTCCTCGTAAAGCTCTATAATGCGCCCCAGCTTCTTTGTAGTCCTGTCTACGGTTATTTCTACGATTTCCTCGAAAGAGGCGTCCTGGACGCCTTCTAGTACCACAAGGGGGCCGTTGATTTCGCTGAGTCCTAAATATTCAATTGACATAAATCATACCTCCTTATGCATTCTTTTCAATGACCTGATCATAGAAAGCATCAATGTCTTTTTTGTACTGCTCAAATTTTTCCAGCTCGTTATTAGCCACATCATATTTGATTGCGATGATTCGTTCGAAAATGTTGCCTTCTTTGAGGATGGACATAGGCATCCCCATGGTTACCAGAGCCTTGGATTTTGAATAAAGATAGAGGATGACCTCCATCATTTTCAGCTGTTTTAAAAGAGGGACGCAGGTGTCCTCAGGATGGAACGCATTCTGCTGGAGGAAGCCGAGACGGATGACCTTTGCCACCTCAAGGACCAGTTTCTGGTCGTCTGGAAGCACGTCGCTGCCGATCAGCTTAACGATTTCCATCAGGGAGCTTTCCTGGTTCAGGATTGCGACAATCTGGTTGCGGCAGTCGACGAAATCAGGAGATACATGCTGTGCGTACCAGGGAGCAAGATCCCCCAGATATTCGCTGTAGCTGGTCAGCCAGTGTATGGCCGGAAAATGCCTGGAATAGGCCAGTGCCTTATCGAGACCCCAGAAACAGCGGACGAAACGCCTTGTATTCTGTGTGACAGGCTCTGAAAAGTCTCCGCCCTGGGGAGAAACAGCACTGATTATGGAGACGGAGCCTTCGCTGCCATTCAGGTTGCGTACCATGCCGGCCCTTTCATAGAAGGTCGACAATCTGGAAGCAAGATATGCAGGAAAGCCTTCTTCGGCAGGCATCTCTTCCAGACGTCCGGATAATTCCCTCAGTGCTTCTGCCCAGCGGGAGGTGGAGTCTGCCATGATTGCAACGTCGTAGCCCATATCGCGATAGTATTCAGCCAGGGTAATGCCTGTATAGATGCTGGCTTCCCTTGCTGCAACAGGCATGTTTGAGGTGTTTGCAATCAGGGAGGTCCTGTCCATAAGCGGGTTGCCTGACTTGGGATCGACCAGTTTTGAAAAATCTTCAAGAACCTGGGTCATTTCGTTTCCGCGTTCCCCGCAGCCGATGTAGATGATGATATCGGCGTCGGACCATTTTGCAATCTGGTGCTGGGTCATGGTCTTGCCTGTACCGAATCCGCCTGGGACTGCCGCCGTACCGCCCTTTGCTATGGGAAAGAGGGTGTCGAGTATCCGCTGGCCGGTCACCAGGGGTCTGGTGGCAGCGAACCTTGCGTTTACAGGCCTTTGAACCCGGATCGGCCATTTCTGGGTAAGGGTCAGGTTCATTTCTGTTCCGTCATTAAGCTGAAGAACAGCTATGGTATCGTTAATTGTATAGGTTCCATCTGCGGCAACATGAAGAAGGGTGCCGCTGCAATTAGGAGGAACCATTACCCTGTGCAGGATGGACTTTGTCTCAGGGACTTCAGCAAGAATAAATCCGCCGGAGACTTCCTGGCCTGCCTTTGCGGTCATATGTACATCCCATAATCTGGATGTGTCCAGAGCGTTTACAGTCACACCTCTGCTGATGTAGGCCCCCGAAATTTTTGAGATTTCGCTCAGAGGCCTTTGGATCCCGTCAAATATATTGTCGAGAATGCCAGGTGCGAGGGTTACTGAGATGGCATCCCCGGTGGCTTCCACAATTTCACCGGGTCTGAGGCCGGTAGTTTCTTCAAAGACCTGAATGGTCGTAGTATCTGAGGAAAGGCTGATCACCTCTCCTACAAGCTTTTCTTTGCCTACATAGACCATTTCAGACATTCTGAAGCCGGTATTGCCTTTTATATATACAACAGGTCCGTTAATTCCATAAATCAGCCCGGTTTTATTCATTGGAGACACCTCCGTTAAAAGTGAATTCTGTCTTCAGTTCAGAAATCCTGGATGCAAAGGAATTGTCGATCAGGACATTTTTTGAAGGGATGACTGCTCTGGTACCGCCCATGAAGGAATATTCGCTTACAGTAAGCTTTGTGTTTGTAGCGACTTCAAGGCTTCTGTGGCGTGAAGAGTCGGCCGGATCGATGTAGATGATAATTTCTTCTCCTCTGGCAAATGCCTTTGCCTGATTGATCTGGCGGATCAGGAGGGCGTCGTATTCGCTCGTGGAAGTATAGTCTCCAAGAAGATTTGTGAGTTCAGCAAAAAGCATTTCAACAAGTTCTTTCTGTTTGATGTTGAACGTCTTTTTCAGGAGGAGCTGTTCAGAAGAAAGCTCCTTGTTTTTTAAGCGCTGAAGACGCTCTGATTCTGTCTTTATCTGAAGAGCTGACTGCCTCAGCTTTTTCTCCTTGTGTTCTTCAAAAATCTGATCCAGGGCTGCTTTGTGGTCGGAAATAATTTTTTCGCTCTGTAACTGGGCCTCCTCTATGGAGACTTCCTCAAAATGCTTTAATTTTTCTTCCAGGTTCAAGATGTTCACCTTCTTTGCTTTTTTATGTCTACAGTTTAAGCCCGATTGCTTCGTTTATGTAGGATGTGATAAAGTCTGGTTTGCGTCCGGTTCCGTGTCTGTCCGGGATTTCAATGATGAGCGGAAGCTTTCTTTTCAATTTTACATCATCCACGATATCAGGGAATTCGCGGCCGAATTTCTCGGTCAGAAGGATAATGCCGATGGTTTTATCGGCAACTGCTTTTTCAAGCTCGCTTCTCAGCTCGTCCCTTTCATGGACAACGACGCCTTCCACACCGGCAAGGCGCATCCCGGTAAGGGTGTCTACATTATCACTGATCAGATACATGTTCATGGCTTACAGCTTTCCTAATATCATGATGGATACGATCAGGCCGTAGATGGCAACCCCTTCCGCCAGGGCTACAAAGATCAGGGACTTTCCGAAAATACTGGAGTCTTCACTCAACGCACCCAGCGCAGCGCTTGCTGCTGTTGCAACGGCTATGCCGGCACCAATGCAGGAGAGGCCTGTGGAAAGGGCCGCCGCGATCAGACCAAGGCCGGATACGGAAGCGGTTGCGGTTGTTTCCGCAGCCTGCACATTCCCACCGAAGAAAAGGATGTTTGCAAGCACAAGCGTTCCAAAGAAAAAGAAAGTATTAACGCCAAGGGAAGTTTTGAAGCGGCCCCTGTTTTTTTCACCAATCAGATATGCACCGAAAGGGATGATGATGCTCAGGATCAGAGCGGCGATTAAAAGTATTTTTACAAGCATGGTATTGTCCTCCTTTGTTTCTATAACAGTTAGTATATGTTACTGGTTCGAGTAGGGTTTGAACTCCCGCCCGTTTCCTGAAAAGAACCGGCTGAAGATTTCATAGTATTCAAGACGGAGTGCATGGATGCCTACAATCAGGCCTTCCATTCCCATTACAAATAGGTTTCCGAGGATAATGACGATCCAGTTGGGAGACCCTCCGTTTTCGGCTCCGGCCAGCATCATGACTGCTTCCATCATGCCTGCATGGCTCAGGGCGAAAGCCCCGATTCGGACGAAGGAGATTGTGTTCGTCATATAGCTCAGTACGATTTCTATGAGTTCGAATATGGCCTGGGTCAGGAACATGGCTTTGTCTTTCGGAAGATGCTCCGTCTTCTTTTCAACAAGAAGGGCAAGTGGCTCTTTGAAAGTTATGAGAAGAAGCGGTATGAGAAAAAGTACGCCCAGGAGTATTCCGCCCGGCAGGGCATGGCCGGTCATGAAAAGCACGATTATGGCTACGGCAGATCCATAGAATATAAGGCCTGAGATACCATTCTGGTCGAATAGGACCTTTTCTATGTTATGCTGTCTGATGCCGTTTACAATATTGATGATCATTGATATAAGAATCATGGCCATTCCGAAGGCAACTGTAATCACAAGGATCGAATTTAGGGATCCTAAAACGGGCAGGGTGATGAGCATCTCCATGGGCTTCATCCATAATGCAGGAAGGACATCTTCGAATCCGAAAAAGCTTCCGTACAGAAAACCGAACAGGATAGAGGATAAGCCTGCCATTGAAACGATGGCGCCAATATCCATTTTTCTGAATTTGTAAAGAAGGGCGCCGCCGGCTGCAAGAAGAAGTCCCTGTCCGACGTCGCCGAACATGCAGCCGAAAATCAGGATATAGCTCAGTGCAAGGAAAATGGTAGGATCAAATTCGTTATATGCCGGAAGACCGTACATCCTTATGAACGATTCAAAGGGTCTGAAAAGCTTCGGATTTTTAAGCTTTGTAGGCGGTTTTTCAGGGATATTGTTGACATCATCTTCCATAATTACAAAAAGATTGTCATCGTGGGCTACATCTTTTTGCAGGAGCAGGGCATCCTTTTCTGACATCCAGCCGCAGAGTATATAGAAGACGTCGTGGTAGTCCCTGGTGCAGGCAGCCATTTTTCTGATATCGAAGTTTTTTGCAAAGGTTTCCAGCTTTTTATGAGCGGCAAGCAGCTTTTCCTTTATCGATGCCAGCGTATTTGCCGCCCGCATATTGATTGCAGTTATGTCAGCGGAAAGCTCCATGATCTGCTCTTCCAGCCTGGTATAGGCTTCTTCCGGCGTTCCGGTGTATTCATCGGGAAGGAAAAAACGTTCAAAGTGAAGGGATGCATAGACCGCATCGACCTTGTCTTTCTCGCCTACCGGCATAAAGTAGACGCCCCATACATAATTTTCGTCCGAGTGGCATTTGTAGAAGATGGTATTCAGGTCGTCGTAGACGTACCGCTCGAATTTCTGGTAGTATTCATTTGCTATTTTTCCAAATCTGAATCTGATGAAATTGAAATCCAGTATTTTTTCGATATCGTAACGGAGTTCCCGGAAAGGCTGGATTTTAATCAGGGAAGCCTGAAGCTCGTCCCGCTGCTTTTCCAGTTTAGCCTTTTCGGTTCTCATCTGCCTGAGCAGCTCGTCAGTGGAATTGATTATGCTGATTGACTCTTCAATTGAAAGATTATCTGGAAAGGTAACATTTTTCGTATCGATAAGGCTTAAAAATTCTTTTGATTTTGCAAGAAGCTCCTTGTATGGATTGATTTCAATATATGGCTTCAGGCTCTTTACTGTCTTAAGCTCTGAAAGGGCGTTCTCCAGATAGATTTCATATTTGGAGAGATAAGTTTCGGTGACCCTGTCAATATCAGCCTTTGGACCGGCAATGCTAAGAAATTTCATTTTAACAATCAATATTCTGCACCCCCCGTAAGTTATTTGATTATATATTTGATTGTTTCACTTGGCTCAAGACCATATCGGATACATTCGAGCGCTGTCGTGATCTTGTTGATTTCATGTTCCTTGCGGTAGAGATAGGAGTCCAGCACGGCGGCAGAGTAAGGGTTTTTTCTTACTGCGGCGGCATGCATGTTATCGCGGAGCCTGATATACATATCCTCCAGTGTGTGGCTGTCAGCCTGTGGATATATTTTTCCATAGTGGGTAGTTTTCAGGACAGCCGTGAATTCGTTTTCATCTGATGATTCTACCAGATGTACCAGCTGCTCCTTTTTCAATCGGTAGCTGACAGGTATAATTAGTGCGTAGATATCAGCGGCAGACATATGGTAGTAGAATCTGGACCGGTAAATCCACTGGATATTCAGCAGGTCAATCTTGCCGCCATAGGTGACTTTCAGATCCTTCAGCTCCCTGCCTTTCACGACATCAGGGAGGACGTCCCATATATGGGTGAAATAATAGATGTCAAGAGCCAGCTCATAGTCGAACAGAGTGGGGGAAGTCATGCTCTCCAGCCTTATGAGAGGCGGATAGTAAGGGGTTTCCCTGAGAAAGGATACGAATTCTTCTATGGTCGATGCAGTTGAAAGCTTAGCGATATCAATCTGGGAATGCTTCTCAAAAATAATCCTGCTGGATGAGATATCAAAGGCTCCGCCTTTCTGGTTGAACAGCATCCGGAGAAAGGTTTTCAGGGCCGCGACTTCGTATCGTTCAAAATACATGTTCAGGAATTTTCGCTGGTCAGCATCTGCAAATCTGTAAAGCTTGGAAAAATCCTGCTGGATCGTCTTGCGGAGCAGCTTTTCAATCTGTCCCCTGTGAAGCTTCGACTCGTCAACATCAGACAGGAGGCTTTGGTAGGCGGGCTGTCTCCTTAAAAAAGCCACAGCTTCAGGTATGCTGCTCTGCATGGCAAGTTCTCTGTATTCATTATCGCTAAGCAGATCTGCCTGCATAGACCTTATTTTAGTGGCAATAGCGCCATAGGAAAATAAACTGCCCATATCAATCAGCTCCTATTACTTTTTTTAACAGCTCCTGTGCAAGTTCTGTATGATGCGAGTGATAAAGGTTTGTGATCCTTTCCAGTTCCGAATCCGTAGCATCCCGTAAACGGGAGAGCTCTTCTGAAAGCTGTCTGTCCAGCTGCCCGGTCAGTTCTGAGATGCTTTTTGCCGTCTCAGCATCGGTTTCGGCGTCGAATGCATCCATTCTTTTTATGTTTTCCAGGGAAAGGGCTTTTTTCTGGATGGAGGCATCCTCGATAATGCCTGTTGAAATTGCCTCGATTTGCGATAGTCTGTTTACTACTTCTTCCATAATTACACGCTCCTGATTGTTTTCCTGACTGTCAGTTTATTCTTAGATGTTCATGCCTGTTTTATTTAACAGAAAGGTTTTGTTTTGCTTGCCACTTGCTTGGAACAGAATATATAATAGTAAAAGCGGAGTCACGGCTCAGGGAAAAGGAAAGAATAATAAGACAGATAATTCCCTGACGGACAGAGTTTGTTTCTAAAAAAAGAGCATCTTTCTAACCATAATACACCTTTTTTAGAAAAATACTATATATAATTTGATTAAAAAACAGCCTCATAATATGTGATTTTTGTAAGTTGACTTATCATAATTCATTTATTCATTCAATACAGGCTGATTCAGCAAAGGAGAAAAACATGAGATTAAGAAACATAAAGGGATCCCGGGAAGTGATAGGATCAAACAGGTTCGTAGTACAGAATCCAGAGGAACAGCATGGAAAATGGAAAGAGGTTTTCGGAAATCAGAATCCGGTACAGATTGAAATCGGAATGGGAAAAGGCAGATTCATTACGGAACTGGCGATCAGGAATCCGGAAATCAATTATATCGGAATAGAAAAGTATTCGAGTGTTCTTTTGAGAGCCCTTGAAAAAAGGGAAGAGGTTGAGGTTGAAAACCTTTTATTCATCAGAATGGATGCGGAAGATATCGGGTCCGTATTCGACGAAGGGGAAGTGGATAAGATCTACCTTAATTTTTCCGATCCATGGCCGAAGGACAGGCATGCGAAAAGAAGGCTGACTTCAAAAGAATTTTTCAAGAGATATGATAAGATCCTGAAAAAGGATGGAAGGGTTGAATTTAAGACTGACAACAGGCCTCTTTTTGATTTTTCACTGGAAGAAGTTGTGAACGCAGGCTGGATACTCGAAAAGCATACCTTTGACCTTCATAATGATGTGGAGATGTCGGAAGGCAATGTAATGACTGAGTATGAGGAGAAATTTTCAAGTATCGGAAATCCAATTAATAAACTGATTGCATACCGGTAATATTATAGCTATACTTAGGGTATGAGCAGCCATGGAAATGAATTGCTTATATGAGAAGCAGGGATATTGCAACTGTAAGGTTACTGTTTACACGTTATCCAACGCGAGGTGTTTTTGTGAGTGTAGCGAAGCGAAAGTCACATAAAACCCGGGGATTGCAGCGCGAAATGGTGCATTTCAACCATTTCTGTGCATCGCGAAGCGTGTTACTGGTCACGGAGTGAACAGTAACACTGGAAGTCATAAGATGAATAGAAAAGGAGAGATTAGGATGGAACTTATTTTTAATGACGGAAACTTTAATGATGAAGTTTTAAAATCAGACATACCGGTTCTAGTTGATTTTTATGCAGATTGGTGCGGACCATGCAAGATGATGGCTCCTGTGGTTGAAAAGATAGCGGAGAAGTATGCCGGAAAAGTAAAGGTCGGCAAGCTCAATGTTGATGCAAGCCCCGCATCTGCAGCAAAATATAAGGTAATGTCGATCCCTACGTTTCTGGTTTTTAAAAACGGAGAAGTAACAGGAACCCTGGTAGGAGCAGTATCCCAGGCAGCGCTTGAGGCAAAGCTCCTGTAGTTGTCCACCTGTGCATAGCTGATTGTGGATGAAAGGTAAAAATCACCGGCGGATTGTGGATATCTGCCGGTGATTTTTCTGGATGATCTAAGAAATAAACAAACATGATTTTTGACGCTGGTATCAAATAAAAAAATAATAAAAAAAATATTAAAAAAGGGCTTGCAATTCTAACATAAGTATTATATAATTTATCTTGCGTTGTTGATAACGCATTTGCGCCAATAGCTCAGTTGGTAGAGCACCTGACTCTTAATCAGGGTGTCCCGGGTTCGAGCCCCTGTTGGCGCATTATAAGCACTAGTTTTGCAGACATGAGAGCTGCGGGGTTGGTGCTTTTATATTATCGAAGCGTGGCTCAGTTTGGTAGAGCGCTGCGTTCGGGACGCAGAGGCCGTGGGTTCGAATCCCGTCGCTTCGATTACCTTGGCAGGGGCGCCGTCAAGTCTTAGAATATAAGGCTTGGCGGTTTCTTTTTGCGCGAAAAGCAATGAGCAGGCTCATATTCATACCAGATTAGGGCGCGCTGCTGGCAGCAGCGTCCGTAAACTGGTATGAATAGAGCGGGCGAATGCCCGCGACCCTGTGGAACCTGCAAGGCAGGTTCTACAGGGTGAGCCGTCCGGATGTCAGTACCCCCCCAGATTAGGGCGCGCTGCTTGCAGCGGCGTCCGTAAACTGGTATGAATAGAGCGGGCGAATGCCCGCGACCCTGTAGAACCTGCAAGGCAGGTTCTACAGGGTGAGCCGTCCGGAGTAGGTAGAGCCGTCCGGATGTCAGTATCCCCCCAGAATGTAATCAAAAAAAACAAGGTCAAAGCCACATAAGGGCTTTGACCTTGTCCGATTTCATGGTTCTTAGATTGATAGTTTCATAAGCTCTCTTGTAACATTCAGCTTCGTCAATTTGCACATTCGCCATCTGTCACACAGTGATGCAAAACATGATTCAATGAGCAGCTTTAGAGCAAAGTGGTTTCGCCATTCCAACTCCGCCAACCTAAAACTTGAAGGCGAAAACACTTTACAGTGCGAATGAACATGTTTTTACATCACGTCCTCGTTGTATCCTTTTTCAATTTCAATCAGACTCTCTTCAGCATGTCGCAGGGCGTCAAAAGCATGATAGAGAGTTTCCTGATCTGCCTGTTCATTTTTTAAAACTTTTTCTGCATACTTGAGAGAGTCTTTGAATATACGCCAGCTTTCTTTGGTATATTCCTTTTTAATAAAAGCCTCTGCATCATCAACAGCCTTCTGGAGAACTTCTGTGGTCATTCCTGCAATGGAAAGATCAGCTGCTGTTTCAAATGATGGTGCTGTTTTGCTGGAAGCAACAGCAATAATCCTGTCATAATAGATTGTTCCGCTGACCCGGCCATCGACAAGGGCAGAGGAATCGCTGATCGCATTCAGCCAAAGGCCAAAGCTTGTCACTGCGCCTGCGGCCTGGCTGGTGAGTGGACCGCGGCCTCCTTTATCCACAAATTCCGAAAATGGAAGGGTGACCAGAAGAGGTTCTGTTGTAACTGCATATTCCACGTAGGAATTCAGGTATGCTTCATAAGAGCCGCCGTCAGCAGTATTGATCTGAATGACGGTCTTCTGGTTCTTTCCGTCAGGAGCGACCCAGAACTGCAGGGCATTGCATGCGGACCAGTCGGCTTCTTTGGCGGTTACCGCACCGGCCCATCCTGTTTTTGTCTCGTCATAAGAAAACTGAAGTGCATATTCACCTTCGAAAACATTGCCTTCAGACAGGGAAATAACCAAATTGCTTCCGCTGTCTTTGTTCACAGCCCAATTGCCATTTAATATGGAGGACTCGCCGTAATAAGATTCGAAATCATCTACCAGCAGCGGATCTTTTTCCTGTTCTGGAATATTAAATACAACTGGAATTTCCTGCAGTTTTGTCTCACCGGCATATAAGATGATTTTTCCGTTTGCGGCTTCACCAAGCTGCGTAAGGACATCAGCAGTCAGAATTGCGGATGCAGTGTTACCGTCAACGACTGTTTCCAGTGGGATTTCCTGGATACCATTGGAAGCGCAGATGGAAGCGGATACCCCTTCTTTGTTCAGGCGTGCATGTACAGCTGTTTCTGTCAGAATACGGGATCCGGCAACGGGGAGGGTGAAGTAGCCGCTTGCCTGCTCCCATGCTGTTATGGAAGGGGATGCAGGATGCACAGCCAGGACGGATTTCTGGTCGCTGGCAAAAATACTTTTTTCATTATTATAAAATTCAATAAACGGATCCATCAGTTCGTGGCCGTGAAGAGTACCGTCTTCATTGACTGAGGAGGCATAAGGGGTATAAAAACTGCTGTCCGAATAGTTCGTCCAGAGCATAAAATAGCAGCAGTCATAAGCATCTTTTGTAAGGATATCCTGGATTTCAGTAAACCAGCCCGGACGCCTGTTTCCTGTATCCTGCAGACCGGAAATGCCAGTTTCCGTCACTGCGAAAAGCTTGTTGTGCTGTTTTGCAAAGGCATCTGTGAGTCTTACCGAATTTTCAAAATTTGTCTGGAAGGTGTATCCTTCTTCATCTGGTACCGGATTGGAATCATAGGTGTCAAATCCGATAAGATCCACGTATTCATCTCCTGGATATCGTTCGCCGTATTCCACCAGAGAAGAAGCCTCGGAACCGGGACCATACAGATAAAGAATATTGTGTACGTTTTTTGTATCGCGCAGATATTCTACAGTATACTTAAATACGCTTTTATAGGTTTCGGCATCACAGAATGCCTTGCCCCACCAGAACCAGCTTCCTGTATTCTCGTGGAAGGGACGAAACAGCAGGGCTCCGTTTACCTGCCGGGCATATTCTGCGATCATATCCAGATAGGCATTGAACTGCTCGTGATACGCGCCGCCTGGAAGGATCTGATTCATACAGCTCCCTTTTAAATTATAGGAATCTGCCATGGTATAGTCGTAGCGGTCGTATGTCTTGGCAGCTGTGGAATCCTTTACCGTGGCGAAAGCGAAATTCGGCATATGTGCAGAAAGGGTCATCAGAGCCCCTTCATCAAAGGCTTCATTTGTGAACAGAGCCGCTGCTCTGATATTTCCTTCTGTAGTTTCCGGAATCGGCACGGCTTCCGGATGGCGGGCATTATACTTTGCCGCAAAGCCTATAAACAGATTGCCGCAGTCGAGCCCTGTAAGGCCGGCAATCGAGCCGGTCAGGTCTTTGGTATCAGAATCGGTCAGCTCAGAAGTTCCGGCTTTTAATACCGTATCTTCCATGTGGCCGTAGATGACTGCATCTGATTCTCCTACTGCTTTCAGATACTGATAAACTGCTTTGGAAGCACTATTTGCATCCGGATCCGCCAGCTGTATTTCTGCCGAATAAGGAATATTGGTTTCGTTTACCGTCAGTGCCGAACTGTCGTCTGAAAGTACAGTCTGGGTTGCCGGCCTTATCGTCGCGTCTACATAATTATCTTCGATTACCGGAGCATGCAGGCGGATATTGTCGAACCATAAGCTGCCTTTATAATCGGTGCTGTTTCCGACGATCAGAAGCATGAGTTTTCCGGGAGTTTCTGTTTTTGCATAGCTGGAATCAAGCTGAAATGCTATGGTCGCTTTCTTCAGCGTTCCTCCGGCATCTTCTGTTGTCAGATTGTAGAAGCCTGTCATCTGCTCCTGAAAAACATTGTCGGAAACCGCTTTGATCGTGATCTGGCCTGTGGTAAAAGCTGCTGAATCATAATACAGGTCGAAACTCAATGTGGTGAAGGCGGAATAGTCAATGCCCGTTTCCTCGGAAAAACTGATCCCTGGCTGGCACCAGCCATTGGAGGAATCCTGTGAAAAGTCCATATCGACTTTCAGCATGCCTTTCTCAGGGTCATGGGTACACATGCTGGTACCGTGATAACTATCGCCGGCCCAGCTGCCGTCAAAAATCCATCCCTGTGTTCCGTCAGAAAAATCCCAAAGCCGTTCCGGTGAACTGCTTTCTGCTGCCAGAGCAATAGACGCATCCGCCGGAATTGCATGAGTCAGAGAACTTATACACAGGGGGATTACAAGAAGCAGGGAAGCGATCCTCTTAACAAATATCTTTTTCATAAAACTACCTCCGGTTAATTGATGAATTAATTAAAATATGTGCGCATATAAATTAATTTAATTGATTTTAACATAGGTTTTAATTTATTAAAATAGTATAGTTTAACAAATAACAGAGCTGATATTTTGATAAATAGCTTAAAGAGTTGATGAAAACATGAGGAATAATAGGTCGATGTAAACACATGTATAAAGAATTCACAGGTTTGTAGGGTATGTTGTACAGATACTTAATTAAAGGTTAATTAAAATGAAATTAAGTAAAAAAGATTGTGAATATTTAACAAAAAGAGGATGATTTGAAATCGTATGGCATATCATGAAAAATGATCAAGACTGTTTTTGCATGAAAAAAGCAATGACAATTCTTCAGAAGAAAGGTCATTGCTTTTTTTGTAAAATAAGTCTGTTCATCAGGATTTTTAGAGCACCTGACAGTTACATGAACTTCTGTATAATATTCATCAATGCAGAGCCCGTCATGACCAGGGCAAACCCATAGCTGACTACCATGCATATCTGAAGAAACAGAGGAGTTTTCATCCCTTCATTTACATCTTTGCGGAAAATCATCCGGCATACATAGAATCCGCCGATTGGAGTTGCAATTGCAGTTGACAGATTGGCAATCAGAATCAGCTGTGTGGGTGAACCATTGTAGCTGAAGCTGATGGCTGCAGCAAACGCGATGCAGAGCAGACATCCCCAGCGGATGAACTTCGTTTCCAATCCCACCGGTTTATCAATACCTGCACCAAGCAATACCATTCCACGCTGTGTGTTGCCCAGAAGTGAAGAAAAACCGGCAGCAAGTAATGCGACGCCCATGACAACGGGAGCTGCTTTTCCTAAAAATGGAACCAGAAGTTCCCCTAACTGAGCAGGTGCCGTAATTGCCGTTCCTGATGGATTCAGTACGATTGCGCCGACAAGAAGAATCGAGCCTGAAATCATGATAACAGCAACCACATGTGCAATGGCATCTGCAAGCATAATGCCGTTGAACAGATCTTCCTTTTTCCATTTCTTTTCTAATCCCAGATAGGTTCCATAGATTCCGGCAGTAATGGCTGCATTTGTACTGACATAAGCAAGTGCTGTTGTAAGGCTGCCTTCAGCAACTTTCCAGTTTGTCAGTCCTTTTCCTAATTCTCCCCACACCGGGCCGCCTGTTGCAACCAGAGTTGCGTAGAAACAGACAATCATGCCTAATATGCATAATGTAATCACTTTTTCAACAGTGGAGTATACTCCTTTTGTAAAATAGCATACCAGAGTAATTGCGATCATAATAAGAGAACCCAATTTCCAGTTCATGCCGAATATAAGGCTCATGCCAGCTCCGGATCCTGTAATGTTTCCCATTGTAAAGAACAGGCAGGCAAGAAATGTTGCAATACCAACAATTGCTGCGGCGCCTTTGCCGTAATAATGCCGGATTGCGTGAATAATCGGCATGCCTGTCAGCATGGAAATACGATATGAAGTGAGCATAAATGTAATAGCCATAAATGCAATCGGAATAATCAGCCATATCATAGAATAGCCGTAGTTAGATCCCATCATTGCAGAGGTCGTGATATTGCCTGGTCCGATAACGACGCCAGCCAAAATAATTCCCGGCCCGATTCTTTTTAATAGTTCAATTAAAGGTAGTTTTTTAACCAATCCCTGATCAAATTGTTCTCCCATTGTATCGCCCTTTCATAGTTAGAAGGCGGCGCCGGCAAAAGCCGAAGCCGCCAAAATGGTATGCTGATTGTATTCTGTTGTAACTATTCGGTTTATTTGAACTGATTCATATCAACCTTTTCCATTTTACTCCTTTGAAGACCAAGTGCAACCAAGTCTTTTTCTGCCTGGTTTAATGGAAGTACAGGTTTGCGCATCAGACCGCTTGAGAAAATTCCACGCTGTACAAGCGCTTCTTTCAGACATGCATGTGCTTCTCCTGAAGGCTGTCCGCCGCCGTAGATTGCCTGTGAAATATGGTAGATACGGTCAGACCAGTCCTGAGCTTCTTTTAATGTATGTTTGTCCGGATTTGCAAACACTTCACGAGCCGGACAGATGATTTCAGGAACACATCCAGCGAATCCGATTAACGCTCCGTCCATGCCTGGGAACCAGCTTACGCATAAGGTTTCGTCATGGCATGTAATCAGGGAGATATCAGGACATTCCTGGCGAAGGAGGCGTACGTCATGTTCGTAGATAGAAGTTACACGGGTACCCATCTTGATGCATTTAACATGATCGATTTCCTTGCACATTTTAATTAATGTCTCAACTGGATAGAAAGCCTTGCTTGTTGCAGGATACAGGTGGATGATGATATCAATATCAGCACCTTCGGCTACATCTTTTACATACTGGAATGGTGCGTCCGGATGCATACCAAAACGTAACCACATATGAGGAGGCATTAAAAGGATTCCGTCTGCACCGGCTGCTTTTGCTTCTGCTGCCATTTCAATGGATTCAATTGTATTTTCACAGTTGATGCCAGAGATGATCGTCATTTTATCTCCGCATTCTTCTGCACAGATTTCAACTACACGTTTACGTTCTGCACGTGAAAGGCCTGTGATTTCTCCGGTGTGGCCGTTGCAGACCAGGCCGTCCATTCCTTTGCCATAAAAAGTTTTAATCCAGCGAAGGTATAAGCGGAATTCTTCTTCGTTGATCGTATAATCATCGTTTAAAGGTACGGATATCGCTGGGAAAATAGTTTTGAAATTTTTTACTTTTGCCATGATTGAGTTCTCCTTTTCAATATGAAAGATTTATAGGTTTTCTTATTTGACATATCTGCCTGACAGAGATTCGAAACAACATCGCGCGTTGTTGTTTTGAAGTTTATGCAATCGTTTGTATGTCTATGAATATGTTATACCATATTGTTTTTTGCCAGTCAATGGATATTCAGAGACCTGCAATATGTTGCATAAATTATAGTATAAACAATGAAAGAGGCGTCAAAGTATACATATTGACCATAGTTGTTATGCTGCACTTCCTCTGTAATTGTACATGTGATTCGCTTTCAAATATCGATATTTTAAAATCAATGAGAGTTTGAAACAATCGTTTGCATGGCGGAAATTGAAATTGTTCAGTCTTATAATGAATTAGTGAAAAATTATGGCAAATATATTGACATTATTAAAAACACCAATCAGTGTGTTGGCCAGGGATATAAAAAACGCTGAAAAATGAACTTGTAGATTGACAGTGGGGAAGAAAAAAGATATTATGTAAATTAGAAATGGATACAATATCAAACGTGTAAAGAAATAGTAGTTGTTACCGGCATATTTATTGAAAGGGGTACAAGAAACATATGAAGAACTATATCCAGTCGAAGCTTTTTGGCATTTCTTATTTCGTAGAGATTTTCATCTCCATGGTTTTGATTTTTGCCATTGTAGTTTTGACATTCATGATGTTCTTAAATGTAATTGATTTTTCATCCTACAGCAAAAACGAGGATATATTGATTACTTTTCTTGAACAGGCAATGACATTGGCAATCGGAGTCGAATTTATAAAAATGTTATGCAAGCATTCGCCGCAGACGGTAATCGAAGTACTGCTGTTTGCAATTGCAAGGCAGATGGTCGTAGGCCATGCTTCGTCATTAGAAACGTTGGCGGGGGTCACTGCAATAGCCATCCTGTTTGCCACAAGAAAATATTTATTCTGCAGCTTTGATGAAACAGAACGTGCCATGTACAGAGCCAGTCAGAAGGTGAAAATAACGAATATGCTGGCAAGAGTGCACATTCCGGTTGAAGACGGAGAAACCCTGAGAGAGGTAGTTGTAAAAAAACTGACGGAAGAGGAAAAGACGATTGCAATCGGCGCATGTGTATATTATAAAGAGTTTGCGCTTCGGATAGCCAGCATGAATCAGGGAACTGTTTCCAGAGTCGAAGTGATAAAATCAATACCTTGACATATGATCCGAGTGTAACTATACTGGTAAAGGATTGTAAAATTAAATAGAAAAAGTTCCGGGGTGCTATTTTGATAGCTGAGATTGGCGTGATGCCTGACCCGTATAACCTGATTCGGTTAATACCGACGTAGGGAGAGCATTATATCAGAATGATGATAACCTCCTTGGCGGCGTGGAACTGCAAAGGAGGTTTTTTTATGTCAGAAAAGAAGGCATATGTGAATTACGGCAGCTGCCAGTGTGGATGCGGCTGTGAAGGAGCCAGGGATATAACAGGATGCCGGTTCAGTCTGTCTCCGATGACAGACAGTTATGTTGATATCATACTGGGAGCTATCAAAAAGGTGGATACGTCCAAGGTATGGAAGATGACGGATAAGCTTTCGACCCTTTACCGAGGCAGGAGGATCCATGTGCTTGATGGGTTGAAAGCATGTTTTGTGCAGTCCTACAGGGAAGGCGTGCATATGACTATGGGGGCGACCATATCGAAAGGATGCCCCGGTGACGTGGATGCGGATGCATTCCTGGCTGAAGATGATGTGCGGATGAACGAGCCTGTTTTGGCGGATGCACATTTCCCGGTAACGTGCAAAATATCACTGTATCCCATGGGAGTATCCAATTATATGGAGTATATTGCCAGTGTCGTCAACCGTGCAATTGATATGGGTGTCTATGCAGGATCATCACATTATGTGACTATCCTGGAGGGAGATGTGCAGGACATTTTTAGATATTTTGAGGAAGCAACGGAATACTGCGGCAGGGAACTCAGCCATTATATATTCGAGGCGACCCTGAGCGTAAACAGCCCGACGGCTGAATAATAAGAAAAGAGGATAAGGAAATGAAATTAAAGGATATCTTATTTGTTGCGATAACAGCGGTATTATTTGGGATCGTATATCTCGGAGCAGTCTATATGGGAGCGGCCCTGACGGGCATACTGACACCGATGGGGCTTGGAATCTACGGCTATGAGCCGTTTTATGGAATCTGGTTCCTGGCAGCGGTATTTACGACTTATGTGCTGCAGAAACCAGGTGTTGGCATCATTGCAGAGATGCTTGCCGCATTGCTGGAAGTGCTCATGGGTAATTTTTTCGGACCGATCATCTTCATCAGCGGATTTATCCAGGGTCTGGGGTCCGAAATCGGATTTGCCGTATTCAGATATAAAAAATATTCTTTGCAGTCAACCATGCTTGCGGCGACAGGATGTACGGTATTAAGCTTTATCTGGACAGGAATCCGCAGCCAGTACTGGACCCTTAGCCCTATGGTCGTCCTTGGGATTTTTGTGATCAGGCTGGCAAGCGCGCTGATCATTTGTGGATTCGGCTGCAAGCTCCTGGCGGACGGTCTGGCAAAAGCCGGCGTACTGAAAGGCTATGCCCTCGGACTTGGACAGATGACTCTGGAAGAAGAATAATTGAGTTACTGGTCACGGAGTGAACAGTAATATAATTGCTGCAGGGGCAGCAGATTGGAGTGAAGGATGAACCAGAATTTTCTTTCTGTAAAGGATGTAACGTTCCGGTATTTTGAACAGGCAAAAAGAAACATCCTGGAGCATGTGGATCTGGAAATTGAAAAGGGGAAAATAGTTGTTCTCATTGGAAACAGCGGCTGCGGAAAAAGTACGTTAGCCGCTGTTTCTGCGGGACTGTATCCGGAAAACGCGGGGCAGCTCCTGTCAGGAAGCATCCGGATCTGCGGACGGGAATTATCAACGATTGCGAATTCGGAGCGTGCGAAGCTGCTTTCCATGATGTTTCAAAATCCGGACCTGCAGTTCTGCATGGACACATTGAAAAAGGAAATGATTTTCTGTATGGAAAATATCTGCGTTCCAAAAGAAGAGATGGATGGCAGAATAGGGGAACTGGCAGAAAAACTCCAGATAGAGGAACTGCTGGACAGGAATATCCATACGCTGTCAGGGGGAGAGAAGCAGAAGGCAGCCTTATGCTGTCTGCTCCTGATGAATCCGGCAGGGATTTTTCTGGATGAGCCGTTTGCAAATATCGATGAAGCTTCCACCCGGAAGCTGATCGCTATGCTGAAGAAGCAGAATGAAGAGCAGCATACGACCCTGATTGCCATCGACCACAGACTGGACCATTGGCTTTCTGCGGCAGATGAATTTATCGTGTTGGGGAAAAACGGACAGGTGCTGCAGGGGGGAATTACGGTTGAGACACTTCCCAGGTACAGGGAACTTTTTTTGCAGGAAGGCCTGTTCTATCCGGAAGAGCTTCCGGAGTTTCAGCCGCCCGAAATCGGACAGACAATACTGGAACTGAAATCAGTATCGATCAGAAAAGGGAAAAGGAAGGAATTCCTGATTGAAAAAGCGGACGCATCTTTTGAAAAGGGCAGGATAACGGCCCTGATCGGGCATTCGGGCTGCGGGAAGACAACCCTGTTTTCGGTGATATTGAAACAGAAGAAGTATGAAGGAACGATATTGCTTGAAGGAACCGATGTAAAAAAAATGAAGCCGCAAAAGCTCTTTCACCGTGTCGGAACAGTGTTTCAGAATCCTGGAAACCAGTTCGTATCGGCCTGCGTCCAGCATGAAGTTGAGAAAAGCCTTTCTATCTGGCATCCCGGATTAGGGGAAGAGGAGAAGAAGGAGCGGGTCTTCAGGCTGCTGGAAGCGTATGGAATGAAGCAGTACCGCAGATATTCTCCTTATATGCTGAGCCAGGGGCAGCAGAGACGCCTGGCTGTGTTGTCCATGCTGGTGGGAAACCAGCAGATTCTATTGCTGGATGAGCCTACCTACGGCCAGGATGCCAGATCCACAAAAGCCATTATGGACCAGCTGCTTGGGCTGGTGAAGGAGCGGGAGATGACTGTCATTTTTGCAACCCATGACCTTGGGCTGGCACGCCGGTATGCAGACAGGATATACCGCATGGAAGGAAAGGAGCTGATTGAATGGAAAAACTGAACCCGTTTCTGAAAGGGGTAAGCATACTGGTATGCGGCCTGATCCTTTCCTTCAGCTATTCAGTGCTGCTCAACGGCGGCATAATCGCCGTCAGCCTGATCCTGCTCCTGTTTTTTTCCAAGGCAAGGCTCACATCCCTTGTGAAAATCCTGGTTCCGGCCTTTGTTGCAGCCGTCAGTATTTTTTTTACAGGCATGATGTTCACATCCGGCAGCGCAATTGCCCCGGAGGCTGTATCGAAGGTGGAAAGCCTGAATTTTGAAGTGATGTCATATTCCATGACATCAGTTTACAATGCGATCCAGCTGTCTTCCAGGATCCTGGCCTTTGCCGGTCTTGGCGTTCTCTTTGCAATGACTACGGATGGAGAGGAATTTGTAAAAAGCCTTATGCACCAGTGCAGGCTGAAACCAAAATATGCTTACGGGGTGCTGGCGGCTTTCCATCTGCTTCCCTGCATCAGGGAGGAATTTGCCAAAGCGCAGATGGCGTTCCGGGTCCGGGGGATTCCGGTCACGCCGTTTTCAATGAAGCCTGTATTTGCAATGCTTGTGAATACCGTTCACTGGTCGGAGCATGTAGCCATGGCAATGGAGTCAAAAGGATTCGATGGGGAAGGCGCCAGGACGTATTATACGGTTACCGTCATCAGATGGTACGACTGGTGTTTCCTGGCAGTCACGGTTTCGCTGCTTGTTTCGGGCACGTTTTTGCTGCCGTTTTAAATTGCGTTTTTTTCACTCTTTATAACTGCAAAGGATGAAATCCTGAATAGTTAAAAGCAATAATATAATGCAGAAAAATGCATTATATTGCATGGTTTTCAAGTAAATAGACTGAAAAATATATGCAGAAAAATAATTGTTGTGCAATATATTGATAAAAAAGGTATTGACAAAATAATTGCAATGGGGTTAGAATGAGACCTATCAAAAACAAAGGCGTTGGACAAAAGTCCGGCGCCTTTTTTGATTCTTAGTAAATTCTTCGAATTTCCTAGGAATCAAAAACGCTCCGCGAGGAGGCGAATGACGCGCAAGAAGAATATGTCGCAGAAGCGACTGCGCGTCAGCGCGAGAGTTTCGCAAGCGAAACTCTTGTTCAACAATGTACCTGTCATGAGCTCATGGATCGAGGCTTATCTGCAGAATAAGTTTCAACGAAAACTACAACCCCGATTATGAAGGAGGTCATCCATATGAAAAAGAGAACAGTTAGTGTTTTGTTGTGTATTATTTTAGTGGTATCGTTACTTGCAGGATGTGGAGCGGTAAAGAGCAGCGCGAAGGAAGAAAAGAAGGTATTGAGAGTTGGCATGGAATGTGCATATGCTCCGTTTAACTGGACACAGTCATCAGAAGAGGTATCGAATGGCGATAAGGCAGTTCCGATCTATGGCAGCGAAGATTATGCATACGGTTATGACGTTATGCTGGCACAGAAGCTTGCAGATGAACTTGGCTGGGAACTTGAAATACATAAAGTGGAATGGTCAAGTATCGTGCTGGGCATGAACTCCGGAGACTATGATGTCATAATTGCCGGAATGGGATATACGGAAGAACGGGACAACAGTGTTGATTTCACGGATCCCTACTACATTCGAAACAATGTTCTGATTGTCAACAGAGAAGGCGCCTATGCAGATGTAAAAACATTAGCGGACTTTACAGGAGCTTCGGCAACAACACAGATCGGAACGATTTGGGAACAGTATGTTCCGCAGATTCCGGATGTCAACCAGCTGACCTATTATGAGACGACATCGGAAATCGTCATGGCAGTTTCCATGGGAGCAGCGGATTGCGGCGTACTGGATGAACCTACCGCCATGTCGGCATCAATTGCAAACCCGGATATCAATTATGTGAAGCTGGATGATTCCGATGGATTCATTGTTCCGGAAGGACAGTCGCTGAATGTATGCGTTGCTGTGAAGGAAGGCAATAGTGAATTACAGAAGTCTCTGGATGATGCATTGGATGCAATCGAATGGGATGAAGCAAAAATGGCGGATCTTATGAATCTCGCGGTGGAATTACAGCCATTGAGCGAATAGAAAAACGGTACATGAAAATAGGAAAAATAGTAACTGTTCAGAACACCGACTGACATAGTCCTGAATAGTTACATAAAATCATGACGCATAGGGGCGCACGAACTCCTATGCGTCATTTTTTTGTGACAACCTGAGAACCCCGCAAAGCAGTTTTCTCATAATGTGTAAAGGAGAATGAGTATGGAGAGAAATATTATTCAGTGGATCATATTTTTAATGCAGGAATATGGCACCTACTTTTGGAAAGGAACATTGGTGACTTTAGAAACTGCCATACTTGGCACACTGCTGGGCCTCGTATTAGGCTTTGTGATTGGAATTGTGAAATCGACGCCGATTGCCCCGGAAGACAGTATGGTTAAAAAAATATATTACAAGGTGCTGAAAACCGTCTGTGACGGATTCGTCCAGGTATTCAGGGGAACACCGATGATGGTCCAGGCAATGATCATCTATTACGGGCTGAAACAGTACGGCATCGACATTTCGTCTTTTAACGCAGCTATCCTGGTAATCCTGCTAAATACCGGAGCCTACATGGCAGAAACAGTCAGGGGCGGTATCCAGTCAATCGACAATGGCCAGTTTGAAGGCGGCAAAGCGTTAGGCATGTCGCATTTTACAATCATGTTTTCGGTAGTATTGCCCCAGGCCTTCAGGAATATCATTCCGGAGACGGGAAACCTCTTTATTACGAATCTGAAAATGACATCCGTATTGAATGTCATCGGTATCTCAGAACTTTATTTTGCAACCAAGACGGCAGCCAACACGTATTACAGATATTTTGAAGCCTTTCTGATTACAGGTGCGATTTATTTTATCCTGTGTGCTGTTTTCAGCAAGCTGCTTTCGATTCTTGAGAAAAAAATGGAAGGTAAAAAAGATTATGAACTGGCGACAGAATACATTGGAGATTAGGAGGCGGATAATATGGCAATCATTCATGTGCAGCATTTAAGCAAAGCTTTTGGCACCCATGAAGTGTTAAGGGATATCGATTTCAGAATTGATAAAGGGGAAGTGGTATGCATCATCGGGTCGTCAGGATCCGGCAAGTCAACCCTGCTAAGATGCCTGAATTTACTGGAAACGCCCACAGACGGCATCATCCTGTTCGGCGGCGGGGAAATCGGCGGAGGTGAGAAGAAGATCAATGAATACCGTGCAAAAGTAGGGATGGTATTCCAGTCCTTCAACCTCTTCAATAATATGACGGTGCTAGAGAACTGCATGGCAGGCAGCAGGAAGGTTCTGAAAAAAAGCAAAGAGGAATCAAAGGCGAATGCAATCAAGTATTTGAAAAAAGTAGGGATGGCTCCCTATATCAATGCAAAACCCGCACAGCTTTCAGGCGGACAGAAGCAGAGAGTAGCCATTGCCAGGGCATTGACTATGGAACCGGAAGTACTGCTTTTTGATGAGCCGACAAGTGCACTGGATCCGGAGATGGTGGGAGAAGTGCTGAACGTAATCAAGGAACTGGCAGAGGAAGGCCTGACTATGATCATTGTTACCCACGAAATGTCTTTTGCCCGTGATGTTTCCACCAAGACGATATTCATGGATCAGGGCGTGATTGCGGAAGACGGAGCTCCTGAAAAATTCTTTGTTTCTCCGAAAAATCCCAGAACGAAGGAATTCTTATCAAGATTCATGAGTGCATGATGAGCTTTAAAAAGGAGTGAGGAATAGTGGATTATATCAATCAAAATATCGCAATCAATTTGAAAAAAATACGGATCGGGAAAAAACTGAGTCTGGATGAGACCGCAGAACAGACCGGCGTCAGCAAAAGCATGCTGGCCCAGATAGAGCGTGGCGAAGCAAATCCCTCCATCGGATGTCTGGGGAAGATCGTCAGCGGATTAAGGGTCGGACTCAATGAATTGTTGGAAACGCCAAGGATGGAATCATACTACATTTCAAAGACGGAACTGATACCGACCAAAGAAGTGGAAGGCCAGTATGCTGTCTGTACCTATTTTCCCTATGAGAAGGACAGGCAGTTTGAAATATATGGAATGGAAATCCATCCGAACGGAACCTATTACAGCGGATCACATGGCGAAAAAACAGTGGAATATCTGACAGTAGCAGCCGGGAAACTGACCCTGGAACTCCCGGAGCAGAAGTTTGAAATCATGCCGGGAGATGCGTTCCGATTCGATTCCGATAAGGAGCACTGGTACTGTAATTATGGAGAAGAGGTCGTACGGCTTACAACGGTATTTTCCTTCAAACAATGAAATAAACAGACAAAGCAATGAAATAAACAGAGAAAGTTGAGGCGGACAGCATGAAACTAAAAGACACAGGATTAACCAAAGAAGAGCTGAAGGCAAAAGTAAATAAATACATGATCGAGACATATGAAAGATTCGATTTCGTGGCTGAAACAGGGAAGGATATGTATCTGTATGATGAAGAGGGTACAGCGTATCTGGATTTTTACGCGGGCATCGCCGTTAACAGCGCAGGCAGCTGTAATGAAAAGGTAGTAGCCGCTGTCAAGGATCAGGTATCCGATATCATGCATGTGTTCAACTATCCGTACACAGTGCCCCAGGCCCTGCTTGCAGAAAAAATATGCACGACCATAGGAATGGATAAAATCTTTTTCCAGAATTCAGGAGCTGAATCGAATGAAGCGATGATCAAGATGGCAAGGAAATATGGCGTTGAAAAATATGGTCCGGGAAAATACGAAATCATCACAGCGAAAAAATCATTTCATGGAAGAACCTTTGGCGCCATGAGTGCGACAGGGCAGCCCGATAATGCATGTCAGGCCGGGTTCGGAGATATGACGCCGGGATTCAGATATGCAGAATTTAATAACTTAAAATCCTTTGAAGATGCAGTAACGGATCAAACAATAGGCATTATGATTGAGCCTGTACAGGGCGAAGGAGGCGTGAATCCGGCAACCCAGGAATTCATAGAGGGTCTGCGCAGGCTTTGCGATGAAAAAGGAATGCTGCTGCTAATGGATGAAGTGCAGACAGGCTGGTGCAGGACAGGTGCGGTGATGTCATTCATGAATTATGATGTAAAACCGGACATTATATCCATGGCGAAGGCCATGGGCGGAGGCATGCCGATCGGCGCCATCTGTGCACGCGAAGAAATGGCAAGGGTATTTACAAAAGGATCCCACGGAACCACATATGGCGGACATCCTGTATCCTGTGCCGCGTCCCTGGCCCAGATCAACGAACTTCTGGACAGGGATCTGGCAGGCAATGCAAAAAAAATGGGTGCATACTTTATGGAAAAATTACAGGCGCTGCCCCATGTAAAAGAGGTAAGAGGCCAGGGGCTGCTGGTGGGTGTTGAATTTGATGAGGCTGTAGGCGCGGCCGATGTTAAGCATGGCTGCCTTGATAGAAAACTTCTTATTACAGCCATAGGCGGACACACGATCAGAATGGTTCCGCCACTTATCCTGACGGAAGCGGATTGCGATCAGGCATATGAAATAATCAGAGATACTGTAGAAAGTCTTCTCTAAGGAGGGATTAAAATGGAAAATTATGTGATTACGGTGGCAAGAGGATTTGGCAGCGGAGGAAAAGAAATAGCTTCTAAACTTGCGGAAGAGCTGGGAATCCCCTGCTATGAAAACAGAATTTTAACCCTGGCATCACAGCTGAGCGGCCTGGACGAACAGCTGTTTACCGAGGTAAATGAAAAAATGAGAGGAAAAAAATTCTCGGGTCTGCTGAAGGGACTGCCAAGAACCATAAAGCCAAAACCTGTGGATGATGAATTTGTATCGGACGAAAGGCTGTTTGAATTTCAGAAGCAAATCATTGAGAATCTTGCCAAAACGGAATCCTGCGTTGTTGTTGGCAAGTGTGCCGACTGGGTCCTCAGGGACTATCCGAATGTGGTATCTGTTTACATCGAAGCGTCACGGGCATTTTGTCTGGAAAGGGTAATGGGAAAAATGGGGGTGAACGAAGAGACTGCCAATGCTTCCATTACAAAAACGGACCAATACAGGGCAGCGTATTATGAACACTATACGGGCGGAAACTACTGGACGAATCCGGTGAATTATGACCTGACCCTGAACAGCGGGCGTATGGGCATAGATAACAGTGTGGAAGTGATTAAGGATTACCTGCATATCAGGTTTCCGGAAGCAGCAAAATAGAGGATGGAAAAATACCGCATTGACTATAGGAGGAATTTTATATGGAAGCAGGAGCAGTATTTGATTTTCTGGTACCGACAAAAATCATGTTTGGCAGAGGGCAGGTAAAAAAGCTTCATAACTGCAGATTGCCGGGCAGGAAAGCATTAATTGTCATAACAAGCGGAAAATCAGCAAGAGAAAACGGGTATCTGGATATCGTGAAGCAGGAACTGAAACGTTCCGATGTCGCATATGTTGTTTATGATAAGGTGGCATCAAACCCGGTCGTTGAGAATATCGTGGAGGGTGCAGACAAGGCAAGAGAGCATAAATGTGATTTTATAATCGGCTTAGGCGGCGGCAGCGCAATCGATGCGGGCAAGGCAATTGCAATGATGGCAGTAAATGACGGAGAACTATGGGATTATATGGGGACAGGAACCGGAAAAGGCCTTCCTGTAAAGGAAAAGCCATTGCCGGTCATAGCCATCACGACAACAGCCGGAACCGGTTCTGAAGCGGATTCGGCATTCGTTATATCTAATGAAGAAACCAATGAAAAAATAGGCCTGTACCTGCCGGAATTATTTCCAGCAATTGCAGTAGTCGATCCGGAAATGATGACTACAGTGCCGCCAAAATATACGGCATTCCAGGGGTTCGACGCACTGTTTCATAGTACGGAAGGGTATATCAGCAATAAAGCCCATCTGATGAGTGATATGGTCGCTGCAACGGCTATCGAACTGATAGGCCGGAATCTTACGGCAGCGGTTAAGAACGGCAGCGACCTGGAAGCACGTGAAAGGGTGGCATTGGGAAGCACCCTTTCCGGCATGCAGTTGGCCATTGGAAGCCTGACCTCGGCACATTCCCTGGAGCATGCAATGTCTGCCTATCATCAGAACCTGCCTCATGGAGCAGGATTGGTATTGATCAGTGCAGCATACTATAAACATTTTGTAAATGTCCCGGAGTTAAGAGAACGATATATAAAGATGGCGAAGGCCTTGGGAGCGGAAGAAGCTGCGGAACCAATGGATTTTATTAAGGCATTGGAACATTTAATAGAAGAATGCGGTCTTTCGGATTTGAAGATGTCGGAATATGGGATTTTAAAAGAAGAGTTTGAAAAGTTTGCAAAGAATGCAAAATTCTCGATGGGATCTAAGTTCCTGAATGATTATACAATGCTTTCTGAGGAGGACTGTGTGGAGATATTCATGGAATCCTACAGGTAAAAAATAAACTTGAATAAAAAAATGGACTCAGCATATAGGAGTCCATTTTTTGTTCTATTATAGGTGATTTATTCTGCAGCCGTTTTTTGAAAAGCGGACTATTTGTCCTTCTTTGCCGGTTCTTTGTTAGTGTTACAGAATACGATTCCCCTGTTCGGGTCCATCGTGACGAAAGCACCGCTTTTTAAGATTTTCGTTGCATTGACAGCACCGATGATGACCGGGATATCAAGGCTTAAGCCGACCACCGCTGCATGGGAGTTTGTCCCATCAGCTTCCGTGATGATTCCGCTGGCATGCTTGAGCTGGCTCATGAGTTCATTGGAGGTTTCTGGAATCACCAGAATATCTCCGGGTAAAAAGGCTTCCTTTGCCTCTTCGGCGGTTTTGCACACACAGAGCCTTGCGCAGACAGTAGGTTCCGTCACGCCGATTCCTTTCAGCAGGACATGTCCAACGACCTGAACCTTGATAATGTTTGTAGTACCTGATATGCCAAGAGGAACTCCGGCAGTGATGACAGTGATTTCGCCAGCCTTCACAAGACCAGCTTTTTCAGCAGCGTCGATAGCGTGGTCGAATAATTCGTCGGAGTTGCTTTCTTCGTTGATCAGGAGCGGCGTAACCCCCCAGGAAAGATTCAGCTGGCGGCATACCTTCGCGTTAGGGCTGCAGCCGATAATCGGGCAGATTGGGCGGTATTTGGAGACCATGCGCGCTGTCTTTCCTGAGTGTGTTAAGGTGACGATGGCGGAAGCATTCAGGTCATGTGCCGTAGTGCAGGTCGCATGGGAGATTGCATTCGTAACGTCAGGATTATCGAGGCTTTCCCTTAATTTGAACCGGGCAGCGAGGTTGATGTCGCTTTCTGCTCGTTTCGCTATTTTAACCATGGTCTTGAGGGCTTCTACAGGATATTGTCCGGCAGCAGTCTCGCCTGAAAGCATGATGGCACTTGTTCCGTCATAGATCGCATTGGCAACGTCGGTAGCCTCTGCTCGTGTCGGACGCGGGTTCTTCATCATGGAATCCAGCATCTGAGTTGCCGTGATAACCTGTTTTCCGGCATTGTAGACTTTTTTGATGATCATCTTCTGGATAACTGGAACATCTTCAAGAGGGATTTCAACGCCCATGTCGCCGCGGGCGATCATGATTCCGTCGGATACGCGGATTATTTCATCGATGTTGTCGACGCCCTGCAGATTTTCGATTTTTGCAATGATGTTTACCGTATTGCAGTTATATTCGCTGAAAATCTTTCGTATTTCGAGGATGTCGTCGGCGCTTCGCGTGAAGGAAGCTGCAACGAAGTCGAAATCATGCTGGATTCCCCAGATAATGTCTTCCCTGTCTTTTGGGCTGATGAAAGGCATGGAAAGGTTTACGCCTGGTACATTTACGCCTTTGTTATTGGAAATGAATCCGTTGTTCTGGACTTCGCATATGATATCGGAATCCTTTATGCCTGTTACGGTCATTTCAATGAGGCCGTCATCTATGAGGATCGTGGAGCCAACATGAACGTCGTTTACTAAATTAGGATAAGTGAGAGAAACGATGGAGGAATCGCCTTCTATTTCTCGTGTTGTGAGAATGAAAGTCTGTCCTTTTTTGAGTTCGACTTTTCCTTCTTTAAAAGATTTGATGCGGACCTCAGGTCCCTTGGTATCTAAAAGAGTTGCAATCGGAAGATTCAGCTCTTCACGAAGCTTTGTAACCTGGTCAAGTGCCTTTTTATGTTCGGCATAGGTGCCGTGTGAAAAGTTGATACGGGCGATATTCATGCCTGAAAGCATAAGTTCCCTTAGCGTGGCATCATCTCGTACTGAAGGGCCTAAGGTACATATAATCTTTGTTTTTCTCATGATAGTAGCTCTCTTTCTTTGAATAGGTAAGTAGTTGATACAATCCCCGCGATTGAATGAGTTTAACAGATTGCTGTAATTGGGGATTTGATAAAATTCAAATGGATATCAAATTTGCCTTCATTGTAACATAGAATACAGCCTTTGGGTAGTTGGCATGTCCTTTGTACGGAACAAAAAAATAATGTAAAACGAAGGCGGTCGGGGTATAATAACAGAGACAGAAACAGATGGGAGGATGACGGATGAAAAAAGAAGAATTCTTTTATGACTCAATGGACGGTCTTACAAAAATCCACGGAATCAGGTGGATTCCGGACGTGGAAATAAGAGCGGTGCTGCAGATTTCCCACGGAATGGCAGAATTTCTTGACAGATATGACGGATTTGCAGAATATATGGCAGAAAAAGGCATTCTTGCAGTCGGAAATGACCATCTTGGCCACGGCGGGTCAATAAGGACCATGGATGATCTCGGATTTTTTGCAGACAGAAGAGGGAATGATTTTGTAATTGGCGACATGCATACCCTCATGAAAATGACAAAAAAACAGTATCCTTCAGTGCCGTATTTTCTCATTGGCCATAGCATGGGATCTTTCCTGACCAGAATATTCATAACGAAATATGGTGGAGAGATAAACGGAGCCATCCTGTCGGGGACTGCGGATCAGCCGGATTTCATGCTCTGGTTTGGCATTATCATAACCCGGATGATTGAAACAGCCAAAGGTCCCAGATACAGGAGTCCTTTTATCAACAAGCTTGCTTTCGACAGCAACAACAGCAGATTCATGCCTTCCAGAACCAGGGCAGACTGGCTTACCACAGATGAAAGCATTGTAGAATGGTATCTGGCAAATGAGAAATGTGGTTTCATATTTACTTTGAGCGCTTATCGTGATATGTTTAGGCAGATGCTCTATATAAAGAAGAAGAAAAATCTTGAACAGATGCCTAAAAGCCTTCCGGTAATATTCCTGTCGGGAAAAGATGATCCCGTGGGAGAATTCGGAAAGGGCGTCGAAAGGGCATACAGAAGATTTGCAGGGACCGGGATGAAAGATATTTCGATCAGGCTGTATGAGGGTGCCCGTCATGAGATTTTGAATGAGACGAATAAAGAAATAGTCTATAACGGCATATATGAATGGCTGGAAGGACACATAACCAGAGCACAGGAGGACGCAGGAAAATGAAGAAATACAGAATAGGAAAAATGAAAAAAAGGACAGTTTCCACGGCGCTTGCAGCGATTATGTTTATGATGGCATGCATGCCTGTATTTGCCCAGGGAGAGAATACAGAAGCGGCTGAGGAGACGGCGGTGGCTTCGGAAAACACAGAGGAATCCAGACCATTTCTGGCATTGGGTGCAGATCTGAAGGAAAGCGAGAAGGCTGTGGTCCTTGACCTATTAGGACTTTCGGGTGCAGACCTCAGCGGATATGATGTGATTACCATTACAAACGAAGAGGAACATGCATTTCTCGGCGATTACGTAGCAGCTGACGTAATCGGAACCAGATCCCTTTCATCGGTACTTGTCGAGAAGCGTGAGGCAGGGCATGGAGTGGTGGTCACGACAAAAAACATCTCCTACTGCACGACGGGAATGTACCGGAATGCTCTTATTACGGCAGGTCTTGAGGATGCGGATATCACCGTGGCCGGCCCGTTTTCCATAACAGGAACGGCGGCGCTTGTAGGTGCCATGAAGGCATACAGCGTTATGACAGGCGAGGAGATTTCCCAGGAAAGCATGGACGCCGCAACTAACGAGCTTGTAGTCACAGGAGAGCTGGCCGATTCCATTGGGGATTCGGACAAGGTCGAGGAGCTGATTGCCCTGATCAAGCAGCAGGTGATTGAAAATAATCTGGATTCCGAAGAGGAGATCAGGGACGCAATCAAGAAAGGCGCAGAAGAGCTGAACATTGAATTGTCGGATGCGGATATCGATAAGATCATAAGCCTGATGGATAAGATCAGCGGCCTGGATCTGGACATCGATGCCATAAAAAATCAGGCGAAGGAGCTCTATGACAGGCTTTCAGACCTGAATGTCGACACGGATGGAATTATGGAGAAAATAGGAAATTTCTTTTCGAAATTAGTGGATGCAATCGTGAAATTTTTCGAAAGCCTGTAGGGCTGGACTGGAAACCAGAGATTTCTGATCAGAGAAAAAATAAAAAAGAAGATGCAGGCAGTCTGTCGACCGCCTGCATCTTCTTTTTACCGAACAGGGAAAATGTCCTGTTTCTGTTAACGATTACTCTGTTTTATCATCCTGTCCTTCTTTGTCATCCTTATCAGCTTCATCATTTGAAAGGATAATCTTTTCAAATATTTTCGAATAGATGAAGGAAGCCAGATATGCTGCCAGAGCTACTCCGAGGAAAAGCCAGAGAGGAATCAAAGCAACGAATATATAGGCTGTCACAGCAATGATCCCTGTGAAGATTCCCAGAAGGATCGTCAGAGGAAGATTTCTGATTCCGATAAGGAGCGCGTTCTTAAACATGTTTTTTGTAGTGTTCTCGAACTTTGAAAGCAGCGGAAAAATATAAAGCAGAATGATATAATAAATAAGGGCAATGAATAGGAATACGGGAAGGATATAAATTTTATAAGAGATGTCAGAGACATACAGTATATAAAAATCAGCTCCGATGATCAGTCCCGCAAGCAGCATAATCAGCCAGATCAGGATGCCCTGTTTGAGGTTTTCTCTGAAGGATTTGAAAAAATCCTTTGACACATAGGATTCCTCGCCTCTGACCAGCTTGATTGTCGAGTAAAAGAGCGCTGTTGTGGATGCGCCGGCAGTCACAATCGGGATGCAGCAAATAAGCCATAAAATATTCAGGATTATCAAATCGGCAACCTTATTCATGAAAGTGAAAAATTTGTTATCCATGCTGAATAAATTGTTCATATCTAACCTCTTTCATTATATATAGTATGATGTTGGGGTCAAAAGGTATCTTGCCCACCGGACAGGGGAAGGCAGTTCTGAAAGTCTGCAACCTATCTGGTATTTAATTATATAGGGTTTGCCTGTCAAAATCAAATGAAAAAAGTATGAAGTGGATGAACGGCGGATTTCCTTTGACTTTTGCTTCCCGGTACACATAAAAACACATGGTGTTAACAAGTAGGTGAACAGTTACGTTTTTATGTTCAAAAGCAGCTCGCCGATTTCTTGAAAAGTATATAAGTTGCATAAAGATTTTTAAGTGAAATTTTTTTCTTGCATTTTAGAAAATATTAATGTATCTTATAGGAAGAGTGGAATTAAGGTTCCCGACTTATAAAGTAAAACTAAGAAGAACAAGGGCGTTCCAATCGAGAGGACTGCCCTTTTTTATGCACATTTATTTATGATTTCTTGTTGTTTATGGTGTATACTATGGTTATGTGGTCTGTGAAATCAGTACGGTTGGAACTAGCCAGATGAATCAGTATTGAAAGGAATGGGAAGATATGAGCGAAACATTTAATGTAACAGAGGTCTTTGGACAGAATGTATTTAATGATGCAGTAATGGCGGAACACTTACCTAAAAAAGTGTATCAGCAGCTTAGGAAGACAATTGAGACTGGCGAGGAACTTGATCCTATGACAGCAGACGTTGTGGCAAATGCCATGATGGACTGGGCAATTGAAAAAGGAGCTACACATTATAGCCACTGGTTCCAGCCGCTGACTAATATCACTGCTGAAAAGCAGGATGCATTCATTTCAGCTCCGAAAGCAAACGGAAAAGTAATGATGGAATTTTCTGGAAAAGAATTGATCAAAGGCGAACCGGATGCTTCTTCTTTCCCTTCAGGCGGATTAAGGGCAACATTCGAAGCCCGCGGATATACAGCATGGGACTGCACTTCACCTGCATTTATCAGAGAAGGAGCAATCGGAAAGACCCTTTGCATCCCTACAGCATTCTGCTCCTATACAGGCGAAGCATTAGATAAGAAGACTCCTCTTCTGAGATCCATGCAGGCAATCGACAAGCAGGCACTCCGTATCCTCAGACTGTTTGGAAACACGACTTCAAAACGCGTAACTCCTTCAGTAGGACCGGAACAGGAATACTTCCTTGTAGATAAGGAAAAATTCTTAAAGAGAAAAGATCTTATTTTTACAGGTCGTACTTTGTTCGGAGCAATGCCTCCAAAAGGACAGGAACTTGAGACACATTACTTTGGCATCATCAGAGAACGTGTCGGTGCCTACATGAAAGACCTTGATAAGGAATTATGGAAGCTCGGCGTGACTGCAAAGACACAGCATAATGAAGTAGCACCTGCACAGCATGAGCTTGCGCCAATCTATGGCCAGGCAAATCTTGCAGTTGATCACAATCAGCTTACAATGGAAACAATGAAGAAAGTGGCAAGCCGCCATGGCCTTAAATGTATTCTTCATGAAAAACCGTTTGCAGGCGTTAACGGATCAGGAAAGCACAACAACTGGTCAATCACTACTGATGACGGAATCAACTTACTGGAACCTGGAAAGACTCCTCATGAAAACATCCAGTTCCTTTTCGTTCTGACAGCAATCATGAAAGCGGTAGATTTGCATGCAGACCTTCTTCGTGAATCAGCAGCATGCGTAGGAAATGACCTCAGGCTCGGAGCCGATGAAGCGCCTCCTGCAATCATTTCAATCTTCCTTGGAGAGCAGCTTGAAGATGTACTTTCACAGCTGATCAGCACAGGCGAAGCAACAAGCAGCATCCAGAAAGGCAAGCTTGATACAGGCGTAAGGAGCCTTCCGGATCTTGCGAAAGATGCTACAGACAGAAACCGTACTTCACCATTTGCCTTTACTGGAAATAAATTCGAATTCCGTATGGTCGGTTCCTCAGATTCAGTTGCATCCCCTAACATCGTACTCAACACAATCGTTGCAGACGTATTCAAGGAAGCAGCAGACATTCTTGAAAAAGCAACGGACTTTGAAGAAGCAGTACATGACCTCATCAAGAAATACGCTTCAGAACATCAGAGAATTGTATTCAGCGGAAACGGCTATTCAAAAGAATGGGAAGCTGAAGCTGAAAGAAGAGGACTTCCAAACCTCAGAAGCATGGTAGATGCGATTCCTGCCCTCAAGACAGAAAAGGCAGTAGCTTTATTTGAAAAGCACAAAGTATTTACAAAAGCAGAACTGGAATCACGCGTGGAAATCCAGTATGAAGCTTATGTAAAAGCAATCAATATAGAAGCAAGAGCAATGATCGACATTGCAGCAAAACAGATCATCCCTGCTGTTATCAGGTTCTCTACAGAACTTGCAAATTCAATCAATTCAATCAGGACAGCATGCGATGCAGCAGATATCAGCGTGCAGGTCGAACTCCTGACTGAAGTGTCAGCCCTGCTTTCAGACATGAAGGTAGCTCTTTCAAAATTGCAGGATGTTACAGCAATCGCTGCAGAAATGGAAGGAGATTCCCAGAAACAGGCAACTTATTACAGGGATGAAGTTACAAAAGCAATGGCAGAATTAAGAAATCCTGCCGATCAGCTTGAAATGCTTGTAGACAAAGCATTCTGGCCATTCCCTTCATATGGAGATCTTATTTTCGAAGTATAAGCAGGAGAAGCTTCAATTGTGCTGGACAGAGTCCTGCACAATTGAGCTGATGCAAATCAATAAAAACCGGAGCCCCCGTTCGAACAATTCATTTTGTCGGAGCGGGGGGGCCGGTTTTTTTATCTCATAGGAGCGTGTCAAATCCCCTCTTACAAAGTTTCGCTTCGTTAAGTTGCACTTTCGCCAGCTAGCACGCAGTGATACAAAACATGAATTGATGAGCAACTTTAGAACAAAGTGATTTCGCCGCATCAGCTCCACTAACTTAAAACTTGAAGGCGAAAACACTTTGCAGTGCGGAGGGCTGATTGACGATAGTCAATCAAATACCAGAAGCCCGACTGCACATTCCCCGGAGGGTTTTCATATCATAGGGCGAACTTTCCTATGATATGAAGACGTTGGCACTTAGGCCGCGTATTTTGCGGTCCTATGTGCCACATTCCGCTTCATCAATCAGCACATTCGCCATCCAACACGCAGTGATGCAAAACATGATTCAATGAGCAGCTTTATGAAGACGTTGGTACTTAGGCCGCGTACTTTGCGGCCTTACGTACCACTACGTCTTCATCTAAGCGAGAGCGCGCTGCGAATGAACATGTTTTGTATCACGTCCTGTTAGGAAGGAGAGCTCATCGGAGGATGTTTTGGACAACTTGTATAGGAATTTTCGCAGGGTTCGGCAGGTTGCCATAAAAAGAAGACCGGAAGATCTTGTGTAAGCAGATTTTACAAGGGTTTCAAAAAAAGTTTGGGCAACTGGAATATGGCGGGAATCCTTAAATTAATGTATAGTGATAACAGAACAGAAAAGCAGTCGGGCTGCAGATAATATAATAATCATTTATCAGGAGGAAGTAAAAAATGGCAAGTTTATCATTAACTAACATTAACAAAAGTTATCCTAATGGATTCCAGGCAGTAAAGGATTTTAGCTTAGAAATCGCAGACAAAGAATTCATCATCTTCGTTGGACCATCAGGATGTGGTAAATCAACTACACTTCGTATGATCGCTGGTCTTGAAGAAATCACTTCAGGCGAATTAAAAATCGGAGACAGAGTAGTAAACGACGTAGAACCAAAAGACAGAGATATCGCCATGGTATTCCAGAACTATGCGTTATATCCTCATATGACAGTATATGACAATATGGCATTCGGCCTTAAACTTAGAAAAATGCCAAAAGACCAGATCGATAAAATGGTTAGGGACGCAGCAGAAATTCTTGACCTTACATCATTATTAGACCGTAAACCAAAGGCTTTATCCGGTGGACAGAGACAGCGTGTTGCTATGGGACGTGCTATCGTTCGTGATCCTAAAGTATTCCTTATGGATGAACCTTTATCAAACTTAGATGCAAAATTAAGAGGACAGATGCGTATCGAAATCTCTAAATTACATCAGAGATTAGGCACTACAATCATCTATGTAACACATGATCAGACAGAAGCTATGACACTCGGAACAAGAATCGTTGTTATGAAAGACGGTGTTGCGCAGCAGATCGACACTCCACAGAACTTATATGACAGACCAAACAACCTTTTCGTTGCAGGATTCATCGGATCACCACAGATGAACATGTTAGATGCAAAATGCGAAGTATCAGGAGAAAACGTAACACTTAAAGTTGGACCTTACTCACTTCTTCTTCCACCTGCAAAAGCGAAAAAAGTAATTGCTGGCGGCTATGCAGGCAAGACAGTTGTTCTCGGTATCCGTCCTGAAGATTTAAGCGATTCAGAAATGGTAATCTCTTCAAACCCTAACACTGTAATCCAGGCTACTGTAAATGTATATGAAATGTTAGGTGCGGAAGTATTATTACATTTCGAAGTTGAAGGCTTCAACATGACAGCAAAAGTAGATCCTCGTACAACTGCAAGGAACGGAGATAGAATCAAACTTGCTCTTAACCCTGAAAAGATTCATGTATTCGACAAAGAAACAGGATTAACAATTTCAAACTAAATAGTGCAAAGGCTCTGAGGTATCCGAAGTTAGTGATGCCTGAGGCAGAGAGCACTTTGAAGGGGAATGCATATAGTGTGCATTCCCTTTTTTTAATCGTTGCCTTTTGCAGAAAAATAATTTAGTATTAACACATGGATAATAGGATAAAAATGATACTATTATGGAAATCCGGGCTGCCGAAAGGGAGCAGGTAAGACAAAATCGATTGAGGTGAAAAAGATGATATCAAACCAGATATTACAGAAGAGTATTGAAGAACTGAGAGCGATTACGAGAATTGAACTCAGCATCATGGATTTAGAAGGAATCGAACAGGCATCAACATCGGCTGGGGAAACGGACAAAAAGGAACAGGTTCAGAAATTCATCGAATCCCAGGCGGAAAGCCAGGTGATTCAGGGGTATCATTTCTTTAAAGTCTACGATGATACAGAACTTGAATATGTCCTCCTTTCAAAAGGGGACAGCGAAGACGCCTATATGATAGGGAAGGTTGCGGTGAGCCAGATTCAGAACCTGATCACTGCCTATAAGGAGAAATTCGACAAGAATAACTTTATGCAGAATCTTATTCTGGACAATCTTCTGCTTATCGATATCTACAACAGGGCGAAACGCCTGCATATCGATGCAGAGGCAAGGCGTGTGGTATTCCTGATCGAAACAAAAGCTGAAAAGGATATTGCGGCAATGGAAACCGTGAAGAGCCTTTATGCCGGAAATTCCAGGGATTTCATCACAGCAGTGGATGAGAAGAATATCATCCTTGTAAAAGAACTGAAGCAGCAGGAAAGCTATGAAGATATAGCAGGGACGGCAGAAACCCTTGTGGATATGATCAATGCAGAGGCGATGATGCAGGTCAGGGTTGCTTATGGAACCATAGTGAAAGAAATCAAGGATGTCTCCAAGTCCTACAAAGAGGCAAAAATGGCTCTTGACGTTGGAAAGATATTCTATAGTGACAGGACGATAATCGCATATAACACCCTTGGAATAGGAAGACTTATCTATCAGCTTCCGATCCCGCTCTGCGAAATGTTCATGAAGGAGCTGTTTCAGGAAAACGTGATTGAACAGTTTGACGAGGAAACGCTTTCCACGATCAACAAATTCTTTGAAAACAATCTGAACGTGTCCGAGACATCAAGGCAGCTTTTTATACACAGGAATACCCTGGTCTACCGCATTGAGAAACTTCAGAAAGCGACGGGGCTGGATATAAGGATCTTTGATGATGCACTGACGTTCAAGATTGCGCTGATGGTATCGAATTACATGAAATACGTAGAGAACAGGGAATTTTAAATGTGTTGCTGTCCGCTCTGTGACCAGTAACTTAAAATGTTAGTTTTATGCGGACAAGCGCATGGAAAACCTTGCAAAAACCAGGGTGTCACTCTATAATAGTGTGAGAAACCAAAATAAGCAAAGTAAAGGAGCATCTGATTATGATAAAATTATACAATAGCGGTGCATATTTATTAAATGGCCGGGAAATTATAGAAGACGGCCCGGAAGCAGCAGCGGTCCTGAAAAGCAAATTAGGCGACAGCATTCCTTCCAAAGAAGAAGCGGCTAAAAATACAATCGCATATGGCATATTAGAGAGCCACAATACATCAGGAAGCATGCAGAAGCTGAAAATCAAATTTGACAGGCTTACATCACATGATATCACGTTCGTAGGCATCATCCAGACGGCAAGGGCCAGCGGACTTGAAAAATTTCCTGTTCCTTACGTGCTCACCAACTGCCATAACAGCCTTTGCGCAGTAGGCGGAACAATCAATGAAGATGATCACATGTTCGGACTTTCATGTGCTAAAAAATACGGCGGAATCTATGTTCCACCTCATCAGGCAGTAATCCACCAGTTTGCAAGGGAAATGCTTGCAGGCGGCGGAAAGATGCTTTTAGGTTCTGACAGCCACACGCGTTATGGTGCTCTTGGAACAATGGCAATGGGCGAAGGCGGTCCTGAAATCGTAAAACAGCTCTTGTCAAAAACCTACGATATCAACATGCCAGGCGTAGTAGGCGTATATCTGACAGGCACTCCGGCCAAAGGTGTAGGCCCTCAGGATATCGCGCTTGCAATCATTGGGAAAGTATTTGCTAACGGATATGTAAACAACAAGGTAATGGAATTTGTCGGAGAAGGCGTAGCAAACTTAAGCGTTGACTACCGTATCGGCATTGACGTTATGACAACTGAAACCACCTGTCTTTCCTCGATCTGGGTAACAGATGAGAAAGTAAAGGAATTCTATGATATCCACGGAAGAGTAGAAGAATACAAGGAACTTGCTCCGGCACCGGTTGCATACTATGACGGAATGATTTATGTGGACTTAAGCGAAATCAGACCGATGATCGCTATGCCATTCCACCCAAGCAATACCTACACGATTGATGAATTAAACGCCAACCTCTATGACATTTTAGATGAAGTTGAGAAAAAGGCTCTTGTAAGCCTTGGTGGATCAGTGAAATACTCCCTGAAGGACAAGGTCAGAAACGGAAAATTGTATGTTGAACAGGGTGTTATTGCAGGCTGTGCAGGTGGCGGATTCGAAAACATCTGCGATGCTACAGATATCCTGAACGGCAAATTCATAGGAGCTGATGAGTTCTCGCTCAGCGTATATCCAGCAAGCCAGCCGATCTTTATGGAACTTGTGAAAAACGGAAGTATCGCAAAATTAATGGAAACAGGCGCGACAATCAGGACTGCATTCTGCGGACCATGCTTCGGTGCAGGAGATGTTCCGGCAAACAACGGCCTCAGCATCAGACATACTACAAGGAATTTCCCTAACCGTGAAGGCTCTAAGCTGAACAACGGCCAGATTGCTTCTGTTGCCCTTATGGATGCCCGTTCAATCGCAGCTACTGCAGCAAATAAAGGCTACCTGACATCAGCTATGGATATTGATGTTGAATACACGAAACCGAAATATTTCTTTGATAAGAATATTTATGAAAACCGCGTTTACAACGGTGTTGGAAAAGCAGACACATCAGCAGAGATCAAATTCGGACCTGGAATCGTTGACTGGCCGGCAATGGGAGCTCTTACAGAAGACGTGATGTTAAAGGTTGTTTCTGTAATCCACGACCCTGTAACTACCACAGATGAGCTGATCCCTTCAGGAGAAACTTCATCCTTCCGTTCGAATCCGCTTGGACTTGCTGAATACACCCTTTCACGTAAGGATCCTGCTTATGTGGGACGCGCAAAAGAAGTAAGGGCTATTGAAGAAGCGCGTCAGGCAGGAGAAAATCCAGCATCGAAAGACGAAGAAGCTGCAAAGGCATTCGCAAAAGTAAAAGAGGTCTTCAAAGATCTTGATGAAAATAAAACAGCAGTAGGAAGCGCTATTTTTGCTGTAAAACCTGGCGACGGTTCAGCCCGTGAACAGGCAGCCTCATGCCAGAAAGTATTAGGCGGAATGGCTAATATTGCAAGGGAATATGCTACAAAGCGTTACCGTTCAAACCTGATCAACTGGGGCATGCTTCCATTCTTAACAGATGTGGAAGAACTTCCGTTTGAAAATGGAGATTACATCTTCGTTCCTGGAATTGCAGCAGCAATCAGGGAAAAATCTGCTATAATCAAAGCATATGTTGTTGGGGATGAACTGAAAGAATTCGAATTGAAATTAGGAGAGCTGACAGATGACGAAAGGGATATTATCCTGAAAGGCTGTCTCATCAACTACTACAGAGAACAATAGAAGATTCCAGGTAACTATTCTAATAATCAATGCCCTCGTTTCTGCCTTTATGTAAGGTGGAAGCGGGGGCGTTCTTTTATACCGGAGGGAAAATAAGTCGGCTTTGTTCCGTTTTACATGAAAGTGCAAGATAAAGTCAGTTAACATAATATGGCTTCTGTGAAAAATATGAATTCACATAAAGTTGAGATGGATAAAAATATTAATCCAAAATACGCGACAATTAAGACAATTATCTGTTATACAATATATGGAAGATGAATTAAATAAAAATATAAATAAAAACATGAAATAGTGTTGACAATAAGCAAAGGCCATGCTATTATAATATTAACCTAATAACAACTACTTAATCAGAAACACCTTAAAAATAGATTCAAGAAATAAAAGGTTCAGGAATTTTGAAATCAAGTAATTAGAAGTTCAGGAATTAGAAATGTATTGTTTGGAAAATTCAAGAAGAAAGAATTCAAGGATTTAAAAGATCAAGAATTCAAAAGATCAAGAATTGGAAAAACAAAAAGTCAATGATTCATGAATCAAAAAAACAAGATGAATAAAGTTAGGAATCCTATAATTCAAGAATCAATAAATTCAAAGATTAAAAGATTTTAAAGCAGAAGATTTAAGAACAAGGTGATTCAAGGATTTGAAAGATCAAGAATCAATAAGTCAAAAAATCAAAAGCTCTGGAATCAATTAAATTTAAGAATTTATAATCGCTGACGTATAACTCCGATGGTTTAGGAACTTAATGAAATGAAAATCCAGTAGACAGGGCAAAATTACTCAGGCCGGGTATTTAAGTGATTAGATATTCAGAATGACGAAAAGCTCGAAAAATTGGAAATAAATGGATTTAAAAGCCTAAGCAGTAAGAAATCTGAAAAGCCGGAACTTTAAGAAATTAAAGAACTGACAAATAAGATGACTGAAGCAGCTGAATAAGCGGGAGGAAAAAATGCATGGTCAGCAGATCAGGTTCAAGGAATTAGATATTTAAGAGATTAAAATCTAAACGAGCAGTCTAATGAGCAACATTGTAAAGACTGAGAACCACAAAAACAGGTGTCATGATTAAGTGAAAACTTCACCTTAAACCAATGTCTCCAAAGGACATGAGTGAAAGGGACAGGATGAGGAGGTGTACCATTGAAATAGACAGTGATAGTAGTTCAATATGAGTGGTATGACAAGGAGCAATTCCTGCAAGAGATAATATTTATAGTAAATTTGAGAAAATCAAATAATCCGCGATAAAAAAAACAATAAAAACAAATGTTTCGGAGTACAAACGTCGGATTAAAAAATAAATGTGAGGCTTGTCATCATATTGAAGGAATGCCACAAAAAAAGTTCGGAGATTTTAAAAAGCTGTGTGAAGAAACACTTTTTAAAAGTGATAAAATCATATATCGGTCAAACATATATTATAAAGTTTTAATTTATACATTTGAATATATATAAATTAGTCTACAGACATAATACTATATTTAGATTGGATCTGTGATCATATCATTGAAAATAAGCATCATGTAAGATGCATTATTAGAAGCTCTGGATTCACTAAAAGAAAGGATATTGCTATTGATGCCGTAAAACGCATTCAATAAAAACTGTGAAGCGGGAAAGTATCACAAACCAAATTCTCCGAATCAAATACAAAAAGGAAAAAAATGAAAATAAAACTGAATAGAGAATAGCCGTTATGACAATCAGGTTGTAGCGGCTATTCTTGCGTCTGAAGGAACTAACTGGCAATAACAGGGAAGAGTGATAATATTCTGCTAATACTTTGACAAGCATTTTGCGCTGTGATACACTTAAAACTATGAAACTATTTAGGGGTGATGCTATTGGACAAATACGAATACCGGGTAAAAGCAGACCAGATAAAGAAGCTGGTTGAGAAGAAAGACTATATAGCAGCCATGAAAATAGCCGACTCTATCAATTGGCGAAGAGTTAGAAATGTTTCTATGTTATGTATGGTCAGCGATATTTACGAAAAAAATGAAAAATATGAAGATAGTTATGAGATACTACTTATTGCATATGAACGCTCTCCAATAGGACGAGTGATAATATATAAACTGGTCGAAATATCCCTTTTATTAAAGAACTACAACGACGCAATCGAGTTTTATAAGGAGTTCACCCGAATTGCACCGCACGATACCAGCCGTTACATTTTGAAATATAAAATCTGTAAGGCAAAGGGCGCAGATGCAAAAGAACTTATTTCAATCCTGGAAATCTTAAAGAAAAAGGAGTATTACGAGGAATGGGCGTATGAACTTGCTTTTCTTTATCATCAGGAGGGGATGGAAAATAAGTGTATAGAAGAATGTGACGAATTGATTCTGTGGTTCAGCGAAGGTCAATATGTTGAAAAGGCGATGGAGCTGAAGATGCTTCATCAGCCCCTGACAGAAAACCAGCAGGAACGATATGAGTATAATTCCAGACAAAAGGAAGAGGCTGAACTGAAGGAAGCCGAGCAGGAAACAGAGGAAGATCAGCAATCGGAGATAGATATGATTTTCGGAAGTGAAAGAAAATCGAAAGTGAATCCAGTTGTTCCTGAAGAAAAAAAGGATGATTTTGAAATACCTGTAGTTCATATAGAGCCGTTGTCGATAGGCAAATTCGATACAAGAAACCTTCAGGCGGAACTTGCGAAAAGCATGCAGCAGATTATTAATGCAAATGCAAAGGAATTTGTAGAAGGTACAATCCATAACATCAGAAAACTTGTAGAAGATAGCCAGATCAAGGAGCTCAGGGAAGAAAAGGATGCTGAAGAAGAGAAAATAGGAATCGGCAGCAAAAGCCCGGAAGAGTTCATCCCAGGACAGGCTGAAGATGATAATGATAACCAGGTAGAGAAGCAGATTACCGGTCAGATGCGAATAGATGAAATACTTGCTGAATGGGATAATAAAAAGAAGGCAAATATTGAAGCGCAGTCAGTCATAAAACACAAGGAATTGAGCGAAGCAAAAACAAAAGCACTACAGGAAACAAAGGATATCATGGAGCGCCTTGCAGATATTCTGCCAAAAATGGAAGAAGATGATGAAATTGAATATCCGGACGAAATGGAATATGAGAATTTCGAAAATATTATGGAATCCAGTGATATTCCGGAAGAGCGTGAAGACATTGATCAGGTTTTAGAAATGGTATACACGATCGAGCCAGATTATGCAGAGGCAGAAGAATCTGAAGAAGTGGAAGAAGCTGAAGAAGCAGAGGCAGTTGGAGAAGCTGATGAAGTTGAAGAAACGGAAGAAGTAGAAGTAGAAGAAGCAGAGGTAGTTGAAGAAGCAGAGGTAGTTGAAGAAGCTGAAGAAGTTGAAGAAACGGAAGAAGTAGAAGAAGCAGAGGCAGCGGAAAAAGCAGAGGCAGCGGAAGCAGCGGAAGAAGCGGAAGAAGCGGAAGCAGTGGAAAAAGCAGAGGCATTTGAAGAAGCGGAAGCAGTAGAAGCCGAAGCAGTAGAACAAGCAGAGAAAGCTGAAGAAGTGGAAGAAGCTGAAGTAGTGGAAGAAGCTGAAGTAGTGGAAGAAGCTGAAGTAGTGGAAGAAGCTGAAGTAGTGGAAGAAGCTGAAGAAGCGGAAGAAGCTGAAGAAGCGGAAGCAGTAGAAGAAGCGGAAGCAGTAGAAGAAGCGGAAGCAGTAGAAGAAGCGGAAGCAGTAGAAGAAGCCAATCAGGTCGAGGATGCTAAAGCAATTGAAGACACAAAAGAAGAAGAATATAAAGAAGAAGATTATCCGCGAGAAATTGGATATCCGGATGATGACGGATATGCAGACTCATATGAAAATAATCAGGATGTCAGAATTCAGGAAAAATCTGAGGTCGCAGAATTCTTAAAAGGATTGGCGTACATTACGGAGCAGGAAAATAAACCAGCAGCATCCGATGCTGAAGAATTGCCAGAAACGGAAATGAGCCCAGAAATAGAAGCAGTGGAAAAACCTGAAGAAACACCAGGAGAAGCACCTGAAGAAGCACCTGAAGAAAAGCTTGAAGAAGTGCCGGAAGAAGTATCTCAAGAACCATCCATAATGGAAGAAGTATTTACTTTCTCAGAAAAGGAAATACCAGAAAAGGAATTACCGGATGCTCCGGAACCAATAACTGAAATACAGTTTGAGGATGTGTTGGAAGAGAGGCAGGAATCTGTGGAGACTCTTGTTCTGGAAACCCCAGCTGAAGAAATTCAAATTTCTGTAGATACTGTTCCGGACAGGACTGAGGCTAAAAAGAATCCTCTGATTGAAATAAAGGAAGAGGCTCTCGAAAGATTCAGGGAAAAAGAATTTGCTGATTTCAAATTTATGAAAGGTCTGGATAGGCAGCTGGATAATATTTTCGATACCGGAATAGATTTTGAGACCAGGATCAATCAGCCGGGTCGTGGAAATTTCGTCATTATGGGAGATGCAGGTACGGGAAGAACAACCCTTGCGATGAGCATTATCAAATTCTTTGAGAAAGAGAAGGACAGAAGAGCCGGAAGGGTCGCAAGAATTACGGCAGAATCTCTGAATGAAAAGGATATCAAGACGATCATTGATAAACTGTTAGGGGGAGTCCTTCTGATAGAAGATGCAGGAGGTCTGTCAGAGAATTCGATTGAAAATCTGCTGTATTTTATGAACAAGCCTCATTCTGATGTGATGATTGTTCTCGAAGACAATAGCAGAGCAATCGGAACCTTATTCATTGAAAATCCTGAGTTTGCTGAGAGATTCACGAAAAAGATAAAAATACCGAGATATACCAATGACGAGCTGGTCGAATTCGGAAAGTATTATGCCGGAAAATTGAATTACTGCATCGATGATATCGGAGTGCTTGCTTTCTATAGAAAAATCGGAAACCTGCAGAAAGACGATGTATCGACAAGTTTAGAAGAGGTAAAGGAAATTATTGACAAAGCAATCGTGGGACCTAGAAAAAAAGGATTACAGAAGATTGTGGGCAGGATTTCCGGAAGAAAACGCAATAAATCCAATATGATGATATTGGAAGAAAAAGATTTTGAGGTATAAAAGCGTACTGTTTTTGCAGAAAAGCGGGAAGCACAAAAGGAAAAACAGGAAGTGTTTTTATCAGGTCGGCCTACAGTTGTAGGCCGACTGTTGTTATCTCATAAGAACATTCAAATTATGCGATAGCGGCAAGCAGATGTAACTGTTCGGTAGTCCTGGATTGTTACAATAGGATGATTAGAGGCTGACATACGGAGAATGGAGGCGAGAGGAAATAATGAGCAGATGGTATGAAAATACAGTATTTTACCACATGTATCCGCTGGGAATGGTGGGAGCAGAAAAAATCAACAGTGCGTCGGTGGAATCACATGGATTCAGCGGCCTGGAACGATGGATACCGCATATAAAGGAGCTCGGGTGCGGTGCAGTATATATAGGTCCGCTTTTTCAGTCGATGAGCCACGGCTATGATACAAAGGATTACAGCCACGTGGATTACAGGCTGGGGTCGGATGAAGGATTTAAGAGCTTTATTGAAGAATGCCATAAATCGGGAATCAAAGTCGTCGTTGACGGCGTATTCAATCATACAGGCAGGGAGTTTCCGGCATTTCAGGATATCAGGAAAAACCGTGAAAACTCAAGGTACAGGGATTGGTACCAGAACGTGGATTTTTACGGCAATACCCATTTTAACGACGGGTTCAGTTATGGAGCCTGGAGGAACTATTATGAACTCCCTGCACTAAATCTGAGAAATCAGGAAGTAAGGGAATATTTATATGATATAATCAGGGGCTGGATCAGGAACTTCAATATTGATGGAATCCGTTTTGACTGTGCGGACTGTCTGGATTTCGAGTTCATAAAAGAAACCAGGAGAATCACGTCCCAGGAGAAGCAGGATTTCTGGCTTATGGGCGAAGTGATTCATGGAGACTATAGCCGGTGGGCCAATGGCGAAATGATGCATTCAGTGACAAACTATGAGCTCTATAAAGGCCTCTATTCGGGACATAACGACTTCAACTATTTTGAGATTGCGCATACGGTGAAAAGGCAGTCGGATGAAAACGGTGGAATCTACAGGAATATCAGCCTGTATAATTTCGTCGATAACCATGATGTGGACAGGATCGCGAGCATTCTTAATGAGAAGAGGCATATACTGCCGGTATACATACTGCTGTACATGCTGCCGGGTGTGCCTTCAATCTATTATGGCGGGGAGTGGAGAATCGAGGGAAGGAAGATAAACGGATCTGATGACGGACTAAGGCCGGCCCTTGATCTGGAGGAAATGACGATTGCATTTGGGCGAGACGATTTTCTGGAAACGATAAAGAGACTGGGAAAAATCCGAAAGGAGAACCCTGTTTTCGCTGAAGGAAACTATAAAGAGCTGTGCCTGACAAACAGGCAGTATGCATTTGCCAGGATTTCAGCAGATGCAGCGGCAGTGGTAGCCGTGAACAATGACACGAATCGAAGCCATATGAGGATACCGGTTCCGGTGGCATGTACTGAGGCGGCAGAGCTGCTTTCCGGGAAAACAGTGAAACCGGAAAGTGGATTCCTGGAGGTTGAATTAGAGGCATCATCAGGAATGATATTTAAATTGTTATGAAGATAATTTTTGAAAAGCAATATCGAAACAGAAAGGAAGCAAAATGAAAAGGAATGTGAGTCTTGAGGAAATATCTGACGGAAAACTGTATGAATCAAATGATCTGGTAAAAGCGGACTGCAACGACTGTAAGGGATGTTCTGCCTGCTGTCAGGGCATGGGGAATTCGATTGTTTTAGACCCTCTTGATATTTTCCGGTTCGTAAAGAATTTCAACAATACATTTGAAGAATTATTAGCTGATAGAATTGAACTGAATATGGTGGATGGAATTATTATGCCAAATCTTAAGATGTCAGGTGCATCAGAAAGATGTGTGTTTCTTAACAGTGAAGGGAGATGCAGCATCCACGCATTCAGACCGGGAATCTGCAGGCTGTTTCCCCTTGGAAGGTACTATGAGAATCGTGAATTCAAATATTTTCTGCAGGTTCATGAATGTAAAAAAGAGAACAAAACGAAAGTGAAGGTGCGGAAGTGGATTGACACGCCAGATTTAAAGAATAATGAGCAGTTTGTAAAAGACTGGCATTATCTGCTGGAGGATCTGCAGAATATTGTCAGAAGTACCCGGGATGGTAATGTGATCAAAGAGATTAACATGTATGTGCTGAATCATTTTTATAGAAAACCATACGATCCAGAAAAAGATTTCTATATGCAGTTTCATGAGCGGTTAAGTGAAGCCAGGGAATTTGCAGCAAGGATAGCGGAAGAATAGAAATAATAAAGAACAGACTAGCTGGTTTTCAGCAGTCTGTTTTTTTATTTAAAGGAATGGAGTGTCAAAAGCCCATATACACAAAGGTATTCGTCAATTTGCACAGGTTTCGAGAAACAGGACGTGATGCAAAACATGTTGATTCGCAGCGCGCTCTCGCTTAGATGAAGACGTAGTGGTACGTAAGGCCTCAAAGTACGCGGCCTAAATACCAACGTCTTCATAAAGCTGCTCATCAATTCATGTTTTGCATTACTGTGTATTGGCTGGCGAATGTGCAAATTGACGAAGCGAACGTTAGAAGAGGGCTTTTGACACGCTGGAAGAATATGTCGCAGAATCGGCTGCGTGTCGGTGCGAGAGTCTGACAAGTGAGACTCTTTGATCTGTTGCAGTTCATTTTCCATCCGGGGGATTAAGGAATCTGGGTTCTATGTCGAAATACTAGTAAGAAAAGCGGATTCCGGCGGTAAGACTGAGACAGCGGGACAGGGGTTATGGATAGTTAGCCAAAAACATCATTATACTGCATGAGATACTGCAGGGCACGGAGCGGACGAAGATGAGAGTTGAGACGGGAAATTTAGGTGAAATAATAAAGGCAGGACAGATGGCGGAAGCGAAGGGAATGCAGGAAACAGCACTTTCAGCATCGGAAATCCTGAGCACCTGCGGAGCTGATAAGAGCCCGTCGGGGTTAAGCTGGGTTCAGATTGAAAAATGCCTGTCAGGGATGCTGGAAAATAGAAAAACCAATATAGATGAAGCCGCCGCCAATCAGGATGTGGAAAAAGTCAGGGAACAGATAGCATTGCTCGCAGATACCATGACGGAGAAGGATTGCCGGATTCTCAGCAGAGAAGGGTTTGATCCTGGGAATACAGAAGTGGATACCATTGTTACAGTTGTGGATAAAATCAGGATTTCACTGGCAGCAGGGGGAGAAGTATTGCCTGGAGGGCTTACGGATGTGGATATGGAGCAGATCCGAAAGTTCATGGGAAATGCCCAGATGGCCCAGAGCATTGCGAAGAAAATGAAGGAAAAGAATCTTCCGGTGACAGAGGATGCTGTCAGAGAAGCGCTGACGGCAGCAGAAATGGCAGAGAGCCTGACAACTGTAAAAGAAGAAACAGCCGGATATCTGCTCAGTAATGGATTGGAGCCGACAATTGAAAATCTGTATAAGGCAGAGCACAGCGGTGCATCCGGAAAAAGACAGTCAGGGAAAGCGATATCCATGATGGCAGGAGGCCAGATGGAAACCCAGGTGAAAAAAGTGATTGAAAGTGCAGGATATCAGGCAGACAGGGCTGCTATGTCGGATGCAGGATGGATGCTGGAGAATGGCCTGGAACTGACTGCCGAATCCTTCCGCACCATGGAGGAATACAAGGCGATCGTCATACCACGGGAGCCGGAGGAGCTGGCTGAAAATATTGCAAACGCCATTGCGGGAGGAAAAAAGGCGGTGCAGACACTGCTCACCGGGGAACAGGACCTTTTCAGAAGAGCGGAGGCTGCTGTCGAAATCCTGAAGAATGCAGATGATCAAAGCATCAGGATTTTGATAAATAGCGGGAATGAAATCAATATCAGAAACCTTTCCAAGGCAGGATCTGAGGACAGCAGGGGGCCTGATAACCTTGGGACAGCACAGGGAGATGCCCTTTCTGACAGCCAGACAGTCCAGGACGAAGGCGGTATGCAGTTTCTGACGGCAAAACGGAGGCTTGAAGAGCTGAGGCTGCAGATGACCCTTCAATCGAGTATCGGACTCCTGAAGAGGGGAATCATAATAGAGACGGAACCCTTGGAAAAACTGGTGGATGAGCTGAAAGTCATGGAAGAGGAGTATTACAAGAAACTGCTTTCAGGTCCGCAGAAAGAAATTTCACAGGAAAGCATCAGTCTTTTCAAAGAGACCTGTGCGACGGCAGAAGGATTGAAGAACCTTCCTTGCGGCATCCTGGGGAGCATTTCAGCAAGGGCTTCCTTGCCTGGGGTGAAGGCGCTTTATGCAGAGGGGAAAGCCCTGCAGGCCGATTATGAGAAGGCAAATGCTTCCTACGAAACGCTGATGACAAGGCCACGCAGCGACATGGGAGATTCGATCAGCAAGGCATTCGGGAACATTGACAGCCTTCTTGAGGGAATGGGCCTCGAAACCACGGAATCCAACCGCAGGGCCGCAAGGATTCTGGGGTACAACAGCATGGAGCTGACGAAAGATTCCATAGCATCGGTCAGGGAGGCAGATGCCTGCGTGAACAGGCTCATCAGGAATCTGACGCCTGCAGCTGCATTGGAGCTTATCAGAAAAGATATCAATCCTCTTGAGATGAAGATAGATGAACTGAACGGGGAAATTGAAAAAATCAATGGGGAAAAGCCCGGTTTGGAAAACCAGAAATACAGTGAATTTCTCTGGAAGCTTGAGCAGAATGAAAGCATAACCGAAGCGGAAAGAAGCTCATTTATCGGAATATACAGGCTGATCAGCCAGATTGAAAAAACAGGAGGAAGGGCAATCGGCTCTGTCCTGGATCAGGGAGTCGGCATGAGCCTGAAGAATCTGTTAAAGGGAGTGCGGCAGGCAGGGAGCAAAGGAATCGATGCTTCCGTTGATGGCGGATTCGGTGCTCTTGAAGGCACGGTACGGAAAGGAATCTCCATTTCCGATCAGATCAACGAAGGTTTTTCAAAATCTCCCGGGAACTCTTACTATGCAGGTCTGGCAGAGCAGATGCTTGGTGAAATCACTCCTTCAGGACTAAAAGAGCTGATGAAAGAGGGCGACTTTTTGAATATCCCCTTTGAGGAAGCTGCCTGGAGGATATCGGAGCAGGCGATTGGAAAAGAAGAGGCGGAGGGCAGCGGCTATTACAGCAGCCGTCTTGAACAGCTGAGAGATCTGAAACATGCAGAGACCGCAGCAGTGAGGCTTCTGACAGACTTCGGGCAGCCTGTTACGGCAGGCAGCCTGATTGCAGCAGGAAACATGACGGCGGCTCCCGGCAGCACATTCAGGAAGCTGCTGAAGGCCGCAAAGGAATATGGAGAAGCAGACGGCGGTGGAAACAAAGGATTTTTAGACAAAGGCCTGAAAGAAGCACTGGCCGGCATAGGGGAATCCCTTGGCTCGCCGGAGATGGCGGAAAAGGCTTATGAGAACCTGAGTGAGTATGCGGAAAAAATACTGGGAGCAGCGGCTGATGAGGAAGCTATGACCTCCGTCAATCTGCGGGAACTGCAGGCACTGCATCATGAAGTAGCGCTTGCCCGGAACCTCGGGCGGAGAGAGAAATACGAAATCCCGATCATAAACGGCGACAGCATTTCGGCCATGAGGCTGACTGTCATTCGAGGCGGAGAAGCAGCAGGAAGCATCAAGGCTGTGACTGACGGAGGAAGCGCAGGCAGGACAGCGGCAGAATTTTTCGTCGGGAAAGACGGAATAACAGGCTATATAGCAGCGGAACAGGAGGAAAGCCTTGCAGCATTAAAAAATATGCAGGCTGAACTGGAGAAACAGATGCCAGACGGAAGAGGAAGCGTGCATATCGAATATGTACAGGTAAAGAACCTGGATGTCACAAGGTTTGATCTGATGACAGGGAAAACCATGAAGAAGGAAGCTGCCTCAGAACAGAAGGAAACAGGGATTTCTACTGAAAGACTTTATGAAGTGGCAAAAACCTTCGTATCCATGGTACGCACCATGGAGGCGGAAGCATCACAGATATAGCGCAGGTTTTGGTCGGCATGACTGAACAGCAGCGCAAAAAACAGCGAAAGGGCAGATGAACAATCATGAAAATCAATCATAACATTTCAGCGGCAATAGCCGCAAACAGCCTCTCGGTCACAGAAAACAGGCTTTCTAAGTCGCTTGAGCGCCTGACTTCCGGGCTGAAGATAAACAGAGCCGCAGATGATGCAGCGGGAATGGCGATTTCCCAGAAAATGGACACGCAGATCAGAGGCCTCAGCAGAGCCTCCCAGAACGCATTGGATGGCATATCCGTAGTGGAGACTGCAGAAGGCGCTCTTTCGGAAGTGGGAGAGATGCTGCAGAGGATGAGGGAGCTGGCGGTCCAGGCTGCAAATGAAACAAACAGCGAAGAGGACAGGGAGGCGATCCAGGCGGAAACGGATGCCCTGGCAACGGAAATCAACAGAATTTCAAAAGATACGGAATTCAACAAGGCGGCCCTTCTTGACGGAAGCCTTGACCAGAAAGCATATACCGACAACAACCTGATCAAAGTATCTACTTTTTCAGATGAGGTGGCTGTTGGGAAGTATGGGATTCTGGTTGATGCAAAAGCTGAAAAGGCTGTGCTTGCAGGGGAGGGGATGGATCCGGCAGCAGCGGGAGCCCTTGACGGAGAGGGTCTGATTTCGGCGGAGGCAGCGGGAACGGTTACGGTAAACGGAATCAGCATTGAAATTGCAGAAGGCGACAGCGCAGAGCGTGTCAGGGAAAAGCTGAGGGATGGCTGCGAGATTGCCGGAGTGAAACTGCTTTCTGTAGATGCGGCTTCCGTTCCTGCGGCTGCCGGAGATGAGGACAATGGAGGATACGCAGAAGCGGAAGCAGCATTTGCGTTCAGCCCGGACCTGAAGCTTGTATTTGTTTCAGAAGACTTTGGTTCTTCCAAAAGGGTCGGAATCGCATGCGGAAATACGGCACTTTCAGGGCTCCTTGGAATCAGTTCCCTGAATAATAAGACGGACTATGGAAAAGATGCAGAAGTGTCTCTTGGAGACGGATTTGGAAGTTCCGCTACGGCATCGGCAAAGGGGAATGAAGTTACCGTAACCGACAGGAATGGCTTTTCCATGGAAATCAGACTCGCGGCAGAAACCGGAAACGGAGAAGCGGCAGTCATAGACGTGATGGACGTAGGAACCCTGACGCTGCAGATCGGGGCCAATGAAAAGCAGACAATGGAAATTAAAATTCCTGAAATTTCTGCGGAGACACTGGGGGTCGGCAGACTGAACTATATCAGCACAGAGGGCGCAGAAAATGCCATAACGTCCCTGGATGGAGCAATCCAGAAGGTATCCGCGGTGCGGGCAAAGCTTGGCGCATACCAGAACCGTCTTGAGCATGCTTCTGCAAGCCTGGAGGTTTCCGAACAGAATATGACGGAAGCACTCTCAAGAATTGAAGATGTCGACATGGCGGAAGAAATGGCCACCTATACCCAGCTCAACATACTGTCCCAGGCGGGCACCTCGATGCTGGCACAGGCCAATGACAGGCCCCAGACAGTCCTTCAGCTGTTGCAGTAAGAAATCGGGTTCTGAATATTTAGAGAAAGGCATTCTTTAGGTGTGACTATCCGGGTAAAGAAAGGCAGTTTTTATGACAAAAGAAAAAAAGCAGGAATTTACGCTGCGCATCAGCCAGGCCAACCGCAGCCAGCTGGTCGTCATCATATATGAAATCATCCACGCATATATGGATGAAGCGGTCGAATGCAATGGAAACGGAGACTGGAACGGATTCAGGGAGTCCGTCCGCAAAGCCCAGTCATTCATCAACGAGCTTATGGAAGCCCTGGACTTTAAATATCCGATTTCTGTCGAGCTGATGAGGCTGTACCTCTACATGAACCGTACCCTCATCAGGGCGGTGACGAAAAAGGATCCAGAGGAGCTGAAGGGTGCGTTCATAGTCCTGGAAAAGCTGAAGACAGGCTTCCAGGGCATCACCGCCCAGGATTCTTCAGCCCCCGTAATGAAGAACACCCAGCAGGTCTATGCAGGCCTGACATACGGAAGGCAAAGCCTGAACGAGACCTGTCAGTATAGTGGTACCAGGTACTGTTAACAATTTGTTAACAGTACCTGGTACCTTTTATTGTTGCTTTAGCCCTGCAGCACTTGATGTATTGGCAGATAAATTGTGTATATTACACAAAATTACAGAAAATTATCCACTACTATAGACAACTTGAAATGCCTGCGTTATAATTTGAAAACAGTAGCTGCTCAGCCGGCTGCGAATATAAATATAGTCAGTGTCCCTTCCCGGGGCGCCAGGTTTCAAATCGCCGTTTCAGGCGGAATTTCCTATATATCAAGAAATGTATGCAGTAATGTGAAGTCAGATAGCGAAACTACAGAAAATCAAAAAAAGGAGGGTTTTTTTGGATTGTCTCCAACATAGTATTCTTTTGGCAATTCTTTTGGCAGCAGTCATAATGGATTTTGCATGGCAGAAGATCAGGAACTGGCTGATAGGAGCCGGGCTGATTCTGGGAGCCGGACTGCGATTTTACAGCGGCGGTATGCAGGGGCTGGAGGAGTCTGTTATGGGTATTTTGTTTCCTGCCATCTGCCTCTGGATCCTGTTTCTGTTCAGGGTCCTGGGAGCCGGCGATATCAAGCTTTTTTCGGTAATCGGCGGATTCGCGGGGGTGGAATCCATGCCTGGCTGCATAGCAGCCGCTTTTATTCTGGGGGCCGTTCTGGCCGCCGTAAAAATCATCAGGAATAGAAACATCATGAGCCGCCTTCAGTATCTTGCGGCATATATCACAAAAACCATCAGCACAAAGGAAATTGAGCCTTATTACCAGGCTTCGGAAGGAACCGGTAATATCATCCATTTTTCCCTGGCGATATTCGGGGGATATCTAATCTATATGGGGGGATTTTTTTGAAAAAGAGAATATTTGCAGTCTGCGACCTGGAGGCTCACTACGCCTTCAGCCTTATGGAATATCTGAATGCGAACAACCGGATTCCGTTCCAGATACAGGCCTTCAGCAGTGCGGAAAGCCTGTGCGCATACAGGGACAGGAACCTGATCGAAGTCCTGCTTATTTCCGGGCAGGCGATCAATGATGAGGTCAGGAATCTGGGTATACAAAACACCTATATTCTGTCAGAGGGAGAAGGGATGCCGGAATTTCTGGATTATCCTTCGGTTTACAAATACCAGTCTTCTGAACATATAATCAGGGAGGTCATGGGATATTATGCAGAATCCGCCGGTCCGAAGAGGGAAGCTGACAGCCCTGAAAACAGGGCGCTGACTGTCGGAATCTATTCGCCCATCCGGAGGACGCTGAAGACCTCTTTCGCCATAACCCTGGGACAGATCCTGGCAAAGGACAGAGCCACGTTGTATGTAAACCTTGAGGAGTACTCAGGACTTTCGGCGCTGCTTGGGAAAGAGTTTCGGAATGATCTTTCTGATCTTATGTATTTTGTAAAGCAGGGGAATAAAAATATAGTCCAGAAGGTAAATGAGATGGTGCAGACGCTGAACAATCTGGATTACCTGCCACCGGCACTTTCGCCGGAAGACCTGAGGGGCGTCACCAGGGAAGAGTGGGGAGTCCTGTTTAAAGAGATCGGCATGAAGAGTGCCTATGAAAGGGTGGTTGTGGATTTTGGAGATACGGCCGAGGGACTGTTTGAGCTGCTGTCAGGCTGTCAGCAGATCTATATGCCCGTGAGGGAGGATGCGGTGTCCCTGGCAAAACTGCAGCAGTATGAGGAGCTCGTAAGGCAGTCCGGATATGGGGAAATCCTGGACCGCACGAAAAAGATCAAGCTTCCCTACCACAACAGCTTCGGGCTGAAAGAATACTATCTGGAGCAGCTCGCCTGGGGAGAGCTGGGCGATTATGTAAGAGAGCTCGTCCGGAATGACGGACTGCAGTGACAGGGAAGGTGCAGAAATGGAAGAAGACAGGCAGAAAATTCTCCTGAGCCTGCAGCAGCGGGTACACGAGAGAATAGACCTCACGAGGGAAATACCAGACGCAGAGATTCTGGAGATAATAGATACCCTTATCGTGGAACGAAGCAGGGAGAGCCGCATCAGCTTAGGAGTGAAAAGTGAGCTGAGGACGGAGCTTTTCAACTCTCTGAGGAAGCTGGACATGCTCCAGGAGCTGGTCGATGATCCTTCTGTGACGGAAATCATGGTCAACGGGACCGAAAGCATTTTTCTTGAGAGACAGGGAAAAATAAGCATGTGGGGAAAAAGGTTCTCATCAAGGCAGAAACTCGAGGATGTGATTCAGCAGATCGTATCAAAATCCAACAGGATGGTAAACGAATCCTCGCCCATAGTAGACGCAAGGCTCGAGAACGGCTCCAGGGTAAATATAGTCCTTTACCCGGTAGCGCTGAACGGACCTATTGTCACGATCCGAAGATTTCCGGAGAGGCCGGTGCAGATGGCCGACCTCATCGGATGGGGAGCAGTTTCGGAAGAAGCGGCTGCGTTTCTGGGAAAGCTGGTGGAGGCGGGGTATAACATATTCATAAGCGGGGGAACAGGATCGGGCAAGACGACCTTCCTCAATGCCCTTTCCGATTACATACCAAAGGACAGCCGCGTCATAACAATTGAAGATTCCTGCGAGCTGCAGATCAAAGGAGTTGCGAACCTGGTCAGGCTGGAGGTGAGGAACGCAAACGTCGAGGGAAGAAACGAGATAAGCATAAGGGATCTTATAAAATCTTCCCTTCGTATGAGGCCGGACCGCATTATCGTTGGGGAGGTCAGGGGCGGGGAGGCGCTGGATATGCTGCAGTCGCTGAACACCGGGCATGACGGGTCACTTAGTACGGGACACGCAAACAGCCCGGGAGATATGCTGAGCCGGCTTGAGACCATGGTGCTCATGGGGATGGAACTTCCTGTGACGGCCATCCGGAGGCAGATCGCCTCAGGAATTGACATAATCGTGCATCTGGGAAGGCTCAGGGACAGAAGCCGTAGAGTCCTTGAAATCACGGAAATCATCGGCTATGAGGATGGGGAGATCATCACGAAGCCGCTGTACAGCTTTCGGGAGGAAGGGGAGGACGAAGATGGAAGGATATCCGGAATTCTGGAGAAAAGGAACAGCCTTTATCACAGGCATAAGCTGAGAATGGCCGGCATGGAGCAGGAGGAGCCAGGAGAGAACAGCACTTTCTTTGCAGAGTAAGCAGGAAAGGCCAGACAAGAACCGGGAGGATTGAAATGAAGAAAATACAGGAAAAAATCAGGGGATTTGTACCCTGTAAAAGGGCGGCACCGGACAAGCAGGCAGGAGGCAGAGCCGTGGACTACAGGAACTACAGGCTTACAGAAAGGGAACTGATGGTTTACACCATCCAGGGCATCGGAACAGCGGCCTTTGTGGGATATATATTTTACCATTCTTTGATTGCGATGGTGTTTCTTCTGCCATACGTTCCGTTCTTCCTGAAGAGAAAGAAGGCGGAACTCAGGGACGTCAGGCTCAGGGAGCTCAACTATGAATTCAGGGAGGGGATTATGGCGCTTTCGGCAGCCCTCGGGGCCGGATATTCCGTCGAGAACGCATTCCGTGAGGCGCTGGCGGACCTGAGGCTCATATACGGAGACGACCGGACAATCACCAGGGAATTCAGGTATATGGCAGGCCAGATTGAAATGAATGTGACTGTGGAAAAGCTGCTGCTGGATCTTGCAGAGCGGAGCGGGCTGGAAGACATAAAAAGCTTTGCGGAGGTATTTGCCACTGCAAAGCGCAGCGGAGGCGATCTGATCATGATCATCAGGTCAACCGCTTCCAGAATCAGCCAGAAGGCAGAGGTACAGAGGGAAATAGTGACGACGATGATGGAAAAGCAGTTCGAACAGAAGATTATGAGCTATATCCCGTTTTTCATAATTTTCTATATGAAGATGAGCAATCCGGAGTTCATGGAAATTCTCTATGGAAACGTTACGGGGGCTGTCGTCATGACCATATGCCTCGTCATCTACATATGCTCTGTTTTCATAGCGGGTAAAATAACGGGAATCGAAGTTTAGAGAGAAAGGGGGAGGCCATTGTTCATAAATCTTGTAATCCTGTTTCTGTTCACTGCCGGATTCGTCTACACAGGAACCGGAGTCCGGAAATACAGCACTGATCAGAAAGGGGTATCGGCAGCCTTCGACAGGCTGGCGGCATGGATGATGGACAGAATGCCGGCGGCCATGGAACGGAGCCGGGCATCCAGGAAACTGAAGGAGGTGATTTTCAATGAACAGGTGGCAGAAGACCTCAGGCTGCTGGATCCTGCCGGAAGAGGAAATGCCCGGCTGGAAGGCTACTACAGATCGAAAGCAGCCATCGTTCTGACCGTCCTGTTTGCCAGCAATCTGCTTGCACTCCTGGCAGGAGCAGCATGCCTGGCATATCCTGGCATGGAAGGCATCATGGAAAGGAATGAGTATGGCGGGGGAACCGTGGAAAAGGATTATTACGTGAGCGTAGAGGGGAAAATGGCGGAAGCGCCTTTGAGCATTGCGCTGGATGAGAGGCGGTATACAAAAGAGGAAGCGGAGCAGGAACTGGAGCATGCAGAGGGGGAAGTGGATGAGCTCGTGCTTGGAGAAAACTCGTCGAAGGAGGAGGTAAGGAATAGTCTGAATTTTATATCCGCAATTCCCGGAAGGCCCGTCACCATATCCTGGGAAACGGACAACTGCAGCCTGGTAGCTGCCGATGGCCATATCGTGGAAGAGAAAGCAGAAGAAGAGGGGACCCTGGTGAAGCTTACTGCCCTGCTGAAATGCGAAGACCAGGAAAGAGAATATTCGACATATGTGAAGATATTTCCGGGATTCAAAAGCGAAACAGAAGAACTGCTGTGGAAGATAAACAGGGAACTGAGGGTGGAGAAGGAAAACAGCAGCACGGAAACGACGTTGAAGCTTCCGGAGGAGATTGACAGCAGGAAGATAACCTGGAAGGAAAAAGTGGAGAACCACAGTCCATTTATCATGTTTGCGGGAGTACTTGCGGGAGCCGCCATATTTGCAGCAAGGGACAGGGAACTGCACGGCAGGACGGAAAAACGGAAGAGGCAGATGATGATAGACTACCCGGATATTGTCAGCAAACTGACCCTTCTTCTGGGGGCGGGAATGACGATCAAGGCGGCATGGCAGAAAGTTGCAACGGACTACCGGGAGAAAGCAGTGAACGACCCAGTGGCCTTCCGCTATGCATACGAGGAGATGCTCGTGACCTATTATGAAATCCAGGGAGGAATCCCGGAGAGCAGGGCATATGACAATTTCGGGAAAAGGTGTAAAATCCACAGGTATCTGAAGCTAAGCACCCTTCTCATACAGAATATGAAAAAGGGATCGAGGGGACTGGCAGAGATGCTGGGTGCAGAGGCAGACGATGCTTTTGATGAGAGGAAAAACCAGGCAAAGCGGATCGGGGAAGAGGCGGGAACCAAACTGCTTATTCCGATGTTCCTGATGCTGGTCATCGTACTCATCATAGTGGTCTTTCCCTCCCTGATGTCATTCAGCATATAGGGAAAGGAGGTGGAAAACATGAACCAGATAAAGGCATTTTTAAAAGAAGAGGACGCAATAGGAGTGGTAGAGGTAATTCTGATCCTGGTGGTGCTGATCGGCCTGGTTGTTATTTTCAAAAAACAGCTGACAACGCTTGTAAACAGTCTTTTCAGCAAGATCATCAGCCAGAGCAACAGCATCTAGAAGGGGTGGAAACATGCATACTGTAAGGGGAAATTCAGAAAAGGCCGGATTCTGCGGGCAGATAACGATTTTTTTATCCCTGATCATGGTTCTGGTTCTGTCGCTGATACTGACTGCGGCTGAAGCGGCAAGAATACAGGCGGTCAAAATCCAGATAGAGAACATAACAGACATGGGGCTGGATTCGATCTTTGCAGAATACGACAGAGGGCTGCTTGAAAAATATGATCTTTTCTTTGTGGATGGTGCCTGCGGGGGGAGTGCTCTTGTCCGGGAGAATATGGGGACGCGTTTAAGAAGCTATATGGAATATAACTATATGCCGGAAAAAGGAGAGATTCATCAGGAGAATGCCGATTTGTGGAGGGCGCGGCCTGAAAAGGTGGCTGTTTCCGGAATTATGCGGGCTACCGATTACGGGGGAGCGGTTTTCAGGGAGCAGGCAGTCGCATATATGAAGGACAGGACCGGAATAGATAAGCTGACATGGCTTTTTGACATGCTTCGGATCACCGGCGGCACCGACAGCGGAGGACAGACATTCACGGAAAAAAGCAGGGAGAACAGGCAGGACAGGAAAACCCTTGAGAAAGAAGCCGAAAGCCTGCCTGACAAAAGCGCCGGGGAGACAGAAGACCCTTCGGCTGCAATCGAAGAGCTGAAGAAAACGAGCATCCTCAACCTGGTGCTGAAACATCCGGAACAGGTATCGAACAAAAAAATAACCCTTACAGATGCACCTTCCAGGAGGAAGTTCCAGAAAGAGGAAATCCCCCTTGAAGAAGACAATGAAACCAGCCAGAAAATAACAGAGCTCCTGTTCGATGAATATATTCTGGAAAAATTTCCATCAGCCCTGGATACACCCGCGGGGGGTGTGCTGGATTATGAGGCTGAATATGTACTGATGGGAAAGGACAGCGACATCAGGAACCTGGAGGGAACTACCCAGAGGCTCCTTCTGATGAGGGAAGGGGCAAACTTCCTTTATCTGATGGGTGACAGCGCGAAATGCAGCGAGGCATATGCAATGGCGGCTGCCCTTGCAGGATATACCGGTATGCCTCCTCTCATCAAGGCGGTACAGATGTCGATCCTGCTGGCATGGGCATATGGGGAGAGCATAATCGATGTCAGGTATCTGCTGTCAGGCGGACGACTTCCGTTCATTAAGACTGCAAAGGACTGGCAGCTCAGCCTGGAAAATCTTCCGCAGCTTCAGAAGCATCTCGACAGGCAGGGAAACGGAGACAGTTCCGCACCTGGCTATGAGGATTATCTCAGGGTGCTGCTCTATGCCGGATCGGGAGACGAAAAGCCCATGAGATGCCTGGATATTATAGAAAAGGAACTCCAGATGGAAGAAGGAGCGGAGGGGCTGCGGATGGAGAACTGCATTGCCGGAGCAGCCGTATCCATGACTTGGAAGGCGGAAAGCCTGTTTTTTTCCTTTCCGTTCATGAAAAGCCAGCAGTATCTTGAAGACGGATATTATTTCAGCATTGAAAAAAGCTATTCTTATTGAGGAAATCAGAGGCGAGGGGGTGAGTAGCGATGTCCTTACATAAAGGACCCGTAAAGGAAAAAATAGCAAAAAAAGTATTAAGGAATAGAAACTATCAACCATACAAAAAGAATATGCAGGACTCTCTCCGGACACATCTTATCCCATTTACCCCAATGAATGGATATATCGGGAACAAGAAAGTAAGGACATCGCTATTCACCCCGTTCACGGGCGGAGGAGAGGCAAAACAGAGCTGCAGGGGAAGCCTGACTGTCGAGGCTGCCTGCGCCCTTCCTCTCTTCCTGTTTGCCATGTTCACAATCATGTACTTCATGGAAATCATGAGGCTCCAGACAGACATCGGTTCGGTGCTCTGTCAGACAGGGCGGGAAATGGCGGAGTACGGATATGCGGTAGAACATGCGGCAGGACTTGGAACTGAACAGGGGAAGGCAGGAGGAATTGCCGCATCGGTCATGGGAGACATCTATGTGAAAAACAGGATCGTATCGGAGCTGGGAAAGGATTATCTGAACAGTTCCTGTATAGTGGGAGGAAGCAGCGGAATCAGTCTGGCACGCTCTGTGTTTATGGGGGAAAGCGACGAGATAGACCTGATCGCAGAGTATGAGATCAGGCTGCCTTTCTTTTCCTTCGGGGTTCCCGGAATTCCTGTTGTACAGCGGGCAAGGGTAAGGGCATGGACTGGATACGAAGGCGGATCAGGAAATGCCGGAAGCAGGGAAGAAATCGTTTATATAACAAGGACGGGAACCGTATATCATCGGAATCCCGCCTGCACCCATCTGAAGCTTTCCATAAGGCAGGTCCCTGAGTCCGGAATCGCAGATATGAGAAATGCCGACGGAAGCAGGTACCTGAGCTGCGAAATCTGCAAAAAGAAAGTCCGCATCCCCGGGATGGTATACATTACGGATCAGGGGGACTGTTACCACCTTTCGCTTGATTGTAGCGGGCTGAAAAGGGGGATAATCGCCATTCCGATTTCAGAGGTGGGCGGCAGGAGACCATGTTCGAGATGTGGAGGATAGAGGGGAAAAGGAGGTAAAGGAATGGATAAAACGCTTTTCAACCATATATGTGTGGGAAGCTTCCTTGCAATCTGCACGGCAACAGACATCAAAACCAGGAGGGTGTTTCTGGCGGTACTGGCTGTATTTGGAATTACAGGCATCGCAGGTCTTGTCCTGTATGGCGGAAGCAGCCTTCCCGGAATTCTGGGTGGAATAGGAATCGGAGCAGTCATGATCGGAATAAGCCTGGCAACCGGAGGAGCGGTAGGACTGGGTGATGGGCTTGTGCTTGCCGTAGCAGGCCTGTATCTGGGGTTTGCCCGGAACGTCGAACTTCTTGCAGGAGGGCTGTTTCTGGCGGCAGCTTATTCGATTTTTCTTCTGGCTGTCAGACGGGCAGGGCGGAAAAAGGAAGTGCCCTTCATCCCGTTCCTGTTCCTGGCGTTTTTGGGAACCATGTTTTTCCAGGGGAGGTGATTGATATGAAGACAGGAACCGCAGGTATGAAAGGAAGCTGTACCGTAGAAGCGGCCATGATCATGCCGGTTGTCATTGCGGCCGTTGCAATCGTGATCTATTCTGCTTTCTATCTGCATGACAGGACCGTGCTGAACGGAATTGCATATAAGGCAGCCCTGCGGGGGAGCCAGGCGGGTGAGGGCGATAAAGACCTTATGGCTGCCGGAGCCAGGAATATGGCGGTGGAATTTATGGAGCACAGGCTTCTGGCTGCAAGAAACGTTAAGGTGACGGCCCGAGTGGAAGAAGGCGCCGTAAAGGTGGTCTGTGACGGCGAATTCCATATTCCGACAGGCATGATAACAGGTATTCTGAGTGAGAAGGAGATGCCCCGTATCAGGGCTGAAAAAAGGGTTGAAATCAGGGAGCCGACAGCATTTATAAGAGATTGCAGGAAAATAATGAAATTGGCTGATGAATAAATTATGGGAAGGCAGGGGAGAACATATGCCGGAAATCGAATTTAAGAGGGACTTGAATAACAATTACCTGATCATGGAAATAGATGGTGAAATATCCGCGAGCGATTATCAGATCAGGATGATAACCGTAAATGCAATAGGGGGACTGTTAAAATGCAACACCAGAATTCTCGACGGGAAGATAAAGCTGTATTTTGAGATTACTTCAAAGCAGCCGATAGCCAGGATTTATGAGAAAAGGATGATTGGCCTTGAGGACATCGGCAAGCTGATAATGGGCATCAAAAAAGGCCTGGAAAGCGCCAGCGAGTATCTGCTCGATGCCAACAGCCTGATTCTTGATCCTGAATATATTTATATGAACATAGGGACGGGAGAGCTGTATTTCTGTTATCTCCCCTATTCGGGAAATGAAGTCTCAGCCTCTTTCCATAAGCTGACGGAATATATTCTTGAAAGGCTTGACCACGGCGACAGGGACGGGGTAATGATTGGTTATGAGCTTTATATGAAGACAAAGGGAGAGAACTACAGCCTGGACGCCATAATGGGAGAAATAATTACAAAAATGGGAAAAGATCAGGAAGCAGTTCGGGAGGAAGCTGACCGGCCCGAACCGGAGGATATGACGGATACGGCAGGGGAGGAGGATTACGGTCTGAGGAAAACGCTGCCGGTAGCTGGAGAAAGGCCGCCGCAGAAATCTGTTTGGAGACCGGTGAAGATTGCAGCAGGCGCTGCTGCAATTGCGGCGGCTGGCTATGTGGCCATGTTCAGAACGGATTTTTTTGTGGAAATCAGTCCGGTCAAAGCCGGAGCGGCACTGCTCGTAGTCGGCGCCGTCGCCGTGTTTGCCGCCTGCAGGGGAAGAGAGCTGAAGAAAGCGGAAAAGGAATATGAGGATCTGGTGATAGATCTTGGGGAAGAGAAAAGGGGCGAAAGACGGGATGGGATGCTGATCAGCAACAGCCTGGAACCCCAATGCAGACCGGATACGGGAAAACAGGCGGACCCAGGAAAGCATCCGGACCCAGGAAAGCATCCGGACCCAGGAAAGCATCCGGACCCAGGAAAGTATCAGGATGCAGGAAACTGTCAGAACACCGTAAAATATCAGCACACAGAAGATGAAAAAAAACTTGCCGATTCGGGCTTCAGCGACGTATCCGAAAGATATGGAGACACCATGCTGCTTGCATACAGGCCGAATATGCAGCAGAGGAAGCTGGTTGGGCTGGATAAGGAATTTGGCGTAGAAGTACCCGTCCAGAAGTTCCCGTTTATACTGGGAAAAATGCCGGATGCATCGGACTGGGTCATCAGAGGCGAAGGTGTCAGCAGAATGCATGCTGAATTTTCACGGGACGGAAACCAATATTATGTAAAAGACCTAAATTCTACCAATGGAACTTTTCTCAATGGCACAAGGCTGGAGGCAAATGAGACCAGGGAACTGAATATTGGTGATGAGGTATGCATAGGGCGTATTCCTTTTTGTTTCAGATAAGAAAACCAGTCGGTAAATTCTGTTTTCACAGCATTCAAATAGCTTTTCACAGGTTGACATAGCATGCTTGAAGTGATAAGGTTTTTATATCAAAAAGCTTGAAGACGCTTATGCTTATACAGCAGCGTGAAGAGGAGAAAAAGAAGGAATGCTGAAAAAACTAGACGCGAAGCTTAGAGCAGAAGGTTACAACCGAATCACATCAAATATTCCCGAGATCGGAATTTATTACAAATCCAGTGATGGCGGTGTAAGGATAATTCCGGTGGTAGATTATCATTTCGGATTTCACTTCAGCGGAAACCAGTACCAGAACCTGATCAACCAGATCCGCAATCTGTTTGTGAAGAAAGGGTATGAACAGATAGAAATGCTGAGTCTGATTCTTGCATGGGACGTGCATGATGCCGGCATGATGAGCCAGTATGGATGTCCGCGCTGGATTATCGATGTAAATGCAGTGCAGCTGCTGATCTATGAAGACCAGCCCATTGATTTCCATGGCTTGAGCGGACTGGTGAACGATGTCATCGAGGAAGAAACGCAGGCGGCTCGTAAAAAAGCGGCTGATGAGACAGAGAAGAAGGATATCGAGGAAGCGGTGCAAAGAGCAGCCCTGAAAGCCAGGAACATGGCTGAAAATAAGGATGGAACAGAAGCAGCGAAAGAGGCCGTGAAGGAAGCTGTTAAGAATGTCCTGACGGAGCCTGCTGCAGTTGATAAAGCAAAGACAAAGGCTGCGATTGCAACCCTTTTCCATAAGAAGGCAGTCATCAACACACTGATCGTACTGATCAACATCATTGCATTTATGGTCCTGGAAATAGGCGGCTCCACAACGGACGCGGCATATATGGTGGAAAAAGGCGCCATGTTTGCGCCCTACGTCCTTGACAAGCATGAATACTACAGGTTCATTACCTCCATGTTCATGCATTTCGGAATAGGGCATCTGACAAATAATATGCTCATACTGTTCTTTGTAGGGGATAACCTTGAAAGGGCAGTCGGAAAACTCAGATACATGGCGGTATATTTCATCAGCGGGATTGGCGGGGGGGTTCTGTCCTTCCTGTTCAACAGCGGAAGAGACGAGCTGGTGGTATCGGCAGGGGCATCAGGCGCCATTTTTGGCATCATTGGTGCGATGCTTTATGTGCTTATTGTAAACAAGGGAAGACTCGAAGATCTGACAGCAAGAAGGGTTGGTCTTCTGATTTTCTTCAGCCTTTACTACGGCTTATCCAGTTCGGTAATAGACAACTGGGCCCATATCGGAGGTCTTATCGCAGGCGGAGCAGTCGCATTTATCCTCTATAAGGGACCCAAAGCGGAAGCCAGGGATACGGAAAATAAAGACTAGAAGACAGAGAGGAATTTGTTATGAAGATTAATATTTATTATGGGGGACGGGGGCTGATGGACGACCCTTCGCTTTATGTCATAGGAAAGATGCAGCAGGTATTTGAAGAGCTGCATGTAAGCGTAGAGCGCTTTAATCTGCAGGAGCAGAAAAATGTGATAGCAACACTTCCACAGACGTTAAAGGGTGCAGACGGAATTATACTTGCCGCAACGGTAGAGTGGATGGGAATAGGCGGATATATGCAGCAGTTCCTGGACGCATGCTGGCTGTACGGCGACAAGGAAGAGATAAGCAGAATCTATATGCAGCCGGTGGTCATGGCGACCACCTATGGAGAAAGGGAAGCCAGTCTGACACTGACCAACGCATGGGAAATCCTCGGAGGACTTCCAGCCAGCGGATTGTGCGGATATGTGGAAAACCTGCTGGAATTCGAAATGAACAAGGATTATGGACAGATCATAGAGAAAAAGGCCGAGATGTTCTACAGGGACATTTCACAGAAAAATAGAAATCTTCCTACAAGCAATCTCGCAGTGAAGCAGAATATCCATAGGACGAAGGGTATCAATCTGACGCCTCAGGAGAGTGAACAGCTTTCAAAATATGTTTCGGATGACCGGTATGTGAAAAGGCAGAAGGAAGATATTGAAGAACTGGAAATGATGTTTAAAGGAATGCTCGGCAAAAAAGATCTTGATTCTGAGGCGGAATATATAAGGGATTTTGAAAATCATTTTGTTCCGTCGGAGGATTTCAGGGCTTCCTATGTATTTGTACTGAATAATAAGAAAAAGAACCTTATCGTTGAAATAGATGGAAAAGAACTGAAGTGCAGCTATGGAACGCGCGAAGGGGCGGACGTGGAAGTGAAACTGAATTCGGAAGCCATGGACAATATCGTGGCGGGGAGGATGACTTTCCAGAGAGCTTTTATGGCAGGGGAGTTGACTGCAAAAGGAAATTTTAAAGATCTCAGAATGCTTGATCAGATTTTTGTGTTTTCCGATAATTACTGACAGCAGGAAAAGGAAAAAGCAGCCATGTGTGAAACCACGTACTGAATAGTTCGGGAGCACATAGTTCACCTTTTTAGTATATATAGAACATTAGGAGGAGAGTCAATTATGAAGGACAGCAACTGCATTTTCTGCAAGATTGCAAATGGGGAAATACCATCCGCAACAATTTATGAGGATGGGGAATTCAGAGTGATTCTGGACAGGGGACCTGCAACATGGGGGCATGCACTGATACTGCCGAAAGAGCATTTTTCGGACATCTATGAAATCGAGGATGAGGTCCTGACAAAGGCATTTGTGCTGGCAAAGAAAATGGCCGAGAGAATGACTGAGGTCCTTAAGTGCGACGGATTTAATATCATTCAGAATAATGGAAGCCCGGCAGGGCAGACCGTGTTTCATTTCCATATACACCTGCTTCCAAGGTATACGGATGATGGTGCAAAGATAGGCTGGAAGCCGAATGAAATCAGTGATGAGGACCTTAAGAAATGCCTGGAGCAGTTTTCTGAATAAATTGAAGAGAACAGATGAAGAAGCATTAACCAAAGGGTGTAATTTAAAAAGCTGGAAATAGCAGGCAGAAAAATCAAAGAAGAGGGTAAATTTCGGGGGAGTTATGGAAAGGGAGAAGGAAGCAGAATTTCGGGGTGTTTATGCGGAGTATAATGTACTTATTTATGCGCTGATCGTGAAGAGGGTAAGAGACCACCATATTGCGCAGGATATAAGCCAGGATACTTTTTTCAAGCTATATATGAATATGGATGAGCTTTGTACAGAAGTAATCAGAGGGTGGCTGATCGTCACCGCATGCAATGCGACAAAGGATTACGAGAGAAAGAGAAAAAGAGAAATCATGTTGTCGCCGCGGGAGATGGAACGTTTGGATCGGAATACTGATTCAAATAGTTTCTTTGGGGATTCCCAGAAGAATGGGGATTTCACCGAAGAGCTTCACCAGAGGGAATTTATACAACGGATAATGGAGGAGGTTCAGGAGGCAAACCGCAACTGGTATGATCTGATCACGTTGACGGGATGCTGTGAACGAAGCCAGGAGGAAGTTGCCGAATTCATGGGAATCAGCAGGAATGCCCTTCGGTCAAAGTTGAACCGGGCAAGGAACTGGCTACGGATCAGATATGGCGAGGAATATGGGAAATTATAACAGTAGAAAAGAAACAGGAAAGGAACGCCAACAAATGCGCTCCTTTCCTGTTTCTTTATAATCGTATAGGTATGAAAGGCTGCCGGGGCAGCCCGTCTCCTATTTGCCTGCACATTCCTCAATAAGATCGAGGATTTTATGTATCGGATCTGCCTGGCTTCCAGTGCTCATTTTCGCGATATAGGAATCACGGGAAGCATAGACTTCCTGTATTTTGGAAAGCAGAGTTTCAGAAGTAAGGGACTCCTCTTCAAGCACAGCGCTGAAGCCCTGCCTTTCAAAGGAATGGGCATTTAATATCTGATCGCCCCTGCTGGCTGCTCTGGAAAGCGGAATCAGGATATTTGGCTTTTTCAATGAAAGGAGCTCGCATATGGAGTTGGCTCCGGCTCTTGATATCACAAGATCCGAGAGTGCGAAAATATCGCTGAGCTCTTTTTTGATATACTCGAACTGTGCATAACCGGGCAGCCCGTTAAGATCAGGTTCAGTCTTGCCTTTTCCGCAGATATGTACGACATTAAAGTCCTTTAAAAGTTCGGGAAGGATATCCCTGACAGCCTTGTTGATTGCCGCGGCACCCATGCTGCCGCCGATGATCATAATAGTCTGCCGGTCTTCCGGGAATTCGCAGAAATCAATGGCATCCTGCCTGTTTCCCTGAAGGAGCTCTTTTCTGATGGGAGAGCCTGTAAGCACGGCTTTTCCATGAGGCAGATGGCCGAGGGTTTCTGGGAAGTTGCAGCATACCTTTGTGGCTGCCGGGGTGCAGATCCTGTTTGCGAGGCCGGGCGTCATGTCTGATTCATGTATGATTATGGGAACCTTGCACTTTTTCGCAGCAAGGACTACCGGTACTGTTACGAATCCGCCTTTAGAAAATAATACATCTGGCTTGAGCTGCTTCATGAGTTTCACAGCTTCACTGTAGCCTTTGATGACCTTAAGGGGATCCGTGAAATTCTTGAGATCAAAATAACGCCTTAATTTTCCGGAAGAGATGCCGTAATAAGGGATGCCGAACTCTTCAATCAGCTTTTTCTCGATCCCGTCATAGGAGCCTATATAGCTGACCTCGTAGTCACGTTCTTTCAGGCCCGGAAGCAGAGCGATGTTCGGTGTTACATGTCCGGCGGTTCCGCCGCCGGTAAGAATTATGTTCTTCATTTCTATTCCTCCAATCAAAACCTGTCTTTGAAGCTGCAGTGCCTGCAGAGCTCCTCGGCAGCAGTGCGGTTCCTGAATCCCTCGGCAATGGCGGCTGCACGCTCAGAGCGCAGGATATCAGAAAAGCTTTCCGTGAATATGTTTCCAAGGTTTATGACGCCCTCGCCGTCAAGGCAGCAGGGAACAACGGTTCCGTCGGCAAGAATGCCAATCTGGGTCTTCATTCCATAGCAGAATCCCTCAGTGCTGTAGTGGCTGTTTTCGAGTGAGGGCCATTCAAATTCATAATCGCTGTTTAGGTAAACGCGCTCGGCCAGCTTAACGCCCTTGTCTTTGATATCCGCAGCCACGATGGGACTGTCAAGCCCGAAGGAATGCTCCAGATATTCCAGGATATGCAGGTTGCGTGCGCGGTTTTCAAGAGTCGTATTGTCCCTGTCCAGGTTCCAGAGCCTCAGGGCGGTTATGGTCTTAGTATTTGCACTGAAGTATTTTGCGGCATCCGTAACACTTTTCAGATAGCCCTCAAAATCAATGCCGGTATTGGCATCGAAGCTGTGAAGGGAAATGTTGATCTGACGCAGGCTTTTCGCATTTTTCAGGGCATCGAATGCCTGCGGAATCAGCGTTCCGTTTGTGGTTATATTGGCTGAGACGCCTTTTTCTCCGCAGAGCTTTAAGATTTCTTCAAGCTCAGGGTGCAGAAGCGGTTCGCCCTTTATATGCAGATAGATATAATCCGTATAAGGGCCTGTCTCTTCGAGGACATGCAGGAATTCAGCCGCAGACATGGTGCGCGGCTTTCTTTTTGTCCGGGGGCAGAAGGTACAGGCCAGGTTGCATATGTTGGTTATTTCGACGTAAATCCGTTTGAATTTTTTCATACGATTAAAGATTTGCCGCTTCGGCATCCATAACCATGGATTTCAGTGCCTGTGCAAGCTGGTCAGGGCAGGACGTGCTGCGGAATCCGCATCTTATGCCTGCAAGCCTTGAAACTGCCTCCTCAACGGTCATGCCTTCCACAAGGCGGGAAACGCCCTGGGTGTTGCCGCTGCAGCCCCCCTCAAAGTCAACTGATTTTATGATATGGTCTTCAACCTCAAAGTCGATGCTCTGGGCGCAGACTCCTTTTGTCCTGTATTTCATTTTCCTGCCTCCACGATAAAATTGGTGCCTGTGTTTGCCACAGGCAAATAGATTATAGCAAAAAAAAACATGACATACTAGGTTAAATGAAAAATATTTGGTATAATGGAACCCGTTAAGTTACTGTTCACACGTTGTTTGCGCAAGGTGTTTTTCGTGAGTGCAGCGAAGCGGAAATCACGAAAAACCCGGGGCTTGTAGGGCGAAATGGTGTGTTTTAACCATTTCTGCGCATCGCGAAGCGGAAATCACTAAAAATCCAGCTTATGGACGGGTTGAAAATACAAAATAACAGAAAACGATTCAGGTATAAAAAGGAGAAAAAGCATGAACAGACTGGGAATCATCGGAGCGATGGAAGAAGAAGTGGAAAAACTCAAGGAACTGATGGACGTGAAAGAAGTCGTAAAAAAGGCCTCTATGGAATTCTACAGAGGAACCCTGAAAGGCAGGGAGGCTGTTGTTGTAAGGAGCGGAATCGGCAAGGTAAATGCTGCGGTATGTACCCAGATCCTGGTTGATCTGTTTGACGTTGACGCAGTCATCAATACAGGAATTGCAGGCTCTCTCCAGAACAGGATCAACATCGGGGATATCGTTATATCAAGCGATGCGCTTCAGCACGACGTGGATGCAACGGGATTTGGTTATCCCCTGGGTGAAATCCCAAGGATGGAAACCCTGGATTTCAAGGCTGATCCTGTCCTGGTCGAGGCGGCAAAAGCAGCCTGTGAAGAGGCGAATCCGGACATCAGCACCTTCGTGGGAAGGATCGTGAGCGGAGACCAGTTCGTCTCGGATAAGGCAGTGAAGGAAAAGCTTGTGGAGAATTTCCAGGGATACTGCACGGAAATGGAAGGCGCTGCAATTGCACAGGCCGCATATCTGAACAACGTGCCTTTCGTAATCATAAGGGCAATATCCGACAAAGCCGACGACAGCGCCACAATGGATTATCCGGCTTTTGAAAAGCAGGCAATCATCCATTCTGTAAGGCTTGTTGAGAATCTGGTTTCCAGGCTCTGATCAGAAATAGTTGAGCTTGATTAAAATTCCGTCATTTGCTACAATCAAAATGTCGTAATGGTTACAGAATATCTTGATAACTGTCCGGATGTTTTGCCGGACTGTTGCAATTATGAAAAAGGAGTGTATAAGAATGGGAAATAAGGTGACATTTGATTATTCAAAAGCTTCAGTTTTCATCAATGAGAACGAAGTGAAGGAAATGGGTAAAATAGTTGAAAATGCAAAGAAGGAACTTCTGGCTAAGACGGGAGCAGGAAATGATTTTCTTGGATGGATCGATCTTCCTGTAGATTACGATAAAGAAGAATTCGGCAGGATCAAAGCTGCAGCAGAAAAGATCAAAGCAGATTCAGACGTGCTTCTGGTTATCGGTATCGGCGGATCCTATCTCGGAGCAAGAGCTGCAAATGAATTTTTAGGACACAGCTTCTACAACAACGTATCAAAAGAAACCAGAAAAACACCAGAAATCTATTATGTTGGAAACAGCATAAGCAGCACTTACATCAAGCACCTGATTGATGTTTTAGAGGGAAAAGATTTCTCGATCAATATGATTTCCAAATCAGGAACAACTACTGAACCGGCTATCGCATTCCGCGTATTCAAGAAGATGCTTGAAGAAAAATACGGAAAAGAAGAAGCTGCAAAGAGGATTTATGCAACAACTGATAAAGCAAGGGGAGCCCTTAAGAACCTTGCAACAGAAGAGGGATACGAAAGCTTCGTAGTACCTGATGATGTAGGCGGACGTTTCTCCGTGCTCACAGCAGTAGGTCTTCTTCCAATTGCTGTAAGCGGTGCAGACATCGACAAGCTTATGGAAGGTGCAGCAGCAGGACGAAAAGCTGCCCTTGAAAATGAATTCGAATCAAATGATGCCCTTAAATATGCGGCAGCAAGAAATATCCTTTTAAGAAAAGGAAAAGGAATCGAAATCGTTGCAAACTATGAACCAAGCCTCCACTTTGTATCAGAATGGTGGAAACAGCTTTTCGGCGAAAGCGAAGGAAAAGACCAGAGAGGCATCTTCCCGGCAGCTGTAGACCTTACAACTGACCTGCACTCAATGGGACAGTTTATCCAGGATGGTTCAAGAAACCTTTTCGAAACTGTACTTAACGTAGAGGCTTCCAGATGCGAAATCATCATCGAGGAAGAAGCAGTCGATCTTGACGGCCTCAACTATCTTGCAGGAAAAAGCGTTGATTTCATCAATAAGAGCGCAATGAACGGAACAATCCTCGCTCATACGGATGGCAATGTACCGAACCTGATTGTCAATATCCCTGAACAGAACGAATTCTATTTAGGACAGCTGTTCTACTTCTTCGAATTCGCATGCGGCGTAAGCGGATACGTTCTGGGCGTAAACCCATTCGATCAGCCAGGCGTTGAAAGCTACAAGAAGAACATGTTTGCCCTTCTTGGAAAACCTGGATTCGAAGCAGAAAGAGAAGAACTCCTCAAAAGACTATAAGGTATGATACCTGGGTCAAAAAGGCAGCACACTGTGAATGAAACTCACGGTGCGCTGCCTTTTTTTAGTCTTCTTCAATTACATGAATCTCAAGATAGTCGAAATCAATCGAGTCGATGAAGCTGTCCTTCGTGAACCGCGTCTTGTCATGTCTTTTGAAATCTGCAACTGTCGAGTCAAGCCAGATCGGCTTGCTCAGGTCGAAAGTATAGCAGATCTCATCAAGCGCATGGAATACCTTGCTGGTCCTGGAAGCATCTTCTTTATTGCATACAACCATATCTTTTATAAGCCTGTTGTCTTTTATTATTTTTCCCCATAATCTGAACATGAAAAACTCCTGTCTGAAAAGTGTACATGAAAGGTTTGACTGATGGAAACTGATCAGGCAATGAAGTGCACAGTCCTGAACAATTAAGATTTACGTTAATGATTATAGCAGTCCGAAAAAAAATTGTCCATATCAAACGTGCAGCGTGTTACTGGTCACAGAGTGAACAGCAGCTCATGTGAAAACTTATGTGAAAAGTTTATAAAAAAAGTCTTAACTTTAAGACATAAGTATACAAATATGTTATAATACCGTTGTTGCGGTTAGTGGGAACCGCATTTTTATCTCAAAGGAAATTCGTCCAACGAGATAAAACTGCTCCTTATGGGAGTTGAAGCAGCGAATTTATTTTGTTCTTAAGGGGAATATTTAAGGGTTAAGAAAGACGGGGAAAGAAATGAAATTACCAGTGAAATTATATGAAGACGTAGACAGCTGGAAAACAGTGAATTTTTTGTATTCTTCCGCTTTAAAGGAAGTGAATACGAAGCTCGAAATACTGAATGACGAGTTCCAGCATGTGCATCAGTACAATCCGATCGAGCATATAAAGTCCAGGCTCAAGACGCCTGAAAGCATAGTGAAGAAATTAAGGAAAAGCGGATATGAAATATCCATAGAGAATATGGTCACCCATGTAAACGACATAGCAGGAATAAGGGTAATATGTTCGTTTGTTTCCGACATATATACGATTGCCGACATGATAGGAAAACAGAACGACATAAAGGTATTGTCCGTGAAAGACTATATCCAGAATCCGAAAGGAAACGGATACAGGAGCTTTCATATGCTCGTATCGATTCCGATTTTTCTTTCTGACAGCATGGTAGATACCAAGGTTGAGATTCAGATCAGGACAATAGCCATGGATTTCTGGGCAAGCCTTGAACATAAGATCTACTATAAGTTTGAGGGAAAAGCCCCTGAGTATATCAGGACGGATCTGAAAGAATGCTCGAAAATCGTTTCCATGCTTGATGCCAAGATGCTTTCCCTGAACGAAGCCATCAAAAAGCTTCCGGTGGACGGTGCAGAGAACGGATTTGAGCAGAAGAGCGCCGCGGCTGTAAACAGCTATAAAGCGGCGGGAGATACTTATGAAGAGCCTGCGGATGGATGCAGGGAAGATGTAGAAAGCTATATGGGATTTGAATAAGATCCCGAAATAAATAAGAAAACAGGAAATGAATCGGGCCTCGGCAAAAGTATTTGCCGGGGCCCTTTTGGAAGAGGAAAATGATTCGGAGCCATTGTTTCCGAAAGCATTGTAAAAACACTTTAAAAATGGTAATATAAAAAGACATATTGCGGAAATTAAGGCCATTGATATCAGATCTGGAGAGAAGGGCCTCGAAAATATAGGAAGGAGGAGTTTGTTTTGGCAAATTTTGTCGAAAAAATAAGACAGATGACGGATAATGCCGATGGCGGAGTGCCGAGAAATAACGGCATTTCAAAACGAAACCTTGTTGAAGCGATCAACCAGTGTTCACGTGAAATCAGAAAGCATAATGCCAGCCATCCGGATTACAGATATCTGGTGGAATTGAAAAAGCAGACAAAGGATCTGGAAACAAAACTGGATCTGATGATGGGGATTATCAGAACGGCGGAGACAAAAAGGTCTCTTGAAAGCAGGACCTACAATGCCAAATATCAGAATCAGCAGGATGATATCAGCGATCTAAAAAAAGAAATAGATGAACTGAAGAATATGCTTGTCGATTATACACAAAGAGAAAAAGAAGACAGTACAAAAGAACTTTTTTCCAGGCTCGAAGAGCAGGATGAAGAAAATTCAAAATTCATGAAGGAAATAGAAGAGCTTAAAAGTGTGCTATATGATTATATAAAGAGGGAATCGGCAAATATTGAAAGGGCAGTGTATGCTGGAATAGGACAGGAAGGCGGAATAACAGGAATGAATGATGAAAAATATGAAGAACTGATCAGCAGGATTGAAGAGAAGAATCCAGACTCCGATTTTATTAAAACAAGGCTCGAAGAAATCTATGCAAAGCTGGAAGAAAAGGGAGAAGACACCAGCCAGTTTATTATACGCCTTGAAGACATTGTTGGAAAACTGGAAGATAAAAGTACGGATACGGATCTTTTTTCAGCAAGGCTTGAAGAAATCTTAAGAAGGATGGAAGACAAGGACAGCGATGCCGTCTTTTTTTCAGCAAAACTGGAAGATATTCTTGCAAAGCTTGATGACAAAGGAATGGACAATGACCTGTTTTCTGCAAAATTAGAAGAGATCCTTGCAAAGGTCGAAGACAGGGGAATGGACAACGACCTGTTCTCGGCAAAACTGGAAGCCATCCTTGCTAAAATCGAGGAAATCAGGGAAGCTTCGGTTTCTCCTGCCATGGGAATCCAGGAAGCAGAAGAAGCAGAAGAAGAAACAGAAGTAGCTGGAGAAGCGGAAGAAACAGAAGAAACAGCCGCAGAAGAAAGCGGAAAAATCGAAGAGCTTCTTTCGAAAATGGACGAAAATGCGGGAGACAATGCCCTTTCCCTTGCGAAGCTTGAAGAAATTCTTATGAAAATGGGAGACAATGCGGGAGATAATGCCCTTTCCCTTGCCAAACTGGAAGAGATTATCTCGCGTGTCGAAGAGCGCGGTGGAGACCATTCAGTTTTCCTTGCAAAACTCGAAGATGTCCTTTCCAAGGTGGATGAAAAAGGTGGAGACAGCGCAGCATTTCTGGCAAAACTGGATACGATCCTTTCAAACCTTGAAGAGCGCGGTGGAGACAGTGCCCTTTTCCTTGCAAGATTTGATGAACTCCTTGCGAAAATCGAACAGAACTCCGGGGATAACGAACGTATTCTTGCAAGATTCGATCAGCTTATGGAAAAACTGGAAGACCAGGGAGGCGAAACCACAATGTTCGTCAACAAAGTGGAAGAGCTGAAGAGCGTATTATCCGATAATATCCATAAAGAATTCATGAAATCCTACAACAATATCGAACAGATGATAGACGAGCAGAATACCATACAGGAAAAAGGAATCAAATCGATAAAGACCATGATCAGGATAGCATTATGGCTCCTCGGCCTTATCGTAGTCCTCAATGTAACCAGCATACTCGGACTTTTCTAGTCGAACGGAAATTTGCCGCGAACGGCCGGAAGACTATACGGACGTGTCACATAATAGCCTTTACGGCTATCGTGGGGCACGTTTTTCAGGTCATGGGAGACTGCATTATGTCGAGCGTACATCTGCTTTGACTATAGTTTGCATAAATGCTATAATATAGACTGATATTTTGCAATTTGTGTGCATCATCTATAACCAGGAAGGACGTAGTCCAGAAGCGTTATTTTGCGTAAATATCAAAGTGGACAAAAGGCTTCCAGGCAACAAACTTAAAAATTGAGATATCCGATAGGAGTTAAGCCATGAACAGGAATATTAAGCTAAAGGGCCAGTTAAAAACATACATGCAGTGGCCGATCATGTTAACGGGACTGCTTGTGATAATGAACGCAGGGATTTACATCGCTGATGTGAAGGCGGGCATGATCATGTCGGTATTCACGATTATCTATGCGCTGATTGCGCTCATGCTTTATATCTATGACAGGCCCCTCCTGCTGACTGAACTGATTTCATTTGCGACCCAGTATGGGCAGGTGCAGAAAAAGCTTCTGAATGAGCTGGCGATTCCGTATGCCCTAATGGATCAGACAGGAAAACTGATCTGGATGAACAAAGAGTTCTGTGCGGTCGTGAACAAGGAAAAGAACTGCAACAAGACGATAACGGCCATCTTTCCAGAAATTACAAAAAGCAGCATTCCGGCCGACAAGGACGAGTGCAGTGTCCTGATACAGTACAATGCAAGGGATTACAGAGCTGATCTTAAGAAGATCCCCATGGAAAACATGACAGGAGCAAACTCCATAATCGATATTGCCGAAGAGGAAAACTATCTGGTTGCAATCTATCTGTTCGACAATACGGAAATCAACAGGTATATCCGGGAAAACAGGGAAGAGAAGCTTATGGCAGGCCTCTTCTACATAGACAATTATGATGAAGCCTTGGAGAGCGTCGAGGAAGTAAGGCGCTCGCTTCTAATTGCGCTTGTGGACAGAAAAATCAATAAGTTCACCACCAATATGGAAGGCATCGTAAAAAAGATCGAAAAAGACAAATATTTCATTATTCTGAAGCAGAAGTATCTAAGCCAGCTCCAGACCAGCAAGTTTGCGATTCTTGATGAAGTGAAGACAGTCAACATTGGAAATGAAATGGCCATAACCCTGAGTATAGGACTCGGAACAAACGGTGCCACCTATGGGCAGAATTATGACTATGCAAGGACTGCAATAGACCTGGCACTTGCAAGGGGTGGCGATCAGGCCATCATTAAGGATGCCGAAAAATTATACTATTACGGCGGCAAAGGCAAGCAGGTCGAAAAGAATACAAGAGTCAAGGCAAGGGTAAAAGCCCATGCACTGAGGGAGCTCATGGAAAGCAAGGACAAGGTCGTCGTCATGGGCCACAAGATAGGCGACGTCGATTCTTTCGGTGCGTCCATCGGCATCTACAGGGCTGCAAAGACACTCAACAAGAGAGCATATATCGTCATAAACGATATTACCTCATCGGTACGCTCCATGATGGAGGGATTTGAGAATAAAGAGGAATATGAGTCTGACATGTTCATAAACAGCGACGAGGCCAAGGAGATTGTGGATGCAAATACCGTGGTTGTCGTTGTGGATGTAAACAGGCCAAGCTTTACGGAGTGCAGGGATCTTTTAAACATGACAAAAACCATCGTCGTGCTGGATCACCACAGGCACAGTGGAGAAACCATAGAGAATGCAGTATTGTCATATATTGAGACCTATGCCTCTTCCACCTGTGAAATGGTTGCAGAGATACTTCAGTATTTCGACGACGGCCTGAAAATCAGGGGCATGGAGGCAGACAGGATTTATGCCGGCATCATGATCGATACGAACAACTTCATGAGCAAGACAGGCGTAAGGACGTTCGAGGCGGCAGCATACCTGAGACGGTGCGGTGCAGACGTTACAAGGGTCCGCAAGATGTTCAGAAACGACATGGAATCCTATAAGGCGAGAGCCGAAGCGGTAAGGCAGGCGGAAGTATACAGGAACGATTTCGCAATCTCCGTATGCCCGGCATGGGATATTGAAAGCCCTACGGTAGTAGGCGCCCAGGCGGCCAACGAGCTGCTGAACATCATAGGAATCAAGGCATCAGTCGTACTGACAGCCTATAACCAGAAAATTTATATCAGCGCACGCTCGATTGACGAAATCAACGTACAGCTCATCATGGAAAGAATCGGGGGAGGCGGCCATATGACCGTTGCCGGTGCCCAGCTTGAGAACTGCACGATTGAGGAAGCAAAAGTGATAGTCAAGGTGACGATAGATAAGATGATAGAAGAAGGAGACTTATAAATGCAGGTAATATTATTAGAAGACGTAAAAACATTAGGAAAAAAGGGACAGATCGTAAATGTAAACGACGGGTATGCAAGGAACTACATTCTGCCTAAGAAATTAGGCATGGAGGCTACCAATAAGAACATCAACGACCTGAAGCTTCAGAAGGCAAACGAAGAAAAGATCGCACAGGAAATCCTTGATGAGGCAAGGGCTTTTGCAGCAGACCTCGCAACAAAAGAAGTGAAGCTCCAGATCAAGGCAGGAGAGAGCGGAAAAGCATTCGGCTCAATCTCAACAAAGGAAATCGCAAAAGCAGCGGCGGACCAGCTAGGCATTGAAATAGACAAGAAGAAGATGGTTCTTCCAGATCCGATCAAGACACAGGGAGAATTTGAGATTCCGGTTAAGGTGCATCCGAAAGTGACTGCAAAGCTCAAGGTAACGGTAACAGTTACCGGAGCTTAGTCCTGACGGGATTCGTCGATTTGCATGGTTTTTGAGAAACAGGACGTGATGCAAAACATGTTCATTCGCAGCGCGCTCTCGCTTAGATGAAGACGTAGCGGTACGTAAGGCCGCAAAGTATGCGTCCTAAGTACCGACGTCTTCATAAAGCTGCTCATTGAGACATGTTTTGCATCACTGTGTGTTGGCTGGCGCCTGGAGATCAGGACGCGATGCAAAACATGTTCATTCGCAGTGCGCTCTCGCTTAGATGAAGACGTAGCGGTACGTAAGGCCGCAAAGTACGCGTCCTAAGTACCGACGTCTTCATAAAGCTGCTCATTGAATCATGTTTTGCATCACTGCGTGTTGGCTGGCGCCTGGAGATCAGGACGCGATGCAAAACATGTTCATTCGCAGCGCGCTCTCGCTTAGATGAAGACGTAGCGGTACGTAAGGCCGCAAAGTACGCGTCCTAAGTACCGACGTCTTCATAAAGCTGCTCATTGAATCATGTTTTGCATCACTGCGTGTTGGCTGGCGCCTGGAGATCAGGACGTGATGCAAAACATGTTCATTCGCAGCGCGCTCTCGCGTAGATGAAGACGTAGCGGTACCTAAGGACGCAAAGTACGCGTCCTAAGTACCGACGTCTTCATAAAGCTGCTCATTGAGACATGTTTTACATCACTGCGTGCGGGCTGGCGCCTGGAGATGAGGACGTGCGGGCTGGCGCTTGGAGATGAGGACATGCTGCAGTTGGCGAATGGGCGAATTGACGAAGCTGAACGTTACAGGAGAGCTTTGACACTCTGATTAGGAAAAGCAATAAAAAGGTAATATAAAAGGCAATATAGAAAGCAACTCAGAAAGCAATATAGAAAGCAATATGGGAAACAATATGAAATGTAATAAGAAAAATACAGGAGGAATCCATCATGGATGAGGCACTCATAAAACGGGTACTGCCCCACAGCATAGAGGCTGAACAGTCCGTTGTCGGGTCGATGATTATGGACAGGGATGCGATTGTAGTGGCATCGGAAATAGTCACCGCAGAAGATTTTTACCAGCACCAGTATGGGATACTGTTTGAATCCATGGTAGAGCTAAACAATGAAGAGAAGCCGGTAGATCTGATCACTCTTCAGAACCGTCTGAAGGAAAAGGATGTTCCGCCGGAACTCAGCAGCATGGAATTTGTAAGGGATATCCTGACTGCGGTGCCCACATCGGCAAATGTGAAGTACTATGCCACTATTGTAAGTGAAAAGGCTATGCTGCGCAGGCTGATCAAGGCAAGCGAAGAAATAGCAAATACCTGCTATCTTGGAAAAGACAAGCTGGAAGACGTACTCGAAGATACAGAAAAGAAGATATTCGATCTTGTGCAGAAACGAAGCTCAAGCGATTATGTTCCGATCAAGGATGTCGTAATCAATGCCCTGGAGAAGATTGAGAAGGCGTCCAAGACAAAAGGGACGGTTACCGGAATCCCGACAGGATTTGCTGATCTTGATTACAAGACCTCCGGAATGCAGCCGTCAGACCTTGTACTGGTCGCGGCCAGACCTTCAATGGGTAAGACGGCATTCGTCCTGAATATAGCCCAGCACGTGGCTTTCAGGGCAAATACGACAACTGCCATATTCAGTCTGGAAATGTCAAAGGAACAGCTGGTAAACCGTCTGTTCTCCCTTGAATCAAAAGTGGATTCCCAGGCGATCAGGACAGGAAATCTGGCTGATTCGGATTGGGAAAAGCTGATAGAGGGCGCGGGAATCATAGGAAGGTCAAACCTGATCATTGATGATACGCCTGGTATCTCCATAGCGGAAATGCGTTCAAAGTGCCGTAAATACAAACTGGAACACAATCTTGGAATGATTATCATCGACTACCTGCAGCTGATGTCAGGAAGGGGTAAATCCTCTGATTCAAGGCAGCAGGAGATTTCGGATATTTCGAGATCCCTAAAAAGCCTTGCAAGGGAGCTGAGCGTGCCTGTCATCGCCCTTTCGCAGCTTAGCCGTGCTGTTGAGCAGCGTCCGGATCACAGGCCGATGCTTTCCGATTTGAGGGAATCCGGTGCAATCGAGCAGGATGCCGATGTTGTTATGTTCATCTACCGTGATGATTATTACAACAAGGATTCCGAAAATAAGAACATCGCAGAGATTATTATAGCCAAGCAGAGAAACGGCCCGATCGGAACCGTCAACCTTGTATGGCTTCCGAACTACACGAAGTTTGCAAATATGGAAAAATAACAGCATTAAAAAAAGCTTGCCGCGGCAAGCTTTTTTTATACAAAACTATTATTCAGCTGAAATAGAGTCTGTTGGGCAAACTGCTGCACAAGCTCCACAATCGATACAAGCGTCAGCATCGATTACGTACTGAGTATCGCCAGCGCTGATAGCGCTTACTGGACATTCACCTTCACAAGCTCCGCAACTAACACAACTGTCAGAAATTACATATGCCATGGATTCATCCTCCTTATTAAAATATAAAATAGTAAGTTGATAACCATTCCATCAGGTCCGGTCATAAAACCATTTTAATACAAACAATTGAATTATACAAGCATTATCTTTGTCCGAAAAGAAGTGCAATATCCTGAGAAATCCTTTATTTATCGGACTTTTCTGTGTCTCTGGAAGTCAGGGGGAAAACAGGTGCTGCTGACTGTCTATTCGCTCTTTTCACTATCAGCAAAATTCTCAGCCATTTCTTTCCTGCGCTTTCTGATTCCTGCAAGAATCATGGCCTTTGCCGTAAGCAGCTCGTTCTTATCCATATCCGGAACGTCTTTAAGCTGATAGTCCATACCCATGGCTTCATATTTGACCTTGCCCATGGAATGGTATGGGAGGACATCAAGCGCTTTTATGTTCTTGAGGCCGCCAATGAAATAGCCAAGGGCGTTCAGATACTTCCTGTTGTAGGTAAGAGTGGGGACGACAACATGTCTGATCCAGACAGGCTTGTTTTTCGCCTCCAGATACTTTGCAAAAGCCAGGATCTGTTCATTAGGCTGGCCAGTAAGCTTCATATGTTCTTCGTTGTCTATGTGCTTGATGTCGAGCATTATGAGATCGGTGGAATCCAGGAGCCGGTCCAGCTTTTTGATATATTCCGCATTTTTTTCGTTATATGTGATACCGGAAGTATCGATGCAGGTATGGATTCCTTCTTTTTTTGCTGCTTCGAAAAGCTCGATCAGAAAGTCTGTCTGCATGAGGGGCTCGCCGCCTGTAACCGTGATCCCGCCGGTCTTTGAATAGAATTCCCTGTTCTTGCGATAGCCGTCCAGAATTTCTTCCACAGTCATCTGTTTACCGATGTTCGTTGCCCAGGTGTCCGGATTGTGGCAGTACAGGCAGCGCATGGGGCATCCCTGTGTAAACACTACATAACGCACTCCGGGTCCGTCTACGGTTCCAAAACTCTCAATTGAATGAATGTATCCTTTCACAAGCTCCACGTCCTTTGTCTGTTAAATTGGCATATTTCTGCCGTAAAATATATCTGCTATACAGATTGTATATTAAAAAATACAATCTGTATAGCAGAAAAATGAAAATCATCGCAACTATTCAGGACTGCAAATGATCTATATTGAATTAGGTGTTTTTACATTGCGTCGTGGAAAGTACGTGAGATGACTTCATCCTGCTGTTCTTTTGTAAGCTTGACGAAGTTTACGGCATAGCCGGAAATACGTACTGTCAGCTGAGGATATTTTTCAGGATGTGCCTGTGCATCCAGCAGGGTTTCTCTTGTGAATACGTTTACGTTAAGGTGGTGTCCGCCTTTTTCAACATATCCGTCTAACATTGTTACAAGGTTATCTATCTGTGATTGACTTACATTTGCCATATTGATTCCTCCTGTTTCTGTGAATGCGGGCGGAACCAGGTTCCGCCGCAGTTATGGTTGTTCCGGGGTAGTGCTGGTTTTGCATAAAACCCGAGTCATCTATTTTTCAACGCCGTCCATAAGGTTCGGGATCCGGCAGGCCACATTTCCTGTTCCGCAGTCCCCGTTGGTCATGTTTTCTACTGTCTTCTCAATATTGATGCTGCCTTCTTCGTTTACTGTTACATTCATATGACCGACACCTTGTTTGACAGAAGAGTCGAGCATTGCAATGATGTCATCGATCATCATATCTTTATCCATCATAATCAGTCCTTATCTGGAACTCTCCAGGACCACGTTCCTGCAGCCCTGCACAGTTGCCTTATCTTAAAAATTATCGATATCTACTTCTATATCACCAACGAATACCTGATCTTCCTTGCCCAGGGCTCCAGGGATGATAGAGAAGGTATTCGAGATACCATCCTGCGCATCGCTGAACGGAAGCTTTGATACGGAAGACAGGGAAGCAATAGCTCCGTGGGAGTCACGTCCGTGCATCGGGTTAGCGCCAGGTGCGAGTGGAATTCCGGCAGGTCTTCCGTCAGGAGTAGCTCCTGTATTCTTTCCGTAAACTACATTTGAAGTAATCGTCAGGATTGACATGGTAGGCACACCGTTTCTGTATGTGTGGTGCTTTCTGATCATGTTCATGAAAGTTGTAACAAGATCAGATGCAATTGAGTCTACGCGGTCGTCATCGTTTCCGTATTTCGGGAAGTCGCCTTCAACGATATAGTCTGTAACGATGCCGTTGTCATCACGGACAGTTTTTACTTTTGCATATTTGATGGCGCTTAATGAATCTGCGACTACGGATAATCCTGCGATACCTGTTGCAAAGTAGCGTTTTACTTCTTTGTCGTGTAAAGCCATCTGTATTTTTTCATAAGAGTATTTGTCATGCATATAGTGGATTACATTCAGCGTGTTCACGTATAATCCAGCCAACCATTCCATCATGTCTTTGTATTTTTCCATTACATCATCGTAGTCCAGGTATTCAGAAGTGATAGGACGGTATTTTGGTCCGACCTGTACTTTCTGGATTTCGTCTACACCGCCGTTGATTGCGTATAAAAGGCATTTTGCAAGGTTTGCACGTGCGCCGAAGAACTGCATTTCTTTGCCGACTACCATTGAGGATACGCAGCATGCGATTGCATAGTCGTCGCCGTGGGAAACTCTCATAAGGTCATCGTTTTCATACTGGATGGAAGATGTTTTGATTGACATCTTAGCGCAGTATGCTTTGAAGTTCTGAGGAAGCTTTGTTGACCAGAGAACTGTCATGTTTGGTTCCGGAGCAGTTCCTAAGTTGTCAAGGGTATGCAGATATCTGAATGAAGTCTTAGTTACCAATGGACGTCCGTCGATGCCTACACCGCCGATTGATTCGGTTACCCAGGTAGGATCGCCTGAGAACAGCTGATTGTATTCAGGCGTACGGGCGAATTTTACAAGCCTTAATTTCATGATGAAATGATCGATGAATTCCTGAATCTGTTCTTCTGTAAAGGTTCCTGCCGCCAGATCTTTTTCTGCGTAGATATCAAGGAATGTTGAAGTACGTCCTAATGACATCGCAGCACCGTTCTGGTCTTTTACGGAAGCCAGGTATCCGAAGTATACGGCCTGAATCGCTTCCTGAACGTTCGTTGCAGGTTTTGAAATATCGCAGCCATAGATTGCAGCCAATTTCTTCAACTCGCCTAACGCACGGATCTGTTCTGATAATTCTTCGCGGTCGCGGATCACGTCAGCCGTCATGGTGTAAGGAGTGGAATCCTTCTGTACCTTCTTGTCTTCGATCAGGAAATCGATTCCGTACAGAGCAACACGTCTGTAATCGCCGATGATACGTCCACGTCCATACGCATCAGGAAGACCTGTGATGATGTGGTAGGATCTAGCTCTTCTCATGTCTTCATTGTATGCATCGAAGACGCCGGCATTATGTGTCTTTCTGTGTGCGGTGAAGAACGCTTCAACTTCAGGATCAAGAGTGTATCCGTTGTCTGCACAGGCTTTCTTCGCCATACGGATTCCGCCGTAAGGCTGCATGGAACGTTTGAAAGGTTTGTCAGTCTGGAAACCAACGATTGTTTCTTTTTCTTTATCAAGATAGCCTGCTGCGTGAGAAGTGATCGTTGATACGACTTTCGTGTCCATATCAAGTACGCCGCCTGCTTCGTTTTCTTTAGCTGTAAGGTCCATGACCTGTGCCCATAAATCGTTTGTATTCTGAGTAGGTCCTGCTAAGAAAGAGTCATCTCCTTCATATGGAGTAAAGTTCTTCTGGATGAAGTCCCTTACGTTTACTTCTTTTTCCCATTGTCCGCCTACAAAGCCATTCCATTCTGATCTCATATACAAATACCTCCTGTATAAATGAATGTGCATGCCTTTACTTTTGTAAAGGTTGCGTTTACATAAGTTTCTTTAATTCATATCATGATTATAATAGAAATACTGTATACACGTCAAGTGGCTTAGTGTATTTTTTTGAATACAGTATACAGAATACTGAATTTTGAAAGTAGTTTCTTATGAAAAAAAGACCGTGGAACGTTGCCATTCCACGGTCTTCGGTTCAAAAATCAATTAAATCTGTGAAAGCACCTGAAGGGCTTTGGACCTGATTATCAATTCCTGATGTTCTTCATAATACGCTGCCGCTGCGGAGGTATATTTCTGGTTAACGCCATACTCGGAAAGAATGTTGCAGATCTTGTTGAATTCCTCAGGAGTATGATCCGTCTTGCTGATGATCAGCGCATATCTTCCTGTGGAAGCATCCTTGTACAGGGAATTTTCACCTGTATAATAGCTTCCGAGAACGGAGGCTACTCTTGAGATGGAGTCCAGATTCAGGAATGTATAGAGCTTGGTCAGGTTCATGCCGGCAGCGTGTGCCGCAATCGGATCCCCTTTTTTGACCGGAGCCTCTGCATTCTGTTTTGCAGATTCCTGATGTTCCTTCTTCTTCGCTTCAGCCTTCAGCTTCTCGTCATAGATTCGTTTGAACAGCCCCAGTACTTCATCAGCACCTTCCGGTTTTGAAGCCGGTCCGTCTGTGTCAATCTCATCCGATTCGTTAAGTGTCGGACTGAATTTTGCAAATCTTGTGTCGAGCTCTTCTGGATCCACTACTTTCGTAATGACTAAAATGATGCAATCCGCTGATAGAGGAATTGCTTCTATCATCAATGGGATATCTTCAGCTTCAAAACCAAATTCATAAGCTGCCTGCTGCATCATATCACGGAAAAGAGACTTTGCTTTTTCTGTTCCATAGGCTAACTCGCTGATCTTGATCTGGCGGTCAGCCAGATCGGATTTGGTTAAAGTGCAGCGTATCTGATTCTCATTAATTTTTTCGATTTTCATAAAATCACATCCTAACTAGGGGTAAAAATTGGTTTTGTTTATTGATAAGTTAAGTATAAACAAAAATGGTAAATAAGTAAAGCGGTTCGTAGCTGTTCGCTCTGTGAACGGTAGTTATCTGTTACTGTTCACACTTCATCTGGCGCAAGGTGTTTTTTGTGAGTGTAGCGAAGCGAAAGTCACATAAAACCCGGGTATTGCAGCGCGAAATGGTGCATTTCAACCATTTCTGTGCATCGCGAAGCGTGTTACTGGTCACGGAGTGAACAGTAACAGTTATCTATAAGTATAGAAAGTATAAACAATTCCTTAATTGAAGTCAAGAGTCAGGGTATTTAGTTTTTATTAAATTTTCATGACCTGAAAGTCCGTGGGGTGCATGAAAAGGAGGTAAGTCCATTCTGTGGATGGGTTTCAGGAATGGACGGAAGGAACAAAATGGAACAAAAAAACACAATTGTAAAAATAATAAAAAATATCTTGAAAAGTAAAAGGAAATTGTTTATAATATAGAACCAAGAGATGACAATTGTTCTGACAAATCAATATCGTACAAAAAGGAGGAGGTATTTTTAGAAGAAAAAGACCGGCGGCTTTTTGGCAGATATGAAGTGAAGGGGATCATCGGATCCGGTTACAGCGGAACCGTATATCTTGCAGAACATATCCGATTAAACTCGCTTAGGGCAATAAAGAAAATCAGCAAGACACACATCATGTATCAACAGTTTCTAAAGGAAGCAAAGCTTCTGAAAAATCTGAAACACCCCGGAATACCAATTATTTATGATATGGAAGAAGACGAAGAGAGCTTATATATCATTGAAGAGTATGTGGAGGGTGAATCTTTACAGGCAATTCTGCTTGGACAAAAAACCATTTCAAAAAGAAAAATAGTCAATTATGGAATCCAAATCTGCAGTATTATTGAATATCTGCATACGACAAGGCCCTACCCTGTCCTTTACCTGGACCTCAAACCCCAGCATGTGTTGATCTGCGGGAATACCGTAAAACTGATTGATTTCGGCACAGCCATATCGCTCGAAGAGAGCGGGCAGGCGGAATTTTCAATGGGAACCCCGGGATACGCGGCTCCGGAACAGTATGAGGCCGATGGCGTCAACGAAAAAGCTGATATCTATGCAATCGGGGCTGTGCTCATGCATATGGCAGGAGCAGAGGCCGGCGGGGAACAGGATGACAGGGCTTCTGCAACGGGAAAAGCAGGCTCTTTTTCGGTACAGCTGAAGAAAATCATCAGGAAGGCAATGGAAACAGAGCCGGAAAACCGCTATTCCAGTGTGGCGGAGCTAAAAAAGAGCCTGTCGTCTGTCAGAACAGGAATGGATTTGGAGGAACAAAACTCATCTCTTATAATCGCTGTCACGGGGAGCCAGCCCCGGATAGGAACCACACATCTGGCAGTGTCGCTTGTGTCGTGCCTGAACCGGAATGGGAACAGGTGCATATATGAGGAACAGAACAGTTCTGGAATGCTCAGGGCGCTTCTCGAAAGGAATCCTTCCGTAAAAGAGCGGGGAGGAGTCTGCGAACTGGCGGATTTTACAGGCATTCCGGAGTATGGGGAAGCTGTCGTGTGCAGAAGCGGGGAATACCGGATGATCGTCAGGGACTTCGGAGCTTTTAGCGAAGACCGCGAGGAAGAAATAAACAGGTCAGACGTGATACTGGCGCTGCTTGGGACGAAAGAATGGGAACTCGCAGATGCGGAGCGGATGGCAGCCGGACTGGATGGTGAAAAGACCAGGTTCTTCTTTAGTTTTGGAAGCCGGGAGACGGTGAAGGATATTGCCGGAAGCCTGGGGCTCAGACGGGTCATCAGGATGCCGTTTTACCCGGATCCGTTCCAGAAGGACAGGGTTGCCGAACGGATGCTGACGGGACTGGCAGCAGAATTGGAGTGGATACCGGAAGGAAGGAGCAGGTTCCGGGGAGTGAAAAGAAGGGAGCGGACCGGAAAATAATGAGAAGAAGAACAGCCTGCCGGGAGAGCCCGGCTACGATCGGCGTGATGGGAGTGGACCACGGCGTCGGGGTGACCCATTTTTCGATCATGCTGGCCGGTTATGAAGGTGCCAAGCTCCGAAAAAAAGTGGCGCTTGTAGAGCTCAACCAGAGCGGACATTTCCGGGAAATCCAGAAGGCCTATGAAGGCCGGGAGGAAGAAGCCAGAAAGTTCAGAATACTGGATACCGTATACTACAGGGACAGCTCGCCGCAGGAACTGACGGAGATCCTGAACGAAGGGTTCGAGTGCATTATATTGGACCTTGGATGCGATTACAGAAAGAATGAAACTGAATTCCTGAGGAGTTCAAAAAAAATCATAGTTGGAAGCCTTTGTGAATGGAAAAAGGCCGGATATGTCGGGTTTTTTGAGGAGCATAAAGGAGAGGGAGACAGATGGGAATATCTTTCGATGCCTGCTCTTCCCGGTGAAATCCGGGACATGAAATCAGCCAGCGGAGTGCGCCTTCGCAGCATCCCGTTTGAGCCTGATCCCTTTGTGGTCAGGAGCGAGAATTTCGGATTTTTCCGTCAGCTGGTGTAGGAGGTGTGGATGTCATTCATTAGATTAAGAAGAAAGAACGCGGCCATTGCCTGTGCTGCAGGAGCCTGCATAGCGGGCATCCCCCTGGCCGCAACTGCCGCCTACATGGGCGTCAGCCTGGGCGGCTGCAGAACCGAGCTGGCCCAGGTGAAAGCGGAAGCCGAGACGGCGGAAAGGGCACAGGGCTACATCCTGAAGCACGATCTGCAGGAGAGCCATGTCATTATGGAAGAAGACCTTGTGCGTATCTCCATAGTGGGAGAAGAAGGCAGCATCTATGAAGCGCTTTCGGAAGATCAGGTAATCGGAAAAAGATGCAGCCTCAGCATGAAGAAGGGCGCGGTCATAAGCAGTGCAGTCCTGTATGAGGGAGAAGAGATCCTTCCGGATCTGAGGCTGCAGGATTTCACCCATATAAGCCTGCCTGAGGGACTTGAGAAGGATGACTACGTGGACATCAGAATCGTTTTCCCGGATGGGGAGGATTATATCGTGGCGGGACATAAAAAGGTACTGGGCACCGTTGCAAAAGCGGCTGAAGCGGAAGGCTCAGGAGCGGAGGCGGGCTCGGGAACAGAGTCCGTAAGCCTCTGCGTATCAGAAGAGGAGATTCTCAGGCTGGCAAGTGCTTATGTCGACACGGTGCTTTATACGGATGCAGAATTGTATGCGATAAAATATGTCGAGGAATTCCAGAAGCCGGCAAAAACCAATTATCCTGTGAATCCGCAGGTGTTTGGCCTTATGGGCTGGGATCCGAACATGGGAGAAAAGATTTATTTTGAAGGAGAGGAGAAGAGGAGGGAGACCCTGAACGGCAACATAGCAGGATATCTGAACGGTTCTCTGGGCAGCGTTCTGCGGAGCGTAGAAAACCCGGAAACGGACGTCAGTCTGAATGGAAACGGAGCAGATGCCTCAGGGGAGTATGCCGTAAAAGAGGATAAGGGTCCTGAAGAAATAGAATTTTTTGAATAAGGTGCAGAGGGCCGACCGGAGCAGGAAATATATCACGAAAATATAGAATGAAAAGCAGTTACCTTCTTTGTCCGGCAAAAGGAAAAGCCTGCAGGCACGCAAAAATCTAAGGGGAGATAAATTCTGAAAATGGAAGAAGCAGCCATGGAAAAAATGTCAGATATGATGGATATGTTCAGACAATACGAGAACCGGGGCATCTATCTGAGTTTCGGGGAGGAGAAGTGGAGCTCTTATCAGGCGGCAGAGGCCTGCCTGCTCAGGGAAGACAATCCGTATATGATGGATTATGTAATGAATGAGAAGGGTGAACTGCTGCAGATCAGGTTCGACAGAATCAATATCTAGCAGAAATCGTAAAAGACACAAAAAAACCACAAAAAAGCAACAAGAATAAGCCAACGAAAAAGCCATAACACGGCCTGAGATCAAAAGCCATAATTTCAAGCCAAAGAGAAAAGACAAATCAAAGAACCAGATCAAAGAACCAGATCAAAGAACCAGATCAAAAAATCATAATAAGAAACACCAGCCATAAATTTTCAAAGCAGCGAAAGGGAAAGCCAGAAGGCCATTTTGTCCCCATAAACAAACGGTTATAGAAGCCCCTCTATGCAGAACCGAAGTTCTTGGAAGGACAGTGGAGTGGATGAATTGGATATTTAAGAGATAAGATTCATGTAATACAGTGGCCTGAAAGCTGAAAGGGAAGCGTTTATACGTGGGAGGGAAAGTTGCTGATGTTCACCTTGTGAGCAGTAACATGCTGTTACTGGTCACTGAGTGAACAGTAACAACATGCTGCAAAATCAGGAAATAATGTAGAGATTCGTAATGACGTTGCCCATAATCAATGCTATAATAGATACAGTTAGGGAGGTGCTCAAAAATGAGAAAAAAGGTAATTCCGATACTGGTCGCACTGGCATTGATTATTTTGGCAGCAACAGTGATGGTTGTGGGCAGTCTGATCAAAAAATATACGCCGACAAAAGACAGGGCGGATCTGAAGGAATATTTTTCACTGTCGGAAGAGGACGAGACCGCAGTTATAATAGGAAACGAACTTTTAGAGGCAAAAGGCCTGATAGTGGATAGAACGGTATACATTGATTATGAAACGGTAAAAACATATCTTAATTCCAGATTCTACTGGGACAGCAACGAAAATCTGCTGCTGTATACAACCCCTGATGATGTGATAAGAGCAGATCTTGGCAGCAAGGATTATTACATTACAAAAGAAAAAGTAAGCGAGAATTATGATATTTTCAAGATGGACGGAGAAAAGGCTTATGTAGCCATTGATTTTGTCCAGAAATATACGAACCTGGAATATGAATACCTTGCGGAACCGAACCGCGTGCAGATTACCCATGAATGGGGTGAGACTGCCTATGCAGAGGTAAAAAAAGATGGCAGCGTCCGTCTGAAGGGCGGGATTAAAAGCCCGATCCTGACAGAAGTCAAAAAAGGCAGCAGCGTATTCGTAATAGAAAAAGGTGAAAAATGGGCGAAGGTCCATACTGAAGACGGATATATCGGATATATAGAGAACAAAAAGCTGACAGGCGAAAAGACAAAGGAAACCAGCAGGGAATTTACAGAGCCTGTATACACCAGCATTTCAAAGGATTACAAGATCAATCTGGTGTGGCATCAGGTGACGAACCAGGCAGCCAATAATGCAATGCTCACCCTGCTTGCAGAGACAAAAGGCATAAATACCATTTCGCCCACATGGTTCTCGCTTTCGAATAATGAAGGGGATATATCGAATCTGGCAAACACCTCCTATGTAGAGCATGCCCATCAGATCGGTGTTGAAGTATGGGGACTGGTGGATAATTTCAAGGAAGGTGTAGATACCTACCAGGTTCTGAGCTATACTTCTAAACGGGAAAAATTGACCAACCAGCTGATTGCAGCAGCGATTGAATATAATCTGGATGGGATCAACGTGGATTTCGAGCAGCTGAGTACAGAGGCAGGAGAACCGTTTATCCAGTTCATCAGGGAACTTTCAATCAAGTGCAGGAAGAATGGAATCATCCTTTCCGTCGATAATTATGTTCCGGAAGCATATTCCAACCATTATAACAGAAGAGAGCAGGGCATTGTTGCCGACTACGTAATCATAATGGGATATGACGAACACTTCGCCGGATCGGAGGAAAGCGGATCCGTAGCGTCCCTTGGTTTCGTAAAAAGGGGAATCGAGAACACGCTGAAGGAAGTTCCGAAGGAGAAGGTCATCAATGCAGTTCCTTTCTATACAAGAGTATGGAAGGAAGTGACAGAAGGGGACAATGTCACCATAACAAGTGAAGCCCTCGGAATGGGAGAAGCACAGGCAAGACTCAGCAGCAATGGAGTGACGCCGGTGTGGGATGAGACGACAGGCCAGTACTATGGCGAGTACGCAAAGGACGGCGCCACCTACAAGGTATGGCTGGAAGAGGAAAAATCGATTGAAGAAAAGATGAAGCTGATAACGGAATACGAGCTCGCCGGAGTAGCATCATGGAAGCTTGGGCTTGAAAAGAGCAGTATCTGGGATACCATCATCAAATACGTAAATTAAAAAATGCACACATGCTGAAAGGCATGTGTGCATTTTTTCACCCGCAAATATCAGCAATAAAAAGACTGATAGCTGCTCTGGCATTTAGACTTTTCAGCCAGAACTTTGATGGACGACGAGTACTCGGAAGGCGTCATTTCGGTCACCTGCTTGAACTGCCTCGAGAAATAATGGATCGAGGTGTATCCCAGGTAGTCGGATATCTGGGTGAAATTCATGTGGTTGTCACGGATCAGCTGCTTTGCCATATCGATTTTCATTTTGCAGAAATAGTCGATCACACCGCAGTTGTGCTTGTAGCGGAAGAGCTTCTGGAGCTGGGAACGTCCGATTATGTTATCTTTGCAGATCTGCTCTATGGTCAGATGCTTCTGTATGTTGTTTTCAAGATAGTTTATGATACAGGAATAGAGCTGGTTTTCATTTTTCTTTTTGAGGGTCTTTGGAAGCGTGCTGTTCATCTCCTCAACGGTCGTATATCTTCTGTAAAGCTGAAGGAAGAACTGCTCCAGGAAAAGCTTGATCAGCTGTTCTGATCCGAAAGGAACATGGTCGGCATGCATCAGCTTTTCCAGGAAGGGGTCGTTGAGTTTGCTCTTATATGTTTTTTTTGCTTCGACGATAATCTGTGCCAGAAGGTAGCGTTCAGCCTCGGAAATAGAAAGCACCTTGTTTTCAAAAAAACGCATACATTCTGAATTACAGACAAAGGAAAGAACAACAATGTTTGGCGCAATCTGGCCATTGGCCTTCAGCGCATGAAATTCGTTAGGCTTGTGAAAAATGATGTCCCCTTTTTTTAAGGTGTATGACCTGTCATCGGCGACAACATGCACTTCACCCTTGTCTACGCACATTATTTCCCAAAAATCATGGCTTTCGCCAGAATAAGAAAAATCACTTGCATATTCAAAATAATGGATAGTCACGATCTGATTTATTACAAGCTCCTGTTTCAACGAGATGGATTCGTAAGACATAATAAATCTCCTTTATGATGTTTTCGTGCTGAATAGAATTTCCGTAATGATCGAAATTGAAACTCTGGGGGGAGTTATTATAGTTATCGGACCATAACGAAAAAAAAAGAACAAAAAAAGAAAAAATCGGACAAAATTCACGTACAGGGACACGCGGCAGTTGGTGGAACCGGCGTGTTGTACTTATATGATAACTTAAAAAGGCGATAAAATCAAAGAGAAAAACATGATTCTGCAAATATTCTAACTAATCAGACAAAGCTTAAAATTTAGGGGTACACTATAATAACAACTATGTGAGACAAAATCTTTTTGAAGTGACTGTTCAGAGCAGTTATCATGCTGAAAAGAACGGAGGATAATAACATGGAAAAACAGGAAGTGCTTTCTGCATATGGAATAGAAGACGGGATTATTTCAGACAGGCCTTATGGAACCGGCCATATCAATGATACTTTCGTCATAGAGTATATGCATGGGGAAGGAAGCAGAAAAAAAATACTTCTTCAGAAGATGAATCATAAAGTATTCAAAAGGCCTGAGGCAGTGATGGAAAATATACAGAACGTAACCGCATATATTCGTGAGCAGGCAATCAAAAGGGGAGGGGATCCAAGGAGGGAGACCCTCAACATCATTCTTACAGAAAATGGGAAACCTTACTGCCGGGATTTGACGGGAGGCTATTGGCGCGCATATGACTTCATAGAGGGTGCAACAGCCTATGACCGGGTTGAAGATCCGGAGTGTTTTTACCAGAGTGCAATCGTATTCGGCAATTTCCAGAGACTTCTGTCGGAATACCCGGTAGAGAATCTGAATGAGACCATTGCAGATTTCCATAACACTGCGAAAAGACTGGAGATGCTAAAGAAAGTGGTTGCGGAAGATCCGTGCGGCCGGGCATCCGGTGTACAGGAGGAAATCGATTTTGCCATCGAACGGGAAAAAGAGGCTCATGTGCTGACAGAAATGGCTGAAAGAGGCGAACTTCCTGTCAGGGTAACCCATAACGACACCAAGCTCAACAACGTCATGATAGATGATACGACAGGAAAAGGCCTCTGCGTGGTAGACCTCGATACAGTGATGCCGGGACTTTCTGTATATGATTTTGGAGATTCGATACGTTTTGGCGCCAGCACTGCAGCAGAGGACGAACAGGATCTGAGCAAAGTATCCTGCGATATGATCCTGTTTGAAATTTACACGAGAGGATATCTGGAAGGCTGTGCAGGAAAGCTTACAAAAAAGGAAATAGAGATGATGCCCATGGGTGCAAAGCTTATGACGTTTGAATGCGGAATCAGGTTTCTGATCGACTATCTGCAGGGAGACGTATACTTCAAGATCCACAGGGAAAATCACAATCTGGAGCGTTGCCGCACGCAGTTCAGGCTGGTTGCGGACATGGAAAACAAGTGGGAAATCATGAACAGAATAGTAAAAAAATATGCAAAATAGTAAAATCGCATTAAAAATAAGAAAAATGAATTAAAATAAAAAAAGTAGTTGAAAAGTTCGGGAAATAGTTATAGGATAATGGTAAAGACTATTTCAGGAGGTAAAGAATATGGCGATTTTAGTAACAGGCGGGGCTGGTTATATCGGAAGCCACACATGTGTGGAACTATTAAATGAAGGTTATGAAGTTGTAGTTGTGGATAATCTCAGCAACTCAAGCGAGAAATCCCTTGAAAGGGTTGAGCAGATAACCGGGAAAAAGACGAAATTCTACAAAGCGGATATCCTCGACAGAGAAGCATTAGAAGAGATATTCAAGAAAGAAAAAATCGAATCGGTAATCCATTTTGCAGGTTTTAAGGCTGTTGGAGAATCAGTTGCAAAACCTTTGGAATATTACCATAACAATATAACGGGAACACTTATCCTGTGCGATGTCATGAGAAATCACGGCGTTAAGAATATCGTGTTCAGCTCATCAGCAACTGTTTACGGAGATCCTCATACAGTGCCGATCACGGAAGACTTCCCGCTGTCAGCTACAAATCCTTACGGCAGGACGAAACTTATGCTCGAGCAGATCCTTACAGACATCCAGGCAGCAGATCCTGAGTGGAACGTCATACTTCTGCGCTACTTCAACCCGATCGGAGCCCACAAGAGCGGTCTGATCGGAGAAAATCCAAAAGGAATCCCGAACAACCTTCTTCCTTACATTGCACAGGTTGCAGTTGGAAAGCTGGCATGCCTCGGCGTATTCGGTTCGGATTATGATACGCCTGACGGTACCGGCGTCCGTGACTACATCCATGTCGTAGACCTGGCAATCGGACATGTCAAAGCGATCCAGAAAGTAAGCGAAAAGAAAGGCCTCCTGATCTATAACCTCGGAACCGGAAAAGGATACAGCGTTCTGGACATGGTCAGGAGCTTTGAAAAGGCATGCGGAAAGCCTGTCAAATATGAAATCAAACCCCGCAGACCTGGCGATATCGCTACCTGCTACGCAGATCCTGCAAAAGCGAAAGCGGAGCTCGGCTGGGAAGCCCAGAGAGGCATCGAGGAAATGTGCGAAGATTCCTGGAGATGGCAGTCGAACAATCCTAACGGATACGAAGAATAACAGCATAGATCTACTTAAGGCCCCGGACCTGGTCCGGGGCCTGTTTTTAATTTATAGGAGTGGAGTGTCAAAAGCCCATTTACAGTAGGGTATTCGTCAATTTGCACAAGTTTTTAGAATGAGGACGTGATACAAAACATGTTGATTCGCAGCGCGCTCTCGCTTAGATGAAGACGTAGTGGTACGTAAGGACGCAGAGTACGCGTCCTAAGTACCAACGTCTTCATATCATAGGTGAGTTCGTCCTATGATATGAAAACCCTCCGGGGGATGTGCAGTCGGGCTTATGGTAGTTGATTGACTATCGTCAATCAGCCCTCCGCACTGCAAAGTGCTTTCGCCTTCAAGTTTTAGGTTAGCAGAGCGGAAGGGGGTGAAACCACTTTGTTCTAAAGCTGCTCATCAATTCATGTTTTGTATCACTGTGTTGCAACTGGCGAATGTGCAAATTGACTAAGCGGAACGTTGGAAGAGGGCTTTTGACGCCCTGGTTTTTATGGAGAATTTCTTGGACTTCCTATAAACTAAAATGCTTTACGTGGATGTGTATGATATGCAGGAGGAATATGTCGCAGAAGTGGTCACCATCAGATAGAGAGTCTGCCAAGGCAGTCGCGCTACCTGAAAAAAGACGCAAAACAAAAAAATGTTTCACTTAAGGCCGGGTGGTGGTATAATAAACGTCGTATGACATGATTACAGCAGGCATAACAGGCAGGATGATTGTGCCGGAATGGTAACTTTTCAGAGAAGGACGTAGTCCCGTATCGTTATCCGGAAGGGTAATTTTTTGGAGAAGGACATAGTTCGATATCGTTACCCGGAAGGGACAGATAAGAGGTCAATATGAAGACAATAATTAAGAAAATAGACAGAGCATGCATCGACAGAGAAATCCTGTCGGAGGCGGGAGAGATACTCCGCAGGGGAGGGCTTGTTGCCTTTCCTACGGAAACCGTATATGGACTTGGTGCAGATGCCCTGCAGGAGGAAGCTTCGGCTAAAATCTACGCGGCAAAGGGAAGGCCATCGGATAATCCGCTGATTGTACATATTGCTAAATACGAAGACCTGAAAAAGATTACAAAAGAAATACCGGAGGCGGCAAAAAGGCTGGCCGATGCCTTCTGGCCGGGACCGCTCACAATGGTATTCAATAAAAGCGAAGCAGTTCCATTAGGGACGACAGGAGGCCTGTCCACGGTTGCCGTGAGGATGCCTTCCGACCCTGTGGCACTTGCCCTCATTGAAGCCGGAGGAGGCTATGTTGCAGCCCCCAGCGCCAATACCTCAGGACGTCCAAGTCCCACGCTGGCGCAGCATGTAATAGAAGATCTGGATGGAAAAATCGACATGGTAATCGACGGCGGCGCCGTGAATATCGGACTGGAGTCGACAATTGTGGACATGAGCGCAGAACCACCGACAATCCTCAGGCCCGGGTATATCAACAGGGAAATGATTGAAAAGGTGATCGGCCCTGTAGAGATCGATCAGGCGCTGATAGCGCCCGACAGCGGACTGAAGCCAAAAGCACCGGGAATGAAATATAAGCATTACGCACCAAAGGCAGAGCTGGTGATCGTGGAAGGGCCTGTTGACCAGGTGGTTGAGATGATAAACAGGCTTGCAGAGGAAAAGCAGAATACCGGTATGAAAGTCGGGATTATAGGCACAGAGGAAACCGTTGCGGAATACAGGGCTGGAATCGTAAAAAGCATCGGGTCCAGAGAAGAGGAAGCATCCATAGCAAAACACCTGTACAGGATACTGAGGGAATTCGATGATTCGGATGTCGATTTCATCTATACGGAAGCCTTCCAGACGCCGCAGATGGGACAGGCCATTATGAACAGGCTGCTGAAGGCGGCAGGACATCAGATAATCAGAATTTAAGGAGAAGCAGGAATGAGTTATTACAATAAAGTTGTTTTTGTTTCGTCCAGCGATACCTGCAGGGGGCCCATGGCCGCAGGGATTATGAGAAGCATGCTGGTTAAGAAACCTTTAGAGATCAGATCCAGGGGACTGGTGGTACTGTTTCCCGAGCCGCCAAACCAGAAAGCCGTTGCAATCATGAAGAGCAACAGGCTTGAGATTGACGGGCACGTGTCGATACTTCTGTCGGAAGAAGATCTGGCAGAGGACTGTCTGGTTCTTGTCATGGAAGAACAGCAGAAACAGAAGATTCTCGAACTTCATGAAGATGCATCCAATGTATACACCCTGACGGAAGCTGTCGGCGAGGAGGGGGATATACCAGACCCCTACGGCGGAGAACTGAAGGAATACGGAGCATGCTATGAAAAAATATATGCAATTGTTGAAAAATTTGTGGAAATCATAAACAGGGAGGAAATTTAAGATGATAGGAATTGGAAGCGATCACGGCGGATATGAACTGAAGCAGGAGATCATGGGATATCTGAACGCAAAGGGATATGAATACAGGGATTTTGGATGTTATGAGTGTGAAGCATGCGACTATCCGGAATACGGAAAGGCGGTTGCAGAGGCCGTAGTCAGCGGAGAATGTGAAAAAGGCATTATCATCTGCGGCACAGGAATCGGAATTTCCATAGCGGCGAACAAAGTGCCTGGAATCCGTGCGGCATTATGTACAGACTGTTTCACTGCAGAAGCAACAAGGCTTCATAACGATGCAAATATACTTGCCCTTGGCGGCAGGGTTGTAGGCGCAGGCCTTGCAATCAAGATTGTAGAAACATTTCTGAATACTGAATTTTCAAATGATGAGAGACACATAAACAGAATCAGGAAAATTGAAGGTTAGAAGGAGGAGAATGGTATGTCAAAAGTAGTAGTAATGGACCATCCGCTGATACAGCATAAAATCGGCATCATCAGAAAAAAGGAAACAGGATCGAAGGATTTCAGGCAGCTGATCAGCGAGATCGCAATGCTCATGTGCTATGAAGCCACAAGAGACCTTAAGCTGGAGGAGATTGACATTGAGACTCCGATCTGCAAAGCGGTCGTGAAGGAGCTCAAAGGAAAGAAACTTGCGGTGGTTCCGATCTTAAGGGCAGGCCTCGGAATGGTGGAAGGAATGCTCAGCATCATTCCTGCAGCAAAAGTAGGTCATATCGGACTTTACAGGGATCCGGAAACCCTTGAACCGGTTGAATATTACTGCAAGCTTCCGGAAGACATAGCGGAAAGGGAAGTATATGTAGTAGATCCGATGCTTGCCACAGGCGGATCGGCAGCGGCTGCAATTGAGCTTCTCAAACAGAAGGGTGCAAAAAAGATCCATTTCATGTGCATCGTGGCAGCGCCGGAAGGAATCGAAAGAATGAAGAAGGAACACCCGGATGTAGATATCTATGTGGGAACCCGTGATGAAAAGCTGAACAGCCACGGATATATCGTACCAGGCCTCGGAGATGCGGGAGACAGGATTTTTGGAACAAAATAGGTTTTTTTGAGACGTAATATGGAGGAGTCATATGAGTACAAAAAGAACAGACTATATTACCTGGGACGAATACTTCATGGGAGTCGCAATCCTTTCGGGAATGAGGTCCAAGGATCCAAGCACCCAGGTCGGCGCATGCATAGTCAGCAACGATAACAAGATCCTTTCCATGGGATACAACGGCCTGCCGAGAGGCTGCTCGGACGATGATTTTCCGTGGACAAAGGAGGGCGATCCCCTTGAAAACAAATATTTTTATACGACCCATAGCGAACTCAATGCGATCCTGAATTACAGGGGAGGAAGCCTTGAGGGCTCCAAGCTCTATGTATCCCTGTTCCCGTGCAACGAATGTGCCAAGGCAATCATTCAGTCCGGGATCAAGACGGTGGTGTACGACTCCGACAAATATGCCGACACGCCGTCGGTCATCGCATCAAAACGCATGTTTGATTCGTCAGGGGTGAGGTATTACCAGTACCAGAGGACAGGCAGGGAAATCCAGTTTTCCGTTTAACATAAAAAGAAACCAGAAGCCGTGAACTGTTCACAGCATCTGGTTTCTTTTTTCGCTGTTTTTGATGAGAGTCAGCGAATCGTTCTCCACAAACTGCTGTTCGGGAGATTTCTGCTTATAGAATGAAAAAATATCGGATTCCATATCCGGAAGGGCTGCGAATTTTGTCGGCGTATATCCGGTGATGTCCTTGAAAACCCTGTTAAAGGTCCTGATATTGTTGAAGCCGCAGTTAAGGGCGATATCGGTGATCTTCTGAGGGGTCTTCTGAAGCTGCCAGGCCGCCTGCTCGATTCTGATCATGTTCAGGTAGTTGATGAAATGGATGCCGGTCAGCTTCTTGAAGACCTTTGAAAAATGGCTGTCGCTGAAGTTCATCTTCGCGGCCGCAAAAGCAAGGGTGATGTCGTCGGCATAATGTCCGTCCAGGTAAGAGAGGAGCTGCTGCAGATCGTAGAGCATGTTCTGTCTCCGGTTCTGGCTCTGCATATCAAAATTGCTTCGCGGCATCTTCCTTTTCAGCAGATACCAGAAGTTCCGCAGGGAGGCCTTGACGATATCCTGATAATAAGGTTCCTTCCTTTCCAGTTCCAGGTTCACCGTATCGATGAGGATCTCCAGAGGCTCCTTCAGGCCCCATTCCCCCAGCTGCGTCCCTGTTACCAGGGGATGGGCGAAATGGGAATTCTGATAGAGGGAGCTGATGAGGCCGGGATCGAAGATGATGAAATCCAGGCAGTTGTCCGCATCATAGGAATCGCTGTAATGGATATTTCCGCTGTCGCAGATGACAAGATCACCTGCGGCGGCAGTAAAGCACTGGTCGTTTATGCTGATCCTTGCAGAACCCGAGCGCACATAGATGAGTTCGATTTCGTTGTGCCAATGGGCAAGGAAGCTTATGTTTGTATAACTGGAATGCCACACCATAAAGTCGGAGGCATAATTTCGTACTTCATGAAACGCTTTCACTGGAAGGCTCCTTTCGGGCTGCAACAGAAAATATCCATTTTCAGGTGATAAACAGGGTGTTATGCAATATATTATGTAACTATTCAGGACTACGTCCTTCATAGTCACAGATGATGCACACAAATTGCAAAATCGGCAATTTGGCGCATGCATGTCTCGGGTTTTTATGCAAATTCAGCATAAAAACACCTTGCGGGACAGGGGTTCTGAACAGTTACTATATTATAGCAATCGCAACAAAAAATGTCTATCTGAACCATGGGATTTCCATAGAAGATGCGACAGGCAGTTGTCCACACCCTGGTTAACGCCAGGTACTGCTGCTCACAGAGCGACCATCAACTTTTATAGTTATTTTAGTTGTAGTTTTTTTGCAAAGGCTTTACAATATAGGGATACCAGGGTCAAAAGGTCATGCGTTTCATGCTTGCATGAAAAAGCATGACCTTGGGACCCGCCAAAACATGAGAAAGAAGCCCGACCAGGGCGGATTTCTCATGTTTTCAGGATTGTGGGAGCACGAAGTGCGTAACAATCCGCAGGTATCCCGTGAAACAGAGGTTTCATGCTTGCATGAAAAAGCATGACCTTGGGACCCGCCAAAACATGAGAAAGAAGCCCGACCAGGGCGGATTTCTCATGTTTTCAGGATTGTGGGAGCACGAAGTGCGTAACAATCCGCAGGTATCCCGTGAAACAGAGATTCGCCTTAAATAGAAAGGACGCACTTATATGAGTGATTTAAATAAACTGCTTGAAGAATGCCTGAACGAAGAGCTTCTTCAGATTATCATAAGCAACCCCAGAGACAAAGAACAGGGCCTTAAAGTAAAAATCAGGCCGGTCATGATCAAGGAGAAGCTGTATTTTCAGGCTTCTGAATACGTCGGGACAAAAATCTACCATCTTAATTACGAGAAGGACAGGATGGCTGAAAAGATTGAGGAGATGCTCGGCGGAAAGTACAGGCAGCTCCAGGCGGAGACCCAGCACAGCCTGGCTACTGTCCTCGTAAGCAAAAAAGGAAAAGTCACCATCAGCAGAAAGCGCAGGGAGGTGACAAAGGTCATCACAAGCCTTTCCCATAACCGGAAGAAGGAGTATATCCTCGAGGAGGGCAGAAGGGTCGGGTTCCTTGTGGACCTGGGCGTCATGACGGAAGAGGGGAAGATCGTGAAGGCCAGGTACGATAAATTCAGGCAGATAAACCGCTTCCTGGAATTTGTGGAGGATATCCTTCCCCAGCTTCCGAAGGACAGGCAGGTCAGGATCATAGACTTCGGATGCGGAAAATCCTACCTGACGTTCGCCATGTACTACTATCTGAAGGAGCTCAAGGGCTATGACATCAGGGTCACGGGACTTGACCTCAAGGAGGACGTCATCAGCCATTGCAGCGGCCTCAGGGACAAATACATGTTTGACGATCTGGAATTCCTGCAGGGCGATATCGCATCCTATGAAGGCACCGACAGCGTCGACATGGTGGTGACCCTCCATGCCTGCGACACGGCTACTGACTATGCCCTTGCCAAGGCGGTAAAATGGGGGGCGCAGGTCATCCTTTCCGTTCCATGCTGCCAGCATGAGCTGAACGGCCAGATTGGAAATGAGCTCCTGGAGCCGGTTCTGAAGTACGGCATCCTGAAGGAACGGATTGCGGCCCTTGTCACGGACGGACTGAGGGGCGAACTTCTGGAGCGGAACGGATACCAGGTCCAGCTTCTGGAATTCATAGACATGGAGCATACGCCAAAAAATATTCTGATCAGGGCTGTTAAGGATGACAAGACAGCCCAAAACGGAAAAAGCGAAGCTCCCGAACTGGACAGCTACGCAGCCTGCAGGGATTTTTTCGGTGTATCTCCAACCCTCGAAAAGCTTCTTGAGCCGGGAAACGGAGGCCTCTGATAAATGAAGAAAATCATCATCAAGGCAGTCGTGCTCAGCGTGATTTTTATGGCGGCACTGCTGATTATCAGCGGCATAACAAATGAGGGAAATGCGGATTCGACGGCAGAAATGGGATCCGCCACTTATCCGGTCATCTACATGGAGCTGGACGGAGGGAAGGCCAACACCCTCCACGGCTACGGACAGGAAATGCAGGGAAGCTATGTCAGAGACACGATCGCCCCGATTTCCGAAGACGGGGGCCTTTCCATTTCCATAAAGAAAAACAAGACGGAAATCAAAACAGTTTCTTATGAAGTAAGGAGCATCGATTCGACCAGGCTTGTTGAGGAGACAGAGGCAGGAAACAAAAAGACAGAAAACGGATATATAAAGGCAGACCTGCAGATCAAGGACCTTCTGGATGAGGGAACGGAATATCTGCTGAACATAATCCTGGAAACGGACAACGAGGAAAAGATTTATTACTACACAAGAATCATCAGAAAAGAAAAGCTCCATGAGGGAGAAAAGCTGGATTTCATAAAGGATTTCCACGAAAAGACGTTCAATAAGGAAACGGCCAGGGACATCGTAAAATATCTTGAGCCGAAAGCCAGCACGAGCAATGCATCCTTTCAGAAGGTCACCATCAATTCCAAGTTCGATATGGTCACCTGGGGAAGCCTGGCGCCTGAAAAGGTGACAGAACCGGTGCCGGCCATAACGGAGATTGACAGCTCGACGGCTTCCGTAGTATTATCATATTTTGTGTCCTGCCTGAACGACAGCGGTGAGACAGACTACTACAAAGTCAGGGAATTCTACAGGGTCAGATATACCGAGAGCAGGATGTACCTCCTGGATTTCGAAAGGACCATGGACCAGATGTTCAGCTATGAGAACAATGTATTCACGAAAAAAAGCGTCAACCTGGGAATTGTCGGGGAAGACCCTGACTATCTGTCAAATGCCGAAGGGACCATCGTCTGCTTCGTGCAGAATGGCGAGCTCTGGTGCTACGACAGCGAGAAGGGAAAGCTGTCTTCCGTCTATACGTTCATGGACGAAAGGGAATGGGACATCAGAAACACCTATGACCAGCATGGCATAAAGCTGGTGAGCATGGATGGGGCCGGAAATGCCGTCTTCATGGTATACGGCTATATGAACAGGGGAATCCGCGAGGGTTCCGTGGGAGTTGCCGTCTACCAGTACAGCAGCGCCATCAATGCAATCGAGGAAAAGGTCTTCATACCTTCTACCAAATCCTTTCAGCTTTTGAAGGAAGACATCGGAAAGCTTTGTTACATAAATAACAACAATGTGGTGTACATCATGATGAACAGCACCATATACAGCATCGACCTGGCCACAATGGAATACCAGGAAGCCGTATCCGGACTCGGCGAAGGAAGCTTCGTCATTTCCGCCGACAACCATCTGCTCGCATGGCAGGAAGAAAAGCAGGCCGATAATTCTACAATCGTGCATATCCGGAACCTGGATACGGACGAGGAACAGATGATCGCCTGCAATCCTGACGAGAGGATCAGGCCCCTCGGCTTCATGGAGGAGGACTTCATCTACGGCATAGCAAGACAGGCAGACATCGCGCAGGATATGGCCGGGAACACAGTTTTCCCCATGTACGTTGTGAAAATACAGAATGGCGGTACGCTCATCAAGGAATACAGCCAGGAGGGCATTTACATAACTGCGGCAGCCATAGAAGACAACATGATCCGCCTGACAAGGGTCACGAAAAGCGGAGCAGGTTACGCGGCGGCTTCCGATGACCAGATAGTCAGCAACAGGGAAAAAGAGGCCGGAAGCATAAGGGTTGATTCTGCCGTTTCGGATAAGAAAAAGCAGGAGATCCTTCTTGTTTTTGAAAACGGGATAGAGGATCTGACGCCGAAATTCCTGACGCCGAAAGAGATCATCTACGAAGGCTCAAGGGAAGTCGCCCTTGAAAAAACCGGAGAAAGCTCCGATAAGTACTACGTATATGCGAAAGGTGCCATGGAGGGCATCTATTTCAATGCGGGAAGCGCAATCGCCAGGGCCGCGCAGCTGTCGGGGGTAGTCGTTACCGACACCCAGGAATACGTCTGGGAACGGGGCAACCGCAAGACCAGGACCCAGATCGACGGTATTGGCAGTGGAACGGTTGACGCATCCCATAGCAGCACGGCTGTGTGCCTGAACCTGATGATGATGCACAAGGGCGTAAGCGTCGATGCGGCGCAGCTGCTGAACGAAGGAAAGACGCCGGCGGCCATCCTTTCGGAGAATCTGGGGCTGCAGGTGATAGACCTCACCGGCTGCGAGCTTGATGCGGCCCTGTATTATGTGAGCCGCGGAACGCCGGTACTGGCCATGACGGATGCCGCATCGGCAGTGCTGATCACAGGCTACGACGAGCTGAATACGATCATCATGAACCCGGCTACGGGAACCACCTACAAAGTCGGGATGAAGGACAGTGCAGCCATGTTCCAGGCAGCAGGAAACAGATTTATCAGCTATATCAGATAGATAGAGAAGCATCATAGTGACTGTTCACTCCGTGAAAAGCAATACATCACAGAGACTATGAAGGACACAGTCCTGAATAGTTGCGGCATAAGATTCCGGCAGGAAGTCAGCCGGATAAAAATAAAGAAAGAAGGACTGAAAATGGACGAAAGAATCAAAACCCTTGCCTACAATCTTGTAAACTATTCATGCAAGGTAAAAGAGAACGAAAAAGTTTACATCCACTACATAGGAGAAGCGACGGAAGATCTGGCAAGACAGGTCATCAAAGAGGTTTATGCGGTCAAAGGGCTTCCGTTTGTACACTTTACAAGCAGCAGGGTTCAGAGGGAAATCCTCTTGAATACGACAGAAGAGCAGCTGAAGATCATGGCAGAAGTAGATTGTCTTGAGATGTCAAAAATGGACTGCTACATCGGAATCAGAGGAACGGACAACGTCTCAGAGCTTTCCGATGTTCCGGCGGACAGGATGTCATTATATGAGAAGCTTTATGCAACCCCGGTACACCATGACATCAGGGTTCCAAAGACAAGATGGGTCGTTCTCCGTTATCCGAATGCAGCAATGGCACAGCTTTCAAATTCAAGCACTGATGCCTTCGAAGACTTCTATTTCCAGGTATGCAACCTGGATTACAGCAAAATGGGAGAGGCCATGAAGCCGCTTGTTGCTCTCATGAACCGTACTGACAAGGTGAACATCAAAGGACCGGGAACCGACCTTACGTTTTCCATCAAAGGAATTCCGGCTGTTCCTTGTGCGGGAGAACTGAATATCCCGGACGGCGAAGTGTATACGGCGCCTGTAAAGGATTCCATCAACGGGAAGCTCAGCTACAACACGCCTTCCGTATACCAGGGCTTTACCTATGAAAACATCTGCCTGGAATTCAAGGATGGAAAAATCATCAATGCCACTGCAAACGATACGGAACGCATCACCAAGGTGTTCGATACAGACGAGGGAGCAAGATATGTTGGAGAATTTGCCATCGGTGTAAATCCTTACATACTGAAGCCTATGAAAGACACGCTCTTTGATGAGAAAATAATGGGATCAATCCACTTCACTCCCGGAAACTGCTATGACGAAGCGCCTAACGGAAACGTATCCTCGATCCATTGGGACCTGGTACTGATCCAGACGCCTGAATTCGGCGGAGGCGAAATCTACTTCGATGATGTTCTGATCAGAAAAGATGGGCAATTCGTGATTCCGGAACTGGAATGCCTTAATCCGGGAAACCTGACGTGATGAAAAACATGTTCATTCGCAGCGCGCTCTCGCTTAGATGAAGACGTAGTGGTACGTAAGGCCGCAGAGTACGCGGCCTAAGTACCAACGTCTTCATAAAGCTGCTCATTGAATCATGTTTTGCATCACTGCGTGTTGGATGGCTTTCTGGAAACCTGACGTGATGAAAAACATGTTCATTCGCAGCGCGCTCTCGCTTAGATGAAGACGTAGTGGTACGTAAGGCCGCAGAGTACGCGGCCTAAGTACCAACGTCTTCATAAAGCTGCTCATTGAATCATGTTTTGCATCACTGCGTGTTGGATGGCTTTCTGGAAACCTGACGTGATGAAAAACATGTTCATTCGCAGCGCGCTCTCGCTTAGATGAAGACGTAGTGGTACGTAAGGCCGCAGAGTACGCGGCCTAAGTACCAACGTCTTCATAAAGCTGCTCATTGAATCATGTTTTGCATCACTGTGTGTTGGATGGCTTTCTGGAAACAGGACGTGATGAAAAACATGTTCATTCGCAGCGCGCTCCCGCTTAGATGAAGACGTAGTGGTACGTAAGGCCTCGCATTCAGCAGTCTTAAGTACTAATGGTTTGACTGTTCAGTTGTCAAGTGACGCGAGGTGTTTTTATGCTGCTTTTGCATAAAAATCCGAGTTTTGCATGCGCCAAATTGCAGTTCCTGCAATTTGTGTGCATCATATGTAACTATGAAGGACGTAGTCCGGAATAGTTACCAACGTCTTCATAAAGCTGCTCATTGAATCATGTTTTGTATCACTGTATGTTGGCGGGTGAAAGTGCTGATTGACGAAGCCGAATGTTACAAGATAGCCTTGATACACGAATTCCATAACAAAAGCCCAGCCGTTGAACCGGCTGGGCTTTTGTTGACCTTAGATTATGTTTGAATGAGTTCCTGCGGGCATGCGGGAATGAAATTGTTCTTAAACCTGCTGACGGAATATGACTTGCCTGTACTGATTGAGCGTGGTCAGCAGTATCATTCCGAGTACGCCGCATGATATGATTTCCCCGATTCCCACAGTAAGCATCATGAAGGGGATGGGCAGTGGAACTGCATAGCCGAACTTCAGGATGAAAGGGACAACGAGGGTATTTGCGATAATTGGAGGCAAGGGAACAAGGTATTTGTTTTTCCTTAAAAGATAGGAAAAGATGGCTCCGGCCAGGGTTGCGAGGCTGCCGAAAATGACGTCGATGACGATTGCCCCTCCCAGAAAATTGCCGATAAGGCATCCGATAAATAGTCCCGGTATTGCCGCCGGGGTAAAGAAAGGCAGGATTGTCAGCGCTTCTGCAATACGCACCTGCACTTCGCCGAAACTGAACGGCTGGAATACGAAGGTAAGCACCACGTAGATGGCTGCAATCATGGCTGCCTGTGTGAGGAACAGCACTTTTTTGTTCTGCATGATTAAATTCTCCTTTAGTTTTGTTTTAGTTGTGGAAGGTCTCGAACACAACATCGTTTATTAAAGTTACCTGTCACAGAGTGAACAGTAACATTATAAAGGAAACTGGCGGCACTGTAAAGCCCGATCTCTTGCACCGGGGCGGAGGATGGGATATACTATTACTAATAACTCCGTGAATAATAACATACTGCGCGATGCGCAGAACTGGTTGAAATACACCATTTCGCGCTGCAAGCCGTACTCAATAACAGGATGAATAAGGACAGAAAAGGAAGAGCGGTCGGTAAACTATGGCAGATAAAATAAACTGGAAAAACGGGAAAAAAAGACATAGATTGTTCTGGGGCTTCGTGAAGCTGCAGGTATTCCTTATGGTGCTTGCCCTGGTGGCGGGAGCTTTTCTCTACAGGTGCGGTTTTGATGAGACGGTGATTGCGCTCTACAGGGAGGCTGTATCATTTGCCGAACACTCGTCGGAGGAAACGTTCCGGTCAACGCAGACGAGCCTTGTATATGATGCGGGCGGAAATCTGCTTTCCACCCTGAAGGGCGAAAAGGACGTCTACTATCTGGAATCGGAAGAGATCCCCGACCAGGTCAAGGATGCCTTCATAAGCATAGAGGATAAGAAATTCTACAGCCATATAGGAATCGATCTGGAGGCCATCGTCCGGGCAGCGAAGACCATAATCGAAGACAGGGAAATCACCCAGGGAGCCAGCACCATCACCCAGCAGCTCAGCAGGAATGTATTCCTTACCCACCAGGTGTCCTGGGAGAGAAAGGTGGAGGAGATCTTCATAGCTCTGGAGCTGGAGAAAAGATACTCCAAAGAGGAAATCCTGGAATATTATATCAATAATATCTATTTTGCCAACGGCTATTATGGCATACAGGCCGCCAGCAAGGGCTATTTCGGTGTGGATGCCGGGGGCCTGAGCCTGGCCCAGATCACGTTCTTGTGTGCGATCCCCAATAATCCGACCCTCTACAATCCCGTGGACAGCATGGACGATACGATCGGGCGCAGAAACAGGATCCTTGGCGAAATGCTTCAGGACGGAAAAATTTCACCTGAGGATTACAATGCCGCAATCGGGGAGCCGGTGGAAATAAAGGTTCAGACATCCACAAGGAACAATTACGTGGAGACCTACGTCTACCACTGCGCAGTCGTGGCCCTGATGGAACGGCAGGGCTTTGCGTTTCGCAACGAGTTCGGGAACGAGGTTGAAGAGAAAATCTACGACGAGGCATACGATGCCCTCTACAGGGAATGCAAACGGAACCTGTATACAAAAGGCTACAGGATATATACGTCCATAGATCTTGGCAGGCAGCAGCTTCTCCAGGCAGCAGTGGATGAGCAGCTGGAAGATTTTACGGATCTTAGCGGTACCGGCGTATACAAGCTTCAGGGGGCAGCGACCTGCATCGACAATCTGACGGGATACGTGGTGGCAATCGTAGGTGGCAGAAGCCAGGAGACAAGCGAATATACCCTTAACCGGGCATTTCAGAGCTACAGGCAGCCAGGAAGCACCATAAAGCCCCTGATCGTATATACACCCGCCCTTGAGAGAGGATATCTGCCCACCACCATAGTGAACGACCATGGAATCAAAAACGGCCCTGAAAATTCCGACGGGAAATATTTAGGAAGGATGACCCTCAGGAAGGCTGTGGAAAAATCAAGAAATACGGTTGCCTGGCAGATCCTGGCGGAACTGACTCCCAGGGAAGGCCTTTCCTATCTGAAGACGATGGATTTTGCCGAAATAACGGAAACCGACTACGTGCTCTCATCTGCCATAGGAGGCCTCACAAACGGCGTAACGACGGTAGAAATGGCTTCCGGCTACAGATGCATAGAAAACGACGGAAACTTCAGGAATCCCACCTGTATCGTAAAGATAACCGATGCTGACGGAAGGGAACTATACGCAGAAACGGGAGAGGAGACCCCTGTATACAAGCAGAATGCCGCAAGGATGATGACAGACATCCTGAAGGGCGTTCTGACAAGCGGAACAGGATACCGTTGCAGGCTGTCCTCCAAAATGCCGGCCGCAGCAAAAACAGGAACCACAAACGACAGCAAAGACGGCTGGTTCGTCGGATTTACAAGCTACTATACAACCAGCGTCTGGGTCGGCTGCGATCAGCCGGAAAAGGTAAAGAACCTCTACGGCGCAACCTACCCGGGACGGATCTGGAAGCAGTACATGGACGCCATCCACGACGGCCTTGAGATCAGGGAATTCCTCCCCTATGTGGAAGAATAGCCTCCCGCCGCGGAAAGCCCACTCACCCAAAAACAGCTGACAGCACTGAAAATAGAAGTACAACAAAAATACAACAGAAATACAACAGGAACAGAGCAGAAACAGCACAGGAATAGAGTAGGAACAGAGCAGGAACAGAGCAGAAATAGAACGGGAATAGAGCCGGAACAGAGCAGAAATAGAACAGGAATAGAGCCGGAACAGAGCAGAAATAGAACAGGAACAGAGCAGAAACAGAATAGAAATACAACAGGAACAGAGCAGAAACAGAGCCGAAATAGAACAGGAATAGAGCGGGAACAGAGCAGGAACAGAGCAGAAATAGAACAAGAATAAAGCAGGAACAAAGCAGGAATACAAAATAAAGCAGGTGCCTCCCCGGAACAATCCCGGGAAAGCACCTGCTTTCAAATTCTGTATACAAGCATCTAAAAACAAGCAGCTTCATGAAGATGTAGCGGTACGTAGGCTGCATCTTCTGCAGCCCTACGTATCTCTCCATCTTGATCCAAGCTTCAAAATCCCTCATTCAGAATGCGTCGTCAATGCGCCCATCAGCCATCCAACACGCAGTGATGCAAAACATGATTCAATGAGCAGCTTTATGAAGACGTTGGTACTTAGGCCGCGTATTCTGCGGCCTTACGTACCACTACGTCTTCATCTAAGCGAGAGCGCGCTGCGAATGAACATGTTTTTCATCACGTCCTTTATTTGCTGAGTTCGCCTTTTTTGTATTTTTCGAGAAGGGTCTGAATGCGTTTGTTAGGATTCAGGAGGCTGCTGATTGAACCATCATGGTTCAGATTGTCTATAATCAGGGCGATATATTTGCTCAAGTCGCAGTTAATGTAGTAAGGACGTGAAAGGAGCTCAGGCGTCTGGTAAACAAGGTTTGTAGTCAGGACGCGGTCGATCAGTCCTTTTTCATAAGCTTCGTCGAATTTTTCGAGTCCGTTTGTGAACAGTCCGAAAGTCGAAAGGACAAAAATCCTGCCGGCTTTTCTTCTCTTGAGTTCTTCCGCAACTTCAAGCATGCTTTCGCCTGAAGAGATCATGTCGTCGATGATGAGCATGTCTTTTCCTTCCACGGAAGAGCCGAGGAATTCATGAGCCACGATCGGATTACGTCCATTGATGATGGTCGTATAGTCACGGCGTTTGTAGAACATACCCATATCGATGCCGAGAACGTTTGCAAGGTACACTGCACGGCTCATTCCGCCTTCGTCAGGGCTGATCATCATCATATGCTCGCTGTCGATCTTCAGGTCAGGAACGTTGTTCAGAAGCCCCTTGATGAACTGGTATGCAGGCTGTACGGTCTCAAATCCGCTGAGAGGAATTGCGTTCTGGACACGTGGGTCATGGGCATCAAAGGTGATGATATTGTCAACGCCCATGTTCACCAATTCCTGTAATGCAAGCGCACAGTCGAGGGATTCTCTTGAGCTGCGCTTGTGCTGGCGGCTTTCATAGAGGAATGGCATGATTACCGTGATGCGGCGTGCCTTTCCGCCTACAGCAGCGATGATACGCTTAAGATCCTGATAGTGGTCGTCAGGAGACATATGGTTTGTATAACCGCATAAGGAGTAGGTAAGGCTGTAATTTGCAACGTCTACAAGTAAGTATAAGTCGTCTCCACGCACGGATTCACTGATGATGCCCTTTGCTTCGCCTGAGCCGAATCTTGGTACCTTTGCACCCAGTATATAGCTGTCTCTCTGGTAGCCTGAAAAAGCAATGGTAGTCTTGTGTTCGCTGTCGCGTTCAGTTCTCCATTTAACCAGGTATTCGTCAACCTTCTGGCCAAGTGTCTTGCATCCTTCCAATGGGATGATACCAAGTGAACCTACAGGTATCGTTTCATAATTCATTTCATCGCGCTGGGACATTAATCCTTACCTCCATATGTTTGTACAATTTTTTATATTGGTGACGGAAGCGCCACCTGATTTATAGTTTAACTGCCGGGATGGAGCCGGCTAAAAGTTACGTATGAAAGGAAAAACAGGCTCTGAGGACCCGTTTTTGCCGTAAAAACAGAGAATTACCAGATACATTTATAACACTACAGGGACGAAACGTCAAGGGGTAAACGTTCAGTCGGGGACCGAAAAGTTTCAGGCAGCCCTTCAGAGACCCTGCCGCAGCTGCTGTTCACGGAGTGAACGGTAAGCTAGCGCAGCCGCTTCTTTATACGGATGTCATCTCCGATTAATTTGATCATGGTATAGTTGCTGGAAATCCTTGAAAAGGTTCTTTCTGAATAGGTCTCAATGAACATGTCGATAGGCAGGTTGGTTGAAATAATCGTAGATTTTTTGCGGAGAAGCCGTTCGTTCACGCACAGGAAAAGCTGTGATGCAACGAAGGAGTTCGTGAGTTCGGTCCCGAGATCATCGATGATGAGCAGGTCGCAGTCAAAAATATACTGGTTCATGTCATCGGCTTCCGCATCTTTGCCAAAGGTGCTTTTTGCCAGAATGTCAAACAGCTGGAATGCCGAGAAGTAGATAACGGAGTGGGCGGAATCAATGAGCTCCTTTGCGACGCAGTTGGAAAGGAAAGTCTTACCGACGCCCGTATCGCCGTAGAAAAGCAGGTTACGGAAGTTTGTGTCGAAGGTATCTATGAAGTTGCGGCATTCCTTTACGGCATACTGGATCGTCTCCAGAGAGGAGAGGCCGGTCGAAGGATTGATCTGATCATCTGAGTAGTATTCATAGGAGAAGGTGTTGAAGTTCTCCCTGTTAAGAACGTCTTTGATATTTGACTGGGTATAGAGCATGTCAATGGTTGCCTGCTTGAAGCAGTGGCATTTCTCATTTCCGATATATCCCGTATCCATGCAGTCGCTGCAGGAATAATGCAGATCCAGATAGTCGTCCGGATAGCCGTTTGCCAGAAGGAGTTCCTTTCTTTTCCTGGAAAGCTGTTCGATCTTTTCCCTGGAAGCTGCAAGAGCGCTTTCATTTCCGTTCAGGATGCTTTTTACGCCGGCAACGGAAAGTGAGGAGACGGAGGCATCCAGTTCCTGGATTTCAGGAAGGACTTTGTAGATTTCCTTCAGGTGCTGGTCCTGCACATGCCTGGACTGCAGCTGTCTCTGGTTGTATTCCCTGATAATTGCATCATATTGAGAATTTTTTAGCGCCATGGGAGATATCCTTTCATTTACTGTTGGTGCTGCGGTTCAGTACGATCGGCTGAAGGCTGCTTGTTGTTTTTCAAAAGCTGTTTCTCCAGCTGGTCATAATCGTAGGTACGCTGGTTGAAATTGTTGAATTTGTTGGTGGAAGCGGGCTTTCCTTTTGGAGCCGCCGCGCTGGCGTTCTTCTGTTTCTGGATCTGATGCTGGGCATCCAGGGTCCTGATGTCAGAAACATGTTTGACGCCCTTTTCCTTCCATTTGGACAGGATGCTGTCTGCATATTCGAAGCTTGGCTTGTTGATGGAAAGAACCGTACGGCTGCATGCCTCGATAATGATATCGAGCCCGAAGCAGTAGTCGTCGAGCCATTTTTTGATGAAGCCGACTTCGGCATCGATGGGATTGCGCCCTTTGATTCCGAAAGCCTTCAGAATCGTGAAGCAGTTCCGGACATAAAGGGTAGTGGATTTCTTTGCGTCCTCCACCGTCCTGACCTGGTCTTCAGCCCAGGCAAGCGCCACCTTCTCGATGTAGTGGAAGCTCTTGCTGCCCTTGGAAACACAGTATTCGATCAGATATTCGATCAGGTCTATTGAAAAATGAAGCTCGTCATAGAAGTAGAAAATAGTCTCCATCTCGGTCTTGCTTAAGGGCTTTCCAAGATACTGTTCTGAAATGAACAGCAGCTGTGAAAGGCCATCGTCGTTCTGCATGGATGCCAGTTTGTCGGCGGAATAGGAAGGCTTCGCAGGAATAACGACTTGCGGAGTTGCCGGAATCGAGAAATTCATGGCAGACGCAGACGCATTTCCGGCTCCGGACACAGCATCGGGAGCAGAAGACCCATAAGCAGCAGAAGACCCATAAGAAGCAGCCGCAGCTGCGTCAGGATCAGATCCGTGGGATGCGGAATAGGCGGAATCGGCAGCAGCGCCGTAGGAATCCGTGCTGTCCGATGCCTGGTCATTAGCAGAATTCTGGATTCCGTCACAGACATCCAGGAAGTCCACGCCTGTAAGGTTCTTATTCTCGTCAAACGCCAGGTTTAAAAGACCGGCCTTCTGCCAGTATTTTAAGGCGCGCTTCACGTCCTTCTCCGTGTGGTCGAACTTATCCGCAATCTGCGAAATCGACAGGAAACTATCTTCGGAACCTGCACACCGTAAAAGATAGAGGTATATTTTTACATACTCGCCGTTGGCATCAGCCATGAACGCATCGATAAAATGATTCGACACCATGGTCGTGCTTGGACGTGCATTGAGTTTCAGTTTGATCTGAGCCATTTGTACCACCTTTGCCTTGCTAAAGTTTCTTAAAAACACTTGTATTATAGCATAAGCAAGTTTAAAAGAGAACCGCATTTTTGGGTGGATAGTCATTCACAGGCGGATAGTTATACAGTGGATAAAAATGTGGATAATGTGGATAACTAGTGGACATAATATTATTTGAAACTCGAAAGACCCTTGGAAGCCCTATAAAACCAGTATCTTACATAAAATGGAAAATATATTATGTAAACAAAAAAATCCACATACCTCAACGCATAAAATTGTTGATAAATATGTGGATAATGTGGATAAGTTATTTGCCGAGGATGTTTTCCCCGATTTTTAATACGTTTCCGGCACCCATAGTTATCAACAGGTCACCGTGCATACAATTTGTTAATAAAAAGTTTTCTGTTTCATCAAAAGAAGGGAAATAGTAGGCTTCAGCACCCAAATCCGTAAGTTCTTTCAGCAGATCCTTCGAACTGACGCCCAGGGTATCCGTCTCGCGGGCAGCATAAATGTCCACAAGCACGACCTTGTCTGCCAGGGATAATGCCTTTGCAAAATCCTTGAGGAAAGCCTTTGTCCTTGTATAGGTATGGGGCTGGAATACGCACCAGATGTTCTTGTGTGGATAATTCGCCGCTGCAGTCAGGGTTGCCGTGATTTCGGTCGGATGATGCGCATAATCATCGATAACCGTGATTCCGCCTATTTCACCCTTGTATTCAAAGCGTCTGTCAGTGCCTGAAAATGCAAGGAGGCCTTTTTTGATGGTGTCCATAGGGATACCCAGGTCAAGAGCCAGGGCAATGGAAGCCAGGGCGTTTGAGACGTTGTGGAGCCCCGTAACGCCCAGGGTGATCCTGTCCGTAACAGCCCCGTCTTTCACCAGGTCAAAGGTTCCTCTTGCCAGTTCGTCAAAGGTGATGTTTGTTGCGCTGTAATTGTTGGATGGAGCCGAGCCGTATGTGATTACGCGGCATGTGAGGCCTCTTGTCAGCTCTTCGTAATTGTCGATATCGCCATTTATGATGAGCAGGCCGTTGTCCGGAAGCCGTTCGGCAAATAGCCTGAAGGAATTCCTGATTTCATTGATGCTGCTGAAGAAATCCATATGGTCTTCCTCGACGTTGAGTATGATGCTGACAGTCGGATTGAAGCTTAAAAAGCTGTTTGTGTATTCACAGGCTTCTGTGATGAAGGTCTCGGACTTTCCGACACGGATATTGCCGCCTATGCTTTTTAAGATGCCCCCTACGGAAATGGTAGGGTCTGCATGGTGTTGCAGCAGGATCTGGGAAATCATAGAGGTTGTAGTCGTCTTGCCGTGGGTTCCTGAAACTGCGATGGCTGTCTCGTAGTTAGCCATAATCTGTCCAAGAAGCTCTGCCCTTGTAAGGGTGTCGATGTCCTTTTCAAGGACTGCCCTGAATTCAAAATTGTCTTCGTGGATGGCTGCAGTATAAACCACAACATCGATGTCGTCGGTGATGTTCGACGCCCTCTGTCCGTAATATACTTTGGCTCCCATCTCCTCGAGCCTTCTGGTAAGCTCGGATTCCCTCAAATCTGAACCGGATACCGTGAATCCTGCCTTCAGCAGAATTTCGGCCAGCCCGCTCATGCTGATTCCGCCGATACCGATAAAATGAATATGAACCGGTTTTTTAAAGTCGATTTTATACATAAAAGACACTCCCTATTCTAAGTTTGTTAATGGTAGTTTCCGTCAGGAAAACTTGTTTTTTATCTCATAGGAAAGTTCATCCTATAAGATAAAAAACGCTCCGCGTGAAAGCGCACTCGCGCGATACGAATTGTGTCGTAAAAGCGACCGTGCCAGGCGCGAGAGTCTGCCAAGGCAGACTCTTTATTGTTGAACTACGCCATATAATATTATAACCATATATGAAAAAAAAACCAACCTATATTTGCGGAGCGTTTCGAGCTTATCAAATGCAGCGATACTGTTCACAGAAATGGTTGAAATACACCATTTCGCACTGCAAGCCCCGGGTTTTTCGTGATTTCCGCTTTGCTACACTCACAAAAAACACCTTGCGCAAACAACGTGTGAATAGTAACGATGCAGCGATACTGCCCGCTCGGCGGCCAGAAATCATGAAGCTTTCTATATGGATCAGTCGGTCAAAAGCCTCCTTGTAATGTTTGCTTTCGTCAAGCTGCACATTTGCCCTCCAACACGCAGCGATGGAAAACATGATTCAATGAGCAGCTTTATGAAGACGTTGGTACTTGGGCCGCGTATTTTGCGGCCTTACGTACCACTACGTCTTCATCTAAGCGAGAGCGCGCTGCGAATGAACATGTTTTCCAGCGCGTCCTAATTGCCGAAAACAAAAAGCCTGCAGAACAAAGCTGCAGGCTTTTTGCTGGAAAATTCATTTGGTTAAGGTTTCGGGCAGTCTGGATTATGCTTCGTCGGAACCAGCTCCCTCTGATTCTTCCTCTTCCAGAACTGCAACATCATATTTATCCAGGATAATCTGCTGGATGCGCTCCCTCGTGGATGAGTTGATAGGATGGGCAATATCCCTGTATTCTCCATCAGAAGCCTTCCTGCTTGGCATTGCGATAAATAATCCTTTTTCGCCTTCTATTACCTTAATATCATGAACTACAAATTCATCATCAATTGTAATAGAAACAACGGCTTTCATTTTCCCTTCTTTAGCAACTTTTCGTACACGTACATCAGTTATCTGCATGTTAGACGAACCCCTTTCTTATGTCTGTTTTTTTGTGTAAATAGAAAGCATTTTTTCGTTTACAGTACGTATCTCTCGTTTTTCTCGAGAACTATCTTAATCCCATCATCGCCGGAATAGTACGAATTTGCCCGAATCGTATCATGGCTTTCAACGATGCAGTTTTCTATGTGGGTATTATCGCCCAAATACACATCATTTAAAATGATGGAATTTTTAATCACACAGTTATTTCCAACAAATACTTTTCTGAACAGGATGGAGTTCTCCACCTGCCCGTTGATGATACATCCGTTTGAAACGAGGCTGTTCCTGACTTTCGAACCTACATTGTATTTTGCAGGCGGAGCATCATCCACTTTCGAGTAGATGTCAGGATACTGATGGAAGAAGAAGTTGCGTATTTCCGGCTTCAGGAAGTCCATATTGGTCTTGTAGTATGACTCTACTGTGGAGATGTTGCTCCAGTAGCCGGTAGTCTTGAATCCGTAGATTCTCTTAAGGCCCTTGTAGCGGATCAGGATATCCTTAACGAAATCATGTCTTCCTTCCAGTGCGCATTTTTCGATCAGCTCGATCAGCTGGCGCCTTCTGATTACATAGATTCCCATTGAAACCGTGTTGGATTTTGCAACCATCGGCTTCTCTTCGAATTCCTCGATCCTGTGATCCTCGTTCATCTTGAGGATGCCGAAGCGGCTTGCATCTTCACCTGCCGGAAGATCCTTGCACACGACAGTGATATCGGCTTTCTTCTGAATATGGTATTCCAGAACCTTGTTGTAATCCATCTTGTAGACGCCGTCGCCTGAAGTAATGATTACATATGGCTCATGGCTGTTCTTTAAGAAGGAAAGGTTCTGGTAGATGGCATCCGCTGTACCGCGGTACCACCAGCTGTTGTCATAAGTAATGGTCGGGGTGAATACGAAAAGTCCACCCTGCTTTCTTCCGAAATCCCACCATTTTGACGAGCTCAGATGCTCGTTGAGTGATTTTGCATTATACTGTGTAAGCACAGCCACCTTCTGAACATGGGAATTCGACATGTTGCTGAGCGTAAAATCGATGCTCCTGTAGCTGCCTGCCACAGGCATTGCCGCGATTGCCCTCTTGTTTGAAAGTTCCTTCATTTTGGTGCTGTTACCGCCGGCTAAAACAATACCTACTGCCCTCATTATTTATCACCTGCCTTAATCAAAGTCTCGCCGCTTTCAAGTATTCCGTCCGGATAGTCTTCCGCTGCGGTTATGCCGGAAATGGCAGTGTTTTTTCCAATCTTTACATTGGAAGGTATAGAAGAGCTTTCCCCGACCGTAACAAGATCGAAGGAATAGATATTAGGATCTGTCTTGTTTGGAAGGGATTCCCCTACTCCAAGTTCAGAATTAGAACCTACGACAGTTTTTTCTGCAATAATGGATTTATTGACCATGGTGTTCTCACCGATCACGACGCTCTTCATAATGATGGAATCGCGTATGACGCTGCCTTTTCCAATGGTTACTCCCGTTCCGATTACAGAATTGTATACTTCCCCGTTAATTGTGGCTCCCTCGCCGACAATGCTCTTTTCAATCTCGGAGTCTGCGGAAATATACTGTGGCGGAAGCGTGTCGCTCTTGGTGTAGATCTTCCAGAATTCTTCATATAAGTTGAACTCAGGAATGATGTCGACAAGCTCCATATTAGCTCTCCAGTAGGACTCCAATGTTCCTACATCCTTCCAGTAGCCGTTGAATTCGTACGCAAACAGCCGTTTGCCGTTTTCGTGGCAGTACGGAATGATATGCTTTCCGAAATCGCAGTTCATCTGGTCTGATTTTTCCAGCAGCGCGGCTTTCAGAAGAGGCCAGTTGAATATATAGATTCCCATGGAAGCAAGGTTGCTCTTTGGAACAGCCGGTTTTTCCTGGAAATCGGTGATGCGGCCTTCTTCATCGGCAATAACAATACCGAACCTGCTTGCTTCTTCAAGAGGAACAGGCATGCTGGCAATAGTAACATCAGCATTGTTCTCCTTATGGAAGTTCAGCATGACTTCATAATCCATCTTATAGATATGGTCACCTGATAAAATAAGTACGTAATCAGGATTGTAGGTATCAATATAATCGATATTCTGGTAGATTGCATTTGCAGTACCAGTGTACCATTCACTGTTGGTACTCTTTTCATATGGAGGAAGGATAGTCACGCCTCCGATATTTCTGTCAAGATCCCACGGTATGCCGATGCCGATATGGGTATTCAGCCTGAGCGGCTGATACTGAGTAAGTACGCCGACCGTATCCACACCGGAATTAATACAATTGCTCAATGGAAAATCAATGATTCTGTATTTTCCACCGAATGCTACTGCAGGTTTTGCGACCTTTGAAGTAAGAACTCCAAGGCGGCTTCCCTGCCCTCCAGCTAGTAGCATAGCTATCATTTCTTTTTTAATCAAGCTAATCACCCCTTATGCATTTTGATGTGATGCTATTATACCACATATTTCCGAATGAGTGAATAAATTTTACGAAATCAACATGTAAAATTTGTGCATTTTCAGACACAAAGAAAAAGCCGCATGATTTAGGGTGTATTAGAGTTGTTTTGCATCTGTTTTTGATGAATCGCATACAAAAGAAAGTTTTTTTGTATAATGATACATTATACGGCACAATGTTTGTTACATTTTATGGAAGACAGATGAATGGCGCACTGCCGCTGTTCACAAAATGAACAGTAATGGTCATTGGAGCACATAATTCCGCCTTTTAAAATGGGTGACAAAGAAAAAAAATTCATGTAAAATGAACTTTACGGATAAATGGCAAAAAACAGGGGGAGACCGGTTTTTTCCAAATAAGGACTTATATATGGAGGAAATGGAAGATGAATAAGGTGAAGGCAGTTATTTTAGCGGCAGGAAAAGGAACAAGAATGAAATCGGATCTGCCAAAGGTCGTACACAAGGTTATGGGAAAACCGATGGCGGAATATTCTATAGAAGCGGCAAAAGCCGCAGGTGCAGATGAGATCTGCCTGGTGGTTGGCTACATGGCCGACGAGGTAAAAAAGGAAGTGAAATCGGATGTGGTCTACAGGATCCAGGAGGAGCAGCTCGGAACAGGACATGCAGTGAAATGCGCAAAGGATTTCATCGGGGACGACGGAGATACGATCATCCTCTGCGGTGACACGCCTCTTATTAAAGGGGAGACCCTGAAGAAGCTGGCGGACCATCACAGGGAACACGGAAACGCTGTGACGGTTCTGACTGCGATCATCGACGACCCGACCGGATACGGAAGGATCATCCGCGACAGCGAAGGCAGATTCGTCAAGAGCGTGGAGCACAAGGATGCGGATGACGAGGAACGCAAGTCAAAAGAAATCAACTCGGGAATGTATATTTTCAATTCGAAGGCGCTTTCGGAAGCGTTGGGAAAAATAACGAACAACAACGTCCAGGGAGAATACTATCTTCCAGACGCGCTGACGGTCATAAAGGACATGGGGGTGAAGGCAGATGCCATGTCGATTTCGGATGCCTCCGAGATTGCGGGAGTGAATACGCCTGAGCAGCTTGCAGAAGCTGAGGCTGTCATGCGGGCGAGGACTGACTGTTAATTAAGTAAGGCGGCTGTCAGGAAAAAGCGTCAAATAGGAAAAAGATATTTAATAGGGAAAAGATATCTAATAGGGAAAAGATATCTAATAGGGATAAGACATCAAACAGAGAAAATGCATCAATAAGGAAAATGCGTCTAATAGGAAAGGATAGGGTAAGAAACATGTATATCATAGTCGGACTTGGGAATCCGGGAAAAGAATATGCGGGAACCAGGCACAATATCGGGTTTGAGGTAATTGATGAAATTGCCAGGCAGAACGGCATTTCCATGGATGGGAAAAAGCATAAGGCCATATATGGAAAAGGAACCATCGACGGATACAAGGTCATACTTGCCAAGCCGCAGACCTACATGAATCTCAGCGGAGAAAGCGTAAGGGAGCTGACGGATTTCTACAAGGTAAATGAAGAAGAGCTGATCATCATTTACGACGACATCAGCCTCGACATCGGGCAGCTGCGCATCCGTAAAAAAGGAAGCGCCGGCGGCCACAACGGAATCAAGAGCATCATTTCCCATCTGGGGACGCAGGAATTCACAAGGATCAAAGTGGGCGTGGGCGACAAGCCGAAAGGCTATGACCTTGCAGATTATGTCCTGGGGCATTTCAGCAAGACAGAGAAGCCCCTTACTGAAAAGGCTGTAAGCTTTGCTGCGGAGGCGGCGAAGGCAATCGTGACGACGAATGCCGACACGGCCATGAACCTCTACAACAAGAAGCCAGAAGCATAGCAGAGAAGGTGATTGTTTGAATACGTTTATAAATCCTCTGAAAGAACTGAATGAATACGGAGAGATCAGGAACAAACTGAATAGGAAGAGCGGGCTGATACAGGTTTCGGGATGTATCGATTCCCAGAAGGCCCACTGGATATACAGCATGAGCGATGGTTTCCCCTACAGGATCATCGTTACTTATAGTGAGCTGAAAGCCCGGGAAATCTATGGGGAATACAGGTTTTTCGACAAAAATACGGTCCTTTATCCGGCGAAGGATCTGATCTTCTATCAGGCCGATATTCATGGAAACCTGATGGTAAAGGAGCGGATTTCCGCCATCAAGGCAATCCTGGAATCGGATGAGGTCACTGTCGTCACTACCATCGACGGCTTCATGGACCATCTGATGTCCCTGGAGGCAATCAGGGCGTCAGTCATAGAGATCAGGAGCACGGATACCGTTTCCGTTGACCAGCTTTCGGCGGACCTGATCAGCCTCGGCTATGAACGGGCGGCACAGGTAGAAGGGTCGGGACAGTTCGCCGTCAGGGGAGGCATTATCGACATTTTCCCTCTGACAGAGGAAAATCCCTTCCGTATCGAGCTCTGGGACGAGGACGTGGACTCCATCAGGACCTTCGACGTGCAGAGCCAGCGCTCCATCGAAAATCTGTCGGAAATCAGGATCTATCCGGCGACGGAGATCATCCTGGACAGAGAACGGCTGGAAAAAGGAATCAAGGCCATCGAAGCGGAGAAGAAGGCCTGCTGGGAGCGCCTGCGCAAAGAGATGAAGACAGAGGAAGCCCACAGGATCAAGAGCCTTGTGGAAGAGCTGGAGGAAAGCCTCCGGGAGACCAGCGGAATCGTAGGTGCCGACAGCTTTATCGGGTATTTTTACGAGGACACGGTTTCCTTTATCGATTATTTTCCAGTGGACAAGACCCTGGTGTTTCTGGACGAGCCCGTCCGGCTCAGCGAAAAAGGCCAGGCTGCGGAACTGGAGTTCCGGGAAAGCATGATGACACGCCTTGAAAAAGGCTACATTCTGCCGAGCCAGGCGGCGGCCCTCTACAGCTACAAGGAAATTGCGGCAAAGCTGAACATGCGCAACGGGCTGGCGCTTTCAACGCTGGAGCAGCGCCCCGGCGAATGGAAGATAAACGACAGCTACCATGTGGTCGTCAAATCCGTCAACCCCTATAACAACGCCTTCGAGATCCTCACAAAGGACCTCCAGAAATGGAAGAAACAGGGCTATAGGATCGTCCTCATTTCCGGTTCCAGGACCAGGGCCAACAGGCTGGCCGAGGATCTGCGGGATTACGAACTCAACAGCTATTATTCCGAAGACCTTGACAAGGAGATCAAGCCCGGCGAAATCATGGTGACCTACGGAAGCATCCACAAGGGCTTCGAATATCCCCTGATCAAATTCGTCGTCATTTCAGAAAGCGATATTTTCGGCGGCGAAAAGAAGAAAAAGAAGAAGCGGACCACCTACGAGGGCCAGAAGATCCAGAGCTTTACGGAGCTGGGAATCGGGGACTATGTAGTCCACGAAAACCACGGCCTCGGAATCTACAAGGGCATCGAAAAGGTCGAAGTAGACAAGGTAGAAAAGGATTACATCAAGATAGAATATGCGGCCAACGGAAACCTCTATATTCCGGCGACCCAGCTGAACCTCATACAGAAGTATGCGGGAGCGGATGCCAGAAAGCCGAAGCTCAACAGGCTCGGAAGCAAGGAATGGAGCAAGACCAAGGCCAGGGTAAAGGGCGCCGTCCAGGAAATCGCAAGGGATCTGGTGGCCCTCTATGCGGCGCGCCGCGAGAAGAACGGGTATATTTACGGCCCGGATACCGTATGGCAGCGGGAATTTGAGGAGATGTTCCCTTTCGATGAGACCGACGACCAGCTTCAGGCAATTGAAGCCACGAAGCAGGACATGGAGAGCAGGAAGATCATGGACAGGCTCATCTGCGGCGACGTAGGCTACGGAAAGACGGAAGTGGCCATCAGGGCGGCATTCAAGGCAGCCCAGGAGGGCAAGCAGGTCGTCTACCTTGTGCCGACCACCATACTCGCCCAGCAGCATTACAACACCTTCGTCCAGAGGATGAAAGACTTCCCGGTAAGGGTGGACCTTCTCTGCAGGTTCCGGACGCCTTCGGAGCAGAAGAAGACAATGGAAGGCCTGAAGAAAGGATTCGTCGACATCGTGATCGGAACCCACAGGGTGCTGTCAAAAGAAATCGAATTCAAAGACCTGGGACTCCTGATCATCGACGAGGAGCAGCGGTTCGGAGTTACCCATAAGGAAAAGATCAAGAAGCTGAAAGAAAATGTGGACGTTCTGACCCTGACGGCGACGCCTATTCCGAGGACCCTCCACATGAGCCTCATCGGAATCAGGGACATGAGCGTCCTGGAAGAACCGCCTATGGACCGTATCCCGATCCAGACCTACGTCATGGAATACAACGAGGAAATGGTCAGGGAAGCCATCAACAGGGAGCTTGCAAGGGACGGGCAGGTGTATTATGTATACAACCGCGTCACCGATATAGACGAAATCACCAACAAGATAGCCCAGCTGGTTCCCGAGGCCAACGTGGCATTTGCCCACGGCCAGATGAAGGAGCACCAGCTCGAAAAGATCATGTACGGCTTCATAAACGGGGAGATCGACGTGCTTGTTTCCACCACGATCATTGAGACCGGCCTCGACATTTCCAATGTAAATACCATGATCATCCACGATGCCGACAACCTGGGGCTGTCCCAGCTCTACCAGCTCAGGGGCCGCGTGGGAAGATCCAACAGGACCTCCTATGCGTTCCTCATGTACCGGCGGAACAAGATGCTGAAGGAGACCGCGGAAAAAAGGCTGCATGCCATCCGCGAATTTACCGAGCTGGGCTCAGGTTTCAAGATCGCCATGCGTGACCTTGAGATCCGCGGAGCCGGAAATCTTCTGGGCGAGCAGCAGAGCGGCCACATGGAAGCCGTGGGCTACGACCTCTACTGCAAGATGCTGAACCAGGCGGTCAAAGAGCTGAAGGGCTTGGAACCGGCAGACCAGTACGAGACAGTAATCGACCTGGACGTGGACGCATATATCCCATCCAGATACATTTCCAGCGAAATGCAGAAGCTCGACATCTACAAGCGGATCGCCGGAATCGAAAACGACGAGGAATACCAGGATATGCTCGAAGAGCTGATCGACCGCTTTGGCGACATGCCGAGATCCGTCGACAACCTCCTGATCATTTCCAGCCTGCGTGCCCTTGCCCACAGCGTGTACGTCACCGAAGTCACCGGCAATGCAGAGGAACTGAAATTCGTCCTCTACCAGAAGGCCCAGATCAATCCTGTCAAAATTCCGGAGCTGATCGAATCCTTCAAGGGCAGCCTGAAATTTGTAATGGGTGAGAATCCATGCTTCATTTACAGGAAGGTAAAAAGCCTGAAGGGCGCAAATGAGGACGTTCTGGAAAATGTGAAAAAAGTGTTAAATGCCATAAAGTTATTGATTGAACAGTAAATAAGGACTATAATTGGTTTTAGTCGTTTAAAACTTTAGGAGGAAATCATGAGAAAAAATTTAGGGAAAAGAATGTTAGTGATCGCAGCAGCAGCAATGATGTTAGCGGCTTCATTAACAGGATGTGGCAAAACTGCAGCATCAGACAAAGGGGAAGTCGTTGCAACACTTGGGGACGAAAAAATATATCTGAAAGAAGCAAATCTTTATGCAAGAGTAACTCAGGCACAGTATGAGTCAGCATATATGGCATATTTTGGCGAAGAGATGTGGACAGTAGACATGAGCGGAGACGGATCCACACTTGAAGCAAACGTAAAAGATTCCACAATCGAAAACGTAAAACAGATTCATTTAATGGCAGCTCACGCAGAAGAATACAAGGTTGAACTTACAGAAGATGATGATAAAACAATCAAAGAAACAGCAGCAAGCATCATGGAAAGCTGGGACGATGCGTTAATCAAAGCCACAGGCGCAGATGAAAAATACCTCATCGAATTATTAGGATACAGCACACTCGCTGATAAAGTATACCAGGCAGCAATCGCTGACGTGGATACAGAAGTATCAGACGAAGAAGCAGCTCAGAAATCCATTTCCTATGCATTCATTTCAACAGCAGGAACACCTGCTGAAGACGGAACAACTACAGCTCTGACAGATGACGAAAAAGCAGCTCTCAAAGTAACTGCACAGACAATCGCTGACACAGCAAAGACAGGCGGAGATTTCCAGGCAGCAGTAGAAGGCGCAGGATACACAGTATATGACGATTCTTACGGCGCAGATTCAACTGATCTTGATGCAGCGTTAATCGCAGCAGCAGACGCACTGACAGATGGCGGAGTTTCAGATGTGATCGAAGGCGACGGAGCATACTACGTAGTGAAGATGGTAAGCACAGCTGACGCAGAAGCTACAGCAACAAGAAAAGAAGAAATCGTTGCTGAAAGACAGAATACAGCATTCGCAGACATCTACGCAGCATGGGAAAAAGAAGTTGAATTCAAACTGGACGAAGAAGTTTGGGCAACAATAACATTTGATGAACCGATCATCGTAGCAGAAGAAACTACAGCAGAAGAGACTACAGAAGAGACAGCTGCAGAAGAGACTACAGAAGAGAAATAATTTAATGGAAATTTAATAGTACCTGACACCATAAACATTTGTTTATGGTGTCAGGTACCTTTTTGCTTTTTTGGCTATTCAGAAGCCGAATTATTTTCCACCCAAACCCCAAACGAATCCATAATGGTTTTTAAAAATCCCTTGGTTTTCTCATTTGTCATGACCCCATTCTCATCAAACAGCGCTGCGACATTTCCGATATAAGCCTCCGGCTGCTGCATGGTCGGCACGTTCAGGAACACAAGGGCCTGGCGCAGGTGATGGTTTGCGCCAAAACCGCTTAAGGCTCCCGGCGAGACGCTGACTACCGCACCGGGTTTTCCGTCCCAGACACTTTCTCCGTAGGGCCTTGAACCTACATCCAGGGCATTCTTCAGCACTGCAGTAACTGACCGGTTGTACTCCGGCGTTACAAAAAGAACGGCGTCAAATTTCTTTACCCGCTCCCGGAATTCTGTCCAGGAAGCAGGTACATTACCTTCATCATCAAAGTCCTGGTTGTACATCTCAAGCGCCCCTAGATCCACGAGTTCCAGCTCAAGAGAGTCCGGTGCCACTTCCTTTAGCACAGCTGCGATTTTCCTGGAAAAGGATTCCTTACGTAAACTTCCTGCAAAAACACCAACTTTTTTCTTATCCATATGCGCTCCTCCTTATATTGGTACCTGACATCATAAACAAATGTTTATGGTGTCAGGTACATTTTTAACTCATCTGGTCCAACAGTTCGCTTTTGATCTTATGAAGCTCTTTCGACAGATCCACATAGACTTTATGAGGATTTACGAGACGCCTTGTTTCATCCCACAGGGTGTCCAGCTCCCGCTGGCAGTAGTCCCGGATATCCATTACTTTTGGCGAGGTATAGACGCATTCGCCCTTCAGGAAGACGGGGACCAGCAGCTCGCGCATGGTGTAGGTGCCCGGCTGCAGCAGGGTCTTCTTCCAGGTCTCGATTGGATCGAAGAGCAGAAGCGGGTCTTCTTCAGAGAAGGTCTCATCCGCGAGGGTGATCAGATCAGCCTTGATCTTTCCTGATTCCTTCTCATAGATGCGGAAAATTTTCTTGTTTCCCGGGTTCGTAATCTTTTCTGTGTTTTCGGAAAGCTTGATCTTCGGCATAAAAACGCCCAGATCGTTCTGGACTGCGGCAAGCTTGTAGACGCCGCCGAAGGCAGGGCAGTCCTTGGACGTGATCAGGTTGGTGCCGACGCCCCAGGAGGAAATCGTCGCGCCCTGGGTCTTCAGGCTGTCGATCAGGTATTCGTCCAGGTCGCTGGAGGCTGAAATGACAGCATCGGGGAAGCCGGCTGCATCCAGCATTTTCTTCGCTTTTTTAGAAAGGTAGGCAAGGTCGCCGCTGTCCAGCCTGATTCCGTAGTAGTCGAGAGGAATCCCGGCCTCGCGCATTTCCGTGAATACTTTGATAGCGTTTGGAACGCCGGATTTCAGCGTGTCGTAGGTGTCCACCAGGAGGATGCAGGGGTTTGGGTAGAGCTCGGCATATTTTTTGAACGCAGTGTATTCGTCAGGAAAGCTCATGATCCAGCTGTGTGCGTGGGTTCCTCTTACGGGTACGTCAAAAAGCTGTCCTGCAAGGACGTTGGAGGTGCCGATGCAGCCGCCGATCACTGCCGCCCGGGCGCCGTAGATGCCGGCATCCGGTCCCTGAGCCCTGCGAAGTCCGAATTCCATGACGCCTTCGCCTTTTGCCGCATAGACAACGCGGGACGCCTTTGTTGCAATCAGGCTCTGGTGGTTGATGATCGTCAGAATGGCAGTCTCCACAAGCTGCGCCTCCATGATCGGAGCGATGACCTTTACAAGGGGCTCCCGCGGGAAAACGACGGTTCCCTCAGGCACGGCATAGATGTCTCCGGAAAACCTGAAATTGCGCAGGTAGTCCAGGAAATCCGCATCAAAAAGCCGCAGGCTTTCCAGATAGCTGATATCCTCGTCTGTAAAACGCAGATTCTTCACATAGTCGATGACCTGGTCCAGGCCTGCGGTTATGGAGTAGCCGCTTCCGGAAGGGTTCGTCCTGTAAAAGGCATCGAAGATGACGGTGTCGTTGGCGTTATTTTTGAAATAGCCCTGCATCATGGTCAGTTCGTAAAAATCAGTAAGTAAAGTCAAATTCATTGTGCTCATATGCGGCCCGTATCGATATGCAGATAGAAGATATCGATATTTTCCTTTCCTGAATGGTTGTCGTATGATGTTGCGGCTATTCGAGACTACGTCCTTCATAGCCACGGTGATATCTGAAAAGCTGCATTATTTTCTGCAGTAGGCGATAAAGTTCTCAAGCCACTGGATGGTCGCCTTTTCCCGTATGATGGCGCCGTCCAGCACCAGATAATCGCCGAAAGTGTCGCTCTCCAGCGGAGGAACGCTGTCGTAGCGCAGCATGTTAGTTTGAAGATGGGACAGCCTGTCCTTGTGCTGCTGAAGCTGGTGCTCCAGAAGCTGCAGCCTGGTGGCGCTGTCCATATAGTTGGAAAAATACATCCGAAGGCGGAAGATGTCTTTGGGCGTAGGTTCCATCGGTTCATCCTTTTTCAGCCATGTCAGAAACTCCTTCTGTCCCTGCCCGGTAATAGAATACAGCTTCTTTTCCAGCACCTCGCCGCTGATCTGTACCTCAAAGACGATCAGCCCTTCGGCGAGGAGTTTTTTTAATTCCGGATAGATCTGGCTGTGGGTGGCGGTCCAGAATTCGCCCAGATCCTTTTTGAACTCCCTTGCTATATCATAACCGGTCAGAGGCTCTCTGTTCAGCAGCCCCAAAATTGCGTATTTCAATGTTCTCATGTAATTCATATCCCCAATCCGAAAGTGTCCGACATCCGGTAACGATTCGGAACCATCATTCACTAATATCTTATTATTCGCTGATTATATCACAATTGTGCAAAATCAACAATCCAGATAACCATGAATGATCACATCCGTCAGGGAAAAAGATGGCGCACACAGAGTGCAGAACCGGCAATTTTGACCTTCCATAACGCAGACTTTCATGCGAAATCACCATAAGAATGCCTCGTAAAACAGGAGCACTGACCAGCTGCCAATGCAGCATCCACGGCCTGATGTAAGGAGGTTCAGGACCGGCTGCGTGCGGGAGCGGAAACCAGGGTTGATGCATACTGCACAAACATGTAAATGTTGACATGTTTAGATTGACATGAAAATGTCATTGTGATAATATTAACAAATCAAAATGAACAAGACAAAACAAAGAAACCAGAAACTGAACAAAGTTGAAATGGAGGATATTTATGGAACTGAAAAAAAACGATGGATCATTCTCATCGCAAGCTGCTTTATCAATCTGTGTATCGGATCAATCTACACCTGGAGCGTATTCTCTGCCCCTATGGCAGCGTACCTGAGCGAGGTCACGGGACTTGCCCTGACGCCGGGAAATCTGGCAATTATATTCATTGTTACAAATTCGGTAGGCCCGATCACCATGATCACCGGAGGCCGGATCAACGATATGTTCGGCCCGAAAAAGGTCATCTTCGTCGGCGGCCTGCTGTTTGCCGGCGGCATGATTTTAGCCGGATTTGCCGGCACGGTAGGAGCCCTGGTACTGGCCTAATAGAGCGGTACCTGACCCTGTGAACAACTCGTTCACAGGGTCAGGTACCTATAAGGAGAAATGAAAATGGAAAGAAAATACCCAAACTTATGTAAACCGATTACCATCGGAAATGTGACATTCCGGAACAGAATGTTCGGCGCACCAATGGGCGGAACAGACATCACAGCAGACTGCACCATCGGCCCGAAATCAACCGCCTTCTACGAACTGCGTGCAAAGGGCGGCGCCGCTTCAGTCACCGTCAGCGAATGCGTGGTGCATCCTGAAACGGAAGGCTCCCACATGTACCATCTTGACCTTCAGACAGTAGGATCCCTTGCAAGCTTCACCTACACGGCAGATGCCATCCGCCGTCATGGCGCCATCGCCAGCGTGGAGCTTTCCCATTCGGGACAGTATGCCGGAACTTACCTCACGGACAAGAACAGGAAACAGGGGCTTGCCCAGTGGGGAGCAAGCGAAGGCGTCCGCCCGGATGGCCTTCCGGTCAAAGAACTTACCCAGGAACTCATCGATGACATCGTGGCGTCTTACGGAACATGCGCCGGACTTGCAAAAAGAGCCGGATTTGAAATGATCATGGTCCATGGAGGCCACGGCTGGCTGATCAACCAGTTCCTGTCCCCTCATTTCAATAAGAGAACCGACAAATACGGCGGTCCCCTGGAAAACAGGGTGCGTTTTGCACAGGAAGTCCTCGACAGCGTCCGTGAGGCAGTAGGTCCGGGATTCCCGATCGAGTTCAGAATGAGCGGATCGGAACTGTTCGAAGGCGGATATAACCTGGAAGACGGAGTGGAAATCGCCAGGGCAGTGGAGTCAAGAGTAGACCTGATCCACGTGTCGGCAGGCACCTACCAGACGGGCTTCGGAATCACCCACCCTTCCATGTTCCTTCCCCACGGATGCAACGTATATCTTGCGGCAGAAATCAAGAAACACGTAAGCGTTCCGGTTGCCACCATCGGCGGATTGAACGATCCGGCTGAAATGGAAGAAATCATCGCCAGCGGAAAGGCCGATGTCGTAGAAATGGCCCGCGCCCTTCTTGCGGATCCGGAACTGCCGAAAAAAGTCATGGCCAACCGAGACGAGGACATCATCAAATGCCTGAGATGCTTTACCTGCATGGCGGAACGCGCCATGACCGCAACCAGGCGCTGCACCGTCAATCCCCTCATCGGACGTGAAATGGACGGAACAGAAGTGACGCCTTCCCTGTCACCCCGCAAGGTCCTTGTAGCAGGCGGAGGCCCCGGCGGACTGAAAGCGGCCATGACAGCCGCAAAACGAGGCCACGAAGTAATCCTCTGCGAAAAATCCGGCCAGCTGGGCGGAATCCTGAAAGGCGAACAGGCGCTTCCTTTTAAATATGAAATGTATGAATTGGGCGTCACCCTCGGAAAGCTGGCAAAAGATGCCGGCGTCGACATCCGCCTGAATACCCCGGTCACCAGAGAATATGTAGAAAAAGAAGCACCCGACGCGCTGATCATCGCAGTCGGATCAGAACCTGTCGTTCCTCCGATTCCAGGCCTGGAAGGCAACAACGTGGTAGTGGTAAACGACTATTACCTGGAAAAAGAGAAGGTTGGCGACAGCGTGGTCGTGCTTGGCGGCGGACTTGCAGGCTGTGAAGCGGCAATTCATTTTGCCCAGGAAGGAAAACCAGTCCATCTCGTGGAAATGAGAAAGGAACTGGCTCCCGATGCAAACATCAGGCACCGCCCGATCATGCTCAGGGAAATCGAAAAGTCCGGCATCCAGGTCCACACAGGATACAAAGGCCTCAGCGTTTCGGCAGAAGGCGTAGTATGTGCGGATGCCGATGGAAACGAACACATGATTCCAGGCAGCACCGTAATCTGCGCCCTTGGACAGCGTCCAAGAAAAGACCTGGTCGAAGAACTTATGGACTGCGCACCACATGTGGCGACGATCGGAGACTGCGTAAAGGCATCCACGATCACCACAGCCATATACCAGGGCTACCATGCGGCATTGGATATTTAATTTGGTACCTGACACCATAAACTTTTGTTTATGGTGTCAGGTACCTTCCGCGAGATACCTTCCGCGCCTGATTCCTGCTCACGTTGTGACCAGTAATCAAATGCGAGATGCACAGAAATGGTGCTGAACGCACCATTTCGCGCTGTATGTCTCGGGTTTTCTGTGGCTTTCGCTTCGCTGCACTTACAAAAAACACCTCGCGTTAACATATTGGTACTACATATTGGTACCTGACACCATAAATTTTTATTTATGGTGTCAGGTACCATCCTTTCATCGAACCTCTTGACAATTTCTCCAGATGCACATTATAATAAACAAAACGCAGCTGTCCGGTCGTTCGTGACTATAACGGACCTTGGACTGAGTGGCTGCGAAAAAAGAACATTCCTATCTATATGGATGTTCAAATATAATACATCTAAAGACGCAGATGGAGAGAGTAAGGATTTTTCAACGTCGCAGCGAGTCGGGGCCTGGTGCGAGCCCGATACTATTAGAAGATCACTGAAAATCACTCCGGAGTTTCAGTCTGAACCCCGTAACGGGAAGTAGGATCTGACGGTTTTCCGCCGTTAAAGGGAACACGTATGCTGGTATGTTGTGATAGGTGGTTTTACGAGAATATATGACTCTCGTCCTGTACAGGACGGGGGTCTTTTTGTTTACATTATTCTCAATTAGCTATATAATAATACTAACCCATGCATAATTTAACAAAAAATACAGAACAGGGCATGAATTGTCAGAAATCGGCAGCGCCCGAGGAGGAAAAGAAGTGTACAATAAAGTATCGACCAACCTCAACTTCGTTGAGAGAGAAAAGAACACACAAAAATACTGGGAAGAGAATAAAATCTTCGAAAAGAGTATTGAAACACGCATGGAAGGCGAAACCTATACATTTTATGACGGACCGCCGACGGCTAACGGAAAACCTCATATCGGACACGTGCTTACCCGTGTCATCAAGGATATGATTCCAAGATACAGAACCATGAAGGGCTACAAAGTGTTAAGGAAAGCCGGCTGGGATACCCACGGACTCCCTGTAGAGCTTGAAGTTGAAAAGCTTCTTGGCCTTGACGGAAAAGAGCAGATCGAGGAATACGGTCTGGAGCCTTTTATCGATAAATGTAAGGAAAGCGTGTGGAAATACAAAGGAATGTGGGAAGACTTCTCTGCAACAGTCGGTTTCTGGGCAGACATGGACGACCCATATGTAACCTATGACAACAACTTCATCGAATCAGAATGGTGGGCGCTGAAGCAGATCTGGGAAAGAGGACTCTTATACAAAGGCTACAAGATCGTTCCTTACTGCCCGAGATGCGGAACCCCTCTCTCAAGCCACGAAGTTGCCCAGGGCTACAAAGACGTAAAAGAGAAATCAGCAATTGCGAAGTTCAAAGTAAAAGGTGCAGAAAATGAATACATTTTAGCATGGACCACTACACCGTGGACCCTTCCTTCAAACGTTGCCCTCTGCGTAAATCCAAACGAAGCATATGTAAAAGTAAGCTACAGCGACGAGGTCTACTACCTTGCAGAAGAACTTGCCGACACCGTGCTTGGAGAAGGCGAATACACAGTTTTAGAGACTTATGTGGGACAGGATCTTGAATACAAGGAATACGAACCGTTATTCCCGTTTGCAAAACCGGACAAAAAGGCATTCTATGTGACTTGCGACAACTACGTAACACTATCGGACGGTACCGGCGTGGTACATATCGCGCCTGCATTCGGTGAAGACGATGCCAATGTAGGAAGGGAATATGATCTTCCTTTCGTGCAGCTCGTTGATTCAAAAGGCGAGTTTACACCGGAAGTAACGCCATGGGCAGGCATGTTCTGCAAGGACGGCGACAAGCCGATCTTAAAGGACCTGAAGGAAAGAGGACTTTTATTCTCAGCACCTGATTTCGAACACAGCTATCCGCACTGCTGGAGATGCGATACGCCGCTGATCTACTATGCAAGGGACTCCTGGTTCATCAAGATGACGGCTGTAAAAGAAGACCTCATCAAGAACAACAACACGATCAACTGGATTCCGGAAACGATCGGTAAAGGAAGATTCGGCGACTGGCTTGAAAACGTACAGGACTGGGGCATCAGCCGTAACCGTTACTGGGGAACCCCTTTAAATATCTGGGAATGCGAATGCGGACACAGGCACGCAATCGGAAGCATCGAAGAGCTGAAGAGCCTTTCTTCAAACTGTCCTGACGACATCGAACTCCACAGGCCATACATCGATGCAGTCACCATTCCGTGCCCGCTCTGTGGAAAGCAGATGGACAGGGTGGAAGAAGTAATAGACTGCTGGTTCGATTCAGGATCGATGCCTTTCGCGCAGTGGCACTTCCCATTTGAAAATGAAGAGATCTTCAAAGACAATTTCCCGGCAGACTTCATCAGTGAAGCTGTTGACCAGACAAGGGGCTGGTTCTACTCCCTCCTTGCGATCTCAACCCTGATTTTTGATGAAGCGCCCTTCAAAAACGTTATCGTATTAGGACACGTGCAGGATGAAAACGGACAGAAGATGTCCAAATCAAAAGGAAATGCGGTGGATCCATTCGATGCGCTCCAGGAATACGGCGCAGATGCAATCCGCTGGTATTTCTACGCAAACAGCGCACCATGGCTGCCGAACCGTTTCCACGGAAAAGCCGTTGTGGAAGGACAGCGTAAATTCATGGGAACCCTCTGGAACACCTACGCATTCTTCGTGCTCTATGCGGAAATCGACGGATTCGATGCGACAAAATACGAGCTGGAATACGACAAGCTTCCGGTAATGGATAAATGGCTCCTTTCAAAACTCAATACACTGGTGAAAACAGTCGATACCAATTTAGAGAACTACAAGATCACCGAAACTGCCAGAGCGCTCCAGGAATTCGTAGATGACATGAGCAACTGGTACGTAAGAAGAAGCAGGGAACGTTTCTGGGCGAAAGAAATGCCTCAGGACAAGATCAATGCCTACATGACCTTATACACGGCCCTTGTCACAGTTGCAAAAGTGGCGGCTCCTATGATCCCGTTCATGACAGAAGACATCTACAGAAACCTTGTTGTAAATATCGATCCTTCAGCACCGGAAAGCATTCATCTGTGCGACTTCCCGGTTGCAAATGAAGCCTGGATCGATGCAGAACTTGAAAAGAACATGGAAGCAGTCCTTGAAACAGTCGTTTTAGGCCGTGCTTGCAGAAACACAGCAAATATCAAGAACAGACAGCCGATCGGCAACATGTTCATCAAGGCGGATTTTGAACTTTCAGAATTCTACAGGGAAATCATCCGGGAAGAGCTCAACGTAAAGGCTGTCACCTTCGCCGACGACGTTAGGGACTTCACCTCATACAGCTTCAAGCCGCAGCTCAAGACTGTTGGCCCGAAATACGGAAAACAGCTTAACGGCATCCGTCAGACCCTTGCGGAACTTGATGGAAACAAGGCAATGGACGAGCTGAATGAAACAGGATTCCTGAAATTCACAGTCGGAGATGTGGAGGTTGAACTTTCAAAAGAAGATCTCCTGATCGAAACGGCCCAGATGGAAGGCTATGTATCAGACAGCTACGGCGGAATCACGGTCGTGCTGGATACCAACCTGACTCCTGAACTGATCGAAGAAGGCTTTGTAAGGGAACTGATCAGCAAGATCCAGACCATGAGAAAAGAAGCAGGATTTGAAGTGACAGACAAGATCGTTGTCTACCAGGCTGCAAATGAAAAAATTGCCGGAACCTTCAAAGACCATACAGAAGAAATCAAATCAGAGGTACTGGCCCGGGATATCGTTTTGGGCGAGATCAGAGGATTTGCGAAAGAATGGAATATCAATGGGGAGATAGTAACGCTCGGTGTTGAGAGACTCTAGATTGCCAGGAAAAATGGAGGGGTTGCCTATGTATAACAAAGCTTTTGAAAAAGAATCATTCAAGAAAGAGGTAAAAGACAATCTGAAGATTCTTTACCGCAAGACCATAGAAGATGCGACGAAGCAGCAGATTTTCCAGGCAGTATCTTATGCCGTAAAGGACGTCATTATTGACCAGTGGATGGCAACGCAGAAACAGATCGAAAAACAGGATCCGAAGACCGTCTATTACCTGTCCATGGAATTCCTGATGGGAAGGGCATTGGGAAACAGCCTGATCAATGAACGGGCTTTCACGGAAGTGAAGGAGGCAATGGATGAACTGGGCTTCGACCTGAATTCCATAGAGGACGAGGAGCCGGATCCGGCACTTGGAAACGGCGGACTCGGACGTCTCGCAGCCTGCTTCCTGGATTCCCTGTCTACGATGGGATATCCGGCATACGGCTGCGGAATCAGATACCGTTACGGCATGTTCGAACAGAAGATTGAGAACGGTTATCAGCTGGAAGTGCCGGACATGTGGCTGAAAAACGGAAATCCTTTTGAAATGAAGCGACCGGAATATGCGACAGAAATAAGGTTCGGCGGAACCATCCGCGTTGAGCGGGACTGCCAGGGAAGGGAAAAGTTCATTCAGGAGAACTACCAGTCCGTGAATGCAATCCCTTACGACATCCCGATTGTGGGATATGGAAACAATGTGGTGAACGCCCTGAGGATCTGGGATGCGGAGGCGATCAATACCTTCCAGCTCGATTCCTTCGACAAAGGCGATTACAACAAGGCAGTAGAACAGCAGAACCTCGCGCAGACCATCGTGGAGGTGCTTTACCCCAACGACAACCACAATGCAGGAAAAGAGCTGCGTCTGAAACAGCAGTATTTCTTTATTTCAGCCAGCCTGCAGAGAGCGGTTGCGAAATTCAAGGAGAAGCACGACGACATCCACAGGCTTCCGGAAAAAGTGGTGTTCCAGCTGAACGACACCCATCCTACCGTAGCGATTCCGGAACTCATGCGTATCCTTATGGACGAGGAAGGGCTTACATGGAACGAGGCATGGGACATTACGACCAGGGCATGCGCCTATACCAACCATACAATCATGTCAGAGGCGCTTGAGAAATGGCCGATCGAGCTGTTTTCGAGGCTTCTGCCGAGAATATACCAGATCGTCGAGGAAATCAACAGGAGATTCCTGATTGAAGTCGACAGAAGATATCCCTGCAATCAGGAAAAGGTCAAGAAGATGGCCATCATCTATGACGGACAGGTCAAGATGGCCCATCTTGCAATCGTATCTGGATTTTCAGTAAACGGCGTTGCAAGGCTCCATACGGAGATCCTGAAGAACCAGGAACTGAAGGACTTCTACGAAATGATGCCTCAGAAATTCAACAACAAGACAAACGGCATCACCCAGAGGCGCTTCCTTCTCCATGGAAATCCCATGCTTGCAGACTGGGTCACTGATCATATCGGCAACGACTGGATCACGGATCTGTCCCAGATCAGGAAGCTGGCGATCTATGCAGACGACAAAAAGGCCCAGCAGGAAGTCATGAACATCAAATACCAGAACAAGCTCAGGCTTGCAAAATACATACGCGAGCACAACGGAATCGAGGTCGATCCCCGTTCCATCTTCGACGTTCAGGTCAAGAGGCTTCATGAGTACAAGAGGCAGCTCCTCAACATCCTGCACGTCATGCATCTGTACAACCAGCTGAAGGAGCATCCGGACATGGAGTTCTATCCAAGGACCTTTATATTCGGGGCTAAGGCGGCGGCAGGCTACAGGACCGCAAAGCTTACCATCAAGCTCATCAATGCCGTGGCAGATGTCATCAACAACGACAAAAACATCGGAGGCAGGATCAAGGTCGTATTCATAGAGAACTACCGCGTAAGCAACGCGGAAATGATTTTTGCAGCCAGCGACGTGAGCGAGCAGATATCCACTGCCAGCAAGGAAGCTTCGGGAACAGGAAACATGAAGTTCATGCTGAACGGTGCGCTTACACTTGGAACCATGGACGGCGCCAACGTGGAAATTGTCGAGGAAGTAGGCGAGGAACATGCATTTATCTTCGGCCTTTCCGCAGACGAGGTAATCAGGTTTGAAAACCAGGGCGGCTACAATCCGATGGACATCTTCAATAATGACCAGGATATCAGGAAAGTCCTGATGCAGCTCATAAACGGCTACTATTCGCCGCGCGATCCGGAACTGTTCAGGGATCTTTACGATTCCCTTTTGAACAGCAGGAACTGTGGCAGGCCGGATACATACTTCATTCTGAAGGATTTCAAGGCCTATGCCGAAGCCCAGAAGAGGGTTGAATGGGCTTACAGGAACGAAGAAGGCTGGGCAAGAAGCTCCATACTCAATATAGCAGGAGCCGGCAAATTCTCGTCTGACAGAACCATACAGGAATATATAGATGAGATCTGGCATCTTGATAAAATCAGAGTCGAAATGCCTGAGTAAGAATGTTTTTAGGATTGTGGGAGCACAGAGTGCGGAACAATCCGTAGGTATCAACCACAAAATAACATCGACATAATACCAACATAATACCGACAAATCATATACTAAAAAAATCCGCATCCATGCAAAGGTGAATATTTCCGAATATTTCGTTTGTTTCTGGGCGCGGATTTTTTGTCTATTTAAGGACTTCGTGGAATTTCAAATGAAGACTGAGCTGACGAGTCAGATGGGGGTGTGTAGGGATGAAAAGGAAATGGATAAACAGGTTTTTAGAAGCATTGAAGAGAGGTGCTTCCGCCATATGCAAAAAAGTATTGCGTCTCTTGCTGGTCGACATATCGATTATCGCAGTCGCATATTTTGCGGCACTCTTCCTGCGGTTTGACGGAAGTGTTCCGAGCTATTATGTAAATATGCTGGCAGATAAGATGCCCATGATACTGTCCACCTATGTATTGGCATTCATAGGCTTCGGGCTCTATACCAGGCTTTGGGGCTATGCCGGAATCAGCGACTTCCTGAAGGTGTTTTACGGCAATGTGGCGGCATCGGTCCTGACGGCAGTCTGGGGCTATCTGCTCAGCTGGCAGCTGCCGGTCTCAATCTACCTGATCGGCTGGATGACCTGCTTCCTGTCAACGGTCATGATCAGGGTGCTGTACAGGCTCCTTGGCAGCAAGCTCTACGAAGAGGGCGGGGAGGACACCATCGAGTGCCCCCGTGTAAGAGTCATGATCATCGGCGCGGGAGCTACCGGGGACATCCTGATCAGGGAAATGATGGAAACAAAAAGCAAACATATCCCGGTAGTCGTAGTCGATGACGACAAGGACAAGGTCGGAAGCAGCCTGAACAGCGTCAGGGTCAGGGGAGACCGCCATGAGATTCCAAAGCTGGTGGAAGAATACAGGGTGGATGAGATCATCATAGCCATCCCTTCCGCGTCACTTGAAGAGAAGAAGGAAATTGCAGAAATATGCATGCAGACAGGGAAAAAGGTCAAGCGGACGCCGCCCCTCCATGAGCTCATAGACGGGGACGTATCCATGAAGACTGTAAAAGAGGTCAGTATCTACGACCTCCTTGGCAGGGAGGAGATTTCCCTCAACGATGCGGAAGTGTTCCAGTATATAAAAGGCAAGACAGTGCTGGTTACCGGAGGGGGAGGTTCCATCGGCTCGGAAATCTGCAGGCAGATTGCAAAGCTCGGAGTCGGCAGGCTGATCATATTCGACATCTACGAAAACAATGCCTACAACCTGCAGCAGGAACTGAAGATGGCCTATGGGGCTTCCCTGGATCTGGTGACCCTGATCGGTTCCGTAAGGGAAAAAGAGAGGCTCGAATCCGTATTCCGGGACTACAGCCCTCAGATCGTGTTCCATGCTGCGGCCCATAAGCATGTGCCCCTGATGGAAGAAAGCCCTTACGAGGCATTCAAGAACAACGTGTTCGGAACCCTGAACGTAGTCAGGACGGCCCATGAATTCGGAGTCGAAAGCATGACCCTCATATCCACTGACAAGGCGGTAAACCCCACGAACATCATGGGGGCCACAAAACGCATAGCCGAGCTGATCATCCAGAACTACAGCAGCATAAGCAGCACGAAATTCGCCGCCGTCAGATTCGGCAACGTCCTGGGAAGCAACGGAAGCGTCATCCCGCTGTTCAAGAAGCAGATCGAACAGGGCGGCCCGGTTACCGTCACCCATCCGGACATCATACGGTATTTCATGACGATTCCGGAAGCCTCGAAGCTGGTGATCCGGGCGGGAGCCCTGGCAAAGGGAGGCGAGATCTTCATCCTGGACATGGGAAAACCAGTAAAGATCGTGGATCTGGCCACAAGCCTCATAAGGCTGTCTGGCTATGAACCGAACAAGGACATCATGATCACCTTCACGGGACTGCGTCCGGGAGAGAAGCTTTATGAAGAGCTCCTTCTTTCCGAGGAAGGGCTGACCGCGACCCATATTTCAAAGATCTTCGTGGCCAAGCCAGCGGAATATGATCCGGAATTCGAACGGAAAATCGAGCATCTGCGCCATGTGGTGGAGAATAAGGATGAGAATCTGGTGGACGTGATTGAATATATGATAGGGTACAATATTAAAAAGACACGTAACTATGAAGGAGGTAGTCCTTCATAGTTACAGACACCGCAATAAAACAGCAAATTCAAAGCAAAAAATCTAATAATCAAAAAACAATTGACAAAATAGTGAATTGTGCTAACATTCATATATAGACTATAAGTATACAGTAACGGGATTATTGACACTTTCGGGAGGAATTGACATGAAAAAACGGAAAATGTTAACAATGCTGTTGGTGATGCTTGTGGGTTCGTTATGTTATGCTGATGCATTTGCAGTAAAAGGGTTAGATGAAAAGAAAATGGAAAAAGGGATTCCAGAATTTTTGGAAGCAGATGCATCTCTAATCAGCATCTCATCTCAGATACCTCACGAGTACATCAACCAGGCGCAGGACGAATTAGAAAAGGACGGCATTATAACTACATTAGATCAGGAACTTCTGGCTACAGATATGGATACAGAACTGGCACACGGCGCATCGGACACCAGAGTATCGGCAAGCGAAAAGTATGAGGATGGAATCGATCTGAATAAGGCTCTGACGGTATGCCTTGTAGGCGCGGCCATCGGAGCGTCAGCCATTACGGTTTCATCAAAGAAAAAACTGTATGTCGACCACAGGGACAGCTGAAGCGGAAGGTGATGGCATGAATGGATTTATAGACATACACAGCCACATTCTGCCGGGCGTGGATGATGGTCCCAAAGGGATTGAGGGGTCTGTTGCTATCATAAGGGCCGCATATGCGGAAGGCATTACCCATATGATAGCAACGCCCCATTACAGGCAGGGACAGTATGGAAGATCTGTAGAAGAGCTCATGGAGGCACTTGGACAAGTGGTGGAGGCACTCAGGGAAGCGGATATTCCCGTAACAGTATCACTTGGAAATGAAATCTATTACAGTGGAAGCGTTCTGGAAAAACTGGAAGTCGAAAGGCTGCTTACTCTTGGAGGAAGCAGATACGTTCTGATTGAATTTTCACCTGGCGAGGAATACCGTCAGATAAAAGGAGGATTGCATGCGCTGCTCCTTGCGGGATATCGTCCGGTTTTGGCCCATGCGGAAAGATACAGCTGCCTGAGGAACGATATCCGCAATCTGCGTGAGCTGGTCAGAATGGGCTTCTGCATCCAGATCAATGCGTCCAGCATCAGCGGTGGGGGAGGCTTGTTCAAACAGCTTTTCGTAAACAGGCTGATGAGGGAGGATCTGGTCCATTATGTCGCTACGGATGCCCACGGCATAGAATCAAGGCCTCCGAAACTGGACAGGTGCATCAGAAAAATAGAGAAGAAATACGGAGAAGACTACGTAAGAACATTATTGATCGACAACCCGGGAAAAATATTAGAGGATGACTTGTAACTTTTGGCCGTGAGGGCTGAATCGCTGCGACGACTCTGTATAAATGGGGGAGAGATATGGAGCGAGAGAAGAAAAAGAAGACAGAGGACAATTACGATTTGAAGCAGCTGTTTTTCATACTCTTTGAAAAATTTTGGATCATCATGCTCGCAGCCGTGGGTATGGCGCTATTCATGTACATTTTCACCAAGGTCATGATCGATCCGGTGTATGAATCCAGCACAAAGATCTATGTGCTGAACCGGGAGGACACAGCCACGACCACCTTCAGCGACCTTCAGACCTCGGCCCAGCTGACCAAGGACTACCAGGTCATGGTGCAGAGCCGGCCCGTTATAGAAAAGGTGATCCATAAGCTGGGTCTGTCCTACGGTGTTGAGGAAGTGCTGCAGATGGTATCGGTAAGTGAACTGCCGGATACGCGCATCCTGCAGATCACAGTCAGAAACAAGGATCCGGAAATGGCAAAAAGTATTGCCGATGCCCTGGCTGATGTATCCGCTGCAAGAATCGCTGCGATCATGGACATTGAAAAGGTTAAGACGGTGGAAGAAGGGAATTTTCCTATTTATGCGGTGAGCCCTAATGTCCTTATGAACGTGGCCATAGGCGGAATGGCAGGCATCGTTCTTTCGTGCTTTGTCATCCTGCTGGTCTACATGTTTGATGACTCAATCAAGAATGAGAACGATATTGAAGAGTATCTGAATCTGAGCATTCTGGGATTGATTCCAATAGCGGAAGAGGAAGAGAAGCATGACAGGAAGACGAAAAAAATCAAGGACAAGTATAGCAAGGAGAAATATACCAGAGTCAAAGACGCCCGATATGAGAAAGGACAGGATGGCTATGCAGAACGTGAAGATAGATATCGACCGGAAGATGGATTATCTAAGTAATGAAGCATATAAGGGGCTGCGGACCAATATCCTGTTTTGCGGCAGCGATATCAAGGTGATTGCCATTACCAGCTGCACGCCCAATGAAGGAAAGACGGAAATCTCCTTTAGGCTGGCTGTTTCTATGGCTGAGGCAGGGAAAAAAGTCATGTTCATAGATGCAGACCTGAGGAAATCCGTGCTGGTAGGACGCTACAAAGTGGAGACGTCCTTAAAAGGGCTCTCCCATTATCTGTCGGGCCAGGAAAGCCTGGATTCCATAATTTGCACTACAAGTGCGGAGAATATGCAAGTCATATTTTCAGGCCAGGTTCCGCCAAATCCGGCAGAGCTGCTTGGAAACAGCAGATACCAGAGCATGATAGCGGAATTCAGGGAGATGTATGACTATATCATAATCGATACGCCTCCTTTGGGAAGGGTCATCGATGCGGCGGTAATCGCCGGACAGAGCGACGGAGCCGTGCTCGTCATCGAATCCAATGCCATCAGCTACAAATTTGCCCAGAAGATCGTGGAGCAGCTCGAAAAGAGCAACTGCAGGATTCTTGGGGCCGTGCTGAACAAGGTGGAGCACAAAGACAAGGGAATCTATGGAAAATATTACGGAAAATACTACGGACAGTATTAGCCGGGCATCAGAGGCCATGGCAGGCAGATCTGCCTGCACAGCATGGAATCCTGATGGCCACAAGGGGGGTATGGATATGGGAGAGAGAATCTTTTTATCGTCGCCTCATATGAGCGATGAGGGTTATGAGCTTCAGTATGTCCACGAGGCATTCGAATCCAACTGGATCGCGCCGCTTGGAAAGAACGTGGACGAATTTGAAAAAGAGATGTCGGAAAAGACAGGCGTGAAATATGCGGCTGCGCTGACTTCCGGCACGGCAGCCATCCATATGGCCCTGAAGGCGGCCGGAGTGGGAAGCGGGGACATCGTCTTCTGCTCGAGCCTGACCTTCGCAGGAACCGTAAATCCCATCATCTATCAGAATGCAGTGCCTGTCTTCATAGACAGCGACTACGAGACCTGGAACATGGACCCGGAAGCCCTGGAGAGGGCCTTCCAGACCCACAGGAATGTAAAAGCCGTGATCGTGGTCCACATATTCGGCCTTTCCGCAGATATGGACAGGATCGGAGAGATCTGCAGGAGACACAATGCCGTGATGATCGAGGATGCGGCGGAATCCCTGGGATCCCTGTACAAGGGAAGATACACGGGGAGCATAGGAGACTACGGGATATTCAGCTTTAACGGAAATAAGATCATAACCAGTTCCGGAGGCGGGATGCTGGTGTCGGACGACCAGGAGCGGATCGCAAAGGTGAAGTTCTGGGCGACCCAGAGCAGGGAGCCGGCCAGACATTATCAGCATGAGGAGCTTGGATATAACTATAAGATGAGCAACGTCGTCGCAGGAATCGGCAGGGGGCAGCTCAGGGTCCTGGAGGAAAGGGTCGCGAAGAAGAAAGCGATCTGTGAGTTTTACCGGAAGGAACTGGGAGGACTTGAAGGCGTAGGCTTCATGCCTCAAAATGACTGGGATGAGCCGAACTGCTGGCTGAGCTGCATTACCCTCCGTGGAAAGGTAAGGCCCCTGGATATCATGACAGCCCTCGAGAAGGAGAACATCGAGTCCAGGCCCGTATGGAAGCCGCTCCACATGCAGCCCTTCTTCCGCAGCTATGACTTCGTAGGAAGCCATGTGGCGGAACAGCTGTTTGAGAACGGCGTCTGCCTGCCAAGCGATACGAAGATGACCGGAGAGCAGATGGACAGGGTCGCCGGCATCATAAAAGGGGTGTGGAGATAAATATGAAAACAGGTACAGAATCATATGTAAAACCAGGTACAGAGTCATATGTAAAACAAGATACAGAACCGCATGTAAAACCAGGTACAGAACAACCTGCAAAACAAAATAAAATCGGAAAATCCATCTGGAAAGGCAAGGACGGCATATACAGCCGGTTCGGAAAAAGACCTTTTGACATCCTGCTGTCGGCAGCTGCAATCATCCTGCTGAGCCCGGTGCTCCTGGTGGTGGCAGCCCTTGTCAGGGTGGATATGGGAAGCCCAGTATTCTTCAGGCAGAAGAGGCTTGGAATGGGAGAGAAGGAGTTCCGGCTTTATAAGTTCAGGACCATGACGGATCAGAGGGATGAAAAGGGCGAGCTCCTGCCTGACGACAGGAGGATAACAAAATTAGGATACTTTCTGAGAAACACAAGCCTTGACGAAATTCCTGAAATCCTCAATATACTGAAGGGAGACATGAGCATTGTCGGGCCGAGGCCTCTCCTGCTCAAATATCTGCCCTATTACACAGAAGACGAGAAGCGCAGGCATGACGTCAGGTCGGGTCTTACGGGCCTTGCCCAGGTCAGCGGAAGGAACCTCATCGACTGGGACCAGCGGTTTGCATACGACCTCAAATACATAGAGAACATGTCCTTTCTGATGGACATGAAGATCATCCTGCAGACGGCTTTGAAAGTGCTTAAGAGAAGCAACATCCTTGTACGCGGCGAAGGGGTCAATGTGGATTTCGACCTGTACAGGAAAGAATCGGGGAGGTGGCATGATGAGGGAGATCGGAAGTGAGTTCTGGAGAATAAAGCAGGATGGAAGCGCAGAGATGCATTCTGCACCTGATTCCTTCTGCCTGCTGTCCGGAAGGACGGCCCTTGACTTCATACTCCGGGACATGAAGCAGGATGAACGGTACAGGCATATCAAAAGGTTCTACCTTCCCACCTACTGCTGCGAGTGGATGGTGATTCCCTTTATGGAGAACAGGGCCGGCATCAAATTTTATCCGGTGTACGTGGAAGGCGGACATCTGGTGCAGGAATATCCCGACCTGGGCGGTGATGACGGCATCCTGGTCATGACCTATTTCGGATTCGGCCAGGCGGCTGCCGGGGAAGAGCTGCATAAAGAAGAGCAGCACAAGGAAGAGCAGCACAAGGAGAAGCTTCAGAATGAGAAGCTTCGGAAGGCGGGAGCCGTCATCGAAGACACCACCCATTCCTGCTTCACGGGCAGCAGGATGGAAGTCCAGCCGGACTACAGCTTTTCAAGCCTGCGAAAATGGATGTACCTGCCTGGGCTGGCAACAGCAAGGAAGCATACAGGGGCCTTCTGTCTGGAAGAACCGGAAGCCGTCAACCACGAATACGTGGAGAAGCGGGAAGCGGCTGCAAGGGCAAAACAGGCCTTTATAGAAGACGCCAGGGGAGAAAAAGAGGCATATCTGAAGCTGTATGGCGAAGCAACGGCCATACTGGACAAGGACTACAAAAATTACGGGGCGGACCGGGAATCCAGGTCCATCTTTGCCAATACGGATACGGAAAAGATGGCAGAACGCAGGAGACGGAATGCAGGCATCCTGCTGGAGGCCGTCAGGGAGCTGGATGGAATCAGGCCTCTGTTCGGGGAGATCCGTGAAAACGACTGTCCCCTGTTCCTTCCGGTCCTGGCAGAAAGCGAAACGAGAAAGCAGCTGAGCCGCTACCTGATCGAGAAGGGCATATACTGCCCCCAGCACTGGCCTCTGACCGGATACCACAGGTTCGATTCGGAAAAAGCTCTTGGGCTTTATGAGATGGAACTGTCCCTCGTGTGCGACCAGAGATATGGCGACGAGGAGATGGTGTATTTTGCTGAGGTTTTGAAGAAATTCAAGAGGGGTTGAGAAGATGCAGAATATAAAGATGATTTCCATAGAGGAGAGCGATATATGGGATGATACGGTAAGGTCATTCAAAAACCATGATATCTATTATTTCAGCGGCTATGTAAAGGCATTTATGCTCCACGGCGATGGAAACCCCTGTCTGTTCTACTACAACAACGGCAGGCTAAAGGGAATCAACGTGGTCATGCTCAGGGAGCTTTGGGCATGCAGTGAGCTCTGCGACGTGCTGAAGCCCCGGGAATGCTATGACATCGCGACCCCCTATGGATACGGCGGGTTCCTCCTGGAGGGAAATACATCAGAAGAAGAGATCAGGCTTCTCGATAAAGAATACATCAGGCTCTGCAGGGAGAAGAAGATCGTAAGCGAGTTCGTGAGATTCCATCCCATTCTTGAAAACCATAAGAAGCTGGACCAGATGTACGACATCCTGGACAAGGGGAAGACCATCGGCCTGGCTCTGGATTCGGAATCCCTGATCTGGGACAATATAGAAAGCAAGAAAAGGAACAGGATCAGGAAGGCCCGGACCAACGGAATACAGGTATACTGGGGGCTCAGCGAAAAGCTTATGGGCTATTTTATGGAGATGTACAACAAGACCATGGACAAGGACAATGCCGACCCGTATTACTATTTCAAAAAAGAGTTTTATGACAGCATACTGAACGACTGCCGGTACAATTCCCTGATGTTCTACAGCGTTTATCAGGATAAGATCGTCGCCATGTCCATCGTGCTATTTGTCAATAAAAAGATGCACTGCCACCTGATGACGTCCCTGCGGGAATACCAGGATCTGGAACCCGTATCCTTGATGGTCCATGAAATGGCCGTATGGGGATGCAGGAACGGCATGAAGACCCTTCATATGGGAGGCGGGCTTGGAGGCGGGGAAGACAGCCTCTACAGATTCAAGAGCTCCTTCAACCGGAATTCCAACTATACCTTCTATATCGGGAAAAAGATATTTGACCAGGAATGCTATCAAAGGTGCATGGACATCAGGACATGCAACGGGCAAAGGGAGCTGAAGACGTCATTTTTCCCGGAATACAGGGGGTAAAGCGTTGCTGTTCATGATGCGGACAGTAACGATACATTCATTGGAAGGGAGTTCGCCCCTTCAGATGGAAAGGCAGGGGTTGACATGAAGAAGATTCTGATACTGACAAATCTGGATTCCGGGCTTTATAAATTCAGGAAGGAACTGATTCAGGAAATGATAGACCAGGGAGACCAGGTTTTCATAGCCCTGCCGGACGGACCCTATATAAAGTCCCTGACAGATATGGGATGCCGGTTCATAGATGCGGATCTGGACAGAAGGGGAATCAATCCCGTCAGGGATTTCAGGCTTCTGCGGCATTATATGAAGATCGTGGACGAAATCAGGCCGGATCTTCTGGTAACCTATACCATCAAGCCCAATCTCTACGGAGGGATTGCCGGGCGGATAAAAAAGGTGCCCTATGCCATGAATGTAACCGGGCTTGGAACAGCCTTCCAGAAGGACGGGCTGCTGAAGGACCTGGTGGTGTTCCTCTACAGGATAGCCGGAAAACATGCAAAGACCATATTTTTTGAAAACGAGGAGAACCGGCAGGTTTTCATAGACAAAAAGATCGTGGGAGAAGAAAAGGCCTGCAGGCTCAACGGTGCAGGCGTGAACCTGGAAGAATTCCAGTTCTGCGGACCGCCCTGCCATGCCGGTGAGACCCATTTCCTCTTCATGGGAAGAATCATGAAGGAAAAGGGTGTGGACGAGCTGTTTGAAGCGGCGGAGCGGATCATGGAAAAGTACGGGGATGTGGTCTTTGACATCCTGGGGACCTTCGAGGAGGATTACAGGCAGAGGGTAGAAGCGCTGGAGGACAAGGGATGCATCAGGTATTATGGCTTCCAGGCCGATGTCAGGCCATTCATCAGGCAGGCCGACTGCTTCGTGCTTCCATCCTATCATGAGGGCATGGCCAACACCCTCCTGGAGTGTGCAGCCATGGGCAGGCCGCTGATCACCAGCGACATTCCGGGGTGCAGGGAAGCCGTCATAGACGGCGAGACAGGCTACCTGGTCAGGGTGAAGGACAGCAGGGACCTGTATGAGAAGATGGAGGATTTCCTGAGGCTTTCCCGTGACGAAAGGATGCACATCGGGGAAAAGGGCAGGTGTCACATAGAGAACGCCTTTGACAAGAAAAAGGTAGTGGAGGCAACCATAAGCCGGCTGATGGCAGAGTGAGGGGTTTACGGAGAAAGCGGCATACAGGATGCATGATGATACAGACAGAGAGCGCATACAGGATGCATGATGATACAGACAGAGAGCGCATACAGGATGCAGAGTCAGGGGGGATGCAAAATGAGGATTCTGATCGTTGCAGCCGAGGTGTGGAGGAGCGACACGAGCGGCGGAAATACATTTACCAATCTGTTCAATGGCATGGATGCGGAATTCGCCCAGATCTACTGCAATCCGGGCATGCCATCCAATAAAATATGCAAAAAGTATTACCAGTTCACAGATATCGACTGCATCAGGAGCATCCTGAAGAGGCAGCCGGCCGGCCGGGCCCTGGAGTTCGAGGACTTCCCCGATGACGAGGTCAAATGTGAAAAGGTGGAGAAGGAAACCGGAAATTTCTACAGCTTCTTCAGGCACCACAGGGTGCAGCTGTTCTATGTGTTCAAGGAGCTGATCTGGAAGTTTTCCGACTGGAAGAATAAGGAGTTCGAGACCTTCGTAAAGGAGTTCGATCCTGACATCATATTTGCTCCCTGTTACGGAAGTCATATCCTGCTGGCTATGGACAGGTACGTGGCAGAGCTTACCAGGAAGCCGGTCATTTCCTATATCATGGATGACCACTACTCCATGAAGCAGTTCAGGCTTTCCCTGGTCTACTGGCTGAACAGGCTGGCACTCAGGAGAAACCTGAGGAAAACCTTTCCCTATTATGATCTGACCTATACCACCACGGAAGAGCAGATGAAGGAATGCATCGAGGCCTTCGGCTGCAGCATGAAGATCCTGCGAAAGGGCAGCGATATTTTGGAAATCCCGAAGAAGGAAACCGTCAACAAGCCCATCAGGCTCATTTACGGAGGCAACATCTACTGCGGACGCTGGAAGACGCTAGGAGAAATTTCCAAGGCCCTGAGGGAGATCAACAAAGGCGGCGTCAGGATGGTCCTGGATATCTATTCGGGAAATGAGATCGGCGAGAAGCAGAAAGCCCTGCTGGATGACGGCGTAAACTCCTTTTTCCGCGGAGCGGTCCCGCCCAGGGAGCTGAAGAAGAAATACAGGGAGAGCGACATCGCGATCCATGCGGAATCCTTTGAGCTGCAGAACAGGCTCATCACCAGGCTTTCCTTTTCCACGAAAATCGTGGACTGCCTGGCAAGCGGATGCGCCGTCATGGCAGTGTGCTGGAACGGCCAGTCGGGCTACCGGTACCTGAAAAGGGAGGATGCGGCAATCTGCATCGACGACCTGAAGGACATCGGGAAGACCCTCAAAGAGATTGTGGACAATCCGGACATCATCAGGGTCTATGCGGAAAAGGCCTATGCATGCAGCGAGAGGAACCACAGGAAGTCGATGATCCAAAAAGAGATGATGCATGACTTTGAGACGATACTGGAGGCGGATCGATGAGGGTACTACTGATCAACGCAGTGAGCGGAATAAGGAGCACAGGCAGGATGTGCACAGAGATAGCCGATTACCTGAACGACCATGGGGAGGAATGCTTCATTGCATACTCCGCAGGGATCCCATACCAGAAGGACTACCGGATAGGAAGCCCCATGGATGTCAGGATCCACGGGCTGCTGTCCAGGGTGTCAGGTACCCAGGCATATTTTTCAAAGCATGCCACCAGGAAGCTCCTGCAGTTCATGGACGACCTGCAGCCGGATGTGGTCCACCTGCACAATCTCCACAGCAACTACATCAATCTGAGGATGCTGGCGGAATATCTGAAGGAAAAGGACATCCCTACGGTACTTACCCTCCACGATTGCTGGTTCTATACGGGGAAATGCTGCCACTATACGGTGGATAAGTGTCCGAAATGGAAGGACGCATGTGGACAATGTCCCAGACTGAAAAATGATAATCCCAGCTGGTTCTTCGACAGGACAAAAAAGATGCTGAAAGACAAGAAGCAGCTGTTTGCCGGAATCCCAAGGCTTGCCGTCATCGGCGTGTCGGACTGGATCACAGGAGAGACGAAAAAGTCCATCCTCCAATCCGCAAAGATGATCAGGAGGATCTACAACTGGATCGACACGGAGGTGTTCAGGCCGGTGGAAGCTGATGAGCTGAGAAAGAGTCTGGGCCTGGAAGGCCGGTTCGTCGTCCTCGGTGTCGCAAGCGTATGGACCAGGGACAAGGGACTGGGAGGCTTCATCAGGCTGGCGGAGCTTCTTCCAGAGAACATGGCGATCGTCCTTGTAGGCAATATCGGATGCGACCTGGTGGTGCCGGGAAACATCCTGCATGTTCCGGAAACCAATGACGTGGAAGAGCTTGTGAAATATTATTCAATGGCGAACGTGTTCCTCAACCTCTCCAGCGAGGAAAGCTTCGGAAAGGTGGCGGCGGAAGCCATGGCCTGCGGAACGCCGGTCATCTCCAATGGTTCCACGGCAAATCCGGAGCTTGTGAGGCCGGGCTGCGGCTACATCCTGGAGGAAAACAACATCGGTGAAATCATAAGCGCGCTGAAGGAAATAGAGCTGCAGGGGCCGGATTATTACTGGGAGACCTGCATTGGAAACGCAAGGAAGAATTTCAGCAAGGCGGACAGGATTGAGGATTATATCGGTGTGTACCGGGAAATTTCCAATCAGCAGAGCGGGGGCAGCCCGAGGAAAGGACATCATCCCGCATAGCGCGGGATTGAACGAAATCGGGGAACAGGACGGAACCAGGAATAGGACAAAACAAGGGGAGGCGAGGACATATGGCTATATATCTTGTGAATATGCTTTTTCTCATCCTGTTCGGCTTTATATTTCTGCTGCTCAGACCCTCGCCCCAGAATAAAAAGACCTTCTGCATCCTTGCCACCCTGCAGTGGATTCTCCTTTCCGGCCTCAGGGACAAAAGCGTGGGCGCCGACACCCTGACCTACAAGCTCTACTTTGACGCCGCAAAGCGCTACAGATGGGACGACCTCTGGGAGAACTTCGTCAGCATCATGTTCCGGAACGGGGAAGGCAAGGATCCCGGGTACCTGATGATCGAAAGGGCTGCCCATATCATTTCCGACGACTACCAGGTCTACCTGATGCTCATCGGGCTGTTCTTCACCATTCCATTAGGGATCTGGATTTATCAGAATTCCAAAGGGCCCATGATCAGCTACCTGCTGTATTCGACCCTGTTCTACGCATTTTTTGCCATAACGGGGCACCGGCAGACCATCGCGACGGCACTGGTAGTGCTAATCGGCTACCGTTTCGTCAGGGACAGGAAGTTCCTGCCGTTCCTGCTGCTGATCCTGATCGCGCTGCCGATCCACAAGTCGTCGATCAGCTACCTGCCCTTCTTCTTCCTGGCCCATAAAAAAATCACGAAACCATATCTGGCATGCATGTTCGGATTCATCGCCTCCGCCTTCGTCCTGAAAGGGCCAATGATCGGCATCCTGGGAAGGTTCACGGGATACGAGGAATATGCAAGGCAGGCCCAGGGAGCCGGAACCTGGACGTTCACGGGGATCATGGTCATTATCCTCGGACTTGCCGTCTGGAAGCATGAAGCCATGATTGCAGAAAATCCGGATGTCACCATCTATATGAATGCCCTTCTCATGGCAATGGTCTTTGTACCGCTGACCTTTGTGGAGGCGGCGACCATGAGGGTGGTCCAGTATTATTCCCTTTACATCGTTCTGATGATACCGGAGATCATCAGTACCTTCAGGGAAAAGGAACGGTATGTGCTTGGCTATGCCGCCACGGTGATGCTGATCCTGCTGTTCGTGTCAAACGAGCAGTACTACGTCTTTTTCTGGCAGAAGTAAGGTATGGCATCAGTGAGAAGCATGATTGAGAAGCATCATTGACAAGCATCCGGAAAGCACAGGCGGCTCTGAACAGCTGCAGAATATAACGGGGGGTGTCTATATGTTTAAAGATAAGACAATACTGATCACAGGGGGAACAGGTTCCTTCGGGAATGCCATGATGGACAGGCTTCTGGAAACGGACGTAAGGGAGATCCGCATCTTTTCCAGAGACGAGAAGAAGCAGGACGACATGAGGCACAAATACCAGAACGATAAGATCAAATACTACATAGGCGATATCAGGGACATGGGCAGCATCAAGAATGCCATCCATGACGTGAACTACGTATTCCAGGCGGCAGCCCTGAAGCAGGTGCCGTCCTGCGAATTCTTCCCCATAGAGGCGGTCAAGACCAACATCCTGGGAACGGACAACGTCCTGACGGCCTGCATCGAAGCCGGCGTGCGCAAGGTCATCTGCCTGTCCACGGACAAGGCGGCCTACCCGGTAAACGCCATGGGCACCTCAAAGGCCATGATGGAAAAAGTCTTCGTGGCCAAGTCAAGGACAGTGGATCCCGACAGGACCACCATCTGCGGTACCAGGTACGGGAACGTCATGTGCTCGAGAGGCTCCGTCATTCCCCTGTTCATCGAACAGATCAAGGCTGGCAAGCCCCTGACCGTAACAGATCCCGCCATGACCAGATTCATCATGAGCCTGGAGGAGGCCGTGGAGCTGGTGGTGTTCGCCTTCGAGAATGCAAAGAGCGGCGACATCATGGTCCAGAAGGCCCCGGCCACCACCATTGGGGCCCTGGCACAGGCAGTGAAGGAGCTCTTTGATGCGGATAACGAGGTTCGGGTCATCGGCATCCGCCACGGCGAGAAGATGTACGAGACCCTTCTCACCAACGAGGAATGCGCTCATGCCATCGACATGGGGGATTTCTTCCGGGTGCCGGCGGACGAGAGGGACCTGAACTATGACAAGTACTTCAAGATCGGCAACCAGGAGCGCTCCACCATCACCGAATTCAATTCCAGCAATACGGTTCTCCTGAATGTGGAGGAGATCAAGGAAAAGCTTCTGAGCCTGCAGTATATAAGGGATGAGCTTGAGGCCTGGAAGAAGGCTTTGCGATGAGGACGTGATGCAAAACATGTTCATTCGCAGCGCGCTCTCGCTTAGATGAAGACGTAGCGGTACGTAAGGCCGCAGAATACGCGGCCTAAGTGCCGACGTCTTCATAAAGCTGCTCATTGAATCATGTTTTGCGATGAGGACGTGATGGAAAACATGTTCATTCGCAGCGCGCTCTCGCTTAAATGAAGACGTAGCGGTACGTAAGGCCGCAGAATACGCGGCCTAAGTGCCGACGTCTTCATAAAGCTGCTCATTGAATCATGTTTTGCATCACTGCGTGTCAGGTGGCGACAGTGTAAATTGACGAAGCCGAGTTTTACGATGTGATTTTAACAGAACGAATAGAATAAACAGCATAAAGGCATGAACAGCATAAAGGCATGAACAGCATAAAGGCATGAACAGCATAAAGGCATGAACAGCATAAAGGCATGAACAGCATAAAGGCATAAACAGCATAAACAGCATGAAGACATAAACAATATAAATAATATACACAATATAAACAATCCAAGCAGAACAGGCAACAGAACAGACAACCGAACGGAGCACGCCAGGAACAGGGGGACACGCAATGAAGATACTTGTAACAGGCTCGGAGGGGTTCGTTGGAAAGAACCTGATAACGGAACTCAGGAACAGGAACTACACGGATATTCTCGAATACGACAGGGACACGGATCCAGGGCTGCTGGATGAGTATGCAAAGGAATGCGGCTTCGTATTCCACCTTGCAGGGGTGAACCGCCCCCAGAACCAGGAAGAGTTCATGGTGGGAAATTTCGGCCTGACCTCCATACTGCTGGAGCTGCTGAAGAAGCATGGAAACAAGGCCCCGGTCATGATCTCCTCCTCCATACAGGCGGAGCTTGACAATCCCTACGGCCAGAGCAAGAAGGCCGGAGAGGACCTGATGTTCGCCTATGCCGGGGAGACGGGGGCAAAAGTCCTGGTCTACAGGTTCCCTAACATATTCGGAAAATGGGCTATGCCCAATTACAACAGCGCCGTGGCCACCTTCTGCCACAACACCGCCCGCAGCCTGCCCATCCAGGTGAATGATCCTGATGCGCCCCTGCGGCTTGTGTACATAGATGACGTGGTGGAAGAGCTCCTGAATGCCCTGGAGGGCAGGGAGAACAGGGCAGGCGGCTTCTGTGCAGTCCCCGTTTCCTATTCCGTCACCGTGGGCCTGGTGGCAGACCTGATCCGCTCCTTCGGGGAGACCAGGAAAAGCCTGGGAGTTCCCTTTATGGCCAACGAACTGGAGAAAAAGCTCTACAGCACCTACCTGAGCTATCTCCCGCCGGAAAGCCTCAGCTACCCACTGAAGATGAACGTGGACAACCGCGGATCCTTTACAGAAATCATCAGAACCCCCGACAGGGGCCAGTTCTCCGTAAACATCGCAAAGCCCGGCATCACCAAGGGAAACCACTGGCACCATTCGAAAAACGAGAAATTCCTGGTGGTATCCGGGAAGGGCCTCATAAAGCTGAGAAAAGTCGGCACGGAGGAAGTCCATGAATACTACGTCAGCGGCGAAAAGATGGAGGTTGTGGACATCCCCACGGGCTACACCCACAACATCACCAATATAGGGGAAGAGGACCTCGTCACCTTCATGTGGGTGAACGAAGCCTTCGATCCGGCAAAGGCAGATACTTACTTTCTGGAGGTGTGACAATGAAAAAATTAAAGGTAATGACTGTGGTTGGAACAAGGCCTGAAATCATCAGGCTGTCGGCGGTGATTGGCAGGCTGGAGGAATCAGAGGCCATAGACCACGTGCTGGTCCATACGGGCCAGAACTACGACTATGAGCTGAATGAGATCTTCTTCAGGGATTTCCACCTGAGGAAGCCGGATTATTTCCTGGAGGCGGCTCTGGGGACGGCGGCTGAGACAATAGGAAACATTCTGACCAAGATCGATCCTGTCCTGAAGGAAGTGAGGCCGGATGCCTTCCTGGTGCTCGGAGACACCAACAGCTGCCTCTGCGCCATAGCGGCAAAACGCAGGCACATACCGGTCTTCCATATGGAAGCAGGCAACCGGTGCTTCGACGAGCGTGTGCCTGAGGAACTGAACAGGAAGATCGTGGACCATATCGCTGACATCAACCTGACCTACAGCAGCATCGCCAGAGAATACCTGCTCCGGGAAGGCCTTCTGCCGGACAGGGTCATCAAGACGGGAAGCCCCATGCCGGAAGTGATCAGGTCAAGGCTCTGGGACATCGAGAATTCCGACGTCCTTGAGCGGCTGAACCTTCAGGAGGGCAATTATTTTGTAGTCTCCGCCCACAGGGAGGAAAACATCAATTCCGAAGAGAATTTCCGGGACCTGGTGGACAGCCTCAACGCGGTGGCAGAGAAGTTTGGGCTCCCGGTCATCATGAGCACCCATCCGAGGACCAGGATCATGCTGGAGGCCAAGGGCATCGAGTTCAACCCCCTGATCCAGACCATGAAGCCCCTGGGCTACAATGATTACGTAAAGCTCCAGCTCAAGTCAAAAGCGGTCTTAAGCGACAGCGGCACCATCAGCGAGGAGTCCTCCATACTGGGATTCCGGGCCCTGAACATACGCCAGGCCCATGAAAGGCCGGAGGCGATGGAAGAGGCTGCGGTCATGATGACAGGCCTGAAAAAGGAAAGGATCATGCAGGGATTGGCAGTCCTGGAGACCCAGACCAGCGAAACCCTGAGGCGGGTCGGAGACTACGGCATGCCAAACGTCTCCGAAAAAGTACTCAGGATCATCCTCTCCTACACGGATTATGTCAACCGCGTAGTTTGGGGGAAATAAGCAGGACGTGATGTAAAACATGTTCATTCGCAGCGCGCTCTCGCTTAGATGAAGACGTAGCGGTACGTAAGGACGCACAATACGCGTCCTAAGTACCGACGTCTTCATAAAGCTGCTCATCGAATCATGTTTTACATCACTGCGTGTTGGATGGCGAAAGTGCAAATCGATGAAGCCGGAAGGGAGGGGTTCCCGTGGAACAGGACAGAATCACTATCATCATACCGGTCTATAATGTAGAGTCCTACCTGGCGGAATGCCTGGACAGTGCGGTGGGACAGAGCTGGAAGAATACGGAGATCCTGCTGGTGGATGATGGCTCCACGGACGGTTCGGGTGCGATCTGCGACAGCTACGCCCTGAAGGATGCCAGGGTAAGGGTCCTTCATAAGAGGAACGGGGGCGTGTCTGCGGCCAGGAACGATGCGCTGGATATGGCGACCGGAAGGTTTGTGACCTTTATAGACAGCGACGACTGGATTGATCCGGACACCTGCAGGGCAGCTTATGAGGCCATGGAAGAGCACGGAGCCGACGCCGTCCTATGGCCCTATCTGAGGGAGATGGGAGACAAGACCAAGAAGAGGGAACTGTTTCCCGAGGATGTGCGCATCTTCGAAGGGGACGAGGGGAAGGACAGCGTCAGGGACAACATCCAGAGGCGCATGATCGGCCTTGTGGGAGAGGAGCTGCTCCATCCCGACAGCGCCGATTCCCTGGTATCCGTCTGCATGAAGCTCTACAGGACCAGCATCATCCGGGACAACGGTCTGCGGTTCGTGGATCTGAAGGAAATCGGCTCCAGCGAGGACGCCCTTTTCAACCTGGAATACTTCGGGCATGTGAAAAAATGCGTCTATATCAACAGGTACCTCTACCATTACAGGAGGACCAACGCCGCCTCTGTGACCACGAAATACAGGCCCCAGCTCTACAGCCAGTGGGACCGCCTCTACGACAGGATGGAGGATTATATAGAAAGCAATCATCTGGGGGAAAGCTACAGGACAGCCCTTGACAACCGCATCGCCCTTGGCCTCATCGGCCACGGCTTCAACGAGCTGAACAGCGGAGCCGGCACCCTGGAACAGATCAGAAAGATCAGATACATCATCAGCAGGGAGCGGTATCAGAGGGCCTGCAGGAACCTGGATCTCAGATATTTCCCCATCCACTGGAAGGTATTCTTCCTGTGCGGAAAGAGGAAGTCCGCAACGGGAATCTGGATCCTTTCCCGGACGATGGAGATGCTGAGGAAGCTGTAGTAATGAGGACGTGATAGCTGGCGGAAGTGCAAATTGACGAAGTTGAACGTTAGAAGAAAAGAAGCAAAAGAAAAGCAAAACAGAAGCAGGAGAAAAGCAAAAGAGAAGCACAAAAGAACCAGAAAAGACGCAGGATAACACCAGCATAACAGACAGGAAAGCCGGGGGGCATTGACATGAAAACCGAGTCCAGGATCAGAAATTCCATCAGAAACACAGCATACGTGCTTGCAGGGCAGACTGTCACCATCATCATGCAGTTCATCCTGCGGAGCGTGTTCATACGGTATCTGAGCATCAGCTATCTCGGCGCCGAAGGGCTCTTCACCAACATCCTGTCGGTACTGTCCCTGACGGAGCTTGGCCTTGGGGCAGCCCTGGTGACAAATATGTACAAGCCTCTCGCCCTGAAGGACACCAGAAGCATCAGAGCCCATATCAATGCATACAGGAAGGTCTATGCCCTCATCGGCGCAGTCATCGGCGTGGCCGGTCTCTGCCTGGTTCCATTCCTTCCCTACCTGATCAAGGATGCATCGGCCATCGAAGGGCTGACCTCCATCTACCTCCTGTACCTGACTGACTCCGTATTCACCTATTTCTTCGCCCACTACAGGGCCATGCTCAGCGCGAACCAGCAGGACTACATCAATACCATAAACAGGAGCATCTTCATCGTGCTCCAGGTGATCGTCCAGATCATCTGCCTCTTCCTGTTCAGAAATTTCCTGCTGTACCTGGTAATCAAGATTGCCTTCAACCTTCTGGCGGGATTCAGCATTTCCCGCACAGTCAGGAGGATGTTCCCCTACCTGAAGGAGAAGGACGGCAGCAGGATCACCCCTGAGGAGAAGCAGACCCTGGTCAGGAACGCAGTGGGGATATTTTCCCAGAGGGTTGGATTTACCGTCATGAACGGCACCGACAACATCGTGATCTCCACCTTTTTAGGAAGCGTCGCCGTTGGCCTCTACTCCAACTACAGCCTGGTGGTCAGCACCATCTCTACCTTCATCGGCCTTGCCATGTCGGCGGTCCAGGCCAGCATCGGCAACCTCTGCGCAGTGGAGGAAAGCGGGAAGACCAGAGCCAGTTTCCTGAACGTGGACTTCGTGTATTTCTGGATCTACAGCTTTGCATCGGTCTGCCTCAGCGTGCTCATGACGCCCTTCGTCAGGATCTGGCTGGGGGACAGGTTCGAGATCGGCACGGCAGTCATCATCGTCTGCGTGCTGAATTTCTACTTCGCAAATTCCAGGCAGGCGGCCCTTGCCTTTGCAACTGCCAACGGCCTCCTCTGGAAGCTGAAGCTGAAGGCCATCGTGGAAGCCGTACTGAACCTGGTGATTTCCATCGCTCTGGTGCGCCCCCTGGGCATGCTGGGGGTATTCGTCGGAACCTCCATCAGCACCCTCGCCACCAGCGTCTGGATAGAGCCTTATATCCTGTATAAATACTATTTCAGGGAAAGCGTCCTTCCCCACTATATAAAATACGCAGGAAACCTGGCAGCCACAGCCGCCGCCTATCTGGCCTGCACGTTTTTAGGGGGCCTGGTGCCCGTGGCCGGCCTGACCGGCTTCCTCATCCGCTGCATCATCTGCATCATTGTGACAAACGTTCTATACATCATCTTTTTCCATAAGACCGAGCAGTTCAGGTACCTGAAGGACCTGATCAAAATGATGCTTGGCGACAGGAGGCACAGAACATGAAAATCATCGCATTCTATCTGCCCCAGTTTCATGAAATACCGGAAAACAACCTCTGGTGGGGAAAGGGGTTCACCGAGTGGACCAACGTGAAAAAAGCAGAACCCCTGACCGCAGGCCACAACCAGCCCAGGCGCCCCCTGGACGGCAACTACTATGACCTGACCGATCCGGACGCCCTCAGGTGGCAGTCCGCCCTTGCAAAAAAATACGGGATCTACGGCTTCTGCTACTACCACTACTGGTTCGACGGGAAGCTCCTCCTCCAGAAGCCGGCGGAGATCATGCTGCAGGACAGGACCATCGATCTGCCTTTCTGCTTCTGCTGGGCAAATGAGACCTGGACCAACTCCTGGGTAGACAGGAGCGACAAGGTCCTCATCGAGCAGACCTACGGTGGCAGGGACATGTGGAAGGCCCATTTCGACTACCTCCTCCCTTTCTTCCGGGACGACAGGTACATCAAGATAGAAGGAAAGCCCCTGGTCATCCTCTACAGGCCCCAGCTCGTGAACGACTGGGCTGAGATGGCAGCGTACTGGAAGGAGCTGGCAGCAGAGCAGGGAATCCCCGGCCTGGTCCTGGCTTACCAGCAGTACGGCTACGACCACAAGAGAGATCCCGGGGGAGAAGCTTTCGACTTCGGCATCGAATACCAGCCCTCCTATGCCATCCATGAACTGACAGACAGCACCAGCCTGCACCAGGACATCGTGACCCGTGCAGAGCGGCGCATCAACCGTGCCGTCCCGGCCCTGTTCAAGAACAGCGGCCTTACCATATACGACTACGACGAGCTTTGGAAGCGCATCCTGGACAGGACGCCCGCCAATAAAGAAATGGTGCCCGGAGCTTTCGCCGACTGGGACAATACCGCCAGGAGGAAGGACCGCGGGTCCTTCTGCCGGGGAGTCACCCCGGAGAAATTCGAACAGTACCTGACCCTGCAGCTGAAGCGGGCGAAGGACGTCTATGAAAAGGACATGCTCTTTCTGTTCGCATGGAACGAGTGGGGCGAATGCGGCTACCTGGAGCCGGACACCCACAACAATTACAGAATGCTGGAGGCAGTGCGGAACGCACTGCGGCAGACAGAGGAAACCAAATAGTATAAAATGAACAAATCCAGTATAAAGTGAACAACATTAGTATAGAAGGAGCCGTATTCATACGTGATAAAACGGCAGTCCTGATTTTGCCCCCCCAATCCCCGCAGGAGCTTTAACTCTCCTTGTTTCTGCGGGGATTTTTTAGGCTCTGTCACAATATGATATTGATAACAAGAACATTTATTCCCTTGATTTATTTCCTTCATGCGAACCTGTCGGAATTTCCGACAGGTTCGCAATTTCGTCCTATGATATAAAAAAGGCTCTATGTTATGTAAACCAAATTCTGCAAAATATCCAGGAGACTAAAAATAAAAACACATTTTTACAGATTGTACTGGAAAAAAAACAATATATTGGTTGAATAAATCCAGTAAGAGTGTTACATTTATAACGGTAAAAGGAACCGATTATGCAAACAAGTGCAAAGATAGTGCAAAAACATACATATCATCATATAGAAGAAATCCTATCTGCCTGTTGAAATCATACAGATGCGCGACTGTTCAGGACCAGCTCCTTTCAAGTCACACAGAATTCTGACCTGCATATCTGCAGGATTGCAAATTCATAATGTTAGATTCATAATTATACAGAATGACGTGATCCATAGCCACATAAGCGCTTTCCTTAACAGAATACGAGAAAAATTGGCGGTTCATGTCCATGATCATCTAAAGGATGCAGGGACTGATGCCGATAAAGATATATATTAGGATACACCATACTATTCAAGACAATCGAATTAACTCAAGGGGGACAAGAAAGAAATGAGAAGCAGAAAACTTAGCACAGCAATCGTCGTTGCATTAACTTGCACGCTCTACTCAACAGTCGCTTTCGCGGCAACAGGCTTAAATGCACAGGAACAGGCCATTCTGACACAGCTTAAAGCGGGTGTTACAGTTGGAGGAACAACTTACAACATTCCTGCAGAATACATCAACCAGGCTGAAACCGAATTCATGAAAGACGGTGTAGACGTGACTGGAGACCAGGCAGGCGTCATCAGCGCAAATATCGCAGAAGCTGCAGCAGTTATGCAGAAAGCAGGCGTTACAGATCCTAAGGCTTTATCAGCTGCAGACCAGAAAGCAATCATGGCAGCAGTACAGGAAGCGGCTGCAGCCATGGATTACAAGGTGTCGATCGATACCGCAGCCTCACCGGTAACAGTAACCGTTATCGGCGAAAGCGGATCAACCGTGTTCTCTAACAAGAACGTGATCAACCAGACTGGATACGATCTCAACGCTACAGTAGCAGTGATCGCATTCCTTGCAGTAGTAGCAGCTGCAAGCGTAACAGTAGCATCTAAAAAGAAATTATTTGTTGGCCAGACAGAAGCATAAATGAATGACAGAATGAAACGATTAATGGCATATTTCTATATGCCATTAATTTTTACGTTAGCAGGCTATCTGGTTATTTATATCGCGGTAAGGCCCATCGCAGAGCTTGCAATGGGGCTTGGCAGCATGGTGGTTGCCGCCGAGGCGCCGGATTTTTCACCCAACACCAATTCCATCTTCGAACCGGAAAAGGAATTGACGGAAAGGGCTACAGTTCCTATAAGTGAAGTGGTGATACCTGAATATTCTACTCATTATGGACAGCTTACCTGCGGGAAGATCGGGCTCGATGCACCGGTGTACTTCGGCGACGACAGGGGAATCCTGAAGGTCGGCGCAGGCCAGTACAACGGCAGCTATATGCCTGGATTTGGAAAGACCATCTTGCTTTCGGCACACAACACCACCTATTTCGCCCCGCTCCAGTATATCGGGGCCGGCGATGAGATCACCTTCACCACGAACTACGGCGTATACGTCTACAAAGTGACGGAAACGAAGGTCCTCCACAAATCCGACGAGTCGGCCTACAGCCTGACCCAGGATAAGGAGCAGCTCGTCCTGTATACCTGTTATCCCTTCGAGATGCTGGTCGGCACAAAACAGGACAGACTGTTCGTTTATGCAGACAAGATATCCGGGCCGGATGTAGAATAGGGGGGATGGACATGAAGAAGGACAGAAAAAGAAACAAAGGAACAAGGACCGCAAGGTTCATCATCAGCGCCATCATAGGCTTCATACTGACCATCGTACTGACGGCCATGACCTATATGCTCGGGCTGTATCTTGGATTTTTCAATGAAGGGCTGATCCTGGATCATCTGAACAGGAACAACTACTACAACGGCGTCCTTGCATACACCTATGACAGCGGCGAATCCATCGCACTTCCCATCGGACTTCCGGCGGAGGTGTTTGAAGACGCCATCACCCTGGACATGGTCTACCAGGATGTGAGGGGCTACATGGAAGCCTCCTTTAACGGAATCAGCTATGAGGTCGACACCACGCAGCTCCAGGAGAACCTGGCGGCAAACGTAGAGGCCTATACCACAGGAACAGGCGTCGTCCTCACCGATGAGCAGAAGAACAACGTCACGGAGTTCACGAAGCAGATCGCGGCCGATTATACGGAAAACGTGAAGATGCCATTCCTGTCCTATTTCGTCAAGGCAAAAAACTTCTATACGAAGATCCTTGTGATCGCCCTTCCCGTATGTCTTCTGGTTTCACTGGCACTGGGAGCGGTCATATTCAGACTATACAGATTCAAGCACAGGGCGCTGCGGTTCATCACCTACAGCACCATCGCAGCCGGGTTCATGAGCATCATCCTTCCGGCAGCGGTACTGTTTACCAGGTTCTATGAGAGGCTTACCATTACGCCGGAATATTTCTACCAGTTCGTGTCCACCTATGTGTCAAAGGGCATTCAGGCATTCCTGTATCTGGGAGCGGTGTGGCTTGTCATATCCGCAGGAACCATCATTGCGACGAATCTTATGAGAAAAAGCGTTCTGAACAGTTAGGGTTAACTGTTCAGAAGCCCCAGAGGACGGGCCAGAACCCGTGTCCCCGCCATAGAAAACAGAGATAAAAAAGTGGAGCAGAGCATGAAGGGATATATCGATATACACTGCCACATCCTGCCAGGTGCGGATGACGGCCCGAAGACAATGGAAGACACCATCAACATGATCAGGCTGGCCCATGAGCAGGGGATATCCCACATGATCGCGACCCCCCACTATCACCAGGGCAGATACGGACGGCCTTCCAGCGAGCTGATCAGCAGGCTGAAGGAAGTCAGGGAGGCGGTCAGACAGGCCGGCCTTCCAGTCAGGCTGTCCTTAGGAAACGAGATCTACTACAACGGCAGCGTCCTTGAAAAGCTCGAGAGCAGGAGGATCCTGACCCTCGGAAAGACCAGCTACATCCTGGTGGAGTTCTCGCCGGCGGAGGATTACCGCCACATGAGCGACGCCCTCCACGGCCTTCTCCTTGGCGGCTACAGGCCGGTTCTGGCCCATGCCGAACGGTACAGCTGCCTGCGGGAAGACATCGGCCGGGTGAAGGAGCTGGTGCGTATGGGCTACTACATCCAGGTCAATGCGGCAAGCATCCAGGGTGACGCAGGCTTCTTCGTGAAGAGATTCACAGACAAGCTCATGAAGGAAGACCTGATCCATTTTGCTGCCACGGACGCCCACGGCACGGGCTCCAGGTCGCCGAAGATACAGGGCGGCATCAGAAGGATGGAGAAGAAATACGGAGAGGACTATGTCAGGACGCTGTTCTGCGATAATCCGAAAAAGCTTTTAGAGAATGAAATCATAGATGCAAAAAGATAAGAGAGGAAATAACAGCATGGAACCGAATAACAACCAAAGCCCAGATGAGCTGGAAATAGATTTAAAGCAGCTGGTGTTCATACTCCTTGACAAGCTGTGGATCATACTTCTGGCAGCCATCACCATCGGCCTTGCAGCGTTCATATTCAGCAGATTCATGATTGATCCAATATACGAATCGACTTCAAAGGTATACATCCTGAACCGCCAGGATACCGGCACCACGACACTGAGCGACATCCAGAGCTCCACGCAGCTCACCAAGGACTACCAGATACTCATCAAGAGCAGGCCGGTCACGGAACAGGTCATCAGCGGACTGGACCTGAACCTCACTGCAGAAGCGCTCAGCGAAATGATCACGGTCAACAGCCCTGTGGATACCCGTATCCTTGAGATCACGGTTTCGAATACGGACCCGTACATGGCAAAGAACATCGTAGACGAGCTCACGGAAGTGTCCTCCGTCAGGATCGCCGAGGTCATGGACATTGAGAAGGTAAATGTGGCAGAAGACGGAAACCTTCCCACAGCACCGGTAAGCCCGAGCATCATGAAGAACACGGCAATCGGCGCGGTCTTAGGGATGGTCCTTGCCTGCGCGGTGATCCTCCTGATCTTCATCCTGGACGATTCCATCAAGGACGAGAGCGACATTGAAAAATACCTGAACCTCAGCGTCCTGGGATCGATTCCCATGGCGGAAGAAGAGAGCAAGGGCAGGAAAAAAGATAAGAAAAAAGACGGAAAGAAAGGCAGGTAGGATATGCAGCATATAAGCGTCGGTTTAGAACAGAAAATGGATTACTATATGAGCGAATCCTTCAAGAGCCTCAGGACCAACATCCTCTTCTGCGGCAGCGAAAACAAGGTAATTGCCTTTACAAGCTGTACGCCCAATGAAGGAAAGTCCTCCGTTTCCCTGAAGATGGCCATTTCCATGGCGGAAGCCGGAAAAAATGTCCTCTTCATCGATGCCGACCTGAGAAAGTCGGTGCTGGCGGGATGCTACAAGCTTGACAAGCCTCTGAGAGGCCTCTCCCATTTCCTTTCGGGACAGGAGAAGTTCGACGAGGTGGTGTGCGTGACGGAAATCGAGAACCTGCACATGGTGTTTTCAGGACCGGTTCCTCCGAACCCGGCCGAGCTCCTTGGAAACAGGAAGTTCGAGCTCCTGCTGAATGAGCTGCGCAAGGTGTATGACTATGTCATCATCGACACGCCGCCTCTGGGGTACGTCATCGATGCGGCGGTTGTGGCTGAACAGTGCGACGGCGCCATCATGGTAGTGGAGTCCAAGGCAGTCAGCTACAAGTTCGCAGGCAAGATCAAGGAACAGCTGGAGCGGAGCAACTGCAAGATCCTGGGCGTCGTCCTCAACAAGGTGGAACGCAGGGAAAGAGGCCTCTACGGCAGGTACTATGGCGGATACTACGGCAAGTACTACGGAAAATATTACGGCAAGTACTACGGCAAGTACTACGGGCATGAAGAGAACAAGGATAAATAGCACCAGCTGAAAATAGAATGTAAAAGGGGAGGACAACATGCGGAAGACAGCAATAGTCGGAATTTCCTGCTTCATTGTTATGGTGCTGGCTGGAATGGGCATTTACATGATAGCAGCGGAGGACCGGAAAGGTCCCGAAATCGTTTTTGACAGCAGGGAAATAAGCTACAGGAAGGGCGGAGACGAGGCCCTCCTGCTGGAAGGCGTGACAGCCGTGGATGAACGGGAAGGCGACGTCAGCGACTCGCTGATCGTGGAAAGCATCATCCCCTTCATAGACGGGGACACCCTGAAGGTGATCTACGCTGCCAAGGACGGCAGCAACAACATCACCAAGAGCAGCAGGGTAATTACATACAGAAGCGATTCTGAAGCGGATGAAGAAGAGGGAGCCGAAGCCGGGGAAGAGGATGCAGGCGCTGCGACCGCGGGAGAGAGCGGGGATGGCGAAGAGGAGAAGGATACAAAAAGCAAGGATGCGAAAGACAGCAACACCGTTGATTCTGAGGGAAATGACGATGTTGAAGGGGAGATGCCGGCGCTTGTGCTGACAGTGAACAAGGTCACTCTGAAAAAGGGTGAGGCCTTCAACTACATGAACTACATTGAATCTATTACCGATAATGAGGACGACGAAAGAACCCTTTTCAGACGTCTGAGGGTAAACGGTGACGCGGTGGATACAGACACCACCGGAACCTACGAGATCCTGATCTCAGTAGTGGATACGGATGGAAACAGGTCGGAAGCAGAGACGCTTATAGTGAATGTAGTAAAATAGAAAAACCGTGGGGGGCGGCAATGGAGCCGGAACCCGTCGGGGACGGAAATTTTATGGCAGTACGGTTAAGAGGCGCTCGGTCTTCCGCGGCATCCCTGGAAAGGGATCTGATATGAAGAAGGGCGCTCATTTTTTTGCGCCAAAAACAGAAGCGAGCAGATGATGAAGGGGGATACAAGGAATGTACGAAAATATCAAATCCGGCTGGGGAAAGCATTGGGACTTTATTCTCATTGATGCGGCCGGACTGCAGATTACATTTGTCATGGCTTACATGCTCAGGAACGGCCTGCGCCTTCCGTATGAGTATATCAAGTATGCCAAGCTGGCCATGTTTATACTGATGGCTGATCTGTGCATCGGCTTTTTCTTTGAAAGCTACAAGAACATCCTGAAGAGAGGACACTGGCAGGAGTTCAAGGCTGTGGTCATGCATACGACGACGGTGATGAGCCTGATATTCATCTACCTGTTCGTCATGAAGGAAACGACTTATTTTTCAAGGATCATGCTCATTTCATACTGGATCGTATCGGTGCTCTATATCTTCGATGCGAGGGTGATCTGGAAGATGCTGGTCCTGCGGAAGGTGAAGACCAGATGCGACAGGAACATCATCCTGGTGGTGTCTTCGGACCTGGTAGACGACACGGCTAAGAAGTTCCAGTCCTACCAGTACAACGGCTACATGATCAAGGGGATCGCGGTCATTGACAGGGACCTGCGTGGCAGCCGCCGTGCCGGATTCCCGGTACTGGCCTGCGGCGAGGACCTGGTGGAATATATCGGCACCCATATCATCGACGAGGTGTTCATCAATCTGCCAAGGAGCATGGACATCCCGGTAGATCTGCTGGATGCCTGCAGCGAGATGGGGATCACAAGCCATATCGCCTTCATGCCTTACACGGATCTGACGAGCAATGAGGTGGTCGAGAAGATTGCGGGGTATACGGTGTTTACCAGCAGCTTCAAGATGGCAAGCCTGAGGCAGTTGTTCCTGAAGCGGGCGATTGATGTCTGCGGAGGCCTGGCAGGGACGTTGATCGTGCTGGTGGCCACGGTGTTCGTGGCGCCTGGTATCTGGCTGCAGAGTCCCGGGCCGGTGTTCTTCAAGCAGAAGAGGGTCGGGAAGAATGGAAGGACGTTCTACCTGTATAAGTACAGGTCCATGTATATGGATGCGGAGGAACGGAAGAAAGAGCTCATGGCTCAGAATGAGATGTCGGGGTTCATGTTCAAGATGAAGGATGATCCGAGGATCTTTCCGTTTGGGAAGATATTGAGGGATTATTCGATTGACGAGCTGCCACAGTTCATCAATGTGCTGAAGGGGGATATGAGTCTTGTAGGAACAAGGCCTCCAACCGTGGATGAATATGAGAAGTATGAACTGCATCACAGGAAGAGGCTGGCGACGAGGCCGGGGCTTACGGGGATGTGGCAGGTGAGTGGCAGGAGCGATATTACGGATTTTGAAGAGGTTGTGGCGCTGGATGCGAGGTATATTGAGGAATGGAATATTGGGTTGGATTTGAAGATATTGTTGCAGACGGTGATGGTGGTAATTGGGAGAAAAGGGTCGAGGTAAATCCTTTTTAAGGGTTTGTTTTATAAATGCGACATAATATGAATACGGCATAATAGGGACAAAAGCAGGTAGTCCTAGATGGGAGGTCTGCTGAGTTCATATTTTCTTACCCGAGAAAATGAACAAAAACCTTGTAAAATCAAGGAGTTTTGACACTCGAGGAGGGGAGAGCCGTGTTCAGCGATTGGAAGAAATTCTGATTGCTGATTATCATGTTTTGAACAAAAAAATCAAAAATCGGATTATGAGTTATAGATGAGATAGATGAGATGGGATGTCCACATTGACAAAAATAGTTCAGAAGACTGTGGGAGAGATAAGAATGGGGAAATATTTTGGCACTGGTGGCTTCCGTGGATAAGCAAACATGAATTTGATAGCAGATCATGCCTATAAGGTGGGTAAATAAATACCTTGAACAATTGAAAATTCCATTCATACGCCGGGAATACCCACCGTCGAAATGCCAGTTGAGTCCTTTACCACTGTATATGAGTGAGGATAGCATAGGTCATGAGATCAAGGCCCCTATTTTCATAACACACCGAAATAGAGGTTATTGGGATTAAAGGAGCATAGGTAGATGAGATTGTTGGGCTGATAGGGTGAGACCGGAGTGTGCTCATGAAAAAATCCACCACTAAACAGAAAACCTAAATTGGTTCTCCCGGTGAGGAGAGAGTTTAGATGTTTTGTTTAGTGGCTGATATAGAGAAGCACCGGGGTACGGCGTGGATAACCACAATGATGTGGAAAAGAAAAACGGGCCCGCAGGGGCATTGGAAAATTAGTAACAAAGAGGAGCAAAACGATGAGAAAATTTGAAGATTTAAAAATTGCAGTCGCAGGAACTGGATATGTTGGTCTGTCACTGGCCGTTTTATTATCTCAGCATCATGAAGTGACAGCAGTGGATATAATCCCTGAAAAAGTAGAAAAGATAAATAAAAAGATCAGTCCTATTCAGGATGAATATATTGAAAAGTATTTAGCTGAGAAAGATCTGAAGCTGAAAGCCACAACAGATGGTGAGACTGCATATAAGGATGCAGACTTCGTAATTATCGCAGCTCCTACGAACTATGACAGCAATAAGAACTTCTTTGATTGTTCTGCTGTGGAAGCTGTTATTGAGCTTGTGCTTAAAGTAAATCCGGAAGCAATGATGGTCGTTAAGAGCACAATTCCTGTGGGTTACACAGTTTCAGTGAGGGAGAAGTATGGAACGAAGAATATCATTTTCAGCCCAGAATTTTTAAGAGAGAGTAAGGCACTCTACGATAATTTATACCCTTCCCGAATCATCGTTTCTTGTGATGAAGAGTCAAGGGAAGCAGCTGAGATGTTTGCAAAACTCCTTGTGGAAGGAGCAGAGAAAGAAAATATCGATGTTCTCCACATGGGATTTACTGAGGCAGAGGCAGTCAAGTTATTTGCTAATACGTACCTCGCTCTTCGAGTTTCTTACTTTAACGAATTAGACACCTACGCTGAAACAAAGGGATTGAATACAGAAGAAATTATTAATGGTGTGTGTCTTGATCCTCGCATTGGAACTCATTATAACAACCCATCATTTGGTTATGGTGGATATTGTTTACCGAAGGACACAAAGCAGTTACTTGCTAATTTCGCAGACGTACCTCAGAACATGATCTCAGCAATTGTTGAATCTAATAGAACGAGAAAAGACTTTATCGCGGACCAGGTACTCAATATGGCTGGTTATTACGATTATTTCAACTGCGGAGATTATTCAAAAGAGGATGAAAAGGAATGTATTATTGGGGTGTATAGACTCGCGATGAAGAGTAATTCTGATAATTTCCGTCAGTCATCTATCCAAGGTGTAATGAAGCGTATTAAAGCTAAAGGCGCAACCGTAGTTATTTACGAACCAACTCTCGAAGACGGTGAGACTTTCTTTGGAAGTAAGGTCGTTAATAATTTGGAAGCGTTCAAGAAACAGTCAATGGCTATTATCGCTAATCGTTATGATGTTTGTCTTGATGATGTGAGCGAGAAAGTTTGCACGAGAGACATTTTTAAGAGGGATTAATTGATATGGGAAAAAAGTTGTGTTTTGCTGCTTCATCAGGTGGACATTTTGAACAGCTTTCTATGCTGAAACCTCTTATGGAAAAATATGAGAGCTGTGTAGTAACAGAAGAAACTGAATACAAAGCTGTGATTAAAGGGCAGAAGATGTACTACATGCATCAGGTTAATCGTAAAGAAAAATCGATGCCACTGTGGATGATTGTCAATGCATTCAAGAGCTTAAAACTGATGATTGTTGAAAAGCCTGATGTGATAATCACAACTGGGGTTCTCGCAATGATTCCTCTTTGCCTTTTAGCTAAGCTCTTTGGAAAGAAACTTGTGTACATAGAGTCATTCGCAAAGGTTTCATCTCCAACGGAAACCGGAAAGCTTATGTATAAGTATGCTGACATATTTTACGTGCAGTGGGAGTCAATGAAGAAATTCTATCCTAATGCAATATTCCTGGGAGGAATTTACTGATGATTTTCATTACATTAGGTTCACAAAAGTTTCAGTTTAATAGGCTGCTTAAAGCTGTAGACGAGTTAAAAACAGATGAAGAGATATTTGCTCAGATTGGATATAGCGATTACAAGCCAGTAAATTATAAGTACAAAGAATTTCTCGACAGAGATGAATTTGCTGATGTCATGAGTAAGTCGGATATAGTTATTACTCACGGTGGCACTGGTGCAATTATTGGGGCTGTAAAAAAGGGAAAGAAAGTAATTGCAGTTCCAAGATTGGCTAAATATGGAGAGCATGTTGATGATCATCAAATCCAGCTGATTGGGCAATTTAAAGAATTAGGTTTGATTTATGCGTGTGAAGATATGAATCTACAGAAGGCATTAGATGTAGTGAAGAAGACTGAGTACAATGAATATAAGAGTAACACGCAGACAATAATTAAGAGCTTAGAGGAATTTATAGAGGGGTGAAATTGTGGTTAAAGTATTAATGGTGGGAAATGATTCATCTGTTAAAGGTGGAATTACAAGCGTAATAACACAAATGCTTTCGCATGATTGGGTAGCAGATGGCGTAGAAATGAAATTTATTCCTACCTATATTGAGGCTAACAATTTCAAAAAAATTATATTTTTTGAAAAGGCATACTCAAAAATAAAGACGGAAATAAAAACAAATAAACCAGATGTAGTTCATATTCATATGTCTTACAAGGGTAGTTTTACTAGAAAGTTTTTGATTCATAAATTGTGTAGGAATAATGGGATTCCTGACATCATTCATTTACATGGATCAGAGTTCAAAAAGTGGTATGACTCTTCTAATCAGAAGAAACAGAAAGAGATTAGAACCTTACTAAAGGAAGCAAGTGCTTTTATAGTGCTTGGTGAAAAATGGAATAAAGTTATTAAAGAGATAGAGCCTACAACTAACACAGTTGTAGTTAACAATACAGTACATATTCCTGAAGAAACCGTTAAATGGGCAGAGCCGCTTAATATTTTATTCTTAGGTGTTTTGATAAAAAGAAAAGGGGTTTCGGATTTACTAAAGGCTACAAAGTTACTCAAAGATGATTTGGGAAATAATAAGTTTAAGATAATTATTGCCGGTAGTGGTGCAGAAGAAGAAAACCTAAAAAATGAATTTGAAGAATTAAAGATAGATGATGTTGTTAATTTCGTTGGATGGACTGATGGTGAAAAGAAACAGAAATTGCTGAGAGAGTGCCAAATGTTGGTGCTTCCTTCCTATAATGAAGGATTGCCAATTGCTATTCTTGAAGCTATGAGCTATGGAATGCCTATAGTTGCTACGGATGTTGGGGATATATCCTCAGCTGTTATTGATGGAGATAATGGCTATTTAGTAGATCCTGGTGATGTAAAACAGCTTACGAATGCTATAAAAAAACTTATTAATATAGATGAATTTACAAAATTGAGTGTTGGTTCGAAATCAATATGTTATAACAATTTTTCGGATTCTTTATATTTTAAACGTTTATTGGATTTGTACCAGGCAAGGTGGTGTTGCAATGAAAAATAGAAATATTGCTTTCGTTATGCATAGATTTACAGGCGGCGGAGCGGAACGTATTACAATAACCCTTGCTAACGAATTGAGCAAAAGAGGATACAAGATTACATTTTTGGTTAAAGAGAATAATGGTGATTTTAATAGTAGTTTGTCTCATGATATTAACGTTATTGAACTTGGAACAAGTAAATATATCTTTTTTAAGAACCTAGCAAGCCAGTTGAGAAACTATACTGAAGTTTTTTTGGTTTCTCTTGGAATGAGCTTTTTTACACTTCTGGCAAAATTTTTTTCAAATGCAAAATGTAGACTTTTTATAGTGATACACAATACTACTAGTTCAGAAAAAATAGATCATAAAAAAGCAAAGTTCTTTATTCTGCGACATTTAGATTATCTAGTTGAAAAAACAATTGTTGTGTCAAACGAAGCAAGACTAGATTACATCGATAGTATAGGTGTAAAAGATGAGAAGACGGTAACAATCTATAACCCAGTTGTTTCAAGAGAACTAAAAGAAAAAATGTCAGTTCCTTTAAATTTAGATGAATATAAAGGACTACCAATTATTGTAGCTGCTGGCAGATTGACGAAGCAAAAGAATTATGAATTAATGCTAAAAACTTTTAAAGAGGTTTTAAAGAAAAAAGATGCTTATCTATTGATTTTAGGACAAGGAGAACTTGAGAACGCATTGCATAACCTTTCAGACCAATTGAATATAACAGATCGTGTAGTATTTAAAGGATTTGAACAGAATCCATATAAATATTTCTACAATGCTGATTGCTTTTGGATGACATCACTTTGGGAAGGTTTGCCTACTGTAATGATTGAGGCTATGGCATGTGGCTGTGTTCCGGTAAGTACAAATTGCAAATCTGGCCCAAAAGAAATATTGGAGGACGGAAAATATGGCATTTTGACATCCTTTGAAGAAGATGAAATATCAGAAAGCATTATTGGATTTTTATCTGGGAGATTTAGATTTGAAAAAGATGAAATTATAGAAAGATCTGAAGTATTCAATTTAGAAAATGCGGTTTCAAAGTATGTAGATTTAATGGAGGACTATAGTAATGAAAATATCAAAAAATAAGTTGTTAATATACATATTGACATTTATTATAGTTTATCAGGACTCATTAATTAGTATTACACATTTAGGATTTCTAGATCATATAGACGAACTTTTCATTTTGTTTTTTGTCGCTAGAGCAATATTCTACTTAGCAAAACGTAGTAATATATCTTCGTTAACTACCAAAATATTCATACTTTTGTCGTTATTTTGGGTGGTAGGAGTTGTAAGTTGCCTTATTCACAGTTCTTATAGATTTTCTTCACTATTAATGGCAAGCATTTTGATGGTAAAAATTTATCTTTTAATAATGTCTCTTATAATTCATCCAATTAAGGAAAAGACGTATTACCATTTTGTAGATGCCCTTTTGTTTGCTGGAAAAATTACAGCTGTTACTGGTATCGTCAATTTTATTGCTCCTTCATTATGGACGAAATTAATTCCGTTTGCCTATGACTATACGAGACAAGGACTACCGTCTGTAATGGGGTTATTTATTCATGCTGGGCAATATGGATGGTTCATGTTGTTTATAAGCATACTTTACTATTCAAAATATAGGACAAATAAGGAAAAGAGGTCACTATATTTATTTATTGTTTATGCATGTTTGGCATGCTTATCGATGAAAGTCAAAGTAGTATTAGGAATTGCTACAATTTTATTATTTGATTCGTTTGTGCTACAAAAAAAGAGAATTGATGCAAAAAAAATCATCATTCCATTCATTGGCGTAGGTTTTGTTATATTCTTTTTTGGAGGGTTAATAAGCGAAACCTATCAGATGTATTTTACGGATTCAGGTGGCAGCGCCAGATATGCATTTTTAGTTGGTTCGTTATCAATTATAAAGGACTTTTTCCCTTTAGGCGTAGGATTTAGTAAATTTGGAACATATTATGCTCAAGTTAATTATTCAGAATGGTATTACGCTTATGGATTAAACACGGTTTGGGGACTCAAGCCTGGAAATATTTTCTTCGGTATGGATACATTCTGGCCTGCAATTATGGGGGAGACAGGAGTACTTGGAACAATTATTTATGTAGTGCTTTTGGCAACTATTATGAAAGCGTTATATCGAAATTATAAGACAGATGTATCAGTTAATGGCAAGTCTTGTTCTTTTATCGCTTTATCTTCGTTATTAGTATTCGTCCAGGCCTTGGTGGAATCAACCGGAGAGCAAATATTCAACAGTTCGCCACAAAACATAGTTATAGGTATAATGGTTGGATTTGCTTTATCAAAAAAATTAAGGAATGGAATTAAAATATATGATTAGTAGTAAAAATGATTTTGACGAATATTTGATACTTGATAATGTTGCAAATGGAAACAGAAAAACGATTGTAACTAAATGGCAGAAGCTGTATCGCAAGTATGAATACTATAGAAATTGTAAATGTACATATATATTTTATCCGTATATTTACTTTTTAAAAAAAAGATTTGAATCCTTATCTATAAAATTAGGATTTTCTATACCAATTAATGTATTTGGCTCAGGATTGAGTATAGCGCATTATGGAACAATTGTTGTTAATGGTAATGCAAGAGTAGGTAAAAACTGTAGAATCCAAGAAGGTGTGACCATTGGCGCCACTAATGGTGAAACTGCTGCTCCGATTTTTGGAGATAATGTTTTTATTGGATCCGGCGCTAAAATTATTGGAAATATAAAGATTGCCAATGATGTTTGTATTGGTGCTGGGAGTGTTGTAGTAAAGGACATTTTAGAGGAAGGTATAACGGTAGCTGGTGTACCCGCTAAGAAAATTAGTAATAAAAATTCACATTCAAATTTGAATGCAGCTTTGTTTCAGGACTTAAATATGAAGATTTGCTTTTTCTCTGGAAATATAACAAGGACCGGTGGAACAGAAAGAGTTTCTCTTCTGATTGCAAACGAACTTGCAAGTCGAGGATACGATATAAGTATTTTGAGTTATGAAAATGGAGAGAAGGCTACTTTTGAGAAGGAAAAGGAAATAAACTTATATTCTTTGCATATGGAAAATGCAAAAGGAAAAATAAAAAGAAAAGTTTTTCCGTATATAAGACTTCTTAAATTCTTGAAGAAAGAGAAACCGGATGTTTTGATTGATATTGATGTTCTATTGTGTTTATATTCCTTGCCATTAAAGTTGTTTTGCAAGGTGAAAATGATTGCCTGGGAACATTTTAATTTTAGCTCTAATAATGGTGTTAAGAATAGAGATAGAGCACGTGTTCTTGCAGCCAAATATGCTGATAAAATAATTGTATTAACCAAGGCGGATCTTGAAGAATATAAGAAGAATTTAAAAATCAAGCATTCTATTGATTACATATATAATCCTACTGTGGGAGATAGCGCAAAAGTTAACTTTGATTTGAGAGAAAATGTTGTTATAGCCAGTGGTAGATTGGCCTACCAAAAAAACTTCTTAGAACTTCTTGAAATATGGAATGAAATAGAAGCAAATCACAGTGATTGGAAACTTATTATTTGCGGGAGTGGAGAAGAAGAAGCTGAACTGAAAGGCTATGTAAACAAACAACAACTTAAAAATGTTGTATTTGCTGGGTTTGTAAAGAACATTGAAAACTACTATAACAAATCCAAAATAATGGTAATGACCTCTAGATTTGAGGGCTTTCCAATGGTGTTGTTGGAAGGACAAAAAGCTGGCTTACCTATAATTTCATATGATTGTTTTACTGGTCCTAGCGAGATTGTTATCGATGGAAATGATGGTTTCCTGATCGAGCAAGGGGACAAAGAAACATTTGTAAGAAAATTAGACGAACTGATGAGTAATGAGGTGGAATTAACTTCTTTCTCTGAAAATGCATATCAAGATTCAAGGCGTTTTAATATAGATAAAATAGTAGACAAGTGGGAGGAGATTCTAGGTAATGGATAAATACCAAAGTAAGCTTTTGAAAGTATTTGCGATAATGCTGATGGTATTTCATCATTGCTTTGCATTCCCTGATCGAATTTCGAATACTTTTGTTGTAAGCACAAGTATTCAAAAGTTGGCAGAAGGCTGCAGATTGTGTGTGCCGATATTTATTATTATATCAGGGTATGGCTTTGGTAGGAAAATATTAAATGACAAAATATCATGGAAGTATTCTTTGGTTAAGACTGTCCAGTTCTATTCATTTTACTGGTTTATTATGATTATTACATTGCCCTACGGATTTATCGGGGGGGGGGTACAGACTAGAAGATTTTTCGTTTCTTGAACTGCTAGGCTTGCAAAGTAATTTTAATAAAGAGTGGTGGTTTGTAGGATTATATGTATTACTGCTGCTTTCATCACCAGCTTACCAATTTATTTACAAACAAGGCAAAATAAAATTCTTTGTTATCACAAGTTTGATTTATGTTGTTGGAATAATTATTCCTAAAATAACGGATTCTAATATTTTCATAAATGGGGTAGAAAATTTCTGCGTGTATCAGTACCCAATGAGTATAGGAATCCATTTAGCTGATGTCGATTTAATTAATAGAGTAAAAAAACAAAAGTATTCAAAGATTTTATCACCGGTTTTGGTGGTAGTAATGCTCTTAATACGTTCATTTACTGTAAGACAAGTATATAGGCTTGATGCTTTTATTGTCGGTATTTTAATTTTAGCTTTTTCTGTATTATCGAGTAAGACGGCTGAAAAGATTGTTCAACTGTTTCCTGGTAATACTATAACAATTATGTGGTTAACGCATACGTTCTTTTGCTTCTATTACCTTAATAATCTTGTATATGGTATGCAATCTCTTTTGATGGCGTTCACTCTAACGTTTGTGCTTAGCTATGTGGTAAGTTTTGTTATTAATTATATTTATGAAATATCTGTGAAAAGAATTATTAGAACTATTTGTTGAGGAGGGTATATGAGTAAATTCCTAATTTTCATGGAGAAATCCTTGCTAAAACCTGTTGGTGGACCAGCTGGATATCTCTATACATTATATCAAGAAGATATAAAGAGAAGTAATCAATTAAATTTTTTAACTCATTTAGGAGAAATTGAAGACACTAGTGTAGCAGTTTCTTCTAGCTCTAGTGTTAAAGAAAGCATAATTAATGAATTTAGAACAATCAAGCATGTCGTGATAGGAAATAGAAGCGAAGATATCGAAAGCAATGAATATGCTTTAATACATTTTCATAGAACTTCTGATGTTTATAAATTCAGAAAAAGCCTGAAGAAATACAAAGGAGTTGTTGTTTTAACTTCTCATTGCCCAACTTTAGGTTCTATTGAAACATATAATGGCAAGAAAAGATGGGAACAAATCTTGTTTTGGCCTGTTTTTAAGTTATCCGAAATGGCTGATAAACGTTCGTTTGGCCTAGCCGACTATATAGTCTTTCCATGCGAGGAGGCAGAAGAGCCGTATATACATGCATGGAACGGGTTTGAAAAGTTTAAAAGCGAAAACTCAGAAAAATTTAGATATTTGCTCACTGGTACAAATAAAAGAACTGCCAAAGTTAGTAGAGATGAGATAAGATCAAAATTTAATATTCCTCTTGATGCTAAGGTTATTTGTTATGTTGGCAGACATAATGAAATTAAAGGATATGATAAACTTGAAGAATTTGGAATTAAATTGCTGGAAAAATACCCGGATGCTTATATTTTAGTGGCAGGCAAGGAGGAGCCGATTAAGGGGCTGAATCATCCGCACTGGATCGAAGTAGGTTGGACTAATGATCCTCATTCTTTGATAAATGCAAGCGATATATTTGTACTTCCTAATAGAGAGACTTATTTTGACTTAGTCTTATTGGAAGTCTTATCCTTGGGAACAATACCGCTGATTTCTCATACTGGTGGAAACAAGTATTTTGATAAAGATGCTTATGAAGGAATTTTTGTTTATAGAGATGACGAAGATTTCTTTAGAAATGTTGAGAATATATTTAAGCTAGATATCAAGCAACTAGATAAATTAAGAAAATCTAATAGACAACTTTTTGAAACAGAGTTTGACGTCCCTGTTTTCTATGAAAACAACGTAACAATGTTGAATGAATGCTTAAAAAAATAGTGAAAGAAAAGGAATGCATATGAAAAAATATGATTTTTTAATAGTTGGTGCTGGCTTATACGGGGCTATTTGCGCATACGAATTAAACAAAGCTGGTAAAAAGTGTTTAGTAGTAGATAAACGCAATCATGTTGCTGGCAATATTTTTACCGAAAACATTGAAGGAATTAATGTACATGTTTACGGTGCTCATATTTTCCATACTTCAAATAAAGTAGTGTGGGATTATGTAAATAGTTTTGCTGAATTTAACAATTATATTAATCAGCCAGTAGCTAGGTATAAAAATGAATTATATAACTTACCATTTAATATGAATACATTTACAAAACTGTGGAATGATGTTTTTACACCTGAAGATGCCTTGAAAAAAATAGAGGCGGAAAAAACAGCGTATCATATTGATGAACCTAAAAATCTGGAAGAACAGGCTATTAATTTAGTAGGTCCGACTATATATGAAAAATTAATAAAAGGTTATACAGCAAAGCAGTGGGGAAGAGCTTGCAATGAACTGCCTGCATTTATTATTAAAAGACTACCTGTTAGATTTATTTTTGATAACAATTACTTCAACGATCGCTATCAGGGGATTCCTGTTGGTGGTTATACAAGTATAATTGAAAAAATGCTTGATGGAGTTGAAGTAAGACTAAATACTAATTTCTTTGACAATAGAGAAGAATTTAAAAATATTGCAGATAGTATTATTTATACTGGTCCAATTGATGAATTTTTTAATTTCAAATATGGCCCACTTGAGTATCGTACAGTTCGTTTTGAAACAGAAATTTTAAATAGATCAAATTATCAGGGCAATGCCGTTGTAAACCATACAGAATTTGAAGTACCTTTTACTCGAATTATTGAACATAAGCACTTTGAGTTTGATATCACATCACCTAAAACTGTTATTTCAAGAGAATATTCTACTGCATGGAAGCCTGGGGATGAACCATACTATCCAGTTAACAATGACAAGAATAACGATTTATATGCTAAATATAAGGAAGAAGCAAGTCATTTAGGAAATGTTCATTTTGGCGGCAGACTTGGGCAATACAAATATTATGATATGGACAAGGTTGTTATTGAAGCTCTATCAAAGATAAAGGAATTGAAAGACAATGAATAAACCTTTTATATCTATTGTAATTCCGGTATATAATAAATCACTTTATTTATCTGATTTTTTTGAATGCTGTGAACAAATAGATTCTGGAATAGATATAGAAATTATTTTTGTTGATGATGGATCGACTGATACTTCCTGGAATTTGTTATTGGACTATGCTAAAAAAAATAAGCGAATTAAAATTTTTCATCAAGAAAATGCAGGAGCGGGATATGCAAGAAATCTAGGAATAGAAAAGTCACAAGGCAAGTATATAACTTTTATTGATTCAGATGATCTGTTTAATGTGGGATGTATTCAAAAAATAATAGAGAAACTTACTTATTCGAATACGGATATTCTATTCCTAAAATTTAAAAACTTTAATGGTGATAAGATATTTGATACTTATTATAGTTCTGATTATGAATATGATTATTTACTTAGAACATCTCCAGCTCCATGGGGAAGATTTTTCAGAAAGAAGTTTTTGATAGATAATAATATAAAGTTCAATAATGCGCGTACTGGTGAGGACATGTATTTTAACTGTCTTGCACAGTGTTATTTCCCACGCAATGATATCTTCGAGGAAACATTTATATATTATCGAATTGCAGAAAATTCCTTGTCAACTACTATCGATAAAAAGCCGCTTGCAATTTGCGAATCTTTTAATATTCTTATTGAAACTTTAAAAGAACGAAATTTATTTGATACTTTTATTCAAAAAAACTTATCGAGATATTGTCTGAAATATATTATTGATGATCTTAGCAAGGTGAATTTTACTAATAAAAAGAAACTAATGAGAGCTTATCAATCCCTACTTCGTATGTTCGGTAATACTGACACTGCAAAATCATGTTTGTTTGGTAAAAGGTATGTTATGCTTCATAAATTGATAAGCAATAATAAAATAATGAGTGCGCTTACTTATTTGCAATTACTGAAAATTAAAGAGAAGTTGACTTGCACTAATTGATGGAGAATCTAAATGATAAATTTGTTAAAAATGATATGTTCTCATTTTCTAAAAAGAAAATTAGTAATATATTCCCCTTGTAATAAATACATAAACAAACAGTCAAGTATTGAAATAAACAAGAAGTTAGTTTTTGGACTTCAATGGAATAGAAAACTTACACTTACTAACAAAACGGTTTCTACATTTTCAATTGGTAAAGGTAGTTTGAGAGTCGATGACTTTTTGATTTATGCTGGATGTAAACTTTTTGTTGCAGATGGTGCTTCATTAACGATTGGCAGTGGATATATGAATCAGGGAAGTATGATTGACTGTCATCAGGAAATTACAATCGGCGATAATGTTTACATTGCAGAGAATGTGATTATAAGAGATTCGGATAATCACGAAATGATCAGAGATGATTATCACATGACAGAAAAAGTATGTATTGGAAATCATGTGTGGATAGGAGAAGGAGCTAAAATTCTTAAAGGTGTAAATGTAGGAGATGGCGCTGTTATTGCAGCTGGTGCAATAGTAACAAGAGATGTTCCAGGGAATTGTTTAGTTGCCGGTATACCAGCAAAAATCATAAAGAAAGAAGTACTTTGGAAATAGATTTTTTGATGATGAATTGGTTCATATAGTCTATCACAAAGTATTTTTGGTGAGGTTATTTAATGGAAAAAAAGATTGGAATAATTACGTTTCATAGAGCACATAATTTTGGTGCAATGTTACAAGCTTTTGCTTTACAACAATTTTTATCAATAAATAATGAAGCAGAAATATTAGACTATAGATCAAAATGTATAGAAAACTATTATTATTCACCATTAAGATTGAAATCTATGATTAAATCAGTGATTCTCGGACGTGATTCTATTAGCAAGCTTAGTTTGAAGATACGCAGAAAAAAGACTTTTGAAAAATTCCAACAAAAATATTTAGTATGTTCACAACCGTATAGTTCAAATAATATAAGTGAAGCATCTAAAAATTATGATTTGTTTATTACTGGAAGTGACCAGGTATGGAATGCTTCAATGGTCCAAGATGATTTGAACTACTTTTTAAAGTTTGTAAATCCAGAAAATAGGTTTTCATATGCAGCTTCTTTTGGCAATAATTCAATATTAACATATCCCGCAAAAGAAGAGATGACAGAATTAATTTCTACTATTAAGATTCCATTGATTAGAGAAAATGATGGAGTTGAAATATTAAAGAAGCTGAATGCGACAAATTATGCCAGAGCAAAGGTAGTTTGTGATCCTGTTTTCTTGTTAACAAAATGTGAATGGGAAGAAAAACTTGGTTTAAAAAAGAAAAGCTCAGATTATATTTTTGCATTTTTCGTTAATGACCCAATTCATAGTTTAGATATTGCTAAGAGTTTGCATGAAAAGACAGGATTATCTGTAAAGTATTGTCACTCATATGGAACTGAAAAAAATATTCCAGATTGGTGTGAAAAACTTATGGATATAGGCCCAAGAAAGTTTATGGAAACGTTAAATAGCGCAAAATATGTAGTTACAACATCTTTTCATGGGATGGCTTTGTCGATTAGGCTTGGAAAGCAATTTTATTATGAGTTAAATAAAAATGGCACAAACAGTCGATTAAATACTTTGGCAGAAATATTTGACTTACATGATAGAGAGATAACTGACAGTAATATTCCAACTTGTTCTGAAATAGATTATCAAAAGGTGAATGAAGTCCTTGAAAAGTATTCATCATACTCAAAGGCTGTTTTGCTTTCATCATTAGAAGGTATAGATTATGAGTAAAGATAATAGAATCATCAAAAACGTAGCTACAGGATTCGGCGGTCAATGTATAACTTTGATTCTTGGTCTTATAGTCCCGCGCATTTTTATTACTAGTTATGGTTCTGATGCAAATGGCTTTTTGAGTACTTTGACGCAAATTTTTACTTATATGGCATTATTGGAAGCTGGCATAGGACAAGCAGCTAGAAATGCACTATTCAAGCCATTTGGAGATGAAAATAAAGATGAAATATCAGAGATCACTTATTTGGCCAATTGTTATTTTAGGAAATTTACGATTTGTTATGCTATTGGTGTGACAATATTGTCGTTTGCTCTTCCTTTTGTATTAAAAACAAATATAGATAGATTTACAATTTTTTTACTTGTTATGCTTGAAGGAATGTCTGGAGTGGTCTCTTTTTATTTTATACAGACACCGTCTATAATTTTAAGCGTTGATGGGAAAGGCTATGTTAATAATGCAATCAGTCTTACAGATAAAATCATAGGATATGCCACAAAAATTATTATGGCTTCACTTGGCATTAGTATTGTAATTCTTCAGGTAGTTCACTTTTTTGTAACTATAACAAAAGTTTTTGCTTATGAAATATATTTTAAGAAGCATTATGGATGGATTGCTCCTAAAAGAAAAGTTAATTCATTAAAATTAAAAGATAGAAATTCATATATATTGACAGAAGTTTGTTGGACTATTTTTTCTTCAACCGATATGATTGTCCTATCAATTTTTGTTAGTACACAGCTTTCTTCAGTATATGGAATTTATAATATGATATTTGCCAATATTTCCTCATTACTGTCTGCTGTTTTTATAAGCATTGGTTATTTAATAGGGTATTCATATCATAATGGTACTGAAACTTATAAAAAGTTACATGATTCATTAAATTCTATTTTTATTGGATTAGTGACGATTTTAATGAGTGTATGCTATGTCTTGACGATTCCGTTCGTGTCTTTATATACGAGAGGCATTACGGATGTTAACTACATATATAGTTCACTTCCATTAATGTTTTGCTTAATACAGATATTATCTTGGAGTCGTTATGTTGGAGGACAATTAACCGGTATTGCAGGATATGCAATGCAAACAGGTTACATTTCACTTGTAGAAGCTTTAACAAATTTGATTTTATCAGTCTTGTTTGTACATAGGTTTGGAATAGTGGGAGTTACACTGGCAACTGTTATCGCACTTCCCCTAAAAGTTGTCTGGTGTACATATATTGCTGATAAAAAAGTAATGCAAAGATCATATTGGCGATCAATCTCTATAATTGGCGTGAATCTTTTATTTTTCTTTAGTGTAGTTTTGCTATCTAAATTTTATACGCCTAAAATTACTTCTTATGGTCAATGCGCTGTATGGGGAATTATTCTGACTGTTGTATTTAGTACTATAGGAATGGGATTAAATTTTCTTGTAAATAGGGATTGTTGGCAAGTAGTAAGGAGATATATTTTGAAACGATGAATGTATATGCGGTTAAACATAAAGATGAAAGAATACGAGCTACTTCGCGCTCAGGAGGAATATTTACAGCTATTTCTGATCTTTTTTTGGACGGCGGAGTAGTTTATGGATGCGTATTAGATGAAAATTATAATGCGATTCACGTTAGAACAGAAAATAAAACTGGCCGAGATCTGATGAGAGGCTCCAAATATATACAGAGTCGATTGGGAGATTGTTATAAACAAATAAAAAATGATTTAGAAGATGGAAGACACGTTTTATTCTCAGGCACATCGTGTCAAGTTGCAGGATTTAGATGTTTCCTTAAAAAAGATTATAATAATCTTCTTTGTATAGATATTGTTTGTCATGGGGTTCCTAGTCCGAAAGTATGGAAAACATATCTTGACTGGATATCTAAGGGTAAAACTATAATTAATGTTGACTTTAGAAACAAAAAGGACTTCGGGTGGCGAGACCATGTGGAAACAATTTTTTGTAAGAATAAAAAAATAAACAGCCAAGTATGGACTTATTTATTTTATAGCCACAATATTCTTCGACCTGTATGCTACGAATGTCCGTACAAGTCTATTGATCATCCCGGCGATATAACTATTGCTGATTATTGGGGAATAGAGAAAGCTTGTCCTCGGTTAGATGATAATAAAGGTGTTTCACTTGTATTGGTTAATACGGAAAAAGGAAGTTTGTATTTTGAAAAAGCAAAAAATGACATAGTTTGGTATAAAACTCGAATCGAAGACTCAATGCAACATCCACTAATTGAACCAGAAAAAGTTCCGGATGAGCGAAATCAGTTCTGGAAAGATTTCGAGAATAAAGATTTTTCATATATTGCAAGGAAGTATGGAAATTATACTCCGTTGTGGCGTCGAACTTTGAGAAAAGCTAAACATCTAATAAAGAAAGTGCTGGGAAAAGATTAACACATCCCTCGCACACCTTTGACCTTACCAAATGGATGCAGCGGAAAAGAGTATGTAAGTGACTAAGGAAATTTAGGGAAGGAGGCCAGAAGATGATTAATGGATTGCAAAAATCTTTGTATCGGTGTGGCCTTTTATCTCCGATTTTAATTATTAATTTTGTGTTAGGATATGTAAATAGAAAAGATACATCAGTAATAGCAGTTATAGGCTTGTGAGTAGGTTTAAAGCTAATGATATTTTTTTGAGTGTTAAAGAAGATAAAACGGATGTCGTTTATAAACTTGAAACAAATTTAGACACGCAAAATCTTATAAATGGCATCTTTGATGAAGCTACAAACGAACTGGCTGGAAAAACTAATGTATCTTTTGACGGTAGCTATACTCCATTAGAAGATGAAACCTTATGCATTGCAAACTTTGTGTTGCCGGATGTCCTTAAGGACGCTTTTAGAAATCCTATTTCTATTGACTCTTTTCAACCCACTGATGAAACTATAGAAAACATTAAAGGTATCTGCGTTGGATATAGTGAGAATACAGAAAAAAGCGAAAAATTTATTGGGGCTTTTCAGCGTTTTAGAAAAGAACAGTATATATCGACAAGTAAACTGAATCTGTTGTTTAATGATGGCACTTTTACACAAAATAAAAGTGTGGGTATTTCAGTATCCTATTCAATAGATTGCTTTCTGAATGGAACCAATTTGATTTTTGATTCATTTTATTATGCAAGGCAGATTTTTGATTCAGCGGGCTATTATAGGACAGCCACGGATGAAGATATTAATAATTTCTTGTTAACGGAAAAGATTAATTTGGGCGATGGCCGTGAACAAGTTATGGCTAAAGCTAATAGCTGGGTTAGAAGGAAAGTTGCACTTATAAATGATTCTGGAGTTTTAGACAAATATAGTGCAATGGAAATAAAAAGAATTGCAAAAAAGCATTCAGGACTTGTTGATTTAACTGTAAAAGATAAAATGATCGAATTCCCGAATGATTTTGAAAAGGTAAAGGTACTATTGACATTTCTTGATGAAGGATCCTGGGTTGGATCTTTTTCTAATGATACCTTTATATCCACATCGAAAAGAAAGGTTAAATAGTATTAATGAAATTAAGAACGAGTGAAGTTGAACAACTCCAACTGGATTGGATTGAGACTGGTAAAGTTTGTAATCATAATCAAGGCTGGGGAATAGAACAAGATGATGCTACCGGCTGCAAGTGCGATTGTTTTTGCGTTAAGTGCGTCATGAGAAACAGTGAGGATTTCTTTGAACAAAGAATGAAAGTAAGGGGGGAAACTGATGGAACCAAATAATAAAATACAAAATACAAACCCCATCCCAATCCTCTACGAACGCAAAGAAGACTGCTGCGGCTGCACGGCATGTTATGCTATATGTCCTAGACAAGCAATTTCTATGGAAGATGACCTAGAAGGGTTCGCATACCCACACATTGATGCGGAGAAGTGTATCCGCTGTCAGATGTGTATGAAGGTTTGCCCGATAAAAGAGGCAAAAAGAAGTGTCACGGCGCGGCAACGGTGAAAAAATGGTGAGCCGCTAAAAAACAGAAAAAATCCTGCCGACTATTTGCATCGGCAGGAATGAAACAAGCATTATCTCCTTTTCAACTGAGAATGGAAATCGGCCAGGCAGGAGGAAACCAATCTTTTATCTATGGTAATGCGTTCAGAAGTCACAGAAGTCACTGCATGGCAAAAGTGTGAAAAGGGTGAGCCACCGAATATTGAAAAATCCTGCTGGTTATTTAACCGCGGCAGGAATCATAACCCGGATAATAAGCAATGGCGATTGCCTGCAGTTCCAATTGATCATAAAGGGGAGACAATAAATCATGAACAATTATAATTTAAAAACAACATTAGTAATCATGGCCGCCGGAATAGGATCCAGATTCGGAGGCGGAATCAAGCAGCTGGAACCGGTCGGTCCTAACGGCGAAATCATCATGGACTATTCGATCCATGACGCTCTGGAAGCAGGGTTCAATAAGGTCGTCTTCATTATACGAAAAGACCTTGAAAAGGACTTCAGGGAAGTGATCGGAAACAGGATAGAAGAAATATGCGACGTAGAGTACGTATTCCAGGAGACAGACGACCTTCCTGAAGGATTTGAAAAGCCGGAAGGCCGCACAAAGCCATGGGGAACCGGCCAGGCTGTACTGGCATGCAAAGGCGTTGTAAACGAACCTTTCGCAGTTATCAATGCGGACGACTATTACGGAAAGGAAGCCTTCGTGAAGGTACACGGATATCTTTCGGACCTTTCCATCGAAAAGTCTTCCGAGTTCTGCATGGCGGGATTCAAGCTGAAGAACACCCTCAGCGAAAACGGCGGAGTTACCCGGGGCGTGTGCAGCATCGATGAAAAGGGCATGCTCGTAGACGTCGTCGAGACCCATAACATCATCAAGACCCTCTTCGGCCCGGAAATCTGCCAGGAGAACGGAGAAAGCGAAGCCATTGATGCAGATTCCTATGTCTCCATGAATATGTGGGGGCTTACACCGGATTTTCTTGAGACTCTTGAAGCGGGATTCGTGGAATTCCTTTCAAACCTGTCGGAAGAGGATGTGAAATCGGAATATCTGCTCCCGACCATAATCGACAGTCTGATCAAATCAGGCGAGGCAAGCGTCAGGCTGCTGGAGACCAATGACAGCTGGTTTGGGGTAACCTATAAGGAAGACAAGAAGTCGGTGGTGGAATCGTTTAGGATGCTGATTGCTGAAGGGATTTATAACGAGAAGCTGTTCGGCTGACAGGATGGGTGTATCTGCGCTGGGAACATGGAACCCTTCCATAGGACCAGGCGGATGCATGTTGCGTTAAGGATCGGTGAACAGAACTTTGAAATTGTACTTTTATTCAAAAAAGGCAATGATACGGTGCCAGACAATTATCGGAGCGCTTTTGAGGGCTGCAGTTGATCAATCAGCATGAGAATCAGGAATGCTGGCCGATAAAAAAATAGAAAATGTGGAGGAACAAGGATCATGAAAAAGAGATGGATTTACCAGATTATTGCTATACTCTGCCTGCTTGCAGTGTTCCCGCTTCGGGCGGATGCGGCAGGAACAACTCCGCCTGAAAACTGCGTTTCAGTTGACAATGGAACGAATGACGGAGCAATTGGATTTACGGGAACCGGTTATGCGGTATATTTAAACAGGCTTTCCGGACTGGCAGACAAAACAGTTACGAATGTATGGATTTTTTACGGGAATGAGGCAGATAATATCGATCCCGGAATCACAGCAGCAAATGTATTGATATATTCACAAGGTGGAAGCCAGCCTGCGACGCTGCTTTACACACAACCGATAGATGTTTCGGAGTTCTCGGGATATGGATGGAAATGTATTGAATTAACTACGCCTCTTACTTCTAGTGAAGACACCCTGTTTATCGGCCTGGATGCGTATTTTTCAAATCACGGGATTTTCACAGGAAGAGATACGGCAACAGATGGGGGAGCAGATTCATTTGCCGGTTTAGATGCTTTTTCAATGGGATCGTTGGCGGGATACGGCTTTCCGAACAACTATATGATAAGGGCAGAGTATGGAGCGGCAACTCATAATATTGCCGGTTATACTTCGGCAGGGGGAACCGTAACCGTAGACAAGACAACAGCAGCGGCAGGCGATACAGTCAATATAACAGTGACTCCGGCGGACGGGTACAGACTTGTGGCAGGAAGCCTGAAATACAACGATACGGCAATACTTGGAACCAGCTTTATCATGCCGGAAGCAGACGTGACGATTACGGCTGAATTTGAGCTTATACCAAGAAGCATCAGTGTCGAATCCATGCAAAATGGTACTGTGACTGCGGATAAAATAACAGCTGCAGCAGGTGACACAGTCAATATAACAGTGACTCCGGAAGAGGGATACAGGCTGGTGGCAGGAAGTTTGAAATATAATGATACTACAGTAACCGAAAATACATTTATCATGCCGGGCTCCGATGTGACGATTTATGCATCGTTTGAGCTTGTGCCGGAAATAGTGAATGCGAAAGATCTGATTACCGGCCTCCCGGATGTGGCAAACTTGACGGAAACTGATTTTACTGCCGTTGTAAATGCAAAAAATGCATACGACAGCCTGCCAGATGCGCAGAAAAATCTGATAGATGCCGGAGTTAAAACGAAGCTCGCAGACGCAGTCAAAGCGCTGTCGATATTACTTCTTCAGGATGAAGCAACGGGAACAAAAGTGGAAGGAATTGATGGCACAGTATTAGATTTTCGAACAACGTTATCCGTTACCCCGATAATGGGCACACTTACTGAACAGACAAAAGCTTTATATGCAGCAGGGATTGAGAAGGCAGCAAAAGGCCAGCAGCTGATCCAGCTTTTTGATATCAAGCTATTGGTAAACGGGCAACCGGTTCAGCCAGCTGGAAATGTCAGGGTAACCCTGAAGATGACAGAAGAAATGAAAAAATATACAAATCTTCAGATTATATATTTGGCAGAAGATGGAAGTGCAACAATTATTCCTCATACAGTAAGCGGAGATGAAATCATGTTTGTAACAGATCATTTCAGCAATTATGGAGTAATCGGAACACCTGTCAAGGAAGCAGCAATAATACCGACAATAATACCGACAATAATACCGACAACTACACAGGCAGTTCAGACGGGTGACACTGCAATGACAGGCTTATATATCATTCTTGCAGTCATCTCATTGGCAACAGCTATTTGTTTTGGAAGAAAAAAAGCAAGTATTCATTGATGATTCTGAAAAAAAACCAGGTACAATAAGTCCAACAGGACCCGACGCGTCTCTCATTATGAAGCGGACCGCGTCGGGTCTTTTTTGTTTTGATGATACCTTACTTTCACGCTGTCTATTTTGGAATATTAAAGCGAAAAAGTAAAGTGGATTTTTTATATCTGATTCACTGTTAGGGACAGAAATCCGGGCTGAAAAATTTTAAAACATGTAGGACTTTAATCCAGGTATGCTTGATAAAGATCATTCATATGAGAAATAAATTTACCCCATTCTGGATTTGTGCTTTTTTCGCGGGGCGTAAGATGATACTGGTACTTATATAAAAATCGTAAAGAATTTTTATCGCCGACTTCTTTTACATAAAGATAGTAAATAAGTTCATACATCTGAATTGCGTGTACATTATCAAGGCCTGTTGCCCATTCTTCAGCCTTTTCGATGAGTTGGATAGCATTGTTGTCATGAGCGGCGAAATACAAGAGACCTTTTACCGCTATAAATGAAAGAGATTTTACTTCGCCTCGATCATCTTTGTTATCAATCACAGGTTCATAGTTGGTATGTGGGTAGATTTTAATTTCGATTGAATCACGTAATACCTTTTCCGTTTCTGTCAGAGCAGAATCATTGTGAATAATAATACCCTGAGGATTTTTAGCTAAAAGCGTCTGGATATATTCCTGTATGGCTGTAAGTAATAACTCATCATAGACCGCCTGGTGAATGGCAAGATTCGGGAAAGCGGAAAAATCGGATCGAGCCATACTTTTTTAAACGTTGGAAAGTCAAATCCACGTTTTGCATAACTGCTTCGATCTGGTGGGATTAGAAAATTCGCGTCTAAGGTTATGACTTGGTTAGGATCTTCAAAGATGCTGATGAGGGAAGGATTCGGTTTATCTGTGTCAATCTTCATCGTAGTCCTCCCTGTCAAAGAAGGCGTTCAGTTCATCGATATCTTCATCGGAAATAGTGATTTCATAACCAAAATCACCAGGTGATTTGTTGAATAGGCTTAATGTATCAGTGAATTTATCCTCGTCTATTAGATTATCTTCAAAGTTACGAATGATAATTTCGATGTTATTGGCGGAGGTGCCAATGTTTTTTGTTTTTGTATTTAGCTTTGTGAATGTTTCAATATTAAAGGCAAGACCGATTTTACCATATTCACCGCTTAGATCTCTTTCGTTAATAGAATATAAATCTTTATATTGTTGTTCTGTAATGGCTCCAATTTCTCTCAATCGTTTAACAAGAGAATGGTAAGGAAGCCACCAGGTGCATTGGAGTCTTGCGATAAAGCGGAGAAGAGTTTTTATAGTGATTTTTACTAAAGACGAAGTTTTGAATTCCTCCAGTAAGATTCCTTCCAGCGCTACTTCTGGTAGAAGGAACTCAGCTGCAAAACGGTTAGCATTTACTTCAATTAAAGTGTTTTCTGTATCGTCAAATCGGCTGAGGTGAGCTCCGGTTTTTGTATAGTAGTGATATAATTCATGAGCAAGAGAAAAAATCTGCTTATCAAAATAGTCTGCTGTATTGAGAACGATAAAAGACAATTCGTTATCCCCTTCTTCTAAATACATTATGGCAGCAGAAAAAGCTGGCTTATCATCTTCGGATTCGATGGGATATTCAAGCAGCTTGATATCTAAATGGTCCAGGATTGTAAAAATATCGTTTGCAACAGGAGTTTCTCCGATAAAACCTAAAGATTGACGCGTATCTCTAACAAGCTTACGGATTTCCTCGATTTGTATTTCATTAAGCGTTATATTCTGTTTCATTCTCAAATTTTCTCCTTAAGATGATTTGCTGCCTCATAGAAAGCATCATTTTAAAAAGTTTATCTACGCCTTCTTTTTCATTATCACTCAATGCCTCGCTTCGAAGAGCAATAAAGGAATTAGTTTTTTCCTTTTCTACAAACATATCTGTAATATCAAATCCAAGTGTTTTAGCTAGTGCCTCAAATTGTATAATAGAGGGAATAAAATCTTCTCGTTCGATTCGACCAATCATAATTCTGTTTATTCCGGTTATAGTCCCAAGTTCTTCTTTTGTAAAACCTTTTGTTTCTCTAAGCATTTTCACGGTCTCAGCTAATTTTTTAGTGGATAGAGTTTTCATAATAGAGCCACCTTTCATTTGTATAGTATGATTGCATCTACTGTAATGATAATTTAAATAACAAAAAAAGTCAATAAAAAGAAATTTATATGAATAGTGATAAAAATATTAACATCATATTGGGTATCTGAAGTCACAATAATACATGGATTGGATTTGTTAAAAGCAAAAATAAGGAGTTCTTCTTGGTTTGACTAAAGAAACTTCTCATTTTTTGTTTGTTAAATTAGGCATAAGCAGAAATGTTCTAAAATTAGTATTTTCGCTAAAAAATATAAATAAATGTAATTGTAAAGTAAATACTCTATCATTTCCTTCTCAATGAGCAAAAAATATTTCTGAAAACGTGCGCTGGTCTATCCAAAAAAGATGCCAGCAGCGTGCTTCAAATACTCCGCAACGAGAAGTATGCCGGAGACATCCTTATGCAAAAACGGATTGAGATAGTTTGGGCGCTATGGTAAAGTGACGATAATATTGGTACCTGACACCATAAACTTTTTTTTATGGTGTCAGGTACCTTTTTGGGAACTCAGGAAGTTCCACAGACAATTATTGTTAGAACTAAAATCCTGTAAAAAAGTAATTTGATAAAAAAACGGAATGAAATCCGATTAATATTGATATTGATGAAAAAACGGAATATACTATAGCCAGGAGGCGATGAAAATGAAGAGATTGCAAAGACAGGATTATCTGAATTGGTTAGTAAAGTGGAGAGATAAACAAATCATAAAAGTAGTTACTGGTGTTCGTCGTTGTGGAAAGTCAACTATTTTCAAAATTTATCAGGATTTTCTTATGCAGGAGGGTGTTGAAAAAGAGCAGATTATTTCTGTTAATTTTGAAGACCTTGAGTTTGAAGAGCTGCTTGATTATAAATCCCTATACAACTATGTGAAGGAACATTTGAAGGAAGATAAGAAAAACTACATTTTCCTGGATGAAATCCAGCATGTCGAACAGTATGAAAAGGTTGTAGACAGCTTGTTTTTGAAAGAAAACTGTGATGTCTACATTACAGGATCCAATGCTTATTTTATGTCCGGGGAACTTGCGACGCTGCTTACCGGAAGATATGTCGAGCTATCGATGATGCCATTATCATTCCGGGAATATTGTACGGGACTGGATGATGAAAAGCAGACTTTGTCGCTGAATGAAAAGATGAATCTTTATATCTCCTGTGGTTCTTTTCCCTATGTCTTAAAGTACGGATATGATGCTCAGGACGCAAAAGAATATATGAGCGGCATCTATAATACAATCCTGTTAAATGATATCGTGAAGAGGCTAAGAATAGCGGATGTCAATATGTTAGAGGCAGTGACTAAATTCATGATGCACAATATTGGCAACCGGACATCGCCGACGACAATCGCCAATACAATGACGTCCAATCATAAAAAAATCGATCCCAAAACAGTTGACCGATACATCCGTGGGCTTACAGACAGCTTGTTGTTTTATGAGGCACGCAGGTATAATATAAAAGGAAAAATGTTTTTAACTACAATCAATAAATATTACATCTGTGACATTGGGATGAGAAACATGAAAGTAAGCGGCAAGGACACAGATATTGGCCATATCCTGGAAAACCTGGTTTATCTGGAATTACGGAGAAGATACCCCGAGGTTTATGTTGGACAGATAGGTGCAGATGGAGAAGTGGATTTTGTTGCGATCAAAGATGGGATACCGGTATATTTCCAGGTATCACAGACGACATTAGATGAGAAGGTGCTGCAGAGAGAATTAGCTCCATTAAGAAGTATAGAAGATAATTATCCAAAATATCTATTAACATTGGATGAAGCGTTTGGTGAGATGGATTATGGCGGGATCCAGAAACTTAATGCCCTAAAATGGATGTTAGAAGAGTGAGGCGGGATAATATTGGTACCTGACACCATAAACTTTGGGTTAAGAATTAGTCTACAAACACTTTTGCAGGATTAACTGGTTCTGGTGTGATTACGATACCCGATGTTATAGTTCTTGACAAAACAGACCACATGGTCTAATTTAGTAATAGACTATGTGGTCTAAGGAGGTAACCATGGATATTATATTTTTGTGTTTAGGTTCGCGGGGAGATGTACAACCATATGTAGCAATAGGAAGAACTGCTTGTGAATCAGGTCATAATGTCACAATATGTACAGGAAAAATGTTTAAGAATTTTGTTGAACAGAATGGACTGGAGTTTCAAGAATGTAGTTTGGATTTAATGGCAATACTGCAGACGCAGGAAGGAAAGCAAGTGTTTGAAGAAGGATTAAAACATCCCATAAAAGCAATACAGTATGCTAAAAGAGTAATTAATCCTTTATACAGAAAAGCAATGACAGAATTTTATGAGGCATGTCATGAAAAGGATGTTATTATATATCATCCAAAGGCATTTGGTGCAGTTGATATAGCTGAAAAATTAGGAATATTATGTATATCAATGCCACCTATACCAATAATATATCCTGTTTCGGCATTCCCTAATCTTGCTATTACCACAAAAAATCTTGGTGGATTTTTGAATAAACTGACATATAAATTGACTAACCTGGGTGCTGAAAGTAATAATATAAAAGATATTAATGATTTTAGAGAAAAAGAGCTAAAACTAAAAAAAAGAAAGCAAGGAGAGTATATGATTAATAGAAATGGTTGTCCAATACCGATCATTTATCCTATTTCTCCAAGTTTATTTTTAGATACAAAAGAATTTGAAGAAGAAGTTTACTTATCAGGTTTTCCCATATTAGAAGATGGAAGTTCCCTTGATGTAGAAACAGAGGAATTTTTAAAGAATGGACAAAAGCCAATTATAGTTACGTTTTCATCTATGCCATTGAATAATCCGCAATCTTTTTTGAAGAAAATAGTTGCCTCTTTATCAATAAGCGGGAATAGAGGAATTATTATTACTGGAAATAGTGGAATTAATATGTCATCGAGTGATAACATCCTAATAAAAGAGTTTTTGCCTCATGATGAAATTTTCAAAAGATCTAAAGGGATTTTACATCACGGAGGAGTCGGAACAATGGCTGCAGCATTACGTAGCGGAATACCACAAGTGATTATGCCATTTAACGTTGACCAGCCGTTTTGGGCAAAGCGTCTGTTTGATTTGGGCTATGCACTCAGACCATTAAAGGAAAGTGATACAGAGGATGAGTTTGTTAGCAGATTTTTAGAAATGAATCATAAGGATGCTATTCTTCAAGCTGAAAAAATAGCAGCAGCTATAAAACAGGACAATGCTAATATAAAAGCAGTAAGTTATATTGAGCAGCTATATAAGGAATGGGCTAAAAGTAATGAATAAGAGAGAAGCTATATTAGAGGCTGCATTAACAGAATTTAGCAGCAATGACTTTGAGAATGCATCAGTTAATAATATTATTAAGGAGGCAAATACCAGTAAAGGTAACTTCTATCATTATTTCAGCAATAAGGAAGAATTATATATTGCATTATTGAAAGAAGCCATGCGAAAAAAGGCAGAATTTATGAATATTGCTGATGAAAATGACATCTTTGTTTTTTTGGAAAAGCAGGTGTTAGCAGGAATTAGGTTTTCGAGAGAAAATCCTGAATATTATCAACTTAGCAGAAGATTTGCAAAAGAAAAAAATACGAAAATATATAATCGTGTTTTAGAAGAAATCACAAATGAATATAATAATGAAAGTTTTAATTCTATAACTGAGATGAAATATGATAGAACAATTTTTAGCAATGAATTTCCGGAAGAATTTATCGGTAACTTTATACAAATGGTATTAAATAATATAAATGAATTAATCGAAGAAAACGATGATATACCTAAGATAGAAGAAAAGCTGCTTCTCATAATAAAGGTATTAAAAAACGGATTAGAACAAAAATTGTAGTAGTGGGTTTGATAATCCGTAATCGTCTATTTGAAAAACTTGGATTAGCAACAGTTTTCCCAATTTGGTACCTGACACCATAAACTTTTGTTTATGGTGTCAGGTACCCGATGGTATAAACGGCCTATGAGGCACTGGTGCCGAAATGCCGTTTGAGTGGAAAAAACTCAGGAAGTTCACAATAAAAACAATAATATAATGTTTGACTTTTATGCATAACTAATCGATAATTATATGCATGAAAGTTAGAAATTATTTTTGAGGAGGTGCGGTATGTCGAATTCAGAGTTGATTATGGAAATGGTAAAAAAGAATGGAGGGGTCATAACCGCATCAGAAGTTACAAAAGCTGGTATCTCAAGAGCTAGCCTAAAGCATCTTACTGATATTGGCATATTAGAGCATTCGGCAAGAGGTGTGTACCAATTGGCAGAGGTATGGGATGATGAAATGTACCATCTTCAAGTCAGATATAAAAAAGGCATCTTTTCAGGAGAAACAGCGCTCTTTTTATATGATTTGACTGATAGAACGCCCATGCGCTTCCAAATGACGTTTCCACTGAATTATAATGTAAATGCATTGAAAAATGAAAATGTAAAGTGTGTCAGAACAATTCCTAAGTTATATGGGCTTGGTGTCGTACAAATGAAAACTCCAGCTGGAAATCCAGTCAAGGTATATAATATGGAACGGACACTTTGTGATATCTTGCGGAAACAGAGCAATACAGATATCCAGATTGTATCGGAGGCGTTTAAAAGATATGCCAGGAGATCGGATAAAAATATTCCTTTGTTATCTGAATATTCCAGGGAATTGAGGGTTGAAAAGAGATTGCGTAATTATCTGGAGGTACTGTTATGAAAAATGCGATGCAGTTAAAAGCAATTATTAAAAACATTGCAAAAGAAAAAAACATGTCTGCCCAACTTGTGATGCAGAATTTTATGTTGGAAAGATTGTTGGAGAGGATATCTCTTTCAAAATATCACGATTCATTTATTTTGAAAGGTGGTTTTTTGATTGCGTCTATGGTGGGATTGGATACAAGGGCTACCATGGATATGGATGCGACAATAAAAGGTTTACCTGTCACGCAAGAAACTGTGAAAGAAATGTTTCTTGATATTTGCAAGATTCCATTACAGGATGATGTTACCTTTTCTTTTGTCGCCATAGATGAAATAAGAGAGGGGGATGAATACACTGGATACCGGGTTTCATTGACAGCTAATTTTTTACCTATGTCGGTTCCGTTAAAGTTAGATATTACAACAGGAGATAAAATCACGCCAAAGGAAATAAATTATGAATTCAAGCTGCTTTTAGAAGAAAGGGCCATCAAAGTGCTGGCATACAATTTAGAAACTGTTTTAGCGGAAAAGCTGGAAACCATCGTATCCCGAGGGGACCAAAATACACGCCCGAGAGATTTCTATGACGTATACGTACTTTCCAGGCTGCAAAACAAAAATATCGATCTGGATATCTTGAAGAAAGCAGTTGTGGCAACTTCGGAAAAAAGGGGATCAACGGCTGTTCTTGGCAATTACCAAGCTATATTGGAAGTGATTCAAAGCAGCGAAGCTATGCAAAATCATTGGAAACGTTATCAGAAAGATTTTGGTTATGCAAAAGAGATTGTATTTACTGACGTCTGTGCGGCGGTAGGTAACCTCATGGATCAAATCGACTAAGAGAGGGCATCGCAGGGCCATCATTAACAAGTAGGAATAGTGGATGTTAACAGAAGGAAGGAAATTTATGTTTTGGACGAATATGCTTTTTTGCATCATGGTTCCAGCCATTATAATTGTCATAGGGGCTGTATTCAAAAAACACCCTCCGAAAAAAATCAACAGCTTCGCTGGTTACCGGACGGTCAGATCTATGAAAAGCCAGAAGGCCTGGGACTTTGCCAACCGGTATTCTGCCAGGTTGATGCTGTCCTGCGGAGTCATCTTGCTGGTATATCAGCAGCAATAATGGTGCTGGTTCGGAATGAAAGCGAAGATGTGCAGGCGATGGTTATGGTTGTCTTGTGTACTGTCCGGAATGTGGAGAGGAAAGAGAAATTGAAATCAAAGAAGAGAAGGAATCTTTATTTATTGATACATCGATAGTAGTGAACGTGTTACAGATACCTGCGAGGCCTGTAACCTGAGAAGGCTCCTGCGGGGGCCTTTTTGCATGTTTGAAAACAAAGTAGCCCAGTTTTTTTAAAATTATAATCTTATCATCAACCTTTTCTGTATAAAAAAATGTCTCCCCATGGGACACATCACTTACGTGAGAGGTGTGGGGAGTCCTGTTATTATTATAATATGAAATAGACGTTCAAATGTCAAGAGGATACCGACGCCAGATACTGTTAGAGGAATCTTTTGGTTTGATAATTATATTGTGATAGAAACTATTTTTTGTATGAAATTTTAATATCAGAGGAGTTCTTTTAGCGAAAAAGCTGGAAGGGCTTCTTTTTTTTGATTTTAGAAAATCCCTATCAATGTAAATAGAAGGTATATAGCCAAAAAAATAAAGTAATGTAATTAAAAAGTAAACTGGCGGCTCAAAAACTTCTTGGGCTTAGAGAAGAAGGTTCTACTAAAATTGATGCCTTAGTGGATTATTTGATTTGCAGGTGTGAAGATATAACACCATTAGCATTACAAAAAGCATTATATTATATACAGGGATTTTACTATGCGTTTTTAGAAGAGTTCTTAATTCCAGACGAGTGCGAAGCCTGGGTTCATGGACCGGTGTACAGTGATGTTTATTTTAAATACAGTTCTTATAAATGCGACCCTATTAAAAATTGAGTTTTCCTGTGATGATTCAAAATTTACAGGATATGAAAAAACGATTATTGATAGCATAGTTAAAAATTTGTGCTGCTATAGTGGAAAAACACTAGAGCGGTTTACACATCTGGAAGCGCCATGGTTAAAGACGAGAGGCGATTTGCCTGCATCTGTAGCATCCACAAAAATCATTCCCAAAAAATTAATTGGGGAATATTTTGTTGCGGTAAAAGAGCGCTATGAAATGCTGGATCCATCAGATATTGAAATTTATGCAAAGCGGATGTTTGAAAAGATTAATTGATTTACTGAAGTTGGTAATTTGAATTAGGGATAAATGTAAGCATTCGTTGACTTTAAAGGTAAAACCAGGTACGATAATTCTAACAGAGCCCGACACGCCTCTCATTATGAAGCGGACCACGTCGGGTCATTTTAGTTTATGGGGCAAATGCAATATTTTAATCTGGTTCACAGATAATTATTGTCAGAACTAAAATCCTGGGAAATGGTAATTTGATAAAAAAACGGAATGAAATCCGATAATATTGGTACCTGACACCATTAAGAAAAGTTTATGGTGTCAGGTACCAGGCCGGTGGATACCAGGCCGGCGGGTACCAGGCCGGTGAGATGGCAGGCCGGTGGTACCCGGCTGCTAGCCGGCAGGAAAGGAATGGAGATAAGATGAAGATAAAACGCGAGGAAATCGGAGTCAAAATAATAGAACCGAAAATCGTAACAGACAACAGAGGATGGTTCCAGATTGCATTTGATTTTTACGGATTGCAGGAGCTGGGAATCGAATTCCACATATGCCAGGAAAATCATTCTTTCACGGAAAGCAGGGGGACCATCAGAGGGCTGAACTATCAGGAGGCGCCATTTGAACAGGCAAAACTGGTAAGGTGTACGGCGGGCTCCATGTACAGCGTGGCTGCCGACATCAGGAAGGGCTCGGAGACCTTCGGTAAGTGGGTCGGGGAGATCCTTTCCGCAGAAAACCACCGGATCATGTACGTGCCGGCAGGATTCGCCCATGGTGTGATTGCCCTGGAAGACAGGACAGAGCTGCAGTATTTTACGAACAGCAAATTTTCGCTTGAGCATGCCAAGAGCATCCGGTATGACGATCCGGCTATCGGGATCGACTGGACTGTAGGAGGGCTGATTTCGCCGGACGTGCCGAATCTGTCGGAGAAGAATCGGAACGGAGGGTACCTGACACCATAAACTTTTGTTTATGGTGTCAGGTACCAAAATGGTATACGGTACCATTAAGGTAATACCCAAACATCATGATGCAAAACATCAGTGAGAGGAGACAATTCAAAACATGAAAAAGAACATCATAACCCCCATTTTGGCCGTAATCATAGCATTATCTTTATGCGGCTGTGGAAAAAAGGAATCAGAAAAACCCAACCATACCACAACGGTTGAAACTGAGATTACATCGGAGGCGGAATCATCTGAAGAAAAGGAAGAAGCACAGCCAGAAACCGCTGAACAGCCAGAAACCACCGAAACGACAGAAGAGACATTTTCATTCGCAGAGCTTGCAGCTCTTCAGTTTTGTTTTTCCAGTGGAGCGGGCGGCTGGGCCACCATGCTGACGATCAATGAAGATGGGAGTTTTTCCGGTGAGTATCATGACGGTGAAATGGGCCTTGTAAGCGATGATTACCCAAAAGGAACGGTGTACCGGTGTGATTTCAGTGGACAATTTACTCAGCCTGTTAAGGTAAATGAGTATACATATTCGATACAGATTCGTGAAATGAACTATGAAGAAGTGGCTGGTAAGGAGGAGATAATAGACGGAGTGCTGTTTTGCTATAGCGATGTTTATGGTTTGGAAGGCGCAGAGAATATCCTGATCTATCTGCCGGGTGCTCCCCTTGCAGAGCTTCCGGAGGAATTCAGAGGCTGGGTGGGCTATTATGATCTTTCAGATACCACAGATACAGAACTCCCCTTCTATGCCTTGAATAACGAAGCGCAGCAACTTGGCTTTTCAAGCTATGACATCATTGAGAGTCTGAAAGAAGTCATGACCTATACCGAAGACAGGGCTGCTTTTCTGGAAAACTCTATCGAAAATGATCTGCTTACTCAATTTGAGTATAATGAAACAACAAAAGAGCTGTATGACTTGTGGGACGCTGCATTGAATAATGCATGGAGTGTGTTGAAGCAGACAAAGGATGAAGAGACCATGCGTTTGCTCACGCTGGAAGAACGTGAATGGATTGCCCGGAAGGAAGAGGCGGTTACCGAAGCTGGTGCTGAGTATGAGGGTGGAAGCATGCAGCCGATGGTCATGAATATGAAAGCCGCAGAAATGACAAAAGCCAGAGTGTATGAGTTGATAAATTGGTACCTGACACCATAAACTTTTGTTTATGGTGTCAGGTACCTTTTTTAAGGTACCTTTTTTTAGTTGTAATATTCCAAATAATAGGATAATATATACATATCTTTTATTCAAATCTTGTTTTATTCTTAATCCATTTCAAGGATACAAAATCCAAACGAAACCCAGTCGAAAATTGATTTGATATGTTCAGGTCTGATAGAGTTCAATCTGCTTTCTTGGTAATCCTGTTTCCGTTTTTGAGGGAGAGCAATGGTCCTAGCTTTAAAAAGCAAACGTTTTTGTTTGCATTAAAACAAAGCAAACAAAAACGTTTGCTAAATTGATAGTGGCAGGTATATAATAAAGCCATCAGAGATAGTGTCAAGTGAGTTATGAAAACTTGGAACCAAAAAAATAGGTTCCATCGAACCTTGAAAACTGCAGATATTATAGTCTGAGGAGACGTACGCCACCCTTGACTGCACGCAAAAGCAATGCTCTGAACGTATCACCGACGGCGAAGAACTCAAGAACAGTTAGAGTTTTCCCGTCTGATTCACAGCATTGTAGCATTGCTTTTGCGTGCCATCAAGGGCATAGTCAGAACCAAAGGTTCTGATGGCTGGTTTTTACCTCAGGCTTTGAATCTAAGAACAGTTAGAGCCTTCGGCCTGCATTTTCAGAATGGCCTGCTGGCCAAGAAGGATAAGCAGCTGCCATTTACCGGGCATGTTGCCGGCACCTTCGAGCAGGTCGACTTTGTTAAGCACCTGATAGCCGTTGTGCTTGTGAGGTCTGAGGAAGTTGTAATAGGCAACCCAGAGAGCAACGTTATAGTTGGCACCTTCGTAATTATCATAGCCACAGCTGACACGATAGGAGGACTTGAAAGTCCTGTTTAAGCGTTCAATCATCTGCTTGTATGGGCGGAATTCTTTTGATACCTCATCATTATTGGAGAGGCCGATGACCTGGGTGATATCAAATTTAAACTTATCACCGAATTCATGGAAGAACTGTTGTGCCGCAAGTGGATAGGCGCTATAACCATCAGCGATGAACTTAAAGTTTTCAGGGAGCTCTTTCAGGTTTCGGAAAGCCATACGCATTGCGAGGATGCACGGACCGACACCACGGTTGTCAGATACACGATAGCCGATGATGGATCTGGATACGGCATCCATGATGAACCAGATATAGCCTTTTACTCCCCGAACTTTGATGTAGGTCTCATCTGCAGTGAAGACAGATTTCGTCTGGTAGTCGTAGGTATCAGCAAAAGGCTTGATGACAAGAGCTGCTGTGCGGGCATAGTTAGCGACCTGCTGGTGAGAGATTTCGATACCGTAGAGGTCTTTGAGGGCCTGTGCAGTCTTACGTAAGGAGAGCTGGAGATTCACATGCATGGTAAGACAGAGGAACATGATATAGGCGTTATGTTTTGAAAATTTTAAGGAAGAAGCATTTTTTGGAAGCGAGTTCAAATCCATGCGAAAGAAATCTATCGTGAATTCGCGGTAGAGATAATGTAGCTTATATTCGTTCTTTCCGTAGTCTTTTTCAAGGTGTGCTTTATCGATTTTTTTAAGATTATTCAGATAGTAGGTGCACTTTGGATTAACGCATTTGTGGAGGATGAAATGCTTGCGGTCCTTCTTATGAGCGAGAGAATGGGAACAGTGAGGACACTTTAAAGAATACTGTTTTTCAAAACGGTTTTCTTCCGGCGAGAAAGGAGTCTGGCAGACTTTGCACAGAATCTGGCCTTTCGATCCGTTATTGCGGTAGAGATAAGGCATAGGAGCCTTGCAGGAAGGACAATGGCAGTCTTCTGGGATGTCGCATTCTTTCCGGCGGTTTACGGGCTTAAGAATCTTGTGGTAACGCTGCTGATAGTAGTTCAAAAGGTCGTTCCAATCCCAGTCCTGCTTATGGCAGATGATGACGGGAAGCTCATCGGTCTTGAATTTCTGGTATTTAGGAGAATGTGAATCATCGAAAGCCCACTGCTTCAGAGGAATATATCTGCAGATAAAATTTAAAAGCCAGCAATTTTGTTGGTAAAGGTATTGAATTAATTGAAGTAAATAAAGTATAATGTCCATGAGCAATGACTCCTTTGTATTTTTGTTTGTTTGGCGATTGACATTATACACCAAAAAGGGAGGTCATTGCTTTTTTTGTGTAAAAAAGTACTGTAATCCTTGAAAATAAAGGGTTTGAAATAAAAAGAAGAGGTAGTAGACTTGACACTACCCCATCAGACCAGGAGGTAATATTATGAGAAAATACACATCATTAATAATTGATATAAAAGGATCAAGAAAATATAGTGTTGAAGACAGAACTTTATTGCAATATTATTTAGTGCATGTAATTGAGAAGTTAAACGTATTATTTGAACCTGGTATAGTTTTTGATATAACCTTTAGTGCTGGCGATGAGTTGCAAGGATTATTCTCGAATACAATGTGGGCAGTCATGTATTTAAGACTATTAGAAATAATGGTTCATCCGGTTCAAATAAGAGCGGGAATCGGAGTAGGGGAATGGAATGTGAAAATTGAAGGCGGGATATCCACACAGCAAGACGGGCCGACATATCATATGGCAAGAGCTGCAATTGAAGATGTATATAAAATGCAGACGCAAAGATTCAAAATATATTCAGATGACAAAGAGACGGATATAATGGCCAGCTATTTGCTTAATGTATCTAAGAGTTTACTGGAAGCACAGAATATGGTACAAAATAGAATCCAGTTGATTAGTGAGATCATGTATCCTTTTATAGAGAAAAATTCTGTACTGCAACACGCAGGGTATGCAAGCAATCTTTTAGAAATAAAAGAAAACTATAATTTAAAAAAGAGTGCCCAAAAGTCAAATGAGATTTCTAAAATCATGTTTGATATAAATGTAGAGGAGCCAATCTATATTATAGATGAAATTGTAGAGGCGGAAAAATATACGGCCAAAAAAAATGCCGCCGGTAAAATTGCTGAGATATTAAAGCAAAGCAGACAGAACATAGATACAGTGATGAGGCGAGGAAAAATTATAATAATAAGAAATATGGACTACATAGCCTTACAATATATAAAAAGGAATTATGGTGGAATGAATGATTTATAAATTGCTTGTTATTGGACATTTTATTGGCGATTTCTATTTGCAGACAGACAATATTGCAAAAGAGAAGCGAAGTAATGATAAGGCATTGGCGAAACACTCTCTGCTGTATGGCTTGGCTATATTATGCAGTTCGATATTCATCATTATCCCCAAGGAAATAATGAAGTATGTTCTCTTCGCTGCGGTTATTGCTGCTTTGCATTATGCAGTCGATTTTATTAAGCGGATTATCAAGAAAAAAGAGCATCCGAAAATCAACAATAATGTAGCGGTTTTTCTGTTAGATCAGATCATACATATTGTGATGATGCTTGTAATATGTAAAGTATTTAAGTTTACTGAGGTAACAAGCGTTCAGCTATTAGGGACAAGTCACATTGTTGAAAAATGGACTAACATAGCTGATCTGGGAATGGGAGTTGTGGTTTGCGGAACGCCAGCATCTATATTGGTAAAAAAAATATTTGCCAGGATATTTAATCAAATACAGGAAACAGAGGAAAATCCTAAGGTAGGGTCATATATTGGGGTCATGGAAAGAATAATTATTTTCTTTTTGGGGACAATGGGACAGTTTGGTGCTATAGGCTTTGTTCTTGCGGCAAAGAGCGTAGCCAGGTATAAACAGCTTGAAGACCAGAAATTCGCGGAAAAGTATCTGGTTGGAACTCTTTTAAGTACAATCATTGCGATATCTTGTATTGGTATATACAATTTCCTTTAAAAGAATAGTGGTACCTGACACCATAAACTTTTGTTTATGGTGTCAGGTACCTTTTCATTGTGTGCCAGGCATGGCACTAATCTAGCTGGTGAAAGTCCAGCCACGGGTATTTACCGCCAAGTGTAGTGAACCACAAGTTGGTATCAGTAATG